>NZ_VKKS01000001.1:0-371399 GCF_019402645.1 Morganella morganii
GTTTTCGATAAACTTCGGTTTATCCGGAATGTCTGCGCCGTTCTGGTCTTTGGCGAGTTTGCTGTTAGCATCAGCAACACTGGCTTTTTTGCCGAGTTCTGTGGTCACTAAATGCAGTGAAGGAACTTTTGTTGTGTCGTTACCAAGTTGCTGAGCGATATCCGCCTTATCAATCTTTTTACTCAGTCCCAGCGTTAAATCACCGCTGGTTGCATAGCCACCACTGCCGATAATCTGGCTGATAGCCTCTGCCAGCTGATTCTGTTTTTGTGGATTCGGCTGCATCCCTGCTTTAGTCAGCACGGCAATAATTTCAGCCTGAATGTCGCGGGTTGCACCCTGAACATCATTAAGCCATGCAGCGGTGACAATAGTGCCGAGTTGACCGGTAGTCGGATCACCGTCATGAAAAGCATGGTCAGTTGTATCGATAGGCGGCATTAAATTCTGCATATCACGATTCCTGATAAGTAAAATAACAATAGGTGTGTGCGGGTTTTAAGTCCTGGAACAGGCTTTCAAGAACGGAATCCGCATAGACAGTCAGCCGGTCACCGGCAGCGGAAACACCGGCACGAAAACGGTATGGCTGCACTTTGGAGCCATAAACATTAACGACCCACAGCCATAAAGCATCTTTGTGCATCAGCCGGTCACCGGCACGGTTTACACCGGCCTGAAACGGCTGAGGTTCTTCTATGGTGATTCTGTACCCCATACGTTCAGCCAGATGAATGAAGTAAGGAATGGAGAGTCCGCCGGTTTCCGACAGCTTAAACAGCACCATTTCAAGGCGCTGCTGATACGTCTGACTGTAATCAGTTGTCAGTCCCAGAACCCGTTCCCAGTCAGCCAGTAACGCATCCGAAAAAAACGGGGTGACCCCGTTCCGTACCCGTTCAGCCTGTTTTTGTGCCTTTGTCAGCTGGTCAGCCTCAGCCTGCAGTTCTGCATCCAGTACGGGGGCATCCGTACCGTAACTGACCGGCGGCAATAACAGCTTCAGCAGGGATTTCATGCCATCATCCTCACGGTGACAGTACCGGGCTGCAGCCATTCCAGATGATCGGCATCAACCAGTGCGGGGACATTACCCGCAGGTTGTATAAACAAACGGTCACGGATGCCCGGAATCAGGGATACAGCGGTTTCTGCATCACTGCGGGTAAAACTTTCGCCGGGGGCAAGTCTGGACATTACCGCCTGAATTTCCGCTTTTACCTGTCTGACGGCATCATCCTGCGAAATACCGGCAATACGGATCTCAATATCAAAATCGATACGACGCTGCTCAGGAGCCAGTACCAGTGAGTTTTTAGCCGTGACCGGACGTACATCATCGATATGCGCCTGTGCGGCATCGATAATCTCCTGAGAAGGCAGACCATCAGCCGAGGTGATCGCCACATCCACCGTACCCAGACCACGGCGCAGCGGATAAACAAAGGCATTGGTCACACCCGGCACCTCAAGCGCCCAGCGGCGGTAATCATATTTATTACCGCCTGCAGGGGGACGCCGGATCAAATCCAGAAGGCGGGCCAGTAATGCCGCGTCAGTTTCCCTGTCTGTGCCACCGTTCAGCGGCTGAATAAGTACACGGCTGTTAACCCCCATAGGAGCACTGACCAGCTCAGCCGGGGTAATGGCACTGATATTTGAAACAGTGCCGGGTGTTGTGGCACTGACCGGTGCTGAAGCCTTGCCGTCCTCATCAATCACCACCTCCTGTGTGGTGATGACACTGAGGGTTTCCCCCCTGATTTCCTGTCCGGACGGCAGAACCGCGTACGGTGTGCCGGTAAAGTCTGCAGTGCCGGATGCGGTGGTTGCTGGTTTGCGGATGAGATTGCGGGTTCTGGCGTGCAGCTCAAGAAAATCGCTGTCAGCGGTGTCTGGGAAAATTTGACGGACAATCCATGACTGATGCTGATAAATCCCTGTTGCAACGCTGGCAACGGATGAGGCGCGGATAAAAAAATCACTGTCAGACCCGGTATCTGCATCCGGAAGCTGGTTTTTGATATCCCGCAGAATCTCACTGCGGATTTGTTCAAAGCCGGGTGTAATGAACATTATGCAATCCTTACCTGTTGTTTAAAGGTACGGACATTGTTTCCGGCATCCGTGACGGTGATCAACAACAGAGCGTGATGCCGTCCGTCACTGTGTACACTGACCTCAACGGACTCAGCGCGGCCGTCATCTGTCAGTGGCTTCAGTGCCTGCTCAGCATACTGGCGGGCAAGGCGGTAAACACGGGACACATCTTTTTCCCGCGTCAGTTCGTGCAGACGGGAGCCGAGGGTTTTATCCGCCCAGTAACTGCCGAGCGGCGTCATCAGGCGCAGATAAACCGCATTAGCGAGAGAATCAGTCCGGGTGTTGGTGTAGTCACCTGTCAGGGGATTTAAGAGTCTGTCCATGCTGCCAATTTAGCAGCACAGACGAAAGAGAGCAGTTGAGGGGGTTCAGCACTTCATCAGATCAGATGACGGGATTACCGGTATTGCCGCCGTTGTTGCCGTTGGTATGTTTATGGCCGGTCAGTGAAATATTACCGGCTTTCACATCGCCGTCAGTAGTATAACTGCCGGATGTCTGGCTGATATTACCCTCAAAGTCCGCACCGGTGCCACCCTTAATTGACATACCGCCGTTACCGGTGATTTGTTCCATGGCCGTAAGGCGCTGACTGGTGGTGACTTCCGGGGTGTTAAAGTCCGCTTTACTTTCAGCATTTACTTCAAATTCTTTGCAGTTCACCCGGAAAACATCGCAGTCTGTCTCAATGATTTTTCCGCGCTTCAGAACGATTTTAGCCCCCTCATCGGTGTACAGTGCCACTTCGCCGGATTCCAGCCCGGCAAGGCGGTAGCTGCCGTGTTCGGTTGCCACCACAATACCGTGTGACGTTTTACCACCGACAGGGATCACAACAGCCATTGTACCCGGCGGCGGGTTGGAGGTCAGGCCGTACTGCTGGAATAACTCCTGTCCCTGCAGCGGTTCTTTTGCCAGCCCCTCCGCCTGAATGGTCTGTACTTTACCGCTGCTGTCGATGCTGTTTAAACGCGCCCTGAACGGCATTCTGATGGCGTTTAATGCGCTGTTAATGCGCTGATTAATTCTGTTCCACATACGTTATTTCTCTCAGTCTGCTGTCAGTGCAACCGGCCGGATCTGGTCTTTGCCTTTTTTCTTTTTCCCTTTTTTATTTTTGGCTTTCTGTGTGTAGACGTCCGGTATCCAGACTCCATCCTCCTTGAACCGCAGCTGTGTCACCGGCCCCCCCGGACGGCCGCCGGTAAAAGTGCGGCCCATCAGAAAGAAAATCCCGTCAATACCGTGCAGCTCACTTTTAATTCTGACCCGCTGCCCCGGCTCCCAGAGTTCGCCTTTGTCCGTACGGTGACCGAAGACCTCAGCGGTGATATCCAGCCCTGACAGGCGGGCATCAGCCATTGCTTTTTTTGCACGGTACTGAAGCTGAGCCGGATTATCCACATCACCGGCGGTGATAATCTGCGGCCGGTAATACGGAACAGACGGATCCCCGATTTTTATCCGCATATTATGGGTGCCTGACTGGCCGTCATCCGCCCCGGTGTCATCATCACTTTCGGTGCTGATACGGAATGTCTGTGCGCTGCGGGAAACATCCACCGGCTTTGTCTGTAACTTTTTATTTTTGGTTGTCGAGGCGTGGCTTTGTGCCAGCAGGGTCAGTTCGGAAAAACAGCCCTGAATATTACGGGTTTCAGACAGCGAAATAAGATTATTACCGTCACCGCTGCGGGTCAGTATCAGGTCAGCCACCGGGGGCTTATCGTAATCAGGCCCGCCGATAATCAGCGTGCCGTCCGGCGCGAACCACGGCCACAGGCCACGGCTTCCGGCTGCTTTCATCACGGTATCCCAGGCGCGTTCACCGGGTTCGGTCTGAATACGGTCACTGCGGATCATGTTATCAGCCTGAATCCGGACACGGGTAATACCGAGCGGACGGACAACGCTGCTGATAACCTCACTCAGGTTCAGCTGACGGGCACTGAATACGGGAGCAGCACAGTCGATTAATATCCCTCCCTCATCACGGCCGCTGAGGCTGAGGGTAATACCTTTACGCGACACATCCCGGGTGACCGTATCGATGCGGCCGGACAGCACCACATCATCACCCATTTTGACTTTCACCGGCGCACCACGAACCGCATCAACATTAAATACGCCGTCAGTAATACCGAGGGATAACTGCCAGGCATCGGCGGCTTTCAGGAAATCACTGTCTATGCGGTAGGTTTTCCAGTCAGAATAAGCATGACCGCCTACCAACAGGGTGATTTTTTCTAACCGGTCATCATTTGGCATAGGCATTGATAACATCTCCCGCGCTCAGGTTATTCGGATCACGTATCTGCGGATTCAGCCGGTACAGTTCGGCTGCACGGGAATAATCCCCGTACCAGAAATGTGCCAGCAAGTGCAGATTGGCGGCTGCGGCCACTGTCCGGCGGGTCAGCGGCGGGCGGCGGGTAATCACCAGCAACCCCAAATCCTGCACATCAAGGGCGATGCTTTTCAGTTGTGACACCACGTTATGCCACAGCAGCCCCACAGGATGACTGTCCGTACTCAGCTGCTGTGTCCGGTCACCATAATGGTCACGGACTTCATCAATGGCTTTCTGTGCGTATTCCCGCACGGTAGTGACCAGCATTTCGATATCATCCGGCGACAGATTATCAGGCTGGACATCATCGCTCAGCACCTGTGTCACCACAGCGGCCAGCGTGCCGGATGCAATAATATAACCGGCGGTGGTCAGATCACGGACATCGTCAGGCTGTGCATTACCCGGCATAGGCACCGGCCCCTCACGCTCCCCCTGAACCAGCTGTACCGGCAGAGAGACCAGTTCATCAGCAACCGCCACGCAGTCACTCCACGCAGACAACAGTGTGGTGGCACTGACACCGTTCTGCGCCACTGACGGTGCATACGCCCCATCGGGAAGGTAACCGTTAGTCTGGACGCGGGGAACCGCAGAGGAGACAGGTGACGAACCTGAGCGGCCGGATGAGGTATTCACCACATCACCGTATTTAAGGTCGAGTAAATCACCGATGCCGCCGGTGCGGATGTCCGTCACGGCCACCATATCACTGATGAAAGCACGCGGATAAGTCAGATAACTGATACCCTGACTGACGGCAGAACTGATATCACCGCGCATGATGGTAATGGTATTGGTCATGCCGGATAAAGCCGCTTTGCCTTTTTCAAGGTAACGCAGACCTTCGTTAACCGGAGCCATGACCTGTTCAAACAGATCAGCGGCCCGCTCAGTGAGTTCACCGATTTTGTCAAAAATACTGTCACCGAGCTGTTCCGGATGGGACTGCGCGATAACCGTGCCGGTGGTGCCCTCAAGGAAAACCAGCTCAACCGTGCAGGTGTCGACGCCTTCCGCTTCGTGCTTTACCTGATATTCAATGCACTTCGCTTTTTCAACAGAACCCCAGACAGGATGAACAAGCTCCCCGTAGCTGGGTTCCTCCAGTGCCGCAACAAAATTATCCAGATGAGTCCGGTAATCATCCCCCCAGAAAAGCGCATTAAAACGGAAATTACGCGGCTTACGGCCCAGATCAATAACGTCACCGCCATCAACGAACGGGTATTCATGTACAGAGGTATCGCGGGAAACACTGTCCTGAGCATTAACCACATCAAAACGCACACCACGGTAAGAGGCATCCTGTAAATCATTGCGCCATGCGGTATTCATAATCCGCCTCCGGTGGTTCGTCCGGCATCATTACCGTTAATATTGTTCACGGTTTCTGCGATCACATGGCCGTCCAGTTCCACCACGGAACGAACCTCTATCGGCTGCGGGGCGGTCTGCTGATTTTTCAGCAGGGTTTCAATCTCACGCACCGGCAGCATCAGCCCCGCAATCACATCATCGCTGACAGGTCTGGCGTAATCCGGCACAAATTCCTTCGGCAGGGCATCGGTTTTCATTCCGGCACGCTCTGACATAAAACGCACCTGTGACAGAACGGCATTAGCCAGCTGAGCCTGCTCATCCTGCTCACGGATGTACTGACTGACCCATTCCTCATTCTCAGCAGCATAGCCGCGCCCGAACTGATATATAGGCTGAAACCGTTTTTTAGCTTTATCAATGAGGCCCTGACCATACTTAGCCCGCAGTGCGTCCATTCTGGCTTCCCCGGTATAGATGTCTTCCTTTTCTTCCGGTGTGTTGGCCGTGGCAAACTCAGTGGCAGCAGTCACAAGCCCCGCCAGTTTAAATGCACCCGGCCTTAACCATCCGCCACTGGCTGCGGTAGCCCCGCTGGCCCCCACAGTTCCGGCAATGCCGCCGGTACTTCCCGCACCGGCACCACCAAAGAGAAATTTAAGTGCGGCAAAGGCAACGGCGGCCTGTGTCATAGCTTCGATGCCGGTTTTAGCGCCCATCAGGGCCGTTGTGAATGTCGGAAATTCGGTGCTGAACTTTGTGAACTGGTCAGAGAGAGAGCCTACGGTATTGGATAGTGTTTTCACTGAGTCCATTTCAGCAAAGGAGGCAGACTCTGACGCACGTTGCACTTTAAAGCCATCACCAGTAATCATTACGTCATAACTCAGGTCACCTTCTCCTTGTCCCGGGGACGCATCTCTTTGTTTCATAACCTCACTACGGACATTGGTCATATAAGCCCGTTGGGAACGAAGTCCAACTAATCCCAGCAGAGATTGCTGGTCAGCAATAAACTGCCCCAGCGCAGAACCTTCGAGAATTTTTACCATCGCCATCATCGTACGCTGACGCTCAGCATCATTAAGGTCATTTGAGTCTAATTTTTTTCTCAGCGCCTGATATTCCGGATTAGCTTCAGCAATCCGGTCAGTAAGTCCCAATGCTGCATCTATAGGGTTTATCCCTTTCTTTCTGGCTTCGACTAACGTGCCGGATAAATCGATGCCATATCCATCAATTTTTATCGATGCAGCCCGATTTGCGGCATCTGAGCTATTAAGTTTGAGTAGCAAATTTTTAAGGTTGTTAGCGGCTTCATCATTAGTTCCGGCTGTTGCCCGGGTTGCTTCAACCGCTGATAATAAAACCCCAAAATCTTCCAGTCCCTCCATCCCCAGAAGGTTGGAGGATGACAGAAGTTGTGATAACCATTTAGCGAGGTCGGGGAATTCTATAGAACCTAATTGACCTGCCTTCATTCCCATATCTAAGGCTTTTTTCAGCTCATCTGGGTCAGAAACGTTATAATTTCGTTTCAGTGCTATCGCTACACTGGCTAGATCAGCCCCAGATACACCGCTTGCAACTGAATATTTCTGAATTACAGAAAGCAGTCCAGCAACTGCATCACCATCGAATTCACCGGATGCCAATAGATCATTCATAGCCTGAGCTGCGTTTTCTTTGGTTCCGCCAAATTTTGTGACTGTCGCGCGAATCGTATTATCTAATGCTTTTGCTCCTTCAAGTCGTCCCTTAATATCCTTGTCGTTATAAGCTGTATTCGCCATCCCAAGAATTTGTTCCTCATAAGACATCCGTTTCTTCACTGGCTCCGCGACGACTCTGGCACCGGCATACAGACCACCGGCAGCAGTTACGATATTACTGCCGATATTACCGATTTTCATATTGCTCATCTGCTTCATTTCGCCGCGCAGCTGCCCGACACGCTGGCGCATACGGTCAAAGGCGCGGGCCTGTTCATCGGCAGACATCATGCCACTGCGGGCAAGGCGGTTATAGGCAGCTATCGTCTGGCTGATTTCGCGCTGAATGGCACGCTCTGAACGGATGCCGAGGGTTTCATATGCCCTGGACTGGCGCTTCATGTCCTCCGTCCTGGCGCGCCCCTGACTGATGGCATCCTGCGCCGTGGTCTTCTGACGACGGTTCAGTTTTTCCTGTGCCTGTTCAGCTTTCTGTGTTTCTTTTACGGTCTCACGCAGGGCGCGGGTGATGGATTTGGATGCCTCATCCCGCGCAGAAAACAGCAGTGACAGCTTAAATTCACGGGCCATGATTATCCTCGTTTCTTATTTTTCTGACGGCGGGAACGGACACGGGTGCGTTTCGTGTCCGTTTTTTGTTTCGGCTTCGCGCCGTGAAGCTGATTCAGAGCATCAATCCGGGCATCCAGCTCCGGACGGCTCATTGACAGCAGGGCATCTTCGGTCAGGCCGTATCTGCCCAGGGCAAGGGCTATTTGCCGGAAGGGTCTGCGACGTTCTTCAGCTCTCTCCGCTTTTTTTTAGCGGCGGTCTGTGCGGCATCCAGAATGCTGTAATCTTCCTCCAGCAGTTCATCCAGCAGCAAATCAGTGGTGATATCATCTGCCGGAATATCACCGAGCTTCGTGATAGTGCGTTTCAGCAGGGCCATGCGGTAGTAAATATCAGACTTGCCGCCGGTGGCCGAACCGGTGACTTCTTCCGTCTCATCCAGCGCATCATAAATATCACGCATCACCGGGATGCGGACGGCATAATCAAAGTGCAGCACGCCGTTAAAATTCACACCGTACAACAGGGTGTCAGGAACCGCAGCGGCCGGAGCCGCCGCGCTGGTGTCTTTTTCTTCCATTATTCAACCACCTTACGTAATGCGTTCAGTTTCAGGTCGCGTTTGGCTTCGTTATCAGTGGAATATTTCTCGCCGACTTCCGTCACAAAACAGTCCAGATAAGAGATACGGCGGCCACCGGAGCCACTCAGCGGGTACTGGGTCAGTTTGGAGCCTTCAATTGCGCCCCAGTCCATATCCCCGTTAAGCGGGATCACCACTGAAATGGACAGTTCATACGTGGCGATACCGCGCATAAAGCCTTTGGCACGACCGGTTTTGTTCATGGTCTTCACCAGCTTGCGGCCGGTGACTTCCTGAACGTCCATGTCCGTGACTTCAACCTCACGGCCGTCGATTTCAAGGACAATCGCGCCTGCATATTCTTCTAACATGTGTCACCTCATCAGACGTACAGATCAATACGACCTGCGAAAATATGTAAACCGTTCACCACATCCGCCGGAATCTGTGCATCAAGGCGGTCAGCGTCTTTTCCGTTACGCTCAACAAGCAGCAGTTCTTTGTTGGCCTCAACGTTCTCAAGGATTTCTTCCTCCTCAAGTTTAATCAGCACATCCAGCAGCTCAGAACGGACTTTCTGACGGGTACGTTCATTGAGTTTGTCACGCGGAAAACGCTGCGAGATACGCTCACGGCACGCCACGCGGGTATAATCCAGCGTGCGGATGGTGGTTAAATCCAGCAGCGCCGTATCGTTCACACCCTCCGGATTCTTCGTGTAGGTGGTGATGGCACGGACAATCTGCACCTTATTGCCGGGACCCACCTCAAGCGGTGTCAGTCCGTTATGCAGTGCATTTTCCTGCTCATTACGGCCCGCCCAGGCTTTTACCGGAGCAACATCCATCCCTTTAATTTCAAGGTTATTCAGCGGTCTGGCCGGGTCTTCCTCAGAGGCAATCACCGCACCGTAACCGGCGGCCAGCTGACACGGCAGTTTTGCTGACCCCGGATACCAGGCAATCGTGGTGCGTCCGTCATTGATATCCGCAGCCAGTGTGGTGCCGGTACTGAGCGTACCTGTCCATCCGGCAGCCGCGACAGCGCCGCGCTGCTCCAGCGGCCCCCCAGTTTTTTCCAGGTGGGTGCGCAGCTTCAGCAGCGTATCTTTGTCAGAGAACGGCGGCACAATGATGTTGTGACCGGCGGCAAAGACCGCATCCAGCGCAGGCTGAATATCGGCGTTATTTTCACCGCCCTGCATGGCCGTCAGGGTCTGCGTGATGCCTTTGGCCGTGCAGGAGGCTGACAGCAGAATGTCATTACCGAACTCACCGGTCTGGCGGGCGGTCAGTGTGATGAATTTGTTGTCATTCTCACCGGTAGTCAGTGCCGCCTTAACCGGCAGGGCCGTCTGTGCATTCACTGTATCTGTAATGGCCTGACAGATATCATCCGCGCTGTCACCGGCGGTGACGGCCACATCCAGACGTTCACCGCATACCGTCAGGTAAAAGGTGCCGCTGTTGGTGGCAGGCCCGGTCACGGTCAGTGTACCGGCAGCCGCTTTACCGGCCGAATTTTCCTCAACACCGATAACCTGCAGCTGCAGATAACTGTTGGCGGTAATCGCCGCTTTTGCCATGATGTGAGCCAGTGACCCGGTCCCGAATGCCACCGCTGCTTCGGTATCATCAAACACGTTCACCGGTGTCAGCGGCTCTGCCAGCCCCTCTTTCATCATCGGGGCCACAATCAGCATCACCTGCGGATTGCCCGGCAGCGCACGGGTTGCCATGCGCAGGTTAAACTCCAGGTATTTACCCGGCTTACGCAGGCTGTCCGGGATATTGTCAAATGTGATCATGTTTTTTCCCTTTCACAGGGCGCGGTCGCGCGGTTTTAATCAGATCACCGCACGCTATCATGCGGCGGTAATACGCGGTGTCAGGAACTTCTGCCGGGGTTTCCGTGATGTAACGGCGGAACTGGTGTTCATACGACACACGGATACCCTGACGTGCTCTGACAAAGAGAGTTGTCATGGTTTTTTCCTTGTCAGTACCAGGTCAGCCGGGTCATCAATCGTGCCGATACCCGGCGGGTCATAGCGCAGGCCGACACTGAGAAAATCAGGATCAGGCTCTTTCACTTTTCCCCGGTACTCGTTAAAAATATAATCAGGTGAATCCGTGTCCCGGGTCACTTCCGGCCACAGACCGTTACCCAGAACAGATTCAATCCACTTCGTTTCAAACTCACAGGCAAACACCGACAGTGCTTTGCTCTGCACCTGAGTGTTGTAGAGGGTACGCACCCGCAGCGGCATAAACGGCGTAATTTCCAGACCCAAATCCTGCCCGGTGGTCAGTCTGCGTACGGCATGAATAAGCCGGTACGTCCCGATTTCATTGCGGTTAACACCACCGAACCGGGCGGACTCATCATCACGGGTGTTGTAATCGCCCACAATGACCACAAAGGTGCCGGTGCATTTCACCTTCTGCCGGTTGGTGGCAATGTATTCGCTGTTTGTCAGACCGCCGAACGTGACCCACGCCGCCGGAAAAGCCCGGACGATACGACCTAAGTCATCATCCATCTCACCGCTGTAGCTGGCTACCTCACGCACCATCTCACCCATACCCTGACGCAGACGGTCACACAGATGCTGCTCAATACGGGTGATCAAAATGCACCTCCGCCGGTTGAGTTACGCCCGAACTGGCGGTTGCTGCTGCCGAACTTCATCTGCGGCGAGGACTGAATAATATCCCCGTTGTCCGTGCGGCCCAGCCCGATACGGCCCTCCGCCACCTTTTCAAAAAACCGGATGGCATCCTCATAACGCAGCCGGATTTCTTCCTTCAGAATGCGGTGGGACGTTGCCAGATGGTAACGGGCGATATCACAGCAGCGGCCGGTCAGAATGCGGGCGGTATCCGTAAACGGTGTCCGGTAACGCGCGACGAGATAGCCGTCAATTTCAGCCGAGGCACGCATCAGTGCGGCATCCATCACCTCATCACTGATATCACCAAGGTGCTCAGTGTCCGTCAGGGAGATACACTCGCGTTCACCGAACGTTAAAATCATGTCTTTCTTCGTCGCGTACATGGTTCACCTGTTATTTAGCGGATGACTTTTTGTCACTGTCACCGGCAGCGGGTGGTTTGCCTGCGGATGATTCAGCCGTACCGGCCTGTTTTTCCGCTGCAGACAGTGCCGCTTTCAGCGCATTGTTTTCAGCCGCGAGCTGTTCGGCCTGCAGGTTAAGGGTACGGACTTCCGCTTTCAGGGCGGCAATCTGTTTCTCTGCCGCCGTATCAGCCCCGGTTACCGGGGCTGCACCGAAAGAGACAACCAGCATCGGTTCTGCCTGCAGCTCATCCAGCTGCGCTTTGGTGAAATGGTCATCCGGGTACGTGGTGGCCGTGTCCGGATGGGCGATACCGCAGCGGCGGAATCCGTTAACTTTGGCGGTAATAGTGACCGGCATTATGCGTCCTCCCCGGTTGAACCGTAAGCCAGCTGCCAGAAGGCATAACCGCCTGCAGCACGCGCTTCAGCACCGAACTTGAACTTTTTGCGCATAAATACGTCATCATTCTCCAGGCTGGTCTGCTCAACCAGCACAGGCGCTTTACGCTCCTGGTAAATAAACGGCATCACTGGCTGGGTGGTGTCCAGCAGGAACCACTGTGTATCCGACTGAATACGCGCGGAGACCACGACTTCAGCAGCCCCCTTGTAGATATTGGCTTTACCGTCCTCAAGACGATCAACCGTCATTAAGGCACGGGCAACATCCTCCAGGGCAGGCGGCACCAGCAACACGCCGGGGTTGATATTCAGCGGACGGCCTTCCTCATCGGTCACCTTACGCATCGCGGTACGGGCAGCACCAAATGAAGCCTGTGCTTTTGCCAGTGACTCAACAGAGAGTTTTTTCGTGCCTTTGTTGGACACAGAGCGGCTGCCGACAGGGTGATCCGTATCAAAGAAATACTGGCCGTCATAACAGGTACGCTCAAAACCCTGATTCACCAGGTCATACACGATTTCATCAGGCAGCATCGCCGCAGAACGACCGGCACCTTTTGCCTGAATGGCATACTGACCGGTCTGATCATCTTCGATATCGTTACGGTCGACCTCAATCGTGGCTTCCCAGTCATCGTTCTCGATGGTGTATTTATGGGCCGCAAGGGATTTGACCGCTTTTTCACCGACCCAGCGCTTCATCGCCGGGAAATTATTCAGCCAGTTGTACTGTTCCGCCTTACCGGTGGACGGTACTTTCATGGCAATTTTTTCCCACGTTGTTTCCGCTTCTTTCAGCGCGTTGTTAAACACGAGTTTGATGCCGGTAAACAGCGGGGTAAGGTTTGCTTTATTTACAATCATGTTATTTTCCTGTTAAGCGATCAGTACCCAGACACCATCAGCGGTGACTTCCAGAACGCGGCCTGCCGGTGTGGTGCTGTCTTCCGCAGCCGCACAGACGGTGGTGCTGTCTTTCAGGTCGCACAATTTCCCGGTATGGGCCTGTGTGACCGGTTTGGCCGGGTCATTGCCGAGATGAAAAGACAGACCACGGCGGACCATAACAGGGGCGGCACCCTGTTCCCCGTCACGGTTATCCGCAAAATCATCAGCCACACCCAGCACTGTCAGGCCGGGCGCACCGGGCACTGCAAAACCGGACGCATCAGCGCAGACAACATGTCCGCCGTAAATACGGGCACCGGCCGCAACCGGTACGGGAAAAAGTTCACCGGGACGGTGAGCGGTATTGCGATCCATTACTGACCTCCGAGCTGTTTAGCCATTTCTTCAGGGGAAATACCGAACTGACTGCAGACAGCCAGGGCGGCATCATTTAACTCACCACCCGGAGACTGCAGATCGTCCTGCGTTTTTGCCGCACCGGAAGGCGCTTTACCGCCGGTCTGGGTGGATGACAGCGCGGCAACCGGAACAGCAGCCTCAAGATGCTGAGACAACGCGGCAAAATTGCTGCGGCCCAGCTCTTTCGCCCAGGTTTCCATTGCCGGCATCAGACGGCCGTCAGACAGCGCAGCCTGAACCAGTGCATCAACCTGATGCTCCTGACTGTGCTGTCGCTCTGCATTCAGTTTTGCCTGCAGTTCCAGATACCCTTCAACCGGGACATACTTTGCCGGGTCAAAGGCTTTTGAGGACAGGTCAGCAATCTGCTGCGTCTGGTTTTTCAGCAGGTCAGTCAGACTCTGCCCGGCGGCAACCGTCGTTCCCTTACCGCCGGAAATAATGTCAATCGCTTTCTGCAGTTCCGCTTTGATATCCTCAGCGGTTGCGGTGGCGGGCAGGTTGAGCATCCAGCGTAAATTGCTGAGCAGCTCACTGATGAGTTCATCCACGGTGTGTTCCTCCGGTGTGGTGGTGAGCGCGGCAAAATGACGGGAGGCTGCAATCAGCACCTCGTTCATTCCGTCCAGCGCAGGGGTGTTGGTCAGTGCCGCGTGAAGCAACTGCGTCACCTGACCCTGGTCGTCATACAAAAATACGGGGGAAATAAAACGGTATTCACGGGCCGTGATGGCCGCTGCGGCTTTCTCTGTCCATTCCACGCCGGTGGCGTACAGTCCGTCACTCTCACGCCACTCAAGCTGCTTAAACCAGCCCGCCGCCGGGGCAGGCTGTCCGTTTTTCGCGGAGCGCAGGGTCTGGTGTTCATAATCAATCACCAGCGGGGTACTGAGCGCCGCTGTCTGTGCAGTCAGCACCGCCGCAATGGCGGCATTCATCACCCAGTGCGCCACATCAGACGGACGGCCGTCTTCCGCACGGAATGTTCCGGCCGGAAAAAGCTGGATTTCGTTGGTGTTGTCCCCGCTGAGTGCGGTGGTTAAAGCGGCGATACGTGTTTTCATATGCACAGCGTAATGCGGACGCCGGTGCGGGAGCAGATGAGAGGGTTCAGCACTTAAACAGGAAGAAAAAAAGAAAAGGACGGCGGGTAAGAATCAGGGATCAACAGTAACGCATTTAAACCCCGTTTAAAAACGTTTTAATCACACCCTGCCGTGACATTGCATTGTGAATAATTAAAAACGCACAGAGGCGCGTACAGGCGTTTTTATTCCCCGCCGGTTAACTGTGTGAGATAACGCTCAATCACAGCGCCGATTTCACGTTCATCGGTATCTGTCAGACTGAGAAACGGACGGGCGGGAATTTTTATCTTATGCGCCCCCACAGAATGGGTTTCACTGTAGTTACTGCGGGATTTACGGACAAACCGGTTGCCGACAGCACCATTTTTACCCTGCCGGAAGTAGTTCTGCTGACGGCGGGCGGGCATACTGATTTCACCGCCTTCCTGATGGATACGGGCATACTTCACATTTGTCCCCACCACCGCGCTGTTATTGTCGCTGTAAGAACCAATACTGCCCGCCAGTCTGCCGGAGAGCTGCAGAATGCGGCCCCCGCGACGGCGGCGCTCTGTTGACGGACTCCAGCCCATCCATTCCGGGCGACCTTCCTGTGCAAAGTTTTCCTCCACCGCATCCGCCATCACCCCGGCAATACGGCGCATCAGCGGTTCGCGGTTTTCCAGTCCCCGGATAAGTTTATCCAGTGCCGCCTCAAAAGCGGCTGTATCCACTCTGATGCTGTACATCAGAACACCGCCTGTGCTTTCACATCTGACAGCCGGTTATCACGGACAGTCACCACCCACCACTGCCCGCGGTAGAATGAGGCATAATATTCCGTGCCGTCATCATCACGGCGGGTCTTCTGCGGCTGTTCGATAATATTCTGCACGAACAGGTAATCTTCCTGCGTGATATCCTGCTCAGCCAGCTGCTTCAGGGTCGGTGCATCGGTATACACCGGCTGTGTGCGCTGCGTATCGGTATCCGGACGCGCGGCCACCGGGTAACGCTGCTGCGGTGGCGGCTGCTGTGCGGTGACGGCCTGCTGATACCCCCGTGCAAAGTCCGGCCCGGTCAGGGTGCCGGTGACATACTGGCTGGCCGCTGCCGGATGATACCGCTCCAGCTCAGGCTGATAACTGACTTCCCCCGGATTAAACCCGAACCCCGGATCAGGGACATAAATCTGACCGTCTTTCGGGTTCCGGAATCCGGTCACCGTGCGGGTTTTCCCGGGTACGCCGTATTCCTGCTCCACCTCAACGCGGGTGTGCTCCGTTGACTGTACCATCAGCCCCAGCCGCTCCACATCCGCCGCACTGCGGGCACGGACACGGCATCGGCAGCGGTAACCGTCCGGCGGGTAAATGGTCTGCCATATCGGATCATCAAAACGGGCAATAAATCCGTTCAGGGCCGCATGTGCCGGGCGGATATGATTATCCATGATACCGACCCGTTCCCAGTAAGGGCGGTCATCCGTGTTCTCCATCTGCTGCTTATAGCGTCCGGCCATGTAGGAGGACTGCATATTGGTCTGAAAGATGGTGTCCAGACGGCGGGGAGTGAGTCGCTTACCGTGCAGTTCGCCGGTCTCCGGGTCAGCAATCAGACCTTTACCGAGCCAGCCTTTCTGCTCCAGAACCGGAAGTAACCGGCGCTCAAAATCCCGGTGCGTCTCCCCGTTTTTCAGAGCTTCTGTCAGTGCCTGCCGGATATCCTGCAGCACGTCCAGCTTCAGCACGCCGGCCACAGTAAACGCCTTTGCATGAGCCTGCACCTCAACATCGTGGTAATTAAACCCGATGGCGTAGCCTTTGCTCTCAAAGTAGGCTATCGCCTCCGCCGGGGGCAGACCGATGGCATAGCGCAGATCAACCGTCTCACGACCCGGCATGAATACGCCCCCAGACTTCGGATACAAAAATTGCCCGCTCCAGCAGCTCCCTGAGCGCATTATCATCCAGCAGAGGATAACCGGCCGCGACCAGATTCATCGCCTCATCGGCACTGTGTCCGGCCCGCAGTGCTGTCACCATCGGTGCCAGTAACTGATTCATAGCCTCACTGACCGGGTCAGACAGCGGTGGTGCGTTATCCAGTTTTATCTGCGCCGGGTCAGCATCCGCTGATTCCGTGGTCTTCGACAGTACCGCCAGTCCGTGACGTGACAGTCCGTTACTCAGCGGGGTCAGCAGCGGCATCGGAGGACGGGGTGACAATACCGGTTCATCATCTTTTGCCTGCGGGATACCGGCTTTTTTATTGACCCATGACACCGGAATCCCGGTCATTCCGGCCTCATTCACCAGGGTTGATACGGCCTGTGCGAACGGTGCCAGCTCCACGGTCTCACTGGTATCAAACACAAACTGCGGTAACCGGCGCGGGTTGACATCCGCATGACCGTTCAGTGCCAGCACCATCTGAATGAGACTGCGGAACATGTTCTCAATCTGACGGGCATCCGCTGTCATCAGGTCGTGGCGGACTTCGTTATGCACATTACCCAGTGCATTGGTGGAGGTTTTACCGTCTGCCTGCGTGGTCAGGGTGCCGCCCAGGATAATTTTTGACTGAGTACGCTCCGCCCAGTTAATCATCGCCATAAACGGATCCGGGCCGCCACCGGCAGCAGATTCAAACTTGATGTCATTCCCCTGCGGGATAGCGGCCACCGCATCATGTCCGAGGTTCACCAGCTGATACAGCAGCTTGTCGATATCCGCATCTGATGTGCCCTGTGCATAGGTGGCGATACGGGCCGGAAGGCCGTAAATCTCAAGGAACTCCGCCAGGTCACGCAGGGAGAAGTTTTTAAACAGATACGGCCACACCAGCACACGGAACAGGCCGCTGGTCGCAATAAAACCGCTGCGGGCGTTATGCTTATGCACCAGCCAACCGAACGGCCACAACGGGGATCCCTCGAACTGATCATCATTGAGGCGGATCTCGTCCCGTTTTTCCGGCAGTGTGCGGAACCAGTAATGCGGACGCAGGTTAAGTGCCTTCGGCAGCCAGACCTTTTCAATCAGTTCCCACTCAATTTCCTGACAGGAAAACCCGTGACCGACCGCTTCCATCCCATTGAGGATGATATCCTCAATGCCCGGCATGGCATCAAACCACTCCTGGACTTTTGCTGTCATATCCCGTTCCTGTGCAGTGGCATTCTTCGGCGGTTCAACTGACCAGTCCAGCGTGAGCAGAACATTCTTGCGCTTTTCCATTTCGGCAAAAATATGACCGTCACGCTCAACCATGTCTGAGAACAGGCACGCCTGCGCACTCAGGTCGCCCCGTTCAGCGGCCTGCAGAATACGCGGGAGCTTGCGGATGGTCAGCCCGCGTGACGGATGCTCCGGATAGATGCGCTGCATCTGCGCTATTTTGCCTGTCTGCGGGCTTTTTAATACTTCCCGTTCAATCGGGTTTCCGTGAATATCAACTATTTTCGGCATTTCTTAATCCTTACCAGGCACCTGCACCAAAGCGTTTTCCGCCGTCACGCACAGAGCGGCTGCGGATGTCGGTGCTGCCCGCGCGTGAGGCGGCAAGTGACCACAACATGTGTAAACAGTCCGGGCCGTCATCATGATCGGCTTTCGGGAAATGACGCAGCTGGTCAATCAGGGTGTGCTGCGTCGGGTGAAGACGGATCAGCCCGTTGACCATGTGCGGCTGCAGGGACTCAATCCGCAGCGCTTTATCGGTGTGCGGGATAACCGGAATGGCCGGAACCGGAATACCCTGCTGAGCGGAGCGTTTCACCAGCTCTGTGCGCAGGAACTCCTGAAACTGGACGGACTCAAACGCCCAGATGAGACACCCGTATTCACGCTGATAGCGGATCACATCCTCAATAATTTTGTCGGGCAGACGGCGGCGGATATCCGCTTCCACCACATCCAGAATACCGGTCATCCGGTTAAAGCCGCCGACCAGAAGCGCGGACGGGTCACGGCCCTTGCTGAGTCTGCCGAGGCTGGGGTCACAGGCTCCGTAGTAAATCCAGTCCGCCAGATGGTTAGACCAGAAGATAATACTGTTGGCAAAAATCGCATCCTCACCGCTGACCGGGTCATTCTGGTACTCAGAATCAAAAGTATCGTGACCGTCACGGGCACGGATTTTCATCAGAGCAAGCAGCGGGCGGGCAGCCCATGACACAATGGCCCCTTCAGACATAGCTGCTTCATTTTCCGTATAGAAACGCTCAGCCTCATCCGGCAGTCTGTTATGGATAAGGGTTTCCCACTCATCCCACAGTTTCATATTGACCGGCCACTGCAGAATGGCTTTAAAGCGGACAGTGCGCCACATCGCGTTATTCAGGGTGCGGGAAAGTACCGAGTCGTAATGCAGGATAGTCCCGATGTAGACAATATCGGTTTTACCCCCGGCCTCACCGAGCGGCATCACGGTCTTTTTAAGCCAGGTGTGCAGCTTGTCCCGCTGTTCCGGATTACGCACCATCTCATCGTTCTCGATATCATCGAGCACCACCAAATCAGGACGGTACGGGCCGTGACGCAGACCACGCAGTTTTTTACCGCTGCCCGCCACCGTCACTTTGATATTATTACGGGTGACGATGGTGCCCATCTGCCAGGTACGGCCCTGACCGCAGATATCCGGATAATCGTTCTTCAGACGCGGGTTATATTCCAGTTCGGCTTTGATGGCTTCCAGCATCGGATAGGCCTGGTCGATACTGTCCATAATGATGACCGGGTACTTTTTAATCCCCCGGATAATGCACCACAGCACAAAGAGCTGACTGACCAGCGTGGATTTTGCCTCACCGCGCGGCGCGGCTATCGCATCACTTTCAGCGGCCGGACTGGCGACAATTTTCGGCAGACGGGAAAACAGGTAATCATGCAGCTGGCTGCGGGAATGATGGCGGACATAATGCGGGAAGTAGGTTTCCACGAAAAAGCTGTAGCCGTCATCCGCATCACTCACCTGCAGACGGCGGGTATCCGCCGCAGCCGGGTCAGCATCAAACCCGAGACATTCAGCTTCAATGGTCTGACGCAGTTCAGCAATGTATTCCTGTAATGAGGTTTTGAACTCTTTACGTGAAACCTTTTTAGTCATCAGCAAACCTTTTACCGGACATAGCCTCGCTATTTAACGTGGATTTATATTTTTTGTTAAATGAAGATATTAAATCTTCTTCGCTCATTTCTTTCTGGAAAATGAACTGACAGTCGCAGCAACTGATTTCTGATATACCAAGATCACAATTACTGTTTATCGACAGACCATCTTCTGAACCGCAGTCAGGACAAATTCCTAACTCATTTTTATATTCCGGATATGAATCAATATCACGATAAGAAAGGCATTCAGGATGATGAGAGCGGGGAACAGACGGCGTTATTGTTCCGCAACTGACACAAAAGCTATTGCCTTCTTCACAGATGCCAAGCCATTTTAATTTTATGTCTAATTGCTTAAATCTTTCCGGATGCACAGGGACAGAACCGAACATCTCAATGAGACTGAATCTCTCGCCATTACCCATAGTCTTTCTCCAGTACATCTGCAAAGGCTTCCAGAATCTCAACAAACACCACGTTATGCTGAGGGTATTTATCACTGATGAACTGACCCAGCCGCTGGATCACATCGATGGCCGTGGCGAGTTTATCGGTTTCCGGTAATATCTTTTTGCTGGCTGATACCGCTTTGTTAAAGGCATCTGCCAGACTGGCGAGCATGTCCACCCGGGCACCCGGTGCGATATCCGGGTTCGTGTTTATCTGCTCAGTGACCGTCTGACACTGGACAACCAGACTCATCAGCACCGCACGTCCGGCATCCTCAACACCACCACCGGCCAGCATGTGAGCCGCGCGCATTTTGTCCCAGTCGTCATTCTTATCCTGCGCCTCTTTCTTCCAGCGCCGGGCAGTCACGAACGAAACCCCGGCCTGAGCAGCGGCCACCTCCAGCGACATCTGGCTGAAGATATAAGCGCGGCGCAGCTTGTCGCGGGTCTCCTGCGGAAAAGCCATCGTTACAGTCCCATCTTCGCACGCAGCAGCATCATGGCGGTGGTCACCAGACAGGCGGTAATACCGCCGGATACGGCACCGGCAACTGCGCCACGGCGCATGGCTCCCTGTGTCGCATCCTGACGGATGGCATCCATCTGATCACTCAGCGAATCCATCTGCGTTTCAATGCGGTTTAAATGGCCTTTAACGCTGATTAAAACGTCACTCTTTCTGCTGTTACGGGTGCGTTTTTTCATGACTGATTTCCTTGTTATTGAACGTATTAATAAATTCCCCCGTATCAGTACGGCGGCAGATGACCCCGGTCTGTTCTGCCGGATGTCCGGTCACGGCGGCATACTTTGCACAGCGCAGACCGGTCAGGCCGGGCAGAACCAGAAAGATAAAAAACATGGCCAGCACAACAGCCACAACTGTCAGCAGCAGGGTGTAACCACAGGCATTATGCCGGGAGCGTTTCATTGCACTGTCTCCCGTCTGCATTCACGAACCACATCACGCACATACTCCTGTAACCCGCTCAGTTTTGCTCTGTCGGAAAGGATACCGGTGCGGATATCATGAATAATGAGTCCAGCTTCTCCAGAGAGTCTGACGGTGGCTCCATCATCCATTCCGGCGGTGGTGCGATGGTTGCCTGCGGTGAGCTGACAGGTTGCAAGGTCGGCGCGGGCGAACTGCAACCGGCGGTTACCTGAAGCAAGATCAGCACGCAGCCGCTGATTAATGATTTCCTCATTACGTAACTTCTCCGTGTAGGTTTTATCCAGTGCCTGAACCTGCCGCTGAGATTCAGACAGGCGGTTTAATGCCTTCTGTGTGTCTTCCTGTGCTTTGTCTGACACGGCTTTCAGGTCTCCGGCGTGACGGGCTTTCAGTTGCGATATTTCCCGGGTAAAGCTGTTATCCATGACCAGATAAGACGACACTGCACCTGCGGTGAAAATCAGCATGGCGCTGATAATAAGCAGCCATCCGGATGCAGGTGACGGAATTTCACGGGATAAAATATTCATGCCGCAAGTACCGCCACCAGTAAAAACCAGCCCCAGCCCGGCATCCCGTTAAGCGCCAGAAAAAATGCAGAAATCAATGCACATAAAGCGATAAGATTCATTTTCAGTTTCATTTGCTCAGCTCCCAGCACAGCAGTTCCGCTTCCTGTTCACGGCGTAATACCTGCCCGTAACAGTTGTTGGAACGGATGCGGCAGTCTTTGCCACCGTCAAAAATCCAGCGGGGGATCTCGTTGCAGGCACCGGCAATATTTCCCGCATTCAGTTTTTTATAAAACGTGGATGAAAAGCATTTTCCGGGGCCGATATTGTAAGGACAGAAAGAAGCAATCCCGGCAATCTGGGGGGCGGTTAACGGCACATTCACGTTACGTTTTACCCAGGCAACCGCCTTGTCACGCTCAGCGGCATTCAGCCGGTCACATTGCGCCCGCGTCAGTTTCTCTCCGGGTTTTACCGCGCGGCCGTCAATACGGGTCACCCCCCGGCAGATTGTCCAGAGTCCGCCGCCGTCACGGTATGCGGTGGTGAAATTACCTTCTTTTTCATTCAGGAACTGGTCAAGAATGTCATACTCACTGGCTCCCCCTGCAATCAGCGCCACTACGGCAGCAGTAAGAAAACCCCGTCTGATACTCATCTTATAAATCCTTCGGGGAACGGGCAGAGGCTCCGGCAAGCGTGGCGACAACTTCTTTCGCGCTCTCATCCGCCGGGTGGTTAATCAGATGCTGCAGGCTCATTTCCAGCAGCCGGGTACGCTTCTGCTGTTCCCGCTTGTTCATGCGGTAAGTCAGGATACCGAGCAGCGAACTGATAAAGACGCCGATTAAAAATCCCCATGCGTACAGTGACAGACCACTGAGAACAAAACCGATACCGGCAAGCCAGTAGGAGACCCGTTCATAAATGTCACTGAAAAAATCACCCATGTGACTACCTTGTTGTTTTTGTCCGAAATAAACAGGGGCGGTACTCATCATTGCCTCCGCATAAGGATGACCGGTTAACCCAGCTGCAGCACACCGTGTTCTTCTGAACCGGAGAACGCTATCAGCCCCTGATATTCAGGCTGGTCGTCAAAAGCCGGAATAATACCGGTGGTGATGGTGTAGGACGGCTGACCTTCCTGTGCGGCGAAGTCGGCCAGAGCGCGGATCTGTTCAAGGGTAAGCGTGATAGTGTCAGGCATAGCAATGTCCTTACTGAATAATTAACAATGTAATTTTTAAGGGATTTCAGTATAGGAAGGAGGAGGTATACGGAGCAGTTGAGAGGGTTCAGCACATCCCGGCAAACCCCGTAAGGGTGATCAGTGTGTCATATAAAAAGGGAAAATATCAACCAAATAAACCCGGCTGAACAGCGCCAGGCTGTCCGGTACGGGCAGCAATCAAGTCCCACCCGATGCGGTCACTGAAGCCATACTTAGGGCAAAGCTGAGCCATCGCCTGACGCCCGGAATACCCGTCCTGACAGAGCTCATCATATTCAGTCAGGAACCGCTGGTTACGCAGAGTACGGAACGCTTTATCACAACGGGGGATATAAAAGGCGGTATCACCGAAATACCGCATCAGCAGACGGCATTCGCTTTCTGAAAACACCTTCTGAAGAAGCCGGTAAACACCGCCGCTCCGGTCTTTTGCCAGCCCCATTTTGGCGGACAGTGTTGCCCCGCCGAAATGACTGATAAGTTTTGTGGTTAACGGATATCCGACAGTATCAGCCAGGTCTTTTACTGACTGCGGCAGCAGAGCGCTAACGTTTTCCAGATCATGATGATGGAAACCCTGTGTCATATAACCCCCGAAATAAAAACACCTTCCGATGCGGAAGGTGTTCAGTATTTCAGGTTTATGAAATGATGACGTGTTGAAGGGGTTCAGTGGTTAGATGTCATCAGATATGTTGCTTGCTTGAGTTTCGTTCATTTTCTTATCAAACTCAGGAGAGGTATAGATCAGGTGTTTTATATTTATTTTACCAGCCATCTCCATCTTAAAAACTACAGTATCGTGATCAAACCGGACATATACAGGTTTCCCGGTTATTGGTGCATTTTGTATCTCTTCCATTGTTGAAGACGAAGATACACCACCATATTTTTTAGCCAGAGCGTCAATTACTGGTTCTGCTGGTGAATTCACCATTATCACTAGCTTACCAAATTTACCATCTAAAAATGAGGCAGCAGCAATGGTATCTTTCCCAGAAAATTTAAAATCCAGACAATTGTATACAACAACGTTTTGTCCATTAGGCTGACTGTTTGCCTTCTTAAAATCACAAAGTCCCGCCGACTGCAGATTTTCAAAAGATGAACCAAACTTCACACCTTTGTACCCATCAACCGCCATCGCTCCCGCTGCGGTAAGTGCCAGCACAATCCCTAATAAATATTTTTTCATGGTTAACCTCAAAATAAATTCTGTTGTTCTGAGTCAAGGATACCAGATTCTTTATAGCGGGATAACAAGTCCCACGCATGCCGATCACTGAAACCGTACTCAGGGCACAGTTTTGCCACCGCTTTCACCGTGGATAACCCCTGTTCAGATAATGCACGGATATCACTCATAAACCGCTGATTCCGCACCTCACGCATTGCCGCTGCTGCATTGGGGATATACACCTCTGTCCCGGCGAAATGCGCATTGAGCACATCGGCGGCATCCCTGCCGACGATGCACGATAACTGCTCAAGCCGTTTCAGTCCGGCCGGATGAAGACCTTTCACAAAAGTGAACGTCGTGCCGCCGAACGCATCAATCAGTTTCAATGTTGCCGGGTAGCCGATTAAGGCAGCAATCTGACGCAGTGTATCCGGCAACAGATGTTCAACTTTTTCCAGGTCTGTCATGCTTTTGCTCTCCGCCGTTTCTGATCAACCGCCAGTGCCTGCATCAGCTTTACCAGTTCATCATGATCGAGCCAGTCGATTTTCTGACGGTTAAACATACGTTTTGCCAGCGATTCCGCGTATTCCCACGGACGCCCCGCATCGGCAAGCAGTGCTTCAATCTTGTTCAGAACTGATTTTTTTGACACCGGAACATTCGGCTTACGTCCGTATTTCTTCGGGCTGCGGCGGGGATAACCCTGCGTATGGAAATAATCACGGACAGCCCCCAGTTCATCCAGCGTCAGTTTGGTGGCAGAGTCTTTACCTGTCAGACGAACCAGAACACTACGGTAAGTCTCATCATCCATTTTCAGATACTGCTGGGCGGCTTTGATAATACCGACCAATTTTTTAGCATTAGGCGTTAACATAGTTTTTATCCTCTGTGTGTCTGTCACCAGATGATCCCGGTACAGATACCCTCCGATTCCAGGCGGCAACCGCTTCCAATTTATCAAAGCGCTTGATTCTTAATCCGCATCCGTCACAGGCAACCCCGTAAAGGGTCAGCCCGTGACTGCTGGGGCAGTGTATTGTGATATCCCTGCATCCGCACAGCGGGCAGGGTTTCAGTGATTTATCAGCCACGGAGTGTTACCCATTCTTTCGGAGGTTCAACGGTCAGCCCCTCGATGCGACGGAACTGGCGAACCAGTACCGACGCTTTGCTGAAATACGGCATGTAATACGTGGTTTTTTTATGCAAATTCGGTATTTCACGTTTAGCTGCACGCTTCCCGTACGCATTCTCCAGGGCCTTAATTTGCTTGGCTGTGTAAAGGGATTTGGTATGCTTGTGCCAGAATATCTCACACAGCGGGTTAAAGTTTTCGTTGCCCGGAATTCCCCACGCACCACCAATTTTTCCGTTAATCCAGACCGCCAGCTCTGTCCGGCCTTCCCCGGAACTGACGCGGTTTACCGTAATCTCAGTACCCTGATACTGAAACTTAATGACCACGTAATGGGACTTTAATGACTCCTCAATCCCGGCCCACTGTTCTTTTGTGATTGACATAACACTGCTCCCGTATCAGTCGTATTTCTGGTTTTCAGGACGCTGGCGGTCTTCCGCAGCACTGTGCCGCTGATACCATGCGGCTCCGGCAAAGCCGGTGATAACACCGGCAACAAAACACAGAATGCTAATCATGGCCGTTACTCCCCTGATACTGATTGCATGTCGGCTGGCAGCCCCCGCGCAATTTGTCACTGCAGCTGTCACACATATCCGGTTCATTAAAGGCCGCACAGATAGAATCAGCAGCAGCGGTGACGGCAGCCAGCTGTTTCTGGCTGATCTTGATCCCGGGACACTGTCCGGCGATTTCCCTGCAGACAGAGGCAACCAGGCGAATCTGGTTAATCCTGCTCATGATGATTCTTCCTGACGCAGACCGCCATCGTTCAGCTTGTTTCGGCAGTTATCACACAGGTTTGTATGCCCGGTCATGACCGATTCACACAAAGCATTAGTGCTGGTAGTGCAGGTGCAGTTGTCACAATCGCAGAACTGAACGGAAGGGGATCGCAATTTTTCAGCAAATAACCGGCAGCGGCTGATTTCACCACGCAGAGTTATGAGAATGTCGTTGTTACAATGGTATTTCATCAGGGCATCGTAGATATCCTGAATAGAGTCAGCCAGCTTATCCACGCCCTGAGCCTGCAACTCCGCGATGTATTCATCCTTCAGCCGGATATCATCATCACTGATGGCTGCATATACCGGCATACAGAACTCATCTGTCCGGACGCGGGAAATATCAATCTGAGGTGTTAACGGAGTGACTTCACGTACGAAACAAACCGGCTGAGCCGTAAACACAAATTCAGGCTGCTTCATTGCGTCAATTGAATTGTTACTCATTTTCGGCTCCCTCATCATCAGACCCGGTATCAAACGGCAATGCTGAAAATTGCGACTGAGCAATAACTACCCCCATTCTGAAAGCCCGCTGTTCTGCTTTGGTTTCAAACTGTATTGTCCGGCCTATTTCCGGAATATTAATCGGCTTGTCTGCATGCTCTATCAGCAGGTTGCAATCCTCTGTTGCAACATCGTGCCAGTCAGTAATTTCCTGTTTTAATAACGCCAAATCGATGTTATCGGTGTTCATAAATACCTCGTTATCTGGATTCAGGCGTAAGGGTGACCTGACGGGTTTACGCCTGAATTTAAAAGTGATTGTTTTTTAGTGAGTTACGTTATTCAGCAGTTTAATGAATCAATATCGGTGTAATAAGGCTCAATATCGATTTCCACAATAGTCCGGTTATCTTCATCTTTGGCCCGGCTTAACGTTCTGGCTGGCGGCCCGCCGCGTAAAATACGGTTCGGCTGATAGATAAAATAAGACCCCACCGGGTAGCGGTCATTAAACTGCTTCGCAGACAACCGGGACATAACGGCCTCCTGCTGCTTTGGCACAAAACTCAGCACGGTATTCAGCCCACTGCCGGTTCTCATGCTTTTTTGCCAGTCCGGCCGCATCTGTCCGGTTACGTCCGGCTTCTTTATAATGGCCGTCGCGTTCTGCGGTGGCCGCTGTTGTTGCATAGTGCTTAAATGACATATCACACCCCCGCGATATCAAGAGTAATCGGCATATACTGATCACTGTCGCCGACACGTTCATAAAAACGGACATACTGACGGCTGCCGATAACCTGCACGGCCTCTCCGATAGCTTCCATCGCTTTAACCCAGCGGGTATCTTCGATATTCAGACGGCGCAGAGAAAGGACAGCACCGGTATTGATGTTACCTTCTTTATCCACTGCAAATGCCTGATCAATGATGGAGTGGATCTCCGGTCTTGCACCTTTAACCCAGTCCTTTAAACACTCATCAATCAGGGCTTTGGCTGCCTGTAAACGCTCATCAAAGGCGATTCTGTCCTGAACGGCCAGCTGAATTTTGTAACGTCCATCATAACAATACAGAGTAACATTGCCTTTTTTACCTCCGAGGCTGACGTCATACTGCTCTGCAGACAGTTCTTTAAACGCCTGAATATCGCCGAACGCCGCAAGTTTAAGCTGACGCAGAAATTCACGCGCCTGAATGGCCTGAACGACCAGGTCACCGACCAGCGCATCACGCTGGATATCGATCTCTTTGAGTAAATCAACCGGGGTTAACGTACGTTTGGCATCACGCCAGTAACCGACCGGGACTTCATACTGAGTAAACTGCTTTGGATTAGTGGACATGGGAATTCTCCTTATGTGGGTTGAATGTGTCCGCTGTTGCTTTAAATTCATTTGCAATGTATTCATTGACTTTATCTCGGATCTTTCCGGTAATAAGCCGTTCATTGTCTGAGACACCGGCGTTATGACGTTCTGTCGATACACCGGCAACCATGTTTCCCGGTTCAGCTTCTGTGATGGTAATAACAATCCTCATACTCATAATGTTGTTTCTCCTGTTGCCATGTCAGTTTCAGCGAAAAATCTGCCGGTTATAACCCGCTTTCCTGAAACCAGTTTCATAAAAACTGACTCACAAAAAGGGCAGGATGTCAGCGACTCCCACACCTCACGACCTGATGCCGGTAATGTTTCAATCTCCCCACCACAGTGCGGACACGGAAAAGTAACCAGTACCACTTTCTTTGCCTTTAACCCGTTAACCCACCGGATATACTTTTCTTTCAGTGTTTCAGTTGTTTTCATCGCTACATCCTCACTATTAATAAATGGACTCAGACCAGAACACACGGCAGCCATCCTGAGTAAAGCTGCCTTGTTTGTAGTAACCGTGACGACTGTTACCGAACTGCAGATAACAGGCTTTACCGGAACGGATAAGCTGATCACAGTATGCATGACGCGCTATTTTGATACGGGGTTTATCATTCCCGGTTGAAACGCCCAGCACCGTGACACCGCGCTCCATCAGGTTTTTCACAACAGACTCAACCTGAAATAAGATTTTTAAAACACCCTGATTATCGGGGGTAATTTTGATATTCATTATCAGCCTCACTAATTAATCAGCATTTCAGAGAACCCGGTCACCATCGCCACATCAACAGGACGCTGGTTAATCTGACTGCCGCGTGAGACACCACGCAATAACTTAAACAGCCGCCGGGCATTACCTTTGCATACTTTGAACAACTCAGAGAAAACTGCTTCATTATCAATTTCCGGCAGCAGTTCAGTGATGATTTGACGGATATCCTCTTCCGGTAACGCATCCCCCATACGCAGGGCAAAGCCGACACGGCTGTACAGCTGCTTATACTCCCCGCGCTTACCTTTCAGGTTCAGGATAAGACGCGGCATACCCGCCAGAACGATACCGACACCGGACTTATCATGAATGCGGCGTAACGTCTCAAGGGCACGATAAGGCAGGTTTTCAGCCTCATCGACCAGAATGACTTTCCCTGAGTCACGCAGTGCCTGGATGATCGCCTCACTCAGTTCGTGCATGTTTCCGCGCTTAGCCAGTCCGAGTTTATTGCACAGTTCTTCAAGTACCACGCGGGCGGTATATCCCGGGTCTGCCTCAATCAGAACAGCACTCAGGTTTTCAGTGGTGTACCGGCGCATAATCATGGTCTTACCCATACCGGCATCACCGTAGATCACGTTGATATCCCCATCCAGATGCGCCATTTTGATAACTTCCATACCTTTTTTAGCCATGTATGTCGCAACATAGACAGGCTTGATGTTGCGGGCTTTGGCGCGGTCATGCTCACGCTGAATAAACTGGCGGACTTTTTCCTCAACACCTTTCACATCACCGTTGTATTTGCCCTGCAGATACTGGTTAATCACCGCAGTACTGACACCGACACCACGTGATGCCTGAGCCTGAGACCAGCCTTTTGCTGCGAGTAATTCAGATAATTCAGTCACTAATGACATAATCATATTCTCCTGTTATTGGTTTCCGGCCTGTCTGGCATTCAGGTGTTCATACTCAACCTGTAAGAATGTTGTCGGTTTGCCTCCTGCCGGAACGGCCACCGGTTCACTGATATAACTGCCGAAATCAGGTACGGTTTTTCCGGTGAGTACCGGACGGGCTTCTGCCTCAATTTCGCGCATTTTACTTTCAACCAGTGACATACGACGTTTGCGGCGATCTTCAACCGCTTTGTCCATCTGTGTTGTCGGTACGGCGGCAACTTTGTTACCGTTCCATACCGCTTTGCAGACGTATGATCCGTCCTGCTTACGGATAATGACTTCACCGGCATCATGAATGTCATACGCCACGCGGACTTCCTCACCATCGACCAGGATTAAATCCTCCGCAAAATACTGGTTGTTGTTGAACTCAATCCAGCCACGCTGAGCCACGCGCTTAACTTCCGGCATGAACATTTCCCGCAGTTCAATCTCGGTCAGGTACTCAATCTCATCACCTTCTGCGGCCAGAACGGCCTGGCGGTATGCTGCAGGTGTCATATGACGGCCGTTCTGCTTCGGTAACTCACTGTGTTCATGGGTATAATTGTATTTGTGGATCTCATCTTCGATGGCATCCAGCAGTTGCGCCCATGACGGCAGTTTTGCCAGTGCGCTTTTCTGCACCGGGTTAAGTTCCTTGTTATTCTCCAGTGCATTGACTGCTGAATTAATGCGGCGGCTGGTTATCCGCGCATGTTCACGGTCTGCTCCACGGCCGTTAAAGGTTGCGAACCCCTGAGCGATACGCAGAGGGATCACTCCGTTAAGCCGTTCGATAATCCCGCGTGCCTGCGGGTTCCCCGGAATACCGGTCATATGCCGGATACCGAGACGCGGAAAAATACCGGTAATTTCCGCATCCAGCGTTTTGTTCTTTTCACCACCACCATTATCCGAATACACAAATAATGGCTTACCGTGATGTTGCATGGCGTGCCGGTAAGCGGATGCAACAGCAATGACGTTTTCCGCCAAATCCAGACTCCAGCCCACAACAAAGCGGGTACGGCCATCTATCACCATTGTCAGTTCCGGGGTGAACGGACGGCCGTGAATAGGGTGTGCCACCTTCAGGTTCATAGATTTACCGTCACTGACCCAACATCCGTTTACCGGCATCTGTGACCAGTCACGCTTCTGATAGGTTTCCAGTGCCCGCGTTTCCGAACCGGTTACACGGCCTTTTGCACGCTCACGTTTCGGTAGTTTCACCATCAGGCGGCGCACCGCATCATAAGAGGGTTTCGCACTCATCATGGCAGGCTGATCGGCATACTGTTCATCCCATTCATCTGAGAATGAACGGTAAGCGGCAATCAGTGACGGCCCGTTCACATTGCGGTAATGCGCCAGAAACCCCGGAAACCATGCCACCTGTTCCGGTCGGGTTTCTTTGTGATGACCGGGAGCCAGCAATGCCAGACGCTCTTCCCCGGAATTGGTGCTCTGATAAAGCGATACCCATTCCTGCAGAGAACGCGGACTTACACCCCGGCGTGATTTCCCCTTGCGTGCATTAGCATTGTCTGCGGAACGCTGCAGATGCTCCGGCAGCACACCACTGCGTGACTGTTCTGAAATCCGGGTCACCGCACCGGTACGGGTATCACCGGCCGCAACCAGTGACAGCACTTCCATAGCCAGAGCTGCCCGTGCATCAGCAACTGCTTTCTGTTCTTCTGTCAGTCCGGAAACCTCCCGCTCCAGCAGGGCCGGGCACTGACGCATCAGAGCAAGTTCTTCGCCGGGCTTTACCGCAGTAACAGCAACGGGATTTTCCAGCGGTTTTTCTGTCTTTTTCTGCTCCAGCACCGCATTAAAATGACGCTGTTTCACCGCGTCCTGAGCGGCTTCCGGTAAGCAATCGATGTGATACTCAAAGGCTTTTGTGCCGGTACGCTTACGAATTAATTCAGGGTGATCGCCTGACAACTTATTCAGACGATTTCGTATCCCCTGAACCGTGCCCGGTAATCCCGGGATTCCAACCAGTTCATTAGCAGTCAGGAACATACCGATCACCCTAATACTCTGCTCAGGTAACGGCTTGGCCATATTTCCTGAGGCTGAATGCCAAGCGCATCAGCGATAATGCGCTCACCTTTTGGATAAGAACGCGCCAGTGCATTCTTTAACGTGTCTGGTTTTAAACCAGCCTGCGTTGACAGGTCACGCATCGTGACGCCTTCTTTGTGAAGAGCAGCAACAATATCGATACGATGCCAGTCAGCATGACTTACTTCATTTCTATCCATATTTCGTTTACCCTTAAAAATTACCCCTGCGGATAATCCGCGTGGGTTATCCGTGCAGATACAGTATTGATCCAAATTAGGACTATGTAAAGAAAGAAAACGCCTTTCTTTTCTTAATTAAAAACAAGTCGAGTCCTAATTTAGGTAATTCGTTATATATCAATAGATTGGAGAGAAAGGAAAATGGAAAGAAAAAATAGTGACAATGTTTCTTTGTCCTTCACACCTAAAGAAACACTAGTAGATAGAATTCAAACTCTAATCAAAGGTCGGAGTATAAGGGCTGTTTCTTCGGCTTGGGGACTACCGTATTCCACCTTAAACAACTACTTGAACAAAGGCACTGACCCCTCATTCAAAGCAATACAGGTAATCGCTGAAGCAGAAAAAGTCAGCCTTGACTGGCTGGCATTCGGCTCAGAGCGGTCCGAATCAGAGTCACCCATCGATACATTAAAATACAACAAAACTAGTCCAGCTATAAGAAATGCGTGGGATATGGTCTATGAATCTCTTTCAGACCATGAAATCAATGAGTTACTCAAAGTGATACATAGGAAAGGCATTGAGGGGATTTTGCAGATCACTAAAACAGATTCATTGGAAAGTAGTATTGATAACCTACATATCAGGCCAACGCTGAAACAAGCTATCAAACTGGCTATGGCTGGTGATGAATCACTAGACCAAGAGATTTTGCGCCGCATTGAAGAGAAGAAAAATACCGATGAGACTGGTCATTTAAGCCAGGAAGAAGATCACCAAAAGGTGGGATGATTGGATACCTGTTCAATCGTCCTTTAAATATCGTTTAAACGCTCCTAAAAGATGATCACTTGAGTGCAGAATAGAATGCAAAAAAACATAAAATAAATCAATTCATGTTCATCAGTGCAGAATCGCATAACTCCCCGCCAAAGCAGTAAACTCAAGGCGTCCAGCCAATCACACTCCCTTATCAATTAGTGCAATATTGATCACCTCCCCACATATTGCCGGTTTTTAACTGGCCGTCAGCGCTTTTGGCATTTGTGTGTCCCGCCACATTACGCAGCCACATACTGGTTACTTTCTTCTCACCGGTAAGAATATCGGTATACTGTGTTTCCCCGAGACGATCATGCAAGCGGGTATTAAATAACTGATTAGCCATCGAGAGGTTATTGATATAACCCCCTGCTTCAGGACGAATAATTGCCACATCCGGACCATCGGGCTCATCAAGCTGGTTAGTCAAATACCAGTTTTTACTATTTTCCCCTTCACCTCGATTGAGAAAATACTCATACGCCCCCGCAACAATACGCCCGAGTTGTTCAAAATTACCGGCCGAATCACCACCAACCGAAATTAATTCAATACCATCAATAGTTTGAGCGCCCTGACCGCCAATATTATTAACACTTACAGAGGTGGTTCCACTGGTATTTCCGGCAATAATGAGTTTATCTGTAACAGAATCATCCCCTTCCAGTTGACCATTAAAAAGAATATGGCCATTATTACCGGTGTAATTGCCATGAACAGTCAGTGTATGTCCATAGTCAGGGGAATTAAAAATAACATTTCCGCCATTAGTTAAATCAACAATGTGGGAATTATTATCATGAATCCATGACGAATTATCCAGTGTAACGCTGGTGTAAGCATTTTCAGTATCTATATTCCCGCTGTCATCCAGGGCATAAATATTCCCCGTTATAAAAGAACCATTATTACCATTAATCTGCATGTTTCCCTGACTACCGGTATTATTGACTATATCACCTGATATCTTAGATGAATCTAAATTAAGTTTTAATACAGACTGGTCATTATTGAGAATGCCTTTGCTAAAGGATGATGCATCAGTACGTATTAAGTTAAATGTTAAATCTGTAGCGTTTTGTGATAAATCAGATGTTCCGAATAATATTAAATATAGACCATTGCTATTATTCATGGTTACATCATTAATATTAATGAGTGCTTTGGCTGTACTCATCTCACTGCTATTCTGATGTTGTTGCATATCAGTGTTAATTAAATTTGAATTTGTGGTCTCAATTGTTCCGCTATTTAAATTTAATGTAAACTCATACTCACTATCAAGCTGTTCATTATTGGTTGTCAGAATACCAATTACACTGTCATCATTTTCGAATGTCGGATTATCATAGTCATTAATAATAGATAGATTATTTAAATTAATGGTGTTTCCATCATTTTTAACATTTGCACCAGACCCACTTAAACGAATTATTTGAGATCCATTGCTTTTTAATACAGAATTATCAACTGTTATAGTGTTATTTATTCCCCCAATAGCTAACACTGAACCATCAGGGTCTGCCACTGAAGGAATCCCGTTCAGGATTGATCCTGATGCTACAGTTAATGTATTATTTTCACCGCTCATCAATACTGCACGACTTCCTGTGACCTGAACACTACCTAAATTTACACTATTATTTGCACCGCTCAGGTTTAGTCCATACCCTGTAGCGTGAAAAACCCCGCCATCACCAATACTCAGGTTATTATTCTGTCCATTCAGAACAATAGAACTGCCATTTGTCGCAGATAACACAGAATTTTCACCTATAATAGTATTCGTATTTTGCCCTGATATGGATAATGGTACGTAAGATGATTCCAGATTTAAATTATCTCCGATAAGCATTGTATTACCTGTACCAGCTACTCTAATAGCCGAAAAGTTCTCAGAAACAATCGTTGCATTATCACCCAAAGAAATTATCGCATTTGATGAATTTGTATTAAATCCAATACCAGTTTGTGACTGACTAACTTTAATTGTTAAGCCATTTGTACCATTAACTCTGCTGCCATCACCTAAGATTAGTATACCATAACCTGTGGAGTTAACTGTTGAGCTGGTAGTATCAACAGTTACATCAGGTTCAATGTTTAATATCCCACCGTTAACATAAAAAATACCACTTGGGCCTACCGCCTGATCATAAACTCCCCCCTCAGTTGTGGTATATTCATTTCCGGCAGTGATATTTACGCCTGTTTCAGCCAATACAGGGGAAATAGCTAAACTTATACAACAAGCAAGTATTGTTTGTTTTGAAATTAATTTCTTCATATTTTTCTCTGTGTGTGAATAGATAATAGTCACATGATTTTTTGTTAATGGTTAAATATACATAAGGTAATTTTATGGCTATTAAAATCCGGGAATGATAATACATGGAAAACTCATTCATATTACACCCGGAACATCAGTTCAGCTGACACAATATAATCTGCTTACCTTTACTTGAAATACCCCGCATCATCATAGTTCTTCCTGTGATAATTTATGGTTTCTCCACCATAACTCAGGGTCATAATCGCCCGAACATCCGTGTATCTCCGGCTGTATTTTCTTTGCTATTTATTCTGACACCTTTATTTCCGAATGCTGCTTTTCTCACAAACACAGACAACGACCGGCTTGAGGAAACCGGATTAGCTGCCCGGCAGCTTTCGGATACTTAATGAAAACTGAACTACAAATGTTCAGTATCAGAGTTTAATGTTAACAAAACCAATAATGCGAGTATTTTAAATAAAATTAACACATATTCAATGGTACACAATATTGCTCACCTGATTATGAGTATTGGCCAACTAACTGATTTCATATAAAAAAAGTAAACCTTCGCAATAAAATTATAGTGAAACAATTCAAATAAACAAAATAAATGGATTAATATTTTAAAATACCCTAATACAGACCAAAAAAAATAATGTGAAACACTTACTTCGTATTTATTGGTAATGAAAATAAATATGGCGATTAATACCCGGGGTCAGAAAAAATAGTAAAAACAGTAAAAACAGTGGAATAAATTCATGCCGGTGAATCGCCACAGATAATCCGGACGCCTCTGATCTGTTGATAATATTGATTTTTATATTCTGCCGGTGACTTATGTCCGCTACCCAACGTTCATCCGGTGCTTCCGGGCTGAACTGCCAGGTCTGTCCCGTCAGCTTCAGGTCAGCATGATACCGTCGTGAATACGGCTGCTTAAGCCGGGCGTAAAACCCGCCCGGATGTACATCCGGCACCTGGCAGAGCCGGCGGACAGGCCAATAACGGTTGTTGTCACGAATAAAGGCGTACCTCAGCCGGATAGTTTTGCGAAGTATGCTGAAGTGACACTCGAGCCAATATCCATCAATGTTACTCGCCGATCTCCATTCACGGTAATACGCACTGAAGAATTTTAATTATTTGTTTTTATTTACAAAAAGCTGAACAGGCAGTTTTAAATTTTAAAATATTTATCTGAAATGATACTCATAATTTGACTTTCTATAAATGGTGTTATATTCAATTATAATCACCCTTATAATGAGTAATATCGATGAAGAAGCTATCATTAGTTTTAGTTGATGATCATCCAATTGTTCTCTCAGGATTGAAGGATACATTATCACAATCAGCAAATTTATCTGTTATAGGGGCTTTTACCCAGGACTCAGAGCTATTTACATTTTTAAAGCACAATAACGTTGATGTTATTGTGACTGACTACATGATGCCAAAAAATACACTATCAAGTGACGGCCAAAATTATATTCAGTTTTTACATCGTAAGTATCCGGAGATTGCTTTAGTTGTATTAACTATGATTTCTAACCCCATGCTTATACAGATGTTGTATGACAACGGTGTAAGCGCTGTTGTTTCAAAAGAAGCACCTTTGCAGGATTTGATTAAAGCAATAAAGTTAGCGGGGCAGGGACGGGAATATCGCCAGCCTGTAGCTGATTTAACTACAACATTAAAAAGCCGTAATGCCACAACCCTTGATGAGCGGGTGAAAACACTATCACCTCGTGAATTAGAGGTGCTGCGACTATTTGTACAGGGGAGGCCTGTTATTGAAATTGCGAAGCTATTAAACCGAAGCGATAAAACAATCAGCTTACAAAAAAATGCAGCAATGCGTAAATTGGGTGTTGATAATAATCAGGCTTTAATCAGTTATTGTATCACACACCGTCTGTTTGATTAAGCTTGTTGACCCAGATTATTAAATCATTGCAAATGCCCTGACCAAATTCGCTTAAGTCTGAATTTTCAGTTTCTGAATCCAATGATCTCTCAAATTGCAGAAGTTTATCGGCAAGCTCTCGCTGTTCTACGCTGATTAATGCTCCGCGTAGCCGATGCGAAAGTTGTTTTACTATTTTGATATCCCGGCTGTTTATAGCTTGGTTAAATTCCCGGATATCAATATTAAATTGCAAAATAATATTTCCCCTCTCTTTACCGTTAAGTGGATTAACGAGGGTGATTAGCTCATCTTCAGAAAAAGAGGAATGGTAGATAGGAAAAAAGCGACTAAAAAGATGTACTAAAGTTTCTAATTCTATTGGCTTGACAAGCCAGGCATTCATTCCTGCTTGTAAACAACGTTCTTCTTCTTCTTTCAGGCCATTTGCGGTTACACCGATGATTGGACAGGTTTCACCTTCAAGGCGAAGTTGTTTTGCGAGTTCATAACCATTACGGTATGGCATATTGACATCGGTAAGAATAATATCAACGATTTCATTATCCCAAATAACCAAGGCCTCCTCACCATCACTGGCTGTAAAGACTTCACAACCAAGTAGTTCAAGTTGTTCCTGAAGAACGATTTGGTTAATCGGGTTATCTTCAGCGATTAATACTTTTAATGAAAACAGATCGATATGTGTTTGAATACGGGGGATCGGATAAATTAATGAGGTTGTTAAGTGCTCATTATTTTTTAATAAAAATAGCTGTTGGTTTAGTTCTGATAATCTGAAATGGTTTTCAGAGGCTAACCATGTTCTTCCCTTCCAATTTTCAGGCAGCGAAACTTGCTCTGTTAATATACCAACTGCGATAACTGATGATGTATCTTCTGGTAAGCTATCTTGTGTTAAATAAACGGTTGCTCCCCATTTTTTCAGCCATTGAGCAAGATTTCTGGTGAGTAATGGGTTGATGGTTTGGAGCCAAATGTGGGTATTGGTCAGATCTGCCCATGTAGCATCTTGTTTTCCGGGCTTAAGAGGCAGTGTGATAAGAAAAGAGCTTCCACTGCCGGGTTGGCTTTGCAAGCTTATCTGTCCCCCCATCAGCTTAACCAGGTTTGAGCAAATAAATAAGCCTAAGCCTGTGCCACCATATGTGTGAGGTTCTGAATGAGCCTGGTAAAAAGGTTCAAACAGTTTTTTCTGTTGCTCTGGATCGATGCCAACACCGGAGTCAATAACGCGCAATAATATATTGTCATTAGTGCTTGTTTCCAGTTCAACAATAATAGTACCTTTTTGTGTAAATTTAATGGCATTACTTAGCAGATTTCCAATAATCTGTTGTAACCTTGCCACGTCCCCGATTCTATTTGATTGGATATCCGGGTCTATAATCGGGAAAAGCACTAACTCTTTTTGTTGCGCTAATCCTTGATATAATTGAATAATTTGTTGTATTAATTCTAAAAAATCAAATGGTTGATTTTGAATTTTGACCTGATTAGCTTCGATTTTACTGATATCGAGAATATCACCAATTAATTGCATTAATAATTGGGATGTTGTTGACATACGATTAATTAAATTAATTTGCTGAGAAGATAATGAGGTATTAGAAAGTAATTCTAATGTGCCAATAAGTCCATAAAGTGGTGTTCTTATTTCATGACTCATGGTTGCTAAAAATGAAGATTTAGCCCGGTTGGCCTCTTCAGCTAACCGTTTGGCATTATCGAGCTGTTTCTCTGTTTCTGCCTGCATCGTTATATCGGTAAATGCACACAAAATTACAGAGCGTTGTTGGTAATTCGTCGCCGTACTCGTGATATATAGAACATGATCTCCTGATTTTTGTGTTGTTTTGACGTTTTTTTGCCGGGTAATAACATGGCTGAGAAGTTCCCGATATTCATTGGAGTTTTGAGGTTGGGAAGGCTCTGTGATTTTAAGCCAGTATTGTGCAAGTTCATTCGCGAAACGCAGCTGCCGAGTTTCTCTATCAATAACACATAGGCCAATAGGCGTTATAGCAATAAGTGTTTGATTAAAAGCTTCGTTATCTAAGATAATTTGCTGGGACTGAATAGCTGGCTGCAGAATTTTCCTTTGGTACCAACGGTGGTAACCCCAGCCACAAAAAAAACTAAAGAACAGGGCTGTGATTAAACTAATGGGTAACCACAGATTATCTTCAAAAAAAGCGGCATAACTAATTCTGTAATATCCGCTCCATTTTTCATTTTTAGAGTCTAATTTGAGGACAAGCCCATCTTTTGTATAAAAAAGTCCTTCACCAGCCTCAAAGGGTATATTTGTATCACCTAATAACTGACCAAATTCATTATGAGTTAACCAAAATTGATGTGTTAGTGCCGGGTTTAGCATTCTTTCAAAAACACTCATTCTGACTTGGCTTAGTAACGAAGCCGTGTAAATATTTTGGGGTGATAATTGTGCATTTTGCCACAAATGTGCGTCGAAACCCGCAGGAATAACGCCGATAAGATTATTTGTTGAATTGGATTGCCTTATCCAAATAACGGTATCTTTCTCATGATTTTTTTGTGCCTCTTCAAGCTGTTTTTTTATTGAAGGGAGGTTGATACGAATACTGTCTGTGACCGCATGGAATAACTCGGGGGATATTGATTCATTTCCCATGACTGAACCAACAGAGGGAACGCTGATGCTAATATGGTCATGTTCATTAATAAAGAATACTGCTGCAGCAGGGTAATATGACCCTCCCCAAAATGTAGAGTAAAAATCAGCTAAATAGGCACCAAGTGAAAATAGGATGCTTGGTACCCGGGAGCACTCTAAGCTCTCATTGCAACCTAATGTGAATGGCATAGCAACAATCGATTCTTTACCCTCCAGTAATCGTAACGGCCATTTTTTAGGGGGGGTTTGGTAATTTATTGAGTAAGTCCGGCTTTCTACTAACTCTGATAAGTCTTGGTTTTGCTGGTTTAATGCAATTAAAAACTTTTCTTGTTCAAGGATATAGCCAATAAGTGTTCTGAAATCTACCTCTAATCGCTTCGTTTCTTGTTGAACAATTCGTTCAGCGCTCCAAACCAGAGTTGCAATGAGAATAAACAAGAGAGGAAGAGTAACAGTTAATATACTATTCGTGCGTCCTGAATTACGTGTTATTCGTGAAAATGCGGTTGGAGAGGAGTTGGTCATGGCGCCATTCTCATTGATTATATGCAAACCCCATGATTTCCATCATAATATAAAAAATAAATTAAACAATGATTCTTTTTTTGAGATGTTGCAAGAGGGTGACAATAGATGATCTCCCCCTGAAAACAGTCCCCGGGGCGGGGGACGCATAGTTTATCACTACCGGGCGGTCACTCAGCGGATACGGGAATAGCTGAGACCTGTATCCGCTATGGCTGCCATCGTATTCAAATATTATTACCCGATCTCCATTCCCGGTAATACGCATTCAGTAAGAAACAACAGCCCGGATTGTTTTTGAAAATGGTCCTGAGCTTATAGAGCTGCCCGGCACTTTATTTAAGATCGCAGTATAAGGGACGCTTACTGATGATTGAGGTAAAATTTCGCCAATAACATAGTTTTGGTTGTAATTTATTTCTGTTGAGCCACTTTGTAACATCGTTTGTAATCCATTTCCCATATCAAGGTATTTGCCGCCCAAAATAGTATTATTATTTGGCTCAAAACGAACAGATACATTTAAGCCTGTTGCACAATCAGGGGGAACAGCCATCATTAAATGAAAAGGCCGGCTAATTGACTCCCCTGCATTCATTTGCTTTGGTGAAACTGTATCAAACTCTATACTACCACCATGTGATACTGATAAATTAACTGCGGGGGTTGGGCAAAGTAGTGTTAAATTACCGATAATATGAGCATAAACGGGCACTCCAAGGTTCTTTGCTTGGTAATCTTCATGATATCCTAATATAAAAGAACCTGTATCAAACGGTTTTAAAGTATTACTCCCCTTATTAACAGAAAAGTTATACTTTATCGCGATATTCGTCGTAACACCTGTAGCGGGTTGGTTCCAATAACCTAAATCAAGATTAGGTACACTTGGGTTTGTAATCGTCGCAGTTATACCGCCACCAATGGCACTTCTTTGTGTTACGGTTACACCACTATTAATTAAAAGTGTTTTTATCTCCGTAGGCATTATATTTTTAAAATATATATGATTAGGGGCAGCTACTGTTCCTGTAAAATCACATGCAAATAAAATAAAGGAAGATGTGGCTGATGCCAATTGTGTGCCAGTCGCTATTGTACTATTACTACTAGTGATCTCGAATGTAAGGTCTTGCTGTATATAATTTGGGCCAGAATTTACCCGGCAATTAGATACCGCTGCTGATACATTAAAACTAAAAAAGATAAATCCGAATATAATTAATGAAGCTATTTTTTTTAAATAGAACATAGAGCCCTCTTATTCTTTATCTTCGTTCAGTACACATGATGTACTGCTGCATGAATAGTTTAATAACTTAGGGGAACCATAATCATCAATATATGTTACAACTATTTCAGATGCATTTTTTTGTTTATCAGATAATAAGTAATTTGTATTGCTGTTAGGTTTAATGATGACTTCTTCAAAGTTAGCAACCTTACTTTTGCTATCATTGATATTGATCACGACAACATGATAAGCTGTAGGGTTTGCCAGTTTTAATGTGCTTCCGGTCTTTTCAATTTTCAGCTCTTTTTGCCAATTATTATCTGCATATTTAGCAATTCCTTTTGGGCGGTAAAACACCTTAAAACGAGACTGAATCACAATTTCAACTGCATTTTCCAATTGGCTTTTAGGAGGAATTCCAAGCACATTAAAATAAAATAATGATTCCTTATCACCGGGAATATCTAAGTTGTTTTTTGATGTGCTAATCCTGATTTGTTTCTTTTGGTTAGGTTCAATACGTTGTAATAAAGGTAATGCCACTAAAGGATCGGTGATTTTCTTACCTTTTTCATTCTCTACCCAGGACTGAACTAAGAATGGGTCCTTATTATCCGTATTTTCAACAACCACACTAACGCCCTTACTGCCTTCGTCATAAATGACGCGAGTACGGTCAACGGAAATTGATGCATATGTGTATGTGCTTGCTAAAAGTAATACACTCATTATTAATTTTAAATTTTTCATAATCTTCTGCTATTTATAACAAGTTATTTTCTGAATGTTAGCATTATCTAACATAATCCGGCAGGATTGATTTCCTGTCCATTTAACAATTAATTTCTGATTTGGTTGAATGCCTGCCAAATAAACTTCGCCTTGTTCGGCAATCATACCCAATACTTTTTCACCATCAGAATCGTAGACTAACGCACCAAATGGTGGTGTTTTTCCATCAGGAAAACTGATTGTTAATAATGCTTTCTCACCCATAATGGTGTTTAGTTTTGAATATCCAACCGCACCATCTGTTAGTGTTGATTCAACAACGCTATCATCAATGCTGACATTTTCCGGTATGTTATTTAAATCTACATACTGAGTTGATCTATAATAGGTTGGTACATTACTGATTGCAGCTAAACCAAACCGATTGGTTATTGACTCATTTTTATTAATAGATACATCTTTTGCTTTATCTGTATCTATAACCATTCTTGCCTGATTTTCGTAGACTCTGCGATGTAACACAGGGCCGTGGCTTGTTAATGTTAAAGAACCATCTAATGACCCGCTCGCTGTATGATAATCATTACTATAAGCACCAGTGAACTGAGCTGTACCATATTGTGTGTCCCGGTATAAAGATGTATTAATCGTCGTATTCTCAAAAAAATCTTTACCAGACAATCCAATGTTGACATTATTGCCATCCATCCTGGTGTAGTAATTTATATTATTGTTATACCTCTTATCCCGGTCGTTATAAGAAGAAAAATATTGTAACCTGGAACCTCGCTCTTCCCCCAAAGGAAGAATTAAAGAAAGATAAGCCTGCCCGGAACGGTTTCCTTTTGTATAACTACTTTCACTAATTGAAAAAGATAAAATCGCATTATTAATATAATCATTTCTTATTGTTTTATTAAAAGATAAATTTAAGGTGTTATTACCTTTAGGTTCTTTCCAGTAATTTTCTCTTGAATAGCTTAAGCTTACGTCAGCATTCCAGTCAGGAATTTGCCGGGTAAAGGATGTTGTAAATACATTTTTTTGGCGATAATAATTTTCTGATGGGTTTTCTTTTGTGTCAATGTAATTATTGACTGACATAAAACCTTCGTTAGAAAATTGATACCCTGTTAAATCAAGACGACTTAAATTTGAAAAGCGTTTAGCATAATTAATTCGATAACTTTCTCCTGTATGCGACGTAATATCTTTCAACTTATTTCTTGATTGAGTAACATCAAATGACATTGCACCTAAACGTTCCATATTTAACCCAACACCTGTGCTATAGGAGTAATATTCATTATCCGGGGTTGCAAATAACCCGCCAAATGCAGATAAGTTATTTAAAACTCCCCAGGAAAATTCAGTTGAAATAAAGTCATTTTTAACATTTTTATATCCCATGGGGTCGAGTTGACCTGCATTAAATTTATATTGCACCATACCCGGTCGCGTTAAGAATGGAATACTTGTTGAAGATACCTGGTACTCCCTGATAGAACCATCTTCTTCTGTTACTTTAACATCTAATGTACCCAATAAAGAGGAGCTTAAATTATCAATCAAAAATGGCCCGGGTGCGACTTTAACCTGACTTAATATCCGTCCATTTTGCGATACTGTGACTGTCGCATTACTTGTTGCCATTCCTGAAACATTCGGAGCATATCCCCTTAAAGAAGCGGGTAACATGTTTTCATCAGTGAAAATACTTATCCCGTTGAAGCGAACAGAATCAAATAACTGGTTGGCTGTATAGTACTTTCCGGCAAAAAATTTAGCTGATAAGCTTGGTAAATCAGTAAAAAGATATGTTTGTACCCATTTGAAATTATCATTCTGATTATTGTTAAAATCTTTCAGGAACTGATAATTACTGCGTAGCCTCCATCGGCCAATATTGGCGCCTAAAGAACCGAATGAACTCAGGTTATTCGTACTTTCAGTGTTTTTATATTTAAAGTAATTTTCGATTATATTGTAATCAAAAACTAATGCATTAATACCGATCTCACGTTGCATGGGAGGAATCCAATTATCATCAGCATACAAAAAATAAGCTTGTGGTATTGATAATGCCAGCTCTTGTTTTTCATCATCGAATCTTGATGTGATGTTTTTATCCTGTGATGATAAATCATAACACTGGCCATTTTGCCATGTAGGAATTTCATTTATAAATTCTTCTTTTAATCCAATAAGTTCTACTAGTTTTTGTAAAATACAAGGCTGAGTTTTCCCTTCTTTATTCAGGAAATCAATTTTATCAAAAAAATTAACTCTTTTCCCATTTACAGAAACATTTGAAAAGTAAGCACCTTCTGCAACTGAATCATGTTCAAAAGCACTTAAGTCAATATCTGAATCACCAGAAATAGACAAAGCATCCTGATTAAATTGAACTGAGTCTGCATTAACATAGTTTGAATAAAACAATAAGCTGGATATTAAACTAGCTACTATGTTTTTTTTTAAATTGTTCATTTTCATTAGCTGGTATATTCTGTGATTGATATATTTATTGTTTCCCTATTTATAAACAGCCGAAGATGCTGTAAAATGTTAATTTCACACGCATAATCGGCATATTAATAATCAAATAGAAAATTTATTTATAGTGGTTAAAATGACTAATATATATTTATTGGTAATCTAAGATGTAAGCTACTGTAGATTTCACTGAGCCTGCTGTTGCTACACCTAATGCTTGCATACGAGCGGATAAGTTAATCGTATTAGAACCTGCATTTAAATTCTGAGTGATAATATCGCCTGTTTTTAAATTAGTGCCATTACCATTCTGGAATAAAATACCAACATTTTGTGCTGTACCATTGTTTGCCCATAAAGTACCTGCGGCATCCATTTGACCTGTAAATTTAACTGTCACTTTAGAGTAATCTGTACCGCCTGCAGATGGGTCTAATACACAGTCAGCGAGTTCAAGAGTAAAATCAACATTAGGACCTTGCGCACCTGCCGTTTTTAAAGAAACAGCAGGAACAGAACCTAACTGAACTTCTTTATTAATTGATGATGGTGTAATACTGCAAGCCCCTGAGTTAACTGTACCATTAAATTCAATAGTACCGCTTCCAATATCGGCAGCAAATGAAGTTGATGCAGCAGTAAATGTTAAAGCGATGATTGAAGATGCTAAAAGCGTCTTTTTCATTTTTAAATCCTTAAAAAGTTTGATAAATAGTTATTTATTTGGTTGGTCTGAATGTGATTAACAAGAATATGTCACTGATGTTTTATTTCAAATAACATAGTTTCAATTTTATACGAGCTTAATGAATAAAAGTACATTTATGCTGGTATAAAGAAAAGTTTATACATAAAAATAAAACCCAACTATAAGGGGATCCTTAAAAGAGAGAGTTTGTCACGATATTATTATAAATAATTATTGATGAATTTAATTATCTTTAAATTCGTAAATTATATTTTGATTTTCAGGAAAAGAAAGATAGGCCGAGCAGGCCTCTGATAACTCATCAAAAAAATAATTTATATCAACCTTAAATAGTGATGAGATATATATTAGTGTATCAATATCAATCCTGCTTGTTCCTCTCTCATAACGAGAGATTTGTTGTTGACTAATTTTCAATATTATTGCCAAATCGGTTCCCGTTAATCCTCTTTCTTTCCTGAGTTTTTTTATTTTTTCCCCTATAGCTTTAGCTATAGGGTATTTTGCTGTCATAATTAATTTCCTTTCATTACGTTATTTTAATGTATGACGTTAATCCAATTTAATGTCATGATTTAATAGGGATACCTATCCAAATAACACTATTTTATTTTTATGGATATATAATTTAAAAGTTAATAGAGCCATGCTTTATTATAGTGATACTAAATCTATACATAACAAATACGAATAACTATAAGGGGATCCTTAAAAAAGGCTGGTTTATAGTCTCAATTAGTGTTTTTTTTTGATTATAAACTCATGTTTAGAGTAAACACAAAAAAGCACTCACTCCAAATATGGATATATTTACAAGGTCAAAACATTAGACTATTTTAACTTAAATTTAAGCAAAAGGTTATTCACTTGGATTTTTTGTAAAAAAAGTTAAAATATTTTAAACACTTCTACGGGAAAAACCTTTTTTGGGATAAAAAAAAGCAAAACAATTGAAATTTTGAACCAAAAAAAAATAAATTTCAAATTAAAGTGTCATAAAAATCCAATACTGAAAATTTTGTGTTACGCAGAACGCCGGCAGACAGAGAGGTTGCGTTTTTCCACTTAATGTTGACTAAATATTCACTTGGCACACTTCGCCTGAAGGTTGCCCATAAAATGATGTGTGTTATAAATTATTTCTGGCTATTGACCTCATTGGCATCAGGGTAGTCAGCCCGTCACTGAACCATTAATCGCCTTTCTCCGTGGGGGCAGCTTTATGAATAGATGCAGCGCGGACTGAATTTCGCGCCTGATGGCTTATCTGGTGTTCGGCAGCATCTTTCGACCGTAATCCAGACTTAATCAAAGAACTACAGGCCATTGTTCTGAATTTGTACCCGCGCAAGGGACTTGATGCGGATAGGATTTGGCTAAGTTGGGCAGAATGAAGAACTACGGAGAAGTAGATATTTAGCGGGCGTTACAAACGAAAACGGACCTCCGCAGAGGTCCGTTAACATGAATTAGTGGTGCCCGGACTCGGAATCGAACCAAGGACACGGGGATTTTCAATCCCCTGCTCTACCGACTGAGCTATCCGGGCAACGGGGCGCATTAAACCGTATTACGTGGTTTGCGTCAATGGCTTTCTGTCAAAAAACCATAAAAAAAGTGTGAGTGTGCTCTTTTTATGCAGAATGCGGGCGCAATTTATGCACGTGGTGGATAAATCAGCTGAGTGCGCCGTTTTTACGGCAGCGGGCGATGGTCAGAACATCTTCAGCCAGCTGCCGGGCAGTGGCAATATCGTCTGTACTGCGAGATATCAGCAGTTTGCTCAGACATCCTTCCAGAATCAGTTCCAGCTGATGTGCCACCATATCACAATCGTCAATATCCAGCTCTCTGAGCAGTTCTGTGGTGAATGCAAAGGCACTTTGTTTCTGCTGTCGTGATAACTGATGGATCGGGTGGTCCGCATCAGGAAATGCGCTGCTGGCAGCAATAAACAGACATCCGGGAAAACGGTTTTCCCTGACCCGTTCTGCCAGTGCGGTGTAACGGGCAAGCAGTTTTTCTTCACCGGAAAGGGATTCATCCAGCAGAACGCGGCGCTGCCAGATATCAATCTGATTACCGTGGTAACGCAGGCAGTCGTAAAGCAGGTCATTGCGGGTCGGCCAGAAAATCCGCAGGCGTTCGGGATCGATGTTCAGATTATCGTTAAGAGTGGTTTCAGACATCAGAAGTCCGTGGTTTTCCAGCAGACTCAGTGCCTGATTGAGGACGTCTTCACGTTGCACAGCAGGTTCTCCCTGATAGAGGCAATAGGGTTCAGAATAACGTGAGTGCGGATGAAAGGCGAGAGAAGCGGAAAAATAAAATCCGCCCCGGAGGGCGGATTTGTCAGTGCGGGGAATTACAGAACGGCACTGCCGATAAGAAAGCCGAAGCAGACCGACAGTGCAACACCAATGGTGCCGGGTATAAAGAACGGATGGTTGAAGACCAGTTTGCCGATGCGGGTAGTGCCGGTGTCATCCATCTGAACCGCCGCGACCAGCGTCGGGTAGGTCGGCAGGATAAACAGGCCGGAAACCGCAGAGAAAGAGGCAATGGCGGTCAGTGGTGTGACGCCCAGCGCCAGTGCCATCGGCATCAGGGCTTTGGCGGTGGCTGCCTGTGAATAGAGCAGGGCAGAACAGAAGAAGAAGATAACTGCCAGCAGCCACGGATGCTGAGTGATTAAATCACCGGCGGTCAGTTTGATCCAGTCCAGGTTAGCCTGAACGAAGGTATCACCCAGCCACGCTACACCCAGGATACAGATACAGGCACTCATCCCGGCTTTAAAGGTACTGGAGTTCAGGATGATATCCGTTTCTACCTTACAAATTAAAGTGATAAGTGTCGCAACACTGAGCATGATAATCAGGATGGCGTTAGTTGTTGTCATAATCGGCTCAGACAGCAGCCCGACACTCTTACTGTTCACAACCGCAAAGACCACAACAGACAAGACGCCGAGCAGGAACAGGAACACAGACAGTTTGGCTGCCGGTTTGATGGCGGCTTTCTCACTGCGGTTCAGTTCAACCACACCTTCGGCAAGGCGTTTCTTAAAGACCGGGTCATCGGCGAGTTTGTCATCAAACAACCAGGACACAATAAAGGACATCAGGATGATCGCAATGAAGGTAGATGGCAGGAGGATCATCAGCAGATGCAGATAGCTGACTCCCATCGGTTCCATCACCGATGACATATACACCACCGCCGCCGAAATCGGTGACGCGGTGATCCCAATCTGTGCCGCCACAACTGCAGTGGAAAGCGGGCGGGAAGGTTTAATCCCCTGTTCTTTGGCGACCTCAGTGATCACCGGCAGGGTAGCCAGTGAAATATTACCGGTTCCGGCAAACAGTGTCAGAAAATAAGTGACGATCGGGGCGAGGATGGTGATGTAGCGCGGATTGCGGCGCAGCAGTTTTTCAGTCTGCTGAACCAGATAATCCAGTCCGCCCGCAACCTGCATGGCAGAGATTGCAGCGATAACAGCCATTATAATGGAGATAACGTCGAACGGGATGCTGCCCGGTTTCACGCCGATGGCTGCGAGGGCGAGAACCCCCAGTCCGCCGGCAAAACCGATGCCTATCCCTCCGAGGCGTGCCCCGAGATAAATGGCCAGCAGTACGATAATAAATTCGATGGCTAGCATAAGTGCTCCTGTAAAATCCCGTAGAAAAATGTTAAATTTTTGTAGTATGGTAATAAAAAAGCACGTTACCTTGCGATGACGTGCTTTTGTGTTCTATGTATTTCTTATTATTATATTAATCATCAAAACGTTTTGCTTTATAGGCCGGATTTTTTAAGTTCTCAATTGAGAAAATATCATCCAGCTCAGCTTCTGTCAGCAGGCCGCGCTCCAGAACCACTTCGCGCACACTCTTGCCGGTTTCCGCACAGATCTTACCGACGATATCCCCGTTATGGTGGCCGATGAACGGGTTCAGATATGTCACGATACCGATAGAGTTGAACACATACGCTTCACAAATCTCTTTGTTGGCGGTAATGCCGGAAACGCATTTTTCACCCAGATTGCGGCAGGCGTTGCTCAGCAGAGAAATAGACTCAAACATGGCCTGGCCGATAGCCGGTTCCATCACGTTCAGCTGTAACTGACCTGCTTCGGCCGCCATGGTAACACATACATCATTACCGATGACTTTGAAACAGGCCTGGTTCACAACTTCCGGAATAACCGGATTCACTTTTGCCGGCATAATAGAAGAGCCCGCCTGCATTTCCGGCAGATTGATCTCTTTCAGACCCGCACGCGGACCGGAGGAGAGCAGACGCAGGTCATTACAGATTTTGGAGAGCTTCATTGCCAGGCGTTTCAGTGCGCTGTGCAGCATCACGTAAGCGCCGCAGTCAGATGTGGCTTCAATCAGGTCTTCTGCCGGAACACATGGCAGACCGGTGACTTCAGCTAATTTCTCCACAGCCAGTTTCTGATAACCCGGAGCGGTGTTCAGCCCGGTACCAATCGCGGTGGCACCGAGATTAACTTCCAGCACCAGCTGAGCTGTGTGATGCAGGTTTCTGATCTCTTCTTTCATCAGGATGGCAAAGGCGTGGAATTCCTGGCCTAATGTCATCGGAACTGCATCCTGTAACTGGGTACGACCCATTTTCAGGATGTCTTTGAATTCATGTGCTTTGGCATCAAATATGCCTTTCAGATACTCAACGGATTTAATCAGTTGGGTAATCGAATTATAGACTGCGATACGGAAGCCGGTCGGATAAGCGTCATTGGTGGACTGGGCTTTGTTCAGGTGATCATTCGGGTTGAGGAATTCATATTCCCCTTTTTTGTGGCCCATCAGTTCCAGGCCGATATTTGCCAGAACTTCGTTTGTGTTCATGTTCAGCGACGTACCGGCACCGCCCTGGAAAACATCCACAGGGAACTGATCCATACATTTACCGTGGATCAGGACTTCATCACAGGCTTTGATAATTGTATCCGCAATCGCCCGCGGAATGGTGTGCAGTTCTTTATTCGCCATGGCAGCGGCTTTTTTCACCATCACCATGCCACGGATAAATTCCGGGACATCATTGATTGTACGGTCGCTGATATAGAAATTTTCGATAGCCCGCAGTGTATGGACACCATAGTACACGTCATCCGGTACTTCACGTTTACCCAGCAGGTCTTCTTCGATACGAAAATTATTTGACATGAGAACCTTCTTTAATTGAATGGTTGTCTTACCTAATAGTAAAGACAGCAATTATATTATTTTGCCCGATATTAATAGTGAGTATCACTTAGTTTATTGCATTCTTAGTGATGATATTCTGTATTTGCGTTGAATCCTTTTAGCCAGATCACTTATTAACTGAAATGTTTGCACTATTATCACTCTTATGTGCGATAAATCACAAATCTGATGTGCGATTCCGCCGCATGCCGCGCTTGAAAACGTCTGAAATGACCCCATTATTATGAACATCTATGACTAAAAATCGAATTTACAGCGCGTCTCTTAGAAGTAGTTCACAAAGGCTGACAAAGGGGCGGTTTTTTACATCACAGTGCACCACATAAGGAAGACGTTATGCGTTGGTTACCCCTTATCCTCATTTGTCTGCTGATCTATATTGAGGCGGTCATTTTTGTTCATGTGGCATCCGCCATCGGTGTGTTTATGACACTGGTGCTGGTGGTGCTGACATCCTGTCTCGGCGTGTCTCTGGTACGCAATCAGGGAATGCGTAATCTGAGTCTGATTCAGCAGAAAATTCAGGCGGGTGAAAGCCCGGCGGCGGAAATGATCAAAAGCGTTTCTCTGGTGCTGGCCGGGATCCTGCTGGTACTGCCGGGCTTTTTTACCGATTTCCTGGGGTTGCTGCTGTTACTGCCGCCGGTACAGAAATTGCTGGTGTCCCGCGTTCTGCCGTTTATCCGTGTGTATCAGCCGCGGACAAACCCGTTCTCCGCAAATCAGGGAAATGTGTATGAAGGGGAATTTGAACGCCGCAGAGATACAGCGTCACAGCGGCTCAATCAGTCACCGGCGGCAGGTAACGATGATAACCCGCAGGATAAACCCTGATATCTGAACAGTTTGGACAGAGATAGTGAAATTTCGTATTTTTTTCGTCTCTGCCCCCTTGAACTGGTCCGGAACTGACCCCATCTGCTCATACATGGCAATGGTATTAGTATCCGGCCTGAACCTTTAATCCACGTTATTTGATACGGATTTTTTTACAGGAGATCTATCAATGAAAATTCGTCCTTTGCACGACCGTGTTATTGTTAAGCGTAAAGAAGTTGAAGCGAAATCAGCGGGCGGGATTGTCCTGACCGGTACAGCGGCAGGTAAATCGACCCGTGGTGAAGTGCTGGCAGTAGGTAACGGTCGCATCCTGGAAAACGGCGAAATGAAACCACTCGACGTCAAAGTCGGTGATATCGTGATTTTCAATGATGGTTACGGCGTAAAAGCTGAAAAAATTGATAATGAAGAAGTGCTGATTATGTCTGAAAGCGACATCCTCGCGATTGTCGAAGCATAATAACACCGTACTGATTGTACTCAGATCTTCTTAAACCATAAAAGCATTCGAAGGAATAGAAATAATGGCAGCTAAAGACGTAAAATTCGGTAACGACGCCCGTGTTAAAATGCTCCGTGGTGTCAACGTTCTGGCAGACGCGGTAAAAGTGACTTTAGGCCCGAAAGGCCGTAACGTTGTTTTAGACAAATCATTCGGCGCACCGGTTATTACTAAAGATGGTGTGTCTGTTGCACGTGAAATCGAACTGGACGACAAGTTCGAGAACATGGGCGCACAGATGGTAAAAGAAGTTGCCTCTAAAGCGAACGATGCTGCGGGCGACGGTACCACCACTGCAACCGTACTGGCACAGTCTATCATCACTGAAGGCCTGAAAGCCGTGGCTGCGGGTATGAACCCGATGGATCTGAAACGCGGAATCGATAAAGCCGTTGTTGCCGCCGTTGAGGAGCTGAAAAAACTGTCTGCACCGTGCTCTGATACCACGGCTATCGCGCAGGTAGGTACTATCTCTGCAAACTCCGATGAAACCGTCGGTAAACTGATTGCAGAAGCGATGGATAAAGTCGGTAAAGAAGGTGTTATCACTGTTGAAGAAGGTACCGGCCTGGAAGACGAACTGGATGTTGTTGAAGGTATGCAGTTCGACCGCGGTTACCTCTCCCCGTATTTCATCAACAAACCGGAAACCGGTTCTGTTGAATTAGAAAATCCGTACATCCTGCTGGTTGACAAAAAAATCTCCAACATCCGCGAACTGCTGCCGGTTCTGGAAGGCGTTGCAAAAGCAAGCAAGCCGCTGATGATTATCGCAGAAGATGTTGAAGGTGAAGCTCTGGCAACGCTGGTGGTTAACACCATGCGCGGTATCGTGAAAGTAGCTGCGGTGAAAGCGCCGGGCTTCGGTGACCGCCGTAAAGCAATGCTGCAGGATATCGCTACCCTGACCAACGGTACTGTTATCTCTGAAGAGATCGGTATGGAGCTGGAAAAAGCCACTCTGGAAGATTTGGGTCAGGCAAAACGTATCGTTATCAACAAAGATACCACCACTATCATTGATGGTGTGGGTGAAGAAGAAACTATCGCTTCACGCGTTGGTCAGATCCGTCAGCAGATCGAAGATTCAACCTCTGATTACGACCGTGAAAAACTGCAGGAGCGCGTAGCGAAACTGGCAGGCGGTGTTGCTGTTATCAAAGTCGGTGCGGCAACTGAAGTTGAAATGAAAGAAAAACGCGCCCGTGTTGACGATGCACTGCATGCGACCCGTGCAGCTGTTGAAGAAGGTGTTGTTGCCGGCGGCGGTACTGCATTAGTCCGTGTTGCGGCTGCTCTGACAGCCCTGACCGGTGATAACGAAGATCAGAACGTGGGTATCCGTGTTGCGCTGCGCGCAATGGAAGCACCGATGCGTCAGATCGTTGAAAACGCCGGTGAAGAGCCATCTGTTGTTGTTAACAACGTGAAAGGCGGCAAAGGTAACTACGGTTACAACGCAGCAACCGAAGAATACGGCGATATGATCGCAATGGGTATCCTGGATCCGACTAAAGTAACCCGTTCTGCTCTGCAGTTCGCCGGTTCTATCGCGGGTCTGATGATCACCACTGAAGCGATGATCACCGATCTGCCTAAAGACGACAAAATGGATTTAGGTGCCGCCGGTGGTATGGGCGGCATGGGTGGTATGGGCGGCATGATGTAATCATGTAGTCTGCATACTACTGCTTCCTGAAAAGCCTGTAACCTTAATTGGTTACGGGCTTTTTTGTATGTTAACTGCCTGTGCGTTTCATAATATCCCACTGCTTATCATAATTATGAGGTATTATTGAGGAATATCGCTGATGAAATGGGGGAGTGCCGGATATGCTGGATTTTCTGAGGAATTACGACAACTTAACCGTCAGTGAGAAAAAAGTATTAAAGTATCTTACGGAAAATATTGCCGATATTCCCTGGTTAAATATTAATGAATTAGTCGCCAAAACGTTTGTCTCCAAAACGGTGATTATCAATTTATCCCAGAAATTAGGCTTCAGCGGATTTAAAGAACTTAAATTTCAGATTAATAATCATATCCTCTCACAAAATAAAGCAGAGAAAAAAGCGTCTGTATCCTATAAAAAACAGCTGGAAAATAATATTCATAAAACTTTCACACTGATTAATGAAGATCAGATCCGGGATTGTGCAAAAACATTGCGCGGTTCACGGAATATTTTCCTGGTGGCGCGGGGAACCAGCAAAGCGGTAGGTTACTACCTTGAGCATTTATTATTTTCGCTCGGACTGCACTGCTTTTTTATTAATGATTATAATCTTTCTGATTCTTTTACCCGTCTTGTCAGCAAAGATGACACGGTAATGTTTATTTCCCTCTCCGGCGGGACTAAAAAGATCATCGAAACGGCGAAAATCGTCCAGCTGAAAGATGCCCATATCATCAGTATGACCGCCTTCCATACCAATGAACTGACTACATACGCGAATAATACGCTGTTTTGCTTCTCTGACAGTTACGACACAAAACGGGATGACTCTAAGTCCAGAACGGGATTTTTTATTCTGGCGGATTTATTAATTAATGAGCTGGAAAGTTTGCTGTAAATAAATTAACTCATTATTTAGCTTAAGTTGAATTGAATGCTTTTTATTCAATAATTCATGCTGTTTTTAAAATAATTATCTGTTTAAAAAACCACGAATGCATCCACAGGAAAATCATTATCATCATGATTTTTAAATAATTATCGCCTTGGAATGACCCGGGTCATAATGTAAGACCTGAGATAATATTTAAAACCGCACCATCATTTCATTTAAAAAACGCAGTGCTAGTATTCCGGATAATGTCAATATTCTTCGTCGCAAGGAAACAATATGGCTAAAAGAAAATTCGGAGAGTCAATCCAGCGCTTTGGCCGGACACTGCTCCTGCCAATCGGGGTTCTGGCTCCGATAGGTATGATTCTGGGGATTAGTGGTGCATTAGTCCAGACCTACATGATTGCCCGGTTCCCTTTCCTCGGAAATGAAACGGTTAACGCATTGCTTGTCAGCATCCGCTCTATTGCCGGTGTGATTTTCGATAATATTCCGCTGCTCTTTGCCATGGGGGTTGCCTACGGGATGAGTCAGCGTGATAAGGGGATCGCTGTCTTTGCCTCCGTGGTCGGTTATTTGTCGCTGATTATTACCATGAATATCTGGCTGGTGCTTACGGGAAAACTGGCGGATCCGGCGGTTATGGGGCAGGCGGGACAAATTAAGGTTCTGGGGATCCAAACCTTAAATATCAGTGCAGCAGGGGGGATTATCACCGGTTTAATTGCCGCGTGGGCAACCGATAAGTTCTATAACCTTGAGTTGCCGACAGCCTTTGCGTTCTTCTCCGGTAAAAAATCCGTTTCTATTATCATGGTCGGCCTGATGATCGCGGTCGGCGCGACACTGCCGTTTATCTGGGAAGTGCTGGTGCAGGGGCTGATGAAGCTTTCCGCTGTCTTCCTGAGTCCTGTCGGCCCGTTCTTTACCGCAGGTGGTGAGCGTCTGTTTATTCCGTTCGGCTTACATCACGTGTGGAATGTGCTGTTCAGATTTACCGAAGCCGGTGGTACTTATGTGATTGACGGACAAACCTTTGTCGGTGTTGTTCCGGCGTTAACCGAAGTGTTATTCAAGCAGGGCCCCGGAACTGAGTACTGGGCAATGATGCCGGGCCTGACGCGCTTTATGGCGCAGCAGCAAATGCTGGTGACACTGTTCCTGTTCCCGGCAATCGCATTAGCTATCTATAAAACATCGAAGAAAGAGAACCGCGCGGAAGTTAAATCCATGCTGGTGACGATGGTACTGACCGCGATGCTCGGGAACGTCACGGAACCGCTCGAATTTACCTTCGTGTTTATTGCACCGCTGCTGTATTTAATCTATGCCATCATCGTGGGTATCGGCGCTGTATTGCTGTCATTCGCCGGTGTTGCCATCGGCTATATCCGCGGAACCATATTCGATTTCACGATTTTCGGTCTGCTGTACGAGCGTACTAACTGGATATTCCTGGTGCTTATCGGTACCGGTCTGGCCGTGGTGACTTTCTTTATCTTCCGCTGGGCGATTCTCCGGTTTGATATTAAAACCCCGGGCCGTGAAGAATCCGGCAACCTGAAAAACACGTTAATTAAAGAAAAACGTTATGGCGAAATCGCGGAAATTCTTATCGAAGCCCTGGGTGGAAAACAAAATATCCGTAACGTCGATAATTGTATTACCCGTATGCGTATTGATATCGCGGAAGTGAATAAGATTGATAAAGCGTTAATGTCGGAATCAGGATGTACTGCATTCTTCTTTCCATCGGCAAACCACGTCCATGTTGTTTACGGACCGAAGGTTGAATTTGTCCGCAACGCTGTTGATGAAGCAATGAAGAAATAAAAGGATATATGATGAGAGCTTTATATGATTCTAAAAGTAAAACCATCGATGATCGCGGTATAAAAGCGCTGTTGTCGGATGAGGCCAAATATAATACCTGGCTGATGTTTGAATCAGTGTTAGCTCAGGCGCAGGCGGAACTGGGGTTTATTCCCCGGTCTGCTGCCGGTGAAATCAAAGAAAAGGCAGTTATTGAGAATATTGACTTCGAAGAGATGAGCCGTATTTATCAGAAAATCGGTCATGGCTTCGTGCCGTTCTTAAAAGTATTAGTGAACGCCTGCTCTGAAGAGAGTGGTAAATATATCCATTATGGTATTACCACGCAGAATATTCAGCAGAGCTCGCAGCTGTATATGATGAAGACAGTCCATAATAAATTTATGCTGCTGTTAAGTGAGATCCTCGAAAACTTATCGGGTCTTGCAGAAAAAACCAAACACATGGTGATGCCGGGCAGAACGCATGGCCGCCACGCGATTCCTATCACTTACGGCTATAAAGTGGCGGTATGGATCAGCGATTTTATCGATTGCAGCCAGCGCATGAAAGAGTGTGAAAAGCGTGTATTCACTATCATGATGGGGGGCGCGGTCGGTGCATTTAACACCATGCCGGGAATCGGTCTGGAAGTACAGAAGCGGGTTGCTGAACTGACAGGTATGTATGCGATGGAAGTACCGTCCCGTAACCTGAGCACGCATAAACTGGAGTATATGACGAACCTGGCGCTGATGGCGAATATCTGCCATAAAATCGGTGAGGAAGTTTACAGCACCACGCTGGAAGAAATCGCAGAAGTCTCTGAAGGTTTTACAAAAGGTACCGTGGGCAGCAGCACTATGCCGCACAAAATTAACCCGAAACTGGCCAAAGGGATTATCGCAAACTCTCAGAAACTGTATTCTCTGCCGGGTGTCGGAATGTATTCCGCCGTCAGACCGTATGAGGGTGACAGCAGCTCCTATATGTTATTCGACGGGCTGATCGAAGAAGCACTGGAACTGACTACCGAAGTACTGTTAAGAACGGAAGAGCTCACCAGAACTATCGTGCCTCATGAAGAGAGAATGCTGCACAACGTCATGAGAAACAAAGGGCTGGATAACACCGAATATGTAATGATGAAAATGGCTGAAAAGCTGGGTAAAGATAAAGCGCATTCATTGCTGTATGAGGAAGCGATCAAAACCGCCGCAGATGGTGAGGACTTCTACACGAATCTGACGAAGAACGATACCATTACCGCTGCATTCAGCAATGAAGAAATCAAAGCAATGTTAGATCCGCGTGCTTACATCGGTTTGTCCGTTGAAATTGCCGAAAAAGAAGCGAAACGGGGCTCAGCCGCAGCTCAGGAAATTAAAAAAAACTATCAATAATTTATCGGGCTGATAGAGGAAAAAATAAGCCGGTGTACTGAGGAAACTCAGACACCGGTTTTTTTATGCATAATTTGCGGCTGATTGCGATCAGCGGGTGATTTTCAGCGATTAGTTTTTGAAGTCGTTGCCACAAAGTGGTTAAATTAGCTGTATAAATTTTTTCCAACCGTGAATGAGGAAAACTATGCGGATTAAAATGTTACCCGGTGCTCTGGCACTGTTATTACTGGCAGGCTGTACGACCACGACCGGACTGAGCTCCGCCGGATCACAGGTCCGCTTTTCCGAAGAGCAGCCACCGGCAGAATGTCAGAAATTAGGTGAAGTGACCGGTGTGCAGAGCAACTGGATGACCGGCGTCGGTAACGAAAGCAGCTCTATGCGCGGTGCGGCAAATGACCTGCGTAACAAAGCGGCGGCAATGGGCGGTAACGTGATTTATGGTCTCGGCAGCCCGGCTGAGTCAGCCATTGTATCCAGCCTGATTCCGGTGGATAGCAAGCTTACCGGCCAGGTCTTTAAGTGCCCGTAATTTCGCGTCATCCTTCAACCTGCAGCGGTGTTGGCTTCGTTCGGCCACGCGGGTCATATACTGGTGTATGCTCCCCGGATGTTCTCACTTTGCCCTTGCTGCAGATTGAATGATTTAGCGAAATTATCTGAATCAGATACAAAAAAAACCACCGTCGATATCAACGGTGGTTTTTTATTCAGATGCGCAAAGCGCGGGCGTCAGGTAAAGAAAACAGAAAGCACGCGAGCCATAGATGGCGAGTCTGAGCGTATAGGGACATATTCACAGCGACTTTCTGTTTTTACCCGTCGCTGGCGCAGGCTCCGTAATCACAGTTTCCGACACGTAACTCCCCGGAAACTCAGCCAATCTTCACTGCCGCAGTGGCGATAAACGTCGGCAGATAATTATCGATAACAAAACGCGGGTTCGGCTGCCAGTCCTCATAAAAATCTGTCAGATGAAAACCGGCTTTCAGTTGTCCGCCGATTAAATCTGTCAGGGAATGACCAAACACAAAAGCTTCCTGCCGCGCCTGTTTCTCTGCCAGCTGCGCTGGTGTCAAAGCTATCAGTTCAGAAAACGGCATTTTATACGCCGGTTTGATAATACCTTCTTCGCGGTATTTCGCATCACGATCGCCGACAAATACCACTGAATTGAAAAAACTGGCCAGCAGTGTGCCGCCGGTTTTCAGCACGCGGTGGCATTCACGCCATACCGGATTCACATCCGGGATATACAGGTTGGAAACCGGATGGAACACGCAGTCAAAAGTACAGTCGTCAAATGCGCTGAGATCCCGCATATCGCCCTGTACCGCCCGCAGTGTCAGCCTGTCACGCTGAGCAACCTGACGATCGTGCCCAAGCTGTTTATCTGAAAAATCAAACACTGTCACATCTGCACCGGCAGCAGCCAGTACCGGTGCCTGCTGACCACCGGCAGAGGCCAGACAGAGAATACGTTTGCCTTTCACATCCCCCAGCCATGCTTTCGGCAGCGGTCGCGGGGTGAGATGCACATCCCATTCCCCTTTTTTGGCGGCAGCAATCAGCTCTGCACTGACAGGTGTTGACCACGCCTGTTGCTGCTCCGCCTGTTTATCCCACGCGGCCTGGTTTGAGGTTAAAAAATCCGTCACAATTGTGTACCTTTAAATACATAATGAGCGTAATTTAACCTGCCTGAAGGTGTCTGTAAAATGCTATTTCTTCAGATGACCATGTTCAGGTGGTAATACTCAGCTCTGACGCAGACGGAGATCGATCGGTGTTTTACTCGGTTCACCGCCGATTTCACGGGTCAGACGAGGCACCAGATACCCGGAAATACGCGGCAGAAGATCATGCATAATGCGGCGTGCTTCATCATCACTGATCAGAAAATGTCCCGCTCCCTGTACTTTATCCAGCACATGCAGGTAGTAAGGCAGAATACCGGCGTCAAACAGTGCGTTACTGAGTTCAGCCAGCACCTCTGCATTGTCATTCACACCACGCAGCAGGACACTCTGATTGAGCAGGGTGACACGGCTTTCCCGCAACTGATTCATTTTTTCTTTCAATACGTCGTCAATTTCATTCGCGTGATTGATGTGTGTGACTAAAATTATCTGTAACCGTGAATTGCGGAAACGCGCGGTCAGTCCCGGCGTGATGCGTTCAGGGATCACGACAGGCAGACGGCTGTGGATGCGCAACCGCTGAATATGGGGAATCGCTTCCAGCTGCGTCAGCAGCCAGTCCAGCTCATGGTCTTTTGCCATCAGCGGGTCACCGCCGGAGAAAATGATTTCATTGAGTTCAGGATGGTTAGCGATATAATCGAGCGCCTGCTGCCAGTTATGTCTGGTGCCTTTATTGTCCTCATACGGGAAATGACGGCGGAAACAGTAGCGGCAGTTGACCGCGCACCCGCCTTTCACTAACAGCAATGCCCGGTTGTGATATTTATGCAGTAGTCCCGGAACAACACTGTGTTGTTCATCCAGCGGATCGTCAGAGAACCCGGGTGTCAGGTCAAATTCAGCCCTGTGGGTCATGGTCTGAAGTAATAACGGATCGCGCGGATTGCCTTTTTCCATTTTGGCGATAAAAGGACGGGGGACACGCAGTGCAAACAACCGGCGGGCATCAGTACCGGCACGCCAGTTTTCGTCCTGTTCAAGACCTAATATTTCCAGCAGTTCTGTTGGGTTAGTGACAGAATCGGTGAGTTGATGAAGCCAGACTTCTCGGACGGGCGGTTTTTGGGTTACAATATCGACCATTTTTTTGGCTATGCCATTTATTTAAAATTAGAGGATTTCCATGGCTACTTATAGTACCAACGAATTTCGCCAAGGTCTTAAAATTATGTTAGACGGCGAACCTTGCGTGGTTGTTGAAAGTGAGTTTGTTAAACCGGGTAAAGGTCAGGCATTCGCCCGTGTGCGTCTGCGCAAACTGATCTCCAACAAACTGCTGGAGAAAACCTTCAAATCAACAGACTCTGCGGAAGGCGCTGATGTCATGGATCTGAACCTGACTTACCTGTACAACGACGGTGAGTTCTGGCATTTCATGAACAACGAAACGTTCGAGCAGCTGGCTGCGGATGAGAAAGCTATCGGTGATAATGCCAAATGGCTGATCGACCAGGCTGAATGTATCGTTACCCTGTGGGACGGTCGTCCTATCGCGGTTACCCCGCCGAACTTTGTTGAGCTGGAAATCGTGGAAACCGACCCGGGCCTGAAAGGTGATACTGCCGGTACCGGCGGTAAACCAGCGACCCTGAGCACCGGTGCTGTGGTTAAAGTCCCTCTGTTTGTGCAGATTGGTGAAGTAATCAAAGTTGACACCCGTTCAGGTGAATACGTTTCCCGCGTGAAATAAGATTACGTGATGAATTACAAAGCCGCCGCGGATTCAGCGGCGGTTTTTTTCTGTTCAGTAATAGTCATAGCGGTAACTCCGGATTTGTCGTCATAATCGTTGCTGCTCATACTGTGTTACGGCGCCGCAGGGTGATAATGTGATGGTGACAGATTTAACCGGCCCGTTCAGATACAGGCCGGTTGTCAGCCGGGTATTTTCTCTGTATGGCGGATGAGTTACTGTATCACCGATAACAGAGATTATTTTTATTATTGATCCCGCCGTCGGTTGACGTCACGCCGGAACAGCCGAGAATGGTATCGAATAATTCATGATGGAAAAATGTCCGTGTCCGGCTGTTTTCTTTCAGATTATCAAACAGAGTCTGGTTATTTTTGATGTAATTATCTGACATCCAGACAATAAACGGCACGCGGAACTGCTCCGGCGGGGCAATATGCCGTGGTGTGCCGTGCAGCCGCATCCCGTTATTTTCCCCCAGGGACTCACCGTGGTCGGAGGTATAAAAGACAATCGCGTTTTTATCTTTTAATTTTTCCGTCAGCTCATGCAGTAAATGATCAGTGTATAAGATGGAATTATCATAGGCATTAATTTCTTCTTCTGTACTGCATTTGGTTCCCTCTCCCGTGCATTCCGGCATATATTTCCGGAATTCAGGAGGGTAGCGTTTTGAATAAAGATGATGCGAGCCTTTGGTATGTAAAATAATCAGGTTCTGCCCCTGTTTTCTGCGGGCCAGCATATCATCAACCTCATTCATCAGTAATTCATCACGGATAGCTTTTCCCGGTGTTCTGTTTTGTGCGGTGATCATTTCGCGGATCAGATAATTATCCAGGTCGAGCCGGTTATAGAACCAGACTTCACTTTGCATAGAAAACAGTTCGGAGTAAAACCCGTTCTGTTTCATCACAGAAAAGACATTATTTTCTGTCACCGTCCGCTGTTCGTTATCTTTGACACCGCCTTCACGCACAAACATACAGCGCAGCGATAATTTTGTGGATGTATCACAGGAGCGGCCTTTAAAGGCGATGACATTTTTATCTGCGGATAATAATGGCGTTGTTTCACGCTCATAACCGAGTAATTGCATATGATCCCAGCGCGCAGTTTCCCCGATCACGAAGACCACATATACATCGTCATTCTGTGGTGCAGGGGTATAGGCAAACTCGCCGGCCGGGTCGAATAAGTCAATTTCATTGAAAGTATCGTCATATTTGACCACTGCGTACTGTACCAGCGGAACAATCCAGTTAGTCGGTAAATAAGAATAACTCAGCTCACCACCATAACTGGACACATCAATACTGCCGTTCATTTCAATTTTTTTCTGATTGAAATCAGCCAGCTTTAAATAAGCGAAAATCAGAACCGGGATGAAAATAAAGGTAAACAGGGCGAGCATCCGGCGCCGTGATGTCGTCTGTATTTGTGTTTTTTTGGCTGACCAGATAAGGAACAGCGCCGGAACCGAAAGCAGAGAAAACCAGAGATAAAAATGCCAGCCGACAACTTCCTGAGACAGTTCGGCACTGTCGGTTGCCAGGGTGGAGACTAAGATACCGTAACCGATAATCACGTCATAAAACATCACGTAATAGCTGACTGCAATACTGACCAGAATAATAAAACTGCTGAGAATTTTAAAACTCAGCAGCCCGGTTTGGGCAATCAGTCTGAATAAAAAGAAGCTGAACAGGATATTGATGAAAATTTCGGCAATCAGATAAAGGAAACCATGGTTACCGGCCAGTAATAACTGGTTCTGAGCGCGGGAAAAATAAACGGTGTAATTCAGGAAAAAGCCCAGAAACAGGGCAAGGACAGCAGAAACAACAAATTCATTTCTTAGTGTGTTCAATAACGGACGTATAGGCATCGGGTACATCACTTCATCGCTAAAGAGAGTTAGAGAAACTATCAGTTACTTGGTTCAATATTTATTCATTAATCATCGGCATCATAACTGATGACAGCCGGCAGCATGACATTTTTGTCGTCATTAGTGTCGAACTGACAGTCATATTCTCCTGATAATCACGTCAATGTACTGATAAATATGCATTTTTATATATGGCATGAAAAATGCTTAACAAGGGTATCAAACTATATGACTCGTCTGATTTTTCTGGAGGGTGGGGCGAATGAATCGCTTTGTTATTGCCGACCCGCATCTTTGTATCGGATGTAATACCTGTATGGCGGCCTGTTCTGTGACGCATAAACAGCAAGGATTACAAACACATCCGAGATTGAATGTGGTGAAAATCGGGGAACTGACTGCGCCGGTGCTTTGTCGTCAGTGTGATGATGCTCCGTGTGCCCGTGTGTGTCCGGTGAATGCTATTACACATGAAAATGACATGATCGTGCTCAATGAAAGCCTGTGCATCGGCTGTAAATTGTGCGGCCTGGTCTGTCCGTTCGGGGCTATCACCCCGTCAGGCAGTAAACCTGTCGATATGCCGGATTTTTTTGAGCAGTATGTGCCGAAAGAGATGCTGCTGGATGTGCCGGACAGTCTGCCGGCCATGAACCCGTTCCTGGCATGGAATGCCGGTATCCGTAATATCGCGGTGAAGTGCGATTTGTGTGATTTCAGTGAAGAAGGACCGGCGTGTGTGAAAGTATGCCCGACCGATGCCCTCCGTCTCGTTGAAGAGAAGCAACTGGAAAACGAAAGTGCGAAACGCCGGACCGCGTCTGTTGATGCGATGCCGCCGGAGTTTGACATTTTCGTCTCAGGACAGGAGAGCAGCAAATGACATCTCTTGAATTACTCTTATGGTCAGTTGCCCTGTATACCGCCGGTGGTTTTATTTCGCTGCTGTTTAAACAGCAGGAAAAAATAGCGGTGTATGTTGCCGGGATCACAGCGATTGCCGGGGGGATCCTCGGTTTATTCAGTGCCGTTCCGGTGCTGATGAGCGGTGAAACACTGACGTATTTCGCTCAGGGACCTTTCCCGTTCGCTCATTTTGTCGTTCGTCTCGACAGTCTCGCCGCCTTTATGGTGATGGTGATTTCACTGCTGGTGACTGTCAGCGCCCTGTATTCCCTGAACTATGTGCAGGAGTATCTGGGACGCGGCGCGTGGAGCATGGGATTCTTCCTGAACCTGTTTATCGCCTCCATGGTTGCCCTGGTGGTGATGGACAACGCCTTCTGGTTCATCATTTTGTTTGAAATGATGTCGCTGGCCTCCTGGTTCCTGGTGATTGCGGATCAGGATGATAAATCCATCCGCGCCGGTCTGCTTTACTTCTTTATTGCCCACGCCGGTTCTGTGCTGATTATGATCGCCTTCTTCCTGATGTGGCGCGAAAGCGGCAGTCTGGACTTTGATTCCTTCCGTCAGCTCTCACTGTCTCCGGCGATGGCCTCTGTGGTCTTCCTGCTGGGCTTTTTCGGCTTCGGCGCCAAAGCGGGGATGTTACCGCTGCACAGCTGGCTGCCGCAGGCTCACCCGGCTGCACCATCTCACGCATCCGCACTGATGTCCGGTGTGATGGTGAAAATCGGTATCTTCGGGATTATTAAAGTCGGTATCGACCTGCTGGGGGCAACCCAGGGTTGGTGGGGTATCGTGGTACTGGGTTTCGGCGCGGTTTCTTCCGTCCTCGGCGTTATGTATGCGCTGGCGGAACACGATATCAAACGTCTGCTGGCGTGGCACACCGTGGAAAACATCGGGATTATCCTGATGGGGGTCGGTGTGGCAATGGTTGGTATGGCGAATAATATGCCGGTGCTGGCAACGATTGGTCTGCTCGGCGCGATTTATCACCTGCTCAACCATGCGGTGTTTAAAGGTCTGCTGTTCCTTGGTGCCGGTGCGGTGATTTACCGTATTCATACCCGTGATATGGAAAAAATGGGCGGCCTTGCCAAACTGATGCCGCTGACTGCAACCGCATTCTTAATCGGCTGTATGGCCATTTCCGCATTACCGCCGCTCAACGGCTTTGTCAGTGAGTGGTACACCTATCAGTCACTGTTCTCAATGAGCCATGACGGTACATTCATCATGAAAATCAGTGGTCCTATCGCCATTGTGATGCTGGCGATTACCGGTGCACTGGCGGCGATGTGTTTCGTCAAAGTGTATGGTGTCAGCTTCTGCGGCGGTGCGCGCAGTGACGCCGCCACTCATGCCCGCGAAGTGCCGTGGACAATGACCGCGGCGATGCTGATTCTGGCGGTGGTGTGCGTGCTGCTGGGTGTCGGCGCAAGTGTGATTGCACCGGTGCTGGCGAAAGTGGCGATGTCACTGACAGCGGCGACGGATGTGACGGTTGCACAGGGCGCGATGCTGGTGCCGGATTCTGCCGCCCAGGCCATGATTTCACCGGCGATGACATTCCTGCTGCTGCTGGCGCTGCCGCTGATCCCGTTCATTATCTATCTGGTCTTCAAAGGCAAACAGATGGGCTTCCGCCGCAAAGGCGACGCCTGGGCATGTGGTTACGCGTGGGAACGCGATATGTCCGTGTCTGCCGGGGGTTTTACCCAGCCACTGCGCTCAATGTTTGCGCCGCTGTACCGCATGCGCAAACAGCTTGATCCGTCAGCCCGCCTGGCTCACGCCTTAGAGGTGACTAAAGCCGGGGCCGGAAAAGTTGAGCCATTCTGGGATGAGCGCATTATTTATCCGCTGGTGCGCGGTATTAACCGTTTCGCCAAACGCATTCAGTGCCTTCAGGGCGGGGATTTCAGACTTTACTGTCTGTATGTCGTGGCCGCGCTGGTTGTTCTGCTTGTTGTGATTGCGGCGTAAGGAGAGAAACCATGTCGATTCAGGATACACCTACATTGATGACGGGGCTCTTCGCAGTGGTTCAGGCGATTTTCCTGCTGCTGCTGACGCCGCTGTTTACCGGCATTTCCCGTCAGATCCGCGCAAAAATGCACTCCCGTCAGGGGCCGGGCATTATGCAGGATTACCGTGATATTACCAAATTACTGAAACGCCAGTCCGTGGCACCGCGTGATTCCGGGTTTATTTTCCGGATGATGCCGTATGTGCTGCTCGGCAGCATGCTGCTGTTGGCAATGGCGCTGCCGGTGGTTACCACAACGTCACTGTTCAGCGGGGCTGGTGACCTCATCATCATTTTATATATTTTCGCGCTGTTCCGCTTTTTCTTCTCCCTGTCCGGTCTGGACACCGGCAGTCCGTTTGCCGGTATCGGTGCCAGCCGTGAGCTGACCCTCGGCGTGCTGGTGGAGCCGATCTTGTTCCTTGGCCTGCTGGTGGTTGCGCTGATTGCCGGCTCGACCAATATCGGCAGTATCAGTGCCGTGATGAGTCAGGGCTGGGTATCACCGACCGCCACGTTCCTGGCCATGCTGGCCTGTGGTTTCGCGACCTTTATCGAAATGGGCAAAATCCCGTTCGACGTCGCGGAAGCCGAGCAGGAACTGCAGGAAGGGCCGCTGACCGAGTACTCCGGTTCCGGCCTGGCGCTGGTGAAGTGGGGGATCGGTCTGAAACAGGTGGTTGTGGCAGTACTGTTTCTTTCCATTTTCTTCCCGTTCGGCAGTGCATCTGTTCTGACCGCAGGCAGCCTGCTGCCGGCGCTGGGGCTGATGCTGGTAAAACTGCTGGTGATTTTCGTTCTGGCATCGCTGGTCGAAAACAGTCTGGCCCGTGGTCGTTTTCTGCTGACGCATCATGTGACCTGGTTAGGATTCGGCGTGGCTGCGCTTGGATTCGTGTTCTATCTCACCGGTCTGTAAGGAGCGATAAAGCATGTTAGAAAATATTGCACTGGCGACCCTGCTGATTCCGTTTGCCGGGGCGTTGCTGGTCAGTGTCCTGCCGACGCGCATGGCCCCGTGGCTGAGTACCTTAGTCGCGCTGCTGGCCTCTCTCGGTACGGCAGCACTGGGCTGGCTGTATCTCGGCGGCGGTAAAACCGCCGCCACACTGGAACTGGTTCAGGCCGGTAATATCGCGCTGTTCGGCTTTACCGTTGACGGCGTGAGCACCCTGATTGCGTTCGCGGTGGTGTTCCTCGGTTTCCTGATTTGTCTGTACTCCACCGGCTACCTGACTGAAGGTAACCGTGAGCACGCCCACGGGCCGACCCGCCGCTATTATGCCTTCCTGCTGGTTTTTATCGGCGCGATGGCGGGTGTGGTGCTGTCATCCACCATTCTGGGACAGTTACTGTTCTTTGAAATCACCGGTGGCTGTTCATGGGCGCTGATTGGTTATTACCAGACAGAAAAAGCCCAGCGTTCTGCGATGAAAGCCCTGCTGATCACTCACGTTGGTTCCCTCGGCCTGTTTATGGCGGCGGCGACTCTGTTTATCAGTACCGGCACCTTTGCCCTGAGTGCGATTAACCAGCTGAATGAGGCACAAAGCCTGATCGTTTTCGGCGGGATCCTGTTTGCGGCATGGGGTAAATCGGCCCAGCTGCCGTTACAGGCCTGGCTGCCGGACGCGATGGAAGCACCGACACCGGTGAGTGCGTATCTGCACGCCGCGTCTATGGTTAAAGTGGGCGTTTACATCTTTGCCCGCAGCATCATGTCCTCTGACCATGTGCCGGAAATCATCGGCTGGGTCGGCGTGGTGATGGCCGTTATCACGCTGGTGTATGGTTTCATGATGTATCTGCCGCAGAAAGATATGAAACGTCTGCTGGCATGGTCAACCATCACTCAGCTGGCGTATATCTTCCTTGCGCTGTCGCTGTCCATCTTCGGATCCAAAGAAGCCTTTGACGGCGGTATCGCGTACATCTTTAACCACGCGTTTGCCAAGAGCCTGTTTTTCCTGGTGGCCGGTGCGCTCAGCTACAGCTGCGGAACCCGTATGCTGCCGCGTCTGCGCGGTCTGTCAAAACGCTATCCGCTGCTGGGGGTTGGTTTCTGTGTGGCTGCGCTGGCGATTGCCGGTGTGCCGCCGCTTAACGGCTTCTTCAGTAAATTCCCGATCTTCGCGGCCGGTTTCGCGTTATCTGAACAGTTCTGGATCTTCGCGCCAATCATGGTGCTGGTGCTGATCGAATCCGTTGCCAGCTTTGCCTGGCTGCTCTACTGGTTCGGCAAAGTCGTGCCGGGTGAACCAAGTGAAGACGTGGCGAACGGGACACCGGTTCCGGCAGCAATGCAGTGGGTTATCGGTCTGCTGATAGTGATGTCGTTCTGTTCAAGTGTTATCGCCGTCATCTGGCTCGGTTAAGGGAGAGAAAGTATGACTGGTTCCATTATTGTAAACAATCTCGCGGGGCTGATGATGATTACCTCGCTGCTGGTCATCGGGGCGAAGCGCCCGGTGGCTTCCTGCTGGTTCTATGCACTTCAGTCACTGGTGCTGGTGGCTATTTTCGCCACTCTGTCACAGACACTGGATGCGCCGCAGCTGGGCATGTGGGCGATCACTGCCTTCGCGACCAAAGTGGTGCTGGTGCCGCTGATTATGGGCTATGCCTTCCGCAAACTGTCTGATCCGACCGCCAACGGCGGAGTGATAAGCCCGGCCTGGCTGATGCTGGCTGCGGCTGTGATTGTGGTGCTGTGCTGGTTTGTGGTCGAACCGGTGAAACTGCCGATGGTGGCGGATCTGAAACCGGCGCTGGCTGTTTCTCTGGGGCACTTTATGCTGGGTTTACTCTGTATTGTGACGCAGCGCAATATCCTCAAACAGGCATTCGGTTACTGCCTGATGGAAAACGGATCGCACCTGACACTGGCTCTGCTGGCGTATAAAGCGCCGGAGCTGGTGGAAATCGGTATCGCGACGGACGCCATTTTCGCTGTGATTATCATGGCGGTGCTGGCACGTAAAATCTATCGCACGCTCAACACACTGAACGTGGATCAACTGACCGCGCTGAAGGGGTGATGAGATGAGTCAAACCATGTTGTTAACGTTATTAATGGCAACGCCGCTGGTGATTTCACTGCTGGCATTTGTCTGCCGCCTGGCGGGCGGCGGGGCAAAAGGTGTGGTCACCCTGGTGCATACCACCGGTATCTCACTGATGCTCGTCTTTTCGCTGTGGATGGTTTACACCATCGGTGAGGAAGGTGATCTGCTGATGGCCGGCCGCTGGATCCACCTGGACAGTCTGGCCGGGTTATTCCTGGCGATCCTCGGGATTGTCGGTTTCCTGACCGGTCTGTACTCCATCGGCTATATGAACCACGAAGTGAATGATGGTGAAGTAAGTGTGGCAACACTCTGTAACTATTACGGTTTTTTCCATCTGTTCCTGTTCACCATGCTGCTGGTGATCACCAGTAACAACCTGATCCTGATGTGGGCGGCGGTGGAAGCCACCACACTCAGCTCCGCGTTCCTGGTGGGCATCTACGGACAGCGCTCTTCCCTCGAAGCGGCGTGGAAATACATCATCATCTGTAGTGTGGGTGTGGCATTCGGTCTGTTCGGCACCATCCTGGTGTATGCGAATGCGGCGGGTGTGATGCCGGATCCGGAACTGGCTATCTTCTGGACTGAAGTGCTGAAACATACTGCACAGCTGGATCCGACCCTGATGCACCTGGCCTTTGTGTTTGTACTGATTGGCTTCGGTACCAAAACCGGTCTGTTCCCGATGCACGCCTGGCTGCCGGATGCGCACAGTGAAGCACCTAGCCCGGTCTCCGCGCTGCTGTCTGCGGTTCTGCTGAACTGCGCACTGCTGATTATCGTGCGTTACTACATCATTATCACCTCGGCTATCGGCGGGGAATTCACACAGACACTGCTGCTGGTCTTCGGTCTGCTTTCCGTGGCTGTGGCGGCGTTCTTCATCCTGATCCAGCGTGATATGAAACGTCTGCTGGCTTACTCCAGTGTGGAAAACATGGGGCTGATCGCCGTGGCGCTGGGTATCGGCGGTCCGCTGGGTGTGCTGGCCGCACTGCTGCATACACTGAACCACAGCCTGGGCAAAACCCTGCTGTTCTGCGGTTCCGGTAACGTGTTACTGAAGTACGGTACCCGTGATATCACGGTGGTCAAAGGGATGCTGCGCACCATGCCGTTTACGGCGGTTGTCTTTGCGGGCGGCGCGCTGGCGCTCGGCGGCATGCCACCGTTCAACGTGTTCCTGAGTGAGTTTATGACCGTGGTTGCCGGTCTGGCAGCGGATCATTTCTGGCTGACACTGCTGCTTTTGATCCTGCTCACTATCGTCCTCGGCGGGTTGGTTAGAATGGTATCGAAAATCCTGTCCGGCGCACAGCCTGACTGCGTGTCACGCGGCGAGGCAGGGATCCTGACGACATTGCCGATGGCCATCCTCATTGTACTGATGCTGGTGATGGGCACCCACATTCCGCAGCCGGTCAGCCGTCTGCTCGAAAATGCCGCCACTATTGTCCTGACGGACAGTGCATTACCAGGTACAGAATTAACCACCCCGGACTACCGCTGGCCGTGGGGTGTTGAGACAACATCCACATCATCGCAGGAGAAATAAAACGTGAGCTATCAGAATTACACAGATACCCTTCAGGGCGTTCGTAAAGGCGCGGGCTATCTGGCACAGGTTCGTGAGAAATTTCCCCATGCGGTGCTGGAAGAAGAGTGGCAGACTGCCAACCAACTGACTATCACCATAAAAACAGAAATGCTGCCGGAAGTGGTTGAGTTTCTGTACTACGGCTGCGGCGGCTGGCTGCCGGTGCTGTGGGGGAATGATGAGCGTCCGCTGAACGGACAGTTCGCTGTTTATTATGCACTCTCTATGGAAGAGGGTGAGAAATGCTGGGTGACCGTGAAGGCCTATGTCAGCCCGATCACTCAGGAATTCCCGTCTGTCACACCGCGCGTGCCTGCTGCGGTGTGGGGCGAACGTGAGATCCGTGACATGTACGGGCTGCGCCCGGTGGGTCTGCCGGATGAGCGCCGCCTGGTGCTGCCGGATGACTGGCCGGATGATCTCTATCCGCTGCGCAAAGACACGATGGATTACCGCCAGCGTCCGGCACCGGCCACGGATACCGAGACTTACGAGTTTATCAACGACAGCAAAAAAGATGCGCGCGTTGTGCCAATCGGCCCGCTGCATATCACGTCTGATGAACCGGGTCACTTCCGTCTGTTTGTTGACGGGGAACGGATTGTCGATGCGGACTATCGCATGTTCTACGTTCACCGGGGTATGGAAAAACTGGCGGAAACCCGCATGGGGTATAACGAAGTCACTTTCCTGTCTGACCGCGTGTGCGGTATCTGCGGATTTACCCACAGCGTGGCGTACACCACTTCCGTGGAAAATGCGCTGGGTATTTATGTGCCGCAACGTGCGCACACTATCCGCAGCGTGCTGCTGGAAGTGGAACGTCTGCACAGCCATCTGCTGAATATCGGGCTGGCCAGTCACTTTACCGGCTTTGACACCGGCTTTATGCAATTCTTCCGTGTGCGTGAAAAATCCATGACCATGGCCGAGTTGCTGACCGGTGCCCGTAAAACATACGGAACTAACCTGATCGGCGGTGTACGCCGTGACTTCCTCAAAGAGCAGCGGGTGAAAACCATTCAGCTGGTTCGTGAGATGCGCGCGGATGTCACTCAGCTGGTGGATATGCTGCTGAGTACGCCGAACATGGAGCAGCGTACCGTGGGTATCGGCCGTCTGGATCCGAAAGTGGCCCGTGATTACAGCCCGGTCGGCCCGATGATCCGTGCCAGCGGCTTTAAACGCGACGTGCGTTTTGATCATCCGTTTGCGGACTACGGCAATCTGCCGAAAACATTGTTTACTATGGATGGCTGTGATGTTTATTCCCGTGTCATGGTGCGTGTGAAAGAAACCCTCGACTCACTCTCCATGATCGAATATGCGCTGGATAACATGCCGGAAGGTCCGATTCTGACCGAAGGTTTTACCTATCAGCCGCACAAATTTGCACTGGGTTACACCGAAGCACCGCGCGGGGAAGATATCCACTGGAGCATGCTGGGTGATAATCAGAAACTGTTCCGCTGGCGCTGCCGTGCGGCCACCTACGCCAACTGGCCGGTGCTGCGTTATATGTTGCAGGGCAATACCGTTTCTGATGCGCCGCTGATCATCGGCAGTCTTGACCCTTGTTACTCCTGTACTGATCGTGTCACGCTGGTGGATGTGAAAAAACGCAAAGCGAAAACCGTGGCATACAAAGAGATCGAACAGTACAGCATCGATCGCAAACATTCACCGCTGAAATAAGCCGGAGGGAATACCATGTTTAAACTGTTTAAAACCCTCCGCAATGCGGGGACAGCAACGGTCAAATATCCGTTCAAACCACTGGAAGTGGCACACGGGTTCCGCGGTAAACCGGAATATGTGCCGGAGCAGTGCATCGCCTGCGGTGCCTGTATTTCAGCGTGTCCGGCAAACGCCCTGACGATGGAAACTGACCTTGAAAGCGGTGAGCGCCGCTGGCAGTTATTCCTCGGCCGCTGCATTTATTGTGCGCGCTGCGAGGAAGTATGTCCGACCCGGGCTATCCATCTGACCGAAGAATTTGAAACGGCGGTGATGAATAAAGCGGATCTCTATATGAAAGGGACATTCCGCTTACAGCACTGCCGCCGGTGCGGGGAAGCGTTCGCGCCGAAAAAATCCGTGGAGTATGCCATGGCGCTGATGGTGGCGTCAGGTATTGAAGAGAGCGGAATTGAAGCATTGCGGCCGATGTATGAAACCTGTCCGTCCTGTAAGCAGAAAAATAACCTGCTGAACAATGACCGTCAGAACTTCCGTCTGCATATTGAGGGAGGAAAATCATGAGTTTGCCTGAAATCCCGGTGAACCATCATGTCAGCGAACCGCTGAAGATGGATGAGCAGGTGGCGAAACTGAAAAGCACGCTGCTGAAAGATATCAAACGTTCAGCGTATGTCTATCGTGTGGACTGCGGCGGCTGTAACGGCTGTGAGATTGAGATTTTCTCTGCGATTACCCCGGTCTTTGATGCGGAACGTTTCGGGATCAAAGTCGTAGCCTCGCCGCGTCACGCGGATATTCTGCTGTTTACCGGTGCGGTGACCCGCGCTATGCGGATGCCGGCACTGAGGGCGTATGAATCCGCACCGGATCCGAAAATCTGTATCTCTTACGGTGCCTGCGGTTGCGGCGGCGGTATTTTCCATGACCTGTACTGTGTCTGGGGTGGCAGTGAGCACATCGTGCCGGTTGATGTCTGGATCCCGGGTTGCCCGCCGACACCGGCAGCAACCATCTACGGCTTTGCCGTGGCGCTGGGTTTGCTGAACCAGAAACTGAAAGGGCAGGATCACACTGAGGAAGACAATGAGCGCGTTCAGTTGCTGCTTCCATCCATTCCGCTGGCAACCCGTGTGATGATTGAGCGTGAGGCGCGCCGCCAGGCCGGTTATTATCAGGGGCGCGAAATCAGTGACCGCTTCCTGACTCTGCTGGAAAATGCCACACCGGATCAGGTGAAAGGCACGATGCAGACCTGGATGGATGAAGAGCAGGATCCGCGTTTGCGCGAAATCGTGAATCGTCTGGTGACCGTATTACAACAAGGAGGCATTCATGCCTGAACAGATACCCGATCATGCAGGCACTGACGGAAAAGTGATCTTCTGGTCGCTGAGACAGAAATTTGTCGACAGTGATGATGATGTTCCGGAAGAGGCTCAGCAGGTGATGTACTACTCGCTGGCAATCGGCCACCACGTTGGCATGATCGATTGTCTGAATACGGAGCTGACCTGCCCGCTCAGCGGTTATCAGTCCTGGGTGAATGCGCTTCCCGAAGGGGAGGCGCGCCGCAAATTGCAGGGGCTTATCACTTTCGGCGAAATCAATATCGATTCCACGCATACCAACATGCTGGCGCTGGCTCTGGATCCGCTGACAAAGGATCAAAATCCGGACTTCCGCGAATGGAGTGCCACGCTTATCCGCCTGCTGGGGGAAATTGAGCGTGAACCGGCAATTTACCTGATAGTGAAGCGCTGCCCATGAATGAAACCACTGCAAAAAACCTGATGCTGGCGGTCGGTAACAGCATGATGGGGGATGATGCTGCAGGGCCGATGCTGTTTGACCTGATGGAGCAGAACCCGGTTGATGGCTGGATTGCCGTTAACGGTGGCAGTGCACCGGAAAATGTGTCACATCAGGTGCGCGCGCTGAAACCGGAACGTCTGCTGATTGTGGATGCGGCGGATATCGGGCTGAATCCCGGTGACATCCGTATTATTGACCCGGATGATATCGCAGAGATGTTTATCATGAGTACGCATAACCTGCCGCTCAACTTCCTGATCGATCAGCTGAAAGAAGATATCCCGGACGTCATTTTCCTCGGGATCCAGCCGGATCTGGTCGGGTTTTATATGCCGGTTAATGAGAAAGTCACCCGTGCGGTACAGCAGATTTATGATGCGCTGCCGGACTGGGAAGGTTTTGGCGGATTTACGTTATTTGAAGGTGAGGAAGAGGACTGAGCCTGTCCTTTTCCCTAATCTCACAGAAACCGCCGCAGAAATCCGGCGGTTTTTTATGAATACACGGATTTAAGGCCGGTATTTGATATCCGGTCTGTGCATTTTTTTTTTATGATCTGAGTTTTCGTTATGAGAGTAAAAATGCCATGAAAAAAACCGCTGTTATTATTCCGTTTGTTTTATTGCTGTCGGCCTGTGCCACCAAACAATATCCGCAGGCTGCCGGTGTGTCCGGTGAGGAATCCGCTTTAATGAATTGTCATGATATTAAAACGGAAATTGCCAAAACCCGCAGTATCCAGCAGGAAATTGAAAAAACCGGTGAGTTTGACGGAAAGACAGTCATAGGATTCCTGGGGGATTTTGGTATCGGAAACGGGATTGCAAAAGGGGATGCCCGGGAAAAAGCATCTGCCCGACTGAGTCAGCTGACGCAGTTACAGGAAAAAAACTGTCGCTGATGAATAAAAAAATACCGCATTGATTGCGGTATTTTTACATGAGAACGGTTGTGCGGCTCAGCAGCATTTAGGGCCGCCTTTACTGCCGTAACGGGCATCCTGGCGATCACGGAAAAATTCTTCATAGGTCATCGGTGTCTGATCAGGATGGGTGTTTTTCATGTGCTGTACATAGTTATCGTAATCCGGCACGCCAATCATCATTTTGGCGGTTTGCCCGAGATAACGTCCTGCTTTTGCGAGAGTATCAAACATAATTATGACCCTGAGCCTGTTGCGTACGGAAGACCGGCAGTTTCCTGCCGATCCTTGTTTCACCAGTATATCAGATTTTAGTGGGCAGATTTGCTGTTTGCCACTAAATCAAGATAGTTTTCCGGCATTGGCTCGTACGGTGTTTCATTGTCAGTCGGTTTGCCGGATTTCAGAGCCTTCAGAGCCGTCTTCAGTGAGAAGAGGGCCAGCACAACCACGACAACCATAAAGAACAGTGTCAGACCGGCATCAAGACGGTTGTTAAATACCAGCTGTGACAGCTGCGATACACTGTACTGCGACGGGATATTACCGCTGTCAATCATTGCCTGGAACTTATTAGCTACCGCCAGGAAACCGACGCGGGTATCTTCGCTGAATACTTTTTCCCAGCCGGCGGTCATGGTACAGATCAACAGCCACGCCATCGGCACCAGTGCCACCCAGGCGTATGCCTGGCGTTTCATCTTGAACAGCACCACAGCACACAGCATCAGCGCCATACCGGCCAGCATCTGGTTGGCGATACCGAACAGCGGCCACAGGGTGTTAATACCACCGAGCGGATCCACCACGCCCTGATGCAGGAAGTAACCCCACGCCAGTACACACAGTGCGGTGGCAATCAGGTTGGCAGGCAGGGAGTCTGTCCGTTTCAGTGCCGGGGAAATCACCCCCAGTAAATCCTGTAACATAAAGCGGGCGGAACGCGTACCGGCATCCACGGCGGTCAGGATAAACAGAGCTTCAAACAGAATGGCGAAGTGATACCAGAAGGAGACATCCATCAGGCCGCCGAGCGCCCCGTGCAGAATGTAGGCCATACCGACGGCAAGTGTCGGCGCGCCCCCCGCTCGGGAGATAATGCTCTGTTCACCCACTTCATTGGCGATATTGGTTAAGGTTTCCGGGGTTATCTGGAAGCCCCAGCTGCTGACCACACTGGCGGCAGAGGCAACCACATCGGTGGTGCCGGCCGGTGCCAGCATTGCCATCGGGCTGTTCATGGCGAAGTAAACACCCGGGTCGATCACACAGGCTGCAACCAGTGCCATAATCGCCACGAAGGATTCCATCAGCATGCCGCCATAGCCGATAAAGCAGGCCTGGTTTTCGTTAGCCAGCATTTTCGGTGTGGTGCCGGAGGCAATCAGAGCGTGGAAACCGGAGACTGCACCACAGGCAATAGTGATAAACAGGAACGGGAACAGATCCCCTGCCCAGACCGGGCCGGTACCGTCGACAAATTTTGTCAGTGCCGGCATTTCCAGCATCGGGCGCATGATCAGGATCCCGATCGCCAGACCGACGATTGTGCCGATTTTCAGGAACGTAGACAGATAATCACGCGGTGCCAGCAGTAACCAGACCGGCAGAACTGCCGCGACAAAGCCGTAACCGACCAGCATCCAGGTGAGCTGCACGCCGTCATAATCAAAATACGGCGCCCAGGTCGGGCTTTCGGCTACCCAGCCGCCGGAGATAATGGCGAACACCAGGAAAATCAGACCGATAACAGAGACCTCCCCGACATGTCCCGGACGGATGTAGCGGGTGTAAATCCCCATAAAGAAAGCCAGCGGGATGGTAAAGGCGACAGTGTATGTTCCCCACGGGCTGTGGGTCAGGGCTTTCACCACGATCATCGCGAGGACGGCGAGGATAATCACCATAATCATAAAACAGGCGATCAGTGCGATAACACCGGCGACATTCCCCATTTCCTCTTTGACCAGTTCCCCGAGGGAGCGGCCGTTGCGGCGGGTGGAGACGAACAGCACCATGAAGTCCTGCACAGCACCGGCTAATACCACACCGGCCAGCAGCCAGAGCATGCCCGGCAGATAACCCATCTGTGCCGCAAGAACCGGACCGACGAGAGGACCGGCACCGGCGATAGCGGCAAAGTGATGGCCGAACAGCACTTTCTTGTCTGTCGGAACATAATCAAGCCCGTCGTTATTTTTAAAGGCGGGCGTCATGCGGGTTGCATCGACTTTCAGCACTTTTTCGGCGATATACAGCCCGTAATAGCGGTATGCCACCAGATAAATACAGACGGCGGCAACGACTATCCAGAGCGCATTGATCTGTTCGCCTCTGTTCAGTGCGATATACCCGAGGGCAAAGGCACCGACAATTGCGAGCAGTACGCCGGCAAGTTGTTTGAACGCTTTCATAAATTTCACCTGTCCGAATGAGTAAAGTGGAGTAGTTTTAGTTTGTTATTATCCAATTGTACGGGAGAGGAATAACACTTATTTGACTTAGTTCCCAGCGGTAACCTGAGGATAACGCGGATTTATTTCATTATTGTTAGGTTAATCACTGTTAGCGGAATGTAGCGTGATTGTAGTTTCAGGGAGATGATAAGTGCGCGGAATAAGCTCTGCTGTTCAGTGGGGGATTCTGATGATATCCCCCTGAACCGGATTTGTATCAGCCGGGACCGGGCCGGTTTTTTACGGCTTATTTATTCCTTAATACAGCACGCTGATCAGATATATCACCCATGCTCTGATTTTTTTCCAGCATACTAATTAAATCGTCAGTATCCTGGTCCGGTATATTCTTAACAGAAGTAGTATGCGATACTTTCGCGCCGGGATTGAACTGAGAGGTCTGGTCGGACATTTTTCCTCTGTTAAGCATTCCAAATAAATCTTCAATATCCTTATCCGGAGATGAAGAGGTTACTTTTATTCTGGATTCAAATTTCTGCCGGATGGTATCTTCAATACTTATTTCATTATTTTTAGAAGTATTTTTATTTTTTGCTATAAGTTCCGCCTGCGTTCTGGCTTCCATCTTTATCGCATAAAAATCCAAAGGCTGTTCTGTTTCTGTATCCCGAAATAATGTATTATAAATATTTTCAATCAGACTGTTATATACATCTGATACTATTTTACCGGCTATCTCCCTCACTATCGGAATATCATTAAAAACGACTCTTTCCTCAGCTGTTAGTAATTCTTCTCTTTGCTTTTCTGCATCATTTTTATGAAACTGGTCTATCAGAAATTTAAATTGCTCAGGTACTTCTTTCTTCATATCCTTAATCAGATTTTTCTTTATTTCTGTTTCGTTTATTCTTCCACTCAGGCCTCTGTTTAATTTTAAAGGATTGATCATCGAAATGACGGAAGCTTTTTTTTCTAACATATCGAACTTTATATGTTTTTCATTTACTATATCCAGTATTCTCTCTTTTTCTTCTGTGGATATTTTGATATTTTTCTCGGCACATATTTTATCAATTTCCCGATAAATGATAGAGGCAGGTGTGGTTATCTTTTCACCGGCATACCATCCTTTTACTCTTTCATCTAATATTTTTTGAGTATGTTTACTTTTTTCGTTTATCGAATGATTACCCCTTTTCAGACTGCTTAATTCCGTTTTATACTGAAATGATAACACATCCCTGCTTAGTTTCGCAGTATCTGTACTGATGTTAATATACTTTCCTTCAAATTCTGAATTTGTATTTTTTATGTGGGATACTCTTTCCAGTAAAGTATTCATGAAAGGGAGCTTTGACATTCTATTCAGACACTTTTCTTCAGGTGTTATTTTGGATTGTCTTGATGTAATGTTAATTAGGTTCATGTTTTTTATTTCCTTTTATATATAAAGGATATTATTCTATTTTCTTATTAAATTATTTCTTTAATAAAAGAAATATAATGTTTATAGTTTCAGTGATTATGTTTTCTTTGGGTATTTTATTTTTATATGAGTCAGATATGAAAGTAATATTCGGATTATTTGTCATGATGAGAACGTCATTTTATTAATCAGGAAACAGAGATGCAGGATTTATCATCTTTTCACCGTACCGCCATGATGCTGTTGCGCCATATCGGACTGGATGCTCCGCAACCCGCCACAGATCAGCATACATTTATGTTAACAATTGATAACCGTTATTCACTGTCTTTGGCCGTGATTGATGAGACAGACTGGTATTTGTCGGCAAATATCGGGGAATTACCACACATTACGAAAAATAATGAATTGCTGCAAAAAGTCCTGAAGCTGAATGCGTTAACACAGCTTTCCGGGCAGCCGGTAATCTCACTTAATGAAAAAAATGAGTGGGTGATCTGGAGCCGTCTGCCACTTCAGGGAACGGAAGATAGCCATATCATTGAGTTATTTGAATATATATTGAAATCGGCGGATTACCTGCCGGCGCTTCATTAATCATAAAGGGAATTTTGATGTTTCATATTGATCAGCGCTTACCTGTTAATAACCGGCAGGAAGAGCAGTTACCTCCACCTTTGCCACCCAAAACACAGCATCGGGGGCGGACGATGGCGTTACAGGCACCACAAAGTCGCCCTCCGGCTCCGTTACCGCGGCCGGATTACACGCTTTTAGATAATGTTCCGTTACGTCAGAATTACACCGCGCCCGCTTTACATTATCGTAATGCCGTGTATGAAATTTCCGCTCCTGAGCCAGGTTCACTGCTGAAAACACAGGGATTTATGCAGCCCCCCTCCCGTCCGGCACCAGTTCCGCCATCATCACAGGAACGCGTTCGAATGCCGTTGCCGGGGGAGGGGACGTATCAGTCACTGATACAACGAAGAGGACTCTCTAAACTCTCCCCGTTTACGGCGGATATAAAAACAGAAAGGTCAGGTAATCTATTTCAGCAATTGGAGATAAAAACATCAGGCCGGCTTAATATGGGCAATTTTATTGCCAGAACAAATCACCAACGCTTTGGTAATATCGATACTTGCGCAGCAACCCGGTTGTTTACACCGGAAGGCAAACCATTGCCTGCAAACCAAATGAAGGTTGACGGGCTGAATCTGGCGATGCGCAGTCAGTACCCTAAACCCGAAGGACTTCGTGACCATCTCTGTATGCTTGCAGATCAAAAACCGGGAGTGTTGGTCGTGCTTTCTTCCGATAATGATATTGCTAACAGGCATCTTCCGGCGTATTTCCGTCAGAATGGTCAGTATGATGATGTTTCGGTTCAATGCAGAATTAATCAGAAAGCGCATATTGCAACGGCCGGAAATCTTGAATTACGCAATTACCGGATAGAAATAACCGCAAACGGCAAAACAACACCGATATCGGTTATCCATGTCAAAAACTGGGAAGATTGTACAACCATTGATCCTTCAACGCTGAAAAAACTGGTTTCAGGGATTAACCAGAAAATTGAGCAGAAGGTCGGGCAAGACTCCGGCTACAATCCTCAGCCGTTTATTCATTGCAGCGCAGGGATTGGCCGTACCGGTGTTGTTGCTGCCGCGATGGAAATCCTGAAACCGGATAATAAGAACATGCCGGAGGAAATTGTATTGCAGTTGCGTGAAACCGGTTCTTCAAAAATGGTGCAGACTACTGAACAGTTCAATACATTGGTAAATCTGTATAAAGAGTTAAAATCTGAATCTTAAAACACCATAAAGGGAGTTATTATGGGACCAGCACAGGGAATACAGGGCTATCAGACGATTCAGACCCTGAATAATGATATTTACGGTTCAACAGATGGAAACAGCCAATCGTCGTATGTCAGTTCATCCGGAATAAAATCTATATTATCAAATGCCTGGAATGCAATAAAATCTGCTTTTTCCAATGTGCTTTCGGCGTTCGGCAGCCATCTCGGCGGACAGCAGGGCAGTGATAAACCGGGCAGAGAAATGACCATAGATATGTCTTCACGGCCGGCACAACCGTTACCGCGTATTGATGCGCAGTTTGAAAATACTGTTTATGAGAGCAGTGGCGGGAATATCTATGATTCGGTTTATGCGCATACCACCGGATTCGGACGCCCCGAAAGTCTTTATGCTTCAGTTGATGATGGCGTCACTGTTCGTGAACCGGTTGCACCACCGGTACCGGATGCACCGCGTCCGTCATTATCTGAGCCGCTTTACAGCGAAATTGACGATCCGTTGTATGAGGAAATTGAAGAGTATCAGACTCCGCCACCGGTACCGGATTCACCACGTCCGTCATTATCAGGATCATCCGGCAGTGAAGCTGAATCAGACGTAATGGAATCGGTTTATGAATCATCAGGTGAAGATATTTATACTGAGCCGTATGATCCCGGAAATACAATTAGTACACCGGAGAATGATCCGCGGGGAGATAGTGATTATGATGCCCCGTGGAAATCACAGCCGGATGAACTGTTACAGCAGCGCATCATGAGTGAAAGACTGAAAGCACAGTAACTGTATCAGCCGGTGTGCCCGTAAAAACCGGGCAGGCCGGCTGTTATTCTCTTCAGGCAGATTGCCGGCGTGTCAGCAGCGACACCAGGCGTTTGCCGAATACCGTCAGAATCAGACCTGCCATAATAAAACCGAGACCGGCGAACTGCGTCATAGTGATAGTTTCCCCCAGCAGCAGCGCGCTGCCGGCAATCCCGGCAAACGGCACCAGCAGGGCAAACGGCGTGACCCGCCAGGTTTCGTAGCGGCCCAGCAGACGGCTCCATAAGGTATAACCGACAAACGTGGAGAGATAAGCGAGATACATAATCGCGCCCACGGTCAGCAGACTGATATGAGAAATGCTGCTGACAATCGCGTCCGCGCCTTCCATCCACAGTGACATCAGGATAAACGGAATAATCGGCACCAGCGCACTCCAGGCCACCAGTGACATCCCGTTACAGTCCGGTGTCTCTTTCATAATGATACGGTTGCAGATATTACCGCAGGCCCAGGAGAAGCCCCCGGCCAGCGTCATCATCAGCGCCATCAGCGGAATGTCGGTCAGACTGCCTGCATCCCCGCCTTTCGCCAGCACGGTCAGACCAACAACGGCGACAATAATGCCGATCACCTGACTGATTTTCAGCGACTCTTTCAGAATCAGGCCGCCGAGGACAATGGTGAAGAAGACCTGGGACTGCAATACCACTGACGCGATCCCTGCCGGCATCCCGGCTTTGACTGCGCTGAACAGAAAGGCAAACTGGCCGAAGCAGATAGTCAGACCATAGATAACCAGGCGGCTCAGGGCGATTTTCGGGCGGGGAATAAAGAAAACAGCGGGTAGTGCCACAAACAGAAAACGCAGCGCTCCGAGAAACAGCGGCGGAATGCCGGTGACGCCCACTTTGATCACTACGAAGTTCACCCCCCAGATCACGGCAACCAGCAGGGCGATTAAAATATCATTAATTTTCATATCAGGTTTTTATCTCTCTTTTATTATTTTGATAATACGCGGAGCCACGCACATTATCAGGAAGGAAGAGCCGTGAAAAATTAAGTCATTGCTACAGCCATTGTAAAACAGCACCGGGGAATCGATATCAACAGTCAGCGGGAAATTATTCGTAAACTGTTATGAAATACAGGAAAAAACCGGCGGTGCGGATGATTGATCACCATCATATTGTACTTCTTTAACACAGTTATAATTCATCATGCAATTGTAAAATTGTTCTGAAGGGACGTGGCTGCGCCGGTGTTGTTGTCTGACACCGGGCTGAACCGTTCGACATTTTTGACGACCCCGCCGGTGCCATCGCCTGTCATGGTGATAACAAAAAAAATTAAAACAAAATATATTCAGTAGGTTAAAGGGATTTTATTTCAGTTTTAAAATTGGCATAAACCCTGCATGACTGGTGGGGATAAGGCGGTATTTATCCGCTAAGAGAAGATATAGGAGCAATGTTGATGGAAAAAGTCATCACTGTCTGCCCGTATTGCGCCTCAGGCTGTAAAATTAACCTGAAGGTGGAGAACGGGAAGATCATTGGCGCGGAGGGCGCAAATGGTCACACCAATGAAGGAGAGCTCTGCCTGAAAGGGTATTATGGCTGGGACTTCATTCATGACACTAAGATTTTAACCCCCCGCTTAAAGACCCCCATGATCCGCCGTCAGCGTGGCGGCAAACTGGAACCGGTCTCCTGGGACGAGGCGATTGAGTTTGCCAGTTCCCGCCTGTTGGCTATCAAAGAGAAGTATGGCCCGAAAGCGATTATGACCACCGGTTCATCCCGTGGTCCGGGTAACGAAGCTAACTTCGTGATGCAGAAATTTGTTCGTGCGGCAGTCGGCAGTAACAATATTGACTGCTGCGCACGTGTCTGACACGGCCCTTCGGTTGCAGGTCTGCAGCGTTCGGTCGGTAACGGCGCAATGAGTAACTCAATCGTTGAGATTGAGGATACCAAATGTATTTTTATCTTCGGTTACAATGCCGCGGATTCACATCCTATTGTCGCCCGCCGTATTGTGAAGGCGAAAGAGAAGGGTGCACAAATTATTGTCTGTGACCCGCGCTATATTGAGTCAGCGCGTCTTGCGGACATTCATTTAGCACTGAAAAACGGTTCAAATATTGCGCTTATCAATGCGTTGGCGCATGTAATTATCGCGGAAAATCTGCACGATAAAGCCTTTATCGATGGCCATACCGAACAGTTTGAGGAATACCGCAAGCTGGTTGAGCCGTACACACCGGAGTCCGCGGAAGCGGTTACTGGCCTGAAAGCGGATGATATCCGCAAAACGGCCCGTATGTATGCGAAAGCAGAAAATGCGGTCATTCTGTGGGGGATGGGTGTCACTCAATTCTATCAGGGGGTGGAAACCGTCCGCGCACTGACCAGCCTGGCGTTACTGACCGGTAACCTGGGTAAACCGCATGTCGGTGTCGGCCCGGTCCGTGGCCAGAACAACGTTCAGGGTGCCTGTGATATGGGCGCATTACCGAACACACTGCCGGGCTATCAGTATGTGGAAGACAAAGCCGCTCTGGAGAAATTTGCCAAATTCTGGGGCATCGAAAAAATGCCTGACGAAAACGGCATTCCGCTGAGTGAAGTCCCGCACTTTATCGATGAAGGCGTGCTGAAAGCGCACTACGTGATGGGTGAGGATCCGCTTCAGACTGAACCGGATCTGGCGACTATCCGCCGCACCTTCGATAAACTGGAGCTGCTGATTGTCCAGGATATCTTCATGACCAAAACCGCGTCGATTGCTGACGTGATTTTCCCTGCCACCTCCTGGGGGGAACATGAAGGGGTGTATACCTCAGCGGATCGCGGGTTCCAGCGCTTCTATAAAGCGGTTGAACCGGTCGGCGATGTGAAACCGGACTGGGAAATTATCAGTCTGATGTCCACTGCGATGGGCTTCCCGATGCATTACAACAACACCAAAGAGATTTGGGATGAGTTACGTGAACTCTGCCCTATCTACTATGGGGCGACTTACGGGAAAATGGCGGATCTGGCCTATATCCAGTGGCCGTGCCGTGATGTGGCTGACAGTGATCAGGGAACTGAATATCTGTACGACGGCGGTATATTTGATACCCCGAACGGCAAAGGTCAGTTCTATACCTGTGAATGGCGTCCGCCTATTGATCAGGTCAGTGATGACTATCCGATGGTGCTGGCTACCGTTCGTGAAGTGGGGCACTACTCCTGCCGTTCCATGACCGGTAACTGTAAAGCACTGGCGGCACTGGCGGATGAGCCGGGCTATATTCAGATCAATACCGCAGATGCGAATGCGCTGGGGATTAAAGATCAGGAACTGGTCTGGGTGGCATCCCGTCAGGGTAAAGTTATCACCCGCGCGAATGTCAGTGAGCGTCCGAACAAAGGGGCGGTTTACATGACCTATCAGTGGTGGATTGGTGCGTGTAACGAGCTGGTGGCGGAAAACCTCAGCCCGATTACCAAAACACCGGAATATAAATACTGTGCTGTCCGCGTCGAACCGATTGCGGATCAGAAACAGGCTGAGCATTATGTTGTTCAGGAATATACCGGTATTAAGCGCCGTCTGCGTGAAGCGGCGGAAGGATGTTAATCCGTTTATCTTAATATGAAAAAAACCGGCGCTCAAATGACCGCCGGTTTTTTTATATTTTAATTTTTTGTTTAATTATGATGTCAGGCAGATTCAGTTTTTGAATTTTGATCACATATTATTGCCTGAGAAATAAATGAGCATATTACAATCGGTATTCTGTTTTTGCGATATATTTTTATTTGCGAGATATTCTTATTTCAGCAGGCTGCTGTTTAAATATCAGCTCAGTGATTATCTTCTTCGAATATATCCTGAACGGAAATACCTAACCGCTGCATGCGGGATAATAATGTCGTCCGTTTCAGTCCCAGACGGGTTGCGGCACCCCGGGCACCGGCGACCACACCATTAGTGGTTTTCAGGGCAGCAATAATCCGGTCGCGCTCTTCGTCATCATTCTCCGGAGCGGCAGTCTGCATCCGTTTTTCCAGTGAACTCGGTGTCTCCAGCACGGTTTTCAGGCGTGAATGCTTGGGTATATTCAGTTCATGCAACTGAATATTAAGGGTATTTCCGCGAGTCAGGATCACCGCCCGCTCAATCACATTTTCCAGCTCGCGCACATTGCCCGGCCACGGATAGCGGCTCAGTTGTTTCAGTGCATCACGCGGGATACAGTCGATATTGCGGTTCATCCGGCGGGCGATTTTCTGTGTGAAGTAGGTCGCCAGCAGCGGGATATCTTCCGGGCGCTCGCGCAGCGGCGGGATCCAGATAGGGAACACGTTCAGCCGGTAGTAGAGATCTTCACGGAATCCGCGCTCATCGGTCATGGATTTCAGGTTACGGTTGGTCGCGGCAATCAGCCGTACATCCACCGGAATCACCTTATTACCGCCGATGCGTTCAATTTCCCTCTCCTGTAACACCCGCAGCAGTTTTGGCTGAAGATCCAGCGGCATATCACCGATTTCATCAAGAAACAGGGTGCTTTTATCCGCCATTTCAAAACGGCCGATATGGGTTGTTGTCGCACCGGTGAATGCCCCTTTGTCATGCCCGAACAGGTCGCTTTCCAGCAGGCCGGACGGGATGGCCGCGCAGTTCATTTTGATCATACTGCGGTGATGGCGGTCACTCAGGCGGTGGATAGCGCGGGCGATAAGCTCCTTCCCGGTGCCGGTTTCGCCGAGGATAAGCACGGTGCTGTCGCTGGCGGCAACCAGATCCACCTGTTCCAGAATGTTGCGCATGGCATCACTCTGAAAAATGATTTCACTGAAACTTTCGTTATTATGAATCTGTTCGTTCAGCCACAGGTTTTCATGCTTCAGGCTGTCTTTCAGGCGGGTGATCTCTTCATAGGCTGCAGCGTTATCCACCGCAATGGCAAACCGGGCTGCTATCTGCTTGAGAAGATTACAGTTATCGTCAGTGAAAATATGATTATTTTCATGAGACAGCACCAGAACACCCAGTGGCTTGTGGTTAAATGCCAGCGGCAGCAGCAGAGTTTCTGTCATTCCCTGCGCGCAGACATGCTGATACAGCGGATCTTCGGTGGCGCTGTCGAGTGTCAGGCGCATCGGCTGGTTACTGTCCAGAACCTGTGCCAGATCAGGATGCAATTCATCCAGATGATATAATGTCTTTTCTGCGGGTTTCCGTGGCTGGTAATAGCTGGAATAACAAAGATATACAGCAGAGCTGTAATTATCACACAACGCAATACTTATCTGGCTCAGCCCGAAAAACCGGTGGATCTCGCGGGAGACCTCAGCAACCAAGCCGTCCATCTCCAGATGGGAAAGTACTGAGTTGGTGATATCAACCAATATCCGGTACTGGTCACGTTCATGGCGTATGTGTTCGGTCTTGTCAGTGTTGTCCACAACGTCTCCGCTCGTCTTCGTCTTTCTCATTCCTGATCCGGACGGATTGCTCTTAAAATTAATTCTGCTCTGAATAGTTATAGGTATAAATAAGTCTCAGAGAGGTAATAACCATTATTGTAATGACTCTATAAAAAAAGAATATCGTTGTCTGATTTAAGTTTGATCCAATCCCCTGTTTTTCGGCGGGATGAAAACCTAATATATTATGACACATACTGATGATAAAAATTATCGTCAAAAATGTCGAACTGTGTGACGAATATTCTCATTATGACACACAGCACGGCAGCATTATTTATTAATACGCTGATTTCACTGAAATTAAAAAAAATGTCAGACTGGCACGATGCATGCTTATTTTCTGATTATTCTAACCAGAGGACGACTGCACCGGAGTGCCGGATGTGAAGTCGCCGCGTATCATTCAGGAGAGTATGATGAACCGTTTCATCATTGCAGACCCAAAAAAGTGCATTGGCTGTCACACATGTGAAGTCGCTTGTGTTGTTTCGCATCAAGAGCAGGAAACCGGTATTGAAACAGTGGTGAAAGATGAATTCTTTCCCCGTATTCATGTGATGAAAGGATACACCATCAGTACGGCGGTTGTCTGCCGTCAGTGTGAAGATGCACCGTGTGCCAATGTCTGTCCGAACGGCGCTATCAGCCGTAAAGATGATTTTGTGTATGTCGATCAGGCAAAATGTATCGGCTGCAAAACCTGTGTGATTGCCTGTCCTTACGGCACCATGGAAGTGGTCAGCCGCCCTGTTGCACAACAGACCACCGCACTGAACACGATCCCGCAGTACCGTGCGGAAGCCCGCAAATGTGACTTATGCCATACCCGCGCGGGCGGGCCTGCCTGTGTGGAAGTGTGTCCGACTCATGCATTAATGGTGGTTGACCGCAACCGGATGGATGAGATTGTGAAAGAACGCCGCCGCCGCGCAGCATTTGAAATGCCGGCCGGCCTGATGTCCTGAGGACAGACTGATGCATGAGGTTGCGTTATGCCAGAATGCGCTTGATATTATTGAGCAGCAGGCAAAACAGAGCGGGGCGCAGCGCGTCACTGCTGTCTGGCTTGAATTGAGTGCGGTATCCTGCATCGAAGAGGGGGCTCTGCATTTTTGCTTCGATATCGTCTGCCGTGATTCACTGGCAGAAAATGCCGTACTGCATGTCACCACCGTCCCGGCGCAGGCCTGGTGCCGGGAATGTCAGAAACCGGTCAGTGTGGCCGGATTTAATACCGGGTGTCCGCACTGCGGCAGCCATAACCTGCAGGTGGACAGCAGTGATGCCATGCAGGTCAGACAAATTGAGATTCAGTAGTCCGGTAAGGACATATCAGTCAATCAGGAGCCGGTTATGTGTTTAGGTATTCCCGGGCAAATCGTTGCCGTGGGTGACTCTGTAACAGACAATGCGCAGGTGGAAGTATGTGGTGTCAGACGGGATGTGAACATCGCGCTGGTTTGTGAAGGTGAGCCATCAGCAATGCTGGGGAAATGGGTGCTGGTTCATGTGGGTTTTGCGATGAGCATTATCGACGAACAGGAAGCCCGTGATACGCTGGATGCATTGCTGGCCATGGAAAGTGTTGAAGAGGATGTATCGTATTTTCTGCGTGGTAATGCGTAAGAGTATAACATTCTGTTACCTTGTAAAAAACACCCGTGCTGACGGGTGTTTTTTATTACAGAGAAAGAGTTTCGGTTGTTATGAATAATAAACCGGAAAATTAAATATTTTTCTGTATTTATTTTCAGGATGTTTTATTTTATACGGTGATGATTTTATCTTTTCTGGTAATAATGGTTTTTATTATTTAAATCCGGCATTGATGAAATATATATTTTTGTTATTGTTTTTTGTAGTGACAAATAATAAATTTGTTGCCGGAAGAAATGGTGGCATCTTTAAAATAGCCGGAATACACCATTTGTTAATCACAGCATGCCCGGCTCTGTCCTTTTTTAATCCCTGCCGGCATGGGGTTTCAGCCGGAATCGTAACCGTATGCTCGCAGCAGGAAAACAGACCTGATGGTATACTTTTTTTGATGCCTGAATATGTTACGGTAACTGGTTTTTTCCGGTTTATATTTTTTATTCTGTGTCTTTATTATTTATTTCCTGTGACAGAGTTATGGTGATAATTATTTTCTATAACTTCGTGATGATGGTTGTTTTATAACTGATAAGGTTGTTTCTCTTCCGGTGTTATTTAATAACATATTAATGAATCTGTTTTTCCTGTATCAGTAAGATTAAAATCCGGTTACAGAAAAATAAATTGCCGGATATATCACCGTTACCCGTCGGATTCTGAATTATCTTAGAGAGTTGGTACTCGCATTCAGTACCGTATCTGTGGTTTCATAGTTTCTGAAAAACAGGACAAGGGGATACAGGGGACAGGGATATGGCACAGACAGCACTGTGGTCAGGGATTGTGCAGGCCTTAATGAAGCACCAGGGACGGGCTCAGCGGGATATGCATTATCCCGGCTGGCATACTGCGCCGGTGTGCGGTCTGATGGATGATCCGGCCGGATTTATTTATCACAAGGGTCTCTGGCACCTGTTCTATCAGTGGAATCCGTTTGGCTGCGAACATCAGCATCCGTGCTGGGGGCACTGGTCTTCGGCGGATCTGGTCAGCTGGACACATGAGCCGGTCGCGCTGCTGCCGTCCGGTAATTATGATACCGGCGGTTGTTTTTCCGGCAGTGCAGTAGCGAATGACGATATATTGACACTCTGCTATACCGGCAGTCTTAATTACCGTGACGGTTCACGGACATCGTGGCAGTGTCTGGCCAGGGAAAAACCGGGCGGCGGGTTTGAGAAATACGGTTCCGCACTGGGACTCCCGGAAGGATACAGTGCCGATGTGACCAATCCTAAGGTCTGGCAGCACCGTGGCCAGTGGTACATGGTGCTGGGCGCCCGTGATGTGAATGACAGAGGTTGTGTACTGCTGTATGACGCGGCAGAGCTGGGGGAATGGGTATCGCGGGGCGTACTGGCCGGCAGCCGCTGCGGCGGGCTGAGAGATGCAGGGTATTTGTGGGAAAATCCGGATTTCTTCCGGCTCAATAATGAGTGGGTGCTGCTGTGCTGTCCCCGTGGTATGCCGCGCGAACCCACCCGTTTTCTTAATACCTCTCCCGGCGCGTATCTGGTCGGGCAGTTTGATTATGAAAGTAAAACCTTCCGCCACAAGCCGCAGATGTATGAAGCGGATGGCGGGTTTGAATTTTATGCTCCGCAGACAACGCTGGCCCCGGACGGACGGCGTATTATGGTTGCACTGATGGGAGGCCCGGGCGGTGAAGAGATGCGGCAGCCGACAGTCAAAAACGGCTGGCTTCACCAGATGACCTGCCCCCGCGAGCTGACACTGCATAACGGGCAGTTGTACCAGCGGCCGGTGAAGGAGCTGGAGGCTTTGCGTGGTACGGGCGGGCAGTGGTCAGGTGAGGCCGATAATGCGCTGGAACTCAGTGCCGGGCGGCTGGAAGTAATTATCAGGCTTTCCGGCCCGCTTATCCTGAATTTCAGCAAACAGCTGATCTTTTCCTATGACGGGCATGAGATCCGCCTCTCCCGCCGCAGTCTGGTCAGCGGTGACTGGCTTCACCGCTACTGGCAGGGAGAGGTGACACAGCTGCATATTTTCACGGATCATTCGAGTGTGGAAATTTTTATCAATGACGGCGAGGCGGTGATGAGCAGCCGTTATTTCCCGCAGCAGCCCGCGACACTGGTATTCCGTGGTCTTTCACCTGTTCAGCTCAGCTACTGGCAGCTTAACCGCGCGGAAGTGGCCTGACGACGGCAGACAAAAAAATACCGGCTCCTGAGAGCCGGTATGTTATGACTGACAATCATTACAGCGTGAACACACCAATGACCGCCATGACACTGAGGATGGTTGCCAGGCCGTAAAAGACCCAGCGTCCTGCAGGAACATGAATTTTCAGGTCATGCATGCAGTGGTGGATACGGTGCAGCGCACACCACAGCGGCAGGATAATCATCAGCAGCAGGAAAATCTTCCCGATAAAGCCCTGGCAGAACGCCAGGATACGGCCGTAACTGAGCATATCCGGTGCGAGGCCGAACGGGATCAGGAAGGCCAGCAGTACAATAACGGCCGGTGAAACAATAGCACTCCACATGCCGCCTGCGCCAAACAATCCCCAGAAAACCGGTTCCTGTGAGCGTTTCGGATTCGGATTAATCATATCAGTTCCCTTCCTTATCACAGTAATGCAACGGCCAGAATGACGGCGTTAACAATGAGGGTCACGATCCAGAGCAGACGGACAATCGGCTCCGGTCCCATTTTTTCGTCTTTGATAACGATATTGACGGCTTTCGGTGCCAGCTGAAACCAGGTCACTGTGTGCAGCAGGGTTCCGGCCAGGGTCAGAATATTCACCAGTACCACCACCGGGTTTTGCAGAAGATGGACATAACCTGCCCAGTCCGCCGGGCCGCCCTTGAGGCAGTAAACACCGTACATGACCAGCAGGCTGAACCAGAGCTGAACCACTGCGGTGCCTTCCCGCAGCATATAAAAACGGTAAAAACCGAGTTTATTCCACCATGTCGGTGTCATTTCACGCACATAAGGCTTACGTTTGGTCGTCATTTCTCTCTTCCTTATTGTGGTTTCAGACGGGCAATAATGTAATCTTCCGCACTGGCGGCTTTACCCTGCTGAATCGCTGCTGCCGGGTCCACATGTTTCGGACAGACTTCCGAGCAGTAACCCACGAAGGTACAGGTCCATACGCCGTTATCGCCGTTGATTTGTTTCATCCGCTCTTTTTTGCCGTGATCGCGGCTGTCAGTGTTATAACGCTGCGCCAGTGTCAGCACACCCGGGCCGAGGAATTCAGGATTCAGACCGAACTGCGGACAGGCCGCGTAGCACAGGCCGCAGTTAATGCAGCCGGAGAACTGATGGTATTTCGCCATCTGTCCCGGCGTCTGGTTATTCGGGCCTTCGGACGGTTTGCGGTCATTGCCGATAATGTAAGGCTTAATCGCTTCCAGACTCTCGATAAAGTGCGTCATATCCACAACCAGGTCACGCTCGATCGGGAAGTTGCCGAGCGCTTCAACCTGCATACCCTGCGGGTATTCGCGCAGGAAGGTTTTGCAGGCGAGTTTCGGCACTTTGTTGACCATCATGCCGCAGGAGCCGCAGATAGCCATCCGGCAGGACCAGCGGTAGGAAAGATCCGGCGCCAGGTTGTCTTTGATATAGCCCAATGCATCCAGCAGTGACGTCTGCTCATCGTAAGGCACCTGATACGTGACAGCATGCGGCGCATTATCCGCTTCCGGGTTATAGCGCATCACTGACATTTTCAGCATTTTCATCTCAGCCATTGACGTTTTCCTTCTCTTTTGCCGCCTGTTCAGCCGCTGCCGCTTCACCACCGTAGACACGTTTTGCCGGGGCGGATTTGGTTATTTTCACATCACTGTATTCCAGATGCGGCGAACCGTCCGGATTGTGGAAGGCAAGGGTGTGTTTCAGGAAATTGACATCATCGCGCTCAGTGCAGCCTTCATCCAGACGCTGGTGCGCACCGCGTGATTCTTTACGGTTGAAGGCGGAATGCGCCATACATTCCGCGACATCCAGACCAAAGCCCAGCTCAATGGTGTAGAGCAGGTCGGTGTTGAAGACGGAAGAGCGATCCGTGATTTCAACGCGTTTGAAACGCTCTTTCAGTTCGGCCAGTTTATCGATGGTTTTCTGCATCAGTTCCGGCGTGCGGTAAATACCACAGCCTTCTTCCATTGCTTCACCCATTTCATCACGCAGTCTGGCCCAGTTTTCTGTGCCTTTCTGATTCATCAGCGCTTTCAGGTTGTTTTCAATGTCAGCGGTGCGGGCATCGATAGCATTGTTGTTGGCGGCGTGCGTTTCCTGCGCGTGTCCGGCCGCTTCTTCCCCGGCCAGACGGCCGAAGACCACCAGTTCCGCCAGCGAGTTGGAACCGAGGCGGTTGGCACCGTGCAGACCGACGGAAGAACACTCACCGACAGCAAACAGCCCTTTGATACGGGTTTCACAGCGCTGGTCGGTTTCGATACCGCCCATGGTGTAGTGCGCGGTCGGACGAACCGGGATAGGCTCTTTGACCGGATCCACACCGACATAGGCTTTTGCCAGCTCGCAGATAAACGGCAGGCGTTCCAGCAGTTTTTTCTCACCCAGATGACGCAGATCCAGATAGACCACATCACCGCGGTTGGTTTTGATAGTCCGGCCTTTACGCCACTCGTGCCAGAAAGCCTGGGAAACTTTGTCGCGCGGGCCGAGTTCCATGTATTTGTTTTCCGGATGGCCGAGCGGAGTTTCCGGCCCCATGCCGTAATCCTGCAGATAGCGGTAGCCGTCTTTGTTGACCAGAATACCGCCTTCACCACGGCAGCCTTCTGTCATCAGAATACCGGAGCCCGGCAGGCCGGTCGGGTGATACTGAACGAATTCCATATCCCGCAGCGGCACGCCGTGACGGAATGCCATTCCCATTCCGTCACCGGTGACAATCCCGCCATTGGTGTTATAGCGGTAAACACGACCGGCACCACCGGTGGCCATAATCACAGAATTAGCGCGGATCTGAACCTTTGTCCCTTCCATCATATTGATGGCCACCAGACCACGAACATGGCCTTCATCCACAATAATGTCGAGGACAAAATGCTCATCGAAGCGCTGAATCTGCGGGTATTTCAGAGAGGTCTGGTACAGGGTGTGCAGCATATGAAAGCCGGTTTTATCGGCGGCGAACCAGGTCCGTTCAATTTTCATACCACCAAAACGGCGCACGTTGACGGAACCGTCTTCTTTGCGGCTCCACGGGCAGCCCCACAGTTCGAGCTGAGTCATTTCTGTTGGACAGTGTTCGACAAAATACTCCACCACATCCTGCTCACATAACCAGTCGCCCCCGGACACCGTATCACTGAAATGATAATCATAGGAATCATGGGATTGTGTCACAGCCGCAGAGCCACCTTCTGCGGCCACAGTGTGACTGCGCATCGGGTAAACTTTTGAGATCAGAGCAATTTTCAGGTTCGGGTTAGCTTCCGCAGCGGCAATCGCCGCCCGCAGCCCTGCACCGCCTGCTCCGATAATTGCGATATCGGCATTAAAGGTTTGCACTGTGCTTCTCCATTGTTCAGGTAAATCGAAAGTTAAAATGTAAAAACGAAATCTGAAACGGGTACTCAAAGTTGTTATCAGTAACCGAATCCTTTCAGTTGGTAAAAATGCTAATCATTTCCGGTTACCGATTGGTTATAAAATCACATTCTGTTTAAAGTATAGCGAATAGCGGATCGTTTAAATTTGATATAAACAAGGGTTTTAAGCGCTAATTTTGCATTTTTGCGGATGAATAACCGGATATTTCAGGTAATAACCTAAGTAATTACTTAGGTGTAGTTATTTTGTTTTATTTCTGTTACGAAAAATATACTGGGTAAACATATAATTAGCGCTAAAAGCATAGCCTATATCAGCGGAGGCACAATAATTAAATCTCAGAGGTGTGAATCAGACAGAAAACCGGCGGAAAATCAGTCAGCTTACGGTAATTTTCTGCGGAAAATACTCAATGTTGCGGATATGTGATATTCATCACAATGTGGATTTTTTCGCTCTTATTTTTGGTGTTTTGTTTTCGTTTTTGCTCATTATCAATCATGGATAAGGAAAAAACAGCTAAGCTATAACCATAATAAAGGAACATGACTGAGAGGAACCCATGTCTGATTCACCTGTCAATGAAGCAGATGTCATTATCATCGGCGGTGGCGCAACCGGTGCCGGGATGGCCCGGGACTGTGCCCGGCGCGGCCTGCGCACACTGTTACTGGAGCGGTTTGATATCGCAACCGGTGCGACCGGCCGTAACCACGGCCTGCTGCACAGCGGTGCCCGTTACGCAGTGACGGATCCGGAATCCGCCCGTGAGTGTATTGCGGAAAACCGGATTTTGCGGCGCATCGCCCGTCATTGTGTTGAGGAAACAGACGGTCTGTTTATCACACTGCCGGAAGATGAGATGGCGTATCAGGCCACTTTTATTGACGCCTGCCGCGCGGCGGGTATTGAGACGCAGGCGATGTCCCCGCAAGAGGCGCTGCGTTTTGAGCCGTCCGTAAACCCGGCGCTGCTCGGCGCGGTAAAAGTTCCCGACGGCACAGTGGATCCGTTTCGTCTGACCGCCGCCAATATGCTGGATGCCCGGGAGCATGGCGCGCAGGTGCTGACCTATCACGAAGTCACGGATGTACTGCATCAGGGCGACCAGGTGACCGGCGTGCAGGTGTATGATCACCAGAATCACCGCCGGTATCCGCTGTATGCGCCGGTGGTGGTCAATGCAGCGGGGATCTGGAGCCGGCGCATCGCCGGTTTTGCCGGGGTGCATATCAGCATGCTGCCCGCCAAAGGATCACTGCTGATCCTCGGACATCGTCTTAACCAGCGCGTTATCAACCGCTGCCGCAAACCGGGTGATGCGGATATTCTGGTGCCGGGGGATACCATTTCTCTGATCGGCACCACTTCAGTTCATATTCCTTATGAAGATATCGACAATATGATTGTCACGGCGGATGAGGTCGATATCCTGATCCGTGAAGGTTCGCGGCTGGCACCGGCGATGGCGCAGGCGCGTATTCTGCGGGCGTATGCGGGTGTCAGACCGCTGGTGGCGGCGGATGATGATCCGGCCGGGCGCAGTATCAGCCGGGGAATTGTGCTGCTGGATCACGAAAAACGTGACGGATTGCGCGGCTTCCTCACCATCACCGGCGGCAAGCTGATGACTTACCGGCTGATGGCGGAGTGGGCGACAGACATGGTGTGCGCGAAGCTCGGTATGACCGCGCGTTGCTCCACGGCGGAGGAACCGCTGCCGGGCTCGGCGCAGCCGGCGGAACAGACATTGCGCAAAGTGATCTCCCTTCCTGCACCGCTGCGCGGATCAGCGGTGTACCGTCACGGCGATCGCGCGGCAGAACTACCGCATGCCACGCGGCTGGATAAAAGCCTGGTATGTGAATGTGAAGCGGTAACTGCCGGTGAGGTGCGCTATGCCACTGAAAGTCTGACAGTGAATAACCTGCTGGATCTGCGCCGCCGCACCCGTGTCGGCATGGGCACCTGCCAGGGTGAATTGTGCGCCTGCCGTGCGGCGGAGCTGCTGACTCAGCTGAAAGTGACCACAGCTGAAAAATCTGAAACCGAGCTGATGCTCTTCCTGAATGAACGCTGGAAAGGTGTGCGGCCGGTAGCGTGGGGGAATGCGCTGCGCGAGAGTGAATTTACCGGCTGGGTGTATCAGGGGTTGTGCGGGCTGGAAAACAGCGGAACAGAAGAACAGGGAGAGCAGCATGAAATATGATGTGGTTATTGCGGGCGGTGGTCTTGCCGGGCTCTCCTGTGGCGTGAAGCTGGCTGAAAGCGGACTGAGTTGTGCCATTATCAGTGCCGGACAGAGCGCGCTGCATTTCTCATCCGGATCACTGGATCTGCTCTCGGCGCTGCCGGACGGGCAGCCGGTCACGGAACCGCTCTCCGCACTGGCGGCGCTCGCACATCAGGCTCCCCTGCATCCCTATAGTGTGATTGGGGAAAGCGCAGTGCGCCGGGGCGTGTCACAGGCGATGGCGCTGTTGCAGCAGGATACCCTGCCGTTACGGGGATCCGCCGAACGCAATCACTGGCGTCTGACGCCGGCCGGGCAGTGGCGGATGAGCTGGCTGACGCCGGATGTGGTGCCGGTTCTGACCGAAAAAATAACCGGAGACTGGCACTCTGCCGCTGTTGTCGGTATTACCGGATTTCTCGATTTTCAGGCGGAAATGGCGGCTGATGCACTTACCCGTCAGGGGTATCCGGCACAGGCGTATACCCTTCATCTGCCGTGTCTGGATAAGCTGCGTAATAACCCGGGTGAGTTCCGTTCTGTCAATATTGCCCGTGTGCTGGATCTGCCGCAGAACCGGCAGGAACTGGCTGCCGGGCTGGCGCAGTGCGGGATCACGGAGCAGACGCTGATTTTACCGGCCTGTTTCGGGGCGGAGAACAGCGACGGAATTACTTTTTTACAGCAGCAGCTGAATAAAACCGTTTATCAGCTGCCGACGCTTCCGCCGTCACTGCCGGGGATCCGTCTGCACCGGGAACTGTTACACCGTTTCCGCCGGGCGGGCGGCTTTGTGATGCCGGGGGACAGTGTCATTTCTGCCGGCCGTGACGGTGAGCGGATCACTCATCTGTTTACCCGCAATCACGGTGATATTCCGGTACAGACAGAACAGTTTGTTCTGGCTACCGGCAGTTTCTTCAGTAACGGGCTGGCGAGTGATATTGACCATATCTATGAGCCGCTTCTTAATCTGCAACTGACTGAAACCCTGCCGCGCCGGGAATGGACATCGGCAGATCTGTTTGCCCGCCAGCGTTATCTGGAAGCCGGGGTGGCGACAGATGCACATCTGCATCCGGCGGATGCGCACGGCACTATCACTAACCTGTATGCCATCGGTGCTGTGCTGGGCGGGTATAATCCGTTACAGGAGGGCTGCGGGGCGGGCGTTTCTCTTGTCACTGCGATGTATGCGGCAGAGCAGATTCTGGCACAGATCGGTGCGGACAGCACTATGCAGGTAACGGAGGTTCAGGTATGAGTACGGGACAAACACAGTTCGAAAATTGTATCAAATGTACAGTCTGCACAACATACTGCCCGGTGGCGAAGGTAAATCCGGATTATCCCGGCCCGAAACAGGCGGGGCCTGACGGTGAACGGCTGCGGCTGAAAGACGCCATGCTGTATGATGATGCGCTCACCCTCTGCACCAACTGCAAACGGTGCGAAGTGGCGTGTCCGTCAGATGTCCGCATCGGGGATATTATTGCCCGCGCCAAACTGACATATCATCCGTCACGGCCGAAAATCCGCGACGCGATTCTGAGCCATACCGACCTGATGGGGTCGCTCTCCTCACCATTTGCACCTGTTGTGAACACGATCACCGGGATGAAACCGGTGCGCAAACTGCTGGATACAGCTCTGAAAATTGATCACCGCCGCGGGCTGCCGAAATATTCTTTCGGCACATTCCGCCGCTGGTATAAAAAACAGCAGGAAAAACAGGCAAAATTCGGCGAACAGGTCGCCTACTTCCACGGTTGTTATGTGAATTATAACCACCCGCAGCTCGGCAAAGATGTCATTAAGGTATTTAATAGTATGGGCATCGGCGTGCAGCTGCTGGAGCGGGAAAAATGCTGTGGTGTGGCGCTGATCGCTAACGGTTTTGAAAAACAGGCTAAAAAGCAGGCGGCAGTGAATGTGAAATCCCTCACCAAAGCCATTACGGAACAGAAAATGCCGGTGATTGCGACATCCTCCACCTGTGCCTTTACCCTGCGGGATGAATATCCGCATATCCTGGATGTGGATACCGCACCGCTGCGCGATAACATTGAGCTGGTGACCCGTTACCTTTACCGGCTGATGCAGGACGGGCGCAAACCGGCGCTGCGGCACACGCCGCTGAAAGTCGGCTATCACACGCCGTGCCATATGGAAAAAATGGGCTGGACGGCTTATTCCCTTGAGCTCATCCGCTCAATCCCGGGGGCGGAACTGATTGTGCTTGATTCACAGTGCTGCGGGATTGCCGGTACTTACGGATTTAAAAAGGAGAATTACGAAACATCACAGGCGATTGGTTCCCCGCTGTTCCGCCAGATAGAAGAGAGCGGTATTGATCTGGTGATCAGTGACTGTGAAACCTGCAAATGGCAGATTGAGATGTCGACCAGTAAAAAATGCGAGCATCCGATATCCCTGCTGGCGCGGGCGCTTGCGTAAAATAAGGTGTTACAGAAACCGGCTCCGGCCATGTGATTAACTCTCTGATATCCGGAGATTTCACCGCACAAAGCCGAAAATCAGCAAATTAAAAGTGAGCTGGCAAAACAGTATGAGCTGACGGAAGCTGCGGCTTGCGTTTTGAGCCGGCTCTGCTGTTAACGTCATCAATAAAGATTTCAGACCCTGTGAGGTGTTGCCGGTAATGCGGATTGTCGCCGGGACTCAGCCGGCAACCGGGATGCGGATACGTCAATCTGTTTTGAATGGAAAATTACGGATTCAATCCCGAAGAAGCCATATGCAGAAGAAGTGCTTCCTATAACCGGCCCGGAGGATTACAGACAGTAACGCCCGGGTTAGCCGGACGTTACTGAACAGAACCACAAACAGATTAATACAGCCAGTCGCGTCCCATGCGGTCAGCGGCCATAATGGCGGCATAGACCTGGTCGGAATCGACTTCAAACGGCATATTGTAGATGGTTTCGTTGTCCGCGCAGCTCAGCCCGGCAACCGCCATTACTTTCTCTTCCAGCTCGGTGCCGATGCTGTCCACACCCAGTTCTTCCAGGGTGATCGGCAGACCGACCTGAGCACAGAATTCCAGTACGGTTTCCAGCTCTTCCGCCGGCGCGTTTTCCAGCACTAACTGCACGAGGGTACCGAAGGCCACTTTTTCACCGTGGTACATGTGGTGGCACTCTTCCAGCGCGGTAAAGCCGTTGTGGATGGCATGTGCAGCCGCAAGCCCGGCACTTTCAAAGCCCAGCCCGCTGAGCAGGGTGTTGGCTTCAATGATATTTTCCACAGCTTTGGTGCTGACGCCGGCTTCTACCGCCAGCTTGGCTTTAATGCCGTCACTGAGCAGTGTATCAAAGCAGAGATTGGCCAGTGCCAGTGCCGCCAGTGTGGTGCTGCCGCCTGCCATGGTGGCTTTTCCGGCTGCGCTGCATGCACGTGCCTCAAAGTAAGTGGCCAGAGCATCGCCCATACCGGCAACCAGCAAACGTGCCGGAGCACGGGCGATGATATTGGTGTCCATCACCACCACATTCGGGTTCTGCGGATAGAACAGGTAGCTGTCAAATGCACCGAGTTCGTTATAGATAACAGACAGAGCGCTGGTCGGCGCATCTGTTGATGCGATAGTCGGGGCAATGATGACCGGCAGTTTGGCAAAATGCGCCACGGCTTTGGCGGTATCCAGTGTTTTACCGCCACCCACACCCAGTACAGCCAGGCATTTATGGTTCTTCGCCAGTTTGGTCAGACGGTCGATCTCTTCGTGAGTACACTCACCGCCGAAGGTTTCAAAGACACCGCTGACTTCGTATTCGCTCAGGCTGTCATTCACAATATCGCCCACCAGTTCGCGGACAAATTTATCAGCAATCACCAACGTTTTTTCCGCTAATGGTCTGATGTATTTACCCACATGGTAAAGCGCGTCCGGACCCTGAATGTATTTGGCCGGGGATTGGATCACTTTTAACATACTCAAACTCCTGAATGCATTCGCGTTATGGTGTCAGTGAGGGATAGTATTCCGTCTGAATCAGACTAACAGTTACAGTAACGGATATGTGAGAGCTGACGCACTGTACGGGCCGGGAACACGGGGGCAGATCGGGAAAATGTGATACAGACGACAGCGCAGAGGCAGGATAGCGCCTCTGCATGTCAGAAAAATGAACAATCAGTGATGCGCGGGCAGGGAGCCGTCAGCGCGTTGCGCAAAAAAAGAGCGCAGGATCAGATTGAGCAGCACGCCGTAAGCCGGCAGGAAGAACAGCATGCAGATGGTGATTTTGAAACTGTAATCCACCAGGGCAATCTCCACCCAGTTTGCTGCCATAAACGGATCAGTGCTGCGCCAGAAGGCGATAAAGAAGAAGGCCAGGGTATCGATCAGGTTGCCGGCAAACATGGCGGCAGCCGGTGCCACATACCAGCGGCGGTTCTGACGCAGACGGTTAAAGACACTCACATCCAGAATCTGTCCGAGGGCATATGCCATAAAACTGGCGGCTGCGATCCGCGCCACAAACAGGTTGAAATGCGAAAGTGCCTCAACACCGGCCCATGCCCCCTGAAAGAACAGGGCGGAAACCACATAGGAAATCGCCAGTGCCGGGATCATTACCGACGTGATAATCCGCCGTGCCAGCGGTGCGCCGTAAATACGGACAGTCAGGTCAGTTGCCAGAAAAATAAACGGAAACGTGAATGCCCCCCAGGTGGTATGGAAGCCGGAAATCGTGATCGGCAACTGCACCAGGTAGTTACTGGAGGTAATGATCAGAATATGAAAAAGTGATAACCAGACAAGCGCGGTGCGCCGCCGGCGGACAGATAAATCAAACATATTGTACCTTTTTGGTGGTTGGGGTGAGGGAACCCAATAATCTCAGCGCGCAATAATACGCCGTTTGCGCAACAAAAGCAAAGGACTCTCTCTGCCGGATAGTGGCGGAGGGATTAAATACACAAGAGCGGCGCAGGACCTTTATTTCCGGTATAATTCCCGGATTCGTTACTTAACAGGACAATCATGATGTCTGATACTTTTTCCTGTGCCGACAAAACACTCGACACACTCGGGCTGCGCTGCCCGGAGCCGGTGATGCTGGTGCGCAAAACCATCCGCGGTATGAATACCGGTCAAGTTTTACTGGTGGTGGCAGATGATCCTGCAACCACGCGGGATATCCCGGGATTCTGCCGTTTTATGGAGCATGAGCTGGTGGCTCAGGAAGCCGAAACCGCGCCGTACCGCTATCTGATCCGCAAAAAAGAGAGTGCGCTGTAATCCTTCTTTCAGGGACTGAACCATGCTTGACCGCTTTGATACCTTTCTGCTGGCACAGAAACATTCATCTCTGACCGGCTGGCGCCGGTTTGTCCTTGAATTCTGGTTTTTCGGCCTGAAAGAGGCGCGGGCGTGTTTGTTTGCGGCGTTCTTTTTTCTCGCCCTTTTTCTGGTGCCTGCCGCCGGTGTCGCCGGTATCCCCCGCTATGACTTTCTGCTTATCCTGGCGGTACTGTTTCAGGCCGCAATGGTGTGGAAAAAGCTGGAAACCACGGATGAGCTGAAAGCCATCTGTATCTTCCATGTGGTCGGCTTTGTGATGGAGCTGTTCAAAACTTCATCAGCCATCAGCTCGTGGAGTTATCCCGATGCGGCGTATACCAAATTATGGAACGTGCCGTTATTTACCGGATTTATGTATGCTGCCGTCGGCAGTTATGTTATTCAGGCGTGGCGTTTTCTGAATGTCAGAATTGAAAATTTCCCGCCGTACTGGCTGGCTACCCTGATTGCACTGGCGATTTATGTGAATTTCTTTGCCCATCACTTTATCGGCGATTACCGCTGGTATCTCACCGCCTTCATTCTCGGGCTGTATGCGCGGACGATGGTTTATTACACGCCGTATGATAAAGAGCGCAAAATGCCGCTGTTGCTGAGTTTTGTGCTGATTGGCTTTTTTATCTGGCTGGCGGAAAATTTCGGCACCTTTTTCGGCGTCTGGCAGTACCCGAATCAGATCGGGGCGTGGGCGACCGTGCATGCCGGAAAGTGGGCATCCTGGTCACTGCTGGTGATCGTGACATTTACGATTGTGGCCTATCTCAAACACATTAAAGCCACGATTTTTGTGATGAGATAAAAAAGGGATGCCGCAGCATCCCTTTTCAGTGACAAACCTGCTGTTATTTTTTCATCACCCGCAGCAGACGGACGGCATTGGCAGTTACCAGTGCGGTTGCGCCGGAGTCAGCCAGAACGGCAACCCACAGGCCGGTCAGTCCCATCAGGGTAGTGACCAGGAACACGGCTTTCAGACCCAGTGCGATAGTGATGTTCTCGCGGATGATCCTGCGGGTGGCCCGCGACAGTGTAATCACTTCCGCAATGCCGGTCAGGCGGTTGTGAGTCAGTGCGGCATCGGCAGTTTCCAGCGCCACATCGGTTCCGCTGCCCATGGCAACCCCGATACCGGCGGCTTTCATTGCCGGGGCATCATTGATCCCGTCACCGACCATCATGGTGTGATGATCGTTATTCAGTGCCATCACTGCTTTGACTTTATCTTCCGGCATCAGTCCGGCACGGAAATCCATACCGATGGTGCCGGCGATAGCGGCAGCCGCACGCGGGTTGTCTCCGGTCAGCATCACGGCGCTGACCCCCATGGCTTTCAGCTGGCCGATAGCCTCAATGGCATCACTGCGCAGGGTATCCTGCATGGCGATAAGACCCGTCAGCTGATTGCCGGCCACAACCGCCACCACGGTTTTCCCTTCATTTTCCAGCCGGGTGACATCCGCCGCCGCCGCATCCGTCAGCAGGCCGTCAGCCAGTTTACCCGGTGCGCTGACCAGAATGGTCATACCGTTGAGATCCCCCTCAACACCTTTACCGGCATGGGCTTTGCGGTTTTCCGCTTCGGTAATGGTCAGCCCGTGAGCCTCAGTTCGTTCCAGAATCGCTTTGGCTAACGGGTGATGTGACCCGCTCTCAACGGAAGAGGCAAAGGTCAGCACATCCGCATCACTGTGATTATTCAGGGCAACAATATCAGTGACCTGAGGTTTACCTTCTGTCAGTGTGCCGGTTTTATCCAGTGCAACAGTCGTCACTGTACCCAACTGCTCCAGTGCGGCACCGCCTTTGATCAGTGCACCACGGCGGGTGGCTGCGGCCAGAGCGGAGGTTATTGCCGCCGGTGTGGAGATAACCAGCGCACACGGGCAACCAATCAGCAGCAGTGTCAGACCGCGGTAGATCCACGGATACCATTCCCGGTCCATAAACAGCGGCGGTATGACAATCACCAGGGCGGAGAACAGCATGATCATCGGTGTATAGTAGCGGCTGAAACGGTCGATAAAGCGTTCGATTGGCGCACGGCGCTCTTCGGCTTCCTCAATCAGTGTCAGAATACGGTCGATGGCGTTCTGACCCTGTTCGGAGACCACTTTCATCTGCACTGCGCGATCGACTGACAGTGAACCGGCTGCCACTTTTTCACCCTGTGTCCGTTCGACCGGTACGGATTCCCCGGTCAGGGCACTTTCGTCAAAGCTTGCGAACCCGCTGAGTAACTCGGCATCTGTCGGCAGGCGTCCGCCGGGCGCGATTTCAATAATGTCACCGGGACGCAGCTGTGCAACCGGCACGGACACTTTCTGCCCGTCCCTGATCACCACTGCATCTTCCGGCACCAGTGCCATCAGCGCGCTGACCCCCCGCCGTGCGCGGCCTGCCGCATAGGATTCCAGCATCTCGCCCAGCAGGAACAGCAGGATAACCATGGCGGCTTCTTCCGTGGCACCAATAATAATGGCACCGAGCGCCGCGACCGTCATCAGCGTTTCAATAGCAAACGGTGTGCCGGAGCGGATAAGACGCAGCGAACTTTTGGCGATCGGGAACAAACCAATCAGCGTTGAGGCGATAAAGGCGTATTTGCCCAGTACCGGATTAACAAATTCCAGTGCATAGCTGAGGGCAATCAGCACCGCCAGAATCAGCATCGGCGATGCCTGTTTCAGCAGGCTCTGCTCTTCTTTTTTCTTCGGCGCGGCGCTGCCGCCGTTCAGATCCCGGAGGACAAATCCGGCCTGCTGCACCGCACTGGTCACATCCGCGCGGACATCCCCGGCGGCATCCACCACCAGTTTTTCGGTGGCAAACATCACTTTCGCCTGAGTGACTGCTGCAATTTTCAGGACGGCCGTTTCAATCTTGCGCGCACAGCTCGGGCAGTCCATACCTTCCACCTGCCAGTTCCAGCGCTGGCTGCCGGCTGATTCAGGCAGTACGGTATCATCCGGGGCGGCGTGATCGTGTGAACAGCAACTGCCCTGTGCGTGTTCATGACCGGTGTGGTCATGGTCGTGTTCAGAATGCGCATGATCGTGCGGGGCATGACCATGCGCACGGGACTCATCGTCGTCGTGTTCCGGCTGCTCATGCTCACTGTGATCGTGTGCGGTATGGTCATGTTGCTGGTGAGCCTGTGACTCCCCCTTTCCGCCGGTGGTGCAGGCGGACTTGCCGCCGCAGCAACTGCTGGTATGAGTATGCTCATGAAGTTCTTTGTTAGGGTGCATAAACACCTCCCTGTTCAACGGTGAGTTGATGTTAATTTTTCTCATTAACAGGAAGTGTACACATTGGAGTCTACTCCAGAGTCAACAACAGGGGCGCATAATTATTGGCAAATTGTGCGCTCCTGTTGTCAGGGGCAGAATTACATCATCGTGATGGCACGGACAATCAGGAAATGCCCGAGGAAATAAAAGGTGGAGTAAATCGCTTTTGCCAGTTTAAAGGTAAACAGGAAGCGGTTAATCAGCCAGAGGATCAGGTTCAGTACCAGACAGAATGCCCCGATCATCAGGGAAAAGTTGTAATCGGTTCCCAGCCCGAAGAACTGTTCCCCGGCCAGCCAGGCCATTACCAGCGCACTGAGCAGCGCCGTCAGTACCGGCACTTTGTGATCGCCGAGTTTGTACCAGAGCAGAGCGGGTACCGCAACGGCAATCACCGGCACGGCAATCATCAGCGGAATATAGAAGGTGAAATTATTGAGCAGGGCGAAACTCAGGGCATACAGCAGATAAAATACGGCACTGGTATACAATGACAGGTCGATTTTATTATCAGCAACCAGACGGATACTATCGGAAATAATTGCCACTAACAGCCCGACACATACCAGATATCCGGAAATATCCAGCCCGTAATCCCCGCTCCACGCCCACAGCAGTAACAGCAACAGGGTGACAGGACGGAAAACCCAGCGCTGCCAGTCCGGTCCCCGGTAGGCGGCGTCGATATAGAGCCAGCCGGAAAAAAGTACAGCAATAAATGGCCAATTCATAGGGTGTCCTTGAGGTATGTTGATGGCGATTAACACCTGAATATCTGATAATATCCCGTATTTACAGGCCACGATCAACCAGATTGCAGGAAAACAACCTCACCCATGAATAAATTCGGTTTGTTAGGTTTTATTGTCGCCGCCCTGATCATAGTGCTGGCGACCCGCCGCTTCTTTGAGCAGCGCAAACAAAATGAGATAAATGACAGCTCCGCGGTGGTGACATATCAGGTCACTGTGACGGAGAAAAAGGATTATCCGTACCCGAATATGCGCTCCCGAGAGCGGGATGTGGTCTTCCCGGAAACCTTCCGTTATGAGGTGCATTTCACACTGCTGTCGGGGAAAACCATAGTGGTATACATCAAAGAGGATGAGTACCGGGAGATAGCCCTGCATTCACGCGGAACGCTGTCAATGCAGGGAACGCGGTTTATCCGTTATGAACCGCTGCGCTGATCAGGATTTATCCTGATTTTTCAGTTCTGCCTGCTGGCGGCGCAGCAGGGCGAGCAGTTCAAACACGCCGAATAAAAAGACGCGCACTTTACCGGCGGCGGTCAGTTTTTTATCCAGCGGCTGGCCGGCATTAAACAGCGCCATCAGCAGCCCGTGCATGACCACCATAAAAAAGGTGGCAATATGCATAAAGATATTCAGCGGTTTCGGGAACGGATGCACCAGGCTGAAAATCAGAAAACCCCAGACAGCCAGCATCAGTATCCGGCCAATATTAATCAGGTACATACGGACTCCTGTTCAGTCGTCTGCGTCTGACGCAGATAAAGACGATATGCAACCTGGCCGGCCACTTTCTCCCGGTGGCACACCCAGTTACCCGGAACAACCAGAGTGTCTGATTCCGACTCGGCTTCAATATAGATCATTGCATCCGGGCTGAGCCAGTTATTTTTCTCCAGCAAATCAATCGTTTCCTGAAGCAGTCCTTTACGGAAAGGCGGGTCGAGAAACACCACATCAAATGGTGTTCCCGGTTGCGCCAGAAATTGCAGGGCGCTCTGGTTGACGACAGTGGCCTGTTCACATTTGAGCAGACGGGCATTGGCACTGATCTGAGCCGCAACGGCGCGGTTGAGTTCGGTAAATGTCACGGCGGCGGCATAGCGGGAAAGTGCCTCAAAACCGAGTGCGCCGCTGCCCGCGAATGCATCAAGACAGCGCGCGCTGTTAATCACCGGCATCAGCCAGTTAAACAGGGTTTCGCGCACACGGTCAGTGGTCGGGCGCAGGCCGTCATGTGTCAGAACCGGTAATTTTCGTCCGCGCCAGAGACCGGCGATAATGCGGATCTGCCCTTGTGGTGCGGTATGAGCTTTTTTAACCATAACCTTCGTAACTTATTAATTCTGAAATTATTAATTCAAAAATATGAATAACTGACGGGAAGACAGCGGAATATTATACGCAGGTTTTGTAAAAATTCGTTTAAATTTAATATGAAATTACGGAAAGCCGATGCGCAACCATCCTGTGAAATGATAGACTGCGTCTGATTCGCAATTAATGATGATAAAGACGCCATATCTGCTCAGGGTTTTCCGGACATTCCGTGCCGGAAGGTGACGGGTGGCAGTATGCAAGGAGTATAGTGGCTGTGGCAAAAGAGAAGAAAAAAGGTTTTTTTTCCTGGCTGGGTTTTGGTCGTAAAGATGACGAACAGGCAGCTCAGGAAGAACAGGCGCGGTTAGCGGAAGAACAGGCCCGCCGCGATGAAGAAGCGGCTGAACAGGCGCGTCAGGCAGAAGAACAGGCCCGCCGCGATGCAGAAGCGGCTGAACAGGCGCGTCAGGCAGAAGAGCAGACCCGCCGCGATGCAGAAGCGGCTGAACAGGCACGTCAGGCAGAAGAGCAGGCCCGCCGCGATGCAGAAGCAGCGGAAGAAGCCCGTCTGGCAGAAGAACAGACCCGCCGTGATGCAGAAGCTGCGGAACAACAGCGTTTTGCACAAGAACAGGCGCGCCGTAACGCCGAAATTACGGAACAGCAGCGTTTAGCGGAAGAAAAACGTCTGGCGCAGGAGCAGGCCGCAGAGCAGCAGCGTGCGGAAGAAGAACAGCGCCGTGCACAAGAGCAGGCACTGCGTGATGCCGAAGCGGCAAAACAGCAGCGCCTGGCAGAAGAAAAACGTCTGGCGCAGGAGCAGGCCGCAGAGCAGCAGCGTGCTGAGGAAGAACAGCGCAGGGTGAAAGAGCAGGCACTGCGTGATGCGGAAATGGCAAAACAGCAGCGCATTGCGGAAGAAAAACGTCTGGCGCAGGAGCAGGCCGCAGAGCAGCAGCGTGCTGAGGAAGAACAGCGCCGGGTGAAAGAGCAGGCACTGCGTGATGCGGAAGCGGCAAAACAGCAGCGTATTGCGGAGGAAAAACGTCAGGCGGAAGAGCAGGCCGCAGAGCAGCGTCGTGCAGAAGAAGAACAGCGCCGTGCACAAGAGCAGGCACTGCGTGATGCGGAAGCGGCAAAACAGCAGCGCATTGCGGAAGAAAAACGTCAGGCGGAAGAACAGGCGGCTGAACAGCAGCGTGTTGCCGGAGAACGTCGCCGCGCGCAAGAGCAGGCACTGCGTGATGCGGAAGCGGCAAAACAGCAGCGTATCGCCGAAGATAAACGCCGTGCGGAAGAACAGGCCGCAGAACAGCAGCGTTTAGCGAAAGAGAAGAAACAGCGTGACGCAGAAGCGGCGGAACAGGCGCGTCCGGCCGAAGAACAACGCCTCGCGGAAGAGGAAGAAGCCTGTCGTCTTGCTGAAGCAGAAGCGGAAGCACAGGATACGGCGCTGATTGAAAATGAATCCCCTGCACCGGCGGACACACAGGAAAGACCGGCAAAAGAAGGTTTCTTCGCCCGCCTGAAACGCAGCCTGGTGCGCACCCGTGAGAATATCGGTTCCGGTTTCTTCGGGATCTTCCGTGGTAAAAAGATTGATGACGATCTGTTTGAAGAGCTGGAAGAACAACTGCTGGTGGCGGATGTCGGTGTGGAAACCACCCGTAAAATCATCACAAATCTGACGCAGCATGCCAGCCGCCGTGATCTGAAAGATGCAGAAGCGTTATTTGTTAAGCTGCGCGAGGAAATGGGTGAGATCCTGGCAGCAGTGGATAAACCGCTGGAGATTGAAGATAAAAAACCGTATGTGATTCTGATGGTTGGTGTTAACGGTGTCGGTAAAACCACCACCATCGGTAAAATGGCGCGTCAGTATCAGGCACAGGGGAAATCCGTCATGCTGGCCGCAGGGGATACCTTCCGTGCAGCCGCGGTGGAACAGCTTCAGGTCTGGGGTGAGCGCAACAATATCCCGGTTGTGGCACAGCACACCGGCGCGGATCCGGCCTCGGTTATTTTTGATGCCATCCAGTCAGCCAAAGCCAAAGGGGTTGATGTGCTGATTGCGGACACCGCCGGGCGTCTGCAAAATAAATCGCACCTGATGGAAGAACTCAAGAAAATCGTGCGGGTGATGAAGAAACTTGATGAAGATGCCCCGCATGAAATTATGCTGACGTTAGATGCCGGCACCGGACAGAATGCTGTCAGCCAGGCTCGTCTCTTTAATGAAGCGGTCGGCCTGACCGGGCTGACTCTGACCAAACTTGACGGAACGGCGAAAGGTGGTGTTATCTTTGCCATTGCAGATCAGTTCGGTATTCCTATCCGGTATATCGGGGTGGGTGAAGGTATTGAAGATCTGCGCCCTTTCAAAGCCGGTGATTTTATTGAGGCACTTTTTGCCCGGGAGGATTAATCATCCATGATTCGCTTTGAACACGTCAGTAAAGCCTATTTAGGCGGCCGCCAGGCGCTCCAGGGGGTGGATTTTCATGTCCGCCCGGGGGAGATGGTATTCCTGACCGGCCATTCCGGCGCAGGGAAAAGTACCCTGCTGAAACTGATTTGTGGGATTGAGCGACCCAGTGACGGCACCATTTTATTTGACGGCCACAATATCAGCCGTCTGAAAAACCGTGAAGTGCCTTTCCTGCGCCGCCAAATCGGCATGATTTTTCAGGATCACCATCTGCTGCTGGATCGCACGGTGTATGACAATGTGGCGATGCCGCTGATCATTGCCGGTGCCAGCCCGGAAGACATCCGGCGGCGCGTCAGTGCCGCGCTGGATAAAGTCGGTCTGCTGGATAAGGCCCGCAACTTTCCGGTGCAGCTCTCCGGCGGTGAACAGCAGCGCGTGGGGATTGCCCGTGCGGTGGTGAATAAACCAATGGTACTGCTGGCGGATGAACCGACCGGTAACCTGGACAGCGGGTTGTCAGAAGGGATTTTACGGCTGTTTGAAGAGTTTAACCGCGTTGGTGTCACTGTACTGATGGCAACACACGATATCATGCTGATCGAACGGCGCAATTACCGCGTTCTGACGCTGAGTCAGGGACGTATGGCGGGAGGGCTTCATGGCTAGACAACCGCGTAAACCCGCAAAAAAAATGCAATCCAAAGCCAAAGCACTCAAAGGTGGCTGGCGGGAACAGTGGCGGCACGCGTGGGTGAACACGCTGGGCGATATGCTGCGCCAGCCGCTGTCAACACTGCTGACAGTGATGGTGATTGCGATCTCCCTGACACTGCCGAGTGTATTTTATATTGTCTGGAAAAACGTCAGTCATGCAGCGGAACAGTGGTATCCGGCTCCGCAGCTGACCGTTTATCTGGATAAAGGCCTGGATGAACAGGGCGGACAAAAACTGGCGGACGAGCTGAAAGCGCTCGACGGCGTGGAGAGTGTCAATTATCTCTCCCGTGACCAGGCGATAACGGAATTCCGGGCCTGGTCCGGCTTCAGCACCGCGCTGGATATGCTGGAGGAAAACCCGCTGCCGGCGGTGGCTATCGTCACACCGAAAGTGGATATGCAGAGCAGCGACACACTGTCCACCCTGCGTGATCGTGTCACGGCACTGTCCGGGATTGATGAGGTACGGATGGATGACAGCTGGTTTGCCCGTCTGGCGGCACTGACCGGCCTGGTGGGGCAGATTGCCTCCCTGATTGGGGTGCTGATGGTAGTGGCGCTGTTCCTGGTGATCGGCAACAGTGTGCGGCTCAATATTTTCAGCCGCCGCGAAACCATTAATGTGATGAAACTGATCGGCGCGACAGACGGCTTTATTCTGCGTCCGTTCCTTAATGGTGGCATGCTGCTCGGGGCGTTTGGTGCTGTGCTGTCACTGGTGTTGTCTTCTCTGCTGGTCTGGAAATTAGGCGATGTTGTGACCGATGTATCCAAAATTTTCGGTACAACATTTACACTGACCGGGCTGGACTGGGATGAAGCACTGCTGATTGTACTGGTGTCAGGTATGATTGGCTGGATTGCTGCCTGGCTGGCAACTGTCCGCCATTTACGGAATTTTATGCCGCAGTAACCCGATCATCATCCGGCGGGGAATGACCCCGCCGGTATCCCGCATCTCCGGTTTTATACTCAACCAAATGACAACGCCGGCACTAAGTGATAGGCGTAACTCTGTCCTGTGTTGTACACTATTCATCATTACCGTCTGCCGACGTCATTTTTATTTGTACTGAGGACTGAATGACTAAAGATACGCAATTCCCTGTTTTAGTTCCGCAAGGGAGCATTGAGGCCTATATCCGGGCCGCTAACCAGTATCCGATGCTGACAGCCGAAGAAGAAAAAGAGCTGGCTGAGCGTCTGTATTATGACGGCGACCTTGAGGCCGCGAAAAAACTGATCATGTCGCATCTGCGGTTTGTTATCCATGTCGCCCGCAGTTATTCAGGTTATGGTCTGCCTCAGGCGGATCTTATCCAGGAAGGCAATATCGGGCTGATGAAAGCGGTGCGCCGGTTTAACCCGGAAATGGGTGTGCGCCTGGTCTCGTTTGCGGTTCACTGGATCAAAGCTGAAATTCATGAGTATGTGCTGCGCAACTGGCGCATCGTCAAAATTGCCACCACCAAAGCACAGCGTAAACTGTTTTTTAATCTGCGCAAATCCAAAAAACGTCTGGGCTGGTTTAACCAGGACGAAGTGGAAATGGTGGCGAAAGAGCTGGGGGTGACCAGCAAAGATGTGCTGGAAATGGAATCCCGGATGGCGGCGCAGGACATGGCATTTGATATGTCCGACGACGATGACGGCGATCACCCAATTGTGGCACCGGCGCTGTTCCTGGAAGATAAATCCTCTGATTTCGCCGATGAAATTGAGGAAGATAACTGGGATAGCCACGCCACGGACAAACTGACCCTGGCGATTGATTCGCTGGACGAGCGCAGCCGCGATATTATCCGTGCCCGCTGGCTGGATGATGATAACAAGACAACGCTTCAGGAACTGGCAGATAAATACGGCGTTTCCGCCGAGCGCGTCCGTCAGCTGGAAAAAAATGCCATGAAAAAACTGCGCGAGGCAATTGAGGGCTGATAACAAGGCTCCCGTTTCCCCCGCAATCTGTTATGGTAGCCATATTATTTTCTGATAATCACTGACGGAGATATTATGGCTTTTTCGTCTGAGGACAAGGCAGTTTTGCTGGCGGTAAAAGGCGTGGGTGCAAAAGTGATCGAGCGCCTTGAGCAAATGGGTTTTTCTGACCTTAATCAGCTTGCCGCCGCTGATGCACAATCCCTGCTGAGTGCCGGTGCGGTACTTACCGGTTCCACCTGCTGGCGCAACAGCCCGTTAGCGAAAAAAGCCATTGAGTCTGCCATTGCAGCGGCACAACTGGCACAGAATCAACCCTGATATGGCAACGGTTCAGCTCGATCAGCGAACCGCCCGGCTGATTGTTCAGCGGGCGATGCAAATCCTCAGTTACTCCGTGAATGTGATGAACGCACAGGGGGTAATTATTGCTTCCGGTGACCCGCAGCGGGTGAACCAGCGCCACGAAGGCGCAGTGCTGGCGCTGACAGAAAACCGCATTGTGGAAATTGATGAGGCCACTGCCGCCACGCTGAAAGGAGTGAAACCGGGGATCAACCTGCCGGTAATTTTCCGCGATACCATGGTCGGTGTGGTCGGTATTTCCGGCAAACCGGATGACGTGCGCAACTATGCCGAGCTGGTGCGTATGGCCGCAGAACTGGTGCTGGAGCAGGCCGATCTGCTGGAAAAATCCCGCTGGGATCGCCGTTACCGCGATGAGCTGGTCCGCCAGCTGATAAGCCCTGAGCAGCAGTTACAGTCCGTAAAATCAATCGCTGCCTATCTCGGGATCTCTCCCGATAAACCCCGCATTGCCCTGATCCTCGCACTGCCGGTGCCGGATCATGAGCAGTTTCACCGTCTGGTGGAATATATTGATAATCTGAAAATGGATTTACTGGTCAGCATCCGGGGGATCAACTCCCTGGTGGTGCTGAAACCGGTGGCCTGTGATGCGGATTTTCAGCCTGTTTTCCCGGTGCAGAAGCAGTTACAGACACTGCGGCGTCAGCTGCCGGATCTGCTGATGTATGTCGGTGGTTTTTTCTGCGGACACAACGGTCTGCACTGTTCCTGGCAGAGTGCCTGCGCCGTGCAGCAACTGGGACAGACACCGGCTTACAGCCGCCAGAAAACCATTTTTTATGATGAAGTCAAATTACCTGCTCTGTTACAGGGGTTTCAGGAGAGCTGGCAGGCCGCGGAGCTGACCTCCGCCTGGCAGAAACTGAAAGCGGCGGACAACCGCCGTGTGCTGTGCCACACTCTGAAGACCTATTTTGATCAGAATTGTGATCTGTCTCAAACCACAAAAATGCTGCATATTCACACAAATACTCTCCGTTACCGCCTTCAGCGTGTTGAATCGATTACTGGCTTAAATATCAATAAATTGGAATCAATTATTCAGCTTTATTTCGGTATTCTGACTGATCTTTGATTTGTGCATTTGTACAAAATACGCGATTTCAGCCCGTTCTTTTTTGTCGGAACCTCTCAAGCTTAACCTGGTGGCTGCCGCCATAATGCATCCTGTTCTGTTTAAATAATCATAACTACAGCAGGAGTCTGCACATGGTGACGGTTTCAGCGTTGGGCGCAATGGTTGCGCTGGTCGTGGCGATAGGGCTAATACTGAAAAAAGTACCGCCGGTATACGGGATGATGGCGGGGGCGCTGGCCGGAGGATTGGTCGGTGGTGCGGATCTGGTGCAGACTGTGACACTGATGGTCACCGGCGCTCAGGGGATCACTAACGCGGTATTGCGTATTCTGGCCGCCGGTGTACTGGCCGGCGTACTGATTGAATCCGGTGCGGCAAATACCATTGCGGAAACCATTGTCCGCAAAGTAGGTGAAAAGCGGGCGCTGCTGGCGCTGGCGGTGGCAACACTGTTACTGACGGCGGTGGGGGTGTTTATCGACGTGGCGGTTATCACTGTCTCACCAATTGCACTGGCGATTGCGCACCGCGCGGATCTGTCCAAAATGGCAATTCTGCTGGCGATGATCGGCGGTGGTAAAGCGGGTAATGTGATGTCACCGAACCCGAACACCATTGCGGCAGCGGATAACTTTAACGTGCCGCTGACATCACTGATGGCGGCGGGGATTATCCCGGGTATTTTCGGGCTGATTGTAGCGTATTTCCTTGCGAAACGTCTGGTGCACCGTGGCTCAAAAGTCACACAGGAAGAGCTGATTGCGGCTCACCATGATGGCAGGTTACCGGGATTCCGGGCTGCAATGAGTGCGCCGCTGGTGGCAATCTTCCTGCTGTCGCTGCGTCCGATCGCCGGTATCAGCATTGATCCGCTGATTGCCCTGCCGCTGGGCGGCCTGGCCGGCGCACTGATTATGGGACGTATCCGTCAGTCCAATCACTTTATTACCTCCGGGCTGAGCCGGATGGCGCCGGTAGCGATTATGCTGCTGGGTACCGGGACACTGGCGGGAATTATCGCCAACTCCGGTCTGAAAGATGTTTTAATTAACGGCCTGACAGCATCCGGTCTGCCATCTTATCTGCTGGCACCTATCTCCGGGGCACTGATGTCCATGGCAACAGCATCCACCACGGCGGGTACGGCGGTCGCTTCTGCGGTATTCAGTTCAACACTGCTTGATCTGGGTGTGAGTGCGCTGGCCGGAGCGGCGATGATCCATGCAGGTGCGGTTGTGCTTGACCAGATGCCGCACGGCAGCTTCTTCCATGCAACCGGCGGCAGTGTCAATATGCAGGTTCATGAGCGTCTGAAATTACTGCCTTACGAAACGATGGTGGGTCTGGCGATTGCGATTGTATCCACACTGATTTTTGGTGTCTTCGGATTTGGCGGGTAAAAGGAATTAAGTATGAAAATAGTGATTGCCCCGGATTCATTTAAAGAGAGCCTGACCGCTCTTCAGGTCGCGGAAGCGGTGGAAGCGGGTTTCAGAACCGTTTTTCCGGATGCGCAGTACATCAAACTGCCGATGGCGGACGGCGGTGAGGGGACGGTTGTCTCCATGATTGAAGCCACACAGGGAAAACTGAAAGAAACAGAAGTCACCGCTCCGCTGGGGAACAAAGTGACCGGGTTTTACGGACTGTCCGGTGACGGTAAAACTGCCATTATTGAGATGGCGGCGGCGTCCGGGCTGCATTTGGTGCCGCCGGCACAGCGGGATCCGCGTGTGACTACCACCTTCGGTACCGGGGAGCTTATTCTCGCGGCGCTGGATGACGGTGCGGAAAAAATTATCCTCGGGATCGGCGGCAGTGCCACCAATGACGGCGGTGCCGGTATGATGCAGGCGCTGGGTGTGGTATTCCGTGATGGACAGGGATATTCACTGCCGTTCGGCGGCAGTGCGCTGTCAAAACTGGCCTCGGTGGATCTGAGCGGGCTGGATCCGCGTCTGGCGCAGACGGAGTTTGTTGTCGCCTGTGATGTGAGTAATCCGCTGTGCGGGCCGGAAGGAGCATCCGCCACCTTCGGGCCGCAGAAAGGCGCAACACCGGCGATTGTCAGCGAACTGGATGCGGCACTACGCCATTACGGGGATGTGATTGAGTCCCTGACCGGCAAATCACTGAGTGATGTCGCCGGTGCCGGGGCAGCCGGCGGCATGGGGGTTCCGCTGATGGCATGGTTTGATGCCCGGATGCAGCCGGGTATTGAAATGGTGATCGAAACACTGGATCTGCACAATGTGGTGAAAGATGCTGATCTGGTGATCACCGGGGAAGGCCGGATGGACAGCCAGACGATTCAGGGGAAAACGCCGGTGGGGGTGGCGAAAGCCGCGAAAGCACGGGGAATTCCGGTGATTGCGCTGGCCGGCGGGATGAGCAGCGACTATGCTGTTGTGCATGAATACGGTATTGATGCGGTGTTCTCTGTGATCCTGCGGATTTGCTCTCTGGATGAGGCACTGGCACAGGCGGCGGTTAATATTGAAGTGGCTGCCCGTAATATTGCTGCGGTACTGGCGATGAAGATAGTATAAAAAAAAGAAAACGACTGATAAATAATCACCGGGGCTTTGCCCCGGTTTTTTATCAGTAATATTCGTAACGGGATTCCAGCGTGATCCCGCTGCTCTGAATGGTGGCGGAGCCTTCTAACTGAATGGCTTTGATCATGGTCTGCAATTCACAGTTTCCGTAAGGATCCCATTTATAGCAGGTATAGGAATAGGCACTTTTCCCCCAGAATGTCGGCAGTTTCTGGATAATACCGGTGACCTGACTTTGCCCGTTATAGGTGTATTCCTGTGTCATCACATCCGGCTGCTCAATATCTGTCAGCAGTCCGTTATCAGAATAGTGATAAACGGTGATCTTCGTTTCGCCGTTCTCTGTTTCTTTCTCTGAAACCAGCCGGTTATCCTGATAGCGGTAGCGGGTTTCTGACTGCCAGGATTGATTGTCCGGCCTGGTTTTATAGGATTCTGTCAGGCTGACGATCCGGCTTTCGTCATTCCGGGTGTATTGCTGCTCAATCTGCGTACTCAGCGTGGTGCCGCCGGGGAGCACATTACTGATGGTGATAGTGGCCTGATCCGGTTTTTCCGGGGTGATTTGCGTGGTTTGTGTAATCGGTACCTGACTTTCTTCTATCGCCATTTCGCGGTATTCATAATCATATTGTGTCAGAGAGCCGCACGGGCCGAAGTGCAGTTTTTCTTTCACCCACAGGATAAGCCCCATCGAGCGGTAAGACGTGATAGTGATTGATTTTACCGGCCCGTAATATTTTGTACCGGTAATAATAAATGTATTTTGCTGGTTAATATCCCGTGCAGCAGCATCACATTGATCGGGTGTCGCGGCTGTACCGGTCAGCGGCAGCGCAAAAATGAGCAGTAGCATGCCTGTTAGTTTATTCATGTCGCGGACCATTTTATCAGTCATAGTGAACAGAAAACCCGCATCCGGATAAATCAATCAGTAAACTGAATCAGATAACGGCTTAATACTTTGCCGGATGAATTTAATAATGAAAGAGGGACAATTACTATCGGAATAGTGGGGAAAACTATTTTTCCGGCGATTAATTTCCGCATTAAGTTATCCTTAACGAATCATTAACCAGTTTATAACACTGTTTTTTGCCGAAAAAACACCCGATCGCAACCGGATATTATCCTGTTAATGATGCAATAATCTCCTTTTCTGATTTGCTTTTCAGAATAAAAATCCTGTTTAATGAACTGAAAATAAAGCATTAATTAATGTAATGCGACTCATTAAAAGGAAATTTTAAAAAATACCGCACATGCTGACCGTCCGGTCACTGCAAAGCTAACCGATGGGGATTTTCTGATGAAAACAAAAATCAAAATGGCAATTATTGCCGGGGCTGTATCCTGTGCATTAAGTGCAGCGGCTTACGCTGAAGATATTAAGGTGGCGGTGGTGGGCGCAATGTCCGGACCGGTTGCACAATACGGTGATATGGAATTTACCGGCGCCCGTCAGGCGGTTGAGGATATCAACGCCAAAGGCGGTATTAACGGCAGCAAACTGGTGATCACCGAATACGATGACGCCTGTGACCCGAAACAGGCGGTGGCGGTGGCCAACAAAGTCATTAATGACGGCATGCGCTATGTTATCGGGCACCTCTGCTCCTCCTCCACACAGCCCGCGTCAGATATTTATGAGGACGAGGGGATCCTGATGATCACTCCGGCGGCAACCAATGCGGATTTAACCACGCGCGGTTACAGCCTGATCATGCGCACCACCGGCCTGGATTCTGACCAGGGGCCGACTGCCGCAAAATATATCCTCGAAAAAGTGAAACCGCAGCGCATTGCCGTGGTGCATGACAAGCAGCAGTACGGTGAGGGTCTGGCGCGTTCGGTGAAAGATAATCTGAATAAAGCCGGGGTCAAAGAAGTGCTGTTTGAAGGGGTGACGGCGGGTGATAAAGATTTCTCCGCGCTGGTGGCGCGTCTGAAGAAAGAGAATGTGGATTTTGTCTATTTCGGCGGCTACTACCCGGAAATGGGCCAGATTTTACGTCAGGCAAAACAGGCGGGGCTGAATATCCGCTTTATGGGGCCGGAAGGTGTGGGTAACTCCTCACTCTCCAACATTGCCGGTGAGGCTTCTGAAGGCATGTTGGTTACCCTGCCGAAACGCTATGATCAGGTTCCTGCCAACAAACCGGTAGTGGATGCCCTGAACGCGAAAAAACTGGATGCCACCGGGCCGTTTGTCTGGACAACCTATGCCGCATTACAGTCTCTGGCGACCGCAATGCAGCGCAGCGGTAGTATGGAACCGGCGGATCTGGCTGCTGATCTGAAGGGCAAACCGGCGGAAACAGTGATGGGCGAACTGAGCTGGACACCAAACGGGGATCTGAAAGGCTTCGAGTTCGGCGTATTTGAATGGCACAAAGACGGAACCTCATCACCGCTGAACTGATCCGCAGCGGTGACTGATGCGGCAGTGCGTTTCAGGGGAGTGCGCTATGTCAGAACAATTATTATATTTTACACAGCAATTGCTGAACGGATTAACGCTGGGAAGCACCTATGCCCTGATCGCCATCGGTTACACCATGGTGTATGGCATTATCGGTATGATTAACTTTGCTCACGGCGAAGTGTATATGATCGGCAGTTATGTTTCTTTTATTGTGATTGCCGGGCTGATGATGCTGGGGATTGATATCGGCTGGTTGTTAATTACCGCTGCATTTATTACAGCGATAATTATTGCCAGTGCCTATGGCTGGAGTATCGAACGGGTCGCTTACCGGCCCGTCCGTCATTCAAAACGGCTGATTGCCCTGATTTCGGCTATCGGGATGTCTATTTTCCTGCAAAATTTTGTCAGTCTTTCCCAGGGCTCCCGGGATCTCGCACTGCCCGGACTGATTAACGGCCGCTGGACCATAGGAGAGAGCGGCGGTTTCTCTGCCACTGTTTCCGCTATGCAGATCACCATCTGGGTCGTGACGGTGCTGGCAATGCTGGCTCTGACACTCTTTATCCGTTATTCGCGGATGGGACGCGCCTGCCGTGCCTGCGCGGAAGATCTGAAAATGGCGGGCTTACTCGGGATCAACACCGATCGCGTGATTGCACTGACATTTGTTATCGGTGCGGCGATGGCGGCGGTAGCCGGGGTGCTGCTGGGGCAGTTTTACGGCGTAATTAATCCGTATATCGGGTTTATGGCCGGGATGAAAGCCTTTACCGCAGCGGTTCTCGGCGGGATCGGCAGTATTCCGGGGGCAATGATCGGCGGGGTGATCCTCGGCGTATCAGAAGCCATGACCTCTGCCTATTTCAGTACGGAATATAAAGATGTGGTTTCATTCGGCTTGCTTATCCTTGTGTTACTGGTGATGCCGACCGGGATCCTCGGGCGTCCGGAGGTTGAAAAGGTATGACAAAATCTCACTGGATTAACGCCATTATTGCCACTGCAACCCTGTTTGTGCTGGCATCTGTAATGATGGGGCTGCAATTGTCCCTCGACGGCACCCGTCTGATTGTCCGTAATGCGGATGCGGTCCGCTGGGAGTGGATCGGCACCGGTTGTGTGATTGTTTTTATCTTTCAGCTGGTGCGGCCGTCACTGAAAAAACTGACGGCACGTCTGCCGAAAAGCAGTGCTTCGCTGCCGGATTTTGACGGCTCCGCCACCACACAGAAGATTATTGCCGGGTTGATTATTGTCGCTGCTATTATCTGGCCGTTTATGGTGTCACGCGGCAGTGTGGATATCGCCACCTTAACTCTTATCTATGTGATGCTTGGCCTCGGGCTGAATGTGGTGGTCGGGTTATCCGGACTGCTGGTGCTGGGCTACGCCGGGTTTTATGCTATCGGGGCATACACCTACGGGCTGATGAACCACTATTTCGGCTGGGGATTCTGGCAGAGTCTGCCGCTGGCAGGGATTGTCGCGGCGCTGTCCGGTTTGCTGCTCGGGTTTCCGGTGTTGCGGCTGCGCGGTGATTATCTGGCGATTGTGACACTCGGTTTCGGGGAAATTGTCCGTATTCTGCTGTTGAATAATACGGAATTTACCGGCGGGCCGAACGGCATCAGCCAGATCCCGAAACCGACGTTGTTCGGGCTGGAGTTCAGCCGGACAGCCAAAGAGGGCGGATGGGATACTTTCCACAATTTTTTCGGTTTGTCGTATGACCCGGGCGATCGCATTATCTTTCTGTATCTGGTCGCACTGCTGCTGGTACTGGCAACACTGTTTATTATCAACCGGTTACTGAGAATGCCGTCGGGCCGGGCCTGGGAAGCGCTGCGCGAGGATGAAATCGCCTGCCGTTCACTGGGGCTTAGTCCGACACGCATCAAACTGACGGCATTTACTATCAGTGCTGCTTTTGCAGGGGTGGCGGGCACGCTGTTTGCCGCCCGTCAGGGCTTTATCAGTCCGGAATCCTTTACCTTCACGGAATCCGCGTTTGTGCTGGCGGTGGTGGTACTGGGAGGGATGGGCTCACAAACCTCGGTTATTCTGGCGGCGATCATTCTGGTGGTTTCCCGTGAAATGATGCGCGATCTGAATGCTTACAGCATGCTGCTCCTCGGTGCGCTGATGGTGCTGATGATGGTTTGGCGGCCACAGGGATTACTGCCGGTGTCGCGCCCGCACCTGAAAATCGGTACGGCGGATGCGGAAAAAACCGGAGGTGCGCAATGACGGATACTTTATTGCAGGTCTCCGGCCTGACCATGCGTTTCGGCGGGTTGCTGGCGGTCAACAATGTATCGCTGGAACTGAACCGGGGGGAGATTGTTTCTCTGATAGGCCCTAACGGTGCGGGGAAAACCACGATTTTTAACTGCCTGACCGGGTTCTACAAACCGGCGGACGGGCAGATCCTGTTGCGCGGAAAACCGGTGCAGGGATTATCCGGACAGGCTATCGCCCGGCTCGGGATGATCCGCACCTTCCAGCATGTGCGTTTATTCCGTGAAATGACCGTAATTGAAAATCTGCTGGTGGCGCAGCATCAACATCATAAAAGCGGCCTGCTGGCGGGATTGCTGACACTGCCCTCATTCCGGCGTGACCAGCGCGAAGCCACTGAGCGGGCAGTAATGTGGCTGGACAGAATCGGGCTGACGGCGCTGGCCAACCGGCAGGCGGGCAACCTGGCGTATGGGCAGCAGCGGCGGCTGGAAATCGCCCGCTGTATGGTGACCCGGCCGGATATTCTGATGCTGGATGAACCGGCGGCAGGGCTGAACCCGAAAGAAACGGACGATCTGGATGCGTTGATCGCGGAACTGCGGGCGGAACACGGCGTATCTGTCCTGCTGATTGAACATGATATGAAACTGGTGATGGGGATTTCAGACCGGATCTATGTAGTGAACCAGGGAACGCCGCTGGCAAACGGTACTCCGGCAGCGATCCGCAATCATCCGGATGTGATCCGCGCATATTTGGGGGAGGCATACTGATGCTGGAATTTATTAATGTCTCCGCGCAGTACGGCAAGATTCAGGCGCTGCACCAGGTCAGCCTGTCGGTGCACAAAGGGGAAATTGTCACCCTGATCGGGGCGAATGGTGCGGGGAAAACCACACTGCTCAGTACATTGTGCGGGGAGCCGCGGGCGACCACCGGCGAGATCCGCTATCTCGGCGAGAATATTACCGCGCTGCCGACGGCACAAATCATGCGCAAAGACATTGCGCTGGTGCCGGAAGGGCGTCGTGTGTTCGGACGGATGACGGTGGAAGAGAATCTGGCCATGGGCGGCTTTTTTGCCGCCAAAACACAGTATCAGGTGCGGATTGCACAGGTATATGAACTCTTCCCGCGGCTTCGGGAACGGCGTCATCAGCGGGCGGGAACGATGTCCGGCGGTGAACAGCAGATGCTGGCTATCGGCCGTGCGCTGATGAGTACCCCTCAGCTGTTACTGCTGGATGAGCCCTCTCTCGGGCTGGCACCGATTATCATCATGCAGATTTTTGACACCATCCGTGAACTGCGTGATGCGGGTATGACTATCTTCCTGGTCGAGCAGAATGCCAATCAGGCGCTGAAACTGGCGGACAGAGGCTATGTGCTTGAAAACGGGCGGGTGGTGCTGGAAGATACCGGGCAGGCGCTGCTGGCGGATGAAGCGGTCAGAAGCGCCTATCTGGGGGGCTGATGACTGTTTTACGGAAAAAATCTGACGGAATTTGGCCTCATTATTTTCTGTCAGATTTCTGACCGGCCGGCAGGCTTCCGGCTCACCGTTTTCACAGGACGATTTATCCTCATCACAAACCGGGGTACTGATTGCCCTGCATTTATCATGTCGTGAACATAATCAGTTTTTCCATCCGGACTTGTGAAAACCGGGCGTGCCGCGCCCGTTTTTTTTACCCCGGTGTGTTTACGGAAACCCGCATTTTTATACTTTTTTTATACCTTCCCCGCTGAATTTTGCGACATCTTTGCACCCGCTTTTTTAGACTTTATGACGAATAGCTCACACATGTAAGGACAAGTTATGAGTCTGGCTCTTATTGCAGGCATCGCCGGTACATTACTGCTGCTGGCATACCTCCTTTATGCCCTGATTAATGCGGAGAAATTCTGATGGCCGCGAATGCTTTTTTACTTATCGCCGGGTTTCTGATTGTTTTGCTGATTGCGGCAAAACTGCTCAGTAACCTGCTGGTCTGCTTTATTGACAGCACGCCGCTGCCGGTTCTGCGCCGTGTGGAAGGTGTGCTGTGGCGCTTTGCGGGGATTGGCCGTGACGAGATGCGCTGGCAGGAATATCTGACCTCACTGCTGCTGTTTAATGCGCTGGGGCTGATTTTCCTGATGGCGATCCTGATGTTACAGGCGGATTTACCACTCAACCCGCGCCACTTCCCGGGGATGTCATGGGATCTGGCGCTGAATACGGCGGTCAGTTTTGTCACTAATACTGACTGGCAGTCTTACAGCGGGGAATCTGCGGTCAGCTATTTCAGCCAGATGGCCGGACTGACGGTGCAGAATTTCCTGTCCGCCGCCACCGGTATTGCCGTGGCGTTTGCGCTGATCCGCGCTCTGTGCCGCCGTTCTGTGCAGACACTCGGGAATGCGTGGGTGGATCTCACCCGGATCACGCTGTGGCTGCTGTTGCCGCTCTCCGTAATTATTGCGCTGTTTTTTATTTCACAGGGTGTCATTCAGAACTTCCATGACTACCAGACCATTATCACGCCGGAAGGTGTGCAGCAGGTGCTGCCGATGGGGCCGGTGGCCTCTCAGGAAGCGATTAAACTGCTCGGCACCAACGGTGGCGGGTTCTTCGGTGCCAACTCAGCGCATCCGTTTGAAAACCCGACGGCACTGACTAACTTTGTGCAGATGCTGGCTATTTTCCTGATCCCGGCAGCACTCTGTTTTGCGTTCGGGCGCTGTGCCGGGAACCCGGGGCAAGGACGGGCACTGCTGGCTGCGATGACGATTGTCTTTGTCGCCGCTGCGGCTGCCGTGATGTGGAGTGAAACCCGGGGTAACCCGGCATTTGCGGGAATGGGGATCGACAGCGCGCTCAATATGGAAGGCAAAGAGAGCCGCTTCGGTATTCTTGCCACCGGATTGTTTGTGGCAGTGACTACCGCAGCTTCCTGCGGTGCGGTGAATAGTATGCATGACTCCCTGACCCCCCCGGGCGGCCTGGTGCCGCTGTGGCTGATGCAGATCGGTGAAGTGATCTTCGGCGGCGCGGGTGCCGGTTTCTGCGGCATGATGTTGTTTGTCTTCCTCGCCGTTTTTATCGCCGGGCTGATGATTGGCCGCACGCCGGAATACCTCAGCAAAAAAATTGAGGTGCGGGAGATGAAACTGACTGCACTGGCGATTCTGGTCACCCCGGCGCTGGTACTGGGCGGCACGGCACTGGCGATGATGACGGAAGCCGGACGCGGCGCGATGCTCAACCCGGGCGCGCATGGCTTCAGTGAAGTGCTGTATGCCCTCTCATCCGCTTCAAATAATAACGGCAGTGCCTTTGCCGGGCTGAGCACCAATACCCCGTTCTGGAACCTGCTGCTGGCATTCTGCATGCTTGCGGGCCGCTTCGTGGTGATTGCGCTGGTGATGATGCTGGCAGGTTCGCTGGTCAGTAAAACTATCCGGACGGCCGGTGCCGGAACCTTGCCGACAACCGGGCCGCTGTTTACCGGCCTGCTGATCGCCACCGTATTGCTGATCGGCGCACTGACCTTTGTTCCTGCACTGGCACTGGGGCCGGTGGCGGAATTTCTTGATTTACTTAAGTGATTGACGGGAGAACACCATGAGTCGTCAGACACAGCGATTATTTGAACCTGCACTTGTGCGCCGTGCCCTGCCGGATGCGTTCCGGAAGCTCTCGCCGGTGCTGCAGTGGCAGAATCCGGTGATGTTTATTGTCTGGTGCGGCAGTCTGCTGACCACTCTGCTGGCCGCCGGAATGTTAAGCGGGCTGATCAGCGGTAACGGCGGATTTACGCTCACCATTGCCCTGTGGCTGTGGTTTACTGTGCTGTTTGCCAATTTCGCCGAAGCGCTGGCGGAAGGGCGCAGCAAAGCTCAGGCCGACAGCCTGAAAGGAATGAAAAAAACCAGCTGCGCACGGCGTCTGCACGCTGCACAGCGCGACAGCGGTTTTGATATGGTCTCTGCCGATATACTGCGCAAAGGGGATATGGTTCTGGTTGAAGCGGGGGATCTGATCCCTTGTGACGGTACTGTGCTGGAAGGCGGCGCTTCCGTGGATGAGAGCGCAATTACCGGCGAATCCGCCCCGGTGATCCGCGAATCCGGCGGCGATTTTGCCTCTGTTACCGGCGGAACCCGGATTCTGTCCGACTGGCTGATTATTGAGTGCAGTGCAAACCCGGGCGACAGCTTTCTTGACCGCATGATCAGCATGGTCGAAGGTGCGAAACGCAGCAAAACGCCGAACGAAATTGCCCTGACCATCCTGCTGGCGGCACTGAGTATTGTATTTCTGCTGGTGGTGGTGACACTATGGCCGTTTACCGCCTATTCCGGCCATCCGGTCACTCTGACAGTCATGATTGCCCTGCTGGTCTGTCTGATCCCGACCACCATCAGCGGCCTGCTCTCCGCCATTGGTGTGGCAGGGATGAGCCGCATGCTGGCAGCCAATGTAATTGCCACCAGCGGCCGGGCAGTAGAAGCTGCCGGGGATGTGGATGTGCTGCTGCTGGATAAAACCGGCACCATTACCCTCGGCAACCGGCAGGCCTCTGCATTCCTGGCGGCACCCGGTGTGGATGAAAGAACCCTGGCGGATGCGGCACAGCTGTCATCACTGGCGGATGAAACCCCGGAAGGGCGCAGTATTGTGGTGCTGGCAAAACAGCGTTTCAGCCTGCGGGCACGCAATCTGGAAAGCCTGAACGCCACTTTTATCCCGTTCACCGCCCAGACCTGCATGAGTGGCATCAATGTGGACGGGCGCACTATCCGCAAAGGTTCGGTGGATGCTATCCGCCGCTATATAGAGGCAAACCACGGCCATTTCCCGGTACAGGTCGACAAACTGGTGGAAGATGTTGCCCGCAGTGGCGGCACACCGCTGGTGGTGGCGGAAGAGCATCGTGTGCTCGGGGTGATTGCACTGAAAGACATTGTGAAAGGCGGGATCCGCGAACGCTTTGCACAACTGCGCCAGATGGGGATCAAAACCGTGATGATTACGGGGGATAACCGGCTGACCGCCGCTGCGATTGCCGCCGAGGCAGGTGTGGATGATTTCCTGGCTGAAGCTACGCCGGAAGCCAAGCTGGCACTGATCCGTCAGTATCAGAAAGAAGGGCGGCTGGTGGCGATGACCGGCGACGGCACCAATGATGCTCCCGCACTGGCGCAGGCGGATGTCGCGGTTGCCATGAACTCGGGCACACAGGCGGCGAAAGAGGCGGGGAACATGGTGGATCTGGACTCCAACCCGACCAAGCTGATTGAGGTGGTGCATATCGGTAAACAGATGCTGATGACGCGCGGTTCGCTGACCACGTTCAGTATCTCCAATGATATCGCCAAGTATTTTGCCATTATCCCGGCAGCGTTTGCCGTGACCTATCCGCAGCTGGATGCACTCAATATTATGCGTCTGCACTCACCGGATTCCGCCATGTTAAGCGCGGTTATCTTCAACGCCCTGATTATTGTCTTTCTGATCCCGCTGGCGCTGAAAGGGGTGCCGTATCACGCCCTGAGTGCCGCACAGATGTTACGCCGTAATCTGTGGATCTACGGGCTGGGTGGCCTGGTTGTGCCGTTTATCGGTATAAAATTGATAGATATGTTACTGACCCTGACAGGGTTAGTATAAGGATAAACAATGAGTCAGATACGTCCCGCAATCATTATATTTCTGGTTTTGGCACTGGTAACAGGGGTATTTTATCCTCTGCTGACCACCTCGCTCGGGGAGTGGTGGTTTGCCCGCCGGGCCAACGGTTCACTGATTGAAGTGAATAATGAAGTTAAAGGCTCGGCACTGATCGGCCAGCAATTCACACAGCCCGGCTATTTTCACGGACGCCCGTCAGAAACGGCGGAGCAGCCGTATAACGCACTGAGCTCCGGCGGCAGCAACCTGAGCACCGGCAACCCGGAACTGTTACAGCGGGTGGCGCAGCGGGCAGAGGCATTAAGGGCGGAAAACCCGGATGCGTCCCGTTTGGTGCCGGTTGATCTGGTGACCGCCTCTGCCAGCGGGCTGGATCCGGATATCTCTCCGGAGGCCGCTTACTGGCAGGCTGCGCGTGTTGCCAAAGCGCGTAATATGACACAGGCTGAGGTGGAAAAACTGATCCGCGAACATATCACCATCCCGGTGCCTGCTTTTACCGGTGTACCGGTCGTGAATGTGCTGGCACTGAATCTGGCGCTGGATGCACACACAGAAGACAAAACCAGCCTGAACTAACGGAAGGACAGCATTATGTATGATGAGCCGCTGCGCCCCGATCCTGACCAGTTACTGGCACAGGTCACAGAGCGCCCGCGCGGAAAACTGAAGATTTTCTTCGGCGCCTGCGCGGGGGTCGGGAAAACCTACGCCATGCTTAAAGAGGCACAGCGGCTGTGTGAACAGGGCATTGATGTGCTGGCCGGGGTGGTGGAAACCCACGGCCGCAGTGAAACGGCTGCATTGCTGGAAGGGTTGCGCATCCTGCCGCTGAAAAAGCACAACTACCGGGGACGGCAGGTTGCCGGGTTTGATCTGGATCGCGCGCTGGCGATCCATCCGGCGGTGATCTTAATGGACGAGCTGGCGCACACCAACATCCCGGGCGCCCGCCACCCGAAACGCTGGCAGGATGTGGAAGAGCTGCTCAGTGCCGGGATCGATGTCCTCACCACCATTAACGTGCAGCATCTGGAAAGCCTCAATGACATTGTCGGCGGTGTGACGGGGGTTCGTGTGCGCGAAACTGTGCCGGACCCGGTTTTTGATGCCGCCGATGAAATTGTACTGGTGGACTTAACTCCGGACGATTTGCTGGACAGGCTGCGTGAGGGCAAGGTGTATCTGCCGGCACAGGCGGAGCGGGCAATCGAGCATTTTTTCCGCAAAGGCAATCTGCTGGCACTGCGTGAACTGGCGTTGCGGCGGACCACCGATCGCGTGGATGAACAGATGCGCGCCTGGCGGGAGCGGAAAGGGCAGGAGAAAGTCTGGCACACCCGGGATGCGATTCTGGTCTGTCTGCGCCCGGACGGCGGCAATGAAAAACTGGTTCGTGCCGCCGCCCGGCTGGCGGCCCGGCTCGGCAGTGACTGGCATGCGATTTTTGTCGAAACTCCGGCACGGCATAAATTGCCGTCACCGCAGCGGCGCACTATCCTCACCACCCTGTCGCTGGCACAGCAGTTGGGTGCCACCACGGCAACATTGGCAGAGCCGGAAGAGAGCCGCGCGGTTATCCGTTATGCGCGGGAGAACAACCTCGGCAAAATTATGATCGCCCGTCATGAGCGGACATCCTGGTGGCGGCGCGACAAATTACAGGAACAACTCAGCCGCAGCTCCGCCGATCTGGACGTGGTGATGATCGCGCCGCAGGACAGACAGCCGGAAAACCGGGAAAAATTCAGTGACAACCGGCCGTTTCTGGATAAATACAAAACTGATTTGCAGGGCTGTGTTGTCGCGGCACTGATTTGCGCCGTCACCACCCTGATGGCGCACCACTGGCTGATGGCATTTGATAATGCTAACCTGGTGATGCTCTACATCCTGGGAGTCGTGGTGGTGGCCCGGTTCTGCGGGCGCTGGCCCTCTGTGTTTGCCACGATTATTAACGTCATCAGTTTTGACCTCTTTCTTATCAACCCGAAAGGGACGCTGGCTGTCTCGGATATGCAGTATCTGCTTACCTTTGCCGTGATGATGACCGTCGGGCTGGTGATCGGCAGCCTGACCGCTGGTGTCCGCTATCAGGCACGGGTGGCACGTTACCGAGAGCAGCGCACCTGGCATCTGTATGAAATGTCGAAAGCACTGGCGGTGGCACGGGAGTGTGATGATATTGCCTCAGTCAGCTGCCACTTTATCGGCCACAGCCTGCATGCCCGCTGTGAAATGCTGCTGCCGGATGAGCAGGGCAATCTGATCCCGGCCGGGGGCGGGGCGGCGGATAACGGCCGTGATGATGCGATTATCCGCTGGAGTTATGACAAAGGTCAGCCCGCCGGGTTCGGTACCGGCACACTGCCCGGCGTGCCGTATCAGATCCTGCCGGTCTGCACGACGGAAAAAGTGTACGGCGTGGTGATTGTGGAGCCGTATAACCGCCGTCAGTTGCTGATCCCGGAACAGCAGCGGTTGCTGGAAACCCTGATCCTGCTGGCGGCCGGTGCGCTGGAACGCCGCACTCTGACAGAGCGCGAGGCACAGTCGCGGCTGGTCAGTGAACGTGAACAGGTGCGTAATTCGCTTCTGGCAGCGCTGTCCCATGATCTGCGCACACCGCTGACGGTGCTGTTTGGTCAGGCGGAGATCCTGACTCTGGATCTGACCAGTGAAGGTTCACCGTATGCCGCACAGGCCAATGAGATCCGTCAGCATATCCTCAGTACCACGCGGCTGGTTAATAACCTGCTGGATATGGCGCGGATCCAGTCCGGCGGCTTTAATCTCAATAAAGAGTGGCTGCCGCCGGAAGAGGTGATCGGCAGCGCTCTGCAAATGCTGAAACCGCGTTTTGACACAGATTCCGTGCAGATTGACCTCAATGACCCGATGCAGCTTATCTGTGTTGACGGACCGTTGTTTGAGCGGGTGTTGATCAATCTGCTGGAGAATGCGATAAAATACGCCGGGCCGCAGGCACAGATTGGTATCCGCTCGCGGTTGTCGGACAATATGATTGATATTGAGGTGTGGGATAACGGCCCGGGCATCCCGGACGGACAGGAAGCTCAGATATTTGAGAAATTTTCGCGTGGTCAGAAAGAATCCGCTATCCCGGGGATCGGCCTCGGGCTGGCTATCTGCCGGGCCATTGCGGAAGTGCACGGCGGTACTATTTTGGCCGGAAACCGCGACGGGGGTGGCGCAAGCTTCCATATCCGTCTACCCTGTGAAGATCCGCCTGTGATTGATGAAGATGATAACCCGCAGTGACCACTGTATTGATTGTTGAAGATGAAAAAGGGATCCGCCGCCTTCTGCGCACCGCGCTGGAAGGGGATTCTGTGCGTGTGTTTGAGGCGGAAGACTTGGCGCGCGGACTGGTGGAAGCGGCGACCCGCAAACCGGATCTGGTTATTCTCGATCTCGGTCTGCCGGACGGTGACGGCATCACCTTTGTGCAGGAATTCCGTCAGTGGAGTTCCGTGCCGGTGCTGGTACTCTCTGCCCGTGACAGTGAGCATGATAAAATCGCCGCCCTGGATGCCGGGGCGGATGACTATATGACTAAACCCTTTGGTGTCGGGGAGTTACAGGCGCGGCTGCGGGTGCTGATGCGCCGCTGCCCCGGCAGTGAAAAGAATGATCCCGTTTATGAGTTCGGGGATATCCGCGTGGATATCGCCGGACGTCAGGTCAGCAAGGGCGGGGAGGAAGTGCATCTCACGCCGACAGAATTCCGCCTGCTGACTATTCTTATCGGCCACAGCGGCAAAGTGCTGACTCAGCGGCAACTGCTCAATGAAGTGTGGGGGCCGAATGCTGTCGAACACGCGCATTATCTGCGTATTTACATGGGGCATCTGCGTCAGAAACTGGAAACTGACCCGGCCCGTCCGCAGCATTTCATCACCGAAACCGGTATTGGTTACCGGTTTGTATCCATTCCCTGAATACTCTCTCCGGCTTATTTTTTTTACCCCCGTCACTGTTATAGGAAAACTGTTATGTTTTCCGGCGATTTTTATCGTTTACATCAAAAAATTGTCATTTTGTGCGCTTTATAGTGAAACCAGGTGATACAGACCAACGGATTTTTAAGTACCTAAAAGGAGTTAGTTATGGATTTTGCTATCCAGCTTGTCGTGGTATTGATCTGTCTGTTTTACGGGGCGCGGAAAGGCGGGATTGCCCTGGGGTTACTGGGCGGGATTGGCCTGGTACTGCTGGTTTTTGTTTTCCACCTGAAGCCCGGAAAGCCGCCGGTGGATGTGATGCTGGTGATTATTGCGGTAGTGGCAGCATCGGCTACTTTACAGGCGTCCGGGGGACTGGATGTGATGCTGCAAATAGCGGAACGTCTGCTGCGGCGTAACCCGAAATATGTCTCGATTGTGGCACCGTTTGTGACCTGTCTGCTGACGATTCTGTGTGGTACCGGCCATGTCGTCTATACCATCTTACCTATCATTTATGATGTCGCGATTAAAAATAATATCCGTCCGGAAAGGCCGATGGCGGCCAGTACAATAGGCTCCCAGATGGGGATAATTGCCAGCCCGGTGTCTGTTGCGGTGGTTTCCCTGGTCGCGATGCTGGGGGATGTGACCTTAAACGGTAAGCATCTGGGGTTTGTTGACCTGCTGGCGATCACCATTCCGTCCACTCTGATCGGGATACTGTGTATCGGGATATTCAGCTGGTATCGCGGGAAAGATCTGGATAAGGATCCGGAATTTCAGACGTTTATCTCAAAACCTGAAAACCGGGAATATGTTTACGGCGATACTGCCACGCTGCTCAATAAAAAATTACCCGCCAGTAACTGGCTGGCGATGTGGATCTTCCTGGCTTCCATCGCGGTTGTGGCATCTCTGGGGGCATTTCCGTGGCTGCGGCCGGTCTTTGACGGAAAACCGTTATCGATGGTTTTGGTAATTCAGATCTTTATGCTGCTGGCCGGCGCGCTGATTATCATTTTTACGGATACTAAACCTGCATCGATTTCGAAAAATGAAGTGTTCCGCTCGGGAATGATTGCGATAGTGGCGGTTTACGGTATCGCGTGGATGGCGGAAACCATGTTCGGTGCTCACCTTGAGCAGATTGAGAGTGTGCTGGGATCCCTGGTCAAAGAGTATCCGTGGGCTTATGCGGTGGTTCTGCTGCTGGTGTCCAAGTTTGTGAACTCTCAGGCAGCCGCTCTGGCGGCGGTGGTTCCGCTGGCGCTGGCTATCGGGGTGAATCCTGCCTATATCGTGGCATCCGCACCGGCCTGCTATGGCTACTACATTCTGCCGACCTACCCGAGTGACCTGGCAGCGATCCAGTTTGACCGTTCAGGTACCACCAAAATCGGCCGCTTTGTGATTAACCACAGCTTTATTGTGCCGGGCCTGATTGGTGTCGGGGTCTCCTGCGTGTTCGGCTGGGTTTTTTCCGCCATGTACGGTTTTCTCTGATACTGATTGTCAGCACAGCGATAACGGGCAGTTTTGCCCGTTATCTGCCGGATAATCATCAGGATTCGGAAGACGATGCTCTGGTGAGCTGAAATACGCCGACCATCTCATTGAGTGTACCTGCCTGCTCATTCAGAGAAGAAGCGGCGGCGACAGACTGTTCCACCAGGGTGGCATTCTGCTGGGTGGCAGAATCAATCAGCCCGATAGCGCTGTTGATCTGGGTGATCCCGTCAGTCTGCTCATGGCTGGCGTGGCCGATTTCATGCAGTAAATCATCCATCTGGCTGACATTGCTGATAATACCGCGCAGTGATTCTGCGGCTTCCTCCACCAGCTGTAATCCCTCGCGGGTCTGGCCGGCAGAGTTTTCAATCAGTGTGCGGATTTCACCGGCGGAATCGGCACTGCGCTGCGCCAGCAGACGGACTTCACCGGCAACCACGGCAAAACCGCGTCCGTGCTCTCCGGCTCTGGCCGCTTCCACAGCGGCATTCAGCGCCAGAATGTTGGTCTGGAAGGCAATGGAATCAATCAGGTTGATAATGTCTGACATCCGGGTGGCGGTGGTATTGATAGTGCGGATTTTATCCGTCACCTGCTCCATCATCTCACCATTATGTTTCACCACCCCGGCGGTATCTGCCGACAACGTGGTCGCCTTAACGGTGTTTGCGGCGGTGTTTTTTACTGTCGCGGTGATCTGTTCCATTGAGGCAGCGGTTTCTTCCACAGAAGCGGCCTGTTCTTCCGTGCGGGCGGCCAGGTTCTGGTTGCCGGCGACGATCTGCTCTGCGGTGGCAGACAGGCTTACCGCACCGTTTTTCACCTCAGTCACGATATCCTGCAAATGCACCTGCATTTCGGACAGCGCATTAAGCAGCACCCCGGTTTCATCAAGGTGCATGACGTTTATCTTCTGTGTCAGATCCCCCTGTGCAATGGCACGGGCAATACTGACGGCTTTGTCCAGCGGACGGGTGATACTGAGCACAATAATCCGCGCCAGTAAGGCACTGACAATGGTACTGATGATGGTCAGGCTGATCAGCAGGAGGCGGTTGGCTTTGAAATTACTTTCCACCTGATTTCCCGCCTCTTTCATATGCGCATTCTGAATAGCGATCAACTGCATCACGTTATCGCGGTAAGCGCGCTGAATACCGGCGGTGGTATTCACCATCTCATTGATTGCAGAGGCTTCATCACCATTTTGGGAGAACTGCACCATACGGCGCTGTGAGGTGAGGTATTGCTGGCGGACAGAGCGGATCTCTCTCAGGATATTCTGAGATGCATCATCCTTCAGCGTCTCATTAAATTCATCCAGAATCAGAGTGATTTTTTTACTGGTTTCAGAGGCACCGGCCGCCAGCTGACGAAGTTGCGGGTTTTTGTCATCCAGCAGCAGAAGCTGTTGAATACCGACAAAATCATGAAAATAATCAATCAGTAAGTTTGCTTTGACCGTGACCGGATAATCCTTGTCAAGGATATCGCGTATACCGTCATCGGCTTTGTTCAGACTGATAACAGACAGTGTGGCGCTGATAATCATCAGCAGAATGGAAAAGCCGAAAGCCACAAAGAGTTTCGTACTGATTTTAATGCTGCGCAGAAGCATCATTCCTCCGGATACTCAGTAAATGACTATTTATCGGAAACTATAGGGAAAACTTTATCAATTAATTAAATTAATTCATACGAATCTGCGGATAACTGCTGAAATAACAATATGTTGGTAAGGTTATTTTTTCTGAGATGAGCTTTGTCAGTGATATTTTCAGTGCTTAATACCTTTGTTTTATATTTTGTTGATGTTTTGTGCTGAATTTTTATGTGAGAGTTACATAAAACATGAGGTAACAAAGCACAGACTTCTCATGTTTGTCTGTCAAAAATTACGGATATTTTGCTGAAAAATAAGAATTATTTTATTTTTTATCCCGGTACGGAGAATAGACGTGTTCCTGTCCGGGGGAAATAGGATGGATTTTATGCTGCCGATTTACTGGTTGATTTTATAATCAGATCATAAGGTACCGTTAAGTACATTTTGACACCAATCAAAGAGGCCAGAATGGAAAAGAATAAGAAAATCATTCGCGGTGGAACAATCATCACCATGGATAATACCTCCGGCGATATTATCAACGGTGCGATACTGATCAAGGGTAACCGGATCAGCGCAATAAGTGCGGATATACAGGAATTTGATCATCATACCGATGCACAGGTGATTGATGCACAAGGGACTATTGTTACACCCGGCATGATCGATACGCACCGCCATAACTGGATGGCGCTGTTCCGTGGCGTCTCTGCGGAAGAGTCGTTACCGGCATTTCTTATCAATACGTTCTATGCATTCGGCGCAATTATGACGGCAGATAATATGTACGCCGCTGTCCTGAACGGTAATATCAGTGCCCTGAATGCCGGAACAACAACAGTTTATGAAGTGAATGATTGCGTCAATTCACCGGAACATGCCGCCAACGCGGTAGCGGCAATGAAAGCCAGCGGCATCCGGGGCATCTACGGTTATGGCATGCAGGTGTATGATTTTGAACCTGCCGGGTTTGCTTCTATGGATGCACGGCGTGATTGTGCCCGCGAGCTCTCAGAAACTCTGTTCCGTGACCGGGATCGCTTGGCTGCCGGTATGCTGATCTCGGATCCCGGCACTGTGCCGTTCTCTGAATCGGCAAAACAAATCCGTCTGGCAGATGTCCTCGGCCTGAAACTCGCCTCACATACCGGCGCGGCCAAAACCTCTGTTCTGCTGCGCGGCCTGCGTGAACTGGATGACCACGGGCTATTGCTGCCGGGACATATTCACGCCCACAGTAACGGGCTGACCGGCGAAGACTGGAAACTAATCGCCAAAAGCGGCGGCCATGTGGTAAGTACGCCTTCGAGTGAGTTACAGATGGGAATGGGTTTTCTGCCTTATCAGCCGTGTGCGGAGTTTGGGATCCCGTTTGCACTCGGGACAGATTTTACCGGTGTGACAACGGATGACCTGTTCACTCAGATGAATATGGCGCTGCAAATCGAAAGGGCGCTGGCGAATGACAAAGTACATCAGCGCGATACCATGCCGTTTGAAATTACCCCGACCGTCCGTGAAGCCCTGCACTGGGCAACCCTCGGCGCAGCACAGGTGCTGGGCATGGAAAACGATATCGGCTCCCTGGTTGCCGGGAAAAAAGCGGACATCATTATTATCCGCCACAGAGACGGTTTTGTGGCACCTGTACACGCAGCAGGCAGTGTGGTGCAGATGACACACACCGGTGATGTCGATACTGTGCTTGCCGACGGTGTGATCCGCAAACAAAACGGCGTGCTGACCGGTTTCGATCTCCCGGAGGTGACCCGGTTATCCCATAACGCCCTGGCAGAGCTGGAAGTACGCATCCGTGACCGGAAAATCCTGAATGCGCAGGAAGTGGAAGCCTTCTTTCGCCTGGCAGAGCGGATGGCATCCTTCCATTTCTCACAGGCTTACAGTGATGAGTTTTTTGTTCAGGCGATGAAACAGGCCTGATATGCAGTGCGCTGCGGCGGGCAGCAGTCTCTCTTGGTGACCCCGCCTTTTCGGGGATTCCGGTTTAATACGGAATCCCCTTTTTTATGCTTTTTACCAGTGCAGGGTCAGTGTGGTGGTTACCTGCCGGTCATTACCCCAACTGCATGCCGCATCCGTAAAACAGGCAGACACATAGTGTTTATTGAACAGATTATTGATATTCAGGGCGATTTCGGCATCTTCAAGTGCCGGAAGGTTGTCGAGGCGGTAGCGCAGCATCATATCTGCCACGGTATAAGCGGGAACGGTGAAACTGTTGGCATCATCCCCCTGTGTTTTGCCGTTATAACGCACGCCGCCGCCGATAGTCAGGCCGCTGAGCGGTGCGCTGCCGAAGGTATAATCTGTCCACAGCGAAGCGGTATGTGCAGGCACCATGGCCGGGTGATGATTGGCATTCTCCGCTTGCTGACGGAAGCGGGTATCGGTATAGGCGTATCCGGCAATCAGGTTCCAGTTGTAGGTCAGTGCGGCTTTGGTTTCCAGCTCAATCCCCCGCGAACGGATTTTCCCGCCCTGCACACTGAAAAACGGATTCAGCGGGTCCCGGTGCAGGTTATTGTCTTTGGTCAGCTCATAAACGGCGAGTGTGGCGGACAGCGCGGCATTATCCGGCAGGTATTTCAGCCCCGCCTCATACTGTTTGCCCCGTGACGGATCCAGCGGTTTTCCGCTGACAGTGGCGGCCGTACTCGGCTCAAATGATTCGCTGTAGCTGAAATATGGAGCGAAACCATAAGGCAGCTGATAATTCACACCGCCGCGCCAGGTGAATTCTCTGTCTGTCTGGTGATGCGTACTGTCTGTGCCGCTGAGATTATCGTGGCTGCGGGATTTACTGGTGTTTTCGTCATAACGGCCGCCGAGTGTGAATGTCCAGTCTTTCAGAAAGAGCTGATCCTGGGCATAAATCCCGGTCTGGTGGTTTTTATTAACAGTACCGCTGTCTGCCAGCGGCATTATTGCCAGATTGCCGTATTGCGGGGATCGCAGATCCAGCGGGGCGGCAACCCCCATCTCATTGGTCATCCGGTTACGGAGCTGCGAGTAATCCACACCCATCATCAGGGTATTGTGCCAGTTATGGCCACTGATATTGTGGATAACATGCGTGTCAGTGACCAGGCCGGACAGCCGTTCGTCGTTACGGATATGGCTGCGGGCAAGGGAGGATGAAAGATCCTGCTGCGGTACACCGTAACAGGCGGCCGGATTGCTGCTGCACAATCCGCTGCCGTAAATTGTGCGCCAGTTGGTGCTGATATGCTGATAACGCAGCCCCTGATGCAGCGACCAGTTATCATTGAATGCATGATCAAACTGCCAGCCAATCAGCCGCTGCTGCCGTTCAAAGCGGTTATAGCCCGGCTCGCCTTCGTTAAAACCGGAAGACAATTTCCCGGCCGCTCCGCTGTCAACAGTCCCTTCACGCGGCAGCCAGCCGTAATAGCCGTTGCGCGGGGCATTCATAGCCTGCGCGGTGAGCAGTAAAGATGTGGCGTCATCCGGCTGCCAGAGATAAGAGCCCTGCAAGGCATAATACCGTTCCCGTTCCCCCTGTTGCTGCTGATGCTGATCATGCAGCGTGCCCGTCAGGCGGTAAGCCTGTGTTTCCTCATCATTCAGGGCATCGCTGAGATCAAACCCGGTCTGCCACAGATGGTGATTCCCTGCCTGTAAGCGGATTTCCCGCAGCGGGTTCATCTGCGGGCGTTTGGATGTCATGGTGACTACGCCGCCGGGATTGGATTGCCCGTAAAGCACAGATGCCGGGCCTTTCAGTACATCAATCCGCTGCATAAATTCCGGCAGCATCCGGCTCTCCGCATACATATCCCCCTGTACTTTTAACCCGTCCAGATAAATATTCTGGCTGACATTGTGGAAACCGCGCATCATGACACTGTCAAAAACCGATGAACTGCCGGACGTGCCGGTCACCACCCCGGGGGTGTATCCCATAGCCTGTTTCAGTGTGGCGGGATTGCGGGCGGCGATTTCCTCCTCACTGATTACTGAAACCGAGGAAGGAACTTTGTTCAGCGGCGTGGCGGTTTTGGTGGCGCTGTTGCTGTGTGTGGCACGGTATGTGCCGTTACTGTCCGTGGGATTTACGGCAGGCGGCGCAGCGGTTACCACGATTTCGTCTTCAGCGGCATGGCAGGCACCGGCAACCAGTAAAGCAGCCAGAGAGAGCCGGAACAGGGAAGTGCGATAAATTGCAGTCATAAATCAATATCTCATTGAATGATAATTATTACCGTCATAAATGGCATGTATGCGGATGGCGGCAGTGATAAATAATGAAAAAGGCTGCCGGAGCAGCCATCAGAATTAATACAGGTGATTAAGCAGTGTCATTGTGCAGATGCGGTTTTTTCAGGAAGAAGGCGAAAACCAGTGATAACAGGCCGAGCAGCAGGATAAGCCAGAACACGGCGCGGATCCCCGAAGCAAGTGCGGCAGTTGCCGTCTGCTGTACCGATGCCGCATCACGGTAAAAAGACATCAGGGTGATGGCTGAAGCCGTACCAACCGCCCCCGCCACCTGATAAAAGGTATTCCACACGGCAGAACCGTCTGCATACAGACGGGCGGGAAGGGCACTCATCGCCGTGGTTTGTGCGGGCATAATTACACAGGTGACACCCAGACACAGGAGCATAAAGGCGGTGACAATCTGCCACACCGGCGCATTTTCCCCGACGGCATACAGAAACAGTGCGGCGCTCATCAGCATAAACAGGGAGCCGCAGACCACAAACGGACGCGAATCAAACCGGTTATAAAGGAAGCCGATCAGCGGTGAGAACACCACATTGATAATATTACCCGGCAGCAGCAGGAGCCCGGCTATCGCCGCACTCAGCATCAGCACATCTTTCAGAAAAACCGGCAGGATAATCGCGGCAGAGAGCACACTCATCATGCTCAGGATCATCATCATCAGGCCAATAATAAACAGCGGATTACGGAACACATCCGGGTGGATCATCGGCATGGCCATGTGCGTCTGGCGGCGGGCGAACATACCCAGACAGATCACCCCGGCCAGCAGAGAGCCCCAGACTGCGGGATCACGCAGGCTGTGTTCAGCCAGGATCGCCAGCCCGTAAATGATGCCGCTGAATCCGGCGGATGAGAGCAGGAGAGAAACGATATCAATACGTGGCCGCGTGATTTCGCCAATGGGGGCTATGGATTTCAGGGCAAGTAAAATAATGGCGGCATAGGCCAGCGCACTGAGCCAGAAAATCGCATGCCAGCTGAGCAGGGTGATAATAAAGCCGGAAATTGTCGGCCCCAGCGCCGGTGCCAGGGTAATCGCAATACCTACCATCCCCATCACCACCCCGCGCTGATAGACCGGAAAAATTAACAGTGCCGCACTCATCATCACAGGCAATATCACCCCGGTACCGACAGCCTGGATAACCCGGCCGGACAGTAATACCGCAAAACCGGGGGCCAGCGCGGCAATCAGACAACCGGCGAGCGACACACACAGTGCTGTGAGGATCAGTACTCTGGTATTAAACCAGCGCACCAGAAATGCTGATACCGGCACAAACACCGCCAGTGTCAGCAGATAACCGGTCACCAGCCACTGTGCCTGACCGGCGGAGAGAGAGAACTGGCTCATCAGATTGGTGAGCGCCATATTTAATGCGGTTTCCCCGAACAGACCGGTAAATGTTCCGGCCATCAGTACGCCCAGCATTATTTTCGGGTGGTGTACCTGTATTGTTGCCTCTGTTGTCACATTCCCATCCTATTATTTCATCAACCAGGTTGACGAAAAGGAAAGTAACGTACTTTGCGATAATGGTCAACTTAGTTGACGATTTGTTTTTGGTATACTGCACAAAAAGAAAAGGAGTGAGCGCGTGAAAATTGCATTAAACGACCTGGATTTTATTGACCTTATCAGTGAGCGGCATACACGGCTCCGTGAGCGGATTGATACACTCTGGAATGCCCGGAGCGAAATTCACATGAGTAATTCTGAGTGGTACATTTTGTCGAGAGTGTATGACCAGCCGGTATCTGTGGCAGATATTTCCGCGACCGTGGCCATCTCCCGCCAGGCGATTCATAAATTCATCCGCCAGATGGAAGAGAAGGGATTAATCACTATCTTTGATGTTCAGGGCAGTAAAAAGCTTAAGGGTGTGAAAATGACGCCGCTCGGGCAGCAATGTTATGGCACCTATGAAGCTATCAAAACCGCATTGTGCGATGAAATTGGTACCGCTGTCGGGCAGGAAAATCTCGTGCTGATAACCCGGTTATTTCAGTTGCCCTGGTTTGATGAGAAACAGTAACGCCTTTTCTGCTGCTCAGAAAAGGCGTTTTCGTTCAGGTATGGTCTGCGGCAGAGAGATGCGTAAACAGCCAGCGGAGCAGGACATCGGTTAGTGCGGCATCATCCGCCGGGTTCAGTTTTGCTGCTTCTTTCCGGAAATGCTGCCATAAAATACCGTTCTGCGCGGGGATTTGCCGGTGCAGGCGTTGTGCCGCCGCCAGCTTGCTGCTGATATCCGGCGGATCCGGAAAACGCGGCAGCGGCTTTCCGTACAGGCACTGCAGATCATCCTGCAACTGTGAAATTTGTGACGGTGCAAAATTGAGTAATTGTCCGCTTTGTATCAGTCCGGAGGAATACTCCGCCTGAACCGCCTGTAATGATTGATGTAATACCTGTTGCAGTGTGTTCATTTTTCTCTCCTGATAATCCGGGCTGCTGTGCCGGGGATAATAGCGGACAGAAAAATCAATGCTTCGCTGTCCGGCGAAATATCCGTGGTTATCATGGAAGAAGAAAAGAAACGGAACACTCCGGTTTCCTCAGATTGAAGTTTCCGCAGTTATCAATCAGTTACCCGGATAATTGAGATGTTGCGATGCATTCCATCGGATCCGCTGCCGGCGTTCCTTTAAAATATCAACGGATTAGCCGATGTCCAGGACACCAAATGTGTCAACCTGATATCTGGCTGCTCAGGTAGGCAGACAGCTTCAAATGGGTAGACAGTAAAATGCTGCTATCTGCCTAATAGGCAGAATTAAGTTAATTATCTAATCCGTAAGTACCCGCCATCGGGTCTTCCCACGAATTATCTTTTTGGAAAAAATAAATTGAATCGTTATTATCCAGGATAACCCGGCCAAGACCACTGGATTGCAGAACCCACTCTCCGGATACACCATTTTCAAATTCAACATTTCCGGTTGATACACATGAAGAGTAATATTCATGTAACCATTTATTTTCTTTCGATTCTTCAGATGATTTAAAAAATTTTATAAGTTGATTTTTATTTGGTCTGAATTTTTTACAGGCATTTATTTCACCTTCGCCGGGAGCTTTGGTAACCGTAATACCAATGTTTTTAATTTCTATATTTTTCACAGCCATAGCATTCAATAAATTTGGTATGGTAGCCATTAAAAATATTAAGATATATTTCTTATTTGCCATGATGCGGTGCTCGCTTCTGTTTCATTTTTTCTGCCAACGTCAGGATGTCTGTACACTTCAGATGTTGAAATGTCCATAGAATCTATTAACTCAGACACAAGCCATTTAAGAGATGTATTTTGTTTTGGATTCACACTCTCATATTCTTCTGTGGTTTTTCCTTTAATATCGTATGCTTTACCGACTATTTCTATACCGATACTATCAATGTTACCAGGATAACGATCCGGAAATGGTCTGGCTTTTTCTATATCAGAAATATCCTTATATTTTCCTTTTAATTCAAGGTTGGCCATTTTTGTTAACTCTGAAGGCTCACATTTTTTTTCAATCACACAGCGTGATTTCATTTTTCCTACATGCCATGTTACCTTAAATAAAGAGGCAGTTTGATAAATAACACCATCTTTATCTATTAAAAAATGAGCGCCATTGCTACCTGCGTGACTATAACTGTTAAATACATGAGTTTCTGCGAGAGTATTGGTTTGGTGGACAACAATGCTGTTCACTTTATCCATTCTTCCTCGCTCAATATGGTTAAATATCTTAGTTTTTATACGATTTTATTTTACGATTCCATTATCATCTATATACAACATATATAACCATCCTTTAGTTAATTATCTTACTAACTTATATCACATCACCATATCATCAACTATAGGATGGTTATGTAACTTACAGGAAGTATTGTAAGCCTCCCAACAAAAAAGCCCTTTCAGTTATCCTGAAAAGGCTTTTCGATTCAATGCATTGTACGGTATTACTTAGTTCATGCCGTATTTTTTCAGTTTTTTACGCAGAGTACCGCGGTTGATACCCATCATCAGGGCAGCGCGGGTCTGGTTACCACGGGTGTATTGCATCACCATGTCCAACAATGGCTGTTCAACTTCAGCCAGTACCAGCTCATACAGTTCATTAACATCCTGACCGTTTAATTGAGCAAAATAGTTCTTCAGTGCTTGCTTAACTGAGTCACGTAACGGCTTTTGAGTTACCTGATCTTGTGAATTTACAGTAGCAACGGTTAGTACGTCAGAATTTACGCGTTGTTCGAACATAGTTCTGTCAGCTCTTTTCTTTATTTACGCAAAAAATTTTCAAAATATGCCTCCAACGCCTCCAGCTGTTCGCCGGCATCCTCAATGGCGTTGAATGTGCGCCGAAACTGAACATCAGGTGCATGCTCCTGCATATACCAGGAGACGTGCTTGCGGGCTATGCGGGCTCCCTTGCTTTGACCATAAAAGTCGTGCAATTCCCGCACATGCTCGCACATTATGCGTTTCACCTCTGCACCGGGCAGGGGCGGCAACAGTTCGCCTGTGTCCAGATAGTGCTGGATTTCCCGGAAGATCCAGGGTCTTCCCTGAGCAGCACGACCAATCATCAGCGCGTCTGCGCCGGTGTAGTCCAGTACTGCCCCGGCTTTAAGCGGGTCAGTAATGTCGCCATTGGCAATAACCGGGATGGCAACAGTCTGCTTAACTGTCCGGATGTTGTCATATTCGGCTTCACCATTAAACAGACAGGCGCGGGTCCTGCCATGGATTGTAAGAGCCTGAATACCGCAACGCTCGGCCAATTGGGCAATCGTGACACAGTTCCGTTCTTCCGGTGACCAGCCGGTGCGAATTTTCAGGGTGACGGGTACGTCCACCGCATTAACCACCGCTTTCAGAATTTCTTCCACCAGCGCCGGATAACGCAGCAGGGCGGAGCCTGCCAGCTTACGGTTCACTTTTTTGGCCGGACACCCCATATTGATATCGATGACCTGCGCACCACCGGCAACATTAATCTTTGCCGCAGCCGCCATCTCACCGGGATCATTACCGGCTATCTGCACAGAACGGATACCCGGCTCATCACTGTGTACCATGCGTAATCTCGATTTGTCCGTCTTCCAGACCTGAGGATTGGAAGAGAGCATCTCTGAGACGGCCATACCCGCGCCCATTTCATAGCACAACGACCGGAAAGGCCGATCGGTAATGCCTGCCATAGGGGCCGCGATAAGGCGGTTTTTCAACTGGTATTGTCCGATACGCATAGACGAAGAAGTGTGGCCATACTGTGACTGCAAGGGCGCGTATATTACGCATTTTTTCAAAGATATGAAAGGACAAACTTTGAGCAAATCGACCTTTCCGGCGAAATTTTTTTTATTGATTTTTTCAGATTTTATTAATTAATGTTTTGTAACAACAAGTTAGCGTAAAATAGCATACAGTGCGGTTTTCTTATTTAATTTTCAGAATAAAATGCGTTTGCGTGAAACTGCTTAAAATATATTCACTGAATCACGCAACCGCACGATTTATATACCAAAAAGTAAGAATATCAGCCGCGTTTTGTTGCGGTGATCCGGCACCATTCTTCTTTTTCGGCAATCTGATCAATCTCAAAGGCATCACGATAAGCATCTGCCACATCTTCCGCCTGTGTCGCGAGCACGCCGGATAACCCGAGTAATCCGCCTGCCTGCGGCAGGGCACCGATCACGGGTGCCAGCTCACGCAGCGGGCCGGCCAGGATATTGGCCACCACAACGTCCGCAGAGAGTGTGTGCGGCTTTTTATCAGAGAGGTAAAGGGTCAGCCTGTCTGAGACGCCGTTGCGCTCTGCGTTGTCTCTGCTGGCCTGAATTGCCTGCGGGTCAATATCGATGCCGATAGCTTCTTTCGCACCCAGTTTCAGGGCGGCGATCGCCAGGATCCCGGAGCCGCAGCCGAAATCGATCACGGTTTTACCGTTCAGATCCAGCCCGTCGAGCCATTCCAGGCACAGGGAAGTCGTCGGGTGAGTACCGGTACCGAATGCAAGACCCGGGTCGAGCATCACATTGACAGCATCCGGGTCAGGGATCTCACGCCAGCTCGGGCAGATCCACAGGCGCTGACCGAAACGCATCGGGTGGAAGTTATCCATCCACTCACGCTCCCAGTCTTTGTCTTCGATCTGTTCGATTTTATGAACAAAGTTTTCACCCAGCAGCGGGTGCTGCTGCAATTGCGCAACAACCACTTTCATGTCTGTTTCGGCGTCATACAGGCCGATAACGTCGGTGTCGCCCCACAGGCGGGTTTCCCCCGGCAGCGGTTCAAATATCGGGGTGTCGTGGCTGTCCTGAAAGGTGACGGAGACAGCGCCGGTTTCAGTCAGTTCATCACCGATGGTTTCGGCATCAGCACCGGTGGAATTTAATCGTATTTGGATCCAGGGCATAACATACTCTTTATAAAAAAGCCCCTGTATGACAGGGGCCTGAGAAAGAAAAGCGACAGAGAATCAGACCTCGTGCAGGCCGAGTTTCTTCTCCAGATAATGGATGTTGGTGCCGCCTTTACAGAAGTTCTCATCGTTCATAATCAGCTGGTGCAGCTCGATATTGGTTTTGATGCCGTCGATAATCAGCTCCGCCAGCGCATTCTTCATACGGGCGATAGCAATTTCGCGGGTTTCACCATAAGTGATGAGTTTACCTATCATTGAATCATAATACGGCGGGACAGTATAACCGGCGTAAATATGAGACTCCCAGCGGACACCGAAACCACCCGGAGAGTGGAAACGGGTAATTTTGCCCGGGCTCGGTAAGAAGGTGTGCGGATCCTCGGCGTTAATACGGCATTCGATCGCGTGACCTTTTACTTTGATATCTTCCTGTTTTACAGAGAGCTGCAGACCGGATGCGATACGCAGCTGTTCTTTGATCAGGTCAACACCGGTAATCATTTCAGTGACCGGATGTTCTACCTGAATACGGGTGTTCATTTCGATAAAATAGAACTCGCCGTTTTCAAACAGGAACTCAAAGGTACCGGCACCACGATAGCCGATATCGATACAGGCTTTGGCACAGCGTCCGCCGATGCTTTTGCGCAGCGCCGGGGTGATACCCGGTGCAGGCGCTTCTTCCACCACTTTCTGGTGACGGCGCTGCATGGAGCAGTCGCGTTCCGCCAGATAGATGGCGTTGCCCTGACCATCCGCCATCACCTGGATTTCAACATGACGCGGGTTCTCAAGGAATTTTTCCATGTAAACCATATCGTTGTTGAATGCCGCTTTGGCTTCAGCTTTGGTCATCGCAATTGCTTCTTCCAGATCTTCATCATTGCGGACAACACGCATACCGCGTCCGCCGCCGCCGCCGGAGGCTTTGATGATTACCGGGAAACCGATACGTTTGGCGATAGTGTGGTTCAGCGGCATATCGTCGCTGAGCGGGCCGTCAGAGCCCGGTACACACGGAACGCCGGTTTCTTTCATCGCACGGATAGCAGAAACTTTGTCACCCATCAGGCGGATGGTTTCAGCTTTCGGGCCGATAAAGGTAAAGCCGGAGCGTTCAACCTGCTCGGCAAAATCAGCGTTTTCAGATAAGAATCCGTACCCCGGATGGATTGCCTGTGCGCCGGAAATTTCAGCAGCAGAGATAATGGCCGGGATATTCAGATAACTTTTCGCAGAGGCTGCCGGACCGATACAGATGGTCTCGTCAGCCAGCAGAACGTGTTTCAAATCACGGTCTGCGGCAGAGTGAACAGCGACCGCTTTGATCCCGAGCTCTTTACAGGCCCGCAGGATCCGCAGTGCAATTTCACCCCGGTTGGCAATAAGGATTTTTTCCAGCATGATTCGCCCCGTTATTCGATGACGACCAGTGGCTCGTCAAATTCGACAGCATCGCCGTCTTTTAACAGAATTGCTTTAACCACACCGGCTTTATCAGCTTCGATCTGGTTCATCATTTTCATGGCTTCGACGATGCACAGGGTGTCACCGGCATTGACCTGCTTACCGACTTCAATAAAGGCTTTCGCATCCGGACTTGGTGAACGGTAGAAAGTACCTACCATCGGAGAGCGGACCACATGACCGGCAATCTCTTTTTCCGGTGCCGGATCAGCCAGACCTGCGGATGGTGCGACAGCGGCTGCTAATGCAGGCTGCTGAACAGGTGCGCTGAATTGCTGTGGTACGGCCATAGCCTGAACCGGTAAAGCGCGGCTGATGCGTACTGACTCTTCGCCTTCAGAAATTTCCAGCTCAGAAATACCGGACTCTTCGACCAGCTCGATCAGTTTTTTTATTTTACGAATATCCATGAGATGATTCCGTACTCTTAGTGTTGAGTTAATTGTGACAGACGGTGAACCGCTGCCTGTAAAGCATAACGGTAGCCTTCCGCACCCAACCCGCAGATAACACCGGCGGCGATATCAGAGAGATAAGAGTGGTGACGGAACGGCTCCCGTGCGTGTACATTCGACAGATGGATCTCGATAAACGGGATGCTGACGGCCAGCAGGGCATCACGCAGAGCCACACTGGTATGAGTGAATGCGGCCGGGTTTATCAGAATAAAATCGGTGTTTCCCCGTGCAGCATGAATTCTGTCGATGAGTTCGTGCTCGGCGTTGGACTGCAGGTGGCTTAGTGTGACGCCACACTGACCGGCATCGCGGGTCAGCGTTGTAACGATATCCGCGAGAGTGAGCGTCCCGTATTTTTCGGGTTCCCGCGTGCCCAGCAGGTTAAGGTTCGGGCCGTTCAGTAACAAAATATGATAACTTTCGGTCATCCTGCTGCTATCTCCTGCAATCTAACGTAAACGCACAAGATAACGCGATGTTAATGCGTTGTCACCTTTTTCTCACCCCGGGCAATATTAATTTTTACAGAGGAAGGGCGACATTATAAACATTTCATCGCAGTTCGCAGCAAAATACTGGTCTGAACAGGGCGAAACCGGCACAAGACTGACCAGTTAATTCTCCGTATTATCTGAATAACCCGCAGATTTTCACCCGTTTGCTGATAGTAGCCCGCCGGGTGGTCTTTTAACAGGTACACCCGGATGTCAGGGTGTTTTTCTGCTGGTGTGCTCACAGAACCGATATCCCGGAGGCTGATATTACGTAAGATGAACAGTATGAGAATAACCGGCAGTGAATATCTGCCTGCCGCTGTGGTGCGTTATAGTGCATCTGCACCGGCAGATTGGCAAGCCCCGCAGATATTACGGCGGTCAATACAGACAGAGCGAGGTATAACGGGCCTGTATCCGGGATACGACTATTTATATTTACGGCTATTTTGAGATTATTCTGAGTAAAGGGTACTGCCGGTTCATCATAATCCGGTGAATAACCCGGTATTTTTGCCGTCTTATCCGTGATTAAGCAGATTGTTTTAATGCGAGGATAGATATAACGGGCGTCAGCCGATTGTAAGATTGCGTATATTATATAGAATCCGGTTGAACTTGATGCATAGTTACAGGTCAACTGTTCGGAAGTTTGCAGGAATTAATGAAAAAAGAGGGCAACTGCCGGATTTTTTACATTAATTTTATTCTGTCTGTGCGTATTTCATCAAATATGTGAAAAAGTCTGCGTTTTTATGCAGCTTTATACTGCGCAGTATATAAAAATTATCTAGAATAGACCGCTCCCTGATGTGATGTGGACACGCTGTTGGCAAGGTGCAATCTGTGGCTTGTCGCAAAGAAACGTGGTTGGTAAAGTAGACGGGTTTTTTCCGTCCCCGGCTTGCAGGATTATCCTTTTGTATGTTTAAAAAAATTCGTGGCATGTTTTCCAACGACTTGTCGATTGACCTGGGTACAGCCAATACCCTGATTTATGTCAAAGGACAAGGCATTGTTCTGGATGAACCGTCTGTCGTGGCTATCCGCCAGGATCGTCCGGGTTCAACCAAAAGTGTTGCTGCTGTTGGTCATGAGGCCAAACGCATGCTGGGTCGTACCCCCGGCAATATTGCAGCAATCCGCCCGATGAAAGACGGTGTTATTGCCGACTTTTTTGTGACCGAAAAAATGCTCCAGCATTTTATCAAACAGGTTCACAGTAACAGTTTTATGCGTCCGAGCCCTCGTGTTCTGGTGTGTGTGCCGGTCGGAGCAACCCAGGTTGAACGCCGTGCCATCCGTGAATCCGCGCTCAGCGCCGGTGCACGTGAAGTTTATCTGATTGAAGAGCCTGTTTCTGCGGCTATCGGTGCCGGTTTACCGGTGTCAGAAGCGACCGGTTCCATGGTGGTGGATATCGGCGGCGGTACAACCGAAGTGGCGGTGATTTCTCTGAACGGTGTGGTTTACTCCTCTTCTGTCCGTATCGGCGGTGACCGTTTTGATGAAGCTATCATTAACTATGTGCGCCGTAATTATGGTTCACTGATTGGCGAAGCGACCGCAGAACGTATCAAACACGAAATCGGTTCGGCTTATCCGACTGACGAAGTGCTTGAGATTGAAGTCCGCGGCCGTAACCTGGCGGAAGGGGTTCCGCGTGGTTTCACCCTGAACTCCAACGAAATTCTGGAAGCCCTCCAGGAGCCGCTGACCGGTATTGTCAGCGCAGTGATGCTGGCGCTGGAACAGTGCCCGCCGGAGCTGGCATCCGATATTTCCGAACGCGGAATGGTGCTGACCGGTGGTGGCGCACTGTTGCGTAATCTGGATCGTCTGCTGATGGAAGAAACCGGTATTCCGGTGATCGTCGCGGAAGATCCGCTGACCTGTGTCGCCCGCGGCGGCGGCAAAGCACTTGAGATGATCGACATGCACGGCAGCGATCTTCTCAGTGAGGAATAAGCGGACTCCCGTCCGTTCAATACTGCAGGCCGGGGGAGTCCGCTCCCCCAGCTCGCCGGATACACACTCTGTCTTCCCGGACGGAATTACTGTAGTGCCTGATATCGCATCCTATGAAGCCGATTTTTAGCCGGGGGCCTTCCCTTCAGATTCGCATTATTATTGCGGTTATTTTTGCCATCGGACTGATTGTGGTTGATAACCGGATTGATGCCTTTACCAAAATCCGTAACTATCTGGATACGGCGGTCAGCCCGTTCTATTTTTTAGCCAACGGCCCGCGTCAGTTGCTGGACGGCATTTCTGATAACTTTGCGACCCGTGATCAGCTGGAATTTGAAAACCGCGCACTGCGGCAGGAACTGCTGGTTAAAAACAGTCAGAATCAGCTGCTTGAACAGTTCAAGCAGGAAAATGCCCGGCTGCGTGAACTGCTCGGCTCGCCGCTGCGTCAGGATGAGCACATGATGGTCACTCAGGTGATGGCAGGTGCCAACACCCCGTACCGTGACCAGGTGGTGATCGACAAAGGCAGCCGTGATGGTGTGTATGACGGCCAGCCGGTGATCAGTGACAAAGGCGTGGTGGGGCAGGTGATTGCTGTGTCCCAGTTAACCAGCCGCGTTCTGCTGATCTGCGATACCACCCACGCACTGCCGATTCAGGTGCTGCGTAACGACATTCGTGTCATTGCATCCGGCACCGGATGTACTGACGATTTACAGCTGGAACCACTGCCGAACAATATTGATATCCGCGTGGGGGATGTACTGGTCACATCCGGCCTCGGCGGCCGTTTCCCTGAAGGTTATCCGGTCGGGATCGTCTCTTCGGTGAAAGTGGATAATCAGCGCGCTTATACCATTATCAGTGCCAAACCGACGGCAGATCTTCAGCGCCTGCGTTATCTGCTCTTATTGTGGGGCGGAGACAGCAATCCGCGTGAGCCTTCCGGCCCGTCTGAGGTGTACCGGGCGGCCAATGAACGCATCATGCAGGTCATGCCTCAGGTGATCCCGTCACGTCCTGCGCCGGAAACGGATCCGGCTGCTGTACCACAGGATGTGCCCGCCATCCCGGCACAACCTTCCGGCACCGTGCCGCCTAAACCAAAGCCTGAACAGCCAAAGCCGGCAGACAGCCCGGCCATAACCGCACCGGATGTACAGAATCCGGCAACTGACAGCACACCGGCCCGGCCGCTGAGGATGAGGCCGCAATGAATACCTACCGGGGACAAAACCGGATTATTGTCTGGCTCTCTTTTCTGATAGCCTTGGTGCTGCAAATCATGCCCTGGCCGGAACAGATTCAGTTTTACCGTCCGTCGTGGGCGATGCTGTTTCTGATCTATTGGGTGATGGCGCTGCCGCACCGGGTCAGTGTCGGATCCGCTTTCTTTCTCGGCATGATTATCGACCTGATTGAAGGCTCCACGCTCGGCGTACATGCCCTGAGCCTGTCTATTGTTACCTATCTGGTCTCATTCAGACATCAGCTGCTGCGTAATATGGCGCTGTGGCAGCAGTCGCTGGTTATCATGGTACTGTCGGTGCTGATGCAGTTCTTTATTTTCTGGTCAGAATTTTTATTGTCCAATATTGTGTTTCATCCGGAAGTCTTCTGGAACAGTCTGGTCAATGGTATCTTATGGCCATGGATTTTCTTATTACTGCGTAAGACCCGCCGTCATTTTTCTGTTCATTAATCAGGGAACGGCGGCGTGATACGTTAACAAAACGTCAGGACGCCTGAATGCTGCCGATTTACCTTGCTTCAACTTCTCCCCGCCGCCGGGAACTTATCCGGCTGCTGAATGTTCAGTGTGAAACACTCTCCCCCTGTATTGATGAAATCTGCCGGGACGGTGAACCCGCTGCGGATTATGTGGTGCGCCTGGCGCGGGAGAAAGCACAGGCCGGGGTGGCACTGGCAGCGGAAGAACGGCCGGTTATCGGCTCTGATACCATTGTGGTGCTCGGCAGCGACATCCTGGAGAAACCCCGGGATGCGGTACATGCCTTTGCCATGCTCAGTGCATTGTCCGGCTGCACACATCAGGTGATGACAGCTGTCGCGGTTTCTGATCGTTTCCGGACACTCAGCACACTGATTGTGACGGATGTGACATTCCGCCGGTTATCGGATGACGAAATAAACGAGTATATTCAGACAGGTGAGCCGATGGACAAAGCCGGCGCTTACGGCATCCAGGGGTTGGGCGGGCGTTATGTCCGCAAAATTAACGGTAGCTATCATGCTGTGGTGGGATTACCGTTAGCAGAGACTGAGGAATTAATCAAACGGTACACGGATACCCTGAGCGGGGTTGTACCGGCACATACTGATGGGAAAGAAATACCATGACAGCCGAGCTTTTAGTCAACGTGACCCCGTCTGAAACACGAGTAGCTTATATTACCGGCGGGATCCTTCAGGAAATACATATTGAGCGCGAGGCTAAACGCGGTATCGTCGGTAATATCTATAAAGGGCGTGTGAGCCGGGTGCTGCCGGGCATGCAGGCGGCCTTTATCGATATTGGCCTGGATAAAGCAGCCTTTCTGCATGCCTCGGATATTATTCCGCACACGGAATGTATTTCCGGGGATGAAAAAGAGAAATTCCGTACCCGCGATATCGGGGAACTGGTGCATCAGGGGCAGGATATTATTGTACAGGTGGTCAAAGATCCGCTGGGTACCAAAGGCGCGCGCCTGACCACCGATATCACGCTGCCTTCCCGCTATCTGGTGTTTATGCCGGGCGCGTCTCATGTGGGTGTTTCCCAGCGCATTGAGAGCGAAGAAGAGCGTGAACGCCTGAAAGATATTGTTGCGGGTTATTGTGATGAAGACGGCGGTTTTATTATCCGCACGGCGGCGGAAGGGGTCGGGGAAGAAGAACTGACCTCTGATGCTGCGTTTCTGCGCCGGTTGTGGATCAAAGTTATCCAGCGTAAAAAACGCAATACCACCCGCACCAAAATATACGGCGAACTGGCGCTGGCACACCGCATTCTGCGGGATTTTGCCGGTGAGTCACTGGACCGCATCCGAATCGATTCCCGCCTGGGCTTTAAAGAGTTACAGGAATTTGTGGATGATTACATCCCGGAAATGACCGCCAAACTGGAACTGTACCAGGGCAGTCAGCCGATTTTTGATCTCTATGATACCGAAAATGAAATTCAGCGGGCAATGGAGCGCAAAGTCGAAATGAAATCAGGCGGATACCTGATTATCGACCAGACGGAGGCGATGACCACCATTGACATCAACACCGGCGCGTTTGTCGGGCACCGCAATCTGGAAGAAACCATTTTCAATACCAATATCGAGGCCACTCAGGCAATTGCGCGGCAGTTACGTCTGCGCAACCTCGGTGGTATCATTATCATTGATTTCATTGATATGACCGATGAAGATCACCGCCGCCGGGTGCTGAACTCGCTGGAGCTGGCGCTGGCCAAAGATCGCGTGAAGACCACTATTAACGGTTTTTCGCAGCTCGGGCTGGTGGAAATGACCCGCAAACGCACGCGGGAGAGCCTGGAGCATGTATTGTGCGAGAAGTGCCCGACCTGTCAGGGGCGCGGCAGTGTCCGTTCAGTGGATACGGTCTGTTATGAGATTCTGCGCGAGATTGTCCGCGTACACCATCTGCTGGATGTTGACCGTTTCCTGGTGTATGCCTCACCGGCGGTGACCGAGGCATTGCAGGGGGATGAATCCCATGCTCTGGCAGAGGTGGAGATTTTTGTCGGTAAACAGGTTCAGGTTCGCGCCGAGCCGCTCTACAGTCAGGAACACTTTGATGTCGTAATGATGTAATTCATTGGCGGTACACTGCCGGATATAAGCGGATATCCGGTTCCGCCTGCCTTGACAGCTGCAGGAGAAGGAGAGCCAGTGAGGCGACTGCCCGGGATTTTACTGACATGTGTGATTGTGATGGTGATTGCTGCGGCACTGGTGCTCGGCGGTCTGCGCTACCTATTGCCTCAGATTAATGAATACCGCCCGCAGATCGAACAAAAACTCTCGCAAATGACCGGCGCTGTGGTCCGGATTGGTGAAATCAGCGGCCGCTGGCAGGGTTTCGGCCCGGCACTGACACTCCGTGATCTGAGCGTTACCGCCCCGGATGCGGATATTTCAGCTGAAAAAATCGACTTCTCTCTGGATATCTGGCGGACGCTGTTCCGTTTTCAGGTCAGTTTCCGTGATCTGACTTTCTGGCATATGAAGCTGGATTACAAACAGCCGCTGAGCAGTGACGGCAGCAGTATTGAAACTGATGATGCTCTGTCCGGGCTCTGGCTGGAACGCTTTGATAATTTTGATCTGCGCGACAGCGAAATCCGTTTTCTCACACCGTCCGGCGATCCTGCCACCTTACTGGTTTCCCGGCTTTCATGGCTCAATCAGAGCAAACGCCACCGCGCCCAGGGGGAAATCAGCCTCTCCTCAGTGAATAACCCGCGAGGCTGGTTGCAGGTGCGTCTGGATCTGCGTGATGTAAACGGTCTGCTGGATGAGGGGACTGTCTACCTCCAGGCGGATGATATTGATATGACACCGTGGTTCAGCCGCTGGCTGCGTGATAACACCGGGCTGAACAAGGCCGGTTTCAGCCTGGCCGGGTGGATGACGGTGGAGAAGGGCAAGATAACCCGGGGTCTGGTCAGACTGAACTCCGGCGAGGCGGACTGGCTGGCCGGTAAGGACACTCACAGCCTGGAAGTACAGGATCTGATGGTGCAGATGCGCCGCCAGGGGGAAGGGTGGCTGTTTAATATTCCGGATCTGTTTAACCTGAAAACAGACGGACAGCAGTGGCCGGAAGGCAGTCTGTCTCTGCTCTGGATCCCGCCGTCGGCCAAATACGGCGGGAATCCGCATCTGCGTATCCGCGCTAATGATATTGAGCTGGCGCGTCTGAGCAGCATTGTGCCGACCTTCTCTTTTCTCACCAATGATATAGTCAAAGCCTGGCAGCAGCGCGACCCGTCAGGTCTTATCCGTGATTTTGCCCTTGATATCACCCCGGCAACGCCGGAAAACCTTGAGCTGGATGTCTCCTGGCAGGATGTCAGCTGGAAAGCATGGGAAGAATTACCGTCGGTATCTCATTTCAGCGGCGTATTGCGGGGCGGGCAGGCACGCGGCATCCTGCGTTTTGCTCTCGATGACAGCGTGCTGGATTACCGTCCGGTGTTTACCGCACCGCTGGCGGTAGCAGAAAGCCGCGGACAGATTCAGTGGAATAATACAGACGGCAACTTCAGTCTCTGGAGTGATAATTTAGATCTGCAATCCGGTGCGCTGCGGGCAAACGGTAATTTCCGGTATCAGCATGGTAAGGACAGTCCGCCGTCACTCGGGATCCTCGGTGGTGTGACCCTGACGGATGCCGGGGAAGCCTGGCGCTATTTCCCGGTACCGCTGATGGGGGAATTCCTGAGCGAATACCTCACGCAGGCACTGATTACCGGGAAAGCAGAAAATGCCACGGTGATATTTCAGGGCAACCCGGCGGATTTTCCGTTCCGTAAAAACGAAGGGCAATTTCAGATTTGGGTGCCGCTGCGTGATGCCACCTTTAAATATGATCCGGAATGGCCTGCCCTGATGGGATTGAATGTGAATCTGAATTTCCATAATTACGGGTTATGGATGACGGCAGAAGAAGCCGGGCTGGGAGAGGCCACAGCCCGCAATCTGAAAGCGGATATCCCGGATTTTACGGTTGAGCGCCTGTATATTCAGTCCGCTATTGAAGGTAAAGGTGAATCACTGGGTAAGTATTTTGATCAGACGCCGATGAAGAATTCTATCGGTAATACCCTGGAGCAGCTGAAAATCAACGGTGAGGTTAATGGTGATCTGAAACTGGAAATTCCGCTTAACCACGAAGAAATGGTGCGGGCAACCGGCCATGTTGATCTGAAAAATAATGATATTGACGTGGTGCCGCTCGGCAGCACACTCAAAGGTGTCAGCGGACAGTTCCGCTTTGATAACGGCGACCTGGAAAGCGACCGTATTACTGCTTCCTGGTTCGGGCAGCCGCTGAATATCCGCTTTACCACCAAAGAGAACCCGGCGGACTTTGCCGTGAACATCGATCTGGACGGTAACTGGCAGATGAAAGGGATCGACGGGATACCGGCGGCGGTAAAACAGCATGTGACCGGCTCGTTCCCGTGGACGGGAGATGTGAAAATAACCCTGCCGCAAAAAGGGGAGATGAGCTACACCGTTGATCTGGAAGGTCAGACCGGAAAACTCACCAGCAGCACATTACCGGCTGTCCGGCGCTGGGCAGCGGAGAGCGGCACACTGAATGTGCATGCCGCAGGGACAGAACATACCCTGAAAGCCGGGGGGACTCTCGGAAAATCCCTCAGCGTTCTGACGGACTGGCGTCTCGGGGATATCCTGACTCTCAATGGTGCGGTAATCCGTCCCGGCACAAAAGTACCGGAGAAAGTCACCCCGGATGTTATCAGTATCGCACTGCCGCCAATCAGTGGTGAAGAGTGGGCAGGCGCGCTGGCAGTTGCGGGACAGAGTCATCAGCAGCCGGCCTCACTGAAACTGCCGGGAAATATTGATATTTCCGCACCGTATGCGGATTTTGCCGGACAGCGCTGGAATCAGGTGAAACTGCGCATTCATCCGCAGGAAAACGGCTGGCTGCTCAGTTCCGACGGGCAGGAGCTGCGGGGGGATATCCGTATTCCGGCTTCCGGGCCGTGGCAGGCAAGTATTGATTATCTCTATTATAATCCGGAGTCGATTCAGAATGCCCTGCCGGAATCGCAGCGTAATGAAACCACCAAAACCGATTACCGTGTCGGCAGCTGGCCTGCGGTCACACTGCGCTGTGAAGCCTGCTGGGTGGGCGGTCTGAATATCGGTACGGTGAATGCAAAAGTCTGGCCGGAAAATAACTCGCTGGTGCTGGATGCGGCAACCGTCAAAAACAGCGCCAGTGAACTGACACTCAGCGGCCGCTGGGATGCCGGTCTTACGCCGCTGTCGCATTTTAAAGGTCAGTTTAAGGGACCTGTCTTTGATAATATGGCCGCATATTTCGGAGTGCTGGTGCCTATCACCGGCTCACCGTTTACCGTGGATTTTGACCTGAACTGGCGGGATGTTCCCTGGTCGCCGGACGTGGCAACACTGAACGGCATTGTCAGCACTTCGCTCGGCAAAGGGGCGATTGAGCGGATGGGCGGCGGTAATGCCGGTAAACTGCTGCGGCTGGTCAGTTTTGATGCATTATTGCGCAAGTTGCAGCTCGATTTCACGGATACCTTCAGTAATGACTTCGTTTTTGACAGTATACGCGGTAAAGGCGTGATAAAAGATGGTATTTTAAAGACAACGGATACCCGCGTGGACGGATTAATGGCGGATATCAGCTTTAGCGGTTCAGTTTATCTTGTGGAGCGTCGTATTGATATGTCGGTGGTTGTCACACCGGAACTCTCTGCGACGGTCGGGGTGGCGACAGCTTTTGTTGTTAACCCGATAGCCGGAGCGGCAGTCTTTGTGGCCAGTAAAGTACTCGGTCCGCTCTGGAGTAAAATTTCGGTGATACGGTATCACCTGAGCGGTAGTTTAGAAGAGCCGAAGATAGATGAAGTTTTGCGTCAGTTAAAGGAGACCCGGGAATGAAAAACGCAAATGTGGCACTATTGCAGTTGTGCAGCGGCACAAATATCAAACACAATTTGGCGCAAATCGAACAACAGATCAAACAACTGCCTGATAATATCAAACTGGTGATGACCCCGGAAAATGCGCTGATTTTCGCATCAGGTAACACCTATCAGAAGTATGCGGAAGTGCAGGGCGAAGGCCCGCTGCAATCAGCTGTGGCTGATATGGCACGCCGCTACGGAGTGTGGATCCTGGTCGGTTCTGTGCCGTTGATCAGCCGTGAAGACCCGGCGCGCATCACCAGCAGCAGCCTGCTGTTTGATGATAAAGGGGAAATCAAAGCCCGTTACGACAAAATTCACATGTTTGACGTGAATATTGATGATGAGCAGGGTTCATACAATGAATCGAAAATTTACCAGCGCGGTGAGCACATCACCGTGGCCGATACTCCGGTGGGTCGTCTCGGCATGACCATCTGTTATGACCTGCGTTTCCCAGGCCTGTTCCAGGCACTGCGTGAGCAGGGCGCAGAGATTATCTCTGTCCCGGCGGCGTTTACCCGGCTGACCGGCAAATCCCACTGGGAGCCGCTGCTGCGCGCCCGCGCGATTGAAAACCAGTGCATTATCCTGGCACCGGCGCAGGTCGGCGTACACGGTACCCGGCGCACATGGGGACACACTATGGCGGTTGACGGCTGGGGCAAAGTGATGAAGAAAAATACGGACGCGGTGGCCGCCATCGGCGTGGATATCCGTCCGGACAGCTTAACGTCAATGCGTGAACAGATCCGCGTGGTGAAACATAACCGTTTCCGCCCGCAGCTGACCTCACTGATTGAGAAAAACACCACAGGTAAAGAGTAAATTATGAGTTTTTCAACTGTCAGCAATCATCTGCTGACCGCCCGTGATCTTGATGAACAGGATATTTTTTCTGTCCTCACACAGTTAGCGGATCGCCATATTGATTATGGTGATCTGTACTTCCAGAGCAGTTTTCATGAAGCCTGGGTGCTGGAAGATAAAATTATCAAAAACGGCTCTTACAATATTGACCAGGGGGTGGGGATCCGTGCCGTCAGCGGCGAGAAAACCGGCTTTGCCTATGCGGATCAGATAAGCCTGACCGCATTACAGCAGAGTGCATCTGCTGCCCGCAGTATTGTCCGTGAGCAGGGTAACGGTCAGGTGCAGAGTCTGCATCGTGTGAATAACACAGCACTTTATGCCGCACTGGACCCGCTGCGTGCGATGCCGCGTGAGGAAAAAATCGCGCTGCTGCACCGTCTTGACCGTGTGGCCCGGGCGGAAGATCCGCGTGTGCAGGAAGTGAATGCCAGCCTGACCGGTGTCTATGAAGAAGTACTGGTTGCCGCCACGGACGGTACGCTGGCGACGGATATCCGTCCGCTGGTGCGTCTGTCTGTCAGTGTGCTGGTGGAAGAGGACGGTAAACGCGAACACGGCAGCAGCGGCGGCGGCGGTCGTTTTGGTTATGAATATTTCCTCGGTACGGAAGACGGTGAGATCCGCGCTGACCATTTTGCCCGCGAAGCGGTGCGCATGGCGCTGGTCAATCTCTCCGCCGTTGCGGCACCGGCCGGTTCAATGCCGGTTGTACTGGGTGCAGGCTGGCCGGGTGTGTTACTGCATGAAGCGGTCGGACATGGCCTGGAAGGTGATTTCAACCGCCGTGGTTCATCCGTATTCAGCGGAAAAATCGGTCAGCAGGTGACATCATCGCTCTGTACCATTGTTGATGACGGTACGATCGGTGATCGCCGCGGTTCACTGGCGATTGATGACGAAGGGGTACCGGGCCAGTATAACGTCCTGATCGAGAACGGTATTCTGAAAGGTTATATGCAGGATAAACTCAACGCCCGTCTGATGGAGGTTGACCCGACCGGTAACGGCCGCCGTGAATCCTATGCCCATCTGCCGATGCCGCGCATGACCAATACTTATATGCTGGCGGGAGAATCGTCGCCGGAGGAGATTATTGCCAGTGTGAAAAATGGCCTGTATGCTCCGAATTTCGGCGGTGGTCAGGTGGATATCACCTCCGGTAAGTTTGTGTTCTCGACATCCGAAGCGTATCTCATTGAAAACGGTAAAATTACCAAACCGGTGAAAGGTGCCACTCTGATTGGCTCCGGTATCGAAGCCATGCAGCAGGTATCGATGGTCGGTAATGACCTGAAACTGGATAAAGGTGTCGGTGTCTGCGGTAAAGAAGGCCAGAGCGTACCGGTGGGTGTCGGTCAGCCGACGCTGAAACTGGACAGCATTACCGTCGGCGGAACGGCCTGATGATGCAGAAATACGGCACGCTGGTGATTGTTCTGATTGTGGCGGTCTCCGCCTGGCTGGCGGGGTTACCGGGGCAGTTTATCGAAACCCGTCCGTCAGAGCCGGTACCGCAGCATACAGAACAGCCGCAGAGTATTGATGCCCTGACAGCACAGTCACGGGTGGTCAGCTATGTGCAGCAGCACCAGCGTCTGCCGGATTACTATGTGACGAAAAAAGCCGCCCGTGATGCGGGCTGGCAGCCGTCAAAAGGTAATCTCTGTGAGGTGATGCTGGGTAAAGCTATCGGCGGTGACCGTTTCGGCAACCGGGAAAAAGGGCTGCCGGATGCGCCATCACGCCAGTGGTTTGAAGCGGACATAAACTATAACTGCGGCCATCGCGGCAGTGATCGTCTGCTTTATTCCAGTGACGGGCTGATTTATGTCACTACCGATCATTACCGTTCATTTCAGCAGGTAAATTAAATTATGACACCTGAAATCAGCATTGTGCATTTTGATTTCCGCACCATCCGGACAACGGATGATTTTTATCAGCAGTTCAGTGATAAATTTCAGCTGACGTACTTCGGCCGTAATACAGATGCGCTGTGGGATATGCTGACAGGCGGGATTGATTTGCCGGTGATACTGGCGTTTGAACATATTACTGCACGGCAGCGGCGGCTGTTTTCAGCCATTATCAGTACCTGCCGGGATGCGGAAGAAGAGTGGCCGGGGGATATTCAGCTGGTGCTGACCCCCCTGACCATGACGACGGATTAAGCGCTTTCTGCCAGTTCTTTCAGATACCGGAACAGCTGGCGGTAAGCTTTCGGCGGTTTATTGCCTTCGCGCTCTTTTTTCGCATTACGAATAAGCGTGCGCAGCTGCTGGCGATCAAGGTGCGGGAACAGCTCAACAGCTTCTTCCGCTACGGTGTCATCGCCGGTGACCAGGCGTTCGCGCAGATCTTCGAGTTTATGCAGCAGGACAACCTGCTGGTTATGGCGGTTTTTCAGTTTGTCGAGTGCCGTGGTAATCGGCTCCGGGTCACGGGCCCGCAGCAGTTTACCGATGAGCTGTAACTGACGGCGCAGACCTTCGCGCTTGATTTTTTGTGCAAGCAGGATGGCTTCGAGCAGCTGTTCATCCAGCGGAATACGTTCCAGCTGGGTTTTGCTCAGTGCAACCAGTTCAGCGCCGAGTTTTTTCAGGACTTCAGCATCGCGTTTAATTTCGCTTTTGCTGACCCAGATTATCTCGTCATCCTCTTCCTCCTGAGGAAGTGCATCGGGTTCTTCAAACCAGTCTTCAGGCTGCTTTGCCATAATAGTATTTCCTGTGGCGAAACACAGAGCGGCGGGTGCCGGATGATCTCTGTGTTTGTGAGTGTTAACATTTGATTATTGCGTATTGTAACCGGGGAAAAGGCCGGATAACACCTATTCAGCTGTCTGATTAGCTGACGGCCCCTTAATTTATTGAATTGGAACCTGATTGATGAATATCACTTCTCAGATTATGGCGCAGCGTACGCGCCTGGAACAAGCGGTTTCGCAGGCACTGAGTATTGCACAGAAAGGGTGTGACAGCGCCGAAGTTGCTGTCAGCAGAACCACCGGGATGAGTGTGAGCACCCGTATGGGTGAGGTGGAGAATGTCGAGTTTAACAGCGACGGCGCACTGGGGATCACGGTGTATCATAACCAGCGCAAAGGCAGCGCATCCTCCACAGATTTAAGCGAAGAGGCGATTGCCCGTACCGTACAGGCGGCGATCGACATTGCGAAATATACATCTGAAGACCCGTGTTCGGGCCCGGCAGATCGCGATTTGCTGGCTTTTGAGGCACCGGATCTGCAACTGTTTTATCCGTCCGAAGTGAGTGCTGACCAGGCTATCGACTATGCCGCCAATGCGGAAAAAGCCGCACTGAGTGCCGCTCCGCGCATCACCAACACAGAAGGCGGCAGCTTTAACAGCCATTACGGCATCCGTGTGTTCGGTAACACGCTGGGTATGCTGCAAAGTTACTGCAGCAGCCGTCACTCCATGTCGGCCTGTGTGACCGCGGAAGAAAACGGCGATATGGAGCGTGATTACGCCTATACCATCGCACGTAAGCTGGATGATCTGAAATCCGCACAGTGGGTGGGTGAAGAGTGCGCCCGCCGGACACTGTCCCGCCTCGCACCGCGCAAACTGGCAACACAGAAAGCGCCGGTGATTTTTGCCCCGGAAGTGGCAACCGGTTTGTTCGGGCATCTGGTCGGCGCGATCAGCGGCACCTCAGTGTACCGCAAATCCACCTTCCTGCTCGACAGCCTCGGTAAACAGATCCTGCCGGACTGGCTGACTATCCGCGAACTGCCGCATGTGATCGGCGGCCTGGCCTCCACCCCGTTTGACAGCGAGGGGGTCCGCACAGAAGATCGCCTGATTATCGAAAACGGTGTGCTGAACAACTGGCTGATGACCACCTACGCTGCCCGTAAACTGGGGCTGAAGAGCACCGGCCATGCAGGCGGGATCCACAACTGGCACATTGCCGGTCAGGGGCTGGGATTTGACGACATGCTCCGCGAAATGGGCACCGGTCTGGTGGTCACCGAACTGATGGGACAGGGTGTCAGCGGCATCACCGGTGATTACTCCCGCGGCGCATCCGGTTTCTGGGTGGAAAACGGCGAGATTCAGTATCCGGTCAGTGAAATCACCATTGCCGGAAACCTGAAAGACATGTGGGCCAGCATTATCGCCACCGGCGATGACATTGAAACCCGCAGCAACATTCAGTGCGGCTCAGTCTGGCTGCCGGAAATGAGTATTGCGGGGCAGTAATTGTTTTACTGTATTAAAAACCCTGACTTTTATGTCAGGGTTTTTTTATGCCGGAAAGAAACACTGCACTACATCATCAGCATTATCAGACCTTTTGTGAGCATAAATAACTGGTTTTCGAAATTAAGAACCAGCGGCAGCGGGGAGTCTGTTAACGGTGATAAGGCAAGGATCTGCAGCATACTGAATGTCGACATAGTGGCTCCGGAAAGAGAAAGGATAAGCCATCATGCAGAAAAGGAAGGGAAAATGGAAGCTGCGCCCGCAGATTGACTGAAACGGACGCAGAGCCGGATTAAAGCAGATTAACGGTGTAACTCACCGGCAGCTTCAGGCTGATAGATAATTTCTAATACTTTTACGCACGTTGCTTCACCGTTCGGCAGTTCCCATGAGATATCATCGCCGACAGAAAGCCCGAGTAACGCAGCTCCCAGTGGTGCCATCACAGACAGCTGTTCAGCACTGTCTTTCAGCGACGCAGGATACACCAGAGTGCGGATACTCTCTTTTCCGCTTGATAAATCAGCAAAGCGGATACAGCTGTTCATCGTCACGACCGTGGCAGGCATTTCTGCCGGCGGCAGGATCTCCGCGCGATCTAATTCGTCATTCAGGGCTTCGGCAACCGGACTGTCCGCATAAGCCGGCTGTTCCAGCAGCAGATCCAGACGCTCCGCGTCCAGTTCATTAATAATTATATTGGGCTTTTTCATACCACACTCCAAATCATTTCCAATACAAAAGAACACCCCCACACCAGAAGGAGGGGGGTGCCCATTTGATAATTAATCTGATAGTAGGCTGTTCTCTCCGGAAAGGAAAGAGATCAGGATCACGAACCGCCGGGCTGCGTGAACGAAACAGCGTATCAGTTTTCTTTAAGTAAAATATTTCGTTTAGTATAACTAATCTTCATCAAAACCTGAATCAAAAAGGGAAATAATTGCTTCAATGGCGGAATTTTCATCAGGCCCTGTTGCTTCTACTTCAATAAAACTGCCTTGTTCGGAATCCAGCATCAGCATGGCAAGCACACTGTCTGCCCGGGCTTCTTCATTTTGCTTATTACGAAATATCACCGTTGACCGGAAGGTCTGGATCAGTTCAAACAGCTTCATGGCCGGCCGGGCATGCAGCCCCAGCCGGTTTTTGATTTCAACCTGACAACGGATAGTCATGGATTATTTCCGTTTTTCCAGCGTCCGGTGACGTGACTGCACGTTTTTCCCGCGTGAACGGAAGTAATCTGCCAGTTGTTCCGCCACATAGACAGAACGGTGTTTCCCGCCGGTACAGCCGATAGCGACTGTCAGGTAGCTGCGGTTATTGGTTTCCAGCATCGGCAGCCATAATTCCAGATAACTGCGGGTCTGGTAAATAAAGTTATGCACTTCTGTATGACGATCGAGGAACGCGGCCACGGGCTTATCCAGACCGGTCATCGGACGCAGTTTCGGATCCCAGTGCGGGTTCGGCAGGAAACGGACATCAAACACATAATCTGCATCAATCGGAATACCATGTTTAAACCCGAAAGACTCGAACACCATGGTCAGCTCGCGTTCACGCTTGCCGAGCAGGCGGGTTCTCAGCATTTCTGCCAGTTCATGCACCGACATCTCTGAGGTATCGATAATCAGATCAGCACGGGAACGCAGTGGTTCCAGCAGATCGCTCTCCTCATCAATGGCACTTTCCAGGGAGAGATTTTTGCTGGAAAGGGGATGCAGACGCCGGGTATCACTGTAACGGCGGATCAGGGTGTTGCGATCCGCATCCAGAAACAGCAGTTGTGGTGAGAAACTGGCCGGTAATCTGGTCAGGGCTTCTTCAAATACCTCCGGGGACTCCGGCATATTCCGGACGTCAATACTCACTGCGGCAGAGATATCACGTGTTGCCAGGGTAGCGGCAAGCTCCGGCAGAAGAGTGACCGGCAGGTTATCAACGCAGTAGAAACCCATATCTTCCAGCGCCCGCAGGGCAACAGATTTACCCGAACCAGAGCGGCCGCTGACAATCATCAGCACCATGAGGGGACTCCCTATCGTTTCTCTTTCAATGGCAATACACCATTATCCGTTGTCGTCAGCCGGCTATCATCATTCAGTGATGATACTGTACAGCTCTTCATCGCTTTGCGCCTGGCGCAACCGGCGGCAGAGCGCTTTGTCAGCCAGCTTTTTGGCCACTAACGACAGTGTGTGTAAATGCGTCTGACACTGATCAGACGGAACAAATAAAGCAAACAGAATATCCACATTCTGATTGTCGATCGCATCAAACGCGATAGGTTGCTCCAGATGTAAAAATACGCCGCAGGCGGTTTGCGCTTCGCTTTTGTCCAGTTTTCCGTGGGGGATGGCAATCCCGCCACCGATACCGGTTGTCCCGACTTTTTCCCGTGTAAGGAGTGCCTCAAACAGCGTGTTTTCCGGCAGCGCCAGCGCGGTGGCAGCCAGTTCACTGATAATCTCCAGCGCGCGCTTCTTACTGGTACAGTGAATATTATTGCGTGTACAGCTGATACTCAGTACATCGCTCAGGGACAAATTTGCTTCGTTATTCATTTCATTGTTCACTTAGGATCAGAATCCCGGCAACCACCATGGTAACCGGGATCAGAGCACTGCCTTTTCCTGAGAAAATTCAGACTGTTAATTCAGTCATGCACCAGGGTGCAGAAAATTTACCGGTTTCTCAGTTTTTCTTTGTGTTTGGATAACTGACGGCCGAGTTTTTCTGCCATCTCATCAATTGCCGCGTACATATCTTCTTTTTCCGCTGAGGCGTGAAGATCCGCACCGTTTACCTGAGCCGTTGCCTCCGCAATTTTACTCACCTTTTCAATCCGCAGGATCACCTGAACGCTGTTGATTTTATCGAAAAACTGCTCCAGTTTCTTACACTTGGCTGTCACAGTCTCACGCAATGCATCTGTAATTTCAACGTTGTGGCCGGTAATTTGTAATTCCATAGTGTCTTCCTTCTCAATGTGTATCAAATCAGCTGCTTACGCTGATTTGAGGGCGGGATGGATAACGACTCGCGATATTTCGCGACAGTGCGTCTGGCTACCTGAATGCCCTGTCCGGCAAGCATGTCGGTCAGCTTACTGTCGCTGAGTGGTTTCGCCGGATTTTCGGCGGCAACCAGTTTTTTCACCAGTGCACGAATGGCTGTGGAGGACGCTTCGCCCCCGCTGTCAGTGCTGACGTGGCTGGAGAAAAAGTACTTCAGTTCAAAGATCCCCCGCGGACTGTGCAGGAATTTCTGCGTTGTGACCCGGGAAATGGTTGATTCATGCATATCAACCCGCAGTGCGATATCAGCCAGCACCATGGGCTTCATATATTCTTCGCCCTGTTCAAAGAAGGCCTGCTGTTCTTCCACAATACAGGTTGCAACTCTGAGCAGAGTATCGTTCCGGCTTTCCAGACTTTTAATGAGCCACTTTGCTTCCTGCAAATTATTGCGGATAAACTGACTGTCGCTCTCACTGCGGGCCCGGGAACCCATCGCGGCATAGTGATTATTGACCCGCAGACGGGGAATGCTGTCAGAATTGAGTTCCACTGCCCAGCGTTCGCCGTGTTTTTTCACGAGGACGTCCGGAATAACATACTCTGATTCTCCGGTGTTGACTACCAGGCCCGGGCGCGGTTCCAGTGACTGAATCAGATCGATGGCGGATTTCAGCGCCTCTTCTTTCAGTTTGGTCACACGTCCCAGAGTTCGGAAATCCCGGTTCCCCAACAATGCCAGATGCTGATCGGTGATAGCAAGGGCTTCTTTCAGGCTCGTGGTATCCGGCGGCAGAATTTTCAGCTGCACCATCAGACATTCCCGAAGGTCGCGGGCACCCACACCTACCGGATCAAAACGCTGAATACGTTTGAGCACGGCTTCCACATCTTCGGTGGTGACCTCATCGTCACCAATACTGAGGCGGATATCATCGACAGAAACGGTCAGATAGCCGGTTTCATCAATCGCATCAATGATTGAGAAGGCAATCGCGGCATCGGTTTCAGTAAACGGGGTGAGCCGGGCCTGCCAGATCAGATAATCCTGTAAGGTTTCGGTGGTTTCGCCCTGATAGAGAGGCAAATCATCGTCACCGTAATCATTGCCGGTGCCGGACGGTGTGCCGGCGGTGTAGATTTCTTCCCACTGTGCATCCAGCGGTAAATCATCCGGCATGGCGGTCTGTTCGAGAGCCTCGGCGCTGTCCAGCTCTTTCTGTGTTTCAGATTCAGCAGGCGTGTCAATTTCCTGATGATTATCATCAAGTTCCAGCAACGGGTTAGATTCCAGTGCCTCGCGGATCTCCTGCTGGAGTTCAAGCGTGGAAAGCTGCAACAAACGGATAGCCTGCTGGAGTTGTGGCGTCATCGCCAGTTGCTGGCTGAGTTTAAGCTGCAGACTCTGCTTCATTACGGACACGGGCTCCTTACGGTATTACAGGCGGAAACCTTCGCCTAAATAAACACGTTTAACCTGCTCATTATTCAGAATGGATTCAGGGCTGCCGTGGGCAATCATATGACCCTGGCTGACGATGTAGGCCCGTTCACAGACATCCAGCGTTTCACGAACGTTATGGTCAGTGATCAGGACGCCGAGTCCGTAATCACGGAGGTGCTGAATAATCTTTTTAATATCAATAACGGAAATCGGGTCAACACCGGCAAACGGTTCATCCAGCAGGATGAATTTCGGGTTGGCGGCCAGTGCGCGGGCTATTTCCACACGTCGGCGTTCCCCCCCGGACAGTGACTGACCCAGGCTATCGCGCAGATGACTGATATGGAACTCTTCCATCAGCTCTTCTGCCCGCTCCCGGCGTTCATCATTGTTCAGATCTTTGCGGATTTCAAGCACTGCCATCAGGTTCTGCCACACCGTCAGGCGACGGAAAATGGAGGCCTCCTGAGGCAGGTAACCGATACCTTTGCGGGCGCGTTCATGCAGCGGCAGCAGGGATATATCCTCATCATCAATGCGGATATTACCGGCATCACGGGGAACAATACCCACCACCATATAAAAAGTCGTGGTTTTCCCGGCGCCGTTCGGGCCGAGCAGCCCGACGATTTCACCGGAGCTGACCTCAAGCGTCACATCTTCGACGACTTTGCGCCCTTTGTAGGCTTTGGCTAATTTGCTTGCAATTAATTTTGCCATAAATCGTTACTTACCTTTCTGACTGTTTGCCGCCGGGCCTTTTTCCTGAATCTGTGACGGCAGCAGAACGGTAGTCACCTGTTTGCCTTTGTCACTGAATGCCTGCATCTGCTGTGTCGGCACCACATAAGTAATTTTGTCACCGGTGATATTGCTGTCCAGCTGTTCCAGATAAGCATTGCCGGTCAGTGTGACCAGTTCATTCGCCATTTCATAACGCAGTTTACTGCCGTGTCCTTTGATTGGCTTGCCGTTATCCTGCATCTGGTAGAACGTTACCGGGTTGCCGAATGCTTCGATAACCATTTTATTGGAATCTCCGCCCGGACGGGTAACAACTACTTTGTCAGCACGGACATCAATCGTCCCCTGTTTTACCACGACATTGTCCGTAAATGTGGTGATATTTTTTTCTAAATCAAGGGCTTGCTTTAATGATGTTACTGTCACCGGCTGCCGGGTATCTTCCTTTAACGCCAAAGCAGGGACATTGACGGCCAGAATTGCTGTTGCAATCAGAGTATTAAGGATGTTTGCTTTCATTTGGGATCTCATAGTAAGTCTGTACATCTTTGATCAGTTCCGCATTACGATTGCGTAAATTACCCCGCATCTGCAATCCGACGGAACGCAGTCCTGTTCCCGTGATGGTGACTTTATCGTCAGAACTCACATCCTGGGTTATCAGATTGACTTCGGCGTTATCCGTGGTGATCTGCCTGAGCTGCGTATCGGTGGTCAGACTGTCAACCTGCACATCACCGTATAAATATAACATTCGGTCATTGGTTAATTTGGCCCGCTTTGAACGAATCGTCCAGGTGGCGGTTTTATCAGGGTCGTAGGTGGTCAGCACCGGATTAGTAAACCATGTTACTTTTTCCTGAGCAAAGTTTTGCACATCATCCGCATTCAGCCTGTACGCCAGCAGTCCTGTCGGCTCATAAGCCAGGGTTGAGGACGTTTCGGTTTTATACGTCGGCGTACCGTCTTCCACAATCTTACCGTCGGTGTCACCTGAACGGGAAACCGACAGGTTCCAGCCGAGCAGACCGAGGGCGATAAGCGCCAGAATAATGATCAGCCAAAGCTTAAATTTACTCATGAGATCCCTGATAAAGCCACTATAACCAATGAAATATTCTTCAGACGGACAGGCCTTTTGCCTCATCCAGCTTATTTTGTGCCAGCAGAATCAGATCGCACAATTCGCGGACAGCCCCGCGGCCGCCGGCAATCTGTGTAACATAATCCGCTTTGGGTAACAATAACGGGTGGGCATCCGCCACTGCGGCGGATAAGCCGACCTCTGCCATGACCGGCCAGTCAATCAGGTCATCGCCGATATAGGCGACTTCGCCGGGGCGAACTGCCAGTTTATCTAATAGTTCGCGATACGCCAAAAGCTTATCGCTCTGTCCCTGGTAAAGATGTGTAATTCCGAGTGTATTAGCACGATCTTCCAGTAATTTTGCTTTGCGACCGGTAATTATCGCCACCTCTATCCCGGAGGTCAGCAGGCAGCGGATACCGTAGCCGTCGCGGACATTGAATGCCTTCAGCTCTTCGCCGTTGTTGCCCTGATAAATCAGGCCGTCAGACATCACGCCGTCCACATCACAGATAAGAAGCCGTATTTTAGCGGCTTTTTCCATAACTGTTTGTGCTATCGGGCCATAACAGGTGTCCATAGTGGTAATTTGTGTCATCGTCAGTCCTTATACCACCCCGGCCTGGAGCAGATCATGCATATGCAGTACACCCAGCAGCTTATCACCTTCTGTGACTAATAAAGAGGTGATATGACGGGATTGCATTAAATTCAGTGCTTCAACCGCCAGAGTATTGGCTTTGATGCGGATCCCGCCCGGGGTCATCACATCGGCAATCTGGCAGTTATTGAGATCAGTGCCGGCATCGAAAATCCGGCGCAGATCGCCGTCGGTGAAAATGCCCTGAATGATCATGTCATCATCACAGATAACCGTCATGCCCAGTTTTTTGCGGGTGATCTCGACCAGTGCTTCGCGCAGTGAAGCGGTTTTCGGCACCCGCGGAATATCATCACCGGTATTCATCAGGTCAGAGACCAGTAACAGCAGTTTGCGGCCGAGTGCACCACCCGGGTGAGAAAGCGCGAAATCTTCTGCGGTAAAACCGCGTGCCTGCAATAAGGCAATCGCCAGCGCATCGCCCATGACCAGGGTGGCGGTGGTACTGGTGGTCGGGGCAAGGCCGAGCGGACAGGCTTCCTGCGGGACTTTAATGCACAGATGGATATCCGCCGCTTTCCCCATGGTACTGTCCGGGTTACCGGTCATACAGATAAGCGGGATGTTCTGACGTTTGATAACAGGGATCAGTGCCTGAATTTCAGAGGATTCACCGGAATTTGAAATTGCGATAATCACATCTTTCTTTGTGACCATTCCCAGGTCGCCGTGTGCGGCTTCGCCCGGATGAACAAAGAAGGAAGAAGTGCCGGTGCTGGCAAATGTTGCGGCCATTTTGTGGCCGATATGACCGGATTTGCCCATTCCCATAATGATCACTTTGCCTTCACAACGGAATATCAGTTCACAGGCTTTGTCGAAATCATCATTAATATACTGTTCGAGTGACGCCAGACCTTCACGTTCAATCCGGAGGACACGTTTACCTGTTAGTTGAAAATCAGTTCGGGACATCAGTTTTTTCTCACTTTCAGTGTATGTCTGTGTATTAATGGCTGACACTTATCAGCCGGTAAAAAGACTTATCAGCCAGGCGGTGAATGCACTGAGCAGAATAATGCCTTTCAGCCGGTTCAGCCGCTGGTTCCGGCCGGCCGCAAAGAAAATAAATAATACACCAGCCGCGATCATCACGGCAAAATCGGTCATAAAGCTGTCTGCCGCCATCGGTGCCGCCGCTAACATGGCCGGTATTCCCGCAACGACAGTTGTGTTAAACAGTGTCGCGCCGATAAGATTACCCAGCGCGATATCCTTCTCTCCTTTGACGGCTGCCGCAATCGTGGTGCAGAGCTCCGGCAGACTGGTACCGACAGCCAGGATAGTCAGTCCGGTGATACGTCCGCTGATATCCGCATAGCGGGTGAATGCAGAGGCATTATCGATCACAATCCGGACAGCTACCGGCATAATCAGCAACCCGGCGACCAGCCACAATAAAGCAACCGGCAAATTATTTTCCTGCGGCAGTTCATGGTTTTGTTCAGTTGTGAAGCCGTCATACTGATCACGCTGCGCCATTGCGGCAATTTTCACCATCAGCCAGAGACTGGCGAGCCCCGCAAGTACCAGAAACCCGCCCTGAACCCGTGTGATGCCGCCGGACCAGATAAACAGCCCGAACAGCGCCATTACGGCCAGCATCAGCGGCAGCTCACGGCGCAGCACCGCCGACTGTACACTCAGCGGGCGGATAAGGGCGGCAAGCCCGGTAATCAGCAGTAAATTGGTAATATTGGAGCCGATAATGGTGCCGAGCGCCAGATCCGGCTGCCCTTCAAGCACCGCACCGGCCGAAGTCAGCAGTTCCGGCAGCGATGTGCCGGGACCGGCCACCAGAATACCTGTGATAAACGGGGAGATGCCGAGCGCGCGGGAAAAAACCGCTGCGCCGTACACAATCCGGTCAGAGGCATAAACCAGCAGAATCAACCCGGTAAGTAAAAGGATGCTGGTGAGTAACATGGCTCTCCTCCGGGCTGAAAAACAGTCAGAAATAATGAAGTACGGGAAATTGAGGGTATTGTACGGGCTGAGGCGCAAAAGTAAAACAGGCGCGTTGGCTTCGTTCGTTTACCCCGGTCATATACGGGTGTATGTCCCCGCCATGTTTCCCGGAATATCCTCAATTTGCTGCCATTGGTGCGTTTTGTGCCCGGCAGGGGCGTTAATGTTATATGCTGATATACTTGTGTATCGCTGTACTTATGCCCTGTTACTCAGGGGGGATACATAATTCAGACGGTAACACCCGCATTTAAAGGCGAAAATTGCCGGATTTTTTTATATTATGATGGGTCAGTCCTGCATGTGTTGTAACAACACGAAAAACATAATGTTAAGGTTGTTAGGTTATGAACCGACAGACGGAAAATATTATTGAGATCCGGAACATGTGCTTCCGGCGCGGTTCGCGCATGCTGTTTAATGATATCAGCATGGATGTGCCGCGCGGCAAAGTGACCGCGATTATGGGGCCGTCCGGGATCGGGAAAACCACACTGTTACGCCTGATCGGCGGACAATTGCGGCCGGACAGCGGCGAAATCTGGTTTGACGGCGATAATATCCCGGCACTCTCCCGCAGCAAACTCTATCAGTCCCGCCGTAAAATGAGCATGCTGTTTCAGTCCGGTGCGTTATTCACCGATATGACCGTGTATGACAACGTGGCGTTTCCGCTGCGTGAACATACCCGTCTGCCGGAATCCCTGGTCCGGACAACGGTGATGATGAAACTGGAAGCGGTCGGTTTACGCGGGGCGGCAAACCTGATGCCGTCCGAACTCTCCGGGGGCATGGCGCGCCGTGCGGCACTGGCACGGGCAATTGCACTGGATCCGGATCTTATCCTGTTTGATGAGCCGTTTGTCGGACAGGATCCGATTACCATGGGGGTGCTGGTGAAACTGATTGATGAACTCAATCAGTCGCTGGGTGTAACCTGTATCGTGGTTTCTCACGATGTGCCGGAAGTGCTCAGTATTGCGGATCACGCCTATATTGTCGCGGAGCAGTCCGTGATTGCACAGGGTACCGCAGAAGAGTTGCAGGATAACACCGAACCGCGTGTGCGCCAGTTCCTGGATGGTATTGCTGACGGGCCGGTTCCTTTCCGCTATCCGGCGGGTGATTACCAATCAGATTTATTAGGATAAACGAGACATGTTGACACAGGCACTTGCTGCTTTGGGACGCCGTGCGTTAGCGACATGCGCGTCTTTCGGGCGGTCAGGATACATGCTGTTCCGTGCGCTGTTCGGCAAACCGCAGTTTGCCCGGCAGTGGCCGCTGCTGCGCAAGCAGCTTTACAGCGTCGGTGTGCAGTCCCTGCTGATTATTTCAGTATCCGGGCTGTTTATCGGGATGGTTCTGGCCTTACAGGGATATCTGGTTCTGAAAACCTTCAGTGCGGAAGCCAGCCTCGGTATGATGGTGGCGCTGTCGCTGCTGCGTGAGCTGGGGCCGGTGGTGACTGCACTGTTGTTTGCCGGACGTGCCGGTTCCGCACTGACGGCGGAAATCGGTCTGATGAAAGCCACAGAACAGTTATCCAGTCTGGAAATGATGGCAGTGGATCCGCTGCGCCGTGTGATTGCACCGCGTTTCTGGGCCGGTTTTATCAGTATGCCGTTGTTATCCATGATTTTTGTCGCAGTTGGTATTCTGGGCGGGGTCATGGTCGGGGTGGACTGGAAAGGGATTGACGAAGGTTTCTACTGGGCATCTATGCAGGCCAATGTGGACTGGCAGAAAGACGTGATGAACTGCATTTACAAAAGTGTGGTTTTCGCTTTCACCGTCACCTGGATTGCCCTGTTCAACGGGTATGACGCTATTCCGACGTCTGAAGGGATTAGTCGGGCAACAACACGCACGGTCGTTCATTCATCGCTTGCCGTGTTAGGGTTAGATTTTGTGCTTACGGCACTGATGTTCGGGAATTAAACAATGCAAAGCAAGAAAAATGAAGTTTGGGTCGGACTTTTCGTCTTAATTGCCATTGCGGCGATTGTCTTCCTGGCACTGAAAGTAGCGGATATCCGCTCTGTCGGCAGCGAAAAAACCTACCGGGTTTCTGCCACTTTTGATGACATCGGCGGCCTGCAGGCACGTTCACCGGTAAAAATCGGCGGGGTGGTGATAGGTCGTGTTAATGACATCCGGCTGGACAAAGACTATAAACCGGAAGTGACACTGGATATCTACAGTCAGTATGATCAGATACCGGATACCAGTTCATTATCTATCCGTACATCCGGTCTGCTGGGCGAGCAGTATCTTGCTCTCAGCAAAGGGTTTGAAAATACAACAGATCCGGATCTGCCGATGACCGAAATGCTGAAAGACGGCAGCCGTATTCAGGACACCAAACCGGCTATGGTACTGGAAGATTTAATCGGTCAGTTCCTGTATAAGAGCGGCGATGGTGAGGGGGCAAAAACCCCGGATACTGAACCGGCTGTACAGCACTGATACGAAAAGTAATGTAAAAGCGGATGTTTTTGCCCGCAGGGGCGGACATCCTGCATAATACCGTTTACAAAATGACACCTTCACGGCGGAAAGTGCCGGTGATGAATCAGGAGTTGATTATGTTTAAGCGTTTACTGATAGCGGCGATGCTGGTAGTGATTGCCCCGTTTGCCGGTGCCGTTGACCAGACGAACCCGTATACACTGATGAACGATGCGGCGGCAAAAACCTTCAGCCGTCTGAAAGCGGACCAGGCGAAAATCCGGCAGAATCCGGACTATCTGCGCACCGTGGTTCAGGAAGAATTACTGCCGTATGTGCAGATCAAATACGCCGGTGCTCTGGTCTTAGGCTCTTATTACAAAGATGCAACACCGGCGCAGCGCGATACTTATTTCAAAGCATTTGAGGCTTATCTGGCACAGGCTTACGGCCAGGCGCTGGCAATGTACACCAACCAGACCTACCAGATTGATCCGGCACAACCGCTGGGGGATAAAACCATCGTGGCTATCCGTGTGACACTGACGGAGCCGGCAGGGCGTCCGCCAATCCGTCTGGATTTCCAGTGGCGTAAAAACACCAAAACCGGTAACTGGCAGGCGTATGACATGATTGCCGAAGGCGTGAGCATGATCACTACCAAACAGAACGAGTGGGCATCGATTCTGCGTCAGAAAGGTATTGATGGTCTGACTGCGGAGCTGGAGCGCAGCGCAAAAACCCCGATTACCCTGGATCAGAAATAATGGCTGCTGCACTGACGTGGGAAAAGCAGGGTGACACGCTCGCCCTGAAAGGGGAACTGGATCGTGATACACTTCTGTCGTTCTGGAATGCACGTCAGCAGCAGATGAATGCCGTGCAGACGGTGGATGTTTCGGGGCTCAGTCATGTGGATTCCGCCGGGCTGGCCATGCTGGTCCGTCTGCGGGGTGAGCGTCCGGAAGCACCGTTTGTATTATCCGGAGTGAGTGCTAACTTGCAGATGCTGATGTCACTCTACGGCGTTGAATTTGAATTCAGTCAGAACGCATGCATTTAAAATAATGTAAATAACGACGCGACAGATACATATTTGCCGTTATTTTCCGTAAGGTAACTGCCTCCTGCTGTGTCACCATAGCCGGAGGCATTTTTAATGGTTTAAGAGCGGGGCATATTCGATTACGATAGTGCCTATAACACACAATCTGATAACCAATTTGAGAAATTATGGATACGAATGAAATCAAACAGGTGCTGATGGATAAGTTAGCACTTACTGACGCAATTGTGACCGGTGACGGCAGCCATTTTCAGGTGATCGCTGTCGGCGACCTTTTTGACGGTATGAGCCGTGTTAAACAGCAGCAGGCCGTGTATGCGCCGCTGATGGAATATATTGCGGATAACCGTATCCACGCGTTGTCAATCAAAGCCTATACCCCGGCTCAGTGGGAACGGGATCGTAAACTGAGCGGGCTGTAAGCGCGGCGGATAACAATGCAGTGACAAGTAACGCGACAGCAATTAATGATAATGAGAGTGTCTACAGATGGATAAATTTCGGGTAAAAGGTCCTTCCGTTCTTCAGGGCGAAGTGACTATCTCAGGGGCAAAAAACGCAGCATTGCCTATCCTGTTCGCTGCAATTCTGGCGGAAGAACCGGTTGAATTACACAATGTGCCGGAACTGCGGGATATCGACACCTCTGTGAAGCTGTTAACGCGACTGGGTGCCAAAATTGAGCGCAAAGGAACCACACTGCGTGTGGATGCCTCTGATATTAATGAATATTGTGCGCCTTATGATCTGGTCAAAACCATGCGTGCGTCTATCTGGGCGCTGGGGCCGCTGGTGGCCCGTTTTGGTCACGGTCAGGTTTCCCTGCCGGGCGGCTGTGCTATCGGTGCCCGTCCGGTTGATTTGCATATCACCGGATTAGAGCAGTTAGGGGCCAAAATCACTCTGGATGAAGGGTATGTCAAAGCGGAAGTGGATGGTCGTCTGACCGGTAATACTATCGTGATGGACAAAGTCAGTGTGGGTGCCACGATCACGATTATGTGTGCGGCAGCCCTGGCGAAAGGCAAAACAGTTATCGAAAACGCCGCCCGTGAACCGGAAATTGAAGACACCGCCGCATTCCTGAATGCGCTGGGTGCCAAAATCACCGGCGCAGGGACTGACCATGTGGTGATTGAAGGTGTTGAACGCCTCGGTGGTGGTTCTCACACCGTTGTGCCGGATCGTATTGAAACCGGGACCTTCCTGATCGCAGCCGCGGTTTCACGCGGTAAAATTCTGTGCCGCAATGCCAAGCCGGATACGCTGGATGCTGTGCTGGCCAAGCTGCGCGAAGCCGGAGCAGAAATCGAAACCGGTGATGACTGGATAAGCCTGGATATGAAAGGGCAGCGTCCGAAAGCTGTCACCTTCCGTACCGCACCGCATCCGGGCTTCCCGACAGACATGCAGGCGCAGTTCAGTCTGCTGAACCTGGTGGCGGAGGGCTCCGGTATGATCACCGAAACTATCTTTGAAAACCGCTTTATGCACATTCCGGAGCTGATCCGTATGGGCGCACACGCGGAAATCGAGAGTAATTCTGTGCTGTGTCACGGCGTGGAAAAACTGTCCGGTGCTCAGGTGATGGCGACTGACCTGCGCGCATCAGCCAGTCTGGTGCTGGCAGGGTGTATCGCGGAAGGGACGACGATCGTTGACCGTATTTATCATATCGATCGCGGTTATGAGCATATCGAAGAGAAATTACGTGCGCTGGGTGCTGATATCGAACGCATTCATTCAGCAGAGTAATTCCCGTCCATAAGCTATAAACAGAAAAAGAGCGGCAGAGCCGCTCTTTTTTTATCTTATTCCTGCCCGCCGGCGGGCGGTGTGAACTCTTCGATGGTTACATCGACAGAATGCATCTGGCCATTGCGCAGCAGGGTAACCGGCACAACACTGCCGGGGCTCAGTTCTGCCACCTGGTCCATCATTTCCAGTGGTGATGTGCTTGGCTTGTTATTGACGCTGGTGATGATATCCCCGACCTGAATCCCGCCTTTATCCGCCGGGCCGCCGTGGGCGACCTGAAAGACCCGCAGGCCGGTTATCTGATTAATATCACTGTTGTTTGTCCGGATCGGCGGCAGCTCTTTTGAGGTGATACCGATATAACCCCGGATCACACGGCCGTCTTTTATCAGCTTATTCATAATGCGCAGAGCAAGCTCTGCGGGGATCGCCAGCCCGATGCTGTCACTCATCCGTGACGGGTCGTTGCTGTCATAAGACATGGTATTGATACCGACCAGCTCGCCCTCGGTATTGACAAGTGCGCCGCCGGAGTTACCGGCCATAATCGAGGCATCTGTCTGGAGGAAATTCTGGCGGCGGGTCGGACTCAGCCCGACGCGGCCCATTGCGCTGATAATGCCCTGATTGACGGTCTGCCCGACATTAAACGGGTTACCGATCGCGAGCACGACATCACCCACATGGGACTGACGTTCCGGGTTGATCGGGATCACCGGCAGTTTGTCGGTGGTATTGATTTTCAGCACTGCCAGGTCAGTCATATCATCCGCACCAATCAGCATACCTTCATACAGGCGGCCGTAATTACCGTATTGCAGGGCGATCAGGATCTGATCGGCATTTGTAATCACATGCTGGTTAGTCAGGATATAGCCCTGATCATTTATGATCACGCCGGAACCGAGGGAGGTCATTTCGGGACCCTGCTGGGAGAGACTGCCCATATTACTGCTGTAAACGTTGACCACAGCAGGCGCGGCGCGGCGTACCGCTTTATTGTAGCTGACCGGTTCGTCATTATTAAACAGATGTGTAAACCACCGGGTCACAAATTGCGGGCGAATAGACGGGACGCTGACCAAAAGGAGGGCAGCCACAATAAGTCCCATAAAAACAGAGCGCAATAATTTAAACCACATAGTCCTTAACCGGTGTTGTGAGTACGGGAAGCAGATACTACGGCAGAATAGCATAATCCGGGAGAATTATACGTGTGTAATTGCGGTATTTTATGATGTGGTACAAATAAACAGGTTGGGTATCAGGCGGTTATTTGTCACCGGCGGTCATGACGCTGTCAGCGGCCGGGCGCTGACAGTGCCGGTTATGCGGCCGGTTAAGCAGGTTTATCTCCTATCACGGTTGCTCTGTGCATAATACGGTGAAAATCACCGTAATCAAAGCTGGCGAGATGCTGGGTACAACGGTTATCCCAGACTGCCACATCCCCGTTCTGCCAGTGCCAGCGGACAAAATATTTCGGCTGTGTGCTGTGCTTAAACAGGAACGTCAGCAGCGCATCACTTTCTTCCGTACTTAATTCACAGATACGGCTGGTAAAACCTTCAGTAACAAACAATCCCTTCTTACCGGTAACCGGATGGGTTCTGACCAGCGGATGGCGTCTCGGCGGGAAATCGCGGCGGGCTTTTTCCAGAGCGGCTTTCGCTTCCCCGGTCTGTGCAAAACGGCTGTCCGGAAAAGATCGGCTGATATCATGCTCAGCCGTCAGGCCGGATAAAAAATCCTGCAAAAGCGGTGATAAATCATCATAAGCACGGGTCAGACTGGCCCACAGGGTATCGCCGCCAAACGGCGGAACCTGCACGGCAGATAACACACAGCCCATGGCCGGTTTTTCCAGAAATGTCACATCGGTGTGCCACAATTCATTATCTTTCAGATCCAGCAGATGACTGTCGAGTACAATCAGCTCCCGCACGTCTTTATGGGAAGGGAAAACCGGATGTATATGCAGTTCACCTAGTGCGGCAGCAAAGTCCCGCTGGGCTTCCGGCTCAATATACTGCTGACGGAAAAACAGTACCTGATGCTCCAGTAAAGCGTCCTGTAATGCAGCCACTGTGGCAGCGTCCGGTGTTTTATTCAGGTTAATACCCCCGATCTGCGCGCCGATAGCGGGCGTTAACTTTTGGATATCCATATGCATGACCTCTCTGTCAGTTAAGATTCTTTGCCGTACCACGGCACTAATACCTGCTGTAAATGACGCAATGCCAGTTCGATGGTGAGTGCCACCACAGCAATCACCGCGATGCCGGTGATGACGATGCCGGTGTTGAGAAACTGTGCAGCGGACTGCACCATAAATCCCAGCCCCTGTTGTGCCGCGACCAGTTCTGCCGCCACCAGTGTTGACCAGCCGACACCGAGACCAATCCGGATCCCGGTCAGCATTTGCGGCAGTGCTGACGGCAGAATCACATATCTCAGCACCTGAAGCCGGTTTGCTCCCAGAGATTGCACGGCGCGGATCCGGTTTCCCGGCGCGGCCATAATGCCCTGCATCGTTGAAATCAGGACCGGGGCGAGAATGGCTAACCAGATCAGCAGGATTTTGGTGGTTTCCCCGATACCAAACCAGATAACAATCAGCGGCAGATAAGCGAGCGGGGGAACCGGCCGGTACAATTCAACCACCGGATCCAGTATTCCGCGTATCCGCGAACTCAGTCCCATCAGTACACCCAGCGGGATCCCGGTGATAACAGCCAGAAGCAGCGCTTTGAGCATGCGGTCAAGACTGGCTGCCAGATGCTGCCACAGGGTGGCATTCATATAACCGGATTCGGATAACGCCAGAAACTGGTGTCCTATCTGGGCCGGGGCGGGTAAATAGAGCGGATTAACCCACTGTAATGCGGTGATCAGCCACCAGCCGGTAATCAGAACCGATAAACTCACAATGCTGAGTAATAAACGGCTGTACCCGGGTTGTTTATTTCCGGTTATATTTGCCATTGATGTCACTCCGTCTCTGTTAATTAACCGTGCTGATATGCCATTATTTTGTCTGACAGCGAATCACGGTGATGAATAAATGCAGGATCCGATTTAATCTGACGAATACGCCGGCCCTGCGACCACTGTTTATAAAACGGAGGTTCTTCTTCGGATATTATCCGTCCCGGATCCGGCGCCATTAATATCAGCCGGGTAGCCATTAACAGCGCCTCCTCAATATCGTGAGTGATAATAAAAAAAGCACTCTGCTGTTTTTGCCACAGCGTCAGAATTAAAGATTGCATCTGCTCCCGGTTGGCGGCATCGAGTGCACCGAAGGGTTCATCCATCAAAATAAAATCAGATTTTACGGCCAGCGCCCGCGCAATACCGACCCGCTGGCGCATACCGCCGGACAGTGACCAAATATCATCGGTAATGGCATGCAGCAATCCCACTTTTTGCAGATTTTCTTCGACCGCCGCTCTTTCTTCCTGTTTACCGAGTTTTTTAATTTTCAGTCCCAGCGCGACATTTTCATACACATTCAGCCAGGGCATCAGTGCGTCATTCTGAAATACCACGACCCTGTCAGACGCGGGGTGCTGAATTGCGTTTTTGTCCCGCGTTATTTTTCCGCCGGAGGGTGTTAAAAAACCGGCGACAATATTCAGCAACGATGTTTTTCCGCAGCCGGATGCGCCGAGCACAACGGTAATGCCGTTATCCGGGATCGTTAAATTAATACCGGATAAGGTTATCTGCGGCTGACCGTGATAAAACAGATCAATATTTTCCAGCACGATATCTGCCATTGTTATTTCCCCGCTGCCGCTGTGACAGCTTCCGTATTGATATTTCCGGCATATGAATCTTTGACAGCATCAATACTGCCCTGCTGCTGTAAGAAAAGGGCGGTATTGCGGAGATCATCCGCGAGGGTTGTGGTCAGGATCTGCACCTGTTCCGCTGATGCGGGATAATCATTGCCCGCCATCACGTCAGCCACATCCTCCGGGCGGGCGCCGGTCAGTTGCGCAATTTTGCCGGTAATATCAGGAAAGTCCGCTATATTATTTTTATTCTGCTGATACCACTGAACCTCACTGTCGGTAACTGCCGCAAACTGCGCCAGTACATCAGGGTACTGTGCGGCAAAGGTGCTGTCAGCGATCCACAGGTCATAGGTCGGTTTTCCCCATTTCCGCACATCGCGGCCGGAAATCCGGATCTGCCCGTTTGCTTTCAGCTGACTTAAGGCCGGCTCCCAGACATACGCCGCATCGATATCGCCTCTCTCCCATGCCGCGACAATTTCAGCAGGACGCAGATTAATCAGCTGCACTGAATTTTCATTAATATTCAGGTGCGCCAGTGTCGCCAGCAGGCTGTAATGGGCCGTTGATGTAAAGGGCACGGCAATTTTCTTACCGGCCAGCCTGCCTGACGGATTGCGGTCATTACGGACAATCAGTGCTTCGGCGGTGTCCGGAATACCGGAAATATAAAAAACCTCCACCGGCAATCCGCGACTGGCGGCAATGGTGAAAGGCGCAGATCCCATGTTGGCGATATCCGCCTCACCGGCTGCCAGTGCGGTAAGCACATCCGCGCCGCTGTCGAATTTCTTCCAGATGATCTGTTTACCGGTGGCGGCCTCATAGGCATGGTTTGCCTGTGCAATTTTGCCGGGATCGATAATCGCCTGGTAAGCGATGACCACCGGTTTTTCAGCTGTTGACTGCGGTACCGGTGCTTTCTGGCTGTAAATAAACCCGCTGATGACTGCCAGTGCCGCCAGCAAAAATAAAACCACCTTTAATTTATTTCGTTTCTGAGGCTGATATAACGACATTATTTTCTTCCGTTGCGAAGTCACGAATAGTTATCTATTTAGTGGCAGGGAATATATTCCGGGAAAGAATTACTTCTTATATTGAAATGCCTTTTTGTTATACATGAATAATAATCGCAATAATGATTGTTTTTTAATGAAAGGGAAGGGCGTAAATCGATTGTTTTTTACGTGTAATTCATTGTTTATCTGAGTGAGGATTCTGAAAATATACGGTTTGTTAATAGCCACTATGATATATCAGACCATTTTATTATAACTTATGGCTTTATTTTCTTATTCTCAATAAGTCCTGATGCGATAACCTGGTAAATAAAGGAATAATAACCACAATGAGCAATGCGGGAGTAACAGGACTATGTCAACACAGATGTCTCCGGAGCAGGTATTTCCGGTTTCTGCGGAGCAGCTTGCGGCTTTGCAGACAGTAACAGCAGGTTTTACCTCTCAGCAACTGGCCTGGTTATCCGGTTATTTGTGGGGACGGGGAAATGCGTCTGTGCAGACGGTTATTTCCCCGGTATTAAACACAACAGAAAGCGAAATTATTACCGTTATTTCCGCTTCACAAACCGGTAATGCGCGGCGCTTATGTGAAGAATTAAAAACACGGTTTCTCAGTGAAAAATTCGCTGTGAATTTAGTGAATGCCGGAGAATATAAATATAAACAGCTCTCCCGGGAGAAGATAGTCATTCTTGTGACATCCACTCAGGGTGACGGTGAACCGCCGGAAGAAGCCGTGGCATTTCACAAATATCTGCATTCGGCAAAGCGACCTGATCTCAGAGGGACGGTTTATGCGGTTTTCTCTCTGGGGGATTCGTCATACGAAAAATTTTGTCAGGCGGGGATTGATTTTGATACTCAGCTGGCAAAAGCGGGAGCAACTGCACTCTTGCCGAGAACGGATGCGGATGTGGATTATCAGTCTGCGGCGGCGGCGTGGGCAGATGCATTGACACATGCTCTGAAAGAGAGGGGCATTGCGGCGGGAAATCCGCCGCCGGTAGCCGTTCAGACGGGTGGTATCACAGAAAACCATTACAGCAAAAGCGCACCGCTGACGGCATCTCTCTCCGTTAATCAGAAAATTACCGGCCGTAATTCCCTGAAAGATGTGCGGCATATTGAAATTTCTGCAGGGGATTCCGGATTGCATTATCAGCCGGGGGATTCGCTCGGAGTCTGGTTTGAAAACGATCCGGCGCTGGCGGATGAAATTATCACCCTGCTGCATTCGGATGCGGCAACTGAGATTACGGTATCCGGCCACACGTACCCCCTGCGGGAGGCGCTGATCCGGCATCTGGAACTCACACAGAATAACGGGGTGACAGTCAGCAGATACGCGCAGTTATCACAACATGAAACATTATCCGCACTGATCAGTGATAAGCAGGCGGCGCTGCATTACGCGCAAAAAACACCTGTCGCGGAAATGCTGCGTCAGGCACCTTCCCGGCCTTCTGCACAGGCCTTTGCCGATATTCTCCGGCCGCTGACCCCGAGACTGTATTCCATCTCATCATCGCAGGCGGAAGCGGAAGATGAGGTTCATCTGACGGTCGGTGTCGTGCGTTATGACACGGATGGACGTGCGCGGACCGGCGGTGCCTCAGGATTTCTCGCCGATCATATACAGGAGGGCGGGGATGTGCGGGTTTTCATTGAACGTAATGATAATTTCCGTCTGCCCGCAGATCCTGATGTGCCGGTCATTATGATCGGTGCAGGTACCGGTATTGCGCCGTTCCGCGCTTTTATGCAGCAGCGGGAAAATGACGGTGCATCCGGTAAAAACTGGCTTTTTTACGGCAATCAGCATTTTACCGAGGATTTTTTATATCAGACAGAATGGCAGCGTTATGTCCGTGAAGGTGTGCTGACCAATATCTCGCTGGCTTGGTCGCGGGATAAACCGGTGAAAACCTATGTTCAGGACAAACTGCGGGAGCAGGGGGCGGAAGTGTGGCGCTGGATTGAGGACGGCGCACATATTTACGTCTGCGGTAATGCGGGCCTGATGGCCCGAGATACAGAAGCTGCATTGCTGGAGATTATCAGCCGGTACGGTAACCGGGACGGCGAATCAGCGGATGAATTTTTAAGTGAGCTGCGCACAGCGCGCCGGTATCAGAGGGATGTCTATTAATGAGCGATAAACACAACGGGCCTTTCATTGTGGAGGGCAAGCTGAGCGACAGCGAAAGAATGAAGCGCGACAGCAACTATTTGCGCGGAACCATCAAAGAGGATTTGAGTAACGGCCTGACCGGCGGGTTTGAGGGGGATAACTTCCTGCTGATCCGTTTTCACGGCATGTATCAGCAGGATGATCGGGATATCAGGGCGGAACGCACAGAGCAGAAACTGGAACCGCGCCATGCCATGATGCTGCGCTGCCGTCTGCCGGGGGGCGTGATCACGCCGGAACAGTGGCTGAAAATAGACAAATTTGCCGCAGAACAGACGCTGTACGGCAGTATCCGGATCACCAACCGGCAGACGTTCCAGTTCCACGGCATTCTGAAAGGGGATGTCAAACCGGCACATCAGATGCTGCATGAGGCAGGACTGGATTCACTGGCGACTGCTAATGACGTAAACCGTAATGTGCTCTGCACCTCGAATCCGGTTCAGTCCGGTCTGCACCGGGAAGCGTATGAATGGGCGAAAAAAATTTCCGAGCATCTGCTGCCCCGCACCCGTGCTTATGCTGAAATCTGGCTGGATAAGGAAAAAGTGGCGGCGACAGATGAAGAACCAATCTTAGGTAAAACTTATCTGCCGCGTAAATTCAAAACCTCGGTAGTGATCCCGCCGCTGAATGATGTCGATCTGCACGCTAATGATATGAATTTTGTGGCGATTGAGGAAAACGGCAAACTGGTTGGTTTTAATGTGCTGGTGGGTGGCGGACTGGCGATGACCCACGGTGATACGGCGACCTTTCCCCGTCTTGCCAGTGAGTTTGGCTTTATTCCGCTGAAAGACACACTGGCGGTGGCGGAGGCGATTGTCACCACCCAGCGCGACTGGGGGAACCGGACGGAGCGTAAAAATGCCAAAACCAAATACACGCTGGAGCGGGTGGGGGTTGAAGCATTTAAACAGGAAACCGAACGGCGTGCCGGCGTCACTTTTTCCCCGATCCGTCCGTATGAATTTACCCTGCGCGGTGACCAGATCGGCTGGTTAAAAGGGATTGATGATCACTGGCATCTGACGCTGTTTATTGAAAATGGCCGCCTGGTCGATTTACCGGGAAAACCGTTAAAAACCGGCGTGGCAGAAATCGCCAAAATTCACCGGGGGGATTTCCGGTTAACCGCCAATCAGAATCTGATTATCGCCGGAATTCCTGAGGCAGAAAAATTCCGTATCGAATCCCTTGCCCGGGCATACGGCCTTATCAGCGACAATGTGACGCCGCTGCGGGAAAACTCCATGGCCTGTGTGTCGTTCCCGACTTGTCCGCTGGCGATGGCGGAAGCGGAACGGTTTCTGCCGGAGTTTGTCACAGAAGTTGAGAAAATAATGTCTTCACACGGTGTGGGGGATGAACAGATTGTTCTGCGGGTCACCGGCTGCCCGAATGGTTGCGGGCGGGCGATGTTGTCGGAAGTGGGATTGGTGGGCAAAGCGCCGGATCGCTATAATCTGCATCTCGGCGGTAACCGCACCGGCACCCGTATTCCGCGGATGTACCGCGAAAATATCAGTTCAGCAGTGATTTTATCGGTGCTTGATGAGCTTATCGGGCGATGGTCACAGGAGCGGGTGGCCGGGGAGGATTTCGGCGACTATCTGATCCGCGCCGGCGTGGTGAAACCGGTTCTGAATTCTGCCGTGGATTTTTATGAGGCAGGAGCCGCCTGAAATAAAAAACCGCGCCGTTTTACGCGGCGCGGTTTTCAGTATTCACAGCAGGAATGTATCAGCGGCCGGCATTATTCAGCAGCAGATAGATATTGTCATCACCGCGTAAAATATTCAGCGCCAGCACGCTTGGCTTGCCGTCGATAATTTTGCGCAGTTCAACAATGGTCATCACACGCTGGTTATTGACGCCGATAATCAGGTCACCCGGCTGAAGCCCTGACATGGCCGCCGGAGAATTTTTCTGTACCGCCTCAATATTCACGCCTTTATTACCCTCTTTATTGCTGCCGTTGCTCAGAGTTGCGCCTTCCAGCAGGGTGGTCAGGCTTTCGGCTTTGGTGGTCTGGCCTTCGCTGTCATCCAGTGTCACGCTGACTTCCAGCGGTTTTCCTTTGCGCAGCAAACCGATTTTTACTTCTTTACCCGGTGCGGTGGTACCGATTTTTGCTCTCAGTTCAGCAAAGCTGCTGACACGTTTGCCGTCAACGGACACCAGCACGTCGCCGGATTTAATCCCTGCTTTGGCGGCGGCAGATTTAGGAATGACTTCACTGACAAATGCCCCGCGCTGGGCTTCCACACTCATCGCTTTGGCGATATCCGCGTTCATTTCAGTACCACGGATGCCGAGGGAGCCGCGTTTGACTTCGCCGGTGGCAATCAGCTGCGAGGTCAGGTCTTTGGCCATGTTACTCGGGATAGCAAAGCCGATCCCGATATTGCCGCCGCCCGGTGCCAGAATCGCAGTGTTGATACCGATAAGCTCACCATTGAGATTGACCAGCGCACCGCCGGAGTTTCCCCTGTTGATGGAGGCGTCAGTCTGGATAAAGTTTTCCAGCCCTTCCACATTCAGCCCGCTGCGGCCTAATGCTGATATAATTCCGGAGGTTGCAGTCTGGCCCAGACCAAACGGGTTACCGACGGCCACGGTAAAATCACCGACACGCAGTTTATCGGAATCCGCCAGGGTGATAGCAGTCAGGTTCGGGGCATTTTTGACCTGTAACAGTGCAATATCGGTCTGTGGATCGCGGCCGATTAAGGTTGCGTCATATTTACGGCCGTCATTGAGCTGGATCTGAATTTTATCCGCATTCTGGATAACGTGGTTATTGGTCAGAATGTAGCCTTTCTTAGCATCAATAATGACACCGGAACCCTGTCCCTGGAACGGACGAACACTTTCCTGCTGAGATGGCATATTCGGGCCGAAGAAGAATTTAAACTCTTCCGGCACCTGCTGGCGGGCAACCGCTGTTCCGGATACTTCCACGCTGACCACCGCAGGCAGCACTTTTTCCAGCATCGGTGCCAGGCTCGGCAAAGATTCACCGGTGGCCATTTTGGCCGGTAAGGCCGCATTTGATACCGCAGGCAGTGCCGCGAGAGATAACCCGAGGCTGATGGCAACAGCACTGAGCAGGTTTTTTTTCTTTTTATTCATCATTCGTTTTGTGTCTCATCAATTAATAAGCTGAATCAGCGGCGGGTGAAGCCGCAGCATACGCAGATACCTGTATGACTCTATGTGTGTGTAAAAGTTCCGCATTCAATAGAAATAAAACAACCTTTACAAGGCTTTACGTGAATTGAAATTACTGCGGGGAATTGTTTTGCTGAAGGTATTAAGCGGCTGAATTCAGGTGAAAAAAAACCGCGGTCTCCCGCGGTTTTTTAAAGACTAGCTTTCTTTGTTTTCGACGGGACGGAACAGCCCTGATGAGCCGTCTGAATAATCACGCGGCGGCATTTTTACCGGTGCCTGGTCATTATCGGCCTCAGCTTCCGTCAGACGGTAGCTGAACGGATTATCCTGTGCGGACAGCCCGGGCATCAGTTCTGAAGAACTTTTCGCCATGTGCTGATATAACTGGCGGTAATCTTTCGCCATATTATCCAGCAGTTCTGCACTGCGGGCAAAGTGGCTGACCAGCTCTTTGCGGTACTCTTCCAGTTCGGCCTTGTTTTTTTCCAGGTCATGTTTCATTGCTTCCTGCTCTCTGAACTTGGAACTGCCCAGACGAACGGCCAGCGCACCAATGATTAAACCAACTGCTAATCCGATGAGTGCATATACCCAAATCATGGCTACTCCTTTAAGTGCATCATGCGCGTTAAAATCTGTTGTCACTATAACCGGATTTGCCGTCCGGGGGGAATAGTGAAGGTAAGGCTTTCCGGCATTATCCCGGATTTCCGGGTATAATACCCGCCACTACATCATAAAAATCTCAATAAAAACCTCTGATAATATTAAGGGATTACTGATTATGAGCACAACACCGCGTGAGTTGTATCAACAGGCACTGAACGGCAGCGGATTTGCGCCGGACGACGTGCAGCGGCGCACTGTTGACCGGCTGACAGAGATGCATGAGGCACTCCTGACGCGCTCTCCCTGTCCTCCGGAGCAGGAAAAAGGGCTGCGCGGCACTCTGAACCGCTGGCTGAGAAAAGCGCCTGAGCCGGCAAGCTGTCCGCCGGTGCAGGGTATTTATATGTGGGGCGGGGTCGGGCGCGGCAAAACCTGGCTGATGGATCTGTTTTATGACAGCCTGCCGGGGCCGCGCAAACTGCGGCTGCATTTCCACCGCTTTATGCTGCGGGTGCATGAGGAACTGACGGCGCTTCAGGGGCATGAAAATCCGCTGGAAAGCGTTGCTGACGGCTTTGCACAGGAAACGGATGTTCTCTGTTTCGATGAGTTTTTTGTCTCCGATATCACAGATGCGATGATTCTCGGCACACTGCTGGAAGCCCTGTTTCAGCGCGGTATCGCGCTGGTGGCAACGTCCAATATTCCGCCGGATGAGTTGTACCGTAACGGGTTGCAGCGCGCCCGGTTCCTGCCGGCCATTGAGCAGATCAAAAAATACTGCGATGTGCTGAATGTGGATGCGGGGATTGATTATCGTCTGCGCACACTGACACAGGCGCATTTGTGGCTGACCACGGCGGATGCCGGCACACCGGCGGTAATGGACAGTATGTTTTCCCGGCTGACCGGCGGACAGAAATCCGGACAGGCGGCACTGACCATCAATCACCGTCCGCTGCCTGTAGTGCGGGAAACCGACGGCGTGCTGGCGGTGACATTCCGGACACTGTGTGAGGATGCGCGCAGCCAGCACGATTATATTGCGCTGTCAAAAATCTATCACACCGTACTTTTATATGATGTCCCGGTACTGACTACGGAAAATGAGAATTCCGCGCGGCGTTTTCTGGCGCTGGTTGATGAGTTTTACGAGCGGAAGGTGAAACTGATTATTCAGGCGCAGACCGCGATGGATTCTCTCTATCAGGGGCAGTTACTGACTTTTGAGTTCGCCAGATGCCTCTCCCGGTTGCAGGAAATGCAAAGTGAGGAGTACCTGAAACTGCCGCATCTGATATAATGCGCGCGCCGGAAAAGGGTTTCGGGGAATTTTTTTTAATTTGGGGTCGATTTTTTGCAGGGACTTCTCTATAATCTTGCGACCCCCACGTTACAGCGGTTTTCTTTATTTCCCAAAGAAGACTGCAACTAGCGCCAGATGATTCTGCTCGAAGGGGTAGGTTTACTGGACAAGCGTCGTGTGAGCCTCAGTTTCTGAACATTGGTTCACCAACATGTAACTTATTTATTGGGTAAGCTTTAATGAAAACTTTTACAGCTAAACCAGAAAGCGTACAACGCGACTGGTTCGTTGTTGATGCAACCGGCAAAACTTTAGGCCGTCTTGCAACTGAATTAGCCCGCCGTCTGCGCGGTAAGCACAAAGCGGAATATACTCCTCACGTTGACACCGGTGATTACATCATCGTTCTGAACGCAGAAAAAGTTGCTGTAACCGGCAACAAGCGTACAGACAAAGTGTACTATCGCCACACTGGCTACGTTGGTGGTATTAAGCAAGCGACCTTCGAAGAGATGATCGCCCGCCATCCTGAGCGCGTTATTGAAATCGCTGTGAAAGGCATGTTGCCGAAAGGCCCTCTGGGTCGTGCAATGTACCGTAAACTGAAAGTTTACGCAGGTAACGAGCACAATCACGCGGCACAGCAACCGCAAGTTCTGGACATTTAATCGGGATTATAGGCAATGGCTGAAAATCAATACTACGGCACTGGTCGCCGCAAAAGTTCATCCGCTCGTGTCTTTATTAAGCCGGGTAGTGGTAACATCGTCATCAACCAACGCAGCCTCGAAAACTATTTCGGCCGCGAAACAGCACGCATGGTAGTTCGCCAGCCGCTGGAACTGGTTGAAATGTTAGAAAAACTGGATCTGTACATCACTGTTAAAGGTGGTGGTATCTCTGGTCAGGCAGGCGCAATCCGTCACGGTATCACCCGTGCTCTGATGGTGTATGACGAATCTCTGCGTTCTGAGCTGCGTAAAGCCGGCTTCGTAACGCGTGATGCACGTGAAGTTGAACGTAAAAAAGTGGGTCTGCGCAAAGCACGTCGCCGTCCGCAGTTCTCCAAACGTTAATCACTGGTTTCGTTGGAATGCAAAAAACCCGCCATCGGCGGGTTTTTTTATAACTGCATATACTGCCGCAAATTATCCCGCCATAACCTGCAATTTCATGTTTATTTCATGAATCTGCCCTAATTAATTCCCATTTTTAGTGTTTTTGAATGATTTTTTGCCCGGACTCACCCTAAGTTGAGCAAAATCTGGTAAACTGGCACAAACATTTTTCTCGCCCCTGAACACACTGCTGCCGCGCACCCGGATTGGTTCGCTGTGGTTTTCTTTCCCGGATTCAGTGAGAGATTACAGGTAGGAATGGCGCACTGCGCTGTTCATTCCTTTATTTTGATAAACTTGGAGGTTTTCATGGCTGTCGCTGCCAACAAACGTTCGGTAATGACTCTGTTCTCCGGCCCGACCGATATTTTCAGCCACCAGGTACGGATTGTACTGGCGGAAAAAGGGGTAAGTTTTGAAATTGAGCATGTCGAAGCAGGCAATCTGCCACAAGACCTGATCGATCTGAACCCATACCAGACGGTACCGACACTCGTGGATCGCGAGCTGACCTTATATGATTCACGTATTATCATGGAATACCTTGATGAGCGTTTCCCGCATCCGCCGCTGATGCCTGTTTATCCGGTGATGCGTGCGCAGAGCCGTGTGATGATGCACCGCATCGAGCAGGACTGGTACTCGCTGATGAATAAAATTGAAAAGGGCTCAGCCCAGGAAGCGAACCAGGCCCGCAAACAGTTAACAGAAGAGCTGGTTGCTGTGTCGCCGGTATTCAAAGAATATCCGTATTTCATGAATGAAGAATTCAGCCTGGTGGACTGCTATCTGTCCCCGTTGTTATGGCGTCTGCCGGTACTGGGTATCGACCTGTCCGCACGCCCGTCTTCTGATACCAAACACCTGCAATTCTATATGCAGCGCGTGTTTGAGCGTGACTCTTTCCTGGCTTCCCTGACGGAAGCTGAGCGTGAGATGCGTTTACAGTCACGGGGTTAACCGCTGATGGATATTCAGGAATTAACACCACGCCGCCCTTATTTGTTACGGGCGCATTATGAGTGGTTACTGGATAACGAACTGACACCCCATCTGGTGGTGGATGTGAATACCCCCGGTGTGAATGTGCCGATGGAGTATGCTCAGGATGGTCAGATTGTCCTGAATATCGCACCGCGCGCCGTGGGTAATCTGGAAATGACTAACGAGTGGGTCGGTTTTAATGCCCGTTTCGGCGGTGTTCCGCGTCAGGTGGATGTGCCGATGGCCGCCATTATTGCGGTCTACGCCCGTGAAAACGGTGCAGGGATGATGTTTGAACCGGAAGCGGCCTATGACGCTGCGGAAGAAGAAGAAATTCTGACACCGGCGGTGGATAATATCACCCTGATCCACGACGAACCGGCAAAACCGGCGGAAGAAAGCACTGGCGGGGATGACCCGGAACCGCCGAAACCACCGCGTGGCCGTCCGAACTTACGTGTCGTGAAGTAACACTGACCGATAAATAAAAAAGACCGCGAAAGCGGTCTTTTTACTGAAATATAGTCGCGACCATTCTTATTACTGGTCACATCAGCTTTTAATGTTCCGGGGAGTGCAATAATATTTTGCGCCGGTTCTCTTTTGACATTAAGCCAGCCATCGGTACCGCCTGTAATATAGCGTAAATCTGCTATTGAACATTTCCTTATGAGCCGGAATTCAAATAATACTAACAGCAGATAATTAAAAATAAATGAGTAGTAATAACTGGATATATGATGGTTTCTTTATGGTTTGCAGAAAATAAACCAGTGAAGTGAGAGCTGGAATATGAAACCAGATTTTATGGTATTGACTGACAATAACGGGAAGGTAAATATTCAGCCTTCCCGTTATTGGATTTTATATGAATGTGAATTCATTCTTACACATGCAGATAATCCAGAATACTTTCTGCCGCCCGGCGGCCTTCGGCAATGGCGGTGACCACCAGATCCGAGCCGCGCACCACATCACCCCCGGCAAAAATTCCGCTGACAGACGTTTCAAACGGATAGGTTGCCTGAGCCGGGGCGCTGATCCGACCCTGCTGATCCCGTGTGACACTGAGGGCATCCAGCCACGGCATGGCGTGCGGCCGGAAACCGAAAGCGATAATGACCGCATCGGCATCAATAACAAAGCCGGAATCATCATCCGTTTCAATCTGACGGCGGCCGTTGCTGTCCGCGTCACCCAACCGGGTGGTTAATACCCGGACACCACATACCTTACCGGATACATCGGTTTCAATGGCAGATGGCTGACAATTAAAACGGAAATTAACCCCTTCTTCTTTGGCATTTTTTACCTCACGACGCGAGCCCGGCATGTTTTCCTCATCACGGCGGTACACGCAGGTCACCTTCCCCGCACCCTGACGGATAGCGGTCCGCAGACAATCCATTGCGGTATCCCCGCCACCGAGCACCACGACACGTTTATTCTTAAGGTCAATAAACGGGGCTGAATCATCATCCGCCAGGCCCATCACCTGACGGGTATTACCGATCAGATACGGCAGGGCGCTGTATACCCCGGCAGCATCTTCATTTTTCAGCCCGCCGCTCATCGCCTGATAGGTACCCGCACCAATAAATACAGCATCATATTTCTGCTGTAACTCACTGAGAGAGATATTTTTTCCGATCTCCGTATTCAGCCGGAACTCCACACCCATCTCTGTGAACAGTTCACGGCGGCGCTGCATAATGGATTTTTCCAGCTTAAATGACGGGATACCGAAAGTGAGAAGCCCGCCGATTTCGGGATGTTTATCAAACACCACCGGGGTTACGCCGTTACGGATCAGGACATCAGCACAGGCCAGACCGGCAGGACCTGCACCGATCACCGCAACGGTTTTTCCCGTCGGACGGACGGCAGAGAGATCCGGTTTCCAGCCCATCTCAAAGGCTTTATCCGTGATGTAACGCTCAATATTGCCGATAGTGACTGCACCGAACTCGTCATGCAGCGTACACGCGCCCTCACATAATCTGTCCTGCGGGCATACCCGGCCGCACACTTCCGGCAGGCTGTTGGTTTGATGTGACAGCTCTGCTGCTTCAATAATCCGGCCTTCCTCCGCCAGCCGCAGCCAGTTGGGAATATAGTTATGCACCGGACATTTCCATTCACAGTACGGATTACCACAGCCGAGGCAGCGGGTGGCCTGCTCTTTCACCTGAGGCGATGAAAATGGCTCATAAATCTCGATAAATTCGGTTTTACGGAGCGCCAGCGGTAACTTTTGCGGATCTGTACGCTGTAATTCAATAAACTGATAAACATTGCGGCTCATCTTGACTCTCCTTACTGTGCACGGATCCGTAATTCAGTGTCTGCCCGGCTGTTTATCCCGGCAAGTGCATGAATATCCGCAGATTTCGGCTTGACGAGGATAAACCGCCCGGCCTGTTCTGTCCATTCTCTGAGAATGTCGTCTGCTCTGGCGGAGCCGGTCAGGCGGCGGTGATCTTCCAGCATGCCGCGCAGATGTTCCAGCAGAACCGGCAGCCCGCTGATATCGCGGGTTTCCGCCATCTCCCGGTTGATACGCCCTGCGGCGGTGCCGTCTTCATCATAAAGATAGGCGAATCCGCCTGTCATGCCGGCAGCGAAGTTAATCCCGGTTTTGCCGAGCACACAGACAATCCCGCCGGTCATATATTCACAGCCGTTATCACCGACACCTTCGACAACCGCCAGTGCGCCGGAGTTACGGACGGCAAAGCGCTCTCCTGCACGGCCTGCGGCATAGAGTTTCCCGCCTGTGGCACCATACAGACAGGTATTTCCTGCGATAGTGGTATCGTGAGCGGTAAACGCAGATCCCGGATGAGGATGCAGAACAATCTGTCCGCCCGCCATACCTTTACCAACGTAGTCGTTAGCATCTCCTGTGAGTGTCAGTTCAATACCGGCGGCATTCCAGACCCCGAAACTCTGCCCGGCTGTGCCGGTAAAATGCAGTTTCAGCGGAGAGGCGGCGATCCCGCTGTTGCCGTATAACTCCGCTACGAAACCGGACAGCGCGGCCCCCACTGAGCGATCGGTATTGCGGATATCATAATAAAATGCACGGGATTGCTGTGTCTGCACACAGGTGCGGGTATCCTCCAGGATGTGCCGGTTCAGTTCCCCCTTATCAAACGGCGGATTGGTTTGTGAACAGAACAGGGCTGCACCCTCATGCGGTACCGGTGATACCAGCAGAGCGGACAGATCCAGTTTTTGCTGCCGGGCGGTGGTACCTTCAATTCTGACCAGTAAATCGGTATGGCCGATAAGATCGGTCAGTTTTCTCACTCCCAGTTGCGCCATCAGCTCACGGGTTTCCTGTGCAATAAAGCGGAAATAATTCATCACCCGCTCCGGCAGGCCGTGATAGTGATCGCGGCGCAGGGTTTCATCCTGGGTTGCCACGCCGGTGGCACAGTTATTCAGGTGGCAGATACGCAGATATTTGCAGCCGAGTGCGACCATCGGCCCGGTGCCGAAACCAAAGCTTTCCGCCCCGAGAATGGCGGCTTTGATAATATCCAGCCCGGTTTTCAGTCCGCCATCCGTCTGTAAACGGATTTTATGGCGCAGACCGTTGCTCACCAGCGCCTGCTGGGCTTCAGCGAGTCCCAGCTCCCACGGTGTGCCCGCGTATTTGACTGAGGTGAGCGGGCTGGCTCCGGTACCGCCGTCATATCCCGAAATGGTGATGAAATCGGCATAGGCTTTGGCCACGCCGGTGGCAATGGTGCCGACCCCCGGTTCAGAAACCAGTTTGACGGAAATCAGTGCTTCCGGGTTAACTTGTTTGAGATCGAAAATCAACTGTGCCAGGTCTTCGATAGAGTAAATATCATGGTGCGGCGGCGGGGAAATCAGTGTTACGCCGGGCACAGAATAACGCAGCGAGGCGATATACGGGGTGACTTTGTCCCCCGGCAACTGGCCGCCTTCGCCGGGTTTCGCCCCCTGTGCCACTTTAATCTGGATAACCCGCGCGCTGCGCAGATAACCCGGTGTCACACCAAAGCGGCCGGAAGCCACCTGTTTGATTTTGGAATTTTTTTCCGTACCGAACCGCGCCGGGTCCTCACCGCCCTCGCCGGAGTTGGAACTGCCGCCGAGCCGGTTCATCGCGACAGCCAGCGCCTCATGGGCTTCCGGACTCAGTGCGCCGATAGACATGGCGGCTGTATCAAAGCGTGAAAACAGGGATTCGGCAGATTCAGTTTCATCAACACTGATGGATTGTGTGTCTGTGCGCAGTGCCAGCAGATCCCGCAGCATTGCTGCCGGGCGGCCGTTTACCAGAGCAGCATAATGCTGATAATCCGCATAATTTCCGTTGTGAACCGCTTTCTGCAATGCCGCAATCACATCCGGGTTATAGGCATGATATTCACTGTTGTGGATGTATTTCAGCAGGCCGCCAGCATCGAGCGGTTTGCGCGGCAGCCAGGCGAGGCGGGACAGGTTATGCAGATCCTGCTGAAAATCACTGAAATCCGCACCGCCAATCCGGTTCGGCACACCCCGGAAACAGAGTTCTGCCACCGAATCACTCAGACCGACAGCTTCAAACAGTTTGGCACAGCGGTATGAGGAGACCGCGGAGATCCCCATTTTGGACATGATTTTATACAGACCTTTGTTGATACCGTTGCGGTAGTTGAGTAATACCTGTGCCGGTGAGTGTGTGAGGACATTATCACTGCACAGTTTCAGCAGGGATTCACAGGCAAGATAAGGATAAATTGCCGTAGCACCGAACCCGAGCAGCACAGCAAAATGGTGCGGGTCACGGGCACCGGCGGTTTCGGTAATAATGTTGGCGTCACAGCGCAGGCTCTGACTGACCAGGCGTTGCTGTACTGCCCCCACTGCCATCGGTGCCGGGATCGGCAGAGTATCCGGAGTGATTTTACGGTCGCTCAGTACCACCAGAACCGTACCGGCGCGGACGGCGGCTTCCGCGTTATCACACAGGGTGCGGATCGCCTGTTCCAGCGTTGTTTCCTGCGGATTAAAACAGAGTGACAGATGTTCCGCGCGGTAATAATCCGGGTCGCGGCTCAGCAGCTGTTCAAAATCCGTGTGCATCAGTACCGGCGAGGCCATACTCAGCCGGTGAGCCTGGCCTTCTGCTTCGCAGAAGACATTCATTTCCCGGCCGATGCTGGTCGCCAGTGACATTACATGAGCTTCACGAAGCGGATCCACCGGCGGGTTGGTCACCTGGGCAAATTGCTGGCGGAAATAATCATAAATCAGACGCGGGCGTGCGGAGAGTACCGCAAACGGGGTATCATCCCCCATTGAGCCCACCGCTTCCTGGCCGTTTTCCCCCAGCACCCGCAGTACCTGCTCCAGTTCTTCCAGGGTATACCCGAACTGTTTCTGATACACCGCCAATTGTGCATCATCAAGTACACGCTGCGGCGGCGTTTCATTCATCAGATCCTGATACGGCGTAAGCCGCAGAACATTTTTTTCCAGCCAGGATTTGTACGGATGACGGGTTTTGAGATCGTTATCTGTTTCGCGGGTATGCAGTATGCGGCCTTCCTGTGTATCAATCACCAGCAGTTCACCCGGCCCGACACGGCCTTTTTCCGTGACTTCATCCGGCTGATAATCCCAGATGCCGATTTCGGAGGCACAGGTGATCAGTTTATCCGTGGTAATGACATAGCGGGCAGGGCGCAGCCCGTTGCGGTCGAGATTACAGGCGGCATAGCGCCCGTCAGAGATAACAATCCCGGCCGGGCCATCCCACGGCTCCATATGCATGGAATTAAAATCAAAAAAGGCGCGCAGGTCGTCATCCATATCCGGATGATTCTGCCAGGCCGGCGGCACCAGCAGGCGCATAGCACGCACCAGATCCATCCCGCCGTTGAGAAACAGTTCCAGCATATTATCCAGTGAACTGGAATCCGAACCTGTTTCATTGACAAACGGGGCGGCGGTAATAAGATCCGGGATCAGCGGTGTGCGGAATTTATAGGCACGGGCGCGTGCCCACTCGCGGTTACCGGTGATAGTGTTGATTTCGCCGTTATGAGCGAGATAGCGGAATGGCTGAGCCAGCGGCCAGCGCGGTACAGTATTGGTTGAAAAGCGCTGATGAAACAGGCAGATAGCAGATTCCATTCTCAGATCAGCCAAATCAGGATAAAAACGCGGCAGATCGGCGGCCATGCACAGGCCTTTGTAAATTGTCACCAGATTGGACAAACTACAGATATAAAAATCCGGGTCGCTGATGCGTTTTTCGATACGGCGGCGGGCCATAAACAGACGGCGTTCCAGATCCCGTGCGCGCCAGCCTGCCGGGGCATTAATAAAGACCTGCTCAATCTGCGGCATACCGGCGAGGGCGATTTCGCCGAGGATTTCCGGTCTGACCGGTACTTTGCGCCAGCCTGCGATAAACAGGGTTTCGTCAGCCAGCTCTTCTTCGATAATTTTGCGGCAGAATTGTGCAATCGCCGGCTCCTGACTGAGAAACAGCATGCCGACTGCATAATTACGCGCCAGACGCCATTCATTCTCCGCAGCAATCATCTGAAAGAAGCGATCGGGTTTTTGTAATAATAAACCGCAGCCGTCCCCGGTTTTACCGTCGGCGAGGATCGCACCGCGATGCTGCATCCGCGCCAGCCCGCTGATAGCGGTACGCACGACTTTATGGCTGGGTTGTCCTTCGAGGTGGGCAATCAGGCCGAAACCGCAGTTGTCCTTATCCTGTGACGGGTTATAAAGCATAGGTGGCCCCTTTTGCATGTCTCACATTACGCCGCATTCCTGCGGCAAAGCTGTTTCCGGGCCTCAGTCAGCCCCTGCTGACGACATATATCTCAGCAAAAGGTATTGTGATGTTATGTTTGTGCCGCGACCGGCAGTGAATAATTATTATATCGGTGCTGACCACAGGTGATCCGGAACGTCATTTTTCAACTTACCGGGAAATACTATTGCGGTCAAATATCAGGTAGCGGACAGTATGTGAGCATGGTTTTTACGATAATTTAATGAAAAAAAACTATTTTCAGGATTTTAATCCGCTGTTTCTGCAAACAGACAGTCGTTTTTTTGTGTGATGTACATCACTGTTTTTTGCGGGTTATTACCGCGCAGCATGGGCATTTTTATTTATAACCTGATTTTATCTGCTCTGTTTCTGCTAATTTACAGATAAATATCGTGTTTTTAATTTTATTCAGATAAAAAACAGTGCAGGGTGGTAATCCGGCCATATTATCCGGCGGACGATACGCATAACGCCGGTTAATTTGATTTTTTATTTAATCCGCTATGATGAGTACAGGAAACAATCACTGCCGGAAACGCAGTGATCCGCCAATTTTACGTTATGATATTAACCCTCATTCAGCGGGTGGAGCAGGTATGAAATTGCTACGCGGTTTAGCACAATATTATGTTGATTTACTGATGAAACTGGGACTGGTCCGGTTTTCGTTATTGCTGGCATCGGGACTGGTGGTGCTGGCGATGGTGGTGCAGATTGCCGTCACCATGCTGCTTCAGGGGGAAGTGCAGAGTATCGACCTGGTCCGCTCTATCTTCTTCGGCCTGCTGATCACGCCGTGGGCGGTCTATTTTATGTCTGTTGTTGTTGAACAGCTCGAGGAATCCCGCCAGCGCCTGTCCGGGCTGGTCAGTAAACTGGAAGTGATGCGCAAACGGGATCTGGAGCTCAACGAACAGCTGAAAGAGAATATCACCCAGCTGAATCAGGAAATTACCGAGCGCGAAAAAGTCGAGGGTGAGCAGGTTATTCTGCTGGACAAACTGAAGAAAGAGATCAGCCGCCGCGAACAGACCCAGCTCGAATTTGAACAGCAATCTGTCCTGCTGCGCTCTTTCCTTGATGCCTCGCCTGACCTGGTCTATTACCGCAATGAGAAAAACGAGTTTTCCGGCTGTAACCGCGCGATGGAATTGCTCACGGGACGCAGTGAAAAATTGTTGCGCGGCCTGACCCCGCGGGATATTTATGACCCGGAAATCGCCGATAAGGTGATGGAAACGGACGAAAAAGTCTTCCGTCATAATGTTTCGCTCACTTATGAGCAGTGGCTGGTATATCCGGACGGGCGCAAAGCCTGTTTTGAACTGCGCAAAGTGCCGTTCTATGACAGTGTCGGTAAGCGTCACGGCCTGATGGGCTTCGGCCGTGATATCACCGAACGTAAGCGCTATCAGGAGGCGATTGAAAACGCCAGCCGCGAGAAAACCACCTTTATCTCCACCATCAGCCATGAACTGCGTACACCGCTGAACGGGATTGTCGGACTGAGCCGCATTCTGCTGGATACGGATCTGAATCCGGAGCAGGAAAATTACCTGAAAACTATTCATGTCAGCGCGGTCACCCTCGGCAACATCTTCAATGATGTGATTGAGATGGACAAACTGGAGCGGCGTAATGTCCGCCTTGATACCCAGCCGGTGAATTTCACGGAATTTATTTCTGATCTGGAAAATCTGTCCGGCCTGCTGGTGCAGCCGAAAGGGCTTCAGTTTACCCTTGACCTGATTCAGCCGGTGCCGTCCGTGATCATGGCGGATGGTACCCGTCTGCGCCAGATCCTGTGGAATCTTATCGGCAACGGCGTGAAATTTACCCGTGAGGGCGGCATTACGGTGACGATATGGCGTGAAGCCAATGACATGCTCTGCTTTGAGGTACGGGATTCCGGCATCGGTATTCCGGAGGATGAGCTGGAAAAAATCTTCGCCATGTATTACCAGGTGACTGACAGCGCGGGCGGACGTCCTGCCACCGGTACCGGTATCGGCCTGGCGGTTTCCCGCCGTCTGGCACAGGCGATGGGCGGCGATATCACGGTAACCAGTGAGCCGGGCAAAGGCTCCTGCTTTACGCTGTCAGTCTGTGCGCCTGCACAGGACGCCCGGACAGAGGACGGGGCTGACGATCTGCTGCTGCCTGCCCTGAATATCCTGCTGGTGGAGGATATTGAGCTGAATGTGGTGGTGGCGCGATCTGTCCTGGAAAAACTGGGCAATACCGTGGATGTTGCGATGAACGGCCGTGATGCGCTGGCGATGTTTTCGCCGGAAGAGTACGACCTTGTGCTGCTGGATATTCAGCTGCCGGATATGAGCGGGCTGGATATCGCCCGCGAGCTGCATCAGCGTTATCAGCCGGACTCTCTGCCGCCGCTGGTGGCACTGACCGCCAACGTGCTGAAAGACAAAAAAGAGTATCTGGATGCCGGTATGGATGATGTGCTGAGCAAACCTCTTGCTGTGGGCGCTCTGACGCAGATGATAGCGAAATTCTGGGGGGACGGCAGTGAGGCATTGCCTGCTGAGGAAAACGGCTCAGCGGCGTCTGAGGACGTGTATGTGCAGTCGCTGGATCTGGAGATGCTGAACCAGTATATCGAACTGGTGGGACCGAAACTGATCGAAGACAGCCTGGATGTGTTCGAAAAAATGATGCCGGGCTACCTGGCTATCCTGAATTCCAACATGGTGGCGAAAGATCGCAAAGGCATTGCGGAAGAAGGGCACAAAATCAAAGGCGCGGCCGGGTCTGTCGGGCTTATCCATCTGCGGCAGGTTGCGCAGCAGATCCAGTCACCGGATTTACCGGCATGGGATGACAATGTGCAGGAGTGGGTCGATGAACTGAATCACGATTGGGAAAGTCAGGTGGGGATTTTAAGAAACTGGCTGGCAAATCGCAGGTAAAAAATAACCCCAACCGAAGTTGGGGTGCGCGAATACTGCGCCAACACCAGGGAAACTGGTTCACCCGCGACAACTATTTATCGTTATTTAGGCGAGTGATGAAATAGGCTCTTACATCATACAGGCTTCAACATAGCAAAGATAAGTATTTTTGTTACAAGATTCATTAAAAACTGTGATGAAGATTGGTGTTTGCACCTCTAAAGGGTTAAGCATTAATCTACTACAAAAGGAGTCAGACATGAAATCTGTTGGTATTGTTTTAAGTGGATGCGGTGTTTTCGACGGCAGTGAAATCCATGAATCCGTTCTTTCACTGCTCAGTTTAACCCAATCCGGTGCTCAGGTGTATTTTTTTGCACCGGATGAACCTCAACGCACTGTTATCAATCACCTTTCCGGTGAGGAAAAATCAGAGAAGCGCAATATGCTGGAAGAGTCAGCGCGGATTTCCCGCAGACAAATCCGCCCGCTGGCAGAAGCGGATGCTTCACAGCTGGATGCACTGATTGTTCCGGGCGGTTTTGGTGCCGCAAAAAATCTGTGCGATTTTGCAGTAAAAGGTGCAGCCTGTGAAATTGATAAATATTTTTTATTGTTGTCGCGTGAAATGTTGTCTCAGGGCAAACCAATGGGATTTATATGTATCGCGCCGGTGATGATCCCGAAAATTGTTAATTCATCAGTTCAGCTTACTATTGGTAATGATTCGGATATTGCTGCGGCGATAGCAGAAATGGGCGGTGTGCATGTCAGTTGTACGGTGGATAATATCGTCGTAGACGAAACCCATAAAATCGTGACAACCCCTGCTTATATGCTGGCTGAGAACATTGCACAGGCACAGATAGGGATTGATAAACTCGTGAAGAAAGTGCTCGAAATGGCCTGATAAAGGATGAAGGAAATGATGGGGAGGATATTGCGGTTTCTGCGAAAAATAGTTGTTTTTGTTATGTTGTTATGGGTAACAATGATAATTTTGTTCGCATTCCTCCCTGTCCCTTACTCCATGGTGATGCTGGAAAGGCAGGTTTCGGCATGGTCAACATTCAATTTTTCTTATGTCGCTCACAGTACATGGGCAGGCGAAGACGCTATTTCGCCCCGGATGAAGCTGGCGGTGATTGCGTCTGAGGATCAGAATTTTCCTGTGCATCACGGTTTTGATTTTGGCGCCATCTCCGATGCACTCACCAAAAGCGGCAAAAAAGGCCGTGCAGCCCGCGGGGCATCCACACTGAGCCAGCAGACGGTCAAGAACCTGTTCCTGTGGGACGGACGCAGCTGGGTACGTAAAGGGCTGGAAACGCTGCTGACGCCCGGTATTGAGCTGGTCTGGTCAAAGTCACGGATCCTGACGGTGTATCTCAATATCGCGGAGTTCGGACCGGGTATTTTCGGTGCGGAAGCGGCGGCGCAACACTTTTTCGGCAAAAGTGCAAAAAACCTGACCGCCGCAGAGGCCGCATTACTGGCCGCCGTCTTACCGAACCCTCACCGGCTGCATGCGGATAAACCCTCCGCGTATCTCCGCGGGCGTCAGCAGTGGATTCTGCATCAGATGCAGTTATTGGGCGGAACAGAGTTCCTGAAGAAAAATAATCTGGCTGATAATTAACCGTAGTATAATGAATTTATCTTACTGATTTGGTTTTTTGCAAAAAATCATAAGTAATTATAATGATGATCTCTGCTCAGACTTATTTGGTATAATATTCTTATAATTCGTTATTTATTGATATATCCTGTATTTTATCTGCCACCGGACGCATGAGCGGAAAGCAGGCGATCAGAACGTTCATAAAAAAAACCTGACATTAAGTCAGGTTTCTTATCGGTTTCTGAAAGCGGGCGGGGTTAATTCAGCCAGGTAAAGGCCGTGGTGACTTTTTTCGCGCCATCCGTTTCACTGGCAATTTTCGCCGCTGCCGCTCCTTCCTGGCGGGTAACCACCCCTAACAGGAAAATCTCGCCGTTTTCAGTGATCACTTTGATATTTGCGGATTTGACCGCATCACTGGTCAGCAGTTTAGAGCGGACTTTAGTGGTGATCCAGGCGTCTTTCGATGCCGTCCCCAAATCAATCGGCGCACCCTGGCGGACTTCATTATACACCAGTTCGGTGCCGTCCACTTTGGCGGAAATTTCTTTTGCCCGCCGTGCCAGAGAGAGATCTTCCGTCTGACCAATCAGCAGGACTTTCCCCTGATAAGCCACCGGAATAATCCGTTGCTGTTTGATATCTTTATCTTTATTGAGCTGGCCGCTGACACGGGCTTCCAGTGTGCCGTCATCGACCTGTGTGCCGACAGAACGGGGGTCTGTGGCGGCTTTGGTCGCAACAGCCGCAGACCCGATAAGTGCTGCGCCGATACATCCCTGTAACAGTAACGCGCTGCAGATAAGTGCTGCCACGGGCACAATTCTCATAATATCTCCTTAGTCTTCCTGGTGGGGGAAAAGGGTATTGTCGATTAAATCACATAAACAATTCACCGTCAGCATATGCACTTCCTGTATGCGGACACTGTGCTGTGAAGGTACGCGGATTTCCGCGTCACGCGGGCCCAGCAGACCTGCCAGCTCCCCGCCGTCGTAGCCGGTCAGTGCCACGATGGTCATATCACGGGTCACCGCCGCCTCAACCGCTTTGATGATATTGCGGCTGTTGCCGTGTGTGGATATCGCCAGCAGCACATCACCGGTCTGGCCGATGGCGCGGACCTGTTTGGCATAAATTTCATCCTGCTGCCGGTTGGCAGCGATAGCGGTCATCACCACATTATCCGTATTCAGTGCCAGTGCAGGCAGGCTCGGGCGCTCGGTTTCAAACCGGTGAATCATACTGGTGGCGAAGCGCGAGGCTGTCGCCGCCGACCCTCCGTTCCCGCAGCAGAGGATTTTATTGCCGTTGAGTAACGACTGAACCATCATCATGGCCGCCCGGGAAATGGCATCCGGCAGTGCTTCTGCGGCTGCAATCTGCGTCTGAATACTTTCAGTAAAACACTGTTTAATTCTGTCTAACACGTTAAGTCCTGCTATCAGCAACGGATGACTACATTAACAAAAATCGGCGTGACCAAAGGCATTTTTCAGCCAGTCGATATGGTCACCGGTTATGGCGCAAATGTCAAAACGGCAGTCACAGGTCAGCATACTCAGTTGCTGCTGAGATAACCAGCAGGAAGCCGCATAAAGTAAACGGCGCTGCTTGGTTCTGGTGACGCTGGCTGCCGCTCCGCCATAGTGTGCATTACGGCGGTAACGAACCTCGGTAAACACCCAGATGCCGCTGTCCCGCATAATCAAATCGATTTCACCCCGGCGGAAACAGACATTCTGCGCAACAAATGTCAGTCCCTGCTGTTCCAGCCAGCGCCGGGCAAATTGTTCATGACGACGGCCTGTCAGCCATGTAAGCATAAATACGCGTCCTTGTATGCTGATTATGCCAAAGGAAACAAAGGTGACATCCTGTCACCTTTAAAATTCAGACAAAGACTAGTTTTCGGTACTCAGCGGGATAAGATTACCCTGCTTAAAGACCAGCCACGGCAGATGACGATAAACGGTACAGTTATCAGTGACTGTGATGTCACCGCTGGCACCATTCATGCGCAGAGTATGACTCTGCATGTCACCGAACTGATTTGCCAGACGCCATGCGTCCATTCCCATCGCATAGAGGCGGACACGGGTATAGTCGTTGCCGAATTTCCCGGCAGCCTGAGTCAGTAACTGCGGATTACCGCCTGCAATCAACGGGATATCCGTCAGTTTCAGTCCTTCCATCTCAAACTGAAAATCTTTGCCGGTTCCGGCCTTGTTACTGCGTGAACCAGCATAAAACGCCGGGCGTCCGCGGGCACTGGTGGCAAATTCCAGCATCGGTTTAATGTAAGTCAGCTGATCAGAGGTGGCGATAATATAGACGGAATCCACATCGCCGCTGACCGGCTGCGGCTGTACAACAGTACCTTCCGGCTGCGGTACCGGTTGTGAGGACGGCTGTACCGGCACGCCGGTCAGTGAGACGGAACTGCCCGGATTGCCGGAGAATGTCTGGTGCAGCACTACGCCGCCGCCGTTTTTCTGCCACTCATCCGCAAAGCTTTGTGCGATCCGGCGGCCGAAGTTGTTATCCGGTGTCAGCACCAGCGGCGCCGTTTTATTATCCTGACGGATAAACTGCGCGGCGTTGCGGGCTTCATCTTCCGGTGAAAGCGAAAAGTAGCAGACATTAGGGCGGGCTATTGGTGTGTCTAATTCATTAAGCGCCAGAATGTTCAGCGGCGTATTGGCTGTTGCCAGCGTGGCAACATCCCCTTTGAGCAGCGGCCCGACAATCAGATCCATACCGTCAGCCTGTGCCTGTGCCAGCAGTGTTGCCAGCGGCCTGCTGTCGGTATCATAGATTTTCACGTCAGTGACAGTACGGGATTCACCGCTGTATGGCAGTGTCTGCGGGGCAGATACCGGGCTTGCGGCAGTCGTGCCGTCAGCCATGCTGTCATTTGACGGTGCGCCGTTTGTCACATCCGGCGTGGTGATGTCTTTATCCGGATCGGCCGGGCTGAGGGTGGCCGGTACCGGCTCTGTGCTGACCGGCCGGGCGGCCGCGATATCAGTAACGTAGTAACCACTGCTGTATACCACGCCGTTCTGTGCATCGGTAAAGCCCTGACGGATAGCATCACCCATCAGTTTCGCCTGGCCGCTCAGCGGCAGGAACAGAGCGACGCGGGCATTTTTGCCGCTCTGGCCGTAGGTGCTGCTCAGGGTCTGGATAAGATCCTGCGGCAGGGATTTGGCCGCCGGGTTATCCGGGTAACGGATTTGCCAGTCACCCAGGGCGGCGGAAAGCGCTTTCAGATCCTGCTGGTTGTTCTGATACAGAATAAGCAGGTCAATCCAGCCCTGTAATACGCTTTCATCAGCGTTAACCTGAATGTTATTGCGGGCTTCAGGGGTAAAACGTGTTAGCATCAGCCAGGTTTCATCAATATTCTGCTGGTGTGCGTCCGGATCAGAGAGCAGCGGCTCCTGAGCGATATAAGCACGGATGGCATCGGCGGAAGGTCTTCCGGCGGCTGCATCAATAACCTGCTGATATTGCTGAACCAGTGTTTCCGGCTGGTCTTTGCCGGCTGTACCCGCATGCCGGTTATCGAGTGTACACCCTGAGATAACCAGCGTGGAAAAGAGTGCGGTACAAAGTAATTGCCTGCGGTAACGCGATAAAGTTAAGGAAAACATACTGTACCCGGTTATAGTTTTCTGAAAGCTCAATTCTAATGTGATCATCTGGACGAAACAATGAATCAACCTAATCGAGCCGTGGTTGCGGCAGCGACACTTTATGTTGTGCCGACACCGATCGGTAATCTGAATGACATCACGGCACGCGCTCTTGAGGTGCTCACGAATGTCGATCTGATTGCAGCGGAAGATACCCGGCATACCGGCTTATTACTTTCTCACTTCGGTATTAATAACCGGCTGTTTGCGCTGCATGATCATAATGAACAGTATAAAGCAGATCAATTAATTACCAAATTACAGTCCGGGATCAGTATCGCATTAGTGTCCGATGCAGGTACACCTTTAATTAACGATCCCGGTTACCATCTGGTCCGCCGTGCCCGTGATGCAGGGCTTACTGTGATCCCGCTGCCCGGTGCCTGTGCGGCTGTCACGGCGCTGAGTGCTGCCGGTCTGCCCTCTGACCGGTTTTGTTACGAAGGGTTTCTGCCGGCCAAAAGCAAAAGTCGTCAGGATACACTGCGGGCGCTGGCTGATGAGCCGCGCACTCTGATTTTTTATGAATCCACACACCGTATCCTGGACACACTGGCCGATATGGTCACCGTCTGGGGTGAAGATCGCTATGTGGTTCTGGCACGGGAACTGACTAAAACCTGGGAGTCGATTCAGGGGAAACCGGTCGCGGAGCTGCTGGCCTGGATTCAGGAAGACGAAAACCGCCGCAAAGGGGAAATGGTGCTGATTGCGGAAGGCGCAAAGCCGGTGCAGGATGAGGAATTCAGCCCGGAAATCTTGCGTGCGCTGGCGATTGTGCAGAAAGAACTGCCGCCGAAAAAAGCGGCAGCGGTGGTGGCGGAGCTGTATGGCGTGAAGAAAAATGCCCTCTACCGTTACACCCTGGACGGGGATTCTGCCGCAGAGTGATGCATTTCCCGCCAACCGGTCTTCCGGCGCGGAGTTATTCTGTACATCAGCGGGAAAGCTGCTTATAATCCGCAGCGGAGTCAGCCAGGCAATCGCTGCTTTATCGTTGTCCCTCCGGGAGACGGGTAAAGGGGAGGAAAGTCCGGGCTCCGCAGGGCAGGGTGCCAGATAACGTCTGGGAGGCGCGAGCCTACGACCAGTGCAACAGAGAGCAAACCGCCGATGGCCCGTAAGGGCACAGGTAAGGGTGAAAGGGTGCGGTAAGAGCGCACCGCGCGGCTGGTAACAGTCCGTGGCACGGTAAACTCCACCCGGAGCAAGGCCAAATAGGGGTTCATATGGTGCGGCCCGCACTGAACCCGGGTAGGCTGCTTGAGCCAGTGCGTGAGTGCTGGCCCAGAGGAATGATTGTCCACGACAGAACCCGGCTTAACGGCTGACTCCTCACTATCACAACCCCGCGTTTGACGCGGGGTTGTTTCATTTCAGGCCTGTGTATCAGGCAAGGATATCGATCAGCAGTGCCCGGCAGGGTGTTTTCGCGTGAAAGGTCACTTCCCGGCTCTCCTGAATAAATGCGCCGTCACCACACTCAATTGTTCCCTGTTTTTGCCCGTCATCCGCCGTCACGGTGCCGTGAACCGACTGATAAAATGCCTGTTTCCCGAACAGCGGCAGTGTCAGAGATTCTCCGGCGGGGATCAGAAGATGGGAAATCCGTACCCCCTGCTGCAAATCAATACTGCCGCTTTCACCGTCCGGGGAGGCAATAAGCTGAACCGGCTGCTGTGTCAGCATCAGTTTTTGTGAACCGCTGCGCAGACTGCCGCGTGCGGCTTTCAGCCAGATCTGAATCCGGGTCAGTGGTGACTGCTCACAGGGATTGGTTTCGGTGTAACTGGTATCTTTACGCGGTGAAAAAAACAGACACTCATCCTGCCCGCTTTCCAGATAAAGTCCGTCATTATCACGAATATCGTGCTTCCCTCTGAGGATCAGGTTTACAATATCCACATCGGGATAGGATTTGGGCTGGAAACCGGCACCGGGAGCCAGCACCTCCTGATTCAGTGCTTTCAGCGGGCCGTACCCCAGAAACTCCGGGTCAAAATAGTGTCCGAAAGAGAAAGCATATTTCGCCTGTAACCAGCCATAGTCGGCGGACCCGGCCTGTCCGGCGGTTCTGTGTATAATCATAATGGTCTGCCTGTTATTAAACATAGTGAAATAATAAAGGGCTGGACGCTGAATTGTTAGCCAGTTAATCTGGTGGCGACATTCAAAATTTCTGACTGAGATAACGATGAGTAAAGACAAAGCGTTAACGCTGGAATCATTGCGTGTGATGGATGCCATCGACCGCCGGGGGAGTTTTGCGGCGGCGGCTGAAGAACTGGGACGTGTACCGTCCGCCCTGAGCTATACCATGCAGAAACTGGAAGAAGAGCTGGATGTTGTTCTGTTTGATCGCTCGGGTCACCGGACAAAATTCACCAATGTCGGGCGGATGTTGCTGGAGCGCGGCCGCCTGCTGCTGGAAGCGGCGGATAAACTGACCAGTGATGCTGAAGCACTGGCAAGAGGCTGGGAGCCGCATCTGACCATTGTCTGTGAGGCTCTGATCCCGACGGCTTCTCTGTTCCCGCTGGTGGACAAGCTGGCACAGAAGTCCACCACCCAGCTGACCCTGGCCACTGAAGTACTCGCCGGTGCCTGGGAACGGCTGGAAACCGGCCGTGCCGATATTGTGATCGCGCCGGATATGCATTTCCGCACTTCCTCTGAAATCAACTCCCGCCCGCTCTATTCTGTGGTGAATGTGTATGTGGCGGCACCGGATCACCCGATCCATAAAGAACCGGAGCCGTTATCTGATACCACCCGGGTGAAATACCGGGGGATTGCCGTGGCGGATACCGCCCGTGAACGGCCGGTGCTGACGGTGTTGCTGCTGGATAAACAGCAGCGCCTGACGGTCAGTTCTATTGATGATAAACGCCGTGCTTTGCTTGCCGGGCTGGGTGTGGCGAGTATGCCGTACCCGCTGGTGGAAAAAGATATTCAGGAAGGCCGTCTGAAGGTGGTCGGCTCTGAATACAGCCACGAAACCAATATCATTATGGCGTGGCGCCGCGACAGCATGGGTGAGGCCAAAGCCTGGTGTCTGCGGGAAATTCCTAAATTATTCAGCGGAAAATAAATCTGTAATTTCACCGGATCAGTATCAGATACCCGCATGGTTATCCGTGGCGGGTATTTTTTGTGAGCGCCGGGGCCTGTTATGGCGTTTACCGGAAAATATGTTAATAAATAAGAATAACAGCGATTGACGGTAAATATTTATCCGCTAGCCTTTTACCGGATATTAACAGGCAGTAAAAAGTATTTTATCAGAGTATTTGCAGGAGGCAGAGTGGATCTGAAACGGTTTATGTCGGATGGGGATTTCGCATTCGGTCATGATTTTATCGAAAAAGTTATTTACATTAATCTGGCATCCAGACCTGATCGTGAGGATGACATTCTCGAAGCACTGGGAAAAATAGAAATTCCTTACCGTAAAATTATCCGCTTCGACGCCATTGAAAAGAAACCGGGATTTCTGGGATGCGCGCTTTCTCATGTGGCGGTGATGAAGATGATCGTTGAAAATAACTGGGGGCCGGTGCTGGTCGTTGAGGATGACTGTGATTTTTATTGCGATGATGAACATATCCGGCAGGCCAATCTCTTTTTATCCGCGCTTCAGAAAAGAGAGTGGGATGCCGCATTATTGGGCGGTAATTATTACCGTGCTTTTGAATACGAACCGGAAATCTGTTCACTCAGTCTGAAATATGCCTTTTGTGCCAATGCTTATATTGTTAACCGGGGATATGCGGAAAAAATGATGCATATTTTTGAAAAATCAGTTCGCCTGATTATGGAAAACGGCGAGCCGGATGAATCAAAAAGTATTGATGTGGTCTGGGCAGACCTGATGGAAAAAGATAACTGGTTTGGTTTATATCCGTGTATTGCCTATCAGGCAAGAGGATTTTCGGATATCCGTGGCGGGTCAGCAGACTATGAATATCTGTTTAACAAACCGTTATCGGAGCTGGCATTTTTTACCCGTGACGGCAGGATGAAAACCACAGAAACAGAAACATCCGCCGGAGCGGATGTTTCATAATATTATTATTATATTGCTGTGTGGCTTTGCCTGAATGTAATTACCATTTCTTTTTCAGTAAATAATCGATACTGAATTTGCCGGGGCCGGTAACGGCCAGCAGCAGATAGCCGCCTGCAATGGTAAAGTTTTTCATAAACATTAACTGGTTAGCACCTTCTGCGAAGTTGTTGTGGAACAGCAGAGCAGTCAGCACAGTAAAACCAAATGTGAAAATTGCGGTGGTCCGGGTTAAGAAACCGAACAAAATTGCCAGCCCGCCACCCAGTTCAAGCAGAATGGTTAACGGCAGTAATGCACCCGGAACACCCATTGCCTGCATATATTGCTGAGTTCCTGCATAAGTATCCCCTAATTTGCCGTATCCGGCCACAATAAATAAGACAGGCATCATGATACGGGCGATTAAAATAGCGTAGTTGTTCATTGTGAGATCCTTATTAGCTCAACAATACTGAATAGTAAATATGAAGACTGAGTCACATATTCTTTATTTAAATGGCACGATATGCCAATCCGCTTCGTTGGGATAATAGTAAGTGCGAATGAGAAGGATTGTTAGCAAGAATTCTTAATAAACAAATTCAAAAATTTTGAATTCAGAGGGGAGGATGGACTCAGTTCTGCCTGTTACGGGGAAAACGGTTCTGAAGCGTGCGGAAAACTCCCCACAGCCCTAAGGCACGTTGTCCCCAGCGGACGAGTTTTTTCGGGTGACGGACAGACAAAACAGAAATCAGACTGATACCGGCGATAACCAGCGGCCGCAGTTGTGCTAATGTCTGCCATGTGCGGTCGAATGATTCGGTTTTTTTCAGCCATTGTCCGGTGGCTTGTGACAAATCGCTGCGCTGGGCAGCGATAGTATCAATCAGTGCCTGTTTTTTGCGGGCGCGTTCAGCACGCTGCTGCTTATTCATGATCCTGCTCCTGCTTTTTTCTTTCCAGCAGTTGCCTGTCGATGGCCAGCTGTTCGCGGGTCGCTCCCAGCAGTGATGAACGGCGCGCTTTACGGACGGCCCACAGTGCGAAAACCAGCGCCCCGCCGAGCAGAACGGATGTCATGATAATCATCGCGGTCAGACGATACACAGGATCAATCGCCCACATGACCAGAATCATCAGGCCCATCAGCCCGAATGCGGTCAGCAGCAGGGCGGCACCGGCCAGCAGAATAAGTTGGATCAGATTGGATTTTTCTTCCTCCAGCTCGGTGGTTACCAGCCTGATCCTGGTTTCAGCCATGCTGATCACAATGGCGGCGATACGTGTCAGTGTATCAAGGAGCCCTTTGCCGGGCCCCTGCGGACGCTCCTGATCGGTCATAACTCAGCGGCGGGCCAGTAAAACGCCTAACACCACACCGACAGCCGCACCGATACCGATACCGGTCCACGGATTTTCCCGGACATAATTATCGGCTTTTCCGGCGATCTCCTTTGTCTGCTGCACAACCTGCTCTTTACCTTCCGCCAGACGGGAACGGGAATTTTCCAGTGCGGCCTGTGCTTTTTTCTTCAGCGAATCCACTTCTTCTTTGGATTTGCTTTCTGCCGTGTTCAGCACAGATTCCAGGGTGTCAGCCAATGATTTCAGTTCAGCGCGTAACTCTTCATTTGTATGATGTGACATAGGAACTCCTCGTGGTGGTTATACCGTAGCAGATTCAAAGTAACCGCTTTTTATCTGCAATTAAAGGTAAATTATAGTTTATTTTCCGGTGTCTTTCTGCACATTGCGGATGGTGGAGGGATAATTCAGACGAAATGACGCTGAAATTGCGGGCGGGGGGAGAATGTATCCCGGCCGGCTGCTGTAATTGCACCGGCCGGAAAAATATACTGATGATTTACTGTGCGTGAGTGTCGTCAGCCGGTTTTGTCCGTTTGCGTTTCCACACAACCCACAGGCTGGCAATCAGACCAAAGACCAGCAGAACTACCGGGATAAGCATCAGAATATTCATCAGATGATGCTCATATTTGCGGAAAATCGGGCTGATACCGAGGCCGTAACCGAGAGAGGTTAAAATACCGACCCACAGGAAGCCGCTCAGCCAGTTAAAGAACTGAAAACGGCGTGAATTCAGACCGGCTATCCCCGCCAGCATCGGCAGCAGGGTGCGGACAAATGCCAGGAAACGGCCGACTAACAGTGCCGCAAGGCCATGACGGTGAAATAAGTTGTGTGCCCGCTGATGATAATGCGGAGGCAGATGAGACAACCAGCCCTTCACCATTCTGGTATTACTGAGCCAGCGCCCCTGTAAATAACCCACCCAGCAGCCGAGACTGGCACCGGCGGTGAGAATAATCAGGGTTGTCGGGAAATCCAGCGTATCTTTGGCAATCAGAACCCCGACGAGAATCAGTAGGCTGTCACCGGGTAAAAATGCAGCGGGAAGCAGGCCATTTTCCAGGAAGAGAATAGCAAACAGCATAATGTAAATCGCCCACAGCAGGGACGGGTTTGACAGGGTTTCATAGTCCTGATGCCAAAGGGCGAAAAAGAGTTGCTGCATTGTTTCCATCAATTATTCCCGAATCTGAAGTAAGCTTATTTCATGTTATGGGGCATTTCTGCGGATATGGCCGGTAACCCCTGATATATACATTGGTAAATCCGGCCACTTTAGCAAATTAGGGGTAGCGGAGACAGTGAATTTTTCCCGGCACCCTGAAACAATATTAAGATTAAATTCAGCCTTTTGCAGATTATATTTTACGGAAAATCAATAAGTTCTGTAATGAAATGTCAATTGCCGGTCAAACCGTCTGTAAATGAAGGACTTTTCTTAAATAATATCATGTTGAACATTTGTTTTATTTTCCGGCTGCGGCAGTTGCAGGTATTCACAGACTTTCTGCGCCACATTATCCAGTAACTGATAACGGCGGCGGTATTCGGCGCGTTTTTTACTGGCGATTTCATCAATGGGTTTACGAGGCAGTGTCAGCGGTAATACATATTCCTGCTGCGGATTGGGAATACCGCCGACAGATTCCCAGAACGTATTATAATCGGCCACCCATTGTGTCAGTTTTTTATGACGGTAGCGGCGGCTGCGGTAAATATGAGTTTCATTGCTGGAAGCAATAATCTGCTGACACTGAAACAGTGAGGCGATAAGGCAGATAACTTCCGTCAGAATACGTTTGGGAAATACGCCGTGACAGTTTTTGGTGGCAGCCCTGATAGCACCGTGGGCCTGCTCACTGACACCGCCCTGGAGTGCGCCGATAAACAGTGTCCGCTTTTCGTCCAGGTTCAGCAGGGTGAATGCACTGCGGGCCAGAATCTCACCGGCGTCATCCCGCATCTCCAGCGTCAGTTCACCCTCTTTGTTAAACGCATCCTGCACATCCAGCCAGAGATGGCAAAAACCCTCTTTTCCCTCAACCGGGCAGAGATAAAAACGCTCATTGCTGTAGATACGGCTGAATATTGCCGGCGGCAGAACGGCTTTGGTGATCCGGTAATGGTCACAGATAGCGGCGGATTTGTTTTTCCGGTGAAAATTAATGCTCAGATACGGGCGCTGTAGTTTGGTCGGCAGCAGCGGCTGTTTTTTCAGGATCGCATCGCAACAGGCGGTGTCTGTCAGGCCGGCCAGGTATTTCATAGTGGACAGCGGCATAAACAGGCTGCGGGCCGCGAATTTAAAGCGGTTACGGGCAGAATCCCAGTGCATACCGGGACAGCATTCTTTGGTGAGTAGTTGTTTGAACAGCAGGAGGCCGGACATAGTAGTGCCTTTAATGAATGAAATTATTACATATTGAAACAATGCACTCATTTTAACGGCGAAACAGAGATAAAAATTAAAAAAAGCTTATCGCCGACCCGTACACTTAACAAAATTTAAGGATCTCCGGGAGAAAACCGGATGTTACAGAATCACAACAATCGGTCATATAATCTCCTGCTGATAACGTAAAAAAACAAATTAATATTTAAAATCATTCTGTTATATCCGTATTTGCTGCCACTGGCGGAAAACGGACTATCGGAATTCATTAGCAGTGTTCAAGGTATTGTTATTATCCGTCAGCATTTTATCTTGCCGGAGGTAAGAACCACTGTAAGAAACGGAAAAACCGGCAAAATAACTGTGCTTTTTCAGCAGAAGGATAATAACAACAGAGAAAGAATGATAATTAAAATTAATCATCGTTGATGGATTGATACAGTTTCATTGTTAATAAAATGTATTTTGCGTGTTTTTTCAGAATATAAAACTATGCTTTTGCTTTTTTTGTAAATTTAAAATCTTAATTTTATTTATTTTTCAGTGTAAAAATTTGTGATCGCACAATCATTTTTCAAAAATAATTATAAGCCTTAAAATAGCATTGTTATGTTTATTTAGTTGATATTATTGTATTTATTTTATATTTATCACCGTGATTTATAGTTAGGATATCATTTAAAACGCAATGAATTTAGCGCAAAGTAATGACATTACCTCAGCGTAATTTATTATTTTGGAGCTCATTGTGAATCAGTCAGAACTTATCACGCCCGCGTCCGCGAATGCGTTAAATAAAGATTTCGAAGTTAAATACCAAAATGTCATCAGTGATTTCTTCAGCCGCGATCCCGGCAAATGGCCGATTTTTAATTACCCGCAAATTCGGGCGATTACTCAGTTCCGTCAAACCACTGAAGCAGATGTGCAGCAGATCAACCGTTATCCGCAGGGTAAGGATCTTTTTGCTCAGCTGGCCGGTGAATCACATGTCCGTCAGAACGTGATCCGCCCGGGAGAAGGGCAGGATAATTTGCTGGTGTTTGCTTCTGCGCTGTGTAAAAACTGGGAAAACCCGCTGGCGGTGGAAAACGTTATCGCTATGCCGTCAGACCCGGCAGTCTACGGCTCTATGCTGGGATTATTGGGTAACCCTAACATGGTGTACTGTGAATACTCCGGTGTGGCGGATAACATGGAAAAAACCGTCATCCGTAAAATCGCCAATCTGATTGGCTACGATGCGGATAAAGCCTCCGGTTTGTTCACCCAGGGCGGGACAATGTGCAACCTGTATGGTTATCTTTTCGGTATCCGTAAGTCGCTAAAACAATCACGGCATCTCGGGATGTCAGTTGATCAGGATTTCCGTATTATCAATTCACAGGGCGGTCACTACTCCAATATGACTAACCTGTCTCTGTTAGGGGTGGATATCACAAACAAAACAATCCGTATCCGTGTGGCGTCAGATAACACCATCGACCTTGCAGATCTGGAGCAGCAAATCCGCGCCTGTTATACCGTCCACTGCAAAATACCGGTGATCCTGCTGACCGCAGGGACTACAGACACCTTTGGTGTGGATGAAATTAAACAGGTATATGATCTGCGTAACCGCTTGTGTGAAGAATTTGAAATCACAGAAAAACCGCATATTCACGTGGATGCGGCGGTCGGCTGGCCGATTATTTTCTTTATTGATTATGACTTTGACACTAATCCGCTGGCGATTAACGACGCGACCCTGGCGGGTCTGCGCCACAACGTGGTGAAATTCAAACAGCTGAAATATGCGGATTCCATCACTATCGACTTCCATAAATGGGGTTATGTGCCGTATACCTCCAGCCTGGTGATGGTGCGTGACGGTGATGATTTCAAAGCACTGGAAAATGATCCGGAGAACTTCACCTATTTTGAGCATGCACTGGAAGGGCAGACACACCTGCAATCCACCATTGAGTGCAGCCGCAGCGGAGTCGGAGTGTTCGGGGCGTATGCCGGGTTGCATTATCTGGGGATAGAGGGTTATCAGACTATCATTGCACACTGTCTGCAAAATGCGAACTATATGCGCAACCAGCTGTTATCCATGGGAAATGCCTGTGTGATGGTGCCGGAAAACCAGGGGCCGAGTGTCGGTTTCCGTCTCTATTCACCGAAACTGGTCAATGATCCGCAGGCAATGTTTGAGCACGAACTGACCTGTGCCGGGGATAAAACTGCCTGTGACATGATGGTGCGCAACAGCCGCTGGCATCGTGAGCTGTTCCTGAAACGCGGTAAGGCGGGTCTGTTTACCAATTGGGTGGATTCTATCGCCTGCTCGGCCTATGCGGAGCATAACCGGTTTGCGTATATTCCGGGGGAAAAGGCCGTCTTTATGAATCCGGTCACACAGCGTCACCATATCGATGCGTTTGCGAAAATGCTCAAAACCATGAGCGCAGAATAAAAAAGGGTGTTTTTTTCTTTTTTGTTTGTGGTATAAGAGAAAAAGAGCGTCACGGCAGTGTCATATAGCGCGGCATTGCCGGTGAGGCAAAAATTAATCATTTTCAGAGAAGAGTAAACCGATGAACGCGATGATGAACCGTCAGCTAAGCCTTAACCTACTACTCAGTTAGGTGGCTTCGTTTATTTGTTTTTCTTCACAAGCCACCAGTAAGGTGGCTTTTTTGTGTGTATAAACCTGCTGGTGGAACTGTTTTTTTCGGGAGAGTTCCTATGATGTCAGGTTTTACCGCAAGGATTAATATCAGCACAATTTCACGATCGGTCTGTTGTTCTGCTGCCGCCTCTGTTTCTCAGATGACACAGCAGGAGGCCGTATGAGTCAGCAATGGACATCCCGTTTTGGTCATATCTTAGCTGCTGCCGGATCGGCTATCGGTATCGGCGCTATCTGGAAATTCTCGTATGTTGCCGCCAATAACGGCGGTGGTGCCTTCCTGGTTGTTTTCCTCTTATTCAGTTTTGTTATCGGTCTCGCGGTATTACTGGCTGAAAATATCCTGGGCAGCAGCACCCGCTGCGAAGCCGTCAATGCCTTTAAAAAAATGATGGGACGTCACTGGGCGTGGATCGGGGTAATTGGCGTGTTCAGTTCGTGGTGTATTTACAGCTTCTATAGTGTGGTTGGCGGGTGGACTATCGGTTACACCGTAATGGCCGCCGCAGGTGAGCTGAATATTACCGACAGCAGCCAGCTGACCGGCATTTTCACCCGTTTTATCAGTAACCCGTGGTGGCCGGTGATTGCCCATCTGGTGTTTGCCGGTATGACCTGCTTTGTGGTGCTGGCCGGGGTGCAGCGCGGGCTGGAAAAATCCGTGAAAGTGATGATGCCGTTACTGTTTATTATTATGATCGTGCTGATTATCGTCGGCATAAGTTTACCGGGGTCATCAGCCGGGCTGAAACTGTTCCTGTATCCGGATTTCAGTAAACTGACCGGCAAAGGCGTGCTGGATGCACTGGGGCTGGCATTCTTCTCCCTCTCTATCGGGTTGGGGATCCACATTACATACAGTGCGTATTTATCTGATAACAAAAGTATTGCCAACTCCAGCATGTGGGTGGTGCTCCTCTCCTGTATGGTGTGTGTGCTGGCCGGACTGATGATTTTCCCTGCGTTATCGGCAGCCGGTCTGGAGGCGAATGCCGGTCCGGGTCTGACCTTTATGACAATGCCGGTGTATTTTGCCCATCTGCCGGGCGGTTCTGTGCTGGCAGTGACGTTCTTTGTCCTGTTGCTGATGGCGGCACTGACATCCGCTATCTCATTGCTGGAACATATTGTGGCTTATATTCAGATGCGTTTTCAGTGGACACGCCGCAGGGCGGGTCTGGTGGTGACGGCGTCTATTATGCTGATGGGGATCCCGGTATCGTTATCTTTCGGGCCGTTAAGTGATGTGACGCTCGGCGGAAAAACGATCTTTGATATCCTCGATTACCTGACATCCAATATTCTGATGCCGCTGTTCGGTATTGCCGTCTGCCTGATCTTCGGCTGGTCGCGTAAAGCGAATGCGCTGATCCCGGAAAATATCACGGGGCTGAAACGTCAGAGTTTATTGCTGGTCTGGCGTTATGCGGGACCGATCTGTATCGGTGTGATTCTGGTACACGGCCTTATCAGTTAATAACCGATAAAAAACGGCCTGCATTGGCAGGCCGTTTTGCTTTGTGTACTGTCAGAACCGGTAATTTACGCCTGGGAAGCCACTGTACGGTGTTTCCTGTTTACTGCCGTTGGTGTTCGCCGCAGACAGCCGGTTATCATTCAGTCCGGCATCCGCACCGTACCGTATTTCCCGGTGGGGCCGGACATATCGTTGGCTTGTTTCGTCTGTTTATTCAGGTTTATATCCCCGTTTTTCAGGAATTCATAGTTTACAGCCACGCGGATACCGGTTTTGTGCTGCCGGGTGGTGTAAACCCTGAGGATGTAACTGTTAATGGTACCGTCGTTTTTATCCATTTTCAGGGAGGAGTGAGAATACCCGGCGACAATCCCGCTGATATCATGACGGTAGGCGACTTCATTGTTACTGATATTGTGACGTCCCCCGGTCACTTTTGACCAGACACCGGGATTCACCTGCGGGTTATTGCGCAGCGTGCCGGGTTCACTCTGCCAGACCTGCGGCCAGGCTGGTGTTCATCACAAACAGGCTGCTGCCGGCCGTATGCCACAGTGTCTTCAACAGTCCCGGAACGCACCCGTTGTGTACCGCCTGCATAGATTGTGGTGTTTTTGGCTCCGGTACGGTCATTGACATAAACCGACTGATAACCGCCGTCATAGATATAGTTATTCAGTGCCAGTCCGGAAACCGCGTGATAGCTTCCCGCACCGGTAAAATACGCTTTGACTCATCACTGAATGCAAATTCAGGAACCGGCTCAGGGGTAACAGCATAACCGGCAGAAGCGCACGTCATCCCCATTGCGGAAAAAATATTTTTTCGCGGAGGCGGAAATAGAATGACCTGATCCTGAAATTTTAGTTAAGTTGAGTCAATGAAGGGGATTTTGGGAAATTTAAGAACGTCTGTTATGCTTCTTTATTACACAAAAAAGAGAAGGAAGGATGAAAATTAAATGATTGTTTCAGGCGATCATCACTATTAAAACGAATAATAAACCGAATATAAATTATCTGGTTACGTATAAATGCCTGAGCATTTTATAAGAATAAATATCTTACTACGTATTTTCGGGGGTTATTCACATTGCTTTATATTGTGTGCGGCATTAATTTCTGATTTTTACTATTTGATTTGTAATGGTGTAAAATAAGGTGTCAAATGTTAATTTGATCTAAATCAAAATAAATTAATCCCCTATTATGGTAATTGATTTTTGTCAGATTCATTATTCAGGCAGGTTCAGTTAATTCTGAAAATCACCGGTTTTGGATCTGTGAAACAGGTAAGTTTAAACGAATAAAAACAGTGCATTCCCTTACTGGCAGCAGAAAATTCCGGCATTGCCGCAGTGGATCGCTGGTACGTTATATTTTAAATTGATATAAATTAATAAAACCGATAAATAGATTAAATGTTAAAAATAGAAAAAATTCTCATTATCTGTAAAATAATATTTTAGTTTTTACTTTTTTGTTTATTGATTATGTTCCGTGTCTCAGTAATTTAATAATAACCGGTTTATATTAATATTAAATTAACACAACGGAATAGAAAGAATGATTGAAGATAATACATTTATTACTTCTGATATCACTTCTGAGGGTATTGACCGGCGAAGCTTTCTGAAACTCTGTGCGGCATTAGCGGCCACAATGGGTCTCAGTGCAAATGCATCCGCCGAAATCGCGGCGTCCGTCAGCCGTAAGGATTGTCCCCCCGTCATTTGGATATCTGCACAGGAGTGTACCGGTTGCACTGAGTCCCTGCTCCGGGCGACGCACCCGACCATCGAAAATCTCATCCTTGATATGATTTCGCTGGAGTACCACGAGGTACTCTCGGCGGCATTCGGTCATCAGGCGGAAGCCAACAAACACAATGCGATTGAGAAATACAAAGGCAAATATGTGCTGGTGGTGGACGGCTCCGTACCGCTGAAGGATGACGGTATTTACTGCATGATTGCCGGTGAGCCGATTGCGGATCATATCCGCCGGGCAGCGGAAGGCGCTGCCGCGATTATTGCCATCGGTTCCTGTGCCGCCTGGGGCGGGGTGGCTGCCGCCGGTGATAACCCGACCGGCGCGGCATCACTGGAAGCTGTTTTGCCGGGCAAAACGGTGATTAATATTCCGGGCTGTCCGCCGAACCCGCATAACTTCCTCGCAACCGTTGCTCATATCATCACTTACGGCAAAGCCCCCGGGCTGGATGATAAAAACCGGCCGCTGTTTGCTTATGGCCGCCTGATCCACGAACACTGCGAGCGCCGCGCTCACTTTGATGCGGGTCGTTTTGCCAAAGCATTCGGCGACCACGGTCACCGCGAAGGCTGGTGCCTCTATCACCTCGGCTGCAAAGGGCCGGAAACGCACGGCAACTGCTCCACATTGCAGTTCTGTGATGTCGGCGGTGTGTGGCCGGTGGCTATAGGGCATCCCTGTTATGGCTGTAATGAGGCGGGGATCGGATTCCACAAAGGGATCCACCAGCTTGCCGGGGTACAGAACCAGACACCGCGTGCCGAAAAACCGGATACGGAGCTGAAAGAAGGTGGTTCGGTATCAGGCGGCGCTATCGGGCTGCTCGGTGGTGTAGTCGGGCTGGTGGCCGGTGTCAGTGTGATGGCTGTCCGTGAGCTGGGCCGCCAGCAGAAGAAAAACCGGACCGGAGATCCGCGGGGAGAGTAACTGTGAACAGGCGTGACTTTATTAAAGTGGCTTCCGGCGGGGCATTACTGTTAGGTAATACATCCGTGAGCCACGCGGCGGCGGAGAACCGCCCGCCGATCCCCGGCGCGCCCGGCATGCTGTATGACTCCACTCTGTGTGTCGGCTGTCAGGCGTGTGTGACAAAATGCCAAGATATCAACTTTCCCGGCCGTAATCCGCAAGGGGCGCAGACGTGGTCCAATAATGACAAATTGTCGCCGTACACCAATAACATTATTCAGGTGTGGACGAGCGGCACCGGCGAGCACAAAGATCAGGAAAAAGACGGTTATGCCTACATCAAAAAGCAATGTATGCACTGTGTTGATCCGAACTGTGTCTCTGTTTGTCCGGTTGGTGCGCTGAAAAAGCATCCGGTAACCGGCATTGTTCATTACGACAAAGATATCTGTACCGGCTGCCGCTACTGCATGGTGGGTTGCCCGTATGATGTGCCGAAATACGATTACGACAACCCGTTCGGGGCGATCAGCAAATGCGAACTGTGTAACCAGAAAGGCGTGGAACTCCTTGATAAAGGAGGTTTACCGGGCTGTGCGGAAGTGTGTCCGACCGGGGCGATTATCTTCGGCAGCCGCGAAGACCTGATGAGTGAGGCGAAAAAGCGTCTCGGGTTGAAAGCCGGAGACGAATATGCCTATCCGCGCCAGACACTGAAAACCGGTGATAACTACCAGCACCCCGTGCCTTCCTACTACCCGCATCTGTATGGTGAAAAAGAGGGCGGCGGAACGCAGGTGATGGTACTGACCGGTGTGCCGTATAAAAATCTGCAACTGCCGGAACTGGCTGAACTCTCCACTGGTGCGCGTTCTGAAAATATCCAGCATACCCTGTACAAAGGAATGATCCTGCCGCTGGCGGTATTAGCCGGTCTCACCGTGCTGGTGCGTCGCAACAGTAAAAATGACACTCACGACGGAGGTGATGATCATGAATCATGATCCCAAACTCCCCGGCGGAAAATTGTTCAGTAAGCCGATCATCATTTTCGGGCCGCTTGCTATCCTCTGTGTTCTGCTTATCGTCAAACGTCTGGTTTTCGGGCTGGGGTCGGTCTCTGATCTGAACGGTGGTTACCCCTGGGGGATCTGGATTGCCTTTGATCTGCTGATCGGCACCGGTTTTGCCTGTGGCGGCTGGGCGCTGGCGTGGGCGGTGTATGTGTTCAACAAAGGGGAATATCACCCGCTGGTGCGTCCGGCACTGCTGGCAAGTCTGCTGGGGTATTCGCTGGGCGGATTATCCATCACCATTGACCTCGGCCGTTACTGGAATATGCCGAACTTCTTTATTCCGGGAATTTTTAACGTCAACTCTGTCCTGCTGGAAACAGCTGTCTGTATGACTATCTATATCGGTGTAATGACACTGGAACTGGCACCGGCATTTTGTGAGCGCATGGGCTGGAAAGTCTCACTTAAGCGACTGAACAAAATCATGTTTTTTGTGATAGCCCTCGGCGCGCTGTTACCGGCTATGCACCAGTCCTCTATGGGTTCTCTGATGATTGCCGCCGGCTATAAAGTGCATCCGCTGTGGCAGAGTTATGAAATGCTGCCACTGTTCTCTCTGCTCACTGCCTTTATTATGGGTTTCTCCATTGTGGTGTTCGAAGGATCGCTGGTGCAGAGCGGCCTGAAAGGCAACGGTCCGGATGAAAAGCGACTGTTCGGCAAGCTGGCACTGACGGTCAGCATGCTGATGGCGCTGTTTCTGGTGCTGCGGTTCGGGGAACTGATTTACTGCGGCAAGCTCGGGCTTGCTTTCGCCGGGGATTACTACTCTGTATTGTTCTGGTGTGAGATTATGCTGATGGTCATTGCACTGGTGGTTTTCAGTATTCCGGCCTTCCGCCGTGACTCCCGGCTGCTCTTCATCGGCGCACTGAGCATGATGCTCGGCTGTGCGGCATGGCGTCTCGCCTATTCATTGCTGGCGTTCGATCCCGGCAATGGCTATCACTACTTCCCGTCGACGGAAGAACTGTTAATTTCCATTGGTTTCGTGGCTGTTGAAATCTGTGCTTACCTTTTCCTGATCCGCCTGTTACCGATACTCCCTGCATTAAAAAAACCAGCAGCTCACCCTTATCATGAGGCAAGTAAGTCATGAGTCAGAGAATTACGATTGATCCGGTCACCCGTATCGAAGGACATTTACGTATTGACTGTGAAATCAGCGATGGTGTGGTCACCAAAGCCTGGGCGTCAGGCACCATGTGGCGCGGGATGGAAAAAATTGTCAAAGGTAAGGATCCGCGCGATGCCTGGATGATCCTCCAGCGCATCTGCGGCGTCTGCACCACCACACACGCGCTGGCATCGGTGCGTGCCGTGGAAAACGCCCTGAACCTGGATGTACCGGTGAATGCGCAGTATATCCGTAATATCATTCTGGCCGCGCACACCACTCATGACCATATCGTCCATTTTTATCAGCTCTCCGCTCTGGACTGGGTGGATATCACCTCCGCGCTGAAGGCGGATCCGGCAAAAGCCTCTGCGATGCTGAACGGCGTTTCTGACTGGCCGCTCAACAGTACACAGGAATTCACCAAAGTGCAGGATAAAATCAAAGCACTGGCGGAAAGCGGGCAATTGGGTATTTTTGCCAATGGCTATTGGGGACATCCGGCGATGCAACTGCCGCCGGAAGTGAACCTGATTGCGGTCGCGCACTATTTGCAGGCACTGGAATGTCAGCGCGATGCCAACCGCATCGTGGCGCTGCTGGGCGGAAAAACGCCGCACATTCAGAACCTGGCGGTCGGCGGGGTGGCGAATCCGATTAATCCTGATGGTGTTGGGGTGCTGAACACGGAACGCCTGATGTATATCAAATCATTTATCGATAAGCTGAATGATTTTGTTGAACAGGTTTACAAAATTGATACTGCGGTGATTGCCGCATTTTATCCTCAGTGGTTTGAAACCGGGCAGGGCGCGGTGAACTATCTGAGCACGCCGGAATTTCCGACAGACGGCAAAAACGGCAGTTTCCTGTTCCCCGGCGGTTACATCGGGAATTCTGACTTAGCGACCTTCCGTCTGATCGACTCTCAGACCGATGCCTTCCTGCTGAAAGGGATTCAGGAAAGCTCGCCGCACTCCTGGTACCGAGATGAAGCCCCGCAGAAGCCGTGGGAAGGCACGACCGAGCCGGAATACACCGGCTGGGATGCTGACGGCAAATACTCGTGGGTGAAGTCGCCGACCCTGTACGGCAAAACCGTTGAAGTCGGCCCGCTGGCCAATATGTTCTGCAAACTGGCGGCGAAACACCCCGGCACAGAAGAAAAACTGAATGAAATTATTGCGGTTTATCAGACCCTGACCGGCAATCTGCCGGAGGTGAAACAATTGCATTCCACGCTCGGCCGGATTATCGGCCGCACGGTACACTGCTGTGAATTACAGGCGGTGTTGCAGCATCAGTATGCCGCGCTGATCGCCAATATCGGCACCGGAGATCACATCACGTATGTGAAACCGGAATTCTCGGCTACCGGCGAGATAAAAGGCGTGGGTTTTCTGGAAGCACCGCGCGGCATGTTATCGCATTGGGTGGTGATCAAAGACGGTGTGATTGAAAACTATCAGGCGGTGGTACCGTCCACCTGGAACTGCGGGCCGCGCAATCACGATAATGTGGCGGGGCCGTATGAGCAGTCGCTGGTCGGGCTGAAAATTGCTGACCCGGAAAAACCGCTGGAAGTGGTGCGCACTATCCACTCATTCGACCCGTGTATGGCATGTGCGGTTCATATTGTTGATGTTGATGGCCGTGAAACGGTATCAGTGAAGGTGCTGTGATGCGGATTTTGGTATTAGGTGTCGGCAATATTCTGCTGACCGATGAAGCCATCGGGGTGCATATCGCGGAAGCCCTGGCGGAGCGCTATATCCTGCCGGATTATGTTGAGGTAATGGACGGCGGCACGGCGGGTATGGAACTGCTCGGCAGCATGGCCGGACGGGATCATCTGATTATCACCGATGCGATTGTGTCGGCGAAAAGTGCCCCGGGCACCATCCGTATTCTGCGGGATGAAGAAGTCCCTGCGCTGTTCACCAACAAAATATCCCCCCATCAACTGGGGTTATCCGATGTCTTGTCCGCACTGCGTTTTACCGGGGAATTCCCCGCTAAACTGACGCTGGTGGGCGTGGTTCCGGCGTCACTGGAGCCGGATATCAGTATGACCCCGCTGCTGGAAGCGGCGGTTGAACCGGCATTACAGCAGGTGCTGGCGATACTCCGCGAATCAGGTGTTGAGGCCGTGAAAAAGGAGACCGCGCATGTCTGAGGAGATTCAGGGATTTATGCACAGTCCGGCAGAGCAGATCCGCGCTGCGTTTGAACGGATTGCTGCGGATACCATGCACGACCTTCCGTTTCTGCATCCGTCGGTACCGGTGTATGTGACGGAATTGACGCTGTTTGAAGGGCAGTGGACGGGCTGTGTGATCACGCCGTGGATGTGCAGCGCGGTGATTTTCCCGGGGCCGGAACAATTCTGGCCGCCGCGCAAAATCAGTGAAAAAATCGGCCTGCGGTTGCCGTACGGCACCATGACATTCACCGTCGGTGAGCTGGAGTGCGTATCTCAGTATCTGGCGTGCTCGCTGTTATCGCCGCTGCCGCACACGCTGTCACCACAGGAAGGGATGCGGCTGGCGGATGACAGCGCGCGTATGCTGCTCTCGCTGCCGGTAACTGATCCGGATGCGCCGGTAATGGCCGGGCGCAGAGCCCTGTTCACCGGTAAACGGGTGTCCCGGCATGCATGAATTATCCCTGTGCATGAGTGCGGCGGATATTATCTGTGAACAGGCTGCACAGCACGGCATCACGCGGGTGACGGATGTCTGGCTGGACGTCGGCGCACTGGCGGATGTTGAGGAGAGCGCACTGCATTTCTGTTTTGATATCGCCTGCCGCGATACTTTGGCTCAGAGCTGCACACTGCATATTGATATTATCCCGGCACAGGCATGGTGCTGGGATTGCAGCCGTGAGGCCGAGATTATGCAGCATGCGGGATGCTGTCCGCACTGCGGCAGCGAACGGCTGCGCATCAGTGAGGGTGATGCTTTGCGGGTAAAAAGTCTGGAAGGTGAGTGATTGTCACTTTGCTGCCGCATTCAGCAGCCAGCGGGCAAACTGCTGCATGGCCGGGGTTTCCGGACGGGATTGTAACCGGGTCAGCCAGTAGCCGCCGAGAGTGATATCAGCGGCAAATGGCTGTACCAGTGCGCCTGACTGTATCAGACGGCTGAACATGCACACCGGCGCAATCGCGATCCCGGCATCCAGCTGTGCGGCTTCGGCCATGGCCAGTGATGTATCAAACACCATCACCGGCTGTGACGGGGAAGGCGGTGTGCCGCCCGCGCAGATAAGCCAGCGGCTCCATTCATCCCGGCGGAATGATCGCAGCAGGGTAAAGCGGTGAACATCATCCGGCTGCTGTAACTGTTCAGCAATGGCCGGTGAGCACAGCGGGGAGTGCGGCGCACTGAAAATCAGTTCCGCATCCGATTCATGCCACGCGCCGTTACCGAAACGGATAGTATAATCATGCCCTTCGGCGGCCGGATCCACATGGTTATTGTGGGTGGAGATATGCAGATCAATATGCGGATGGCTGTCATAAAATCCGGCCAGATGCGACAGCAGCCAGCCTGCGGCAAATGTCCCGACCACACCCACTTTCACCCGCTCACGGAACTGCCCGTGAGAAAAACACTCCAGGGTATCCGCAATCCGGTCAAACGCCTCATTGAGCACCGGCAGCAATCCCTCACCTTCATGAGTCAGCACCAGCCCGCGCGATACGCGGGTAAACAGTGCGCAGCCGAGCTGTTCTTCCAGTACTCTGACCTGCTGGCTGACCGCGGCATGGGTGACATTCAGCTCAATTGCCGCACGGGTAAAACTAAGATGACGGGCGGCGGCCTCAAAGGCGCGCAGCGGGTTAAGGGGGAGATAACGTCTGACCATAATCCACCTGTAAGTTTTTCTTTAGGCTCTTGTTATAATTAACCGTTTGTTTTGCCGGGGAGATATGACGATACTTGCCGCCGTTACTCACACACGGAAGGTTAATTCTGATGACAAAATCTTTATCTGCAATACTGGTTTCCGCCCTGCTGGCCTTTTCTGCCCCCGGGGTTTCTGCCGCTGACAATATCGCGGCAGTGGTGGATAACACCATTAAACCGCTGATGACTCAGCAGGACATTCCCGGGATGGCCGTTGCCGTTTCCGTAAAGGGAAAACCTTATTATTTCAACTACGGTTTTGCGGATGTTCAGGCAAAACAGCCGGTCACTGAAAATACACTATTTGAACTTGGATCTGTAAGTAAAACTTTCACGGGTGTGCTGGGGGGTATTTCCGTGGCGAAAAAAGAGATGGCGCTGAATGACCCGGCGGTAAAATACTGGCCGGAATTATCTCAGCCGCAGTGGCAGGGGATCACGCTGCTGGATCTGGCCACCTATACCGCCGGCGGGCTGCCGTTACAGGTGCCGTCAGAGGTAAAAAACCGTGAGGATCTGCTGCATTTTTATCAGAAATGGCAGCCGTCACGGAAGCCGGGAGATATGCGTCTGTATGCAAACAGCAGTATCGGCCTGTTTGGTGCCCTGACCGCCAAAGCGGCGGGGATGTCTTATGAGCAGTTGCTGACCGCGCGGATCCTGGCACCGCTGGGGTTATCACACACCTTTATTACTGTGCCGGAAAGCGCGCAAAGTCAGTATGCGTACGGTTATAAAAACAAAAAACCGGTACGGGTGACACCGGGACAGCTTGATGCGGAATCTTACGGGGTAAAATCCGCCTCAAAAGATATGCTGCGCTGGGCGGAAATGAATATGGTGCCGTCAAGGGCCGGTAATGCGGATCTGGAAATGGCGATGTATCTCGCACAGACCCGCTACTATAAAACCGCGGCAATCAACCAGGGGCTGGGCTGGGAAATGTATGACTGGCCGCAGCAAAAGGCCATGATCAGTAACGGCGTGACCAATGACGTGGCATTGCAGCCGCATCCGGTAACTGACAATCAGGTTCAGCCATATAATCGTGCTTCCTGGGTGCATAAAACCGGCGCAACTGACGGCTTTGGTGCCTATGTGGCTTTTATTCCGGAAAAACAGGTGGCGATTGTGATTCTGGCGAATAAAAACTACCCGAATACAGAACGGGTCAAAGCTGCACAGGCTATTTTGAGTGCGCTGAAATAACTTTTCCCTGAAGCGGCCTCCGCGGAAACGCCGGGGGCGCCTCACTATTTCTTATTTTTTATATGATTATGATTACCTTTTGTCATTATCACTCCTCAGAAAAAAAGGAATGAATATGGCTATGAATGGAATAAAAACCCAAAGTACTATCATTTTGTTTTTATTGAAGTGATTTAAACATGCCACATTGTAAAATATTATTGGAAGAATAAAAGCAAAGAGAAGGATGATTGAGCTTTCGCTGAGAAGAAAGATAACAGGCATATACCAGGAAAATTGAAATAAAAGAATAAATAGGTATTTAAGACGCATATCCATATTATCTGTCTTTTTTTTGAATTTAATCGAACCAGTTAGGACAATAACTATTGATGCAATTAAAAAACACAGTAAATAAATATGGGTAAGGTAAGAGGGGTAGTTTTCTATGTAGATGAAATCAGAGTGTTGGGTGGTGATTTTTTTTACGGATAAAGATATGAATAAAGAAAAGTAAACAATAAAATAAAAAAATAACGCTCTGTTTAAGTTAGATGTTGAGATAGATAAGGTAATTGCCAATGGGATAACTGATATCAGGAAAAATAATGAGGAATTCAATATTCTGAAATTAAAAACGTCATTCTCATTGGTGTAGTATATGCTGTCGGTATTTAATGAAAAAATTAAGATGTCATTAAAGTAATTGATGTTTATAAAAAATGAAATAAATAATAACACCATAAATATAAACAGTGATTTTTTATATCCCATTATTTTACCTTTGACCTGAAAGTGATTTCATTAATATTGATAATTTAATTTTTCTATTATTAGGTTACTTGAAAAATAAATTAAGTAAATAAAAAAATAATATCAACAACTAAAATAGTGATTAATACTTAACTCTTGTAATGGATAATATAAAATAATTTTGTTGATGTCTTTGTTATAGTGTGATTATTGATACTTATACACATTTAGCGGGCGTAGTTGTTCGCACAATACCCATTATAAAAAATGGCCATGTTAAGCAGCCAAAACTCATTGTTCATTCCTGTCAGATTCTCCGGATGCCGTTCGTCTTATTTTTAGTATGTTGTATTCATTTTTTGACAATGTTCAGAGTGATAATGTTCTGAATATGAATAATAATTTTTGCAGGGGTGTTTACACTATCTGACTGAAGCAGGTACACAAATCAAAAAATCTGGTGCGACACTTTTTCTGCCATCGACTGGCGGATGTAAAAAAGCCACCCTGTAAAGAGTGGCTTAATACACTGATAAATCAGTAAAAATTTGGTGGCCCCTACTGGACTTGAACCAGTGACCAAGCGATTATGAGTCGCCTGCTCTAACCAACTGAGCTAAGGGGCCGGAGTGGGAGAATTATACTGCCAGTTGATGGCGGGGTCTAGCATTTCTTGTCTATCTGACTGTTTTGTGAGCGGAATATTGCTTGTGAGAAATGATTAATGAACAACAATTGCGTAAATGAATGTCCGGACGCCCGGCGGCGGTGATGCATAAAAAAGGCGCCGTTAAACGGCGCCTGATAATGCTCTGATCCTGAAGCGGATTATTCGTCCAGGAAGCTGCGTAACACTTCAGAACGACTCGGGTGACGCAGTTTGCGCAGTGCCTTCGCTTCAATCTGACGAATACGCTCGCGGGTAACGTCAAACTGTTTACCCACTTCTTCCAGTGTGTGATCGGTATTCATATCAATGCCGAAACGCATACGCAGAACTTTCGCTTCACGTGGCGTCAGACCGGCCAGCACTTCGTGAGTTGCCGAACGCAGGCTCTCTGAAGTGGCTGAATCCAGCGGCAGCTCAAGGGTGGTATCCTCGATGAAATCCCCTAAGTGCGAATCTTCATCATCACCAATCGGCGTTTCCATTGAGATTGGCTCTTTGGCGATTTTCAGCACTTTGCGGATTTTATCTTCCGGCATCAGCATCCGCTCTGCCAGTTCTTCCGGTGACGGCTCACGGCCCATCTCCTGAAGCATCTGACGGGAGATACGATTAAGTTTGTTGATAGTCTCAATCATATGCACCGGGATACGGATAGTACGCGCCTGGTCCGCGATAGAGCGGGTAATGGCCTGGCGGATCCACCAGGTGGCATAGGTTGAGAATTTGTAACCACGACGGTATTCAAACTTATCAACCGCTTTCATCAGACCGATGTTACCTTCCTGAATCAGATCCAGGAACTGGAGACCACGGTTGGTGTATTTTTTCGCGATAGAGATAACCAGACGTAAGTTCGCTTCAACCATCTCTTTTTTCGCACGGCGGGCTTTCGCTTCACCGATAGACATGCGGCGGTTAATATCTTTGACCTGTTCAATGGTCAGTCCGGTTTCTTCTTCTATCTGACGCAGACGTTGCAGGCTGCGTTCAACTTCTTCAGAAACATCCTGAAGTTTTTCAGACCACGGTTTGTTCATCGCGACAGCAGCAGTAAACCAGGAATGACTGGTTTCATTGCCGGTGAACAGCGTGATGAAGTTTTTCTTCGGCATTTTGCTCTGCTCAACGCAGAGCTTCATGATGTAGCGTTCCTGCTGACGGACACGATCCATCATTTCACGCATGTTGTTGACCAGGTGGTCAAACTGTTTCGGAACTAAACGGAATTCTTTGAAAACTTCAGAGAGCTGCTGAATTTCCGCATTGGTGTTCGGGTGGTCGCGGCCGTGAATTTTAATCTGCTGACGCGCTTTTTCATGCTGCACACGCAGCGCTTCGAATTTCTGACGAGCCAGTTCAGGATCGATGCTGTTATCGTCATCGCTGTCACTGTCATCCTCTTCTTCTTCGTCTTCGTCGTCGTCATCTTTATTTAATTCTGCAGCCGGCAGCTCAGAACCGATGTTGGTTGCTGTTGGTGCCAGATCTTCTTCCGCGTTCGGGTCAACGAAACCGGTAATCAGGTCAGAAAGACGGACTTCGCCTGCTTCAACGCGGTCGTACTGATCGAGTAAATACGTGATTGCCTCAGGATATTCAGCAACGGAACACTGAACCTGATTGATGCCATCTTCGATGCGCTTGGCAATGTCAATTTCGCCTTCGCGGGTCAACAGTTCTACCGTTCCCATTTCACGCATATACATGCGTACAGGGTCAGTGGTCCGGCCAATTTCCGATTCTACACTTGAGAGGACTTGTGCTGCAGCTTCGGCTGCATCATCATCGGTGTCTGTTGAATTCTCTGCCAGCATCAGATCATCAGCATCAGGTGCTTCTTCCATTACCTGAATGCCCATGTCATTGATCATCTGGATAATATCTTCGATCTGATCAGAATCGACGATATCTTCAGGCAGATGGTCATTGACTTCAGCATAGGTCAGATAGCCTTGCTCCTTACCACGGGTGACAAGAAGTTTCAGCTGTGACTGCGGGTTTTGCTCCATAAGACGGTATCCACACTTCTGAGTATTTAGGTTTGTGTTGGTCGGCAAAACAACTTAGCCAGCAACAATAACAATCAAGGATTTCTTTTCTTCGGCCATGAACCTTGGTGACATGGCATGCAGGGCTGTTCCTGCTGTCTGCGGCACTTAAGCCGTTATATTCATCATAGTTTAATAATAATACTTATTGCCGGACCCGCACCAGAAGACTCACTTCATTACGCTCTTCAGGGGTCAGACCCTCTGTCCGCTCTTTGGCGATCAGGAAGTTAAATCTGTCATTGAGAGCAGACACCACCAGATGATTTAAGGCATCTTTAAAGGTTTTTTCTGCTATCTCATCTATCTCTATATCGTTCCATCCGGCCAGTTTTTCAAGCTGTGGCGCTAATTTATTATCACGGTAGTGTTCCAGTAACTGACCGGTAGTCAGCCCGGGTTGTGATAAACAGGTGTCAATCAGCTCCCTGAATAATGAAAAACCGGCAATACGGCTGGTATCAATAGATTCCAGCGGCGGTACTAATTGTGCAAATTGCGGATTCTGTACCAGCAGCGCAATCAGGATCCGCATGGTGGTCGGTTTCAGTTTCGGAGCCTGATAACCGGAACTGTTTTCACTCTGGCGGACAGCCTGTTTGAGCTGAGTTATATCCGGTAACCCGAGTAAATTACCCAGATCCTGCAATAAAAATGCCTGCTGTGCTTCACCCGGAACGCGGCTTATCAGCGGCATTGCCAGGGCATTCAGTTTGCTGCGCCCCTCCTGAGTGCTCATATCCACCTGGTGCAGCAGGGTGTCGAACAGAAACTGAGACAGACTGTGTGCCTCATTCTGCCGCTGCTCAAAGGCTTCACGGCCTTCGCGGCGCACCAGTGAATCCGGGTCATCGCCGTCCGGTAAAAACATAAAACGAAGCTGCCGCCCGTCATTGAGATGGGGAAGGGCCGTTTCGAGTGCCCGCCAGGCGGCTTCGCGCCCGGCACGGTCTCCGTCATAACAACAAATTATGGTATCAGATGTCCGATAGAGCAACTGTATGTGCTCTGCCGTTGTCGATGTCCCGAGTGAGGCCACCGCATAATCAATACCGAACTGTGCCAGGGCAACCACATCCATATAGCCTTCCACGACAAGGATGCGGGACAGTTCGCGGTTATTCTGCTGTGCTTCGTACAACCCGAATAACTGACGGCCCTTATGAAAAATATCGGTTTCCGGTGAGTTCAGGTATTTCGGCAGCGCATCATCAAGAACACGTCCGCCGAAGGCAATTACCCGGCCGCGACGGTCACGGATAGGAAACATCACACGTTCCCGGAACCGGTCATAACAGCGGCCGTTATCATTGACCACTAACATGCCTGCATCCAGTAACTGCTGACGGTCATCCTCACTGCGGGCAAAGCGTTTGAGGACATTGTCCCATCCGGCAGGGGCATAGCCGATAGCGAACCGGCTGATAATTTCCTGACTCAGACCCCGGCGGTTCAGGTATTCACGGGCATGCCCGGCGTTATCAGCCTGCAATGCGTGGCGGTAAAAGCTGTCCAGTTTTTCCATCAGCTGATAAAGATTCTGGCGCTGATGTTTTTCTATCTGGCTGCTGCCGCTTCCGGTTTCATAAGGAACATCCAGCCCGTGCATTGCTGCTAATTCTTCGATCGCCTCGACAAACTCGAGCCGGTCATAATTAATTAAAAAATCAATAGCATTGCCGTGGGCACCACAGCCGAAGCAGTGGTAAAACTGTTTATCGCTGCTGACTGTAAAAGAGGGGGTTTTTTCGTTGTGGAAAGGACAACACGCCTGGTGATTTTTACCGTGTTTCTTCAGCGGCACCCTGACATCGATCAGATCGATGATATCGGTTCTCGCTAATAAGTCGTTGATAAATGTGCGTGGAATGCGCCCGGCCATAACCCCTTTTTCGCCTGTCTGATAACGATAATAAGCCGCGCTTCCTTCCGGAAACACGGCCATTAACTGCAACTACTGCGGTCTGACTAAGTTGCGGCGCGGCCGCAGCGATTAGTACAGACGAGTGCGACGTGCGTTTTCGCGAGCCAGTTTCTTAGCGTGACGCTTAACAGCAGATGCTTTAGCGCGTTTACGCACAGTCGTTGGTTTTTCATAAAACTCACGACGACGTACTTCAGCTAATACGCCTGCTTTTTCGCAGGAACGTTTGAAACGACGCAGTGCAACGTCAAATGGCTCGTTTTCACGTACTTTAATTACCGGCATGTGCCTCTCACCTCAATAAATAGGTCTGTACTGGCGTTATGCCAGTTGTCTTTAAAATGGTGCGGAATTTTACTTCAATGTGACCCACGTTGTAAAGTGCTGTGGATAATCAGACAGAGAAATACCCCGGATATGGTCAGGTGTTACCGCCAGAACCGGATCCGCACACCCGACAGGGGTTTTACAGAGGGTGCAGATTATAGCGGATACGCGGCGATTTGTCAGCAACAGAAATCCGTTATGCAGGGGAAAACTGTGTGGATAACTGTGTTCATCCTGTGAATAAGCTGTTTTTGCTGAATAAAAATACGGCAGAAAAGCCCCGTATTTCACCTTAATACCTGTCAGCACGTCATTATGGTGATACACTGCGCACTTTGCGGAGACGGATTTGCTTCCTGCTGTCCGCCGCCAGTCCCGTCAGTTTTTGTTCCAGCGAGTTAAGTCCCATGCGAGTGTTAGGCATTGAAACATCCTGCGATGAAACCGGAATCGCAATTTATGATGATGAAGCCGGTTTGCTGGCTAATCAGTTATACAGCCAGATCAAAGTCCACGCGGATTACGGCGGCGTGGTGCCGGAACTGGCATCCCGTGACCATATCCGGAAAACGGTACCGCTGATTCAGGCTGCACTGAAAGAAGCCGGCCTGACGGCACAGGATATTGATGCGGTGGCCTATACCGCAGGACCGGGGCTGGTCGGAGCGCTGATGGTCGGAGCGACAGTCGGCCGTGCGCTGGCGTTTTCCTGGGATGTGCCGGCGGTACCGGTTCACCATATGGAAGGCCACCTGCTGGCACCGATGCTGGAAGAACATCAGCCGGAATTTCCGTTTGTCGCGCTGCTGGTGTCCGGCGGCCATACTCAGTTAATCAGTGTGACCGGTATCGGCGAATACACGCTGCTGGGTGAATCTATTGATGATGCGGCCGGAGAAGCTTTTGATAAAACAGCCAAATTACTGGGGCTGGATTATCCGGGCGGGCCTGCTTTGTCACGTATGGCGGCTCAGGGCACGCCGGGGCGCTTTACTTTTCCGCGTCCGATGACAGATCGCCCGGGGCTGGATTTCAGTTTCTCCGGACTGAAAACCTTTGCTGCCAATACTATTCGCCAGAATGATGATTCCGAACAAACGAAAGCGGATATCGCCCGTGCTTTTGAAGATGCGGTGGTGGATACGCTGGTGATCAAATGCAAACGCGCCCTCGAGCAGACCGGCTTTAAACGACTGGTGATGGCAGGCGGTGTGAGTGCAAACCGCACACTGCGCGAGCGCATGGCACAAACCCTGCAAAAACTGGGCGGAGAAGCATTTTATGCCCGGCCTGAGCTGTGTACGGACAACGGCGCGATGATTGCGCTGGCCGGGATGATCCGCTTTAAAGGCGGCATGCGCAGTGAATTGGGTGTGACAGTCCGTCCGCGCTGGCCGCTGGCAGAATTACCACCGCCGGATAAATAATCTCCGGACATAAAAAAGGCGCTTCAGCGCCTTTTTTTAATCCTCTTTTTCCTGCTCTTTCGCTTCCTGGATTATCTCTTTATCCGTTTTGGCCTGTTTCTTCCTCAGCTTCTGCCAGATGCGGCTTTCCTGTCCGCGCCACAACCTCTGAATGTTGTCATGATGACGGATAAGCACCAGACAGGAGAGCATAGCGACCGGGAAGGTAAATTCCGGTTTGAACCACCAGACATAAAACGGTGCCACCAGGGCACTGACAATCGCGCCTAATGACGAGTAGCCACTCAGCAGCACAGTCAGCAGCCAGGTGCCGGCGACCAGTCCGGTCAGATCCCAGCCGATGGCAGCAATTGAACCAAATGCCGTTGCCACGCCTTTTCCGCCTTTAAAGTGGAAAAATACCGGATAAATATGGCCTAAACAGGCTGCAATGGCGATAATACCGAGGTAAAAATACGGTATTTGCAGGAGGTAGGCGAGCCAGACCGGCAGCATACCCTTGAGAACGTCGCAGATAAGGACACCGGCAGCAGCCAGCTTGCCGCCTATTCGCAGCACGTTGGTGGCACCCGGGTTTCCGGAGCCGTGATGCCGCGGATCCGGCAGTCCCGCAAGACGGCAGATCAGGATCGCACTGGAAACAGATCCCAGCAGATAAGCGAAGATGATCATACCAAGCGCGATTCCACTCATGCCTTCCCTCCTGACAGACGATAAATTACAGTTATTGGCCTCCATGGATAATACGCATATTTCATGGGAAGTGATATCCGATGAGCATAAAAAAACGGGGTAATTACGGATGGATGTTGTTTTTATTAAGAAACTTGTTGTTTTCACAACGATTGGTGCTTACGACTGGGAAAAGGATATTACACAAAAATTAGTGCTCGATATCGAAATGCACCGGGATAACAAACGCGCATCTGAGAGTGATGATGTGGAGCATTGTCTCGATTACGCCAGTGTCAGCACTGCCATTCTGGATTATGTGCAGACAAGACAGTTTGCGCTGGTGGAACGTGTGGCGGAAGAAGTGGCGTCGTTATTGCTGACACAATTCGGTACACCCCGGGTGCGCATTCGCGTGGCTAAACCGGGGGCGGTGGCACAGGCGGAAGAAGTGGGTGTCATTATTGAACGAAGTGCGGACTGATGTTGTCATAATGCCGTCAGCGGAACTGTCATAAAGGCGATGAGGGTGTCATGAAATTGTTACATTTGCGTCATATGCTGTCATCCGTATCCGGCATTCCCGCGTCAGGGAGTGCCTTATTTTGTCTGCCATACAGGGCGTTATATGGGCGATATCACAAGTTTACTGCATGCCTTGATTCTTGGGGTTGTTGAGGGATTAACCGAATTTCTGCCAGTGTCATCAACCGGTCATATGATTATTGTTGCTGAGCTTATCGGGTTTACAGGCGATAAAGCAAAAACATTTGAAGTGGTTATCCAGCTCGGTTCCATCCTGGCGGTGGTGTTCCTGTTCTGGCGGCGGATGTTTGCCCTTATCGGTATTCATTTCGGCCGGGTTCCCCATGAAGGACAGACCCGGGGAAAACTGAATTTACTCCATATTATTATTGCCATGTTACCGGCAGTGGTTCTCGGCTTATTGCTGCGGGATCAGATCAAGTCACTGTTTAACCCGGTAAATGTTATGTATGCGCTGGTCGCGGGCGGTATCCTGCTGATTGTGGCGGAAGTCTTTAAGCCGAAGAAAGTGCAGGCCACCGGGCTTGATGACATCAGCTACCGTCAGGCGTTTGCTATCGGCTGTTTCCAGTGTCTGGCACTGTGGCCGGGATTTTCGCGCTCGGGTGCAACTATCTCCGGCGGTATGCTGATGGGGATTAACCGTTACACGGCGTCAGAATTTTCTTTTATTCTGGCGGTGCCGATGATGATGGGGGCGACAGCGCTGGATCTGTACAAGAGCTGGCATTTCCTGAGCAGTTCGGATATCCCGGTGTTTGCAGTCGGTTTCCTGGCGGCGTTTATTGTGGCGCTGATTGCCATGAAAACCTTCCTGTCACTGATTAAACGTATCTCCTTTATTCCGTTTGCTATCTACCGCTTTATTGTGGCCGCGGCCGTTTACGTCATATTTGTTCACTGAATTCAGCGTAAACACATCACTATTTGCGCAGGGAAAATCCATCTGACCTGCGCAAAGTCAAAGCGGGCACTCCGCAGATTTGTTACTAATATAATTAATAACGGACACATAAAAGCCGGTAATGGTTTACCGGCTTTTATGTGTAATATTTTATTTATGTTGACTGCCCGACACAGCGTGCTCAGATGCTCCGCACCTGTCACGAGTCTGACCACAATGCCGCGCCGGAGCCAATAAATCGAGCAGGAGTCAGGATTATGTGCAGCACATGCGGTTGCAGCGAAGGAAACGTGCAGATTGAAAGCCACAGCCACGACCATCACGACCATCACGACCATCACGACCATCACGACCATGATCACCACCATCATGAGCATGACAACCATTCCCGCCCCGTCATTATTCATCACCACCATTATCACCATAACGGTAATGTAAACCACTACTATTATTATGACGGCCGTGACGCCGGTGAAGAACACGCTCACGAACACAGCCACTCTCACGGGCATGAACATGCTCACGATCATCATCACTCACATGATCATGAACATTCACACAGCCACGACCATGCAGCGGATTTTGCTCCGGTAATTGATAAAGACAATATGCATTACGGAATGGGAGAAGCGGGCACACATGCTCCGGGTCTGACCCAGAAACGGATGGTGCAGATTGAAATGGGGGTGCTGGATAAAAACAACCGGATTGCTGTCCATAACCGTGAACATTTACAGGAGCAGGGTATTCTGGCGCTGAACCTGGTGTCCAGTCCCGGCTCCGGTAAAACCACATTGCTGACCCGCACACTCAATTACCTGAAAGATAAAGTACCTTGTGCCGTGATTGAAGGCGATCAGCAGACCACCAATGATGCTGAGCGGATCCGCGCAACCGGCGTACCGGCGATTCAGGTCAATACCGGCAAAGGGTGTCACCTGGATGCACAAATGGTGCATGACGCCATGCATCACCTCGGATTGAAAGATAACAGCCTGTTATTTATTGAGAATGTCGGTAACCTGGTCTGCCCGGCCGGTTTTGATTTGGGTGAGCAGCATAAAGTAGCCATTCTGTCAGTGACAGAAGGTGAAGATAAGCCTTTGAAATACCCTCATATGTTTGCTGCCGCAGACCTGATGCTGATTAATAAAATCGACCTGCTGCCGTATGTGAATGTCAATATCGAAGCTTGTGTGAATGCAGCGCGTCGTGTGAATCCGGATATTGATGTGATTGTTCTGTCGGCCACCACCGGTGAAGGGATGGATGAGTGGGTCGCCTGGTTACAGGATCGCCTGAGTGATGTGAACCAGCAGCGCGGTGTGGCGGAATAAGGGATTTCTATGCGTTTTGTTGATGAATTCCGTGATCCGGCGCTGGCGGAAAAACTGCTGGCGCAGATCCGGGAAGAGATGGCCACGTGGCCGCATCCGCTGAAACAACCATTGCAGATTATGGAGGTGTGCGGCGGTCATACGCACGCTATCTTTAAATTCGGGCTGGATAAACTGCTGCCTGAATCAGTGGAATTTGTTCACGGACCCGGCTGCCCGGTCTGTGTGCTGCCGATGGGGCGTATTGATGCCTGTCTGGAAATCGCCGCCCGTCCGGAAGTGACCTTCTGCACCTTCGGCGATGCTATGCGCGTTCCGGGACGCGGCGGTTCGCTGCTGGATGCCCGCCGTCACGGCAGCGACATCCGCATTGTCTACTCTCCGCTGGATGCCCTGACCATTGCCCGTGATAATCCGGACAAAGAAGTTGTCTTTTTCGGACTCGGTTTTGAAACCACTATGCCGGGCACGGCAGCCACGTTACAGCTGGCGAAAAAAAGCGGACTGACAAATTTCACCGTTTTTTGTCAGCACATCACCATTATCCCGACGCTGCGCACACTGCTGGAACAGAAAGATGTGTTTATCGACGGCTTTATTGCGCCGGGACACGTTAGCATGGTGATAGGCTGCACACCGTATCAGCCGCTGTGTGATGAATTCGCCAAACCGTTTGTGGTGACCGGGTTTGAGCCGCTGGACTTGCTGACAGCCATTCTGATGGTGATCCGCCAGCTGAAGAAACAGGCACAGGACAAACACGCGCCGATGGCGGTGGAAAATCAGTACAGCCGTATTGTGCCGGAGCAGGGGAATCTGCTGGCACAGAAAGCACTGGCGGAAGTCTTTGAGTTAAAAGCCAGCAGTGAATGGCGCGGACTCGGCAATATCGCGGACTCCGGTATACAGCTGACACGGGCTTATCATGAATTTGATGCTGAACGCCGTTTCCGGCCGCAGCCGCAATCTGTTGCCGATAACCCGCAGGCGCGTTGCGGGGATGTGCTGACCGGCCGCTGCAAACCGGCAGACTGCCGGCTGTTCGGTAAAGAGTGTACACCGGAAACTGCACTCGGCGCACTGATGGTCTCCTCTGAAGGGGCATGTGCGGCTTATTATCAGTACCGGCGCGGAGAATAAAATGAAACCTATTACTGAAATCACCCTGGCACAGGGCAATGGCGGACAGGGAATGCAGCAACTGATCGATTCTCTTTTTTTGCAGGCATTTTCCAACCCGTATCTGGATGAAAAAGAAGATCAGGCGCGGATCCCGCTGGCGGAATTACAGGCCATGGGGGATCGCCTGGCGTTCAGTACCGACAGTTATGTGATTGATCCGGTTATTTTTCCCGGCGGTAATATCGGCAAACTGGCAGTATGCGGTACAGCAAATGATCTGTCTGTCGGCGGTGCTGTCCCGCGCTACCTCTCCTGCGGATTTATCCTTGAGGAAGGGCTGTCGTTTGAGACCCTCTCTTTGCTGGTCAGCAGCATGGCGGAAACCGCAAAAGCCAACGGTATTCAGATTGTGACCGGTGACACCAAAGTGGTGCCGCGCGGAGCGGCAGACAAAGTGTTTATCAATACTGCCGGTATCGGCGTGATCCCGCATCAGCTGAACTGGGCGGCGGCACAATGCCGTCCGGGAGATAAAATTATTGTCAGTGGCACACTGGGCGACCACGGCGCGGCTATCCTTAATCTGCGCGAAAACCTCGGGCTGGATGCGGATCTGCGAAGTGATTGTGCTGTACTGGAACCGATGCTCGCACCTCTGCGGGCGATCGACGGTATCAGAGCTGTCCGTGATGCCACCCGGGGTGGCGTGACGGCTATCCTGCATGAATTTGCCGATGCTTCGCGGTGCGGCATGAATATTGAAGAGCAGAAACTGCCGCTGAAAACCGCAGTGCGAGGTATATGTGAACTGCTGGGGCTGGAAGCACTCAATTTTGCCAATGAAGGCAAGGTTGTGATTGTCACGGCTCCGGAAGCAGAAGCAGCCGTGTTGGCCGCTCTTCACAGCAGCCCGCTCGGGCAGGATGCCTGTACCATCGGGCAGGTAACAGAAGCAAAGCAGGTGAAAGTACAGGGGATTTTCGGCGCCTCCAGGCTGCTGGATCTTCCGTACAATGAGCCTCTTCCCCGCATCTGCTGAATCTCTGTCATCCTTCGCTCCACAGACGCGTTGGCTGCATCAAAATCCCCGGGTCACATACTGATGTATGCTCCCCGGGGATTTTTCTTTGCCGCCTTCCTGTGAAACGAATGATTTAACAGATTCATTTTTCTGTTTTTTCTGAGTTGAAGTACATAAGGGACTAACCGGCAAAAAAGGAAAGCGTAAAGCGCCGGGGATGGCGCGATCCGGGCGGACAGGGATGTGTCAGCGGTTTGAAAATATTAATAAGCGAATTATCTTAACAGGAGTATGATTCTCCGGTGGATCTGCATATAAAGATCCTACTGGTACATACGTACTCCGACATCGATTCCCGACGCTGTCGGGATTTTTTTGGTAAAAAAATGAACTGGTCTACATTTAAATCAACGTATCTTGTCAGGTTCTGGCAGCCGTTGCCCGCAGTGATCGCCGCCGGCATCTTATCCGCATACTATTTCGGATTAACAGGCACATTCTGGGCGGTCACCGGAGAGTTTACGCGCTGGGGCGGACACATTCTGCAACTGTTCGGCGCTCAACCGGAAAACTGGGGGTATTTTAAGGTGATCGGTTTGCAGGGCTCGCCCCTGGATCGTATCGACGGCATGATGATTATCGGCATGTTTGCCGGTTGTATTGCCGCTGCCTTATGGGCTAACAACGTCAAAATCCGCCTTCCGCAACACAAAATCCGTATCTGGCAGGCCGTTATCGGCGGCATTATTGCCGGTTTCGGGGCGCGTCTTGCGATGGGGTGTAACCTGGCAGCCTTCTTTACCGGTATCCCGCAATTCTCCCTGCATGCCTGGTTCTTCGCACTGGCAACTGCCGCAGGCTCTTACTTCGGCGCGAAATTTACTCTGCTGCCGATGTTCCGCATTCCGGTCAAACTGCAAAAAGTCAGCAAAGCATCACCGCTGACACAGGATTTGCAGAGGGCGAAACGCCGTTTTCGTCTCGGTATGCTGATTTTCCTGCTGTGTGTCACCTGGTCTCTGTTCACGCTGTTTAAATCCCCGAAACTGGGCATGGCGATGCTGTTTGGTATCGGGTTTGGTCTGCTGATTGAACGGGCGCAAATCTGCTTTACCTCCGCGTTCCGCGATGTCTGGATCACCGGCCGTACCCAGATGGCCAAAGCGATTATCCTCGGCATGGCGGTCAGTGCCATCGGGATCTATAGCTATGTGCAACTGGGCGTACAGCCGAAAATCTTCTGGGCAGGTCCTAACGCTGTGATCGGCGGACTGCTGTTCGGCTTCGGTATTGTTCTGGCGGGGGGTTGTGAAACCGGCTGGATGTACCGTGCCGTGGAAGGTCAGGTACACTTTTGGTGGGTCGGGCTGGGGAATATTATCGGTGCAACGATTCTGGCCTATTACTGGGATTCTGTGGCTCCGTGGCTGGCGACTGACTATGACAAAGTGAATCTGCTGGATACTTTCGGGCCGGTTGGCGGCCTGCTGGTCACTTACGGATTACTCGCCTTCGCTTTTATCCTGTTACTGATGTGGGAGAAGAGTTTCTTCCGCCGGAAAAATCAGGCTGACGCTGTCACCTCTGCCGCCCATTAAGGAGTACACCATGAATACTGATAGCACAACAATTGTGCCGGATTACCGGCTGGATATGGTCGGCGAGCCGTGCCCGTATCCGGCAGTGGCGACCCTTGAAGCCATGCCGTCACTGAAATCCGGGGAGATCCTTGAAGTGGTGAGCGATTGCCCGCAATCCATTAATAATATCCCGCAGGATGCCAAAAACCACGGTTACACCGTGTTGTCCATCCAGCAGGACGGACCGACAATCCGCTACCTGATACAGAAATAATGCTGTTTCCGGGCACCGGTTATCTGCCGGTGCCTGTCAGCGTTTCAGTAATGCCACAGCAGCACGGATCCGTGCCTGTACCGGGTAATCCGGCGCCGGTGGTGCCAGTTTCAGGGCAATCCGGCGCAGCGGCTCTGCCATCACCATTGATAACAGCAAATCACTGGTTTGTGCCGCATCCGGCATAGGCAGAAATGCCTGATGGCGGGACAGCCATTCCGCCAGCAGTGCGCGTCCGCGCTCAATCCCCCCCGCCTGATAGCGGGTCAGTAATAGCTCCCTGCCGGGAAATTCACTGCTCAGCAAACAAAATAATCCTGCTGCCTCAGCACTGAGTACCTTATGGCTCATGATGGTCAGGTTATTTTCAAGAAGCTGATAAAAATCATCTTTATTCTTTGCATCCTGCATAAACAGCGGCACAAAGGAATCTGTCCAGCCGCGCACTATTTGTTCCGCCAGATCTTCCCGGTTTTCAACAAACCGATACAGCGTCTTTTTGGATACAGCCGCCTGCTTTGCCACTGCATCCATCGTCATGGCGGAATACCCCTGTGATAACAACAGGCTGAGCGATGCATCACGGATTTTTGCGATCAACTCTTTTTCCGGGACAACCGGGCGTCCCCGTCCGCGGTGTTCTGCAGCAGATTCATTATTAGCCATACGTGCGATCCTCAATTGACAAATGCCCGTTGCGGGGCAATATTTATTGGGAAACGAAATTCGTTTCTTAATTATGGAGTATACGATATGTCAGCGAAAAAAGAAAACTTACCATGGGCACTGAGTGATATTAATCAGTTATTATCCCCTGAACCGCTGAGGATGGAAATGGGGCTGGAACGCAGCGAAGAAGGGCTGCTGACGGTGTCTGTCAGAACCGATCTGTATGGCTGTAAAGGCCGGATGCTGGAGTGGTGGTTTACGTTTTTTGAAACTACACAGCATATCCGCTGGTGGCACCCGCATGACCATGTGGCACACCTCGGCTGGGATTCTGTCCGGAAGAAAGGGGAAAGTTACATTGGGGCGACAATCCGCGCTGTTGAATCTCTCGGGCCGATCCCGCCGGTCGGTGCGACACTGAAATTTAATGATGCACAGGATTTTTTTGATGCGGATAAGCTGGCTGCCGCGCGGCAGAATAATCAGATTTCCGGTGCCATCTGCGCCCATATCGGGTTCGGGGATGATGTGAAAACAGACACGTCGGGTTATCCGATCGACGGAAAAATGCTGCATATCACCTATGATACGGCGTTCGGATGTGTATTACGCAGCCGGTTTTTACTCGGGGCTTCACTGGCGGAACTGCCGGATGAGATTGGTTTCGGGCTGATGAAGCACTGTTATAACGAGTTTACCTATCTGTCCCGTTTTCTGCCGTCACTTTATTACGGTGAGCACGGCAACGATGAAAAGGCCCCGCTGCCGTGGGCATAACAGCGGGTATCCGCGGAAGCCTGTTACCGGGCTTCCCGCAGATCTTTTTTTCAGTGTTCCGCTTCACCGCCGAGAGCGGCAATGGTGTTGCTGATCAGCGCACTCAGTTCGCCGGTCATCAGAACAAAATCAGCATCAAACCGCCGGGCAAAATCCTCACGGTCAATATCTTCATTTTTGTCTTTTAAATCATCACTGTATTTCAGGCGTTTAAAGTAGCCGTCATCAGATATCAGGAACTGAATACGTTCTTCCCAGTCCAGAGCCAGTTTGGTGACGCATTTTCCGGCTTCAATACAGGTGGCGATTTCATCCGACACCAAATCCTGTTTTTTGCAGCGGATGACACCGCCTTCTTCCAGTATCGCTTTTAGTTCGGCCTCATCCATCAGGGCAAAACCGGCCGGTAAGTCTCCGGAACGTACCCATTCGGTCAGTGTCAGTTCAATCGGGTCTTTGGTGGTCAGCGGGATCACCGGCAGTGAGCCGAGTGTTTTACGCAGCAGAGCAAGGTTATCTTCTGCCCGCTTGGCGCTGGCTGCATCGACGATAATCAGGCCGTGTTCCGCATCAATCCAGATGGCTGTCTGGCTGAAACGGCTGAAAGCACGGGGCAGCAGCGTGTGAACTACTTCGTCTTTCAGGGAGTCTTTTTCGGTTTTTTTCAGTTTACGGTGCTGTTCATGCTCCAGTTTTTCAATTTTTGCCTGTAATTCCTGTTTAATCACCGGCGATGGCAGCATTTTTTCTTCTTTTTTGGCACAGATAAGGATCTGTTTACCGGCGGTGTGTGTCAGTGCATCGCCCCGGGAACCCATTGGTGAAACCCAGCCGGTTTTCATCATATCCTGACTGCCGCACGGCGTGAATGCCATGTGCTCCAGCTGTTTTTCCAGCTCATCGGCAGACAGCGGAAACGGCGAGCTAAGGCGGTAAACGAGTATATTTTTAAACCACATCGGACAGTCCTGTTTTATGATGCGCGGTCATTGCGCGGTGAGAATTACATCCCGCTATGATAACGGATCTTACCACGTTGCTCTAATGCCTTCGCGCGGAAACTTGATTGTCAGGCCGCCGCCCTGCATTATCAGAGGCATGAAAGCAGAGCGTAAATCCACAGCAGAAGGGGATAGTATGCGGATCGGTATTGATTTGGGCGGCACCAAAATTGAAGTGATTGCACTCAGCACTGAGGGGCAGGAATTATTCCGCAAACGGACGGATACGCCGCGTTTTGATTATCAGCAGACATTACAGGCGATTGCCGGGCTGGTGCATGATGCAGAAACCGCTACCGGAGAGACCGGCACGGTGGGCGTGGGGATCCCGGGAACACTGTCACCGGTTACCGGGCGGGTAAAAAATGCCAATTCTGTCTGGCTGAACAGTCAGCCGTTTGATGCGGATCTCAGTACATTGCTGCAACGGAAAGTCCGGGTGGCGAATGATGCAAACTGCCTGGCAGTTTCAGAAGCGGTTGATGGTGCGGGTGCCGGGTTTCCGGTGGTTTTCGCGGTGATTATCGGCACCGGCTGTGGCGCGGGGATCGCTCTGAACGGACAGGTTCACTGCGGCGGAAACGGTGTGGCCGGAGAGTGGGGGCATAATCCGCTGCCGTGGCAGGATGAAGCTGACCGGTTGTTTAAAGGTATGGCGGATTGTTATTGCGGTAAGCAGGGCTGTACCGAATTGTTTATCTCCGGTACCGGTTTTATGGCTGATTATACGGCGCTGACCGGCGAGGTCTGTAAAGGTGCGGAGATCATCCGTCGTTTGTCGCAGGGCGATTTACCTGCTGAACAGGTGATGGTGAATTATGAGCAGCGGCTGGCAAAAGCGCTCGGGCAGGTGGTGAACATGCTGGATCCGGATGTGATTGTGCTGGGCGGCGGGATGAGTAATGTCGATCGCCTGTATCAGACCGTACCGTCACTGATGCGTTCCCGTGTTTTCGGCGGTGAGTGTGATACGCCGATCCGCAAAGCGGTTCACGGGGATTCAAGTGGTGTCCGCGGGGCAGCCTGGTTGTGGCCGAAAATCTGATAAAAAAGCCCGCACAGGGCGGGCAAGGCATATTTTAACACGATAACAGAAGGTAATAACGGCGCTTTATGACAGGTAAAGCGCCTGATGCGTCCGGGAACAGGAGCAGTTAATGTGTTGCTGAGTCCGGAAGATTAATTGAAGATTCTGAAGCGGCTTTCATCATCGATAAAGGCTTTTTCACCGGCTTCCTGTTCAATGGAGCCGAAAACTAACTGCGCGCGCAGTTTCCAGTCAGCAGGGATATTCCAGGCTTTGCTGACCTGCTCATCAATCACCGGATTGTAGTGTTGCAGAGATGCGCCGATATTCTCTTCAGACAGTGCAGTCCAGACTGCAAACTGTGCGATACCGCTGGCCTGTTCAGACCAGACCGGGAAGTTATCCGCATACAGCGCGAATTGTTCCTGTAAGCCTTTTACAACAGACTGATCTTCAAAGAACAGTACAGTACCGGCACCGGACAGGAATGCATTATCAATTTTGCTTTCGGTCGCGGCAAATGCATCTGCCGGTACAATGGCGCGCAGTGCGTCTTTCACAATATTCCACAGTTTTTTGTGGTTCTCACCAAACAGCACCACGGCACGTGATGATTGAGAGTTAAAGGCAGTCGGGCTGTGTTTCACGGCTTCTTTGATGAGAGCAGCGATACGATCCTGAGAAACAGGCAGATTATTACCAAGGCTATAAATTGTTCTGCGTTTTTTAATTAACTCGATAAATGAATTAGACATGTTACTCTCCGTTAAATTTTTTGTCGGAAAAACCGGTTTCCGCGCTCTCTTCAGTTCATGATGAACAGCATATAAGCAATGAATCAAAAAACATACCGAAAATATTTAACCTTATGTTTCAAAAAATTCGGCCAACAGAAAAATTTTCAATAAATATCATTGAATTAATCAACAACCACTCATAGCGTGAAAATATCACGCTGGCGTAACACGATATTCCGGTGACAATTTACTGATTCCGAGTCCGTTCATTTTTCTGACAGAGATCTGTACCGCAATCCGCTCTTTCATGGCCTCAATGTGGCTGATAACCCCGATTGTTTTCCCGGATGCGTTCAGGTTATCGAGTGCGTCCAGCGCGATATCCAGTGTTTCCTGATCCAGTGTGCCGAAGCCCTCATCAAGGAACAGCGATTCAATCTGCGTTTTATGACTGACGAGATCAGACAGCGCCAGCGCCAGTGCCAGACTGACCAGAAACGTTTCCCCGCCGGAGAGGGTTTTAGTATCGCGCTGAGTGTCTGCCTGCCAGGTATCGGTGATTTGCAGTTCCAGGCTGTCAGCGGTTTTGCGCTGTAATACATAGCGGCCATGCAGTTTTTCCAGCCGCCGGTTAGCCAGATGAATCAGATAATCCAGTGTCAGTCCCTGAGCAAAGCGGCTGAATTTGGCACCATCGGCAGAACCTATCAGCAGATTGAGGCGGCTGCGGTCAGTGACGTCCCGCTGATGCCGGGTAATCTGCTCCAGTAAATCGCGTTGCTGTATCCGCAGATTATCATCCGCAGTCAGCCGTCCGCGCAGTTCCCCCTGACGGCTGCTCAGTTCCCGCAGTTGCTGTGAGGCAGCAGTGTGCTCATCTGCCAGTTGCGGACGGGGTAATTCGCGGAACGGTTCCGGTTGTGCGGACAAATGCTGCTCCAGTGCGGTTTTGGCGTCCCCGAGGCTGGTGGCGGTTTTCAGCTGCGTCTGGTTAAGCTCCGTTTCCAGGGTTTGTAACTGCTGATGTTCCTCTTCACAGAGAAGAGCGGCGAGGAAATCCGCTTCGCCGGCAAACGGGCTTTCTGCCAGCTGCTGCTGAAAAATCTGCTGATTCTGGTGGTGTTGTGCCTGAGCATCCAGTATCTGCTGTTGCAGTCGTTTTTCTTCTCCCCTGAGCCCGGCAAGATGTTGTTGCAGGTTGTCGTGCTGTTGTGTCAGGGCTTTCAGGCTGCTTTCGGTTTCCTGTTGCTGATGAAGCAGTTTTTGTAATTCAGTACTGATATTTTTATCACCGAACAGTGCCCGCCGTTGCTCTGTGACAGTTTTGTGCTGTTGTTGCAGTATGGTCAGTGCGGCGGAATGTTCTGTCAGTTGTGCGGTCAGTTTTGCCTGCTGTGTTTCCAGGTTTTGCTGCTGTGTGGTCAGTTCCGTGAGTTGTTGTACACTTTGCTGTATTTGCTGTTCATTTGCGGCGAACTGATCACTTTCCTGCTGACGCTGTGCCAGCCATGCAGCTGTTTTTGCCGGTGAGGGAATGGTGTAACCAAAGGCGGCCATTGTTTGTGTCAGAGATGCATCCAGTGTCTGTTGCTGTTGCTGAAGTTGTGTCAGACGGGCTTCCCGTTCTGTCTGCTGTTGCACCAGAAATTGCTGTTCCTGGCGGTTGCGCTGTAATGTTTGGGACAGCAGCTCACACGCTGCCTCTTCAGCCTGTAACCGGTTCTGTTGTTTTAATATCTGTGTTTCCAGGATGCGGCGGGCTTCCTGAGCCTGTTGTTGTTGCTGATACAGCCCGTCATAATGCTGAATGATGTCATTCAGTGATTCCGGAGAATCCTTCAGGGACTCAAATCCGCCCTCAAGACAGATTTTCTGCCACTGTAAGGTATGTGCCGCGAGCGTATTTCCGGTTTCCTGCAATGTACTGTTCAGTTTTTCATACTGTGTGCGGGTAAAGGCCTGCTGAGATTGCTTTGCTGCCAGTGTTTTCTCCGCTTCCCGGATAGTTTGTGTCAGTGCTTCCAGCCGCTGTGCGGTTTCATCCGGTGTCACCTGCTGATAGTCCGTGACAGCCGGGTGATCCGTACTGCCGCACAACGGACAAGGCTCTCCGGCCTGCAAACGCTGACGCTCCGTCTCCAGCCGGACAATGGTTTGCTCCAGCTGATAACGGGCTGTCAGGTCACGCAGATGTGTCTGCTGGTCAGCCAGAACCGGTTCCTGTTGTGTGCACCAATCTGTCAGAGTCTTTATTTCTTCCTGAGATACCCGTTGCTGTTGCAGCAGATTTTCCCGGTTGCGGGTCAGCAGGGTGATTTCCGGTGCCAGGGATGCCAGTTTTTGCAGTAATCCGCGTTTTTCACCCGTCTGTTGCAGTTGTATGATTAACAACTGATCCGGTTCTGTTTGCCGTGCATGCTGTAATGTGGTTTGTAAGGCGTTCAGTTCTGTTCTCAGTGGCAGAACAGACTGATTACGGGCTGTCAGTTTCTCTGTGATTTCTGTATGTGCTGCAGTCAGTGATTGTTGCTGACTCTCCCCGGCCTGCTGTTGTTCTGTCAGTGCGGAAACCTGAGAACTGTATTCCTGCCGGGTATTAAGTTCATGCCGCCACTGAACAATAGCGGACGGAAGCTGTGCTTTCTGAGCATTCTCCTGCCTGAATTGTGTGCTGCGCGTATAGATATCACGGGTTTGCGTCAGCTGTTGCTGAAGCTGCGCCGCCCGGATCTGTAGTGCCTGCTGCTCCTGCAACTGTGTCTGATATTGCTGTTTCAGCGTATCAGACTGACTGTTCAGCAGCTGTAACCGGTTATCCAGTGGTCTGATTTCGTTCTCTGCCAGTGTTTCCAGTTGCTGATACTGTTGTTTCAGTCCGGAGAGTAACTGTTGTTGTTCTTCACACTGACCGGTCAGTGGTTGCAGTGAACGGGTGGTACTCTCTGTTGTTTGCGCCAGCTCCTGCATACGGGCGGTTAACTGTGCATTTAATGAAGCGCTGTTCTGCACAGCCTCTTTTGCCGGACGCAGTTTTTCCGCCGGTTTGGCGCGGGCAAGCCGGTCAAGCTGCGGTTGTACATCCTGTATCTGCTGTAAAATCTCCGCATACTGCTGCTGCCGCCGTTCTGTTTCTGTATTCAGTGTGTCGCGGTGCTGCCACCATTGCAGCGCCGTCTGTAATTGTGTCCGGCGGATAAGCTGACTTTGTTCATCTGTCTGCAGGGTGGTCAGTTCTGTCTGACACACAAGGCGTTCATCGTCTGTCATCAGACGGATAGCGCCGGTTTGAGCTTCCAGCAGAGACAGTGCCTGTTGTGCGGCTTTGTATTCTTCATAAACCTGACGGGAAATCAGCCGGTAAATTTCCGTGCCGGTCAGTTCTTCCAGCAAATCTGCCCGTTCATTATCATCCGCATTCAGAAAGGCGGCAAAATTTCCCTGTGATAACAGGACAGAACGGGTAAAACGGGCAAAATCCAGACCTGTCAGCTGAATGACCATATCAAGAACCTGAGAGGGTTTATCTGCCAGAATTTTTCCGCTGCTGCACTCTGCTAATTCTGCTTTTGGTGCCTGAAGGTTACCCTCTGCACTGTTTCTTGCTCTGCGTTGGCTCCAGAAGACCCGGTAAGCTTTATCTTTTACAGAAAATTCGACTTCTGCCAGACATTCTGCGGTATGGCGGGTCATTACATCATTCTGTGTACCGGACGTTTTTACTCTGGGCGTCCGGTGATACAGTGCGAGACAGATGGCATCCAGCAGGGTGGTTTTCCCGGCACCGGTCGGGCCTGTAATGGCAAACAGTCCGTTTCCGGCAAAGGGCTCCGCCGTAAAATCAATCTTCCATTCGCCCTGAAGTGAATTGATATTTTTAAACCGTAATGTCAGGATTTTCATTCACTTTTTCCTTTCCGGCTGTTCGTGCGGGAACTATTCTTTCCGCTGATATCTGCACTGATTGTACCGTTGTCACTCTCAGCCAGGTCACGAACCTGCTCACAAATCCGGCGGAAAAGCGTAGTGAGACGCGGAATGTCCTCTTCTTCAGTATCACTGAGTGCCAGACGGCGGGCAAAAACATCATCCGGTGTCAGTTCATTCAGGGTTTCGCGCAGGGCTTCGCTGTTGTCTGCGGTTATCTGTCTGCGCTCACGCCGCAGCAGGAGCACTTCAGCGGCCAGCGGTTCTGTCAGTGTCTGAATACGTTTCTGAATATCCGGCAGATAATCCCGCCCGGCTATTTCGATATCCAGCCAGACCGGCTGTGTGTGTTCATCACGGGGCGGGAACTGTTCAAGTGCCTGACTGACAGCGCTCAGGTCGCCTTTCAGACAGACCATCGGCTGAAAACAGGGAACAGGCACCGCATCAATCGCCGTTATGCTGCTATTATCCAGGGTCAGCAGGAAGACACTTTTTTCCTGCACGGATTCATCAAAACTGAGCGGGACAGGGGAACCGCTGTAACGGATGGTGCCGCTGTCGCCGATGGATTGTGCGCGGTGAATATGCCCGAGGGCAATATAATCCGCAGGCGGAAAAGCACCGGCCGGGAAAGCATCCAGTGTGCCGATATAAATATCGCGGACAGACTCTGATGTTTTTGCACCCACGGTGGTCAGGTGACCTGTCATAATGACCGGGATCTCCGCGTTCATCTCAGCCCGTTTTGCAACTGCTCTGTCATAAAGAGACTGGTAATGTGTCTGTATGGCGGTCAGCAGTGCTTGCTGTTTCTCTGCTTCGGATTGTCCGGCCTGACTTTCCAGAATATCCCGCGGCCGCAGAAACGGCACAGCACAGACAATAGCGCCGGGCTGATTCTGCTTATTATAAAGCACGATCAGCTCCCGCGCCGGTTCCGGCCGGGCAATTACATCCACATTCAGACAGGCCATCAGTTCACGGGATTCATTCAGCGTGGCGACAGCATCATGGTTACCGGCAAGCACAATCAGATGACAGCCTGTCTGCTGCAGTTGTGCAACAAAACGGTTATACAACTCACGGGCGTAACTCGGCGGTGATGCGGTATCAAACACATCTCCGGCAATAATCAGGGCATCTGCCTGTTGTTCTTTTATCAGGTTGATCAGCCAGTCTGAAAACTGCAGATGTTCCTGTAACCGGTTTTTAGTGTAAAAATACTGTCCGAGGTGCCAGTCTGATGTGTGTATGATTTTCATAAATACGGTTATTCCTGCCGGGAGAACTGACCGCGCATTATGTTAGGCGGTTTACTGAAAACAGAGTATAACGGAAATCAGGTGGTAAAAATAAATATTGGATAAATATCCAGTATTTTACGATCTGATACGCATTTTATATGTAGTATGTCAGTTTAATGACATTATCTTTGCGGTGCAGACTGAGGTATCGGCTGATATTCATAAATCTGTCACAAAAGTGACGCATAATCGCGGCACTGTCTGATGAAATGAAATTAACGGTAAACAGGGAACGCCATGGCAAGACGAATTTTAGTCGTTGAAGATGAAGCACCTATCCGTGAAATGGTCTGTTTTGTACTGGAGCAGAATGGCTATCAGCCTATCGAGGCCGATGATTATGATGCGGCCATTGCCCGGCTGGTTGAGCCTTTCCCTGATCTTGTCCTGCTGGACTGGATGATTCCGGGTGGTTCCGGTATTCAGGTTATCAAATATATGAAACGGGACAGTCAGCTGCGGGAAATTCCGGTGATGATGCTGACGGCGCGCGGTGAAGAGGAAGACCGTGTCAAAGGTCTGGAAACCGGCGCGGATGATTATCTGACTAAACCCTTCTCACCGAAAGAATTAGTGGCCCGTGTTAAAGCTATTTTGCGGCGCATCTCCCCGATGGCGGCGGATGATCTTATCGCCATGAACGGCCTGACACTCGATCCGGCGTCCCACCGCGTGACCAGTAATGAGAATCCGCTGGAAATGGGACCGACAGAGTTCAAACTGCTGCATTTTTTTATGACCCATCCGGAGCGGGTTTACAGCCGCGAACAGTTACTCAATTATGTCTGGGGCGAGAACGTCTATGTTGAGGATCGCACGGTGGATGTGCATATCCGCCGCCTGCGCAAAGCGCTGGAAGCGGACGGACACGATAAAATGATACAGACAGTCCGGGGAACGGGTTACCGCTTCTCCGTCCGTTACCGATGATAATGATAAACCGCAAGAGGATCGCGCGTGCTTGAGCGTCTTTCGTGGAAAAAAATTGTACTGGAATTACTGGGTTTCTGCCTGCCGGCACTCTTTTTGTCACTTTTTTTCGGCTATACCGGCTGGTTTCTTGCCGGTGCTTTGTTTGCCGCTGCCGTCTGGCACAGCTACAACTTACTGAAACTGTCTGACTGGCTGTGGCTGGATCGCAGTATGCTGCCGCCGCCCGGCCGAAGCAGCTGGGAACCGATTTTCTATGGTATCTACCAGCTTCAGCAGCGCAACCGCAAGCGCCGCCGTGAACTCGCCACACTGATCAAACGTTTTCGCAGCGGAGCGGAATCCCTGCCGGATGCCGTGGTGATGATGACAGAAGACGGCAATATTTTCTGGTGTAATAAACATGCTCAGCATCTTCTGGGTTTCCGCTGGCCTGATGATAACGGGCAGCACATATTTAACCTTCTGCGTTACCCGGATTTCAGCCGTTATCTGACCCAGAGGGATTATACTCTGCCACTGACGCTGGAACTGAATAACGGCAGCATGATGGAATTGCGCATTATGCCGTATTCAGAAGGGCAGTTGCTGATGGTTGCCCGTGACGTGACGGAAAAACGCCGTCTTGAAAACTCGCGGCGGGATTTCTTTGCCAATGTCAGTCATGAACTGCGCACCCCGCTGACAGTTTTGCAGGGTTATCTGGAGATGCTCGCTGATCAGGATTTTGATAACCCGATGAATAAAAAAGCGATCCTGACCATGCAGGAGCAAACCCGCCGTATGGACGGCATGGTCAGACAGCTCTTACAACTGTCAAAAATAGAAGTGGCTGTCAAAAGCGGGCTGGATCAGGTAGTGGATGTGCCGGGTATGCTGATGATGCTTCAGCAGGAAGCCGTTACCCTCAGCCGGGGTGAGCAGGATATCCGCTTTGCGGTGGATGACAAACTGAAGATTTTCGGGGATGAGGAAGAACTGCGCAGCGCCATGTCGAATCTGGTGTATAACGCGGTGAATCACACACCGGAAAACACACTGATTGAGGTCAGCTGGGCGCTGCGTAACGGTAACGCTGTGTTCAGTGTGAAAGATAACGGGCCGGGTATTCCGGCTGAACATCTGTCCCGCCTGACAGAGCGTTTTTACCGTGTGGATAAATCCCGTTCGCGGCAGACCGGCGGCTCCGGTCTGGGACTGGCAATAGTGAAACACGCCTTACAGCATCACCATACCCATCTGGATATTACCAGCAAACCCGGTCAGGGTACGGAATTCAGTTTTACCATTCCTGTCCGGCTTATCGCCAAATCTTCTCATTGAAAGCGGCTTTTGCCGCTTTCTTCTTTAAACTGCTGTTAATTTCAGCAGATTTAAAATACATGGTTAAAATATAAACAAATCATATAGTGTTTATTGAAGCTTACATAACAGCAATCGCTGCTTTGCAAATAGACTTCGGTATATAGTTCTGGTTTTTGCTTTGACTATTGCCTTTCTGCGCTATAAAAGTTCTACTTGCAGTGAGTTATTGGCAAATATCACTGTTTTCTAAATATAATCACTATGGTTATTAATTTATAATGAATAACGTAGTGCTAATAGATTGTTAAAACAGCAGGAGATGTCGCCGGTGACAGATCAGGAAGTTGGATTTTTATTTCCGATATTTTTATTGAATTTTTAACATTAAATTAACAGTAGCAGACAAAAATAACATGGCGCATCGTTTAACTTCACGAGATATTTTAGCCTTAGGTTTTATGACCTTTGCGCTGTTTGTAGGGGCGGGAAATATCATATTTCCCCCGATGGTTGGTCTTCAGGCCGGGGAAATGGTCTGGACGGCTGCGGCCGGGTTTCTGATCACTGGTGTTGGTTTGCCGGTTCTGACCGTCATTGCGCTGGCAAAAGTCGGCGGCGGTATTGAGGCTCTCAGTACGCCGGTCGGTAAATACGCCGGACTGCTGCTGGCTGTTGTGGCGTACCTGTCCGTCGGGCCGCTGTTTGCCACTCCGCGTACAGCCACCGTTTCCTATAAAATCGGGATTGCGCCGCTGGTGGGCGGGGAATCTGATATTTCCCTGCTGATTTACAGCGTGATCTACTTTTCCTGTGTAATCGGTATTTCCCTGTATCCGGGCAAATTACTGGACAGCGTCGGGCATGTGCTGGCGCCGGTTAAGATGCTGGCACTGGCTATCCTCGGGGTGGCTGCGGTAATGTGGCCGGCTGGTGACGCCATTATGGCAACGCCGGATTATAAAGAAATGGCGTTCTCCAACGGGTTTATTAACGGTTATCTGACTATGGATACCCTCGGTGCGATGGTATTCGGAATCGTCATTGTTAACGCGGCCCGTTCGCGCGGGGTGGAAAACTCCTCGCTGCTGACCCGCTATACCATGTGGGCCGGGCTGATTGCCGGTGTGCTGCTGACACTGGTCTATCTGGCATTATTCAAATTAGGCGAAAACAGCGGTTCGATTATCCCTAATCCTGCTGACGGCGCAGAAATTCTGCATGAATATGTCCAGTATACTTTCGGTAACTACGGCAGCTTCTTCCTTGCAGTGCTGATTTTTGTTGCCTGTATGGTAACAGCAATCGGCCTGACCTGTGCCTGTGCGGAATTCTTCAGCCGCTACCTGCCGATCTCTTACCGGACACTGGTGTGGATCCTCGGCGCGTTTTCCATGGTGATTTCAAACCTGGGGCTGAGTAAATTAATCGCATTCTCCATTCCGGTACTGGTATCCATTTATCCGCCGTGTATTGTGCTGATCTTACTGAGCTTCACACTGCGTTTCTGGAAAAAACCGGGAAGGGTGGTTGCGCCGGCAATGCTGGTCAGCCTGATTATCGGTACGATGGGCGCGCTGAAAGCCACTAAAATGTTCGGCCCTTATATGCCGTCATGGATTGAGTCACTGCCGTTCTTTAAATATGACCTGGCGTGGCTTGCACCGTCACTGGCGGTACTGGTTGTTTCCATCGTGGTCGATCGCCTGATGGGCGCTGAACCGGAAGCGAATCAGAAACACGCCTGATAATCCGGTTTATAAAAATACCCCGCCATATGCGGGGTATTTTTTGCCTGTGATTCAGGCATAAAAAAACCAGCCCGCAGGCTGGTTTTTTGTATCTCTTAACTGCCGGAACTTACAGTTTAGCGGAGTTCTTTTTCAGGAAGTCAGCAACGCCTTTCGGAGATGCATTCATACCTTCCTGACCTTTTTCCCACTGTGCAGGGCACACATCGCCGTGTTCTTCGTGGAATTGCAGTGCGTCAACCATACGCAGCATCTCGTCTACGTTACGGCCCAGCGGCAGGTCGTTGATGACCTGATGACGGACAACACCGTTTTTGTCCACCAGGAAAGAACCACGCAGAGCAACACCGGCTTCCGGAAGCTCAACACCGTAAGCTCTCATGATGTCGTGTTTGATATCCGCAACCATCGGATACTGAACCTGGCCGATACCACCTGCATCAATAGCCGTGTTACGCCATGCGTTATGGACAAACTCAGAGTCCATAGACACACCAATCACTTCCACACCGCGTTTTTTGAATTCTTCATAACGGTGATCGAATGCGATCAGTTCAGAAGGGCAGACGAAAGTGAAGTCCATCGGCCAGAAGAAGATAACAGCCGAACGGCCGTTCAGGTGTTTTTTCAGATTGAAGTTTTCGACAATTTCACCGTTACCCATAACGGCTGCAGCTGTAAAATCGGGGGCTTGACGGGTTACCAGAACCATAATTTACTCCTGTAAGATTATATAGAGTATGGCGATAAACAACAGACAGAATAAAGAATCCGGGGACGGTATTAAAGTTCATAATACCGATTAATATAATAGGTTTTATCTATCAATAGTTCATTATTCTATCTGCTACCCGAATAAGATAGAGTTATTTGAGTAAAGTTCAAGTGCTAATTGTGTGAATGAACGTAAAAACCGTTACTGAGCTGTAAACGGCGTTGTCACGGTGTTCATCATTTGCGGATAGAACCGGAAAAAGATGTCTTCAAGGGACTGATAATTATCCGTAAAATCCTGATTTGTCTCCCTGAGGGCAGCGAGTTTCGGGCGCCGTTTTGCCATGCCTGCCAGCACCTGTCTGATGTAGGGGATCTCCTGATAACGGATTAACCAGCGCTGCGGCCACATAAATTCATTCAGTTCCTGAAATTTTTCCGGCGTAAAAGCCAGCTGCGGCTCAATCACCGTGCGGACGTGTTGTGTGAAATCGGTCAGTGAGACTGCCGGTTCAAATTGTGACCAGTGCAGGGAAAGGAAATGATCCCAGACCACATCCAGCGTGATCGGCGCGTAGCGGCGGTAGTCCGGACGGAACAGCTGACGGGCTTCCCGCACCAGCGGGTGTGAATCGGTCAGGGTATCAATGCGCCGGTGCAGCCGGATCCCCGCCGCGACCGGTGCGCTGTACTGTTCTTCCGGGGTGCCGCGGACAAAATCTGCCATCAGATTGCCGAGAAAACTGCTGTTTGCCAGTGAGGCAAGGTGGAGATGAGCGAGAAAATTCATAATACCGCAGCCTTTTATTCCGCCGTCGGCGGGTTATTTCTTGCGCCCTGCTTACCGGGGCACTAGACTATTGCGCCTGTTTTTCTTTTTGAGATGAAACCGAGAATCTCATGCGTGTTGCCGATTTTACTTTTGAACTGCCGGACGAACTGATTGCCCGCTATCCGCAGGCGGAGCGGAGCAAGTGTCGTCTGTTATCGCTTGATGGTATCAGTGGTGAACTGAACCACGGTATCTTCACCGATGTGCTGAATAAACTCAATCCCGGTGATCTGCTGGTATTTAATGATACCCGCGTGATCCCTGCCAGAATGTTCGGCCGCAAAGCTTCCGGCGGAAAGATTGAAGTGCTGGTGGAGCGGATGCTGGATGAGCACCGTGTACTGGCACATATCCGTGCGTCCAAAGCACCGAAAGAGGGTGCGGAGCTGCTGCTGGGTGAGGATGAGAGTGTGAACGCCACGATGGTGGCGCGTCACGATGCTCTGTTTGAAATCCGTTTTGATGATGAGCGTGATGTGCTGACCATTCTCAATCAGATTGGTCATATGCCGCTGCCGCCTTATATTGACCGCCCTGATGAAGAGTCGGATCGCGAGTTATACCAGACCGTGTATAATGACCGCCCCGGCGCGGTGGCCGCACCAACCGCCGGGTTACATTTTGATGAACCGCTGCTGGCGGCACTGCGCGAAAAAGGTGTGGAAATGGCCTTTGTCACCCTGCATGTCGGGGCGGGTACTTTCCAGCCGGTGCGCGTGGATAACATCGAAGATCACATCATGCACTCCGAATATGCGGAAGTGCCGCAGAATGTGGCCGATGCTGTGCTGGCATGTAAAGCGCGGGGTAATAAAGTGGTCGCGGTCGGCACAACGTCGGTGCGTTCCCTTGAAAGTGCGGCGAAAGCGGCACAGGATGCGCTGATTGCTCCGTTCTTTGATGATACCAAAATCTTTATTTATCCGGGATATGAGTATCAGGTGGCGGATGCGCTGATTACCAACTTCCACCTGCCGGAATCCACGCTGATTATGCTGGTTTCCGCCTTTGCCGGTTATCAGCATACTATGCAGGCTTATGAAGCGGCAGTGCGTGAGCGTTACCGTTTCTTCAGCTACGGGGATGCGATGTTTATTACCCGCAACCCGCAGGCGAAATTTGAAAAAGTCGGTCACGACGACTGATATACTACAGATTATTGATCCGGCAGATTTCAGCGACTGCTGACTGACTGCCGCTAATTAAACACCATCAGACTGTTTTTCTGATGCCGGAGGTTTTGTGAAATATGAACTGCAAACGACAGACGGCCGTGCGCGCCGTGGTCGCTTAATTTTTGATCGTGGCGTTGTTGAAACCCCTGCATTTATGCCGGTGGGGACTTATGGCACAGTGAAAGGGATGACACCGGAAGAAGTGAAAGAAACCGGTGCGCAAATCTTATTAGGCAACACGTTCCATCTGTGGTTGCGTCCCGGTCAGGAAATTATGAAGCTGCACGGCGATCTGCATGATTTTATGCAGTGGAAAGGCCCGATTCTGACTGACTCCGGCGGTTTCCAGGTATTCAGCCTGGGGGCGATGCGTAAAATCAAAGAAGAAGGTGTGCATTTCCGTAATCCGATCAACGGTGAAAAAATCTTCTTAAGTCCTGAAAAATCGATGGAAATCCAGTACGATCTCGGGTCTGATATCGTAATGATTTTTGACGAGTGCACGCCATACCCGGCGGATTGGGACTACGCGAAAAAATCCATGGAAATGTCACTGCGCTGGGCAAAACGCAGCCGTGAGCGTTTCGATGAACTGGGTAACCCGAACGCACTGTTCGGTATTATCCAGGGCAGTGTTTACGAAGATTTACGTGATGTGTCTGTGAAAGGGCTGGTGGAAATCGGATTTGATGGGTACGCTGTGGGCGGTCTGGCTGTCGGCGAGCCGAAAGAGGATATGCACCGGATTCTGGAGCATGTCTGTCCGCAGATCCCGGAAGATAAACCGCGCTATTTAATGGGTGTGGGAAAACCGGAAGATCTGGTGGAAGGTGTGCGCCGTGGTATTGATATGTTCGATTGCGTGATGCCGACCCGTAATGCCCGTAACGGACACCTGTTTGTGACGGATGGCGTGGTAAAAATCCGTAATGCGAAGTATAAATCAGACACATCGCCGCTGGATGCGGAATGTGACTGCTATACCTGCCGCAATTATACGCGTGCTTACCTGCATCATTTGGATCGCTGTAATGAAATCCTTGGCGCGCGCTTAAATACCATTCATAATCTGCGCTACTATCAGCGTCTGATGGCGGGTATCCGGCAGGCAATTGAAGAAGGCCGTCTGGAAGCATTTGCCGCTGAATTTTATCAGCGGATCGGGAAACCCGTTCCGCCGTTAAGTGAGTGATTTCCCCGAAACGGGATCACCCGGTGGTGTATAACATAGGCGATGCACCACCGGCAGGTTTATCTGCCTGATAATTATGTGAATAACAAGAGGATAGTTTGATGAGTTTTTTCATTTCTGACGCAGTAGCATCAACAGGTGCGGCCGCTTCTCAGGGCAGCCCGATGTCTCTGATTATCATGCTGGTCGTATTCGTGCTGATTTTTTATTTCATGATCCTGCGCCCGCAACAGAAACGTGCAAAATCACACAAGCAATTAATGGACTCCATTACCAAAGGTGATGAAGTGTTAACTACCGGTGGTCTGATCGGTCGTGTGGCTAAAGTGTCTGACACCGGCTACATCGTTCTGGAACTGAACGAAACAACTGAAGTAACCATCAAACGTGATTTCGTCGCAGCAGTTTTACCGAAAGGTACGCTGAAGGCGCTGTAATCTTCCTGTATATGATTTTCCCGAAGGGACTGCCGTGTTAAACCGTTATCCTTTGTGGAAGTATCTGATGCTGATCGCTGCGATCCTCATCGGTTTGCTTTATGCGCTTCCAAACCTGTATGGTGAGGATCCGGCTGTTCAAATCACTGGCGCGCGGGGAACCGCCGCCAATGAACAGACCCTGGATCAGGTCCGAACCATTTTAGAACAAGATAAGATCGCGAGTAAGTCGGTCGCACTGGAAAATGGTGTGATACTTGCCCGTTTCTCAAATCCTGATATCCAGTTACGTGCCCGTGAAGAGCTGGTGAAAGGCTTAGGTGAGCAATATGTTGTTGCCCTGAACCTTGCCCCGGCGACACCGAAATGGCTGACTGCCGTCGGTGGCGAGCCGATGAAACTGGGCCTCGACCTGCGTGGTGGTGTTCACTTCCTGATGGAAGTGGATATGGAAACCGCGCTGGGTAAACTGCAGGAGCAGAACCTCGACAGTATCCGTTCCCTGCTGCGTGAGAACAGTATTCAGTTCGCATCTGTCCGCAAATCAGCGGATTACGGCGTGGAAGTCCGCTTCCGTGATGATGCATCACGTTCCGAAGCCAGCTCGCTGTTATCAAAACGCCTGCGTGATTTAGTCTTCAAAGATGGTTCAGGTAATATCCTGACCGCCGTGATGAGCGACCAGCGCTTAAGCGAAGCGCGCAGCTACGCCGTCATGCAAAACATCACTATCCTGCGTAACCGTGTTAACCAACTGGGTGTTGCCGAGCCGCTGGTACAGCGTCAGGGTGCGGATCGCATCGTGGTGGAACTACCGGGTATCCAGGATACCGCCCGGGCAAAAGAAATCCTCGGGGCAACCGCTACCCTGGAATTCCGTCTGGTCAACAGCACTGTTGACCCTGCTGCTATCGAAGCAGGCCGTATCCCGGGTGACACTGAAGTGAAATACACCCGTGACGGGCGCAAAGTCGCACTGTACAAACGTGTGATTCTGACCGGTGACCATATCACTGACTCCACGTCACAGAGTGATGAGTACGGTCAGCCGCAGGTCAGCATTTCGCTGGACAGCGCCGGTGGTAACACCATGTCCGATTTTACCAAGGATAACCTGTATAAGCCTATGGCAACCCTGTTTGTCGAGTATAAAGACAGCGGGCGTAAAGATGCCGCAGGCCGCTCAATCCTTGAGAAAAACGAAGAAGTTATCAACATTGCCAATATTCAGTCCCGTTTAGGTTCGAACTTCCGTATCACCGGGATTGATAATGCCAATGAAGCGCGTCAGTTATCACTGCTGCTGCGTGCCGGTGCTCTGATTGCACCAATCCAGATTGTGGAAGAGCGGACTATCGGGCCGACTCTGGGTCTGCAGAATATCGAACAGGGCCTGGAAGCGTGTCTGTGGGGGCTGATGGCCTCAATTCTCTTCATGGTGATCTACTACCGTAAGTTCGGTCTGATCGCGAGCAGCGCGTTACTGGCGAACCTTATCCTGATTGTCGGGGTGATGTCACTGTTACCGGGGGCTACGCTGACCATGCCGGGGATTGCGGGGATCGTGCTGACCCTTGCGGTTGCGGTTGATGCGAACGTACTGATAAACGAACGTATCAAAGAGGAACTGCGTAACGGGCGCTCTGTCCAGCAGGCAATCCATGAAGGGTACAAAGGTGCCTTCTCAAGTATTATCGACGCAAACTTAACCACACTGATTACTGCTGTCATTCTTTACGCGGTCGGTACAGGTTCGATTAAAGGGTTTGCGATTACGACAGCCATTGGTGTGGCAACCTCCATGTTTACAGCGATTATCGGAACACGCGCCATCGTGAACCTGCTGTATGGCGGTAAACGTATTAATAAGCTGTCTATTTAAGGAGCACGTTGTGGCACAGGATTATACTGTTGAACAATTAAACCACGGCCGCAGAGTCTATGACTTTATGCGCTGGGACAACGTGGCATTTACCATCTCGGCATTGCTGCTGGTTGCCTCTGTGGCAATCATCGGCATGAAAGGCTTTAACTGGGGTCTGGATTTCACCGGCGGGACCGTTATTGAGGTGAATTTCAGCCAGCCGGCTGATTTGGATAAAATCCGTGATACCGTCGCGCAGGCAGGATTTAAAGATCCTCTGATCCAGAACTTCGGCAGCAGCCGTGACATCATGGTGCGTCTGCCGCCGGCAGAAGGTGTGGCAGGTCAGGAACTGGGTAAAACTGTCATCAATGTGATTAATAAAGACATTGATGAAAGTGCGGTGGTTAAGCGTATTGAATTCGTCGGACCGAGTGTGGGGGCTGAACTGGCTCAGACCGGGGCCATGGCGCTGATCGCGGCATTAATCTGTATCCTGATTTACGTGGCGATGCGGTTTGAATGGCGTCTGGCGTTAGGTGCGGTCATCGCGCTGGCGCACGATGTTATCATCACCCTCGGCATACTGTCGCTGTTCCATATTGAGATTGACCTGACCATTGTGGCATCCCTGATGTCGGTTATCGGTTACTCACTGAATGACAGTATCGTGGTATCTGACCGTATCCGTGAGAATTTCCGCAAAATCCGCCGTGGTACCTCGTATGAGATCATGAACGTTTCCCTGACTCAGACGTTAAGCCGTACCATTATGACATCGGCAACCACTCTGTTAGTGGTTCTGATGCTCTATATCTTCGGCGGTGCGATGCTCAGGGGCTTCTCACTGGTCATGCTGATTGGTGTGTCTATCGGTACGATTTCTTCAATCTACGTGGCATCTGCGCTGGCCCTGAAACTGGGTATGAAGCGTGAACACCTGATTGTGCAGAAAGTGGAAAAAGAAGGAGCGGATCAGGAATCTATCCTGCCGTAATTTCTGCCGCGAAAAAACAGAAAACACCCTGTATGTGCAAGCATGCAGGGTGTTTTTTATGTGTAAACAGGGTAAACTACCGCAACAGTTCATTGACCCGCAGGATAATTTATGCATTGCCCGTTTTGCTCTGCCGTTGATACCAAAGTCATCGACTCACGCCTGGTGGGTGATGGTTCTCAGGTCCGCCGCCGCCGCCAGTGTCTGGAATGCCACGAACGTTTTACCACATTTGAGGTTGCCGAACTGGTGATGCCGCGTGTGGTCAAAAGTGATGACAGCCGCGAACCGTTTGACGAAGAAAAACTGCGCCGCGGTATGCAGAAGGCGCTGGAGAAACGTCCGGTCAGTTCTGACGATATAGAAACCTCTCTCAGTCACATCAAATCGCAGTTACGGGCTACCGGCGAACGGGAAGTCTCTGCTAAATTTGTCGGCGAACTGGTGATGAGTGAGCTGAAAAAGCTGGATAAAGTTGCGTATATCCGCTTTGCGTCGGTTTACCGCAGCTTTGAGGATATCCGTGAATTCGGCGAGGAAATTGCCCGCCTGCAGGACTGAACATGATGCACTCTGATGAATTTTATATGGCCCGCGCCCTTGAACTGGCGGCGCTGGGACGTTTTACCACCGCACCGAACCCGAATGTCGGCTGTGTGATTGTCCGCGACGGCGAAATTGTCGGCGAAGGTTACCACCAGCGTGCCGGTGAGGCGCATGCGGAAGTGCATGCGCTGCGTATGGCCGGCGATAAAGCCAGCGGTGCCACCGTGTATGTCACGCTGGAACCGTGCAGCCACCACGGCCGCACACCGCCGTGTGCCGAAGCCCTGGTGAATGCCGGGGTCAGCCGGGTGGTGGCGGCCATGCAGGATCCGAATCCGCAGGTGGCCGGACGCGGATTGTTTAAACTGCGCGAAGCAGGTATTGAGGTCAGTCATGGCGTACTGATGCAGGAAGCGGAAGCGCTGAATAAAGGCTTCTTTAAGCGGATGCGTACCGGTTTCCCGTATATTCAGCTGAAAATGGCCGCGTCGATCGACGGCAAAACCGCACTGGCCAACGGCGAAAGCCGGTGGATCACCTCAAAAGCCGCACGGCAGGATGTTCAGCAGTTCCGGGCACAGGCCGGGGCGATTTTATCCACCAGTGCCACGGTACTGGCTGATGATCCGGGACTGACTGTCCGTCATGCGGATTTCCCGGCATCGTTGCAGCAGAACTATCCGGAGGCGGATATCCGTCAGCCGGTACGAATCATCACTGACAGTCGTCAGCGGGTGACCGCACAGCACCGGATCACACAGTTACCGGGCAGCTGCTGGCTGGCACGAACCGTCTCTCAGCCGGATAACTGGCAGGGTGATGTTGAGGAAATTATCCTGCCGGAGAACGGCGGCGGCGTGGATCTGGTTCTGCTGATGATGCAGCTCGGCAAGCGCAATATTAATCATATCTGGACAGAATGCGGTTCACATATGGCGGGAGCATTGCTGAAAGCCGGGCTGGCGGATGAAATCGTGCTCTATCTGGCGCCGAAAATTCTGGGCAGTGATGCACAGGATCTTTTCACATTGCCGCCGCTCGCGCATCTGCGTGATGCACCGCAACTGCGGATTGACGACTGCACGATGGTCGGGCCGGATCTCCGTCTGCGGCTGATACCGGTTTATTAACCTCTGAATTTACACCGGAATTTAATTTTTATTCCGGAGTTTGAAAAACACAGGCGCGGTGACGGAAAGAATGTGATAAAATCCGCGCCCCGCAGTATGAAACTCGTAAGAAGGAAAGGCTATGAACGTCATTAAAGGTGTTGTCAGTGCGCCGGGTGCGCGTATCGCCATCGCAATTGCCCGCTTTAACAACTTCATCAACGACAGCCTGTTAGACGGTGCGGTTGATGCGCTTGAGCGTATCGGTCAGGTCTCCTCAGAGAACATTACAACGGTCTGGGTACCGGGGGCTTATGAACTGCCGCTGGCAGTGCAAACCCTGGCGGACACCGGAAAATATGACGCCATCATTGCTTTGGGTACTGTTATCCGCGGCGGTACAGCACATTTTGAATATGTGTCAGGTGAATGCAGCTCAGGGTTATCAGCCGTTGCAATGAACAGCGCGATTCCGGTCACTTTCGGGGTGCTGACCACCGAAAATATTGAACAGGCCATTGAACGTGCGGGAACCAAAGCCGGTAACAAAGGGGCGGAAGCCGCAATGACTGCGCTGGAAATGATCAACGTGATTAAAGCTATCAAAGGCTGAATTTAGATTTTAGTAAGGGGATATGTGTGAAACCTGCAGCTCGTCGTCGTGCTCGTGAATGTGCCGTTCAGGCGCTTTATTCGTGGCAGTTATCCGGCAATAACATTGCGGATGTTGAATCAGAATTTCTGTCAGAGCAGGATGTCAAAGACGTTGATGTCGCTTATTTTCGTGAGCTGCTCTCCGGTGCGGCAACGAATGCAGTGCGCCTTGATGCACTGATGGCGCCGTACCTCTCCCGCCAGCTGGAGGAGTTAGGTCAGGTGGAAAAAGCAGTTCTGCGTCTGGCGATGTATGAATTAAGCTACCGTGAGGATGTCCCTTACAAAGTGGTTATCAACGAAGCGATTGAACTGGCTAAAGTGTTCGGCGCGGAAGAGAGCCACAAATTTGTCAATGGTGTGCTTGATAAAGCCGCGCCAAATGCCCGCAGAAAGTAATCAACGGATACTTTTATGCACGGACATACATGACATGATATAAAAGAGGCCGGTTTAACCGGCCTTTTGTTTTTATCTGACAGCGGAATTTCTGATTATGGCTTGTGGTGAATTTGATCTCATCCGGCGTTTTTTTGACCGGCAGCACTATTACCGCCGGGACGTTGAACTGGGTATCGGGGATGATTGTGCCCTGATGACCGTGGCGGAAAAACAGCAGGTTGCTGTCAGCACGGATACCCTGGTGTCCGGTATTCATTTCCTGCCTTCTGTCTCTGCCCGTGATCTGGCGTGGAAGTCCCTGGCGGTGAATTTAAGTGATCTGGCCGCTATCGGCGCGGATCCGGCCTGGGTTTCACTGGCGCTGACACTGCCTTCTATTGACGAAGAGTGGCTGGGCGGGTTCAGTGACAGCTTTTTTGAACAGCTGAATTATTATGGTATGCAGTTAATCGGCGGCGATACCACACGCGGCCCGATGAGCCTGACCCTGACTGTTCATGGTCTGGTACCGGCAGGGCGGGCGATGAAACGCGCCGGTGCCCGTAACGGTGACTGGATCTATGTCACCGGTACTTTGGGTGACAGCGCCGCCGGACTGGCAATTTTGCTGGGTGAATTGCATCCTGAAGATCCGGTACATAAAGAGTATCTGCTGAAACGTCATCTGCGGCCGCAGCCGCGTATCTTGCAGGGACAGGCACTGCGTGACCTTGCATCCTCTGCAATTGATATTTCTGACGGGCTGATTTCTGATCTCGGCCATATCCTGAAGGCCAGCCGTTGCGGCGCCAGGATTGAGCTGGATAACTTACCGGTGTCAGAGGCGCTGAAAGCCTGCTCATCACCGGAACAGGCACTTGCCCGCGCACTGGCTGGTGGTGAGGATTATGAGCTGTGTTTCACTGTTCCGGAAATTAACCGTGGCGCGCTGGAAATGGCACTGGCACATACCGGGGCACCTTTCTGTTGTATCGGGCAGATGAAACCGGAGAGTGACGGCATCCGCTATTTCAGTAAAGGTGAAGAAGTAAAACCGGCGCTGAGCGGGTTCGATCACTTTGCAGTGAAAGCAGCAGCAGAGTAAGCGGCAGAGGCGATATTGGTAAGAGATAAAAAAACCCTGCTGATGCAGGGTTTTTTTATCTCAGGAGGAATAATCAGGCTTTTGCCAGATAGTCTTCAATGGTTTTCTGAATATGTTCTGCATCCAGGCCCATATCACTGCGGATTTCTTCCTGGTCGCCCTGCGGTACATAGCTGTCCGGCAGGCCGATATTGAGCACCGGCACCGGCTTACGCTGTGACATCAGGAATTCGTTTACACCACTGCCCGCACCGCCCATAACGGCGTTTTCCTCGACCGTCACCAGGGTGTCATGGCGCGCGGCCATGTCCAGGATCAGGGCTTCATCCAGCGGTTTGACAAAACGCATATCCACCACAGTGGCGTTCAGGTTTTCTGCGGCTTTCAGCGCTTCTTCCAGCAGGGTGCCGAAGACCAGAATCGCTGTTTTTTCCCCTTCGCGGCGCACAATACCTTTACCGATCTCAATCTGAGTCAGTGGCTGGAGTGTGGCACCACAGCCACTGCCGCGCGGATAACGCACCGCAACCGGGCCTTTGCCGTAGTGATAGCCGGTATGCAGCATCTGACGGCACTCGTTTTCATCACTCGGGGTCATGATCACCATGTTCGGCAGAATGCGCAGGAAGGAGAGATCAAACGCGCCCTGGTGTGTCGGACCGTCGTTACCGACAATTCCGGCACGGTCGATAGCAAACAGTACCGGCAGTTTCTGGATCGCGACATCGTGGATCACCTGGTCGTAAGCGCGTTGCAGGAAGCTGGAGTAAATCGCAACAACCGGTTTGTAACCGCCGATAGCCAGTCCTGCCGCAAAGGTGACCGAGTGCTGTTCAGCAATCGCGACATCAAAATACTGCTCCGGGAAGGATTTAGAGAAACGCACCATACCGGAACCTTCGCGCATGGCAGGGGTAATCGCCATCAGTTTCGGATCGTGTTCCGCTTCTTCGCATAACCAGTCACCGAAAATTTTTGAGAAGGTCGGTTTGGATGATTTGCTTTTCGGCAGTGTGCCGGTTGACGGATCAAACTGCGGTACGGCGTGCCAGCTGATCGGATCTTTTTCAGCCGGTTCATAACCGCGCCCTTTTTTCGTCATAATATGCAGGAACTGAGGACCTTTCAGGTCACGCATATTTTTCAGGGTCTGGATCAGGGCTGACACATCGTGCCCATCCACCGGACCGATGTAATTAAAGCCCAGTTCTTCAAAGAAGGTGCTCGGTACCACCATTCCTTTGATGTGCTCTTCGGTTTTCTTCAGCAGATCTTTGATAGGCGGCAGGCCGGAGAATACTTTTTTTCCGCCTTCACGCAGTGTGGTGTAGAGTTTGCCGGAGAGCAGCTGTGCCAGGTGATTATTGAGGGCTCCGACGTTTTCGGAGATGGACATCTCGTTATCATTGAGGATCACCAGCATGTCGGATTTGATATCCCCGCCGTGATTCATTGCCTCAAAGGCCATTCCGGCGGTAATCGCGCCGTCACCGATCACACAGACTGTCTTACGGTTGCGTCCCTCGCGGGCAGCAGCAACCGCCATCCCGACACCGGCACTGATGGAGGTGGAGGAATGCCCGACACTCAGGACATCATATTCACTCTCTTCGCGCCACGGGAAGGCATGCAGTCCGTTTTTATGGCGGATAGTGTCAATACGGTCGCGCCGCCCGGTCAGGATTTTATGCGGATAAGCCTGGTGGCCGACATCCCAGATCAGGTTATCAAACGGGGTCTGATAGACATAATGGAGTGCCACTGTCAGTTCAATCGTACCCAGACCGGAGGCAAAATGCCCGCTGGAACGACTGACACTGTTTAACAGATATTGCCGCAGTTCATCGCAGAGTTTCGGTAAACTCTCTTTCGGTAGCAGACGCAAGTCATCAGGCGTCTCAACGAGTGCCAAAGTCGGATATTTAGCGATATCAATACTCATGTAATGCTCACTAATTCTTATTAAAGTTTCTGAAAATACCGGAACGTCCGGACGGATTAGCTGTTACGTTCAATCACAAAATTAGCAAGTTCACGAAGGGTTGCTGTGTTGTAATGATGTTTTTCAAGCTGTGAAAGCGCAGCCAGTGATTCCTGATAAAGCGCCTGTGCTTTATCCTGAGCCGCTTTCAGTCCGAGCAGCGACGGATACGTGCTCTTTCCGTGAGCGGCATCACTGCCCTGGCTTTTTCCGATCACATCCGTATGACCGATGACATCCAGAATGTCATCCTGAACCTGAAACGCCAGACCGATAGCCTGTGCGTAAGTGTCGAGAGCCGGTAATGCGGCATAGCCGGCTTCACCGGCACTCATTGCACCCATGCGGACGGAAGCACGGATTAAAGCACCGGTTTTATGGTTATGTATTTGTTCCAGCGCATGAATACCGATGTTTTTTCCTTCAGCTGCCAGATCAAGCGCCTGGCCGCCGCACATTCCGCCAAGACCGGCAGCATCCGCCAGCTCGGCGATCATCGCAAGACGGTCTTCCGGGCGGACATCCGGCATCGGCCGTGCGGCGAGGATCGCAAATGCCTGGGTTTGCAGGGCATCGCCCGCCAGGATGGCATTCGCTTCACCGAAAGCGACGTGGCAGGTTGGTTTGCCGCGGCGCAGTGTGTCGTCATCCATGGCCGGTAAATCGTCATGGATCAGGGAATAAGCGTGAATACACTCGATGGCTGCCGCCGGGGCATCCAGGTTTTCAGCGGTGACGCCAAACATCTCACCGGTGGCGTACACCAGAAACGGGCGCAGGCGTTTTCCGCCGAGCAGAGCACCGTAATGCATGGCTTTGCCCATGTCAGTAGCAGCAAACGGCAGTGTGGTCAGGATCTCATCAAGGACGTGGTCAACACGTTCTCTGGCCTGTGTCAGTTGGTTGCGGAATGTTTCGGGAGTTTGTTCAGACATGGTCATTCTCGTTCACACAGGGAACCGCCGGATCCGGGCGGTCAGTCGTTTTCAGGTGTAAAATCGCTCAGCGGGGCGTTTTCATCATCATTAAGCAGGATCTGTACCCGCTGTTCGGCTGCCATCAGGGTTTTCCGGCTGGTGCGGGTCAGTGCGATGCCGCGTTCAAATTCGGCCAGGGCTTCTTCCAGCGGCAGGTTACCCGCTTCCAGACGGGTGACGATCCCTTCAAGGGCATCAAGTGATGCTTCAAAGCTCAGTGCATCGGTTTTCGTGGCAGATGTTTTCTTGGTCATAGTCTGTTTTTCACTGATGTTGCATTTATGTCGCAAATAATTCCTAGTTTACACTTTTCAGTGAAAATTGTGCCCTTCATTTACGATTTTTACGGGGCAGATCGAGATATGGTGATATACTGCCGCCTTTCAATTTCATCAACGGGGATTGCCGCTGCCTGACACCGGCTGCTCCGTCCTTTGCAAATCAAGCCGATAGCCAGTAAACCGTTATGAAGTTTATCATTAAATTATTTCCTGAAATTACCATCAAAAGCCAGAGTGTCCGCCTGCGCTTTATTAAAATTCTGACCAGTAATATCCGCAATGTGCTTAAAGATCTGGCCGAAGACGTGGCGGTTGTCCGTCACTGGGACTATCTTGAAGTCCGCGTGAAGAAAGAAGAGTCGGGTGAAGGTGTAGCGGATCGCCTGACCCGCATTCCCGGTATCCACCATATTTTACAGGTGGAAGAGCGCGCATTTACCGATCTGCACAATATCTATGAGCAGACATTTGATATGTATGCCGCGTCACTGGAAAACAAAACCTTTTGTGTCCGTGCCAAGCGCCGTGGTAAGCATCCGTTCAGCTCCATTGAGCTGGAACGGTATGTCGGCGGTGGCCTGAACCAGCATATTCCGTCCGCGAAGGTGAAACTGACGCATCCGGATGTGACGGTGAATCTGGAAGTGGAAGATGACAAACTGATCCTCGTGGTGCGCCGTCTGGAAGGGATTGGCGGTTTCCCGATCGGGACTCAGGAGGATGTGTTGTCCCTGATCTCCGGCGGATTTGACTCCGGTGTGTCCAGTTATATGCTGATGCGCCGCGGCTGCCGTGTTCACTACTGCTTCTTTAACTTAGGTGGTGCTGCACATGAAATTGGTGTGAAACAGGTCGCGCATTACCTGTGGAGCCGCTTCGGCAGTTCGCACAAAGTCCGTTTTGTGGCGGTGAACTTTGAACCGGTTGTGGCAGAAATCCTGGAAAAAGTGGATGACGGCCAGATGGGCGTGGTGCTCAAGCGGATGATGGTCCGTGCGGCATCCCGTGTCGCAGAACGCTACGGCGTGCAGGCGATTGTGACCGGTGAGGCACTGGGACAGGTATCCAGCCAGACGCTGACTAACCTGCGTATGATCGATAACGCGACAGACACCCTCGTGCTGCGTCCGCTGATCTCGCATGACAAAGAAACCATTATCAATCTTGCCCGTCAGATTGGTACTGAAGATTTTGCCCGCACCATGCCGGAATTCTGTGGTGTGATCTCGAAAAATCCGACTGTGAAAGCGGTTAAAGAAAAAATTGAAGCCGAAGAAGCGAAATTCGACTTTGCAATTCTGGATGATGTGGTGCTCAACGCGCAGAATATGGATATCCGTGTGATCGCGCAGCAGAGTGAGCAGCAGGTGACGGAAGTGGAGATGGTGTCTGAACTGTCTGCCACGGACGTGGTACTGGATATCCGCTCACCGGATGAACAGGAAGCACATCCGCTGAAACTTGAGGGGACGGAAGTGCGTACACTGCCATTCTACAAGCTCAGCACACAGTTCGGTGATTTACCGGCGGAGACCACCTATCTGCTCTACTGCGATCGCGGGGTGATGAGCCGCCTGCAGGCACTGTATCTGGCAGAGCAGGGCTATATCAATGTGAAGGTGTATCGTCCCTGAGCAGCAGCTGTAATTTGTTTCTTAACCCCGCTTCCTGAGAAGCGGGGTTTTTTTATTGTCTTTTTTCAGAGTTTAAGGGGTACTGTTGTGCCGGTTCAGACACTATGCTGGCCGGCAGCAATATCCATTACTGACGGGGTTTCAGAATGAAAAACAGTGCGGTTCCGGTACCGGTAAGCCGTCTGGTCTGTTTTATTGTTATCGTGATGGCAATCCTCCGGGGACTCACGCTGAATACGACATCCGATTACCTTATCCGCAGTTCATGGCAGGTGCCGGGCTCGCTTGTCTGGCTGCCTATGCTACTGGCGGTGTTTGTGCTGGCGTACAGCGTGGCACTGTTATGAAAACGCAGCGGATGGTCAGTGCTGTTGGAGATGGTTAATAAAGCCGCGCTGCTGGTACTGATGGCGGTTATTCTGATGATCAGCAGCCCGCTGGCGGATTTTAAACAGATCACAGCAAACAGTGTTCTGGCAGGAATTGAAAAGGGCAGAATAAAAGTGACGTCTGATATCCGCTATACCCCGGAAGGTCTGGGAAAACGGGGAGAAACGGTACTCGCGGTGCTGAATAAAAATCCGGAATACCGCAAAGCACTAAAACTATCCCCTTATGACCGGGAGGACAGCCGGACACTGCGTGAGGTGCTGCTCTCGGTGCCGAGTCCGGTGCTGCCGGAGTCCTGGTGGGCGGGGAACCCGGATGTTAGGTGGCCCGGGCAGCACTGAAAGCGGGAATTACTCACTGAAACCAAAAACCCGGATGATGGTGACACCAGAACCACAAGTGTCGTGAATATGAAAACGCCCGGTATCACAGACAGCCGGGCGTCTTTATCAGTTATCTGCCAGTGCGCGGTAGGGGGTGTCCTGATAATCCCATATCCCCGGTGGCAGCACCAATTCCGCCGCCACTTTCGCGGCGGTTTCCTGTCCGCACAGGCGCTCTGTCAGGCGCAGGGCAAAATCGATGGCAGTAGCCGGACCCTGGCTGGTCAGCAGATTAACGCGCTCATCAAAATAGACCCGCTGATTGACCCACTGTTTTGCGGGAATGTTATCTTCCGACGCCGGATACCCGGTCATATTGCCGAGCGGAAACAGATTGTGGCTCACCAGAATGACAGACGGTGCCGCGCAAATCGCGGCGACAATGTGTCCGTCACAATGCATCCGGCGGATTTTTTCAATCACCAGCGGGCTGTCGCGCAGATTTTCCGCACCTTTCAGTCCACCCGGCAGCACAATGGCGTCAAACGGGGTATCCGCAACCCGCACCAGCGGAATATCTGCCATAATGCGGATCCCGCGTGAACCGGTGATCAGGCAACTGCCGTCATCATTGGCACTGGCGAGTGTAACCGTCACACCGGCACGAACCAGCAGATCGGCAGTGGTGACGGCTTCGGTTTCTTCGCAGCCGTCAGCGAGACAAATGAGAACTGAAGGGGGCATTTTGTTCCTCTTTCTGTTTGACCAGGCTGTAGACGTGAATATGTTCCGGCAGCAAAATTCCGTGATAGCGGGCGCGTTGCAGCAGATAGCCGGTAATGTAATCAATCTCGGTATAACGGCCGTAAAGAATATCCCGGCGCATGGAGGAGCTGTGATCGGCGGTTTTTTCAACCACATGAAGAATGTATTCATAGATATTATTACCGTCAGTGTGGATCCCTTCACGCAGCATCACTTCAGCAACTTCATCACACAGTACCCGGATTTGCGGCAGATGTGACATTAGTTCGCCGTTTTTGCAGTCATAGATCACAGTCAGCGGGGAAATCACACAGTTTACTGCCAGTTTTTGCCAGCAGGCCGCATCGATTTCATCATGCCAGGCCACATCCGGCAGGGCGTCATGCAGAATATCTGCCAGATGACCGTAATGACGGGCGCGCTCATTCACAGGGCCGATATGTGTCAGCCCGCGGCGGCTGTGGTGCAGCAGGCCGTTTTCCTCAAATGCACCGTGGGATGTGATGCCGGTCAGCAGCGGGTTCGGGCAGCGGGACAATTCACGCGCCACCCCCATGCCATTGTGCAGCAGTAATACCGGACAGGATTCCGGTATCTGCGGCAGCAGCTGATTCACGGCTTCGGAGGTTTGCCAGGCTTTCAGGCAAACCAGCAATAATTCGGTTTGCGCAAGGAATTCAGGATCGTTTGTGGTAAATTGCCCGTAAAACGGCTCTCCGTTCAGAGTGTCAATATTCACATTCAGGTAAGGCCGGGGAATGCGCAGCCATCCCTGCACCTCATGATTGTCTGACAGTGCCGCGAGCCAGAGTTTCCCGATTGCGCCGCAACCCAGTACTGTTATTTTCATAAGGACTCCGGACAGCGAAAAAGATGTGAGCAATATCACTGAATAGTACCACTTTTTGTCCGTTTGCACCTTAGTAAATATAGCGGGAAATATAGTGCTTTTGTTGGCCTGATAAACCCGGTATCATGCCGGTCAGTTGAATATAGGGAGGTCTTCCGATGCCATCATTTGATATTGTTTCTGAAGTTGAATTACATGAAGTGCGCAATGCCGTGGAAAACGCACAGCGTGAAGTGACCAATCGCTGGGATTTCCGCAACATTACCGCCACGATTGAGCTCAATGAGAAAAATAACAGTGTTAAAATGACCAGTGAATCTGATTTCCAGGTTAATCAGCTGGTTGATATTATGCGGGAAAAACTGGCAAAACGCGGAATTGACGGCGCGTCTCTGACCGTTCCGGATGAGATTGTTCACAGCGGCAAGCTGTACAGTGTTGAGGCAACCCTGTTACAGGGGATCGACAGCGCACTGGCGAAAAAAATCGTCAGGCTGATCAAAGACAGCAAGCTGAAAGTGCAGGCTCAAATCCAGGGAGAAGAAGTCCGTGTGACCGGCAAATCCCGTGATGATTTGCAGTCTGTAATGGCGCTGGTACGCGAAGGGAAACTGGGTCAGCCTTTCCAGTTCAAAAACTTCCGCGACTGAGTGTTATCCATCCGGCAACCTGTATCAGCACGGTTGCCGGTTCCTGTCAGCGCTGCAAAACGGCTTCGAGTTGTTTGCGGTTTGACAGTTTGGTATCTGTTTTCACATATACTGCCCGTTCCTGCACAATAATCATCACATCACGCACACCAGGCTGTTCGCGTAATTTCGCGGTAATATCCGGGTTATTCACGTCATTTTCCGGTAATTCAAGACGCAGACTGCTGACATACGGCGGCTGACGCAGTGTCAGGCTGACGGTCAGCCAGATAAGTGTCAGTACCAGACCGCCACTGAAAACCGTTACCGCACCGTTGATGCCGTAGAGCAGGCCGCCGAGGCTGCCGCCCAGTGCCACACCGATAAACTGGCTGGTGGAGTAGATCCCCATGGCGGTTCCTTTATAGCCTGCCGGGGCTTCTTTACTGATCAGTGACGGCAGAATCGCTTCCATCACATTGAACGCGATAAAGAATATCTGTAATCCGCCGTAAAGCAGCCAGAGGTTTTTTTCTGCCAGCAGAAACATAATCTCCGCGAGTGCCATCATGACCACACAACTGATAAAAACCTGCTTCATTTTGCGGTACTTTTCCGCATAAATAATAAATGGCAGTACAGAAACAAAGGCGATAAGCATAGTGTACAGATATGCTTTCCAGTGGGATTCCCGTGCCAGTCCGGCATCACTCATCACCAGAGGAAGGGCGACAAAGGTTGCCATCAGCAGGGTATGCAGGGCGAGGATCCCGAAATTCAGCCGCGCGAGCTGTTTATCCATCAGCACCTGTTTAATGGCGCCTTTTACCACGGCAGTTTCCCGGTTCTGCCGGTGCTCTTTATTGTCCGGCACCACATACAGGGTGACGAGGATCCCGAGGAACGCGAGCAGGGCAATTCCCCAGAACAGACCGGACAGACCGACGATATCTGCCAGTACCGGGCCGAGTACCAGTGCAACCGCAAAAGTGATCCCGATACTGATCCCGATAAAGGCCATCGCTTTGGTGCGGTTCTGTTCGCGGGTGGTATCAGACAACAGAGCCATAACAGCGGCGGATATAGCACCGGCACCCTGGAGCGCCCGTCCGGCAATCACCCCGTAAATGGAGTGGCTGAGTGCGGCAACAATACTGCCTGCCATAAAGATAATCAGCCCGCCCACAATCAGTGGCTTGCGGCCTATTTTATCGGAAAGCAGGCCAAAGGGGATCTGGAAGATAGCCTGTGTCAGGCCGTAGACACCAATAGCAAAGCCGATAAGGGTGCTGGTGGCGTCTTTAAAATCGAGTCCGAATGTGGTGATAACAGGTAATACCATGAACATGCCGAGCATGCGCAGAGAAAATACCGAGCCTAACCCCCAGGTTGCACGACGCTCAACCGGGGTCATTTTATTATCGTTCATGGGATAACCTCAAAAAGACAGACACCACATTCTAATGAGATTTGTGGTTTTTACTAAACACAAAATGGCAGGGGAGCCCTGCCATTTTGTTATTACAGAAAGTGTGTGTTAACGGCTGTAGGCCAGCAGAACATCACCGGAGACACTCGGGTCAACAGACATCATCACACTGAGTGATGTGATAGCGATAATGGAGAACACGAACAACTTACGCGCCCAGAGGCGGTCGTTTGTTGTTTTATAGCCCGATAATGCCATGCCCAGCCACCAGACACTGACTGCTGCTGCGACAATCAGGTATTTATATCCCGCATACCCGCTGATGGCGAGCATCAGTGTGGCAAACATAAAGGCGATGATGTACAGGATAATGTGGTTTTTTGCCACAGAAATGCCTTTAATCACCGGCAGTACAGGGATATTGGCTGCCTGGTAATCTTTGAAACGGAAGATGGCAATCGCGTAGGAGTGCGGCATCTGCCATAAACTGAAGATTAACAGCAGGATCAGTGCGCCGGTATCAAACTGGCCGGTTACTGCACAGTAGCCGATAACCGGCGGCGCGGCACCGGACAGGCTGCCGACCAGTGTGCCGTAGACCGATTTGCGTTTCATGTACAGGCTGTAAACCCCGACATAAACCACAAAGCCGGCAACAGCAATCAGCATTGCCACCACATTGGCTGCCACTAACAGCAGAATCATGCCGGCAATACCCAGCACAGAGGCATAAACCAGACTGATTTTCGGGTCAATAAGCCCTCTCACCAGAGGGCGGTTTTTCGTGCGTTCCATGACGGAGTCGATGTCGCGGTCGATGTAATTGTTAAAAACACAACCGGAGGCCACGACCAGCGAGACACCGAGCAATGTCGCAATGAACAGGGGGTAATCAATCTCGCCTTTGGAGGCGAGCAGGAATCCCCCGACCACAGAAATTAAATTTCCGAAAATAATTCCCGGTTTTGTCACTTGCAGGTATTGCTTCATCATATCGGCAACTCTTAATCAACCATCATATTGATGTTCAGGTTGTACATAATCCACAGTGAACCCACGACCACGATACCGATAATGAGGAGCGTGAACAGGAACGCAATCAGGTTCCAGCGCTCTTCAGATGCGGTATTCATGTGCAGGAAGCACACCAGGTGAACAAGGATCTGAACAACAGCAGTAATCACAACAGTCGCCAGCAGTACAGATGTTGAGGCGGTTCCCTCAATCACCATATAAAACGGGATGACTGTCAGAATGACCGACAATACAAAGCCGATCAGATAGGTTTTCACACTACCGTGGCTTGCCCCGGTACCGGCTGTATTTGAATGACTCATTACAGTGCCCCCAACAGATAAACAACGGTGAACACACAAATCCAGACCACGTCCAGGAAGTGCCAGAACAGGCTTAAGCAGTTCAGGCGGGTTTTATTCACTTCGGTCAGGCCGCGGCGGCTGGTCTGGATGATCATGATGATGATCCAGATAAGGCCGGCAGTGACGTGAAGACCGTGTGTTGCCACCAGGGTGAAGAAACCGGACAGGAAGCCGCTGCGGTCAGGGCCGTAACCTTCGCTGATTAACTCATGAAATTCATAGATTTCCATCGCCACAAAGCCGAGGCCGAACAGGAACGTCACAAATAACCACAGATTAACCTGACCCACCTGATTGCGGTTCATTGCCAGCATGGCAAAGCCGTAGGTGATGCTGCTGAATAACAGCAGGAAGGTTTCCACCAGTACAAACTGTAAATTAAAGATTTCTTTGCCTGACGGCCCGCCGGCGGTGCCGTCTTTCAGTACCACATAAATGGCGAACAGACTCGCAAACAGAATCAGGTCACTCATCAGGTAGACCCAGAATCCGAAGACCTTGGTCGCGCCTGCATCGTGATGCCCATGATCATCATGAGTGTTGTTATGTTGAGTCAGGGTATTAGTTGACATTATCCACACCTGCCTTGCTCAGTTGTTCGTAGTGGGCGTTTTCGATTTTTTCGACTTCAGCCACAGGAACATAGTAATCCACATCTTCATCGAAGCTTTTCGCAATCCAGGTGACAATCATGCCGGCGAAGCCAACAATCGCGAGCCACCAGATATGCCAGATCATGGCGAAACCAAAGATCAGGCTGAAACCGGCGATAATCACACCTGCTGCCGTGTTTTTCGGCATATGAATTTCTTCATATTTTGCAGGACGTTTATACGCGGTGCCTTTTTCTTTCATATCCCACCACTCATCACGGGACTGAACATCCGGCACTTCAGCAAAGTTATAGAACGGCGGAGGTGAAGAGGTTGCCCACTCCAGTGTACGGCCGCCCCACGGATCCCCGGTAACATCGCGGTTCTGGTTGCGGTCACGGATACTGACGTAGAACTGAATGAGCTGGCACAGAATACCGACACCGATAATAGCCACGCCGGCCGCTGCGATTAACAGCATGGTGTGGAAAGTCGGGTCAATGTTCTGGCTGATACGGCGGGTCATTCCCATGAAGCCCAGGACGTAAACCGGCATAAAGGCGACAAAGAAACCGATGAACCAGCACCAGAATGCGCGGACACCCCATTTTTCGTTCAGAGTGAAACCGAAAGCTTTCGGGAACCAGTAAGCCGTACCGGCGAAGCACCCGAAGACCACACCGCCGATGATGACGTTATGGAAGTGTGCAATCAGGAACAGGCTGTTATGCAGGACAAAGTTTGCCCCCGGTACTGCCAGCAGAACCCCGGTCATACCACCGACGGAGAAGGTGATAATAAAGCCGACAGTCCAGAGCATCGGGGTCTTGAACTCGATACGACCCTGATACATGGTAAACAGCCAGTTGAATATCTTCACCCCGGTCGGAATGGAGATGATCATAGTGGCGATACCGAAGAAGGCGTTGACGTTCGCGCCGGAACCCATGGTAAAGAAGTGGTGCAGCCACACGATAAAGGACAGGACAGTAATCGCGATGGTTGCCCATACCAGTGAGGTATAGCCGAACAGACGTTTTTTCGAGAATGTTGCAGTGACTTCAGAGAAGACCCCGAAGACCGGCAGAACCAGGATATACACTTCCGGGTGGCCCCATGCCCACACCAGGTTGATGTACATCATCATGTTGCCGCCCATATCATTGGTAAAGAAATGGGTGCCCAGGTAGCGGTCTAATGTCAGGCCGGTTAAGGTGACAGTCAGAATCGGGAATGCAGCGATAATCAGGATGTTGGTACAGAATGCCGCCCAGGTGAAGACCGGCATTTTCATCATCGACATGCCCGGTGCGCGCATACGCAGGATGGTCGCGAAGAAGTTCACACCGGTCAGTAATGTACCGATACCGGATATCTGGAGACTCCAGAGCCAGTAATCGACCCCGACGCCCGGGTTATACTCCAGCCCCGACAGCGGCGGATACGCCAGCCAGCCGGTCTGTGCGAATTCCCCGATACCCAGAGAGATATTCACCAGCATCACACCGACCACAAAGAACCAGAAGCTCAGGGAGTTCAGGAACGGGAAGGCAACGTCACGTGCGCCGATCTGTAACGGCACGACCAGGTTCATCAGGCCGACAACAAACGGTGTCGCCACGAAGAAGATCATGATAACGCCGTGAGCGGTAAAGATCTGGTCGTAGTGTTCAGGCGGCAGGAATCCGGCTTCACCGGCAGAAGAAAGAGCCTGCTGGGCGCGCATCATAATGGCGTCAGCAAAACCACGGATAAGCACCACCATTGAAACGATGATGTACATAATACCGATTTTTTTATGGTCAACTGTGGTTAACCATTCAGTCCATAACCACGTCCATTTGCGGAAGTAGGTGATAAGACCGACAAGTGCAGCACCACCCAGAATGATACCCAGTACCGTAATAACAACGATAGGTTCATGCAGGGGGATGGCATCCAGTGTTAATTTTCCGAACATGCTTTACCCCTCATTCCCGGCATGAGCAGCAGGTATATGGCTGCTGTGTTCATCTGCGCTCATGTTCATCATTGAATGGCTTTCGCCTTCGTGTGTCTTCCCGGCACCGTGGCCGCTGTGACCAAATTTGTTAATGGTATCCACAAACAGGTTTGGTTTGACAGTTGAGAAATAGACAACCGGATTGTTCACACTCGGTTTTGCCAGCGCGTCAAACGCTTCGGTGGTGTTCAGGGTGTCCGGTGAGGCTTTCACCTTCGCAACCCACTCATCGAAAGCTTCGCGTGTCGGGGTGGCGGTGGCGGTAAATTTCATGTCAGAGAAACCGTGGCCGCTGTAACTGGCTGAAATGCCCTTGTACACGCCCGGTTCTTCAGCGATCAGATGCAGTTTGGTCTGCATACCTGCCATCGCATAAATCTGACCGCCTAACTGCGGGATGAAAAACGAGTTCATCACAGAATCAGAGGTGATTTTGAAATTGACAGGAACACCGACAGGGAACGCGATCTCATTTACAGTGGCAATGCCCTGATCCGGATAGATAAATAACCATTTCCAGTCCATTGAGATAACCTGGATTGTTACCGGCTCCTGGTCACTGACCAGTGGCTTGTACGGATCCAGCTCATGGGTGGTTTTCCATGTAATGGTACCCAGGATCAGAATGATAATGATTGGAACAGTCCAGACGACCAGCTCAATTTTGTTGGAATGCGCCCAGTCAGGACGGTATGTTGCTTTTCTGGTTTCCCGGTAACGCAGGGCAAAAACGATTGCCATGATAATGACCGGAATAACCACAATGAGCATCAGACCAATGGCGGTTAAAATCAGTGTTTTTTGCTCAGCACCGATAGTGCCTTTCGGGTTCATCAGTGCCATATCGCATCCGCCCAGCAAAAGCACAGATGCGAGCAGCGAGATTACCCCAATACTCTTTTTGTAGTTCATAAGTCTCATCCAACGACCCCAAAAACAAAGGTACTCAAGTACTCTTGTCGTTTCATCAGTCCGCACATATTACGGCAAGGTAAGATCAGTGTAAATATATGTAATAGGATTGGTGGGTTTGTTGCCTCTTTATGTTAAAAGGATCACAAGTGAGCCTGTTTTTATGAAACAGTGAAATAAAAATCACAATTTTAACAATCAGGAGACAAATTTATATTTAAGCTTAGATTAGGGAAGGAAATACCGAAAGGATGAAACACCGATTATTACACTTTATGTGACGTAATGGTGAAATTTTTTGTTCAGAAACAGTTTCCTGGTAAAAATACGGGGGGTTTTGCCCCCCGCAGTGAAAGAATATGATCTAGAAGTTATATTTTATGCTGTAAACTACAGCCTGCTGGTAAAAATCCTCACCCAGTTTGTTATCCGCATAGCGGTACTGAATACCGGTTGTTACCGACGGAACCGGTGTCCACCATAAGGCAAGCGCACCATTGACACCGTCACGTCCGCCATTGCCGTAGCGCTCGTTACGGTTAAGCTCGATTTCGTTCCAGTTGGTGATACTGAATTTTTCATCCCACAGATTAAAGTCATAACCGGCAACCCAGCCGAGGACATAACCGTTGTTACCGCTGTAAAACGTTTGATCAACATAGTGCAGGGCCGCAAACGGCTTAAACCATAAGCCGTGGAAATCGGTGTTATAACCGATACCGTACAGGGTGTTCACTTCATGGAAGTTGCCGCCGTTACCCGGCAGGGAATAGGTGCCGTAGACATGGCCGTAAGCATTAAAACCTGTATCACCCAGATAGATACGCGCCGTGGTTTTGAAAGTGTAACGCTGGTTATCACCGGCATCGGAATCGTTTTTACTGTTAAAGGCATTCTCAAGGTCGAAGAAACCATAGAGTTCACCCCAGCTGAAACCGGCACCGCCTTCAAGCTCCAGATACGCAAAGTCATCCTTGTGCGTGCTGTTACCGCTCTTGTGAGTGGTATGCGGGGTCCAGTCCAGATAGTTCATGCTGACGTTAGCAAATCCCCACTGATATTCAGCCTGCGCAGAAAACGCGGTGGTTGCAGCGATCAGGGCTGCAATAGTCGTTTTTTTCATAATTTATTAGCTGTTTATTTTGTCGTTAAAGAGTAAAGAAGTCAGAAGTAACAGCGCGAATATAGGAGGAAGGCACAAAAAGGAAAATGGGTGATGTGAGGTATTTGTGGTTTTGAATGTAATTTTAAGAAATAAATTATAAAAATTGTGATGTTAATCAAAATTTAAGTATAAGAAAAGCCGGTTAAAACCGGCTTTATAAACTTTTGATTGAATTTTTTCTGATATTCGTAACAACCAGTCAGGCCAGTTTATCGCGGCGGAGTGCACAATAATCGAGCAGACCACCGAGGAATAGCCCGGTAATGCCGATATTCAGGCCGTAAATGAACAGGTCGCCTTTCAGCGTGTCCGGAATAAAGCCCGGAGTCAGTTCAAACACGCCGGTCAGCAGCAGGATCAGGCTGGCAGCAAACAGCACCGCCGTGATACCGAGCAGTGACATTGCTGTCCGGTAGCCATTACGGAAATGCCGCCGTGGCAGGAACTGTTCTGTTTTCTGGGTATAGAGCAGTGTTTTCCGGCACAATAACAGCAGCAGCAATCCCGGAACTGCGGCAAACACGGTGAACAGATAGAACCAGCTCCAGCCGTAGGCTTCCACCATCCAGCCGGCAAACGGGCCGGTATAGACACGGCCGACAGCAGACAGTGCTGACAGCAGCGCAAATTGTGTGGCGGAGAATGACCGGTTACAGAGTGTCATCAGCAAAGCGACAAAGGCCGCTGTGCCCATCCCGCCGCAGATATTCTCGATAAACACCACGCTGCCCATGACATAGATATTTTGGGGAGTGACGGTCAAAACCCAGTAGCCGAGGTTGGAAAATCCCTGCAGGATCCCGAAAAACATCAGGGACTTAAACAGGCTCCAGCGCTGCATCAGATAACCGCCGTACAGCGCTCCGACAATTGTGGCAGCCAGTCCCAGGGTTTTGTTAATAAGCCCCACTTCATCCGGGCCGAATCCGGCTCCCCGGATTAGAAACGGTGTACTGAGCGTCAGGGCAAAAGCATCCCCCATCTTATAAAGAACAATCAGCAGTAACAGCAGCCAGGTATTGTTACGGGAGAAAAACTCTGCCAGCGGTTCCCGTACTGCCTCACGCAGTGTGCGCGGCGGCGGGGCATCGGTTTCCGGCTCTTTTGCTCTCAGTGTGGCAAACACACCAATCAGCATCAGTCCTGCCATCAGCAGGTACATATTCTGCCAGCCGGTATAACGATGGGCGATAAACAGCGCCAGGCCGCCGGAAAGCAGCATTGCCAGCCGGTAACCTAAGGTTGATATCGCAGCGCCGGTACCGCGATCTTTTGCGGACAGCAAATCGGTTTTATAAGCATCAAAAATGATGTCCTGTGAGGCAGAGCAGAAGGCAACAATCGCGGCAGCAGCAGCCAGCCACCAGAGGTGTTCTGTTGGTTTCAGCATCCCCATACCGGCAATACTGACGACCAGCAGGAGCTGTGTGGCCAGCATCCAGCCGCGGCGGCGTCCGAGGAACGGCAACTGGTAGCGATCCATAAACGGTGCCCACAGGAACTTAAAAACATAGGCCTGGCTGACAAGGGTGAAGAACCCGATGGTTCTGATATCCACGTTTTCGACGGTGATCCAAGCCTGGAGTGTGCCGCTGGTCAGCGCCAGCGGCAGTCCGGATGCGAAACCGAGCAGTAAAAGAATACGGGCATTACGCTCGCTGTATGTTGCCCAAATATTCCGGAGCATGATTCTCCTCACACACCGCAGCCTGCGGCGTATTTACAGTGACTGAAAAACAGCAGGCCGCCCGGCATGATCCGGCTGCGGGTGGCCCGGTAAATTAGTAGCGGGTATTTTGCTTAATAAACTGGCTGATTTGGGTATCCTGAGCCATGTCCGCGACGATATCGCTGAGTGCGCGGTTAAAGGCGTCAGTAATTTTCTCATTGCTGGCGCTTAACGGCCCCTGCACATTATAGCTGGTGCGGAATGTCCGGCTCTTTGTACTGTTATTCTGCGCGGTGGCGAGAACAGTAATATCAATATTGACGGTGATGTTATGGCGCAGGCTGCCTTCCTGAACATCAGCCTTAAAGGTATTGATGGAAATCTGCACATTGGCGTTTGCCGGTGAGCCAATCATGAAACCGCGGGCGGTCATTTGTTTTTCCAGGGTTTCCTGCATCAGGAAACGCAGATCCCGGGACGGGCGCAGTTGTGCCAGCTGGCCGTTACGGCTGAACTCAGCCAGGGTCTGTGAAGGACGCTTATCCACGCCGGTAATGGAAATAGTGGCGGCACCGAGTGTCGGATCCGCAGACGGCAATTTCATCACCGGTTCAATGGACAGGGTGTTGGACGGTGCCTGACACCCGGCCAGTAAGAACAGTGCGAACAGCGGAAAGAGGTATTTTTTCAACATAATATGAATCCGTTACAAGTTGTTGAAGTCAGTCACAGCACCGGATAAGCGCCGGCATGTGAGTGTTCGGCTTAACGCATGATGATAATCGGCTTTATCCGCGAATGGTATGGATTTTGATAAAAAACTCACTACACTGGGCTTTCTCTGAAAGCCAGTATTGACCGGAAGGATAGTTATGTCGGCATCATTTCCTGCTGTGATGCAGCAGCGTATTGAAGAAAAACTGAATCACGCACTTGTACCTCATTATATTAATGTGGTGAATGAGAGTGGTCAGCACAATGTTCCGGCGGGGTCGGAAACCCATTTTAAGGTGGTGGTTGTCAGTGAGACCTTTTCGGGTATGCGTCCGGTCGCACGTCACCGTCATATGTACACACTGCTGGCGGATGAACTGACGGGAGGCGTTCACGCGCTGGCGCTGCATACTTATACACCGGATGAGTGGAACCACAGTCAGGGACTGGTGAATCCGTCCCCTCGTTGTCACGGTGGCAGAAAGTAAGCCGCCGGTTGAGTGAAAAAGCAGCGCACAGCACAAAATTTAACAGAAAAAGGGTGAAATTCAGACTCTTTTGTCTGCACTTCTCGACGCGGCCTGCCTGCATCGGTATAATGTCGCGTCTGAAATTCCGTATGGTTTCGGGACGCTTCTGAATATAAGGGAACTCGGTTTTTAAATGCGACCGCCCCGGTTCATTATCGTTTCACACAGGCATCGGGCCGGTGTGGGATCTGGAGTTGACCGAGCAATAGACTTTTTTGAGGTAATAAGATGCAAGTTTCTGTTGAAACGACTGAAGGCCTTGGGCGTCGTGTATTAATCACCGTTCCTGCAGCCGATATTGACAAAGAAGTAAATAAACAATTAGCTGAAATCGCCAAAAAAGCACGTATCGACGGTTTCCGTAAAGGTAAAGTGCCGCACAACATCATCAAACAGCGTTACGGCGATGTGGCGGTTCAGGATGCACTGAGCGACCTGATGTCACGTAACTTTGTCAGCGCTATCATCGAAAACAAAATCAACCCTGTCGGTGCACCTGACTACAAAGTCGATGCGCCGTACAAAGAAGGTCAGGATTTCACTTACACCGTTGAGTTCGAAGTCTTCCCTGAGGTTGAGCTGAAAGGTCTGGAAACAATCGAAGTTGAAAAACCGGTTGTTGACGTTAAAGCCGAAGACATCGACGGCATGGTTGAGACTCTGCGCAAACAGCAGGCTGAGTGGAAAGTGATTGAAGACGCAGCCAAAGCTGACGACCGCATCACTATCGATTTCACCGGTTCTGTGGACGGTGAAGAGTTCGAAGGCGGAAAATCATCTGATTTCGTCCTGGTCATGGGCCAGAACCGTATGATCCCGGGCTTTGAAGACGGTATTGTGGGTCACAAAGCCGGTGAAGAATTCGAAATCGATGTGACATTCCCGGAAGATTACCACGCTGAAAACCTGAAAGGTAAAGCTGCAAAATTCGCAATCACCCTGAAAAAAGTGGAAGAACGCGAACTGCCGGAAATGACTGAAGAGTTCATCAAACGTTTCGGTATCGGCGACGGTTCCCTGGAAGGTCTGAAAGCGGAAATCCGCAAAAATATGGAGCGCGAACTGAAAAATGCAGTACGCAACCGTATTAAATCCCAGGTTATTGATGGTCTGCTGAAAGCAAACGAAATCGATGTACCGAAAGCGGCTGTTGACAGTGAAATCGAAGAACTGCGCCGTCAGGCGGCACAGCGTTTCGGCGGCTCTGAGAAACAGGCGATGGAACTGCCACGCGAACTGTTTGAAGGCCAGGCTAAACGCCGTGTGATGGTTGGTCTGCTGTTAGGTGAAGTGATTTCTTCTAACGAACTGAAAGCCGAAGACGAGCGTGTTAATGCGCTGATCGAAGAAATGGCATCTGCTTACGAAGATCCGGCTGAAGTTGTGGAATACTACAACAAAAACAAACAAATGATGGATGGTATCCGTAATCTGGCACTGGAAGAGCAGGCTGTTGAGACTGTTCTGGCGAAAGCAAAAGTGACAGATAAAGAAACCGGCTTCACTGAACTGATGAACCAGGTTCAGGCAGCAGGTTAATCCTCTTTCTTTGTGAACGGCCGAAGGCTGTTTATCTGATTAAAACCGCAGGCAATGTGTATTGTCTGCGGTTTTTTCGTCATTTCTGACAATATTCCTTGAAAACTGCGGTGGTTATCCCCCATATTTGCCATACAGGGTGTCTGCCGGGCAGTATATGCTGCTTATATGACCGGATCGAGTATAGCGCATGGTCATATCACCGGATCTCAAGTAAAATAACCGGTATCTGCCGGGCACCAATAAAATTCAATCAGGAGATGGACATGTCATATCACGACAATCAGGATACTTTCGCACCCAACATGGCGCTGGTGCCGATGGTTATCGAACAGACTTCACGCGGTGAACGCTCCTACGATATCTATTCCCGTTTATTAAAAGACCGTATTATCTTTTTAACCGGTCAGGTTGAAGATCATATGGCAAACCTGATCGTGGCACAGTTACTCTTCCTGGAAGCAGAGAACCCGGAAAAAGACATCAGTCTTTATATTAACTCCCCGGGCGGGGTGATCACCGCCGGGATGTCTATTTATGACACCATGCAGTTTATCAAACCGCAAGTCAGTACTATCTGCGTAGGCCAGGCCTGCTCAATGGGTTCTTTCTTACTGGCGGCAGGTGCGCCGGGCAAACGTTATTGTCTGCCGAACTCCCGGGTGATGATTCACCAGCCGCTGGGCGGCTATCAGGGACAAGCAACTGATATTGAAATTCATGCTCAGGAAATTCTGAAAGTGAAAGCGCGCATGAATGATTTATTAGCTCACCATACCGGTAAATCCGTTGAGGAAATTCAGCGTGATACTGAGCGTGACCGCTTCCTGTCCGCGAAAGAAGCACAGGAATACGGTCTGGTTGACCATATTTACACACACCGGTAAGTAACACCGGTACTGCCTGTATCCTGCCGGGCGGCAGGGTACTGCGGTGCTGTGACATTTTTTGCAGCTCACAGGCGGTGAGCTGTACTGATTAAGTGAGGTTTACTGATGACAGACAAACGCAAAGACGGTTCAGGAAAGCTGCTGTACTGCTCTTTCTGCGGAAAAAGTCAGCATGAGGTTAAAAAACTGATTGCCGGCCCGTCAGTGTATATCTGTGATGAATGCGTTGATTTATGCAACGATATTATCCGTGAAGAAATTAAAGATCTGATCCCGGCCCGGGGCAGTGAACGTAGTGAACTGCCGACTCCTCATGAAATTCGTCAGCACCTCGATGACTATGTCATTGGTCAGGAACTGGCAAAAAAAGTGCTGGCAGTCGCGGTATACAACCACTACAAACGTCTGCGTAACGGCGATAAAACCGCTGACGGCGTGGAACTGGGTAAAAGTAATATCCTGCTGATCGGCCCGACCGGCAGCGGTAAAACCCTGCTGGCTGAAACACTGGCCCGTTATCTGGATGTGCCGTTCACGATGGCGGATGCCACCACACTGACCGAAGCCGGTTATGTGGGTGAGGACGTGGAAAACATCATTCAGAAGCTTTTACAGAAATGCGACTATGATGTGGAGAAAGCACAGCGCGGTATCGTCTATATTGATGAAATCGATAAAATTTCCCGTAAATCAGATAACCCGTCGATTACCCGTGATGTATCCGGCGAAGGCGTTCAGCAGGCTCTGCTGAAACTGGTTGAAGGAACGATTGCTGCTGTTCCGCCGCAGGGCGGGCGCAAACATCCGCAGCAGGAATTTTTACAGGTTGATACCTCAAAAATCCTGTTTATCTGTGGCGGGGCGTTTGCCGGTCTGGATAAAGTGGTCGGCCAGCGTCTGAACACCCGTTCCGGTATCGGTTTCGGTGCGGAAGTACGCGGCGAGAAAGACAAAGCGACAGAAGGTGAGTTACTGTCTCAGGTCGAGCCGGAAGATTTGATCAAATTTGGTCTGATCCCGGAATTTATCGGTCGTCTGCCGGTGGTGGCAACGCTCGGTGAACTGAGTGAGGATGCACTGATTCAGATCCTTCAGGAGCCGAAAAACGCGCTGACGAAACAGTATCAGGCACTGTTCAGCATTGAAGATGTTGAACTTGAGTTCCGTCGTGAAGCACTGATTGCCATTGCGAAAAAAGCGATGAAACGCAAAACCGGTGCCCGTGGTCTGCGTTCCATCGTTGAGGCCGCGCTGCTCAATACGATGTATGATTTACCGTCGATGGAACATGTTGAAAAAGTGGTTATTGATGAAAATGTGATAACCAATCAGACCGAACCGATGCTGATTTACCGCAAACCGGAAGCTCAGGTTTCCGGCGAGTAACGGAAAGTTAGCGTAGTTGTTATCAATATTAACCAAATGAGGGAATTTTCCCTCATTTTGCTTTTCTTACTAAATAAAGTGTTGAATGTGAGAAATGCATCCCCATATATTGATCATTCTATGGAGTGGAACCCGTGATAACGCGTTTCACGACGTTCCCAACAAGGCGTAAGCTAAACGAAGAGAGTGCTCTATGAATCCTGAGCGTGCTGAACGCATTGAAATCCCGGTACTGCCTTTGCGCGATGTGGTGGTTTACCCCCACATGGTTATTCCTTTATTTGTCGGGCGCGAAAAATCTATCCATTGCCTGGAAACAGCCATGGATATGGATAAAAAGGTGCTGCTGGTAGCACAAAAAGAAGCGTCAACGGATGAACCGGGCGTCAATGATTTATTTTCTGTCGGGACAGTCGCATCTGTGTTGCAGATGCTGAAACTGCCGGACGGCACCGTAAAAGTGCTGGTCGAAGGCCTGCAACGTGCGCATATCAAAACATTAAGTGACAACGGTGACTTCTTCTCTGCCCAGGCAGAGCTGATGGTATCCCCCGTTGTGGACGAGCGTGAGCAGGAAGTGCTGCTGCGCACGGCGATCAACCAGTTTGAAGGCTATATCAAACTGAATAAAAAGATCCCGCCGGAAGTCCTGACATCCCTGCACAGTATCGAAGATGTCGCCAAACTGGCTGACACGATCGCTTCTCATATGACACTGAAATTACAGGACAAACAGTCTGTACTGGAAATGTCAGATGTGGTTGAGCGTCTCGAATATCTGATGGCGATGATGGAATCGGAAATTGACCTGTTACAGGTTGAAAAACGCATCCGTAACCGTGTCAAAAAGCAGATGGAAAAAAGTCAGCGCGAGTACTATCTCAATGAGCAGATGAAAGCTATCCAGAAAGAGCTGGGTGAGATGGACGACGCGCCGGATGAAGCGGAAGCGCTGAAACGCAAAATCGAAGAAGCGCAGATGCCGAAAGAGGCGAAAGAAAAAGCTGAAGCTGAGTTACAGAAACTGAAAATGATGTCCCCGATGTCTGCGGAAGCCACTGTTGTCCGCAGTTATATCGACTGGATGGTTCAGGTTCCGTGGGTTAAACGCAGCAAAGTGAAAAAAGATCTGATTAAAGCGCAGGAAATCCTCGACAGTGACCATTACGGCCTGGAGCGGGTGAAAGAGCGGATCCTTGAATATCTGGCGGTACAGAGCCGTGTCAGCAAAATCAAGGGCCCTATCCTGTGTCTCGTCGGACCGCCGGGGGTGGGTAAAACTTCTCTTGGGCAGTCCATTGCCCGTGCAACCGGCCGTAAATATGTCCGTATGGCGCTGGGCGGTGTGCGTGATGAAGCGGAAATCCGTGGTCACCGCCGTACTTACATCGGTTCTATGCCGGGTAAACTTATCCAGAAAATGGCAAAAGTCGGTGTGAAAAACCCGCTGTTCCTGCTGGATGAGATTGACAAAATGTCATCGGATATGCGCGGCGATCCGGCTTCCGCACTGCTTGAGGTGTTGGATCCGGAACAAAATATCGCGTTTAACGATCACTATCTGGAAGTGGATTACGATCTGTCCGATGTCATGTTCGTCGCGACATCCAACTCCATGAATATTCCGGCTCCGCTGCTGGATCGTATGGAAGTGATCCGTCTGTCCGGTTATACGGAAGATGAGAAACTCAACATTGCCAAGCGTCACCTGCTGCCGAAACAAATTGAACGCAACGCGCTGAAGAAAACCGAGCTGCATATTGATGATAGTGCGATCCTCGGCATCATCCGTTATTACACCCGTGAAGCGGGTGTGCGCGGACTGGAGCGTGAAATCTCCAAATTGTGCCGTAAAGCGGTGAAACAGCTGCTGATGGATAAAACACTGAAACACATTGAAATTAATCAGGATAACCTGAAAGATTATCTCGGTGTGCAGAAGGTGGATTACGGCCGTGCAGACACTGAAAACCGGGTGGGCCAGGTAACCGGTCTGGCGTGGACAGAAGTCGGCGGTGACCTGCTGACCATCGAAACCGCAGCGGTTCCGGGTAAAGGGAAACTTTCCTACACCGGCTCACTGGGCGAAGTGATGCAGGAATCTATCCAGGCGGCGTTAACCGTGGTACGTGCCCGTGCGGATAAATTAGGGATCAACAATGATTTCTATGAAAAACGCGACATTCACGTCCACGTACCGGAAGGTGCAACACCGAAAGACGGCCCGAGTGCGGGTACAGCAATGTGTACCGCGCTGGTTTCCGCACTGACCGGTAACCCGGTGCGTGCAGATGTGGCAATGACCGGGGAAATTACTCTGCGTGGTCTGGTACTGCCTATCGGTGGTCTGAAAGAAAAATTGCTGGCAGCACACCGCGGCGGTATTAAGACTGTTCTGATTCCGGATGAAAACCGCCGTGATCTGGAAGAAATTCCGGACAATGTAAAAGCAGATCTGGATATTCATCCGGTTAAAACGATAGATGAAGTTCTTTCACTTGCCTTAGTTAATCCTGCTTTCGGCATGGAAGCGGTAGGTAAAAAGTCGTAGGAAATAGTGACTTACGTCAAGAACTTCAGATAAATAAAGGGCTGACAGGTACTTTCGGACTTGTCAGCCTTTTTTTGTCCCGCTAATTTAGCGAACATTCTTACGAAATATGCGAAGACTGCAATCTTGCCAAGAGCGAAAAGGCTTGATATAACGGCTGTGGCTGTCAGGAACATACTTCGTAAATCCGGGCCGAAAATTCTGAAAGGGGATGATAATAGTGAATAAGTCACAATTGGTCGATAAAATTGCTGCAGACGCTAATATTTCTAAAGCTGCGGCTGGTCGCGCGTTAGATGCAATTATTGGTTCAGTAACTGATTCTCTGAAAGGCGGGGATGACGTGGCTCTGGTTGGTTTCGGTACTTTCACTGTTCGTGAGCGTGCAGCACGTACAGGCCGTAACCCGCAGACCGGTAAAGAGATCAAAATCGCCGCTGCGAAAGTCCCGGCTTTCCGTGCAGGTAAAGGTCTTAAAGACGCAGTAAACGGCTGAGTTTTTCCTCAGACCCCGGGATATTTATCTGTCCCGGACACAAAAACGGTATAAAGCTAAACAGGAAGCGCATCAGAATGATGCGCTTTTTTTTGTTTTAGGGCATAATTTCCCCTGACCTGATTTTTCTTTTACCAAAGCGGAGTTTGGATTTCTTATGATGGAAAACCTGCGCACAGCGGCGAACAACCCTGTGATTAAAATTATCTTCGCCATCATTATCCTGTCATTTATTCTGACAGGTGTGGGTGGTTACCTCGTCAGCGGCTCTAACTATGCTGCCAAAGTGAACGATACTGAAATATCTGTTCAGCAGTTAGAACGCGCCTTCCAGGAAGAGCGTAACCGCCAGCAGGCTCAGCTGGGTGACCTGTTCTCGCAGTTAGTCAGTACAGAACAGGGTGTTAAACAAATCCGTTCTCAGGCGCTGAACCAGATGATTGACACTATTCTGCTGGAACAGTATGCCCGTAAATTAGGTATCACTGTCAGTGATGACCAGATCATCAGCGCGATCCGTCAGGAGCCGGGCTTTTTGGTTAATGGTCAGTTCAGCCAGGAGGCTTATGAGACGTTCCTGACCCGTAACGGTATCACCGGTGACAACTACGCGGCTTATCTGCGCAAGCAGATGATTCAGGAACAACTGGTTCAGCCGTTTGTACGTGATTCGTTTGTTCTTGATTCAGAAGTAACTAATGCGGCGGCGGTTTTACTCCAGTCACGGACTATCCGTACCGCAACACTGGATCTGGCTTCTGCGCAGGCAAAACAAACCGCAACAGATGAAGAACTGCAGGCTTATTACGCGAAGAATAAAAACAATTTCATCGCTCCTCAGGCCTTAAAAATCAGTTTTGTTGAGCTGGATGCCGCAAATATCCAGGACAACACCGACGTCACTGAAGAACAGATACAGGCCTACTACGATAAAAATATCCCGCGTTTCACGGTACCGGCAAAAGGCGGGTACAGCCAGATCACCCTGGCCACGGAAGATGATGCCAAAGCCGTACTGAATGAACTGAAAAACGGGGCGGATTTCAAAACCCTGGCGAAAGAAAAATCCACAGATAAACTGACTGCCCGTAATGGCGGTGTGATTGGCTGGATGGAAGATGCCGCGCTTATCCCTGAAATCAAAGGGGCCGGGCTGACAGCTGCCGGTCAGATTTCAGAAATTCTGAAAGTAAATAACGGCTACGTGATTTTCCGTCTGGATGTGTATGAGCCGGAAGCCGTCAAGCCTCTGGCAGATGTGAAAGAGGAAGCAACCCGTCTGGCTAAAGGTGAAGTGGCAAGTAAAGCCTTCTTTGACCTCCAGCAGAAAGCCAGTGAAGCTGCCGCGAACGACAACGAATCCCTGATGGGTGTTGAGCAGGCGACAAACGTTAAAGCAGTACAGACGGACTGGTTTGCCCTGAATAATCTGCCGGACGCTGTCAATTATCCGGAAGTGTTAAAAGCATTAACGGAAAACGGGCTATTTGATGAGAAAGGGCCGTCTGGTGCTAACTCGGATATCATCACCGTTTCCGGAGACCGCGCCTTTGTGATCCGTGTTGATGAGTATCGCCCGGAAGCGGTCGAGCCGTTTGAGAAAGTAAAATCAGACATTGAAGCGCTGGTCAAACGCAGCAAAGCCGAAGCCACCCTGAATGCGGAAGCGGATAAACTGCTGGCGGCACTGAAAGAAGGTAAAGGCGACGCGGCGTTAACAGAGGCCGGTGTGAAGTTCGGTGCAGAACAAACTGTTCAGCGCCTGAATCCGTCAGATCCGGTCATCAATGCTGCCTTTACCCAACCGCACCCGGCAGATGGTAAACCGACCTACAGCCGCACCATTGACGGCAAGGGAAATATTGTTCTGGTTCAGCTCGATAAAGTGACAGCCGGTACCGCAACTGATCAGGAAAAAACTGAGCTGCATACTGTACTGCGTCAGCAGATGGCTTCCACTGAACTGGAATCATTACTGCTGAACCTGCGTGCTAACGCAGATATTGATGTGAGAAATATGGACTAAAATTTTTCGATCTGTACCGAAAAATAGAATGTTGTGTTACATCCCCCGAAAGGCTGCGTTCGCAGCTTTTCGCATTTCTGTCCTGAAAATCCCCCGTCAGAAAAAAATTTTGCGACACTCCGTTTTGTGCTAAACACAAAAGGAGAAATAGCATGAAAACAAAATGGACATCTGCGTTATTATTAACATCAGCTCTGTTAACCGGCGGTTTTTTCAGTACTTCCGCACTGGCTCAGGTGGCGCAACCGGCGGAAAGTACGCAGGTTCAGCCATCCGTCTCACCGGAAACAAACCGCATCAGTATTAACACCGCGACAGCGGAAGAGCTGGCACGGGAACTCAATGGTGTCGGGCCGAAAAAAGCTCAGCGGATTGTGGAGTACCGCACGGAAAACGGACCATTTACTTCTGCGGAACAACTGAAGGATGTATATGGTATTGGTGAACGTATTTTTACGATGAACAGCGATAAGATAGAGCTGTAATATCAGCAGAGGCTGACTTTCCTTCCCCGGGCTGACGGGGAAGGAAATACCGGAAACAGAATAAAGGGAGAGATATTATGAGCACCACAATTAAAGTGATTGGCTACCATATTGATGCCTTCGGACATGTTAATAATGCGCGTTATCTGGAGTTTCTGGAGGCCGCCCGCTGGGATTGGCTGGAAAGCTATGATGCTTACCGCTGGTTTAAACAGATGGATATTGCTGTGGTGGTGGTAAATATCAATATTAACTACCGGCTGCCGGTGTATGTGGGAGAGCGGTTGGTGATAGACAGCTATTTACAGCACGCCGGGCAGAAAAGCGGTATTCTCAAACAGATTATTACCCGTCAGGAAGATAAGCAGGTTGTGGCGGATGCGGAGGTTACCTTTGTCTTTATTAACATGAAAACCGGTAAAGCTATCCCGATAGAAGGGGAAATCCGCGATAAATTTGAGCTGCTGACGGCACCGGAAGAGAGCTGACCGCCGGCAGGACAAAAAAACGCCCGGCGGTCGCCGGGCGTAACAGGTACTTATTGCAGGCCGGTGATTTTTTTCATGGCAGCCATAACAGCACTGCGCTCAGCAAGATAGCTGTTCAGCCCGTTGCTGCGCAGATGGCAGGCGGCGCACTCCCCGCAGCCATCGCCCTGAACACCGTTATAACAGGTGAGCGTTTCTGTGCGGACGGTATCCAGTTGTCCGTAATAGTCGGCCAGCGCCCAGGTCTGTGCTTTATCCAGCCACATCAGCGGGGTTTCAAAACGGATATCGCGGGCAAGACCGGCATTAACCGCTTTGTTCAGCGCTTTGACAAACTCATCACGGCAATCCGGATAGCCGGAAAAGTCGGTTTCACAAACACCGGTGATAATCGCTTCCGCATTGACCTGATAAGCATAAATCGCCGTCAGGGTGAGAAACAGGATATTGCGTCCCGGGACAAAGGTATTCGGAATATCACTCTGCTCACTTTCGCTGAACCCCGGCACCGGAATGTTATCACGGGTCAGGCTGCTGACCGCCAGTTCATTCAGCAGGGAGACGTCAAGTACCTTATGAGCCGCCGCACCCAGTTTCAGGCTGAGTTTACGGGCAACATCTATTTCCTGACTGTGGCGCTGTCCGTAATCAAACGTCACACAATGCACTTCATCATAGTTGCGGAGTGCCTGAATCAGGCAGGTTGTTGAGTCCTGCCCGCCACTGAATACGACCACAGCACGTTTCATCGGTAAACCTCATTATAAAAAGATAAGGTTTATGGTAACGGCTGCGTCACCATTTGGGTAGTATTGCCTGTGCATCAGTCAGATCACCGATATTTTCCGCTACCCACTGCGGGTTGTAATAGGTGTCCGGATAGCGTTCGCCGCTGTCACAAATCAGAGTGACAATCGAGCCGGTCTGTTTCTGCTCATGCATCTGCTTCGCCAGTTGCAGTGCGCCCCAGACATTGGTGCCGGTGGAAGCACCGGTACGGCGGCCGAGCAGTTTTTCCAGCCAGTAAAGGGTGGCGATACTGCACTGATCACTGACTTTAAGCACATCATCAATCACGCCCGGGATAAAGGATGGTTCCGCACGCGGACGGCCGATACCCTCAATTTTACTGCCGGTATCGCAGCGCAGATGTGAACATTTCTGATGATAGCAGTCATAAAAAACGGAGTTTTCAGGATCCACGACAACCAGTCTGGTGTCATGCCCCTGGTAGCGGATAAACCGGCCGAGGGTGGCTGACGTACCGCCGGTGCCTGCACTCATCACAATATAACGCGGAACCGGACGGGCTTCCCGTGACATCTGGCGGTAGATGCTTTCGGCGATATTGTTGTTGCCGCGCCAGTCAGTGGCACGTTCGGCATAGGTAAACTGATCCATATAGTGACCGCCGGTTTCACGGGCCAGACGTTCAGATTCCGCATAAATCTGCGCACTGCTGTCCACAAAGTGGCACTGTCCGCCGTAGAACTCAATCTGTTCAATTTTGCGGCGCGCGGTACAACGCGGCATCACGGCGATAAACGGCAGGCCGAGCAGGCGGGCAAAGTAAGCTTCAGAGACAGCAGTACTGCCGGATGATGCCTCAATTACCGGTGTGCCTTCGCGGATCCGGCCGTTACACAAGCCATACAGGAAAAGTGAACGTGCCAGGCGGTGTTTCAGACTGCCGGTCGGATGAGTACTTTCATCTTTGAGATATAATGAAACCCCCGGGTAAACGGGTAATTCCAGCGGGATAAGATGGGTATCCGCACTGCGCTGATAATCGGCCTGAATGGCATTAATGGCGGATGTTGTCCATTGGGTTGTCATGTAGTATCTCCTCACGATCTGTTGTTGCATCTTAGCAATTCTGTGAGAGAAAAGGCTTTTTCTATTTTCTGTATCATGCATGATATGGAGAAATTTATTCTCTTTGGTGGTGATATGTTAGATAAAACAGACCGTAAATTGTTACAACTTTTGCAGGAAGATGCTTCATTATCACTGAACACACTGTCCGAGGCGGTGAATCTGACATCCACCCCCTGCTGGAAACGGCTGAAGCGGCTGGAAGATGAAGGATATATCCGCAAACGCGTGGCGCTGCTGGATCCGGAAAAACTCGGGCTGGGACTGACCGTGATAGTCATGATCAAGACACAGCACCACAGTAGTGAGTGGTATACTCAGTTTGTCGAGTTTGTGCAGCAGATGCCTGATGTGGTGGAGTTTTACCGGATGGCCGGGGAATTCGACTACATGTTGCAGGTTGAAGTGGTGGACATGAAATGCTTCGATCATTTTTACAAAAAACTGGTCAACGGTGTGCCCGGTTTAATTGATGTGACTTCCAATTTTGCGATGGAGCGCATAAAGTACACCACCGCATTGCCGATTCCGGAGAAATGCAAAGCGGACTGATTATTAACCTGAGATGTTATACGGGATCCTGTGAGATTATTTGCCCAATTAAAATGGTATTTCCTCAGTGAGTGGCGGCGCTATACCGGTGCGGTCACTTTTCTGATTATTATCGCGGTATTACAGATCCTGCCGCCGCGCTTTGTCGGTATCATTGTTGACGGCGTGACCAAAGAGACGATGACCACCTCTGCCTTGTGGGGCTGGGCCGGCGTGATGCTGCTTATCGCTCTGGTGATTTATATTCTGCGCTATATCTGGCGGGTCTGGTTATTCGGTGCATCCTACAAGCTGGCGGTGCGTCTGCGGCAGGATTTTTATCAGCAGTTCAGCCGCCAGTCTCCGGCATTTTATCACCGTTACCGGACCGGCGACCTGATCGCCCGCAGTACCAATGATGTGGACAAAGTGGTGTTTGCCGCCGGGGAGGGTGTGCTGACGCTGGTAGACTCTTTTGTCATGGGGTTTGTGGTACTGCTGACGATGAGTATTGAGATCAGCTGGCAGCTGACACTGCTTTCTCTGCTGCCGATGCCGTTGATGGCACTGGCGATTAAACGTTACGGACAGCAGCTTCATCAGCGCTTTAAAACGGCGCAGGGCGCTTTCTCCTCACTGAATAACCACGCGCAGGAAAGCCTCAGCAGTATCCGCATGATTAAAGCTTTTGGCCTGGAAGATCACCAGTCTTCCAGGTTTGAATCCGTTGCGGCGGAAGCCGGACGTAAAAATATGCATGTGGCACAGGTGGATGCCCGTTTTGATCCGACCATTATCATGGCGATTGGGATGTCAAACCTGCTTGCGGTTGCCGGCGGCAGCTGGATGGTGATGCAGGGCACGCTGACCCTCGGCGGGCTGACCAGCTTTATTATGTATCTCGGGCTGATGATCTGGCCGATGCTGGCGTTAGCCTGGATGTTTAATATTGTGGAGCGCGGCAGTGCGGCCTACAGCCGGATCCAATCCCTTCTTGAAACACCATCTGTGCTGGCGGACGGTACAGTGTCTCCGGCACCGGGGCGCGGGGAGCTGTCAGTCGCTGTGGATGAATTTTGCTATCCGGAAAGCAGCCGGAAGGTTCTGCATGATATCCGTTTTACCCTGAAACCTGGTCAGCTGCTCGGGTTGTGCGGCCCGACCGGCTGCGGAAAATCCACGCTGCTGGCGCTGATCCAGCGTCATTATGATGTGACAACAGGTAAAATTTGTTTTCAGGGCAAACCACTTCCTGAACTGACATTCTCCGGCTGGCATGCCCGGCTGGCCGTGGTGAATCAGACGCCGTTTCTGTTCTCCGACACTATCGCCAATAATATTGCACTGGGACGGCCCGGTGCGACACAGGAAGACATTGAACACGCGGCCCGGCTGGCCAGTGTCCATGATGATATTGAACGTCTGCCGCTCGGCTATGAGACTCAGGCCGGTGAGCGGGGCGTTATGTTGTCCGGCGGACAGAAACAGCGGATTTCCATTGCCCGCGCTCTGCTGATGGATGCCGAAATCCTGATCCTCGATGATGCTCTTTCCGCGGTGGACGGACAGACAGAATACCGGATCCTGCAAAATCTGCGGCGCTGGGGAGAAGGCCGCACGGTGATTATCAGTGCGCACCGGCTTTCGGCGCTGACAGAAGCAGACAACATTCTTGTGCTGCAACAGGGCGGTATCAGTGCTCAGGGGCGTCATCAGGAACTGATTAATCAGAACGGATGGTATCGCGAAATGTATCATTATCAGCAGTTAGAGGCAGCACTCGATGAGTGAACAGACCCGCCCGGAAGCAGCAAAAAACCTGTGGCCGTCGCTGAAACGCCTGCTCGGCTACGGTCGTAACTACCGCCGCCCGATGGCGGTTGCCATTGTGATGCTGTGGCTGACAGCCATTGCGGAGGTTGCCGCACCTGTTCTGGTGAGTTATTTCATCGACAATATGGTGGCGAAAAAACAGATTGTTCTGTCTGTGACACTGTTGCTGGTAGCCGGTTTTATCGCTTTACAGATTGCCGCATCGTTGCTGCACTATTTTCAGCTGATCTATTTCAATCAGGCTGCTGTCGGCGTGGTGCAGACACTGCGTGCCGATGTGATGGATGCCGCGCTGCGTCAGCCGCTGAGTTCATTTGATACTCAGCCGGTCGGGCAGTTGATCTCCCGTGTCACCAATGACACGGAAATGATCAAAGACCTGTTTGTCAACGTCCTGCCGACACTGTTCCGCAGTGTCGCACTGATTGTGGTGATGCTGATCGCTATGTATTCCCTGGAGTGGCGGATGGCACTGGTGGCAACCGCCATGTTCCCGGCGGTAATTCTGGTGATGTGGATCTATCAGCGGCTGAGTACGCCGATTGTGCGCCGGGTGCGCAGCTATCTGGCGGATATTAATGATGGTTTTCATGAAGTCATCAGCGGAATGATGGTCATTCAGCAGTTCCGCCAGCAGGCACGTTTCGGGGAACGGATGTTTGCCGCCAACCGCCGTCATTATGAGGTCAGAATGGCGGCGCTGCGGCTGGACGGTATTTTGCTGCGTCCGCTGCTGAGTCTGTTTTCGGCGGCTATCCTCTGCGGCCTGATGCTGCTGTTCGGGGTTGAAGGCACCGGGGTTATCGGCGTCGGGGTGCTGTATGCCTTTATCACGTATCTCGGGCGGCTGAATGAACCGCTGATCACACTGACATCCCAGCAATCTGTTTTACAGCAGGCGGTTATTTCCGGTGAGCGTGTTTTTGAGCTGATGGACAGCCCGCAGCAGCAGTACGGGGCTGATGATCAGCCGCTGACAGGCGGCAGTATCCGCGTATCACACCTGACATTTGCTTACCAGCCGGGAAAACCGGTATTGCGCGATATCAGTATTGATGTGCCGGAACACAGCTTTGCCGCCTTTGTCGGACACACCGGCAGCGGGAAAAGCACACTGGCGAATCTGCTGATGGGATATTATCCGTGGCAGGCCGGGGAAATCAGTCTCGGCGGGCGTCCGCTGGAGCAGTTTTCACACCGGGCACTGCGGCAGGGGATCGCGATGGTACAGCAGGATCCTGTCATTATGGCCGCCTCATTCCGCGACAATATCACCCTCGGACGGGATATTGATGATGAGCGCATTCACCGGGTACTGGATATGGTTCAGCTGAGTGAGCATGTCTCACAGCTTGAACACGGGCTGGATACGGTGCTGGGTGAGCAGGGCAAAACCTTGTCTGACGGGCAGAAACAGTTGCTGGCAATGGCGCGGGTACTGGTGCAGACCCCGAAAATCCTGATCCTGGATGAAGCGACCGCTAATATCGATTCCGGTACTGAGCAGGCTATCCAGAAAGCTTTGCAGCTTATCCGCCGTGAAACCACGCTGGTGGTGATTGCACACCGTTTGTCCACCATTGCCGATGCGGATACCATTTATGTGCTTAACCGCGGAGAAATGGCGGAGTCCGGTTCTCACCGGGTCTTGCTGGCAGAGAAAGGCCGCTATTATCAGATGTATCAGTTGCAGCAGGTCGGGGAATCGCTGAATTCCCCGGAAGAGAATTCTACCTCTGCACTATAATTGTGAGATCGTTCACGAAAATGGGTGCATGATGCTGTAAATAAGTGCAACCTCCGCATTATCGTAAAAGGCGCCTGATGAATCAGGCGTTTTTTTATGTCTATCCTTTTGTTATCAATGGATTTAATTTTTACTTCACTCCCTGGCATCACTTTTGCAACTTATCCGCAGGACAACAACAACCTGAAGCGGAGAATGCGATGAAAATGATAATGGCCATCATCAAGCCTTTTAAACTTAATGACATCAGAGATGCGCTGAACGAAGAAGGTATTCAGGGATTAACCGTGCTGGAAGTGCGTGGAGCGGGCAGACAGAAGGGGCATACAGAACTGTACCGGGGGGAAGAGTACAGTACGGATTTTCTGCCGAAGACACAGATTAATATTGTTGTGCCTGATGAGCACCTTGATCGCATTGTTGAGGTAATTTGCCGGTCGGCATACACGGGCCGTATTGGTGACGGAAAAATATTCGTTTCGGAAATCATTCAAGCGGTGCGGATCCGTACCGGTGAGCAAAATGATGAAGCCATTTAAACCGAGCGGAGATACTCAGATGATGAAACGAAAAATGGTATTACCTGTCGTGATGTCCGCTACGCTGCCGGTATCGGCTTACAGTGCAACCGAAGGGATGGAGCGCGCGGATAACGGTTTTATGCTGATCTGCGCAGCATTGGTTTATTTTATGACACTTCCCGGTATCGCCCTGTTTTATGGCGGGCTGGTGCGGCGTGAGAATGTACTGTCAGTGATGACACAAGTCACTGTCAGTTTTGCACTGGTGTTGCTGTTATGGGTTTTTTATGGCTACAGCATGGCATTTTCTGACGGAAATGGAGTGATTGGTGGTCTGTCTCATGCATTTCTCGGCGGGATCACACCGGTCAGTAACAGCGGCAGTATCAGTCAGCTGACACACGTTATTTTCCAGGGATCTTTTGCTGCGATCACCGTTGCTCTTATCACCGGTGCACTGGCGGAGCGAATTAAATTTACCGCCTTTCTGCTGTTTACGGTTATCTGGTTCTCCCTTGCTTATGTACCGATGGCGCATATGGTTTGGGGCGGTGGCTGGCTGGCGGAGGATGGCGCACTGGATTTTGCCGGGGGAACGGTTGTGCATATCAATGCGGCGGTTGCCGGGTTAGTTGGTGCTTACATATTAGGACCGCGTCTGTTACTGGGAAAAACCGCCACCAAACCGCACAGTCTGCCGATGGTGTTTACCGGTACAGCTATCCTCTATATCGGCTGGTTCGGGTTTAATGCCGGGTCTGCCGGAAAACCGGATGGTATTGCGGCGCTGGCCTTCCTGAATACAGTGATTGCTGTGGCCGCGGGTGTGCTTGCATGGGTGATTGCAGAGTGGTGCATGCGGGGTAAGCCCTCACTTCTTGGTGCGTGCTCCGGGTGTATCGGCGGTTTGGTCGGGATCACACCGGCAGCAGGCACGGTGGGCGTACCGGGGGCAATTATCATCGGGCTGGTCAGCGGCATTACCGGCTACTGGGGGGTCACCGCACTGAAACGCCACCTGAAGGTAGATGATGTGTGTGATGTCTTTGGTATTCACGGGGTCTGCGGTATTGCAGGCTGTTTGCTGACGGGGATTTTTACTGCATCTGCACTCGGCGGAACCGGCTATGCGGAAGGCGTCACTATGCTGCATCAGTTATGGATTCAGGCGGAAAGCATCCTGGTCACCATGCTCTGGAGCGGAGTAATTACTTACATCGCATTCAAATGCGCAGCACTGACAACCGGCGTACGCTGTACAGAAGAGGACGAGATCAACGGGCTTGATATCAGCACCCACGGCGAACAGGCCTATAACCGTTCATAGCCGCAAAAAAGTAAGTCCCCGCTCACCGGTGTGCAGCGGGGGCATTTTTATTGCAGAGGAACTTATATGTCCCTTAAACGCAGAACACCTTCCTGCACGGTCGAGGCAACCAGCACACCAGCCTGATTATAGATGTGACCACGGACAAACCCGCGCCCGCCGGAGGCTGTCGGGCTTTCCACGGCATACAGCAGCCATTCATCCAGCCGGAACGGGCGGTGATACCACATGGAGTGGTCGATGGTGGCAATCTGAATTTCCGGCTGCATAAAGCCGTAGCCGTGCGGCTGAAGGGCGGTCGGCAGGAAATTATAGTCAGAGGCATAACTGAGCAGGTACTGATGCAGAGCCTGATCATCCGGCATTGTACCGTTGGTTTTCAGCCAGGTATAACGCACCGGCGGATTCTCAGGGTTCTGAAACGGGCTGTAAAATCGTACCGGCCGCCATTCAATAGCCTGCTCACGCAGGAACAGTGCCTGCATCTTCGGCGGCAGACCGGCGGCAATTTTACGGGCGATATCCGTTTCAGAGGCAAGGCCGTCAGGGCCGGGAACATCCGGCATTGCATTCTGGTGTTCAAAACTGTGCTCTTCCCCCTGGAAAGAAGCTGTCATATAGAAAATCGGTTTTCCGTTCTGAATAGCACTGACACGGCGGGCACTGAAGCTTTTGCCGTCACGCAGATTTTCCACATCATAAATAATCGGTTTATGGCTGTCGCCCGGCCGCAGAAAATAGCTGTGGAATGAGTGGGCACGACGATCAGCCGGAACAGTCTGTCCCGCTGCATACAGTGCCTGTCCGGCAACTTGTCCGCCAAAGACCTGGGGCAGGCCGAGATCTTCACTTTGCCCCCGGAATAACCCGTCTTCGAGTTTTTCGAGTGCCATCAGGTTTATCAGATTTTCTAATGCCAGGCTCATAGTTACCCTTATTAAATATTTTCAGCAGAAACCGGTCATTCTAATCGTTGTCTGTACAATTGAAAAATGATAAACCGCCGTTATGTGCGGTTCCTGACCGGCAGATGCGCGTCGTTGTGTCAGTGGTGTGTAAAATTACAGCGGTCAGTCTCGGTTGCCTTGCTATTTCAGTGCTGATCCCGGATAATGACACCGCCTCATTATTGAGGGTTCCTATGGGGGCTTTGTTGGTTCTCCCGCAACATGAACTTGTTAACTCGGTCAGGTCCGGAAGGAAGCAGCCATAGCAGGGGAATTGTGTGCCGGGATGTCGCTGGCAAGGCCCCCACCCATTTCTGCCGTGCCCGTCTCTGTTATTATCCCGTTACTGATTCTGAACGCCGCTGTCTGTGCAGACAGTTTTTCTGTAACTTATCTGACGATATTATCTATATATTCATAATTTCACATTATCTTTGTCTGTACAAACCGGAGTTTTCAGAGGGTCACATCAGATATACAGATATAGCAATATGAGTGAAATTTGTTTTATGTTCCTGGTGAAAAAGAAGGTGTTTCACATAAAACCGCATGATTAGATAAAAATCTTATTTTTGATTTAACCCGTCATAATGGTAGAAAGTGAAAATAAAATTTTTGGTATACTTTGTGTTTAATAAATGCGTATCGGCATTTAATTATCTGGTGAGTGGAACAAACATAAAATATATGCTTTTGCTATAAATTATATCTGTATTGTAATATACGTAAAGAATAGCGGGAGAAATAGCGGGCATGATCGAAAGCCAAAGTCAGCCAGCTGCGCCTTTGGCCTGTGATCACTAAAAATAAGACTACTGTCTGAAATGGAGGCGGTTACAGCAGGTTGAATTAACGGACAAACTTCCAGACAGATGCCGGGATTTTGTCATACAGTTTATTCATGGTTAATTCGGCCAGACGATGATCTGCGGCTGAATAAAAAACCTCCAGCTCGTCATCAGTCAGTTCGTATTTGTTCTTCTCAATGACACGTTCCAGTGTTTCGATAGAAGTGCACTTACGTAAGCGCATGAGATAGTCCAGTTTAGTCATCATATGTTATCTTCTTGCTGAGTTGTTAGTACGCAATATACTGATATATATGTCTGTATTCCGTTAGTGGACAAGATGTCCCTCGCTGGTCAGCATGCTGCTTACCAGTGATGCCATCTTTTCCCATTCCTCAACATCATTAAATGAAACTTCCATCTGACCAAACAGTGCGTAAGTTTCATCGATGTATTCATCGACAAATGAGATGAGGTCCTTATTTTGTGTATGTTTTATCTTAAAACTCCAGGCCACGTCAGCAATATAGCTTAATAATTCGTTAAGTTTTAAGTTTGAATCTGAGGCTAAATCATTAACCCAATAATTATTGCTTCTGATGAGAGTTTGTGTGCCTTCACGATAAAGTTCATCACACAGATACTTCAGTACCGCAATATCGTAATTTCGTGGAGAATACTCGTCCATAATCACCTCCTGAATGTAACCGGGAATGATAAGGCGCTGAAAAACGTTAAATTATAATTAACACATGAGTAAGTTATTACGTTATCGACGTCGGTATATTATATATATCATCAGCCTTTAATTATAAATAAAGGTAATGCAAAATTCCGTTCAGCACAAGCGGATAACCAGACGCTGATTACGTGTTAATCTGTTTCAGTTAGTGAACGCGATGTTCCGGAAAAAGATGTGAATAAAAAGGTCTGAGTTAACCCTGCTAGTAATATAACACTATTTCGGCGCTTGTCACTAGCCAAAATACAAAAAAATTAAATTTAAATGCAGAATAAATGCGCTAATACATAGGTTATAATTACTCATCTGCTTAAATTTACTGAATTTTTATGAGAAGGGGCGGTGATGAATCATAACGGGTTATGACAAAACCTTACATTTGTGGAATGTTATAATTTACTTCCATCTATTGTTTATTTAAGTTTTTCTTACTCAAATTTTAAAATATTCATCATGTCAAAAAAATAAAAAAGGTCACTAATGTGACCTTTTTATGTTTAAGCAGGATTAAAATCCGTCAGGACTGTCGCTCTTCTGTGTTACCGCATGAGCATGCTCTATGTCTTCACTTTTCTTACTGAAGCGGCGGCGGATAACCACATAGAAGACCGGTACGAAGAAGATAGCCAGAGAAGTTGCGGCGATCATACCACCGAATACCCCTGTACCTACGGCGTTCTGTGAACCGGAACCGGCACCGTTACTCAGGACTAACGGAATAACCCCGAGCATAAAGGCCAGTGATGTCATCAGGATAGGGCGCAGACGCATCTTAACCGCTTCCAGTGTCGCTTCAATCAGCCCTTTACCTTCTTTCTCCATCAGGTCTTTGGCGAATTCCACAATCAGGATGGCGTTCTTCGCCGACAGTCCGATGGTTGTCAGCAGGCCGACTTTGAAGTACACGTCGTTTTCCAGTCCGCGGGCATGGGTCAGTAACAGCGCCCCGATAACCCCGAGCGGAACCACCAGCATAACAGAGAACGGAACCGACCAGCTTTCATACAACGCTGCCAGACAAAGGAAGACGATGATGAGTGAGATGGTATACAGCGCAGGTGCCTGGTTACCGGACATTTTTTCCTGATAAGACATGCCTGTCCACTCGACACCGAAGCCCGGCGGCAATTCTTTTGCCAGGTCTTCCATCAGGTTCATCGCGTCACCACTACTTTTACCCGGTGCTGCACTACCCTGAATCTGCATAGCCGGTAAACCGTTGTAACGTTCCAGACGTGGTGAACCAAATGTCCACGGATCTTTCTTCGTATCCACAAAGGCAGAGAACGGAACCATCTGGCCGGTGTTGTTGCGGACATACTGTTCAGAAATATTCTGAGGAAGCATACGGAATTGTGCATTACCCTGAATATAAACTTTTTTGACACGTCCGCGATCGATAAAGTCGTTGACGTATGTTCCGCCGAACATCGTACTCATTGTCGCATTGATAGTGTTGATATCCACACCTAATGCTTCAGCTTTCTGCTGGTCAACATAGAGATGATACTGAGAGGTATCTTCCATGCCGTTAGGACGAACCTGAACCAGCATATCCGGATGTTTGCCTGCAAGTCCCAGTAACTGGTTACGGGCCTGCGTCAGGGCTTCATGCCCGTGGTTGGCATTATCCATCAGTTCGAGGTCAAATCCGCTGGATGTGCCGAGCTCGACAATTGCCGGAATGTTGAACGCATAAATAATTGCGCCTGAATTCTGACTGAACTTCGCGTTGGCACGGCCGACGATAGCTTCCACTTTATCTTCTTTCGCTTTACGCTCATCCCAGTTTTTCAGGACAATGAAAGCCAGACCCATGTTCTGCCCCTGACCGGCGAAACCGAAGCCGTTAACAGTAAAGGCAGACTCCACCACATTTTTCTCAGTATTAATGAAGTAATCACTGACCTCATTAAGGACAACCTGAGTCTGTTCCTGTGTTGATCCCGGTGGTAACTGAACCATAGCAAGGAATACCCCCTGGTCTTCTTCCGGTAAGAAAGAAGACGGCAGGCGGACAAACATCACAATCATGGCCGCGACCAGCACGACATACAGCAGCAGATAACGACCGGTGCCGCGCAGCATGCGGCCTACGCTGTCAGTATAATGGTGTGTCTGTTTATCAAAGGTCCGGTTAAACCAGCCGAAGAATCCGGTTTTAGTTCCGTGGCTGCCCTGTTTGATAGGCTTCAGCATGGTGGAACACAGCGCCGGGGTCAGAATTAATGCCACTAATACTGACAGGACCATAGCTGATACGATGGTCACCGAGAACTGACGGTAAATTGCCCCGGTCGAGCCTCCGAAGAAGGCCATCGGGATAAATACCGCAGAAAGAACCATGGCAATACCCATCAGGGCGCCCTGAATCTGGCCCATGGACACTTTTGTGGCTTCTTTCGGCGGCAGGCCGGTTTCCTGCATCACACGTTCAACGTTTTCCACCACCACGATGGCGTCATCCACCAGCAGGCCGATGGCCAGCACCATTGCGAACATCGTCAGGGTATTTATCGAATACCCGAAGGCGGCAAGGATAGCAAATGTCCCCAGTAACACAACCGGAACGGCGATCGTCGGGATCAGCGTTGCGCGGAAGTTTTGCAGGAACAGATACATCACCACGAACACCAGCATGATTGCTTCGACCAGTGTTTTCACCACTTCGAAAATGGAGATTTTAACGAATGGCGTTGTATCGTACGGATAAACAACTTCCATTCCGTCCGGGAAATACGGCTGCATTTCGGCCAGTTTTTCACGGACAGCATTTGCTGTATCCAGGGCGTTGGCACCGGTAGCAAGTTTAACCCCGATACCGGCAGATGGTTTACCGTTATAACGGGCAATAATACCGTAGTTCTCTGCACCCAGTTCCACATAGGCGACGTCTTTCAGGCGGACAACAGAACCGTCTGTATTCACCCGCAGCATAATTTCCTGGAACTGTTCAGGGGTATTCAGCCGGGTCTGTGCAATGATCGATGCGTTAAGACGCTGATCTTTAACAGATGGTGTCCCCCCGAGCTGACCGGCGGCAACCTGGTTATTCTGAATTTTAATCGAATTGATAACATCGATAGTTGTCAGGTTGTACTTCACCAGTTTATCCGGATCGAGCCAGATACGCATTGCATACTGTGTACCGAAGAGCTGGGTTTCCCCCACACCGGTTACGCGGCTGAGCGGGTCTTTCACGTTTGAACCGACATAGTCCGCAATATCATCCTGCGTCATGTCTTTGTCATCGGAAATAAACGCGGCAACCAACAGGAAGGAACTGGTTGATTTCTGTACCGTAATCCCCTGTTGCTGCACTTCCTGCGGCAGTAACGGCATGGCCAGCTGCAGTTTGTTCTGCACCTGAACCTGGGCAATATCCGGATCGGCGTCAGCTTCAAAGGTCAGCGAGATACTCATGTTACCTGCTGAGTCACTGGTTGAAGACATGTACACCATCTTGTCGATACCGTTCATGTTCTGTTCGATAACCTGGGTTACCGTATTCTGAACCGTCTCGGCATCCGCCCCCGGATAGGTGGCAGAAATTGAAATCGCCGGCGGAGCAACAGTCGGATACTGTGCCACAGGCAGTTTCATGATCGCCAACAGACCTGCAAGCATGGTAATAATGGCTATTACCCATGCAAATATCGGCCTTTCAATAAAAAACTTTGGCATGAATCACTGACTCCTTATTGGGACTTCTGAGCAGATTCAGTATTTTTCGGCGCAGCCGCCGGCTGTGCATTTAAATCTGCTTCTGTTGCCTTAACGGCAGCACCCGGCTTGATTTTCTGGAAGCCTTCCACAACAACACGTTCGCCGTTATTCACACCGGCGGTAACCAGCCATTTGTTACCATATGCCTGGCCGACAGTGACCGGACGGACTTCGATTTCATTTTTGGCGTTAACAATGTTAACCACTGCGCCGCCTTTTGCCGTACGGATAACCCCTTCCTGCGGAATCAGGATAGCGTCAGGACGCACACCTTCATCAACACGGGCGCGGACAAACATACCCGGCAGCAGGGATTCCTGCGGGTTAGGGAACACTGCGCGCATGGTGATAGAGCCGGTGGTTTCATCGACAGTCACATCGGAGAATTCCAGATAGCCTTTATGGGTATAATCTTTGTTCTCAGCCGTCACCAGACTGACCGCAATTTTACCCTGTTCTTTATCCACGGCACCGCTGGCGATTTCGTGTTTCAGACGCAGATAATCATCGCTGGACTGAGTCACATCCACATAGATAGGGTCAATCTGCTGAACCAGTGTCAGCGGCTGGGTCTGACCTGTTGCCACTAATGCACCTTCAGTCACATTTGATTTACCGGACAGACCGGAAATCGGGGAGGTGACTTTGGTGTAGTTCAGGTTGATTTGCGCTGTCTGAACAGCTGCCTGTGCGGCCTGAACCGCAGCCTGAGCCTGCGCATGTGTGGAGACCGCCTCGTCATAATCCTGGCGGCTGATATAGTTTGTTCCCAGCAACGGTTTATAGCGGTTCACTGTCAGGCGGGCCAGCTCGGCATTTGCTCTGGCTTTTGCCAGTTCAGCCTGCGCGCTGTTCAGCGTGGCCTGAAAAGGAGCCGGATCAATTTGATAGAGCGATTCGCCTTCTTTGACGTCACTTCCTTCTTTGTAATTGCGTTTTAAAATAATGCCGCCGACCTGAGGGCGAACTTCCGCGATGCGGTAAGCAGAAGTTCGTCCCGGCAGTTCCGTGCTCACTGTCAGTGGTGCAGCTTTCAGTGTGACGACTTTAACGTCCGGCGGTGGCATTTCGCCCCCTTGCTTCTGCTCTTCACCACATCCGGACAGCAGAAAGCTCCCGGACAGAACGAGCATCGCCAGAGGTAGAACGCCTCTGTTTTTTCGCATAGTAAACCTCTATAAAATGTCGATTTTTAACCGGTAAATATGGTTGATTAACTAATAAATCAGCGTGCTATAATACAAACATACACGAATGTATGTAAATTAACTTCAGATGACACAGGCCTTACATGGCACGAAAAACTAAACAACAGGCCGGAGAGACCCGCCGGCAGATTATTGATGCCGCGTTAACCGCCTTCAGTGAGCAGGGTGTGTCTGCGACGTCATTAGCGGATATTGCAAAGCAAGCAGGTGTGACCCGTGGTGCGATCTATTGGCACTTCAAAAATAAAGTTGATCTGTTTACTGAAGTCTGTTCGATAACTGATACGAAAATTGGCTTTATTGAACAAGAGTATCGGGCAAAATACCCGGATAATCCACTTTTAGTGTTTAAGAAAATTTTAATTTACATTCTGACGTCAGTGGCATCCGATCCAAAAATGCGGGCTATTCTGAGTATTTCATTTCATAAATGTGAATTCACCGGTGAAATGAGCGAATTAATTACCATCAGACAAAATTTATATGCTGCCGAATACTCAAGAATAGAATCCTTCCTGATCGAAAGTGTGGCTCTGGGGCTGCTGCCGTCAACCCTCGACATGCGCCGTGCGGTAATCATGCTGCGCGGGATGATTACCGGGCTGTTAGAAAACTGGCTCTTTTCAAGTGAGAGTTTTAATATTAGCGGGCAGGCTGAATATTTGGTTGACGGTTATCTGGATATGTTAATGCTCAGTAAAAATATGCAACTACCGCCGGCAGACGCCTGATTTACATTTAATAACATCAACCTTAAGGATATCATGTATGAAGCCTGTATTAATTATTGCCAACGGCGCTGCATATGGCAGTGAATCTTTATTTAATGCGCTGCGTCTGGCGATAGCAATTAAAGAGCAGGACAGTCAGGTGCCGATGAATGTTTTCCTGATGTCAGATGCGGTGGTGGCAGGGCTGCGCGGCCAGCAACCGAAAGAAGGCTATAATCTGAAACAGATGCTGGAGATCTTACTGGCACAAAAAACGGCGATTAAGCTGTGCAAAACCTGCACCGATGCCCGCGGTATCACCGGGCTTCCGCTGGTGGACGGTGTGGAGATCGGAACACTGGCCGAACTGGCACAGTGGTCACTGGATGCAGAAAAAATTATTACCTTTTAATCAGATAACCTGAAGCAGACAGCCGGGGAAGGGCAGATACAGGTGGATATTATTATGAAGCAAATCAGCCGTGTCCCGGCTTCCGGCCTGCTGAGGCAGATTTTCCTCCGTCTTTTTACCTGTTTTCTGTTTTTGCTGCCGGTGCTTGTTCAGAACAACGCAGTGGCGGCTGTACAGGATATTCCTGACCGCAACACTATTCAGACCGAACTCAATGCCCTGAACAACCGCAAAGAACAGACTGCCGGTGATAAGCTGTCCGTGCAGGATTTGGAGCGGGCGCTGGTGTTTTATGACAATCTTGATGCCCTGAAAGAGAAATCACAGGCATTGAAAAAACGGGTGGATGAAGCCCCGAAACTGTCAGAACAGGTCACACTGAAATTAACGCAGATTAAATCATTAACCGATGAAGGTCTGGCGGAATACCGGGCTTCGATTGAACATCTGCCGCTTTCGCAACTGGAACAGAAGCTTAACAGTACCCTCGAAGCGTTGCAGACAGCACAGAATAACCTCTCTTCCTATAATAGTGATCTGATTGCTCTCCAGACCCAGCCGGAACGTGCGCAGAATATTATGTATGCCAATGTGCAGCGCCTGCAGCAGATCCGCGTTCAGCTGAATGATTCGATGGCCGCTCAGAAAGTGCTGCGGCCGACCGAAACTGAAGCCCTTCAGGTGGAGCAGTATTACTTACAGCAGCAGATTGATTACCAGAAACGGGCGCTGCAGTCGAACACTCAGTTACAGAATCTGCTTCAGGTGCAGCGTGATTATGTGGTGGAACGCATCAAACAGCTGGAAAGCAATATTGATGTGATTCAGGAAACCGTCAGCGGCAAACGACTGGATTACTCTGAAGAAGCGGCGAAAGAGGCGCAGAGTTCAGATGATACCCAGCGCAATATGCAGGATGATCCGCTGGTGCAGCGTGAAATTGCTCTGAACCATGATTTAAGTGAAAAACTGGTCGCTGCCACCCGTGATAATAATCAGCTGGTACAGCGTACAATCAAGGTCCGCAGTATTCTTGACCGCGCGCTGCAATCCGAGCGGAACCTCAAAGAGCAGATTACCGTGCTGCGCGGCAGCCTGCTGCTCTCCCGTATCCTGTTTAAAGAGCAGATCGATTTACCGCCGGATCTGCTGATTAAAGATTTACCGGACAGAATTGCGGACATGCGCCTGGAACAGTTTGAAATCAACCAGCAGCGCGACGAGCTTTATCAGCCGGACAGCTTTGTCAGCACTATTATTGCTGAGTATGCCAAAACTCATGATATGCAGGTGACCGAAGCAGAACTGCGGGCACAGAAACATGCGCTGATGCAGGTGGTGTCTGTCCGCCGGGATCTGCTGGATCAGCTTAATACCCAGATGGGGAACCAGATTTCCCAGGCCATTAACCTGCAACTGGATCAGACTCAGCTGGTCACCGTGGTGGCATCACTGGAGAAAACCCTTGCGCAGCAGATTTTCTGGGTCAACAGTAACAAACCGGTAAACCTGGCCTGGTTTCAGTCTTTCCCGGGCGCGGCCAAACAGGAACTGACGTCACTGGATCTGAACTGGTCACTGCAAAGCCTGATCAACGGTTTTGCCGATTCACTCTTGATCACGGTTCCGCTGCTGATTATTGCGCTGCTGCTGCGTTTCGGTACCAAGAATATTGATACCAAACTGGCTGAAATTAATGCTGATGTCGGCCGGCTGAAAAAAGACCGCCAGATGTACACACCGATGGCGCTGGGGCTGATGCTGATTAAAACCCTGCCGTCCTCATTATTTGTGATTGCCTTCGGGTATTTCTGTCTGAAAACCGGGAGTGCGGATTCCGCACTGATGTGGACCATTTCCCGCCAGCTGGCGCTCTTCTGGGTGCTGTTCGAGTGGAGCTACCGGATTATGAAACCGGAAGGGATTGCCGTCACGCATTTCGGGATTGCTCCCGGAATTTGCCGTACCGCCCGCCGCCGGCTGGTACGCCTGACACTGCCGCTGCTGCCGATTATGCTGTGGGCGGCTTACGGAATGGAATACCCGCTGCGTCTGGTGGATGATGTGATAGGCCAGCTGGTGGTACCGGTGGCACTGGTATTTGTCTTTGCATTCACACTGCCGTTCTGTATTGAGATCTGGCGCGAGAAGGGCTCTCACCTGGTGCGGGCTTTCCTGCTGACCTTGCTGACTTTCTCCCCGCTGATACTGGTGGTGCTGGTCGGGCTGGGCTATTACTACACAGCGCTGCGTCTGAGCAGCCGCTGGATAGACAGCCTCTATCTTCTGCTGCTGTGGTATATCGTGTATCACACCAGTCTGCGCGGCCTCGCACTGGCGGCGCGGCGTCTGACATATCAGCGCGCGCTGGCCCGCCGTCAGAAACAGCAGGTTCAGCATAAAGAGCAACATGACGGGGATGATGTCCCGGATGTGATTGTGGAAGAGCCGCCGATGTCGATGGAGCTGATCAACCAGCAGTCACTGCGACTGACCTCGATGGTGCTGTTTATTGTCTTCGCCGCTGCGTTCTACAGCATATGGTCTGATTTTATTACTATCTTCTCCTTCTTTGACAGTATCACGCTGTGGCATTACAACGTTGATACCGCGCTGGGGAATGTGGTGGAGGCGGTTACTCTCGGGGATCTGATCCTGTCGGTGCTGATTATGGTGGTTTCCTGGATAATGATGCGCAACCTGCCCGGTCTGCTGGAGGTACTGGTGCTCTCGCGGCTTTCGCTGCGCCAGGGGACCTCGTATGCCATTACCACTATTCTGACTTACCTGATTATCGGGATAGGGACGATTGCCGCATTCGGCACCCTCGGGGTGTCGTGGGGGAAATTACAGTGGCTGGCGGCAGCCTTAACCTTCGGCCTCAGCTTCGGGTTACAGGAAATCTTCGCCAACTTTGTCTCGGGTATCATTATCCTGTTCGAGCGCCCGATCCGTATTGGCGATACCGTTACTATCGGCACCTTCTCAGGTACGGTTAACAAAATCCGCATCCGTGCGACCACGGTGATTGATTTTGACCGCAAAGAAGTCATTATCCCGAACAAAGCCTTTATGACCGAGCGCCTGACCAACTGGTCACTCTCTGATACCGTGACGCGGATTGTGATTAATGTCGGTGTGGCTTACGGTTCGGATCTGGCGAAAGTGAAAGAGGTCCTGCTGAAAGCGGCCACGGATAACCCGAAAGTGATGACCGACCCGGCACCGGGCGTGTATTTCACCGAGTTTGGTGCCAGCAGTCTCGATCACCAGCTGCGTTTCTATGTGCGCACCATCGGTGACCGCAGTGCCACTACGGATGAGGTGAACCGCGCGATTGACCGGATGGCGCGTGAAAACGATATTAATATTGCTTTCAACCAGCTGGAAGTGTATCTCCACGATCAGAACAGCGGCAAAGAAGTGCAGGTACAGGGAAAGAATGACGGCGCTCAGCCGGCCTGATCCCCCTCAGTATCGCACAGTTTGTTTTCATAATCGCGGCGGACAATCTGTAACGCCGCGAGCACGGTTTCGGCCGGGATGTGGTTTTCTTCCAGCAGGCAGATAAGATCCACCGCCAGTTTTACCTCATCAGGAGCATTTTCAAGACTCATGGGGTATCCGGTATCTGATTAAAATTCGGTGCCGTCGTGGCGTTCAATCTGCCGTTCAATGCGCTGTAAAGCCTGACGGCAGCGGACAAGGCGTCCGGCCAGTGCCGCCAGTTCTTTCTGTAGCTTTTGCTGTTCGGCAAAAGTTTGTGCGCGGCCGAGTGCCAGCTCGCGGTCATCGGTCATTTGTGCCAGACGGCGCTCATAATCCTGATGCTGTGCCAGACGCTGATACAGATCAACCCGGCTGTCCTGTTTGACATAGCTTTGCTCTTTTTGCCGCAGCGGCTGAGTGGCGGCTTCGCGGTTCAGTGCCGCAATCTGGGCGACAATCTTTTCTGCCAGAAAGCGTACCTGTTCGGTCCGGTTTTCATCCGCGCACTGTTCAAGCTGATCGGTATGGTGCAGTAATTCATCCATACACAGGCGCAGGGTTTTATTACGGGCGGCGAACAGGGTATCATCGAAGCGGCGCTGGCTCAGTTCCCGGTCTGCTATCGGGGCGATCCGGGGTTCCAGCGCGCTGATTTTCTGCCGCAGCGCCTGTAACAATTGTCTGGTGTTCATAATCCGCCTCAGTGAAATGTGCCCCAGGTCATAGTTACAGAAGCATTTTTTAGTCTGTTTGATATAAAACAACAAATAATCGTCAAAGTCACGGGATACGGTTGCAATTTCCCCCTGATTTGCATAGATTCTGAGGTTTCGTGTTATCTCTATGGCACCTATTATGAGCGCAACTGCTGAACAACTGCAATTTATTAAAGAAAGTATCCGGACTATCCCTGACTATCCGAAGGAAGGGGTACTGTTTCGCGATATCACCACATTACTGGCCAATCCGGAAGCATATCGTCTGACGATTGATATGCTGGTGGAACATTTCGCAGACAAAGGGATCACCAAAGTCGTGGGCACTGAAGCCCGCGGATTCTTATTCGGCGCACCGGTTGCGTTACGTCTGGGTGTCGGCTTTGCGCCGGTCCGCAAAAAAGGGAAATTACCGTGTGATACCCTCAGCGAGACCTATGATCTGGAATACGGCACTGATACCCTGGAGATGCACAAAGACAGCATCAGCAGCGGTGACAATGTGCTGGTTGTTGATGACCTGCTGGCTACCGGCGGTACGGTGAATGCAACCATCCGTCTTATTCGCCGTCTGGGCGGTGAAGTGCATGAAGCGGCCTTTATTATCGGCCTGCCGGATCTCGGCGGCGCGGAACGCCTTGAAGCGGAAGGTGTGCACAGCTTCTGTCTGCTGGAATATGCCGGCGGCTGAGTCTCTCCCGGTATTAAACGCAAACTCAGCCTCGCCCATTGTGGTGAGGCTGTGGTAGCATGATGGAAAATCATGTTCACTCTCTGCGGAATCCATGAGCTATCAAGTCCTTGCCCGTAAGTGGCGACCACAAACATTTTCACAGGTTATCGGTCAGCAGCATGTTCTGACAGCGCTCGCAAACGGGCTGAAACATCAGCGGCTGCACCATGCCTATCTCTTTTCCGGTACCCGCGGGGTAGGGAAAACCACCCTGGCACGCCTGTTTGCCAAAGGCCTTAACTGTGAGCAGGGCATCACTGCCACGCCGTGCGGTAAATGCCAGAACTGCCTGGAGATTGAGCAGGGGCGGTTTGTTGATCTGATTGAGATCGATGCCGCGTCGCGCACCAAGGTGGAGGATACCCGTGAACTGCTGGATAACGTTCAGTACGCCCCGGCACGCGGACGTTTTAAAGTTTATCTTATCGACGAAGTCCACATGCTCTCCCGTCACAGCTTTAATGCGCTGCTGAAAACCCTGGAAGAGCCGCCGGAGCACGTCAAATTCCTGCTGGCCACCACGGATCCGCAAAAACTGCCGGTGACCATTTTATCCCGCTGCTTACAGTTCCATCTTAAAGCGCTGGATGTCGATCAGATCAGCCGGCAGCTTGACACCATTCTGACCGCAGAACAGATTGAAAATGATGCCCGCGCACGGCTGCTGCTGGCCCGCGCCGCAGACGGCAGTATGCGTGACGCGCTTAGTCTGGCAGATCAGGCGATTGCCCTGGGGGCAGGGAAAGTGACCACAGAGGTGGTGACTCAGATGCTCGGCACCCTGGACGACGAACAGCCGCTGACTATCCTGGAAGCCCTGGTGAAAGGGGATGGTGTTAAGGTGATGAACGGTGTAAATGATGCCGCATCCCGGGGCGCGGACTGGGATAATCTTCTGACAGAAATGCTGGCAGCGCTGCATAAAATCGCCATGCTGCAACTGCTGCCGGTACAGGACAACAGTGCCGGGGTGACAGAAGAACGTCTGCGTATCCTGGCCAGAGCCATTGCTCCGGCGGATCTGCAACTCTATTACCAGACACTGCTGGTCGGCCGCAAAGAACTGCCGTATGCCCCTGACAGACGAATGGGGGCTGAAATGGCGCTGCTGCGCGCACTGGCATTTCATCCGCGTAATGTGATTGATGAGGTGATGACCGCGCCGTCCGTGGCACCGGTTTCCCTGCCGTCACAACCACAGACACCGGCACCGGCGGCACCTGTACGCGGCACACCGCCGCCGGTAATATCGCCGGAAACAGAGAACAGCCCGACAGCGCAGCTGCTGAAAGCCCGTGATGCACTGAACCGGCAGGAGATCCCGCCGTCAAAAAAGTCTGAGCCGGTTACCTTAACTGATAAGGTTAAACCGGCGAATTCAGCACAGGAGCGACTCGCTGCCGTGACTGAAAACCGCCGGGGGCATGCTGTGTCTGCATCGCAGCCGAAAGCATCCGGTAAACCGCAGCCGTATCAGTGGCGTCCGCAGAAACAGGATGAACCGGAAGAAAAAATACCGGTTACGCGGCCGAAAGATATCAAAAAAGCCCTTGAGCATGAAAAAACGCCGGAAGTGGCTGAAAAACTGGCTGTTGCCGCCCGTGAACGGGATGCATGGGCTGCGGATATTGATAAAATGCAGTTGCCGAAACTGGTACAGCAGCTGGCGCTGAATGCCGTGAAAGAGCAGACCGGTGAAGACAGTATCTGTCTGCATCTGCGTTCCTCCCAGCGTCACCTGAATTCAAAATCAGCACACAGCGTGCTGAGTGATGCACTGAGTGAACTTTATGGTAAAATTATCAGTCTCACGATTTGTGAAGATGATGATGTCAGCATAAAAACGCCGCTGGAATGGCGGCAGGCTATCTATGAAGAGATGCTGGCGCAGGCGCGTCAGTCCATTGTGACGGATAAAACCATTCAGACTCTGCTGACCTTTTTTGATGCGGAACTGGATGAGGAGAGTATCCGGCCTGTTTAACCACCTTGCGTTGGAATACGCAATTTAGTCAAAGAGAGAAAACTATGTTTGGTAAAGGCGGTTTGGGCAATCTCATGAAGCAAGCCCAGCAAATGCAGGATAAAATGCAGCAGATGCAGGAAGAGATTGCAAATACGGAAGTCACCGGGGAATCCGGTGCAGGCCTGGTTAAAGTCACTATCAACGGCGCACATAACTGCCGCCGCGTGGAAATCGATCCAAGCCTGATGGAAGATGACAAAGAGATGCTCGAAGATCTGATTGCTGCCGCATTCAATGATGCTGCGCGTCGTATCGACGAAACCCAGAAAGAAAAAATGGCGTCAGTGTCCAGCGGAATGCAGCTGCCGCCGGGCTTTAAGATGCCGTTCTGATGCAAACCAGTCCGCTTCTTGAAGCACTGATGGACGCTCTGCGCTGCCTGCCGGGCGTCGGGCCGAAATCGGCACAGCGTATGGCGTTTCAGCTGTTACAGCGCGATCGCAGCGGCGGGATGCGTCTGGCACAGGCTCTGACCCGTGCGATGTCGGAAATCGGCCACTGCCGCGACTGCCGGACCTTTACCGAGCAGGAGCAGTGTACTATCTGCGCCAACCCGCGCCGTCAGCAGACCGGCCTTATCTGTGTGGTGGAAAGCCCGGCCGATATTCACGCTATCGAGCAGACAGGGCAGTTCTCCGGCCGTTACTTTGTGCTGATGGGACATCTGTCGCCGCTGGACGGCATCGGCCCGGTGGATATCGGGCTGGATAAACTTGAGGAGCGGCTGGCTCAGGAAACCATCAACGAGGTGATCCTGGCCACCAACCCGACAGTGGAAGGGGAAGCGACAGCCAACTATATTGCGGAAATGTGTGCGCAGTATGATGTCTCTGCCAGCCGCATCGCCCACGGTGTGCCGGTCGGTGGTGAGCTGGAAATGGTGGATGGCACGACCTTGTCCCACTCCATCGCCGGGCGTCAGAAAATCCGTTACAACAGCGATTACTGACGGCGGTTTTTGCCTGTTATCCGGACAGACGGCCTGTGCCGTCTGTCACTTTTCCTCAGAATTATCACAAAAAATTCCCTGTTTGCCTTGAAAACCCAAAGACCGGCCCCACCTGATTTCTATCCCTTTTTTTTCGTTGATAAGTCAGTCTGAGGTTATTCATGAGTCTGCAAGAACAAGAAACCCGTGGTTTTCAGTCAGAAGTGAAACAGCTTCTGCAGTTAATGATCCACTCACTTTATTCCAACAAAGAAATTTTCCTGCGCGAGCTTATCTCCAACGCCTCTGATGCGGCCGATAAACTGCGTTTCCGTGCCTTATCCGACAGTTCACTGTATGAAAATGACGGCGATCTGCATGTCCGTCTGTCCGCTGATAAAGAAAAGCGCACCCTGACCATCAGTGATAACGGTATCGGGATGACCCGCGATGAGGTCATCGACAACCTGGGCACCATTGCCAAATCCGGCACCAAAGCCTTCCTGGAATCTCTCGGCTCCGACGCGGCAAAAGACAGCCAGCTGATCGGCCAGTTCGGGGTGGGTTTCTATTCCGCCTTTATCGTGGCGGATAAAGTCACTGTTATCACCCGTGCAGCGGGTGTGCCGTCTGATCAGGCGGTATTCTGGGAATCTGAAGGGGAAGGGGATTACTCCATCGCCAAAACCCATAAGGATTCACGCGGAACCGAAATCACCCTGCATTTCCGCGAAGGGGAAGATGAGTTCCTGGATGACTGGCGCCTGCGCTCCGTTATCGGCAAATATTCTGACCATATTGCGCTGCCGGTGGAAATCGAAAGCAAAAATGAAGAAGACGGCACGGTTATATGGGAAAAAATCAACAAAGCTCAGGCACTGTGGACACGTAATAAGAACGACATCAGTGATGAAGAATATAATGAGTTTTACAAGCATCTCTCCCACGATTTCGCGGATCCGCTGACATGGGCACATAACCGCGTGGAAGGGAAGCAGGAGTACACCAGCCTGCTCTATATCCCGTCTGTGGCGCCGTTTGACCTGTGGCACCGCGACCAGCGCCGCGGCCTGAGTCTGTATGTCCAGCGCGTCTTTATCATGGATGACGCGGAGCAGTTCATGCCGAACTATCTGCGTTTTGTGCGCGGCCTGATAGATTCTAATGATCTGCCGCTGAACGTTTCCCGTGAGATTTTACAGGACAGCGCTGTCACCCGCAGTCTGCGCAGTGCACTGACCAAACGTGTTCTGCAGATGCTGGAGAAACTGGCCAATAATGATGCTGAAAAATACCAGACATTCTGGCAGCAGTTCGGTCTGGTTCTGAAAGAAGGTCCGGGTGAGGACAACACGAATTCGGAACAGATTGCCAAACTGCTGCGTTTTGCCGGCACCAGAGAAGACAGCTCCGCGCAGACTGTTTCCCTGGCAGATTATGTATCCCGCATGGCGGAAGGTCAGGAGAAAATCTACTACATCACCGCTGACAGCTATGCGGCAGCGAAAAACAGCCCGCATCTGGAACTGTTCCGTAAGAAAGGCATTGAAGTGCTGCTGCTCTCCGATCGCATCGATGAGTGGATGATGAATTACCTCAATGAATTTGATGGTAAAACCTTCCAGTCTGTCAGCAAGGCGGATGAATCCCTGGAAAAACTGGCGGATGAAGATCCGGCAGCGAAAGAAGAAGCGGACAAAGAGCTGGCACCGTTTGTTGAACGTGTGAAAACACTGCTCGGTGACCGTGTGAAAGAGGTGAAACTGACACACCGTCTGACCTCCACTCCGGCGATTGTTACCACCGATGCGGATGATATGAGCACGCAGATGGCGAAACTGTTTGCCGCAGCCGGCCAGCAGGCACCGGAAGTGAAATACAACTTTGAGCTGAACCCGGAGCATCCGCTGGTGAAACTGGCAGCAGAGCAGCAGGACGAAAGCCGTTTTGCTGACTGGATAAATCTGCTGCTCGACCAGGCGCTGTTTGTTGAACGCGGAACCCTCGAAGATCCGAACGAGTTCGTCTCGCGGATGAATAGCCTGTTATTAGGCTAAAAACAGGCGTTACCGCGCCGGGTTAGCACAATCGCGCATAACCCGCTTAAAAACCACATGATTTCATGATGATCATGTGGTTTTTTTATTGAAATGAGGAAAAACGAACGGGTGAGTTACCCCGGTTTCCTTGAGTCCGTACCCTGACAAATGGTATGGTAGCTTGTTTTTATCCGAATTATAAAAAAGCAACCAGCAAGGGGTTTACGCAATGCGTATTATTCTGCTCGGCGCTCCGGGCGCCGGTAAAGGGACTCAGGCTCAGTTTATCATGGAAAAATACGGGATCCCTCAGATCTCGACGGGTGACATGCTGCGCGCAGCAGTGAAATCCGGCAGTAAACTGGGTCTTCAGGCAAAAGAACTGATGGACAACGGCAAATTAGTGACTGACGCATTAGTTATCGCACTGGTTAAAGAGCGTATCAAACAGGATGACTGCCGTAACGGTTTCCTGCTGGACGGGTTCCCGCGTACCATTCCGCAGGCAGATGCGATGAAAGAAGCCGGTATCACCGTTGATTTCGTTCTGGAATTTGATGTTCCGGATGAGATTATCGTTGACCGTATTATCGGCCGCCGCGTGCATACAGGCTCAGGCCGTGTGTATCATGTAAAATACAATCCGCCGAAGACAGAAAATAAAGACGACGTGACCGGTGAAGAACTGACCATCCGCAAAGATGACCAGGAAGAAACGGTCCGTAAGCGTCTGGTGGAATACCATCAGCTGACTGCACCACTGATCTGGTACTATCAGAAAGAAGCTCAGATGAGTGACGTGAAATACAACCGTATTGACGGCACCCGTCCGGTAAGCGAAGTCAGTCAGGAATTAGCCCGTATCCTGGGTTAATCCGGCACTTATTTCTGTCAGGCAGCCGAACGGCTGCCTTTTTTTATTCCGGGCCGCCAGCGAATCTGCGGACGAAAAGATGAATAACATGGCAGAAAAGAATAAGAATCATTATAAGCAATACATTACCCTGACAATCATTCTCAGTTGCTGACAGGATTTTCTGATGACAAATCAACACAAACGCGGCGTTTTACTGGTCAATTTAGGCACTCCGGATGCGCCGGAAGCCCCGGCGGTAAAACGCTATCTGAAGCAGTTCCTGAGTGACCCGCGTGTGGTGGATGTCTCCCCGCTGCTCTGGCAGTGTATTTTACGCGGTATTGTGCTGCCGTTCCGTTCACCGCGGGTGGCGAAGCTTTATCAGTCGATCTGGATGGAAGAGGGGTCTCCGCTGCTGGTATACAGCCGCCGTCAGCAGGCGGCTCTGGCAGCACAGCTGCCGGGCACGCCGGTGGAGCTTGGTATGAGCTATGGTTCACCGTCACTGGAATCCGCCGTTGATGCCCTTCTGGCACAGGGCGTGACGCATCTGGATGTTCTGCCGATGTACCCGCAGTATTCCTGCTCAACCACGGGGGCGGTCTTTGACGGGCTGGCGGATATCTTTAAACGCCGCCGGACATTTCCGTCACTCAATTTTATCCGCAATTATGCGACGCATCCGCTCTATATTGAGGCGCTGGCACAGTCGGCAGAGGCTGCATTTGCGGAGCACGGGGAGCCTGACCGGCTGATATTGTCCTATCACGGTATTCCTGTCCGTTATGCGAAAGAGGGGGATATTTATCCGGCCGAATGCGGGGCAACAACGGCATTACTGCGGGAAAGACTCAATTTTCCGGCTGAACATATCATGCATACTTATCAGTCCCGCTTTGGCCGCGAGCCGTGGCTTACACCTTATACTGATGAAACGATGAAGTCATTACCTGAAAAAGGCGTGAAATCTGTTCAGGTGATGTGCCCAGGGTTTTCGGCTGACTGTCTGGAAACATTAGAGGAAATTAAGGAACAGAATAAAACATTCTTTTTATCCGCAGGTGGGGTTAAATATCATTACATTCGGTCCCTTAATGATGACGATATTCATATAAAACTGTTGCGTGAGCTGGTTGGTTAGTTTTTTTACTTTCCAATCTGGAATAGTCCGAAATATACCACTGTTGTGCGTAGAATTTTGAGGAATTAATGTTAACATTAATCATGTAACAATTAATTAGCCTTAAAATGACAGATATTATTGTTTATTTTAAGTGAAATTAAGTATTTCATCGCAGACAGGACAGGTGCTACGGACATGGTGAATGAAAAGGGTTCAGTGAACCTTAATAATGACGAGATCGATATTATTGATCTGCTGAAACTGTTATACCGCTATAAGGTTTTTATCGTCATTGTGACCGTATTGTTCGCCGCTGCGGGGTTCGGTGTCTCCAAAATACTGCCGCAGAAATGGACCAGTACTGCCGAAGTGACAGCAACAGAGCTCCGGGATATGCCTGAGCTGAATAAAGTCCGTTTGCAGATGAATGCACTTAATGTTTCTGCGGTCTCGGATCTGCCTGCTGCGTTCAATGTTTTCGGTACTGTCTGGCAGTCGCCGTCGGTTCAGAAGTCATTCGGGCTTTCACAGGGAGATACTGCGTTTTCCGGCACCTTTGGTTTTCAGAAAACGGACGGTGATATACTGAAACCGGCCACCGCTAAAGTGACTTTTACCGCCGCTGATCCGCAGACGGCACAGCAAATGTTATCGGATTACCTCGATTACACTGCACAATTCAGCCAGAATGTGATGCAGACTCAGTTACAGGAAAACCTGGCGGCCGCGCTGAGTGCGGGTCAGAGTCAATATCGTGTGGCACTGATTAAAGCGGAACATCAGCGGGAGCAGACTCTGGCTTACCTGGCGGCTGCGGAACGGATTGCACCGGTGGCGGCATCTGTCCCGCCTCAGAACCCGGATGCTGACCCCATTGCGGCATACAGTGCCATGGGTCGGCCGGCGATTATGCAGATGACAAATTCGCTGAAAGCCCTGGATTTACCGGCTGTGGATGCGGAGCTTCTGGACAGAGCTTATGCGCTGAAAGCAATCAAAAACATCACACCTTTCTCACTGGACATTATTCCGTTTACCATTACTGAATCTCCGGATCTGCCGGTAGTGAAAGACGGCCCCGGTACTAAAATGTATCTCATTGCATCGGCCTTTTTAGGGTTTATTTTGTCAGTGCTGGCGGTTTTTTCATGGAATATGTTTGTTAACAGAAAAAAATCAGCATAATTTCCGGTTGAGCGGGCATTGAGGGTTCTGTCCGCTCACATTCTCCCCCCGGTTATGATAAAATGCGGCATCTTTTTTTCCGGCCATGAACCCTTATGAAATTCCCCGGCAGACGCAAATCCAAACACTATTTCCCGGTCAGCCTGCGTGACCCGTTACTACAGCCTGTCCAGCTGATGAAAGATGATGAAAATACCCGCGCGTATATCGTCGGTATTGATCAGACGCTGGTGGATATTGAAGCCAATGTGGATGATGATTTTATCCGCCGTTATCAGCTCAGCCGCGGGCATTCGCTGGTGATTGAAGATGATGTGGCTGAAGAGCTGTACCGTGAGCTGATTGAGCGTTCGCTGATCACCCATGAATTTGCCGGCGGCACTATCGGTAATACCCTTCACAACTACTCTGTACTGGCAGATGACCGTTCTGTGTTGCTGGGCACCATGTGCAATAATATTCAGATTGGCAGTTATGCCTATTATTATCTGTGCAATACGTCCAGCCGTATGGATCTTAACTATTTACAGGGCGTTGACGGCCCGATTGGCCGCTGTTTCACCCTGATCAGCGAAAATGGTGAGCGGACATTTGCCATCAGCCCCGGGCTGATGAACCAGTTGCGTCCGGAAAGTATTCCGGAAGATATTATTGCGGAATCCTCCGCGCTGGTACTGACTGCCTATCTGGTGCGCTGCAAGCCGGGCGAACCAATGCCGGACGCCACCATGAAAGCCATTGAATACGCCAAAAAACATGATGTCCCGGTAATACTGACGCTGGGAACCAAACATGTAATTGCGGAAGATCCGCAGTGGTGGCGTGATTTCCTCGCAGAAAATATCTCTGTACTGGCGATGAATGAAGAAGAAGCGCGGGCACTGACCGGATTTACCGATCCGCTGCTGGCGTCAGATAAAGCGCTCGACTGGGTGGATCTGGTATTGTGTACCGCAGGCCCTGCCGGTTTATATATGGCCGGTTATTCAGAAAAAGAATTCATGCGCGAAACTACTCACCCGTTATTACCCGGCGCACTGGCGGAGTTTAACCGTTATGAGTTCAGCCGCGCAATGCGCCGCAATGATTGTCAGGACGCGGCGCGGGTCTATTCCCATATCGAACCTTATATGGGTGGCCCGGATAAGATTATGAATACCAACGGTGCCGGTGACGGGGCATTATCCGCATTACTGCATGATATTACAGCCAACAGCTATCACCGGATGAATATTCCGAATTCCAGTAAGCACCAGCGCCGTTATCTGACGTATTCGTCACTGGCTCAGGTCTGCAAATATGCCAACCGCGTCAGCTATCAGGTGCTTATTCAGCACTCACCGCGTCTGACCAAAGGATTACCGGACCGGGAAGACAGCCTGGAAGAGTCATACTGGGAACGCTGATAAAAAATAATGGCCAAAAAAGCTGCCGCTATTCCCGGCGGCTTTTTCTTGTATCAGTTCAGAAAAATCCTGCGGCAATATCATGATATTAATAATGTCAGATAATACTCAGCACCTGATTTTTAACTAACAGATCCAATGTATAATCATGGATAGTAATGACATTTTCTGAATCTGTAATAACAACATTCCCTTTCACATCATGTCCGTGAGACAGTACATCATGTACATCTTTAAACATATCTGATGTAAACAGAATAATATCATGGTCACGGGCATATTTATTTAAATCCATAATATTTGTTTTTCCGCCGCTGTTTTTATCAAAATAGAAAATATCATCACCCATTCCGCCAAATAAAATATCATTTCCCTTACCTCCGTACAGAAAATCATTTTCCTCCCCGCTGTATAATTCATCATTACCATCATGGCCAATCAGTACATCATTACCTTGTCCGCTGACCAGCAGGCTGCCGATTTTCAGGGCATGCAGTGTATTATTTCCTCCCGGGGAAAACACGGCACTGCCGGTTAAATCATCGTCCTCATCAGTGCCTGTCACTGCTTTTTTATAACGGATATTTTCTTCCTGCTTAACAGAAAATATAGATTTATTCCCGGGAGTATTCTTAACAAGAAATACCTTATTACCTTCAGATGAAAATTCAGCTTTTTCAACGGATTTAACTTTTTTGATCCCACTGCCGTCTTTCGGCCTGAAAAATACAAACTCACCTGATTTATAACAATCCCAGTCTGTGGCATAGCCATGTAACAATAGTGTATCTGTTCCGGCTCCGCCGTTGATAACATCCGCACCATAACCGGGTTTTATTTTGTCATTTCCCTCACCGGCAGAAATATAATCACCCGCATTATTTCCTTTAAGCATATTACTGTACTGATTGCCGAGAATAAATGCCGGTTTACCATAATGTCCGGTATCCGGATAGATATTGTTATTGCAAGTTTAAAATGTCACTCTGTTCCGCAAAGTAGAAATGTCACTTTTTCTTCTTCATAGAGCTTACTTCAACTTTCCTATATGATAATCAAGGACTAAAGAAAAGTGTGGTAACATAATGAAAAAACAGTTTATTGTGACTAAAAGTCATACCTCTGAATATCCTGACCCCATTCATTTCTCCGCAGGTGATTTGTTGGTTGTTGGCGAAAAATATATCGGTAATGAAGGCTGGGATAACTGGTACTATTGCTCATTTGACGGACTAAGCGGTTGGGTTCCGAAACAACTTATTGAAGTTGTTAGTACTAGTGAGGGAGTTGCCAAAGAAAACTACAGTGCATCAGAACTTAATGTAGAAGTTCAGGAACTTGTCACGGGATTAAAAAAAATCAATGGCTGGATCTGGTGTCAAAAATTGAGCACAGGGGAGCACGGCTGGCTTCCTGAACTGAATCTAAAAGAAATTTAAAGAGTTAGCGCTATTTTATCAGGCTGGCTCTGAATTCCTCCGGATTGGTCAGTACTGGATTGACGGCTCTCAGTTGTTCCTGAACTCTGACCTGAGCACGGCGTTTCGGCATACTTTTGCTTCGTTCCCGCTTGCCCTGACGATCCAGTTCGTCCATTTTATCCTGCGCCAGCTTCAGCACTGTACCGAGTCGTTTATTGTCGACGACTTTTCCCTGGTCAATACAGGCCAGTTTATCGAATGCCCGACAGTTCAGTGAGCGGTGACCGTATTTAAAGGCTAAGGTGCCGTCCGGATAGTCATAGACCATGATGTTTTCACCGGCAATACGTGAGTTTTCTTCTGTCGGGTCAACAAGATAAATCATTTTGTCATAACGGAAGGTCAGTGATTTGGTGAGCTTCCGTGTTTCCTGCCAGGCGAACATATCATCCAGCTCCTCAGCACGTTCGGTCACCAGCCGGTGCAGATTTTTAGGGTAGCGGGGCGCACGGGCAAAACGGCGGTTAAAGTTACTGATAAAGGTTCCCACCCAGGCATTGGCTTCCTCAATGCTGCTGATACCTTCCAGACGCATTTCTTTGATAAGCCTGTCCTGGAGCGTCTGATTAGCCCGCTCGACACGGCCTTTCGCCTGCGGGCTGTTGGCGCAGATAAGATCGACACCGATATCATGAAGCACCCGTCCGAACTGCGTTGTTCCCGTCAGCGCACCGTTCGGGTGATTGACCCGGAATATGCCGTGTTTGTCGCTGTAAAACACCAGAGGCTTACCGTGCCTGTCAATGTATTCACGGGTTGCCAGCATATAATCGAATGCAGATTCGGTTTCCCCGAAGCGCAGGTGCATCAACTGACCGGTCGCATCGTCAACAAAGACCAGCAGGCAGCATTTCGGAGCGCGTCCTTCAAACCAGTCATGAGGGGAACCGTCAATCTGGATCAACTCACCGAAGCAGTCACGCCGGTTGCGGGGCTGGTAAATACGGGGCTTGCGTCTGACGTAAGGAACCCAGAGGCCGTCAGCGATCATCCATTTGCGGAGTGTTTCAACGGAAACTGCAATATCGTGCCGCTCTCTGAGTTTTTCAGCCGCCAGTGTCGGACCAAAGTCAGGGTAATGCTGATGCAACAGAGCCAGCACACGCAGCCTGAACGACTCAGGGAGACAGTGGTTTCCCGGTTTTCCCCGGTGGCGGTGAGCCAGCCCTGCGACGCCTGACTCGCGATAGCGGTTGACGAGCCGCTGTACCTGCCGTTCAGTCAGTTCCAGTTGGGCGGCTGCGTCACGCCGTCTGAGTCGTTTTTCACAAACTGCCTGAATGACGTTAGCACGGCGTAATTCTTTATCTGACATAGTCACCAGCATCCGAATGTCCTTGTTGCAGCAAAAGGTTTTATCCTTTATGCCGCAAAAAGTGACATTTCTAAATGGCTAAAAAGTGACATTACTATATTGGTGCTACAGATATCACCAACCCATTTTATATTGCGCATCAGGCGGGATAAATTATCTACAATAATAACACTATCTTTATTCATCAGCGGGTAAAATTCAGAGAACGCAATACGTTCCCAGCTGTCCGTTATCATATTGATAACATGAGGTGTCCAGCCAACCGGAATATTCAGCAACGACTTTGCAAGATAATTTCCGCCGCCGGCCGGATTCAGAGAGTGCAGGTCATCAAAAGAGATAACATTGTTAAGTGTGGATTTATAATGTCGATCCAGATTCACCACAAAGGGTTTTGTCTCCAAAAGTGCACCGAAAAAGGAATCCGCATCTCCGGCAATACGGAATACCGCATCATTTTCAAATCCGATATTCAGAACAGACCCGTCATCATGAATATAAGGGCTGGCAAACGCAATATAATTACTGTTTTTAAAGAATCCGTCTGCCAGTTTATCTCCGGATTTTGCATTGATGTTAACCAGTCCTCCACCCAGACTATTTCCGGTAATAATGATATCTTCTGCCGGTAAATTATTTTTTATTGCCAGTGACTTTACAGCTTTTAGTAACGGATCCAGATGCGGAGTAATATTACCGTTGTTTAATTGTGTATAATCCGGAATATCAAGCAGGTCATTTGTTCCGGTCCAGGAAAGAGCAATATTTTGTATTTTATTATTACTATCGAATTTCCCCAAAATACGGGATTGCAACCCCATTGACGGAATAAACTTACCGGTTAGCGGGCTTGTTACTTTATAGTAACCCAGGCTGTCAACGGCACTCTCCGGTAAATTCAGCTCCGCCGGTTTCAGCTCACGCCATCCCGGCGGAATACTGATGTTCATTTTACCGGGCATCCAGCGGAGTGACGATGAGAGTGGTTCAAGTATATTGGTAATAATTTTTGCGGCAGGAATAACGCCGAACATCATATAAAGATTATCATACATCGCAATTCTTTTTGCTGTAATAACTAAGCTGATTGACTCATTTTCTGAATACTTCCTGTAATTAAATAGCATGGATTTACCCTTTCATCACATCGGTGAAGCATCTGTTATTGTTTATTTCACAAGCAATAACGCAGGGTAAAAATAAAAGCAATTATCTTATTTATGGCGTAAATATCAAAAGATATTTTTCATCATTCACACAGAACAAATTACTGGTATTCCAGACGGGTTATTCTATATGTTGTAATATATGATATTCACATCATGAAAAAATAAATATTTATACTATTGCATGGTTACTATACGGTAATGATGTCTGTTATTATAATGTTTTTTAAGAAAAATTTACTATGAAAATAGTGATTCTTGATTTTTCCGGGGAAACTCTGTGCCTGATCCTGGTCAGTATTTTTATGACTATAATTATTACGTCTTGTTAATGTCATCATTTTCATAAAGAAGATACTAAAAAAATATTAATCAGGGTTATTATATCTTTACTTACATCCCTGCTGGTTATCACATTGTTTTTCTTATTTAAATTATGTATATCAAAAAAAATATGCCTTAATTTTTAATTTTCTATGAATATTAATTATGCTATCAAGGTTGTTACAGGGAGTGTTATTAATTTGATCTCACTATAGGTATTCTGTTCTGTAAAAAAGGATTAAATAATATGAAATTATTAAATAAGCATATGATGGAAAATGTTTCAGGTGCCGGTAATCAGGATATTATTGATAATATTAAATTTATAAATGACCTGGTATTAACGGTAGCAATAGGTACAGCAACGGCACCTGCTGCACCGGTAATGGAGGCTGTGTACCTGTTACAAGCCCGGGAAAACCGGGCTCGTATTTCAGCAGATTAAAACCGATTATGCCGACGGATGCGGGTTTTGGTTCTCAGTTGCGTCCGGTGCGGTATCTGTTTCAGGTTTGCGCAGCATTTCATGCAGTGAGCGGCCTTCTGTTTCTGCTTCCGGCGTGGTTTCTGCCGCCGGATTGATATTGACCGGGCAGCCGAACTCATGGTCAGTCTGGTTTTCCGCCAGCAGTGTGCTCATCGCCCGGGCAATTTCAAACTCACCAATCACCACGCGGTTTGCGCCGCGTTCCATAATATAGGTGCGCTCATCGTCATAATGTGCGCGGACAATAATTGTCATATGTGCATTCATGGCGCGGGCTTTGGCAACAATCTCACCAGCCTCATAGCCGTTCGGGATTGTCAGCAGCAGCGCACTGGCGCAATCGGCGCGGGCAAGCTCCAGTACATCCTGTGCCACCGCGTTCCCCATCACGGAAGGATAGCCGCGTTCCGCCAGCTCCTCAAAGCGGGCACGGGTATCTTCCACCACCACAACCGGATAACCTTTATTATGCAGCTTATCCGCCAGCATCGCACCGACACGCCCATAACCGACAATAATGGTATGCCCGCAGATATTGACCGGCACCTGAGTGATTTCTTCCAGTATTTCCTCTTCCTGCTGCTCTTCCGGTGTTTCGGTTTTTTCCAGATAGCGGTCCAGCAGGGTGAACAGTACCGGGTTGAGCATAATGGAGACAATCGCACCCGCGAGGATCAGGTCATTTGCCTGGCGGTTGAGAACGTCCAGTGTGACGCCCATTCCTGCGAGGATAAAGGCGAATTCCCCGATTTGCGCGAGGCTGACCGCAACAGTCAGTGCTGTTCGCCGGTTATGGCCGAACATCCTCACCAGCAGCAGAGCAGCGGCGGATTTACCGATAATAATAATCGCCAGCACACCCAGCACACCCAGCGGGTGGTTAATCAGAACCATCGGATCAAACAGCATTCCGACAGAAACAAAGAACAGTACCGCGAAGGCATCACGCAGCGGCAGGGTATCCTGTGCAGCGCGGTGGCTCAGCTCTGACTCATTGAGCACCATACCGGCAAAGAACGCACCGAGGGCAAACGAGGCATCAAACAGGGCAACGGCGGCATAGGCGATACCCAGTGCCAACACCAGCACCGCCAGAGTAAACAGTTCGCGGGAGCCGGTAGCGGCTGTTCTGGCGAGTAACCACGGGATCACGCGGCGACCGATAAAAATCATAATCAGGATAAATGCCACGACCTTACCGATAGTGACAGCCAGACTCATCAGCAGCTCAGAACTACTGGCATTGGCTTCCGGATTGTTAATGATAGAGGCCGCGGCCGGTAACAGCACCAGGGTTAACACCATGGCGAGATCTTCCACAATCAGCCAGCCGATAGCTATCTGACCGCGCTGACTTTCTATCAACTGCCGCTCTTCCAGGGCACGCAGCAGTACAACGGTACTCGCGGTGGATAAACTCAGACCGAATACGATCCCGGCAAATAATCCCCAGCCAAACAGACTGGCGAGGCCGAGACCCAGAATAGTGGCAACCGCTATCTGGCAGATAGCACCGGGAATGGCGATATTTTTTACTGCCAGCAGATCTTTCAGTGAAAAATGAAGTCCGACCCCGAACATCAGCAGAATGACCCCGATTTCCGCCAGTTCCGGTGCCAGTGAGGTATCAGCAACGAATCCCGGGGTAAAAGGGCCTGCTAACACACCCGCCGCCAGATAACCCACTAACGGGGAAATCTTTAACCGCTGCGCTAACATACCGAGTAAATAAGCGAGAACGAGACCGCCAACAATAGTTGTGATAAGAGGCGTTGAGTGCACTTTTTTCATTCTCCTTTTGATTTGTGGTGTGAACGGATGTGGGTTAGCTATAAATATAATACATGTTTTCGTGACATAAATCGCGTTAAAAATATAACTAATTATGTAAAAAACGGGACTTAACAGCAGATACCATTCAGCTTTGACTATTTTCAGCTTATTCTGCTCTTTGTGATCCCTGCATATGCTGTTATTTATTTTCTTTAAATTATATATTTATTGTTCATTAACAATGAACTGGATTCATTTAGTCTGCTTTTGATATCAATAATGCTGTTTTTCTGAAAATAATCTGAAAAATACAGGTTTAATCATGGTATCTATACCGGTAACGGCACAGTAATGTCCCGGTGTTATAAAATAACAGCACCTGAATACGGGAAAGAACGACACGGTTTAATCCTGTTGTATATTGATATTTAACGATTTTTTAAGAATGCGTTATCGTATTTGTGCGAACCGGATAAATGACAGAATATTGAGTCACGTCGCACTTTTTTGCCGTGTTTGTCATAACCGGTGTAAAAATTTGTGAATTTTCATTATACTTTCAGCAGAACACCGGAGAGAGCAGCTTCTGTACCGGTATCATCATTCAGACACACAGGGAATGACCATGACATTTACACTGAAAACCACAGCCTGTGCGCTGGCGGTATCCGCAGTTCTTTTTCCGGCGCTGGCAAATGCCTGGGAAAAAGATAAAACCTACGACATCACCATTCTGCACACCAATGATCATCACGGCCATTTCTGGCAGAATGACCACGGTGAATACGGCTTGTCTGCCCAGAAAACCCTGGTGGACGGTATCCGTAAAGAAGTGGAAGAGCAGGGCGGATCATTGCTGCTGCTTTCCGGCGGTGATATCAATACCGGCGTGCCGGAGTCTGATTTACAGAATGCCGAGCCGGATTTCAAAGGGATGAATCTGGTTGGTTATGATGCGATGGCTTTGGGTAATCACGAGTTTGATAACCCGCCTGAAACGCTGCGTATCCAGGAAAAATGGGCCATATTCCCGTTCTTGTCCGCCAATATTTATAAGACAAGCACCGGCGAACGCCTGTTTAAACCGTATGCCATCTTTGATAAGCAGAGCGTGAAAATCGCAGTAATTGGTCTGACAACGGATGATACGGCAAAAATCGGTAACCCGGGCAATTTCCCGGACACGGAATTCCGCGTACCGGCAGAAGAAGCGAAAAAAGTGGTTGAAGCACTGCGTGAAACCGAAAAGCCGGACATTATCATCGCCGCCACCCATATGGGACACTATGATGACAGCAATCACGGATCCAATGCCCCGGGGGATGTGGAAATGGCGCGCAGCCTGCCGGCCGGTTATCTGGATATGATTGTCGGTGGTCACTCGCAGGATCCGGTCTGTATGCAGCCGGAGAATAAAAATTACAAAATTGCTGATTATGTGCCGGGCACCCCGTGTGCACCGGATAACCAGAACGGCACCTGGATTGTGCAGGCGCATGAATGGGGCAAATATGTGGGACGTGCGGATTTTCAGTTCCGCAACGGCGAATTCACTCTGAAACACTATCAGCTTATCCCGGTGAATCTGAAGAAAAAAGTCACTAAAGAGGATGGCTCATCAGAACGGGTGTATTACACCGGTGAAATCACCGAAAGCCCGGAAATGCTGAAACTGCTGACACCGTATCAGGAAAAGGGCAATGAGCAGCTTAATATTAAAGTCGGTTCTGTTGACAGCAAACTGGAAGGTGATCGCAGCAAAGTCCGTTTTGAACAGACCAGTATGGGGCATCTGCTGCTGGCCGCGCAAAAAACGCGGGCGAATGCCGATTTTGCCATTATGAGCGGCGGCGGTGTGCGTGATTCTATCGAACCGGGTAATATTACCTATAAAAATGTGCTGAAAGTGCAGCCATTTGCCAATGAGCTGGTGTATATCGATTTCAAAGGAAGCGAAGTGCTGCCGTATCTGACCGCTGTAGCAAATATGAAAACCGATTCAGGGGCTTACGCACAATTTTATAATGTGGGTCTGACACTGAATAAAGACGGCTCTGTGAGTGATGTGACGATTGACGGCAAGCCGCTGGATCCGGCAAAAACCTACCGTATGGCGACACTCAACTTCAATGCGATTGGCGGAGATGGTTATCCGAAAATCGATACGCATCCGGGCTATGTAAATACCGGTTTTGTCGATGCGGAAGTGCTTAAAGGCTATATTGAAGCGCATTCTCCGCTGAAAGCGGCGGATTATGAGCCGAAAGGTGAAATTATTTATAAAAACAAATAATGGATTATTACTGTAATAAAAACCCGGGATATATCCCGGGTTTTTATTCATGAAACTTATGATTTAGATTTGTGGTCAGTGTTTGGTATATATTATCTTTTTGTTGTAATCATTTATTTTATTTTTGTATTTTAAAAAATATTCATAGTTAATCATATTTTGCCACGATTCATCCTTTCTGTTTTGATTATTTTTTCTAAAATAAACAGGTGTTCGCCCGGGTCAATATCAGATTTGTGCGGATATCCATTCCCTTAAAAAGGACATTATTAATGAATTGTTACAAACGCCCGGGCAAAAAAATCCGGCGGAAGCCCGGGCTTGTATATCAATCCCGTTTCGCCACCGGCGCAAACTTTCCGTCCAGCACTTTTGCCAGATCCTGCGGGGCCAGTTCGATATCCAGGCCGCGCTTACCGCCGGAAACGAAAATGGTGGCAAATTCCTGTGCGCCCTCATCAATCAGGGTCGGCAGGCGTTTTTTCTGCCCCAGCGGGCTGATCCCGCCCACCAGATAACCGGTCACTTTCTGGGCATTCACCGGGTCGGCCATTTCCGCTTTTTTCACGCCGAGAGCTTTGGCAACCGCTTTTAAATCAAGCTGTTCTGATACCGGCGTGACCGCCACGGCGAGGTGTTTATTATCACCGTTAAGCGCCACCAGCAGGGTTTTATACACCTGACGGGCATCGAGATTGAGTTTGCGGACCGCTTCATCACCGAAATTATGATCATTTGGATCATGTTCGTAAGGATGGAGGGTGAATGAAATCCGGTTTTTTTCCAGAAGTTTTACAGCCGGTGTCATAGGTCTTTCCTTGCAGATAATTCAGACGGCAGTGTTACAAGGCCTGCCAGTTTAACACAAAATGGACGGCAGATTATGGTCGCCGTAAAGATGCAGCGCACCGACCGCCACCACATAATTGCCGGGCGGCAGCTGTGTCAGCCGGGTTTTCCAGGCATCGTTACGGTTTATCATCAGATGCTGATACGTTTGTTCACTGAAGGTGGCCGGCAGCGGGTGTGCAAGTTTTTCCGGCCGGTAATCCAGCCACCAGCCGAGCATGATTTGCAGTGCCCGGGCATTGTCATGCCAGTAGGTCAGGGTATCTTCCAGCAGACTCAGTCCTTCGTCCGGGAAATCCAGCAGCATCTGCATTTGTGCCTGTGTGCCTTCCAGCTCAAAAACGGGGATATTCTGCCCGTGGGCGGCATTGAGCATCTGATAATCAATGCCGTAATGCGGCCGCAGTCCGAGGCTTTGAGCCTGAGCTGACTGAAGGATCAGCGCTACCTGCCAGGCGGGCAGGGAATCCAGTGTCTGTACCGGCTGGCGCTGCTCCTCACAATAACGGCGGTAGTCGTTTCTCAGGCACTCCGGTAAGCGCTCACTTACCGGCAGACGGGGAAATTCCGTGTCCTGCCCCGGAAACGGCGGTGCCGGACGGGTGATATCCGCTTCCACAATCAGGCCATCGGCACTATTGATTCTTTCCAGCAGAGGGCCGGGCAGCGGATACATCGCGTCCGACCCCATATGAATACTGCCGACCAGGTGCAGAGAGATATCCCCGGGCAGTGTGAGGTCAACAGAAGGCCAGGTACAGCCTCCCTGCGGATCAGGCGGGATAAGGTAATCTTTCAGCCGGCGGAACAGTGTTTTCATGACGACTCCTGTCGTGAAACGATACCCTAGTTGACTGCAACCGCGCGTTTTTTTCAACCCTGATAGGTAAGATCCTGCTAATCACTAAGAAAAAAATAAGGGAGCGAATAATTCGCTCCCTTCAGGCCGTTGGTTGTTAGTCTTTCGGTTTAAAGCGTAACAGCCGGTTGGCGTTACTGACAACGGTAATGGATGACAGCGCCATTGCTGCCCCGGCCACCACCGGATTAAGTAATGTTCCGGTGAACGGGAACAGCACACCGGCTGCAATCGGGATCCCGAGGGTGTTATAAATAAAGGCACCCAGCAGGTTCTGCTTCATGTTGCGCAGTGTTCCTTTCGAGATAGCCACGGCATCAGCCACACCGTGCAGGCTGTGGCGCATCAGGGTGATAGCCGCGGTTTCGATAGCGATATCGCTGCCGCCGCCCATGGCGATCCCCACATCTGCCCGTGCCAGCGCCGGTGCATCATTGATACCGTCCCCGACCATCGCGACACGGCGTCCGGCCTGCTGTAATTTTTCAATGGCAGCGGCTTTGCCGTCCGGCAGTACACCGGCGATCACTTCATTAATCCCCGCTTCTTTGGCGATAGCCCGGGCGGTCACTTCATTATCCCCGGTCAGCATCACCAGGCGATATCCCTGTTTGTGCAGACGTGCCAGTGCACTGACACTGTCTTCACGCAGCGGGTCGCGTACGGAAAGAATCGCCGCGATATTACCGTCAACCGCCAGCATCACAGGCGTCACGCCTTTACCGGCCTGTGACTGCACCAGTGTATCCGCCTCACCGGCAGTACTGATATTCTGTGCCTGCATCAGTGCATGATTACCCAGCAGCAGTGTCCGGCCTTCAGACTCCCCGCTGACCCCCATACCGGCCAGGGTACGGAACTGTGTGACTGACGGCAGTGTCAGGTCTTTTGCCCGTTCAGTGATGGCGCGGGCCAGCGGGTGATTAGAACCGCTTTCCAGCGCCGCCGCAAGACACAGCACATCATTGTCACTGAACCCGTTGAAGGTGTGGATCTCCGTCACCTGCGGCATCCCTTCTGTCAGTGTCCCGGTTTTGTCGAAGACAATGGTGTCCAGAGTGCTGGCCTGCTGTAAGGCATCCGCATCCCGCACCAGCACACCAAACTCAGCAGCGCGTCCGACACCGGAAATAATCGACATCGGTGTTGCCAGCCCCAGCGCACACGGACAGGCGATAATCAGTACCGTGGTAATAATCACCAGCGCATAGGTTATCTGCGGTGCCGGGCCGAAGAAGTACCAGACGGTACCGGCAATCAGGGCGATCACCACCACAACCGGCACAAAGACTGCCGAGATTTTATCCGCCAGCTGGCCGATTTCCGGTTTGCTGCTTTGTGCCTGACGCACCAGTTTAATGATGCGCGCCAGCGTGGTCTTGCTGCCGACGGCTGCGGCACGGAACAGCACGGTTCCGTCCTGCACGGTGGTCCCGGCAGAAACGGTATCGCCGGTGGTTTTCTGCTGTGGGATAGGTTCCCCGGTCAGCATTGCCTCATCCATCCACACTTCGCCTTCCGTGATCTCACCATCGACCGGCACGCGGTCACCGGTGGTCAGGCGCAGGATCATACCCGGTTGCACATCCGCCAGCGGTACATCTTTTTCACCTTCCGGAGTCACAACCCGGGCAGTCGGCGGAGTCAGATCCAGCAGACGCTCCAGCGCTTTTGACGAGCGCTGGCGGGCTCGTTGCTCCAGCATATGACCCAGGTTTATCAGACCGATGATCATGGCACTGGCCTCATAATAGAGGTGACGCGCCTGTGGCGGAAACACATCCGGCCAGAGGTTAACGGTAATGGAATAGAGCCACGCGGCACCGGTGCCGAGAGCTACCAGAGTATCCATTGTTGCACTGCGGTTTTTCAGGGCCTGCCAGGCGCTGCGGTAGAAATGTCCGCCCGCCAGAATCATCACCGCCAGGGTGACGATCCCGATGGTCAGCCAGATCCCGTGGTTCGCCGGGGTCAGCATCATATTGTCGCCGATCATTCCCCAGATCATCACCGGGATACCGACAGCCAGCGCCAGAGCAGCCTGCCAGCGGAATCGTTTCATATTGGCAACCGCCACTTCCTGCTGACGTTCACGGCGTTTGGCATCATCCTGAATCAGTTCCGCACCGTAACCGGCTTTTTCCACGGCAGCGATCAGCGCATCCGCAGAAGCGTGGCCGGTGACCAGCGCACTGCGCTCCGCGAGGTTAACGCGGGCATTCTCCACACCGTCCACACTGAGCAGCGCTTTATGTACTTTGCCGACGCAGCTCGCACAGGTCATGCCGTCGAGCAGGAAAGAGAGACTGTCGTCATCCTCTTCAATCGCCGGCATGGCAGGGGTATTGTCCGGAGTGGCCGGAATCACGCAGTGCTCCGCTGCCGCAGCCTCACTCTGAGACGGCGTCAGCGGTTCAGATTTTGGGGAGTGGTTTTCTCCTGCCACCGCCGCCTGAAAACCGGCCGCTTCCACCGCGCTGATTAAGGTCTGCGCATCGGCGCTGCCGTACACTTTCGCCTCTTTGGTATCAACCACCGCCGCCGCAACACCGTCAACCGCTTCTAATGCACTTTGCGTTTTCGCGGCACATTTCATACAATTCAGCCCGGAAAGCTGTAAAATTGTACCGGGTTTGTCTGCAATCTGAGCGTTATAACCCGCCTCTTCGATGGTACTGATAAGGGATTGCGCATCTGCATCACCGGTCACTCTGGCGAAATCAAGGGTGACCACCGCAGATTCAACATCCGGACGGGCGTCGAGTGCTTTTTTCACACTGCCGGTGCAATGCGCACAGGAAAGCCCCTGTAACGCAAGAATAGTTGTATTAGCCATACTTTTTTTCCTTAATATGTTTCTCATCATCACGCCGCATATCAGCACACGGCGCAAGAAAAAAAATTCTGTTCGGGGGAACGGGAATTTTGATTTAAGATGATGTTAAACCTTCCCTCAAGGGTAAGGTCAAGGAGAAGTTATGAATATCAGCGATATTGCACAAAAAACGGGTTTAACGCCAAAAGCGATTCGTTTTTACGAAGATAAGTCTTTGATCACGCAACCGGAACGGGGTGAAAACGGATACCGGTATTTCAGTGAACGGCATGTGGATGAACTGACACTGCTGCGCCAGGCAAAAGAGGTTGGTTTCACGCTGGATGAGTGCCGTGAGCTGTTGTCGCTGTTCCGTAATCCGAACCGTCATGCGGCGGATGTGAAATCGGCGACACTGAGCAAAGTGAAGCAGATTGAAAAAACCATTACGGAACTCACGGCTATCCGTGACCGCCTGCTGGCTCTGGCGGAATCCTGTCCCGGGGATGACAGTGCGGAGTGCCCGATCATCGAGCATCTCTCCGGCTGCCGCCACAGCAAATCTGCCTGCCATAAATAATCTGCCTGTTTTGCGCGTCTGCCCGCCGGGCGGGCGCTGTTTTGCATCCTGTCAGTTAAGTTTTTCTTATTTCTGCCGATAACAGATAAAAGCACGGTTTTTTTTCATCAGGAGTGACACCGGAAAAAAAACCGGCATTTATGTCCGCTGTGGCGGTAACCGGCGCAAAGGATAAGTAAGACGAATTGACCAAATTGCTGACATTATTCCGCTGCATAGTATTATCCGGGCTGTTTTTCTGCCCGGTATTATATGCCGCACCTTTCCCCGCCGCTGCGGAAAACCCGGCCGCTGATGCCTCGCGCCGGGCGATGCAGGATGCCACACAACAGGTCAGTGACCTGCTGGAGCAGCAGACCTACCGCCGGCTGAGTAAGCCGCAAACCACTGTCACACCCGCAGAGCCGCTGTTGCGTGCGGCAGAAAATGAACACTGCCTGCCGGTCAGTGGTGTGTATCTCACCGGTATCACGCTGTTATCTCAGAACGATCTCCGTTCACTTTCTCCGCTGCCCGCAGACTGTATCCGCAGCCGGGATATTAATGTGCTGGTGGCGGAACTGATGGCGCGGTACCTCGAGAAAGGCTATATCACTGCACGGATCCGCTTTCTGCCGGTTAATGGTTACCACGAGCCGGGGATCGGTGTGACAGAAGGGATAATAGAGCGGATCGACGGTGCGGATCGCGGTGTTAACACCTCACAGCTGTTTCCTGCCCCGATCAATTCCCCGCTGAAAAAATAATACGTAACTTTAATCAAAACACTTATCCGTAAAAAAATAATTATTTAGTGAAATAAACCATGTTTTGAGAATAATCCAGTGATTGACTTTGTATTATGCGATCTGTGTAAAAGAAAACTTAGTGAGTAATGGATAGCGTAAACCCAATTTATAACTCAATGGAAGGTGTTCTCTATGAAACGTAGTGTTTTATCTCTTGCTGTGGGTGCTGCACTGGTGATTTCTGATGCAACGGCATGTACCACTATTTTTGTCGGCGAAAATGCGTCTTCAGATGGCGCGCAATATATTGCCCGCAATGAAGATATGGACCCGGCAAACCCGAAAGTTTTGCAGGTGAATCAGGAAAAAGTAAATAAAGACACTGAGTTTAAAACCAACTTAAATAAATTCACGTATACCCTGCCGGAAAAGGCAATGCGCTATACCACTATCCCGGAATGGAATGACAAAGGTCAGTTCCGTTTCAGTTCCAATGGTTTTAATGACGCCGGTGTCGGGATCAGTGCCACAGAAACTATTTTCGCGAATGATGCATCATTAAAAATTGACCCGTATGCGGAAGATACCGGGATTATTGAAGATGCCATTCCGGATGTGGTATTACCGTATGTCTCTTCCGCGAAAGAAGGGGTGATGCGGTTAGGGAAAATTATAGAGGAAAAAGGGGCCGGTGAAGGTTTCGGCTTGGCCTTTATTGATAAAGACGGGATCTGGTATCTGGAAACCGGTAGCGGTCACCAGTGGATGGCAGCGAAAATCCCGGCCAATACTTACTATGTCACGGCAAACCAGGGTCGCCTGGAAAAATTTGATATGAATGACAAAGAGAATTACCTGTCATCCCCGACACTGATTTCCTTTGCCGAAAAAAACGGCTTATATGATCCGAAAAAAGACGGCGAATTTAATTTCAAAAAAGCCTATACCAAAGATGACGCAAAAAGTGACGGTTATTACAACTACCCGCGTGTGTTAGTGCTGCAAAAAATGTATAACCCGGAAATTAAGACTGACTTTAACGATGTGAAATCCAATGATTTCCCCGTTTTCTTAAAACCGGCGAAAAAACTGGGGCTGGAAGATATTAAAGCCGGTCTGCGCAACCATTACGAAAATGTCGGTACATCCCCTTACGCAACCACCTATCCGGATACCACAAAACGGCCGATTTCAGTATTCAGAACCCAGCATTCCCATATTTTACAGGTACGCAAAGATTTACCGAAAGAAATCGGGAATGTCCGTTATATTGCCTTCGGTATGCCGGCATTATCCGTTTATGTCCCGGTGTATTACGGGCCGGATAGCTATGTTGAGGCGTATACCATCGGTTCACCACAGGCTGATAATGCGTCCGCACACTGGAAATTCCGTAAATTACAGACACTGGCGATGATCGATTTTAATAAATATTCGAAAATTGTGCAGGCGGAATACAGTAAACAGGAAGCTCAGTTTGCCAAAGAACAACAGGCAATGGAAAAAGAGTATCTGAGTATTTATAAAACAGACCCGGCGAAAGCCAAACAGCTGTTACAGGACTTCCAGAATAAAGTAATGCAGGATGCGTTAAATACCACCGATAAGCTGACCAATATTATTATGCAGGATCTGACCAATTCCGTGAACGAACGCTACCGCTTTAAAGGCGCGTGATACGGCCGAAACGGCCTCTGGTGACAGAGGCCGTTTTGGTATTGTATTTCCGGTCAGTTACCGGCTGACAGCCCGGACAGTCAGTGTAATGCCGTTAACGGCGATCACTTCCACTTCCGTACCGGCAGGCAGCGCCGACCGGCTGTAGACTCGCCAGCTGCCGTCTGCCAGGCGAATGCGGCTGTAGCCTTCTTCCGTATCTGTCAGCAGCGCGGCACGCAGGCCGATCAGCTTGTTATTGACCTGATTCGGTGAACTGCTGTCGTTACGCTGGCGGCGACGCTGAAAGTTACGCCACAATACCGCACAAATCACCGTCATCACCGCGAAGATAATGCCCTGCCACTCGAGATTCAGTCCCGGCATAATCCATGTCAGCAGCGCGACCACCAGGGCCGCCACACCGCTCCAGAGCAGATAGCCGCCGGTGCCGAGCATCTCCAGAATCAGCAGGATACCGCCGAAACAGAGCCAGAACCAGACCGCCTGTGATGCGATCATTTCAATCATGCGGATTTACCCTGACCTTTAATGTCTTTTGACACATTGAACATTTCAGCCACACCGCCGATAGCCCCCATCAGGTTGCTGGCTTCCAGCGGCATCATAATCACTTTGCTGTTTTCCGCAGCACCGATTTTGGTCAGTGCATCGGTATATTTCTGCGCCACAAAGTAGTTAATAGCCTGCATATTACCATCAGCGATAGCATCCGATACCATTTGTGTGGCGCGGGCTTCCGCCTCAGCCGCACGTTCACGGGCTTCTGCTTCCAGGAACGCGGACTGACGCAGACCTTCCGCTTTCAGGATCTGAGACTGTTTTTCACCTTCCGCTTTCAGAATGGCGGCCTGACGTATACCTTCCGCTTCAAGGATATCCGCACGCTTGGTACGTTCCGCTTTCATCTGGGCGTTCATCGCAGACACCAGTTCTTTCGGCGGGCGCACGTCACGGATTTCAATACGGGTGACTTTAATCCCCCACGGGTTGGTTGCTTCATCCACAATATGCAGCAGGCGGGAGTTGATGGAATCGCGCTGAGACAGCATTTCATCCAGCTCCATCGAACCGAGAACGGTACGGAAGTTGGTCATGGTCAGGTTGATAATCGCCAGATTCAGGTTGCTGACTTCATACGCGGCACGTACCGGATCAATGACCTGAATAAAGCAGACGGCGTCAATGGTGACGTTGGCGTTATCGCGGGAGATGACTTCCTGTGACGGAATATCGAGAACCTGCTCCATCATATTAATTTTACGGCCGATACGATCCATAAACGGCACGATAATATGCAGACCCGGCTGCAGTGTCCGGGTATAGCGGCCAAAACGCTCAACAGTCCACTGAAAGCCCTGCGGTACAGTTTTGACACCGGTCGCGACAATAATAACGGCGATGAGAATAATAATCGGGACAAAACCCAGTGAGAACAAATCCATGAGCCAAAATCCTTATCAGTAATGAGTGGGCTAAATAATTCAGCAAAGTAATTGGTCAGTACAGTAACGAGTATAGCTTACGACGGTAAGATGCGGCAGTGCTGTCTGCGGTTCCCATTGCCGCCATAATATCCATCATGGTTTTGCGTACCTGACCTTCCGCAGCGGCCAGATCTTTCTTCAGGAAGCTGAATAACAGGGCGAGTGCTTCATCGTTGCGGTGTACTTCGTGCAGTTTCAGCGCCAGCTGTATCGCGAGTTCCGCATTGTCCCGGTCAGCCGTAAAGGCATTTTGCAACTCCTGGATTTCCGGAGTATCTGCGGCCTGTTTTTGTAACTCAATTTTAGATAATAGACCATGATAGCGCGTATCCTGATCCTGAATCGGGACGGACTTCAATACTTTTTCAGCTTCTTCTGACAGATTCACTTCCAGCAGGGTCTGTGCCAGCAGCAGTGTGATTTCACTGTTGCGGTTGTCTGCCTGGTGCGCTTCACGCAGCAACGGCAGGGCAGCCTGAAAATCGCCGGCTTCAATCAGTTCAATGGCCTGACCGGTTTTGATTTCAGATTCAGACGGCAGGAATTTGGCCAGGAAGTTACGGACGGTTTCTTCATTCTGCGGCCCTTCAAAACCGTCGACCGGTTGTCCCTGATGGAACAGATAGGTGGTCGGCACCGCACGCAGGCCGAATTGTGAGGCGATCATCTGTTCGGTATCGCAGTTCACTTTGGCGAGGATCATCATCCCGGCATAGTCAGCGGCCACTTTTTCCAGAATGACCTCCAGTTCCTGACATTGCGGGGACTGGGCGGAATGGAAGAAAAAGACCACCGGCACCTGCATTGAAGATTCAATAACCTGGCGTAAATTGGTTTCGTTAACATCTGTGATATGTGCGTTTGATAACATATTCATTCTCTTAATAAATTGGCGGACTTTCTATTAACATCTGGGCGCAGCACGGCATTTCAAGCGGCGGCGGATTTTTTGTTCAGTATTTTATCCATCAGCCACAGCGGCAGCAGGCGTCTGAGCCACATCACCATTACGGTAAGACCCGTAACAGGATAGCGTATTTTCGGGCGGGAGTGCTCCAGGGCATGAATGACTTTTTTTACCACATCCTCCGGTTTGCCGGTAAACAGGCGGGCAATTCCCGGGTTTTTTACCGGTTTATCCTGCAGGGTTTGTGTGACATTTTCCGTAAAGCGGGTGGTGATCGGCCCCGGTTCGATCAGGCTGACACGGATCCCGGTACCGGACAGTTCCATCCGCAGTGCATCGGACCAGGCTTCCAGCGCGTATTTGCTGGCGGCATAGGCACCGCGCCCCGGTGTGGAAATCAATCCCATTACCGAGCTGGTCTGAATAATCCGGCCTTCACCGGCTTGTTTCATTGCCGGCAGCAGCAGGGTGGTCAGCTGATGTGTGCCGAACAGATTTGCGGAAAACTGTTTTTCCAGATCCTCCCGGCTGACGGTTTCCAGCGGGCCGTACAGACCAAAACCGGCATTATTGAATAAGCCGTACAGGCGGTTGCCGGTCAGCGTCAGCACCTGTTCCGCGGCGCGGGCAACACTCTGCGGGCAGTCAAGATTCAGTTCCACCGGCTCAAACCCGAGGCGCGCCATTTCCGCCAGATCCGCCGGTTTCCGGCAGGCGGCCAGCACACGGTAACCCCGCTGTTTCAGTGTTTTTGCCGCGCATAATCCGATACCGCTGGAGCTGCCGGTGATCAAAACTGCTTTTTGCATTTCTTTACCTGCTTAACTGCTTATAACTTATGGATAAATCATTTAGGATAGTCAGATACCCGTTACTGTAAGTAAGGCAGCAGTGTTTTATCCATCCAGTCAGTCACATAAGGCTGTGCTGCCGCGTTCGGGTGTATGCCGTCATCCTGTATCCACTGCGGATTGGTGATGACCGCTTCCATATAAAACGGGATCAGCGGAACGGCATTTTCCTGTGCCAGCGCCGGATAGAGCGCAGAGAACCGCTCTGTGTAGCGTTTGCCGTAATTCGGCGGGATGCGGATCTGCATCAGCAGCGGCGTTGCCCCGGCGGCTTTCACGGCATCAATTGTTGCCTGAAGATCAGCACGGGTTTGTGTCAGCGGCAGGCCGCGCAGGCCGTCGTTGGCACCCAGTTCAATCAGTACCCATTGCGGCCGGTGCTGCTTCAGCAGCGCAGGCAGACGGGCAAGCCCCTGAGCCACCGTATTTCCGCTGATACTGCCGTTTATCAGCGTGATACCGTTACCGGCCTGTTGCCAGCGTTGTCCCAGCTGTGCCGCCCACGCCTCTCCGGCCGGAAGGCGGTAACCGGCACTCAGGCTGTCCCCCAGTATCAGTAATGTTCCGGCGGCATACAGATTCCCGCTGAACAGCAGCAGAAAAAGGAAACAGAGATGGCAGCGAAGCCTATTCTTGAAATTGATCATCTTATTAAGCGCGTTGGTCAGGGTGAAAATGAGATCACTATATTGCAGGGTGTCGGATTAGTTGTCGAGCCTGAAGAGACAATCGCGCTGGTGGGGGAGTCCGGATCCGGAAAATCGACCCTGCTCGGTATTATCGCCGGTCTGGATGACGGCACATCCGGTGAGGTGAAACTGCTCGGGCAGTCACTGCCGCAGCTGGATGAGGAAGCGCGGGCAAAACTGCGGGCGCGGGATGTCGGTTTTGTGTTTCAGTCCTTTATGCTGATCCCGACCCTCAATGCACTGGAGAATGTCCAGCTGCCCGCACTGCTGCGCGGTGAATCTGAATCCGTCAGCCGGGAGAATGCGGAGCAACTGCTGATTCAGCTGGGGCTGGAAAAACGCCTGAAACATATGCCCGCCCAGCTTTCCGGCGGGGAACAGCAGCGGGTGGCGATAGCCCGTGCGTTCTCGACGCGGCCGAAAATTTTGTTTGCCGATGAGCCGACCGGTAATCTCGACCGCCGTACCGGTGACAAAATTGCGGATCTGCTGTTCTCGCTCAACCGCGATTACGGCACTACCCTGATTCTGGTCACTCATGATATGACTCTGGCCGCCCGTTGTCAGCGGCGGCTGAAGCTGTCGGACGGCAAACTGGAGGAACTGGCATGATCTGGCGCTGGTTCTGGCGGGAGTGGCGTACACCGTCACTGCTGGTGGTCTGGCTGTCACTGACCCTGGCAGTAGCCTGTGTGCTGGCACTGGGGCGCGCCGGTGATCGTATTAATCAAAGCGTGAATTATCAGAGCCGTGATTATCTGGCCGGTGATTTGGTGCTGCGCGGCTCGCATCCGGCCGATGAAACCTGGCTGAAAAAGGCTCAGGAAAGTGGTCTGACGCTGAGTCAGCAGATGAGTTTCAACACCATGGTGTTTGCCAATGATGTACCGCAACTGGTGTATGTCAAAGCGGCGGATGACGCTTATCCGCTGTACGGTGAACTGGAAACCGATCCGCCCGGTCTGAAACCTGCGCCGGGGGAAATTCTGATCGCGCCGCGTCTGGCAGAGCTGCTCTCGGTAAAACCGGGACAGATGCTGGAAGTGGGGGATACGGATCTGAAAATCGCCGGTTTTCTTATTCAGGAGCCGGACAGCGGTTTTAACCCGTTTCAGATGGCACCGCGCGTGCTGATCAACTTACAGGATGCGGAAGCCACCGGTGCAGTGCAGCCGGGCAGTCGCCTGACCTACCGCGATATGTTTGCCGGGGCACCGGATGCGGTATCCGTGTTTAAACAGCAGTATGAGGACGCGCTGCGGATTGACCAGCGCTGGGTCACTCTGCAACAGGAGGGCGGGGCGCTGGCGAAGTCTATCGATCGCGCTCAGCAATTCCTGGTGCTCTCCGCACTGCTGACACTCCTGCTGGCGATCGCCGCCGTGGCGGTTGCGATGTCACATTACTGCCGCAGCCGGCATACCCTGATTGCGGTATTAAAAACACTTGGTGCGGGGCGGCGGGAGCTGCGTTACTGGGTGGTCGGGCAATGGGCGGTACTGATGGCGGCGGCGATGGTAGCGGGATCACTGCTGGGACTGATTTTTGATACTGTGCTGATGAGCCTGCTGGCGCCGCTGCTGCCGAAGGCTCTGCCGGAACCGGGGTTATGGCCGTGGGTATGGGCACTGCTGACACTGCTTGCCATCACCCTGCTGGTGGGCGCGCGGCCTTACCGCCAACTGATGCTGACACAGCCGACCCGTGTGCTGCGTGATGACGTGGTGGCACCGGTCTGGCCGCTGCGCTGGTATCTGCCGCTGGCCGTGCTGATTGTGGCGGGCGGACTGGCGGTGCTGACCAATGCCTCTTTTCTGCTCTGGGCGGTGCTGGCTGGTGTGGTGCTGATCGCCGCACTGCTGGCGGTGACCGGATACGGCGGATTGTGGCTGCTGGCAAAAATCCCGTTCCGCGCACTGAGCCTGCGGCTGGCTGTCCGCCGTCTGCTGCGCCGGCCCGGTCAGACTCTGGTACAGACCGGGGCGTTTGCGCTCTCTTTTATGCTGCTGGGATTGCTGGTGATGATCCGCGGTGATCTGATCGGGCGCTGGCAGCAGCAACTGCCGCCGGATACGCCGAACTATTTCCTGATGAATATGACTGAAGATCAGATAGCGCCGGTCAATCAGCTGCTGGCAGCGCACAACGTGACACCGGCGGAATATTACCCGGTGGTGCTGGCGCGTCTGTCCGGCATTAACGGCGAAACCGCACTGGCGTGGGCAGATGCACGTGATCCGGGCAACAATACTGTCCGCCGGGAGCTGAGCCTTACCTGGCAGGAATCGCCGCCGCCGCTTAATGAACTGGTGGACGGTACATGGCCGCCGAAACCCGGGGAAGTCTCTATTGAAATGGAAGTAGTCAAACAGCTCGGGCTGAAAGTCGGGGACACCCTGACTTTCACCGGCGATACCCGGCCGTTCACCGCAACTGTCAGCAGTGTGCGGCAGGTGGACTGGGAAAGTATGCGGCCGAACTTCTTCTTCATCTTTAACCACGCCTCTCTGGAAAACCAGAGTGCCATGTGGCTGACCAGCTTCCGCTATGATGGCAATGACGGATTGATTACCCAGATGAATCGTCAGTATCCGTCTATCAGTATTTTTGATACAGGATCGATGCTGAAACAGATCCAGACCATTCTTGCGCAAGTCAGCCGCACGCTGGAGGCGATGGTGGTACTGGTGCTGATTTGCGGTGTGTTGTTATTGCTGGCGCAGATTCAGGTGGGGATGCACCAGCGCCGGACCGAACTGGTGGTATACCGTACACTTGGTGCCGGAAAACGCCTGCTGCGGCGCACGCTGTGGAGTGAGTTTGCTTTACTGGGTGCTATGGCCGGTGTGGTCGCGGCGCTCGGGGCGGAGGTTGCTCTGTGGCTGTTGCAGACCCGGGTGTTTGATTTCCCGTGGCAACTGCAATGGCCGTTGTGGATAGGGCTGCCGCTGGCCGGTGGTTTCCTGCTTTCATTGTGCGGCAGTGTGCTGGGGATCCGCCTGCTCGGAGATTCTCAGCAGTACCGCCGCTTACAGAGTTAGTCCGGAGACGGTGTGTATGCTCTGACCGGCTTGTGCGGCGGCGGCCGCATAAAGAACGTAGCCGCTAAAATCACAATCACCGGCAGGGCGATCAGCAGGAAGGCCGGAGTGAAACTGCCGCTGTAATCCTTGACGGCACCGGCAAAGAACGGTGCCAGACAGGCAAACGTGGAAATCAGATTCACGACAGAAAACAGCTCCAGATACGGGCCGCGGCCGAAATAATTTGCCAGCAGCACACTGGACGCCAGGAATGTCATGCCGTAACCAATCCCCACCAGCACCGTAAACAGGATCAGCAACGGCCAGCTGGTGGCGATACTCAGTGTCAGCACACCGAATGTGATGGTGGCAAGGCTGATAATCAGCAGTTTTTTCGGCTCCAGCCACTCCCCGATAGCCCCGCCTGCCAGGCGGGAGAAGGCGTTGATAAAGGCCATGGTACTGAGCAGCGTGGCGGCAACGGTTTCACTGAAACCCTTATCCATAATATGCGGCACCGCAAAGCTGTTCACGGTGAATCCGCACCATAAAAAGGCGGTATAAGAGGCGGCGATTACATAAAACTGCCGGGTTCTCAGCGCCTGGCGGGCAGTCCAGTGTGCCTGACTGCGGTAGATGCGGGAACTCTGTTTCTTCTGTTGCCACATCACCGCACGGGCGTGAGTGACTTCACGGCGGCCTTCCCGCATCACCAGCAGGGTGATCAGTGTGACAACCGCCAGGGTCAGCGCGGAGATCAGCCAGTGGATCCGCCAGGAGCCGAACACATGCGCGGCGAGAAAATAGATCCACGGCCCGACCACACCGCCCAGCCCGCCGAGGGTAAAGTAAAAACCAAATGCCAGAGACTGGAGGCTGAACAGCCGCGAAATTACATAAGTGCCGGGAACGGTGGCCATAAAGGTAAAACCAATCCCGAGAAAGGCGGTGCCGATAAAATAACGCTGAATCGACTGCGTGGTGTACAGGCTGTAAAACCCGGCCAAAAACAGCAGCAGCCCGGCCAGCAATGTCAGGCGGACATTGGTTTTACGGATCAGAAGTGTCGGCAGAAAGCTGGATAACCCGCAGGTCAGCCCGAGCAGGGTGAACCCGAAACCGGCGTCTGTCCAGCTCCAGTTCAGCTCTCTGAGCATACCGGGTAAGACCACGCCTAATGAGGTGAAAGTGGTGGCGGTGGTCAGAAAATAAATCAGCCCCAGCAGGGTGAGTATAGTCCATTGATAAACAGGGCCTAAGCGGCGATCTGGCGAAAACATCCCGGCTCCGGAAGCGGCGTAAAAAGCAAAATGCCCGGCTGAACACCGGGCATCAGAGTGGGGCTATTGTCGCCGGAAACGGTACCGACTACCAGCTTAATATTGTTTTTGCCCAGTCCGCAGAGGACTGATATTCCGCCGGTAAATCCTGTGCCAGCCCGCTGAGTGCCGCAATAAGCTGTACCGGATCCGGATGTGACAGGTTAATGTGGCCGACCTTGCGCGCCGGACGAACCTCTTTATCATACCAGTGCAGATGCGCCAGCGGCTGTGCCAGCCACTGCGTGTTCAGTTCAGTGCCGATGATATTTACCATTACCGCCGGAGCGGTCACAACAGGCTGCGGCAGCGGCAGATCCAGAATCGCCCGCAGATGCAGTTCAAACTGGCTGACTGATGCGCCGTTTTGTGTCCAGTGGCCGCTGTTGTGTACACGCGGTGCCAGCTCGTTGATCAGCAGGCCGTCCTCTGTGACAAAACACTCCATTGCCATCACACCGGTATAATCCAGCTCAGTGAGGATCGCGCCCAGCATCTGCTCGGCCTGCTCCTGAAGCGGGTTTTGTGTCTGCGGGAATGCCACGCTTATGCGCAGAATACCCTCTTCGTGATGGTTGTGCGTCAGCGGATAAAACACACATTTACCGGCGCGGTTACGGGCACCGACCAGTGACACTTCACCGGAAAACAGAATGCCTTTCTCGGCAATACACTCACCGTAAATCTCCGGCGGCAGGGCAGATTCATCACCCGGACGTACCCGCCACTGGCCACGGCCGTCATAGCCGCCGGTACGGCGCTTGACGATCACAAACTCTCCGAGACGGGCAAAAATATCAGGCCATTCATCAGGGGAAGAAAGCGGCTGCCATGGTGAAGTAGCGAGATGCAGATCATCCATCAGCTGTTTCTGCGGCAGGCGATCCGCCAGACGCGGAAAAATATCGCGGTTGATAAAGGCGGGATGCTGCTCCAGCACCTGTGTCAGTGCGGTCTGCGGCCACTGCTCGATTTCAGCGGTGACCACACTGTGCTGGTAAGGGACGGCTTCCGGTTCGGCATCTAACCCGACCGGATAAACAGAAATTCCCAGCGGCTCACCGGCCTGGCGCAGCATCCGGCCCAGCTGGCCGTTTCCCAGAACACACACCGGTTTCATCAGCAGTCCTCCCGCGGATCCGGGTTGCTGAGTACATCATCGGTCTGTGCATTGCGCCAGTCTGTCAGACGGGTAAGGAGAGCCTTATCGTGCAGGGCGAGAATTTGTGCAGCGAGCAGGGCAGCATTGGCGGCACCGGCTTTACCGATGGCCAGTGTGCCGACCGGAATTCCTTTCGGCATCTGCACGATGGAATAGAGGCTGTCGACACCACTGAGAGCGGCGCTCTGCACCGGAACACCCAGTACCGGGACGAGGGTTTTGGCCGCCAGCATCCCCGGCAGGTGTGCGGCACCACCGGCACCGGCAATAATCACATCAAATCCGTTCTGTTTTGCGGTTTCAGCGAAGGAAAACAGTTTGTCCGGCGTGCGGTGCGCGGAAACCACTTCTGTGTGATAAGGCACCTGAAGCATATCGAGGATCACAGCGGCGTGCTCCATGGTGCTCCAGTCACTTTTGGATCCCATAACAATAGCCACTTTGGCTGCCGGTGAGTGTTGTTGCGAAGAGGCGGCGTTCATGTGTTCGGTGCTCCTGTACATCCCGCGTCACGAAAATTGACAGACGTCCGGCAGTGAGCCGGTTAAGAAGACGGGGATAATATCACGGTAAATTGCGAAGGAAAACGTTTGCGTCACGCATTTTTCACAAATACGGGCAGAGAACGGCTCAGAACGGAAAGAAGATCAGTGAAATGCTGTCCGGGGTGATTTTAAAGGCGGAACCCTGTGAGTGCCACGCGCCGAGGACACCGCGAAAGTGTGTTTCGCCGTCAGCAGACACATCATGAACCGCAGGACGGTGAGTGTGGCCGTGGATCATCCAGCGTGTCCGGTATTGGCGGAATACCTCTATCACCTCGTTCTGGTTCACATCCATAATCGCTTCGCTTTTGCGCTGATTGGCAGACTGACTGCCCGCCCGCATTTTCTTCGCGATTTTCAGGCGCAGCGACAACGGCAGCCACAGAAACAGGCGCCGGATCCACGGGGTGTGAACGCGCTGCCGGTAATGCTGATAGTCAGTGTCATCCGTGCAGAGAGTATCGCCGTGCAGGATCAGGATCTGATGTCCTTCGGCCTCAATCACCTGTGTGTCCGGCAGCAGTGTCATTCCGCACTGACGGGCATAGCGTTCGCCCAGCAGGAAGTCACGGTTGCCGCAGATAAAGAAGATCTTCACGCCGCTGTCACTGAGAGATTTCAGTGCGTCAGCCACGGTTTTATGCAGCGGGTTCGGGTCATCATCGCCAATCCAGTAATCAAAGAAATCACCGAGGATATAAAGCTGTGATGCGTGAACCGCCTGTTCCCGCAGGAAACGAAGAAAGCCGGCGGTAATCGCCGGCTCCTGCTCATTTAAATGCAAATCTGCAATAATAAGCGCGGTCATACTTACTCAGAAACAGTCACGCTTTCGATGATCACATCTTCGCGCGGCACATCCTGGTGCATACCGCTGTTGCCGGTTTTGACGGCTTTGATTTTATCCACAACATCCATACCTTCCGCTACTTCAGCAAACACGCAGTAGCCCCAGCCACTTGGTGTTTCTGAGCGGAAGTTCAGGTAGTCGTTGTCAACAACGTTGATGAAAAACTGTGCAGTGGCGGAATGCGGATCGTTGGTACGGGCCATCGCCAGAGTGCCGCGGTTGTTTTTCAGACCGTTGTTAGCTTCGTTTTTAATCATACCGAGGGTCGGTTTCTGCTTCATGCCCGGTTCAAAACCACCGCCCTGGACCATGAAATCATTGATAACACGATGGAAAATGGTGTTATTGTAGAAACCGTCTTCACAATATTTCAGGAAGTTTGCGACCGTTTCCGGTGCTTTGTCCGCGAACGTCTTAATGACGATATCACCATGATTTGTATGAAAAGTTACCATAATAATTTCCTGCTGCTTATATTATAAAGGCAATAATTTGCCGTTTTTATCTCCGGGGTGTGTTATATCATACTCACTAATCTGCGTCAGTATTTGTTATAATCACCGGGTTTTACAGGGTCTTTCTTGCATTCGCGGGGTATTCGCGTTTCAATAACCCAACCTGTCTCAGATTATGATCCCCGCAGACAGATATAAAAAATAAATTATTTATTATCAATTAATTAACAGAAGTCACCATCAACACGTACAGACTTTTAATGGAATAGTCCTATGCTGAAAATTTATAACACCTTATCAAGACAAAAAGAGGAATTTAAGCCCATTAACCCCGGTAAAATCGGGATGTACGTGTGTGGTATCACTGTTTACGACCTGTGCCATATCGGACACGGCCGGACATTTGTCGCGTTTGACACCATCGTGCGCTATCTGCGTCACGCCGGGTATGATGTGAACTATATCCGCAATATCACGGATGTGGACGATAAAATCATCAAACGGGCGAATGAAAATAACGAAACCTGTGATCAACTGGTTGATCGCATGGTGGCGGAAATGCACCGGGATTTCGATGCAATGAACCTGATGCGCCCGGATTCAGAGCCGCGTGCCACGCATCACATCAAAGAGATCATTGAGATCACGCAGCTACTGCTCGATCGCGGTCATGCCTATGTGGCGGATAACGGGGATGTGATGTTTGATATCAGCAGTGATCCGGAGTACGGCCTGCTGTCACGTCAGGATCTGGAACAGCTCCAGGCCGGTGCCCGTGTTGAGGTGGCGGATGTGAAACGCAACCCGATGGATTTCGTGCTGTGGAAAATGTCCAAACCGGGTGAGCCGTCATGGGAATCGCCATGGGGGGCAGGCCGTCCGGGCTGGCACATTGAGTGTTCCGCCATGAACAGTAAACAGCTGGGTACACATTTTGATGTTCACGGCGGCGGTTCTGACCTGATGTTCCCGCATCATGAAAACGAAATCGCGCAGTCTACCTGTGCGCATGACGGCCCGTATGTCAATTACTGGATGCATTCCGGTATGGTGATGGTCGATAAAGAGAAGATGTCAAAATCGCTCAATAACTTCTTCACTATCCGTGATGTGCTGGGTTATTACGACCCGGAAACGGTGCGTTACTTCCTGCTGTCCGCGCATTACCGCAGTCAGCTTAATTATACGGAAGAGAATCTGAAGCAGGCGCGTACTGCCCTGGAGCGTTTCTATACCGCACTGCGCGGTACGGACAAAGACGCGGCTGTGGCGGTGAATGAGGAATTCGCCAATCGCTTCCGCGATGCGATGGATGATGATTTCAATACGCCGGAAGCCTATTCTGTTCTGTTTGATATGGCGCGTGAGCTGAACCGTCTGAAACAGGAAGATATGACGGCGGCGAATGGTCTGGCGGCACAGCTGCGCCAGCTGGCCGGTGTGCTGGGTCTGCTGACACAGGATCCGGAACAGTTCCTGCAAAGCGGTGCGCAGAGTGAAAATGATGAAGATGTTGCGAAAATTGAAGTACTGATCAAACAGCGTAATGATGCCCGTGCCTCAAAAGAGTGGGCGCTGGCGGATGCGGCCCGTGATGCGTTAACCGATATGGGGATTGTGCTGGAAGATGGCCCGCAGGGTACGACCTGGCGCCGTAAGTAATCTTTATTAAATTCTGACTGAGAAGCCCGGCATATTAACTGCCGGGTTTTTTTATTCCGTTTTATTTTTACCGGGCAGGCACAGTGAACGGTTATCGGCTATGCTGTTACGGCATTGGGTTTATTGTGTGATTTCTTTGTCGTATTTTTATATTAAAAATAAAGGAAGCATCTGATGAGTAAAAATATATTAGCTATGCTGGTAGTGTCTGTTTGTGCCTTCGGTACAGTCACGGCGTCAGCCGCCGGATTGTCAGATAATATGAAAATGCTGAACGCGAATTTACAGATCGTTGAAAAAACAGATGATGCGGCAGCGCATGAAAAATGCACTGACAGAAATGCGCACGGCAGCACTGAGTGCCAAAGAGGAATTACCCGCCAAACTGAAAGGCAAAGCGGCGGACAGCGCAGAAGTGAAGGATTACCATCACGGTTATGAGGTTCTGACCGGGCAAATCGATGAAGCACTGAAACTGGCAGAAGAGGGTAAAATTCCGGAAGCGAAAGCAATGGCTGAACAATTTAAAGCGACCCGTGGTGAATACCATAAAAAATACCGTTAACAGATAATATAAACACCGTTTTTCCGTATTAAAACCGCCCGGTTATGATTGCCGGGTGTTTTATATTTCAGCTACAGATATCATTTTCTGAACGGCAGATAATCAGTGCCGTTTGCGGGGCATCATGCGCAGCAGTGTATTATCTTTCCGGAAGTAGTGATGTGCCAGTGCGGCTGCGGCATGAAGGCCGATAATAAAATAACCGGTATTGGCAATAATCTCATGAATATTCTGTATGCTATACGCGAGATCTTCATCCGGTGCAGCCGATACCGGCATAGAGATACCGAATAATGACCAGTCATACCCATTCAGATATTTAATACTGAAACCGGGCACCGGCAAAAGAATAAATATCACAAAGATCATCAAATGCACCAGATGCGATAATCCGGTGATCACCGGTGATGGTTTGGGAATAATAGCCGGTGCGCGATATTTTATTCTGACCGCCAGCCGGACAATCATCAGTATACCGACAGCGATACCGCAGCTGTAATGTAACCCGGATAATATACTTCGCAGCGGCTCGTCAGCTGAATCCCGTAACAGACCACTGATATAAACGACAATCACAAGCAGAAAAATAAATCAGTGCAGGGCAATTTGCACCGGCCGGAATTTTTGCGTTTTCATCTTTCGCGGCTCTTTTTATGCGGATAATAAACCAGAGACGATGCTCTGGTTTATTCACATATTGATATTATTCCGTCACTTTTACCTGCTGACCGGCAAATTCCACCACTCTGCCGGTGGTTATTTTGCAGCGTTTGCGGGTTTCTGTTTCGCCGTCGACAGTCACCTGACCATCAGCGATAAACTGTTTGGCGGCGGCGCCGCTGTCTGCCCAGCCCTGAATTTTGAGCAGGTCACACAGTTCAACATGCGGATGCCCGTCAAGATTAAAAATATCCATGGTTATTCGTCCTTATCGTGAAATTCTTCGCAGGCCTGTAATGTATTCTGAATCAGAGTGGCAACCGTCATCGGCCCGACACCGCCCGGTACCGGGGTGATCCACTCCGCGCGTTCAGCGGCTTCGGCAAAATTCACATCGCCGACCACTTTGCCGTTTTCCAGACGGTTAATACCCACATCAATCACAATCGCGCCGGGTTTGATCCACCCGCCCGGAATAAAATCGGGTTTCCCGACCGCCACAATCAGCAGATCCGCGTGTTCAACATGGTGACGCAGATTGGTGGTAAAACGGTGAGTCACCGTTGTGGTACATCCGGCCAGCAGCAGTTCCAGGCTCATCGGACGGCCGACAATATTGGATGCGCCGATAATCACGGCATTCAGACCAAATGTATTGATATTGCAGCGTTCAAGCAGTGTCACAATACCGCGCGGTGTACACGGGCGCAGATTCGGCGCACGCTGGCACAGGCGGCCGATATTATAGGGATGAAAACCGTCGACGTCTTTATCCGGATGAATGCGTTCTATCACTTTGACATTATCAATGCCGGCAGGCAGCGGAAGCTGAACGAGGATCCCGTCGATAGTATTATCATTATTCAGTTCATCAATGAGATGGAGGAGTTCGGCTTCGCTGGTGGTATCGGGGAGGTCATAGGAGCGTGAAATAAATCCGACTTCTTCACAGGAACGGCGTTTGCTGGCGACATAAATCTGAGACGCGGGGTTCTCACCGACCAGGATAACGGCAAGACCGGGAGCCCGTTTTCCGTCGGCAATCCGCTGCTGAACTTTCGCGGCTACTTCGGCCCGGATGGTCGACGCAATCGTTTTCCCGTCTATAATTTTTGCTGACATCGTGTAAAAATCCATAAAACAGATAAAAGATGGACACTATTCTGTCAGAACATTTTCCGTCTGTCAGTTATGTTTTATTAAGGTGTCAAAAAGTCACTGCTGAAGATAACTGATTTTCTGATTGACTCGCCGCGCCGCAGCCGTATAATCCACGGTGCATCAAGCAGTTAACCTGCTGTTTTTTTCCTCAGCGCGCCCTTAGCTCAGCTGGATAGAGCAACGGCCTTCTAAGCCGTAGGTCACAGGTTCGAATCCTGTAGGGCGTACCATGTAATATCAATAAGTTACCTTCATTTAAAATTCTCCACTTTTGCCATGTGGGACGTATTTGGGACGGAACTGTGACATTTTGGGTCACCGTTGCCGAAAATAACGTCAATTTGTTTTGCATGCTGAGTTAGGTGATTTGGTGCAAGGTGTGCATACCGTCGTACCATCTCTACTGACTCCCATCCACCCATTTCCTGAAGAACTGAAAGCGGCACTCCTGACTGAATTAACCAGCTTGCCCAGGTATGCCTCAGATCGTGAAACCGGAAGTTTTCTATGCCTGCCCGTTTTAACGCTGCTCTCCATGCTGTGTTAGAATCGACCCGCATTTTCCGTACTGCCGGTGTTTTTGTTCCGTCAGGCTTTACTTTCTGCTCGGTGTGGACGAATAGAGGTTTTTAAATAAATGCTGGTGGATTGCGACCACGTAATTCACCTGGTGCAACGCATCATCCAGTGCATTGTGTGCTTCACCAACAAACGGAAAATCTTTTTTCGGGTCGATGCCGGCATTGCGGCCAAGCTCGACAATGGTGCGCACATCCCGGTCATTCCAGAATTTCCAGAATGGAGCTATCAAGCAATTTTCGTAAGCAGTACGTAAGACCACATTATCGAAATTACTTCCGTTAAGCAGTGGCAAGGTCTGATTAATCGGCGCGAGACGGAGAAAGCGATATGCCACGGAACCCTTTAACGCTGATCATCATTGCTATCATCCTGCTGACTACTGCTCTGCTGGCGGGTTGTTATCTGTATTCACTCCCGAATCACTGTAAGCCGCTGCCGGGCAACCCGCTGAACGGTGTGATCCATTATGAGTGTGAAGCGTCATGAAAAAGGCAATCACGATATTACTTAACGGGTGGGTATGGGCTGTCGTGTTCTTCGGTCTGTGGATGTTCAGCATGCTGTCAGCCGAACAAACGGAAGGCCAACACAAAGACAAGGTTATCACTGACCAGCAAAAGGTGATTGATAACGCTTACACCAGCATCGATATCTTTGACCGCGTGGCCGCGGCGAACGCCAACCGTAATATGCGTGCCGAGGCACAATCACAGGAGAAGCAGATTGAATATCGCACAATCATCCGGAAAGAGCCGACCTGTAATCTGTATATTCCTCAGCCTGTTTCTGATGGGTTGCTCAGCCACGTCTACGCCATCCGTGAATCAGCAATGCGTTCCGCTCCCGGCATCACTGACACAACCGGTGCTGGCACCGCTGCCACCCGCCGACTGACATACTGCCAGGTGGTTGAATGGATAGAACCACTGCTGACGGCGTTGGATCAGGCAAACGGGCAGTTGATGGATATCCGGAAAGCGGATGCTGAGAAATCACGGAGTCAGAGCAGATGATCAATGGGTTACAGGAATATATAAATATACATTGTCTGCGTATTCAATAAATAAGAAGTATGAAGTGCTAAAAAACTGAGAATAATTTATTTTAAGGCTTGGCACTTAATCTTTTTCTTATGTGCTTTATTCTTCTGAAATGTTATTTTTCGTTAAAATAATTGGCGGATATGAAGATAAAGCATGCCTGAATATAGATATGTTGTAGGTGGTAATGATGGTTGGCTTACTGTGCTGCGTGAACCATCTAAGGCCAGAGTATCTTTACCGACAACATTAAAAGTAGAATTAACAAGTAATAAAGATGACCGGGATTATTTTAAGGTATTAGAAGGTCCGGAAGCAGGTGGTAGTTTTTCTGTTAAAGAACGAAATTTGGCAAAGTCTGCTCCTGCATACTTGAGTGGCGCAGTATTGCAATTTTCAATATCTAAAAAAATATTAGAGTACAACGCTGTAAAAATATCAGCCTTTACCCACACATCAAACCCAGTGCCAGCAGGTAATCATCCTATACAAATACCTGATTTTCCCCATTCTCTTGGTAGTGGGTACATGTCTGAGTCAAAATATGCTAAAAACTGGTTCTACTTGGGGACTGGAAACGCAGTTGCCCACAATAATGATCGTTATTTGCATCCGGGAGCTATCAGCGCTGGATGCGTTACAGTCGATGTTGCAAGTTGGACGGCATTGTATGAGTATTTAATCCGGTGTAGGAGTGGTAATGGAAAAGATGTTGGTCGTATTATTGTTACTAATTAGCATGACCAGTGCGTCTTTCGCTCATGCTAATGAAAGTAGATATTTGTTAACTGAAGTCGAGCAGGCTGAAGATCCTGCCTTTGTTATTACAAAATTGAAGGAAGGAGTACACCGCCCTGTTGATATGAATAAACCCGTTAATATAAACAGCGATCACGGTGTTGCTGTAAAATATTACGGATTATCACTATTACATTATCCTGTTCCAGCGACGATAATTAAATATACTGATTCAAATTTATTGATGCTGCAGGAGATAAGAGTAAGAAATAATGATATGGACAGATTCATAAATTCTGACTTGGCTTCAATGTTGCCTTACTATAAATCAGCATTTGCTGTGAATAATGAAATTAACATGTTATCTGAATCTGAGTCAAAAGCGTTGGTTGATAAAATCAGTTGCATCGAAGGTTTTATCAATAAAAATAACAAAAAAACATTTAACTGTGACCTAAATTAATTCTTCAGCAAATCAATAAAATTTGATTTTTGAAATAATTAAAACAACGCCTCGCTAAATAGCGGGGCTTTTTTATGCGCTGCGCTGTCGCAGTCTCCCTGTGTTAACTATGACCCGCTTATCTCATGCGGTGAGTGCATCAGGAGAATCAAAAACAACGAATCCACGGTGTGGTTACCGATACGGGCAGCAACGTCAGCTGCCGGAGCAATAAGGCGTGACAGCCGGAGAGACGGCAGAAACCAATCATAAAGCCTGTTCATAATGAGTCGGCTTTATAATCGGAGGATATGATGCCACCACGTATACCCCGCGCCTGCCGCAAACGAGGCTGCGCAAAGACTACAACCGATCGCAGCGGATACACTAAGGTTTTACATGCGGGATTATCCCGTATCATCGTTGGTCACTGAATCAATGACCAACGGCAGCAGTGTTTCCGGTTTTATGCCGGAATTAAATGTTATCAATGCGTTATACTATCCACAGTCTCAGCAGCCAGCAGGTGATCCATGTGCTCATACCGAAAAGCAAAGCCCGTCACAGCGACAGTAACCGGTACCGTTACTAAACCACCTCAGCGGGTTAAGACGGCAACCGGTAAAGTAATGGCAACAATGACCATTCAGGCAGAGAGCGAACGCCGTAGCACCTATCCGCTGAAGCTGGTGGCATTTGATCTGAACGCATTGGAACTGATGACCTACCAGAGAGGGAGCAGGATTGTTGTTACTGGGCGGCATGAATGGTTTAACGGGTATCAGCTCACCGGGGCGCAGATAGTTTCCTGTTAGTAAAAGTTAGTATTGTCGGATTTGAAATCGAGAAATTCAAAGGTGGAAATGGCATCTTTAAACCAACCCGATATTATCGGGGAGCCTCTGAACTGACCCTCTTAAAGATGGGGGGTTAGTAACTGAAACTCTTAAAGAGATGTGGTTCAACAGAGGTAGTGGAAAATGACGGGGAGGTTACAGGTAGGGTTCTGCTTAGTCGGTGTTTCACTATCTACAATAAATTATTGTGGCGGTGATATTTTTGCAACGTAGCACACCCTTGTCATCTTGTATCAGCCTGTTTAAAAAAACAGCCCAAAGAAATCTTCACAAAAACAAAAGGGGGCATTATTGGGGGCACGGTAGATAATTGAATGGGTAATATCTGTTATTTATCAATGGGTAATCTCTTTATATCGAATCCTGCAGGCCGAACGGACATCAACTGATGTCTTTTTTTATTCCTGAAATTCAGTGAATTAGCTGATTTTACCGCAAGGTTCATCAGGGTGTAGTGGTTTAATAAATTTGGCCCCCTGAACAGAGGTGATATGCTCGCCTCAGAACAATACAGGTGGCGGAATGAAAAAATAAAATTTCAGTGCAGAATTCAAACGTGAATCCGCTCAGTTAGTTGTGGATAAAAACTATACGATTGCGGAGCGGCAGTTCGTAGTGATCGGGCTCAACCGGGTATGGTGCGGCGATGTGACATATATCCGGACAGCAGACTGATCATCAAAGCGCCGGAAATGGCGTGAGAAACGCTAAAACGGCGGCCGGTTTTAGTTGACCACTTCAATACTCCTTAAAACGGCACTCTCCTTATTTCAGATTAACAACCTGATTTTTATAGTTAATTACTTGCTAATCTATTAATGTTTTTAAAAAAATTCCTTTCATAGTGAATTTCATCTATTGTCTGTTTTTATTCTGCTGATATTTTTTCCGGGGATATAGAGATGCTTCATGATTATCTAAATGTAATGGTACTCTTTTTGGTGGTCGGTCTGGGATGCCTGCTGGCCAGGAATAAATGGCTGGATAAATCAAGCAATAGCCTGTTTACTAAACTACTAATCAATGTAGCTTTACCCTCGACACTTATTTTATCGATCAACGGCGATTTTACCCGCAGAGAATTTCTGGCTTTAGTGCCTGATGTCATTCTGCCGATGATGGTGATTTTAAGTTTAATGATATTATCCTTTATTACTGCCAAATTTATCCGGATAGAAAAGAAAGATGTCGGATTATTTATTGGCTTGTGTTCAATGAGCAGCACAATATTTTTCGGTATCCCGATTACTTTGGCGGTATATGGCAGTCATGGTCTGCCTTATGCATTGATGACCTATACGGCACAAACCGTAATCTACTGGACATTAGGTCTTTATCTGCTGGAAAAAGATTCATTTGAAAAGAGTGCCGGTACGAGTATCTTTCGTACAGTAGTGAAAGAAATTATTAATATGCCACTGATGGCTTTTTTTGTCGGTGTAACTATTTTACTGATGGGGATACCGATTCCTCAGGTCATTAATGAGTTCCTGAGTACTCTGGGGGGAATGACTTCTGCATTAGCAATGCTTGTTGTAGGTGCCATTATTTACCTTTCAGGTTTAAAAAAAATCACGATTACTAAAGCACTGATATTTATTGTTATTTTTAGATTTATTCTTGCTCCTGCGATGGTCGTACTGCTCGGTAAGTTATTCGCGATTGATAATGAAATGATTAAAATAACAACTTTAATTTGTTCTTTACCTATTCCAAATACTACGGTAATTTTGGCTGAAAAATATAAAGTGAATACCGTTTTAGCAACGGAGTCGCTTTCTGCTTCAATTGCAGTTTATCTGGTTTTTCTGCCTGTAATTTTATTTGTTATTCACTCAGTATAACCACCCCGGGAACTCCGTGTTTAAGGCTGAGCTAATCCCTCAGTGTCAGCATAGTTATCACACCCTCCGGAAAATAATCCGGGGGGGGCTGAGTGACATATGAAACGTATTTCACCTGAACGGAAAGCATCAGTACCAGCTAAATTACTGCTGTCTTACTATCACAACGGTCAAAAAGCGGGTCTTCCGCAACCCTTTATATGACATTGCCGGCAAATTACGCGGGTGCAGGTGCAGATACTTATGTTGCCTTGCCGGGTGTTAGCTTTGTGGTGATTTTCCTGCTGCCGTTTATTATCTATGCGCTTCACGATAAGAAAGGCAAAGAAACCGGTATCACTATGGTGCATATCAAAACGCATAATGCGCCGGCAAACCATTTCTTCATTCATCCGCCATCCGCGCGCGTTCTGCCCTGATAAACCCGGTTCCGGCTATCCGTAATCGCCGGACTTGAACAGGCAATACCGGCAAAAGGAGTAACCAGTAGTGCGGCTAACATACATTTCAGTATTTTATTTAGTTTCATTTAAGAACACCTCAGTTAACAATGAATTCTATTCAGGAAAAAATAGTACAACAGAATTAAGGTCGTTAAATACGGTGCGTCATTTTCTGAGTAATCAGAATGATTCAGGACATAATCAGGAAATTCAATTTTTTGTGGTTTGCTCGGTTTAACTCAATTATGAATAACGTTTACAGTTAATTCTGTTTTTTATCATAAAATGATTTCATTTCATCAACCTTACAGATAAGTACCCGGAGAATATCCTGCAGAAATTTGTTTATAAATCGTAGCGGTGGCTCTAAACACCGCAAGGCCACAGACACTCCCGGTATTCATTACGGTCATCTCATACATTGCCTGCATTAAGTCTAATATGAGACGGTGAAAACTACGATTAGCGCCAATAATAAAAGCTATCAATATATTATTTCTTGAATAATAACCAGTCATACGGTGAAATAGTAGTGATATAGCTATAATATTAAAAAATGTCAGAGATAGATGTAAAATATCGTTCTGACAGTCAGTTACAGGCTGGCTTTTGCACTCATTATAAAATGACAAATGTATTGTTAAATACTATTTATAAGCGGGGAGACAAACAGGTATGGTCAGGGAGTCAGGTTCATGATTCGCCGGAAAATATTTTTTCTCGGACACCGTAACCGTCTGTCGGACGGATATGGTAAGTGCACGCGTGCAATACTGCTGATGGTGCTTCTGGTATCAGGTCCGGCAGGATGTAACCAGGTCGGTGCACCTTCTTTTACACTGGTCGGATCGTTTGTTCCCTACTGGATATTTTGTGTCATCGTGGCATTAATCCTTACTGTAATTATCCGCGCCGGTTTCATCAGATGGGGTATCGATGATGTTATGCCATTACGGTTAGTGGTTTACATCTGTCTGATGCTGACGCTGACATTTCTTTTTTCTTTACTCTTTTTATAGGCTACGTTATGGCCAGTATAAATCAACCGGGAATCAGGCGTAAAATTGCGGTCATTATTGCTGTGGTGGTTATTATGGCTGCAATCATTACCGGCTGGATGACCCTCAGGATCAGCAGCCTTAACCCACTTTCTGAAGATGCGGTGATTGGTGCAAATATAGTTAATATCAGCAGTTCGGTACCGGGGCGTATCGCTTCTCTGAATGCAGCTGAGAACGGGCTGGTCAAAAAAGGGGATATTTTACTGACTATTGACCCTTATATGTATCAGTTGGCAGTAGACCAGGCCAGAGCAGACCTGGAAATCGCTGAAGCGACAATGAATACCCAGCACCGGAATGTGGTCGCCGAGCAGTCTAATTCAGGTATCAGTCAGGATCAGATACGCAGTGCTCAGGCGAATCTGAAACTCGCAACCCAGACACTGGCCCGGCTCGGGCCTCTGGAAGCAAAAGGCTATGTCACACGCCAGCAACTGGATGATGCAGCAACAGCAAAACGCAATGCTGAGATTATGTTACAACAGGCTCAAAAACAATCTGTAGCCGCTGAAGCTCTTGTCAGCAATACTGATGCCACCGAGGCCCTGGTTCGTGCACGTCGTGCGGCTTTGGCTATCGCCGAAAGGGAACTGGAAAATACTGTGATCCGTGCTCCTAATGACGGATTGGTCGTCGGACTGAATATCGCACCGGGAGAGTATGTAATTCCCGATCAATCTGTTTTTACTCTGATTGATAACCAGCACTGGTATGCGTCTGCTTATTATAAAGAAACGGAACTGAAACACATAAATATCGGTGATTGCGCCACCGTATATGTGATGCAGGATCGCAACAAAATGATGACCGGCCGGGTACAGGGAATTGGCTGGGGAGTTATCTCGGAAGACCAGATTAACCTGCCCCGCAGTCTGCCTTACGTGCCTAAGTCTCTCAACTGGGTCAGAGTTGAACAGCGCTTCCCGGTCCGGATTATACTCGACAATCCGGCCCCCCGGTTAATGCGGGTCGGCGCAACAGCAACTGTCACGGTACGAAGCCAGCATGATTGCCGATAATACGTTTCAGAGTATGTTACGTCAGGTTAAGGCGGATTTGCTTCCCTTCCCCGGGCGGCTGGCAACGGCCTGGCGCGTTGGGTTATTAAGTGCCCTGATGAGCTTTGTGGCCATGTTTTACGGGATCCCCGAATCCGCTATCAGTTGCTACCTGATTTTGTTTGTTATGAAACCTGATGCGGTCATCAGCATGATCATGGGGGGAGCCATTCTTATTCTGGTCACGCTGGTCGTAGGCATTATACTGCTGATCCTGCCTTATACTCTCGAGTCTATTCCTCTGAGAATGGCAGTCCTGATTACCAGTTCATTTTTCTTTTTATGGCTGGGTTCAGCCTCTCAGTTGGGGGAAGCAGGCAGTATCATCGCTCTGGTCATTGCATTTATTATGGGGCTTATCGGGATCGCGCCAAACGGAGAGCTGGCGACCCGTGCCATTCTCTATGCCTGGTTGATGGTAGCCTCACCGATGCTGTTATTGATCGTGTTCAACCTGCTGATAGGACGCTCACCTGTAAAAATTTTGTATGCGAATCTGGCTGAACGGTTACGTCTGGCAGAAACAGCTCTGCGTGAACCTGATGCCATCCATCTTCGCCGGGTACGGATTGCGCTGGCCGAAGGTCAGGCCGATAATGAGCAACGGGCGATGCTGATCCGGGTCTTCCATCTGGGGAAAGGCAGCGAAAATACCTGGCTGGCAGCAGCAGTTAATAACAGCTATCGTTTGTTGCTGGCAGTTTCCGGGCTGGCTGAAATTACCCCGGAGGCCCGCCGTCTGCAACTGGCAAAAGCCTGTCATAATATGGCGAAAATACTGGATAGCTGTCTGCAACCTGTATATTCATTTCCGGATGCCGGTAATCCGGACAGCGAAGTTGAAAAAGCACTGACTGACCTGGCTACTCCGATCAGCGGCCCGCAACCATCCTTACCAAAAATGTCTTTTTTTGCTGACGATGCTTTTACCAATCCTGCTCACTGCTATTTTGCCTTAAAAACTACGCTGGCCGGTGTTATCTGTTATATGGCTTACACTCTGATGGACTGGCAGGACATCCATACAGCTATGATTACCTGTTATGTGGCTGTGCTGGGGACGACTGGTGAAACAATTCATAAACTGACCCTGCGAATTACCGGCTGCCTGATTGGTGCCGGACTCGGTATTGCCTCACTGGTTTTTTTAGTACCGGACATGAGTAATTTTGGCCAGCTGATGATTCTGGTATTCTTTGTTCTGCTGCTGTCAGCATGGGTCTCTGCCGGGAATGAGCGTATATCCTATGGCGGGATCCAGATTGGCCTCGCATTCTTACTTACGGTATTGCATGGTTTTTCACCAAGTGATGATCTTGATCCGGCTACAGGCAGGATCATGGGGATACTGATGGGGAACCTTGTCATCTATATTATTTTCAGTCTGATTTGGCCGGCCTCTATTATTGATGCTGTCCGCAAACGTATCAGCCTGATACTACAGGATTTGGAAGCACTGGCAGCGATACCCTACCCGGAACGAATACGACGGACGATACAGACAGGACGTATTGAACAAAGAGTAGCCAGTGCCCGCGATTCCCTGCAGCTCATGCCGTTTGAACCTAAACATCTGCGGCCGTCAACCGCTGAATTTCATCGCCTGGAAAAAATATTAATCGCCCTTGATGAAACCGGGCGGGCTCTGTTCATTTCACAGCAGGAAAACCCGGCGGTTCGGCTGCGTTTACAGGCGTTATATCTGAACACGCAGCAGCCGGCTGATAAACATGGGATGACAAAAGTATCCGGTGATCAACCCATCCCCGGAGAATCAGTGCTCTCAAACACAGATCCACGGGTAGAACACAACTTATTAAGGCTGGAAGGATTATTAAAATGAGCTGGCTTCATTTACTAACGGATAAGATTAAGGTCAGAATTACCCCTGTTGTCAGCATATTGATCCTCCTTAATGGCTGTGTGACAGACTCGGTAAACCGCGCCCCGGTATCCCCGTCGGTACCGTGGCACGGAGAGGAACAAATGCAGGCTGGTGAACAGATCCGTCTCTCTCTGTCATCACAGGCTGAAGCGAACCTGCCGCAAATTGATACAGCACATGCCTACCAGCTTCCTGAGTTAATCAATATAGCCCAATTGAATAATCCCGATACGCGTATCGCCTGGCAACAAGCCCGTCAGGCTGCACTGGCTGTGGGTTTAACCGAGTCCCTCTTTCTGCCGGTGATCACCGCCAGCGTTGTTGGCGGATACCAACACACACGTACCCCCTTATCTCATACTGCCGGAAATCAGAGTAACCTGCAGACTAATTCGCATGAAGTCGTGCCTGCTTTAGTACTTCAATGGCTTCTCTTCGATTTCGGGCAGCGCGGGGCGATTATGAAGGCTGCAGAACAAACATCATTTGCGGCGAATATGAGCTTTAACAGTGTTCATCAGAAGATCATTTTTGATGTAATGCGAACTTACTATCAGTATGGTGCGGCACAGACACGGAGAGTGAATACCAATGAAATGCTGGCAAATAGTCAGAAGATTCTGGGGGCGGCAGAAGCCCGCAGAAAACAAGGTATTGCAACAACAGTTGAGCTGGCTCAGGCCCGCCAGTTAGTTGCTCAGGCTGAAATGAATCTGGTAATAGCCGGTAATAACGAGCGGGAGGCTCGTCAGATGCTGTATTCAGCCCTCGGTATTCCCGCCAACACCCAAATGAAAGTGGATTTCCCTGCGTTCAGCACTGATCTCACATTGGTTGATCCGCCATCGCAGAAAGCCATTGAACAGGCCCTGGCACAACGTCCTGACGTGCTGGCCAGCTATGCACTGGCGAAAGCTGCAAAAGAAGAGATCAGCGCGGCGGAAGCCGATTATTTGCCAAAAATTTATCTGGCGGGAGCACTGGCTGCCGGACACGGGCAGTTTGAAATACAGGGTCTGCCGTCCATTGGTCAGCAGACCTCAGCATCAAACATCATGATAGGCGTGACAGTACCTCTGTATGACGGAGGCATGCGTGCCGTCCGGGTGCAGGAAGCACGGTCAAGATCAGATTCGGCAGAGAATATCTTTAAAAAAACCAGGGATGCAGCAGCCCGGGAAATTGTAGTGGCTGCAGATATTCTGCAATCAGCAACAGCGTCCGGTAAAGCAGCCGCCCACCTGGTCAAAACAGCAGAGGTAACTTATGACGCGGCACTGGAAGCCTATAAACACGGCGTCGGTACAATCACAGTAGTGAATGAAGCAGCTAACAACTTACTGACAGCTCAGCAGATGGACACGGATGCCCGTACAGAGGTGCTTATTGCTGCGGCTAATCTGGCTTTTGTTATGGGGGAGATTACCAGGCCAGTGACATTAGCGGGTTCGGACCAAAATTGAGAAAGGAAGCGTGAAAGCTCGGAGTTATTCACGGGACCCGGCAATACGGGCCTGTAACCGGGCCTCAGCCTCTCTTATAAAAACCGGAATGGCATTACTGAATAAGGCCCGGCGGGCCTTATTCCACATTAAGCCTGCTCAGAAGTTATATTTGATACAAGCATAGCGGCCTGTCGTTATAGCCATTACCGCCAATCCGGACATCCACATTCCCCCATAAATTCAGGTACGGATTGATTTGTCCTTCCACGCCAACCTTTACTTCTCCCGGATTTTTTGTTCCTTTCTGAGAAATATTCACACCGTCCATTCTGGCGGAAAAATTACGGGTGTCATGGATCCGGTTTGCTTCGATAAACAGACGAATCTGAATATTCCCGTTACCCTCATTTTCAACACGAGTACCGTTCTTTTCCCTATGCTCACCTGCACTGACATTTATGAGAGTAATTTGTGCCTGAGGCTGGATAAACTATTTATTACGGGAACCTTTACTGCCGGTAAACTCAGTTAATTTCTGAGTATAACCGGTTTCAGCAGAGGTTGTCAGACCCCGGAAACGGTATAGAATGATAATACCGGTAACATGATACCTTTTAGACGGATTTATGGTGCATGCTCCGTTGTGATTAATTTATTCAGTGCATCAAGTACCGGAGCTTTGCTACAGTGATCCTTTTTTAATTTCCATCCGCCATTGTGCATCACCGATTTGTTCAAAATCAGTAACTTCATGGCCGGCTTCCGCAGCCCAGCGTGGAATATTTTCCGTTGCCTGAGCGCAATCATATTTAATTACCAGCAAATCACCGGTCGCTAATGTTTCAATTGCTTTTCTTGCTTCAATTAACGGAAACGGACACAGATGCCCGCGAGTATCTAATTCCAGCATATCCATAGTTTCACCTTATTTATTTATTTATTTTCTGAGGACGAATGATCGTAAAATAACTGACAATCCAGCTACCGAGGATAATGCAGGGAATAAAGCCCCATCCCTGCCAGGAAAACCATGCAGTATTTACTAAGGTATTTCCCAGCATACAACCACCGGCCAGACCACTGCCTATTCCCATCAGTAATCCGCCAATCAGGCTTTTTATCATTGCGGATAAACCCGGATTGCGGAAACGGAATTCGCGGCTGCCTTTTGCAGCAATAAACGCTCCGGCAAAAAGACCGATCAGCAAATATCCCGCCCAGTTAAAAAACTTCAGGTCGCCGGAAGTTACAAGTGAAAATAATTGTGCACTCGGGCCGCTGATTCCTAACCCACCGACACGTCCGTCAGCCAGGCTTGAAGGCCAGGCGAGCAGAGCAATTACACCAATAATCAGTGCGGAAATAAACGGATGCCAGCGGGCTTCAAATAACAGGTGAGCTATCCCGGTTTTCTGAGCTTTCATTTTGGGAATTTTAACCGACTTGTATTTATTTAGATGACGATTTACCAGACAAACCGTCAGTAACACTAAGATAATTATTGCAACATATGGTGATATATTCAGCGACCGGGTGATTGTCGGCGAATCCAGCTTAAGGGTGGTGATCGGCAAAAAGAATTGTTTGGCGGCAGGCTGGCGGATAGACCAACTGGCGATAATAAAACCGCCGACGGCAATAATACTGCCGGCTAACCCTTCAGCGGCCCGGTAATAAGCTCCGGTTGAACAGGATCCGGAAAATGCCATTCCCATACCAAAGAGCAATCCGCCGGTCAGTGTGGCCAGCCAGGGAAATGATCCACCGGGAATTTGTACTAAGCCGTAATGAGAAAAAATGAAAAGCCCGACACTCTGAACAGAAATAACAATCAGAATGGCAATCATCATTCTGATGTCGTGAAAGAGATAGATATCACGCAAACCACCGGCTAAACAAAAGCGGCCGCGTTGCATAACAAAACCCAGTAACACTCCTAAGAATAGACCGGATAGATGAGATAAACTTATCATAGACATCACTCCTTTAAGGAAATTATCTTAGCGAAATATTTTTTTTGATTATTTGAGATAAATCATAGAAAGAAGAAATAAAATTTCTCCTATGTCATTTGTTTTTAGCAGATTTTCACTGTTCCGCCTGTTGTGATTATTGTAGTTTTTGAAACGGCAGATGGCATATCTCCAATAATATTTCCAACCAGGTACCAGTGTAAGTATCCCTGATCTCTTCCCTTTCTTCAGTACCTGCAGGATTGTGGGCTCAACCAAACATTAGAACGATAGTTGCTCGTTTCCTGGTTCAACAGACGTCTGCCTTATCAGCCTGCATCAGGTTCCGGTTGTTAAAACGGGAACGTATAAAGAAACGGATCTATAAAAACAGGGAAGAAGCGAAGACGGATATCTTCGGTTACATTGAAGTGTTCAGCAACCGGACCCGACGGCCACCACTATCCCGGCGGCCGTTGAACAGGCCCGCCGTGATCGCCCGGATATAGCCCAACGCTATGACTACAAAGGGCCCGGTTATTTTACAGGGTAGTGTGGTGGGAGCCAATATTCATCATCGGACAATACATTGAACAACAGCAAACACCAGGTCAGGCAGTAAACCGTGCTGCTGTTTATACGGTGGTGGTTTTTTCTGAACAGAAATGAGAATCTTTACCGCCATATAACATTACCTGAAAAAAGACAGCGTAATTATTGTTACAATGAAATACCCATTAGGAGGGTATTTACATGTAGTATGGGTATTCATTGTGTCGGACAGAAATGATACAGAAATTTTAACCTGTTTTGAGATATTTATGCGTAATTATTTGACCTTTGCTGAAGTTAATCTCCTGTTGGAAGCAACACAGAAAACATATCATTCGGAACGTAATTATTGCCTGATTTATATGAGTTTTATCCATGGGTTTCGTGTCAGTGAAATCTGTGGATTACGCCTTTCTGATATTGACCTGCATGCCCGTGAAATGTTTGTTTCCCGGCTGAAAAACGGTTTTTCTACCGTTCATCCGATTTTGCCGGATGAATTTATTTTTCTGAAGAACTGGCTGGCGGTCCGGCCCCGTTATACCAGCAAGGCAAGCGGGGATTTTGTCTTTCTGACATCCAAAGGGGAGCCGTTATCCCGGTATACGGTTTACCGCATGATGAAGCGATCAGGAAAAGAGGCGGGGCTGAGTGTTGATGTGCATCCGCATATGCTGAGGCATGCCTGTGGTTATGCGTTAGCTGACAGGCGAATCGACACCCGCTTAATTCAGGATTATCTCGGTCATGTCAATATTTCACATACCGTACGCTATACGGCAAGCAACCCGTTAAGATTCAAAGGGATATGGAGATAGTGCTGTTCCCGGAATGCAACAAAATGATACAAAATGTTGACTAGTGATCCTGAGCTTAATTTTACTTAAGCCGTGTTTTTTTGCAACTGCCCTCACGCGTTGTTTTATCTGTGATTTTTGCTTTGTGATAAATGTAAATTCACGAAACTATAAAATGTAATTCATTGTTTATCAATGGTAACCACCCATCACGTATACTACACTGGCTTTAATGCTAAGTATTATTGTCAGCATAAAAAGCCAGTATACTCATTTACTGATAAAACAATTCATTCATTTCACTAAAAAAAATCCAAATTAATAATGTAAAACATATTTGATATTCCTGCCGCACATTTTGTAT
>NZ_VKKS01000001.1:371449-709510 GCF_019402645.1 Morganella morganii
ACGTTAACCATCACGGGGATTATTCCGTAATTCAGGGAGAGTCAGAATGAGGCTTTCAGTTTTATGTCATCCATTATCCTTGCGTGATGCCGGACTATTTCTGTTTTGTTTGCTTGCAGTAAGCGGCTTAAATACTGTTGCAAAAGCGGATACTGATTCAGTAACCGTTAATTTTTCAGCAACCTTTATCGCACCAACCTGCACAATGACCGTGCCTTCGACGATCGATTTTACCAGTGACGGAACTGGATTACAGTCTGCCGAATTAGTTGGTGATGGCGTGACATATCCGGGCGGATTAACCATCTCTTTTAATGAGTGCAGTAATCAAAGTTTTACAACAGCGCTTCCGAAAATAATGGTTAAAGGAAGAACGGTACAATTAGGGGGCGCTGATTACTATTTTGCTGATCAACCAAATTCCGCAGGTGAATATACAGCAAATGGTTATGGCCTGAAGTTATCAGTTAGTGGTCAACCTTTATTTGCAGATAATTCCAATATTGCGGTGGTTGGCGGTTCGCAGGGAGGCGGGGTTATTCAGGCAAAAACGGGAAATACCATTGCTTCACTGAATGGCACCTCATTAAATGTAACTGCTCAGTTATCGTGTGGCAGTTATTCACCATGCAGCAGTGCACCGGATCATGAAGTAGGTTCGTTTAAAGCTACTGTTACTTTTCAATTAGCTTATGATTGAACATGGAAAGAATATATATGCGAAATCTCACCGGATTAACGGTCCTGTTTTATGTTATTTTATTTTGGCTGCCTATATCAACTCAGGCTGCTGAAGGACTGAAATTACCTCAGACAAGAGTAATTTTTTATGCGGGAGAAAAAAGTACAACAGCAGGTATTCAGAATTTAAGTGACAAACTGTATTTAGTCAAAGCAGAAGTATTGAATAGCGCTGTTCAGAATGAACAGGAAAAGAATAGTGCTCCGTTTTTGGTTATACCTCCTTTATTCAGATTAGAACCACAAAGTCAGTATACGGTGCGTATTTTATCTCAGGGAGCAATAAACCTGCCGGATGACCGTGAATCGGTATTTTATCTGAGCTTTTTGGCTATACCTTCAACAACGCCTCCCGGGAAAGCAGATGAATCAGCGGTGACAGCTCAGGTTTCAGTCGGTATTCAGACCCTGATTAAACTGTTTTACCGCCCGGCTGAGCTATCAATGACTGCACGCGAAGCACAAAATAAACTGGTATTTCATACTTATAAAGACACTGTGGTGATGGAAAACCCGACCCCGTATTACCTGACTTTGAATACGCTGAGTCTTAAAGGTCAAAATATCGAACTGGAAAAATCCGGTGCAATGATAGCTCCGTTTTCAAAGAAAACATATCACGTTGACGGAAAAGCCGAAGGGGCAAAATATACCGTTATTAACGATTATGGCGCGGTGAGCAAACCTTACTTACAATCTATTTCCGCGTTGAAGGAAATGCTATGAAAAATATTGTGAACCGGAAAAAATGTAAATACCGGGTACTGCAATATATTGCGGGCAGGAGCTGCTATTTATTTTTCGGAGCATTATTACTTCTGGGAAGTATGCAAACCCGGGCAGGAAATATAAATGAACGAAATGGTATCACTCTGCAATCTGTACGTATTATTTATCCTGAAAAAGAGCGCAAAGGTGTAACGTTTGAGGTAACAAATGATACGCAAACTGTGTATTTAGTGCAGTCACGCATTGATACATGGCCCTCTGAGTTGCCGGATTCTGTTGATATTTCAGAGACAGAAACAACATTATCATCCCCTTTTATTGTGCTTCCTCCTTTGGAACGCTTAAGTGGCGGGGAAAAAGTCACCTTACGTATCCGCAGAGTCCGGAATACGCTGCCAACGGACCGGGAGTCTGTTTTTGCGTTTCAAATTAAAGCAATACCGGGTCAAAGTAAATCTGAGGAGAACCATAAAAATCTCAAAAAAGGTCAGGCTCATATTATCCTGGCATTACAAAACACCTTAAAGTTATTTTACCGGCCGGAAGGATTACCGGTATATAACGCCCGGCATATTGCAGAGTCATTACAATTCCGGAGCCGGGGAACACAGCTTGTGGTCATTAATCCGACGCCTTTTTATGCCACGTTTGATTCATTGTCAGTGGGCGGAAAAGCAATTGAGGATAAAGAATTATTCAGGATGGTTCCGCCTCTCGGACAACAAATATACGCTTTGCCGGATACAGCCTCTTTTAGTGAAGTACGCTGGCAATTGCTTGATGATTATGGTGTGCCGACTGAGCTCATGACCAGGGCTTTGAATAATGACAAACAATAATTAAAAGATCACATTGCAGAGGATATATCAGGCATGTCCAGGTTTAATTATGCGGCGCTTATTCACCGCCGGTCAGATAAAAATATTTTTATTTATCATCCGTTAGTGATTGCCCTGTGTTTAGGGGGATATTCTTCATCCCGGGCTGAGGATTATTTTGATCCCGCTTTTCTGGGAGAAAATACACAGGTAGATTTATCTGTATTTGCTAATCCTGGCGGTGTAGCTGAAGGGGAGTACACAGTTAATGTTTTCATGAATCAGCAAAGCGTCGGGGAAGTGGTACTTAATTTCCGGAAAAATGCTCAGGGGCAGATCGCACCTTTACTTACATTGTCTCAGTTAGAGCAATGGGGAATTGATGTTAATCACGTTCCGGAACTCAAGAATCTTCCTCCGCAAACAGTGATTGAAGATTTGGCTGAATATATTCCTCAGGCAGTCACTAAGCTGAATTTAGCACGTCTGCGTCTCGATATCAGTGTTCCGCAAATTGCAATGCAGCCATCGTACGGTAACTGGGCTGATCCTCATTTATGGGAAGATGGTATTCCGGCACTGCTGGCAAACTATAATATCAGTGCCGGCCGGACAACAAATACGTCAGGACAACAAAAAACGACGAATGATAACGTATTTGCCTCATTCCGTATGGGGGCTAATGCCGGTCCGTGGCGGCTGCGCAGTACGATGACACACTCATACTCCAACAACAGCGGCGGGGGCAATACCGCTTACAGCCATTCACAGACAAAGTTCTCAAACACCTATTTATCCCGTGATATCAGAGGATTACGATCAACACTTTTAGTCGGGGAAAGCAGTACGGGCAGTGAGGTCATTGACGGGATACCTTTTAAAGGCATAAAACTCAGCTCTAATGAACAGATGCTGCCGAATCAGCTGCGGGGGTTTGCACCGGTTGTCAGCGGCGTTGCCAACAGCAATGCCCGTATCACCGTACGGCAGAACGGAAATATTGTCTACGAAACTTATGTGGCGCCGGGACCTTTCTCCATTAATGATATTCAGCAGTCCGGGATGTCGGGTGACTATGATGTCACCGTGACAGAAGCGGATGGTACTGAGCGTCAGTTTATTGTGCCGTATTCCTCCTTACCGATGATGTTGCGCCCCGGCGGATGGAAATATGAACTGACCGGCGGACGTTATAACGGCGGCTATACCAGCAAATCACGAAATGCGGACTTTATACTGTTCACCGGGGTTTATGGGTTGCCCAAAAATATCACGGTATACGGGGGGACATTATTATCCGGAGATTATCATGCTGCCAGCGGGGGCATGGGAGTATCGCTGGGGGATATTGGCGCAATGTCTGCGGATATCACACACTCTTCTTCTAAGTTTGAACACGGAAATACACTGACGGGACAATCTTACCGGTTACGGTATTCAAAAAGTCTGTTATCAACCGGCACATCAGTCGATTTAACGGCATTACGATATTCAACAGAACATTATTATAGTTTTAATGAATTTAATAGTGAAGGATATAGGTTAAGTGATGGCGTGAGCCCGTGGACAGGACAACGCCGGCGCAGCAGTTTTCAGACTCAGCTTAGCCAGCAAATGGGGGATTGGGGTTCACTGAGTTTCCGCGCCAGCCGGGATGATTACTGGGGCAGTGACCGGACACTGACAGGTTTGTCATTAGGTTACAGCAATAATGTCAGGGGAATTAATTATGGCATTCATTATAACATTGACCGGGTGAAGAGCGATTCAGGACAATGGCCTGAAAACCGTCAGCTCTCTGTCAGTGTTAACATTCCGTTCAGCATATTCGGCTCCTCATCTGCGCTGCAATCTGTCTATGCAACGACTTCTGTCAGTCATGACAATCATGGGCGAACACAGAACCAGGCAGGACTGAGTGGTTATTTACCTGACAGCCGTGTGAACTACAACCTGTCCCAGAGTTGGGGTAATCAGGGACAGACGGCAAACAGCAACCTGAATGCAGGATACCAGGGCAGTAAAGGCACGCTGAGTGCAGGCTACAGCTACAGTAATGACTCCCGCAGCATAAATATGAATGCCGGCGGGGGATTAGTTATGCATTCAGAGGGTATTACATTATCCAACACACTGGGCGACCCGGTAGCGCTTATCAGTGCGCCTGATGCCCCCGGGGTACGTGTTACGAACGGAAATTCATTTACCGACTGGCGCGGATATGCGATTGCCCCTTACCTTTCCGCGTATACCAAAAACAGCGTCGGGCTTGACCCGAGTACCTTACCTGATGATGTGGAATTAGTTCAGTCGAATATCAATGTGTATCCGACAAAAGGAGCCGTGGTTAAGGCAACATTCGCCACACGTGTCGGTTATCAGGTACTGATGACCTTAAAACATAATAAAACGGTCGTTCCTTTTGGTGCTGTAGCGTCGTTAATGAGCGAAAAACCGATTGATGAAAACAGTTCTATTGTGGGGGACAGTGGCCAGGTTTATATGGCAGGGTTACCTGAGTCGGGAAGGATTTTTGTGAAATGGGGACAGGATTCCTCACAACGTTGTATTGCCTCGTTTAATATCAGCAAATTAATACTCAGTCCGGATGTGGGTCTTCGTCAGGTCACTTTACAGTGTTTATCCCGGAACCAGACCGAAGTGAAGAGTGAGGCGGAGGTAATAAAACCGTCGTTAAAAAATGAATCTGCAATACAGGGATATGCAGCGGGAGCAACGGAAGTACCATCGGTACCGGTTGTAACGCCAAAGTGGCTGTCAGCTGAGAAACAGGATACCCCGTAATATGCGGAAAAGATGTTTTTATCTGTATTTCAGTTGGTTATTAACGGGGCCGCTTATTTATTCAGGGACGGTATCCGCAAACCAGCCTGAGTTGAAAGAAAAAGATATTCCGGCATTTTCGCCGGCGGAAATACCGCCATGGGCGCTGTATCAGACGGGTGTTGCTTATCTTAACGGGGATGGCGTCCGTCAAAATATTGAACAGGGACGTTACTGGATACATCAGGCGGCACGACAGAATGTTCCGCTGGCTCAGTATAACCTGGGGGTCATGTTTTATGATGGTATCGGCGGAGAACGGAATCCGGGGTGTGCGCTATGGTGGTTACAGCGTGCGCATAACCAGCAGCAGGACAGCGATGTGCAATTAATGGCTGAACAGGCTTTATCGGCACTGGCATCTGAAGCCCGGTCGCAGCCCAAAATTTATCGTGCTCCCGTTTTATCAGACTGTGACCGTTTACCTGCGGTATACGGTGCTGACACAAGCACGGCAGAAGAGGTTGCTGTATCGCGTACAGAAAAAGTCAGGCGACAGTGGCATACGGCGGCGGCTTCCCTGATACAGCGATTCAGGGATGTTATCACGGCGTTTGAAGAAAAAAGTCTGCTTTCCGGCTCTGCCGGTGCGGTAACCCGGGCAACGCTTTCCGCTGAAAAAGAGGAGGAGCTGCCGGGTGTGGTGACCGGTAAACATGCTGCATCTTATTTACCGGCAGAGCTGCCTGAAACCGGCGGACCTGAATTATCAGAAAATACCATCCGGACACAGGAACTGCCGGTGCCGTTGCAGGAGCCGCCGCAAAAGGAAAAGGTTACGCAGGAAATCCGTTCTCAGAAAGAACAGATCACCGGAGGAAGCCTGAGTACAGCACCGGATAAACAATCCGGAAAAAACGGGGTATCGGTATCCCGGAAAAATACTGATTCAGGCGGGGATCTGCGTACAGCATCAAAGGATCATTATACATTACAACTCGCAAGCGCAGCGACTCCGGGGGGGTTATATACGAGTGCAAAGAATGCCCGCCTTAAAAATTATCTGGTGTATAAAACGGTTCGTCATAACCAGCCGTGGTATGTGTTAGTGGCCGGAGAATACCCGACAAAGTTTGCCGCACGTCAGGCTATGAATGAACTACCGGTAACTTTCCGGAAAAATGCTCCATGGATACGCTCTCTCCGGCAAGTGCAGTCAGAATTAACACTCTGAGTAACGCTGCTGTTTTTTAGTAAATACGTTTTGTTATTTGTATTCAGCATTATTAATGACAGGATTAAGGATAATGAGAAAAATCACCATATCCCTCTTTATATCAATACTCAGCCGTACTAAACGACGCCAATTATTTGCCGGGGTATTACCGGGAGCTGCGTTCTTTTTGTTTTCTCCGGCCTTCGCCACTGATTATATTGTTTTTCCCGGCAGTATGATGAATCTGACGGCCATAAACGGAACACTCAGCGGAGGAACGGGTACAACAATCACATATTCAGGATATAGTTTACGGATGTCAGGAGGAGGATTAACGACTTCCGGTGCCAGTAGTGCGACTTGCCAGACACCAGTGACCGTAAACGGGTATACAGGAACCGCTGCTGTAAGCGGACGAAGTGATATTGTTGTCGGAGTAACCGGAACCAGCTCCGGCGCAAAAGTGAATATAGGTACATCGACAGCAGAGGTCAATGGTAAAACAAAGATCTACTCAATTGATGGTGTTTGGGACAGTCAGGGTAAATTAAGCTCTTCTACCGCATCAGCAGCAAGTCTTGCAAGAAATTGCCTCTATCCGGCTGCGGCTCCCACGAGTGGGGACATATATTATGGCGGCGCTGCTAACTCTGCTATCGGAAACGTGCCGGCGACATTGAATTTAACGCTTTGGGCCTATATCAGTCCAAACGTTCCTTACGGAACATATAATTTAACACAACTATTTTTTAATCAGGGGACATCAACAGGTACCGAAAGCATCATAGCCAGTAAACAAATTCTTTATACAGGTGACAGACTGATTGTTCAGGCACCGCCGTGTACAATCAGTGCCGGGAATAATTCTGTTGTTTTTGATAATTTATCGACCACGCCGGCTGTTTCAGCATCCGTGTCTGATGTATTATCCGTTAATTGTGGCGGCAGCTCGGTGACGGCCAGAGCTTATATCCGTGCAACAGCGATAACAGGAACAGCAACGACGGATGGATACGGGCTCGGTTTAATCAATAATGAAACCAATAAATCAAATATCGATGGCACGGGGATTGTAGTGCGTGGTGAGCTCGGAAGTTCACCTTCAAAGAATTGCTCAGCGGGCAATCCCGCGAGTTCTGTTCTGTTTAATCCATCGTCACAATTGGCCGGATACACAGTAACGGAGCTGTCGGGTTCATCCTCCAGTGCCAGTGTGCCGGTCCAATGGTATGCCTGCACAACAAATAATACGCTTCCGGGAAATTATTCCGGGGCAGTGACGTTGGGGATTATATACCGTTAATGGAGTATACAGAAAAATAATATCTCACGGAAAATTATCCTTTAGTGCACATAAGATATTCACGACCGCATCAGACAGACCTGAAGCTGACGGAGCAGGCCGGGCAATTCCGGCTGAAGCCGGTCTGTGTTTACGGGGATGGCGGGTTCCATCCTGCCCCCCTGAAGGCTGGTTGTGTCTGACCGTGGTTGTTGATCGGTTTTCCCGCAAAATTATCGGTTGTTCAATGAAACCCCTGATGATAAAAGACATTGTCTTAAACGCACTTCTGATGGTCATGAGGTGGCATAATCCCCGGAAACAGATGCTGGTTCAGATAAAGGGAAGCGGGCAGTATGAGTTGTCGCGTAAACTGCCACGCTAACGCGGTTCCGGAAAACTTTTTCAACTGCTGATCACCGCTGCGTACAGCGTCTGGTCTGTGCCGGTCTGAGCCGGTTAACTCGTTGCCGATATAATTAGTTCCATACAGAGTGATTGTGGTTAATAATATTTATTATCGTTATCATTCGTCTCTGTGGGTTATCATGGATAATACTTTTTATTTCAGACTTTCAGTTATTACACTTCATGTTTCCGTTGCCCTTTGTGCTGTCCCCGCGTACTCACAAACAGCAAACAGCAATAATTCTGACACTGTTATTGTTAGCGCCCGTGCGCTGAAAGTTGACACCGCATTACAGGAAACCCCTAAATCCGTTTCCGTTATTACGCAAAAAGAACTGGAAACCCGCGCACCGCAAAAACTGGATGAAGCACTGCGCTACACCGCCGGGGTAACAAGTCAGCCTTACGGTGCGGATAATGATACTGACTGGTTTAAAGTACGTGGTTTTGATGCCGCGACCTATCTGGATAACAGTCGTTTATTCCGCGACGGGTATTATACCTGGCTGCTTGAACCTTATGGTTTTGAGCAAATTGAGGTCGTTAAGGGTGCATCTGCTGTTCTGTTTGGCGAATCTACCCCCGGCGGTGCTGTAAACGTGGTGACTAAAAAGCCGCTGTTTACCCCGAAAGGTGAATTTTTCCTTGAAGCAGGAAACAATGATCAGCGCGGGTTTGGTTTTGATGTTGCAGGTAATGCCGGCGAAGATAGCGATATCCGTTACCGGGTCGTCGGTTTAATGAAACAGGCTGACGGTGAACTGGATAAAACTGATAACAAGCGAATTTATCTGGCGCCTTCGCTTGCGATGGCCCTTTCTGACGATACCATGCTGACACTGATGGCAACGTATCTGCATGATGATGGTACACCAACCAATCCGTTTTTCCCTGCTGCCGGTACATTGATCGATTCACCTTACGGAAAAATTAAACCGTCAACGAATCTTGGTGAGCCGGATTATGATAAATACAAGCGCTCACAGTTTTCAGCCGGATATCTGCTGGAACACGATATTGACACGACCTGGCGTTTCTCCCAGCGCCTGAATTATGGTTATAATTCACTGACACTGCGCAGTGTCTATGCATTCCCGAACGCAGATACATCTGCAACCTCCCTCGCCCGCGGCGTTGTATTCCGTGACGGCAACAGCCAGAGTATAACATTCGATAACAACCTGACGGGACAATGGGATTCAGAACGTCTGGAGCACACTCTGCTGGCAGGAGCTGAAATTCAGTATCACCGGACGAAAGGGGATGAACAGGACAGTTATGCATTCAGTCCGGTCAATCCGTGGGATCCGGTTTACGGACAATTCACACCACTGGATCCGGCCGGCAATATTAACCGGACAATTAATAAAACTCAGGCAAGCCTCTATTCCCGGTATCAAGTCAAACTGGACGGCAAATGGATTGGTGTTGCCGGGGTGCGCTATGATCAGGTAAAAACTGAAAATAAAAATCAAAAAGATCATAATGATAAATCCCGGAATGATGGTGAGGTGAGTGTCGATGCCGGGCTGATGTATCTGGCGGATAACGGGTTATCACCGTACACCAGCTATTCACAGTCATTTGAAGTGATGAGTACTATCGACCCCGCGACCGGTGATTTGTATAAACCGCTGAAAGGTGAACAAATTGAGGCCGGAGTTAAATATACGCCTTCATTCCTCGATGGTTATCTGAATATTGCCTGGTTCAGTATTGAGCAGAAAAATGCGCTGGTGACCAATCCGGATACTTTTGTTGCCACACAGACAGGGAAAGTCACGTCAACCGGGGCAGAAACCGAAGGGTTTGTGCAGTTGACTGATAATGTTAATGTTCAGGCATCCTATACCTATACAAATGCCAAAACAGATAACACCGGTGGTCAGGGACGTAAGCAGGTTGCGCTTATTCCTGAACATATGGCATCCGCCTGGGTCAATTACACATTGCCGGTGACCGGCAGCGGAGAGCTGACGCTCGGCTCTGGTGTCCGCTATCTCGGTAAATCAAAAGACAACCCGGCAAGTAGTAATCGTACTGTATCCGCTGCTGCATTGTGGGATGCTGCGGTAATCTATAAGCTGAACAAACAGTGGCAGCTTCAGGTCAATGTTAATAATCTGCTGAATAAAGAATATATTTCTGCATGTGATTATTACTGCTATTACGGCCAATCCCGTTCTGTTGTCGTTCAGACCAAATACAGCTGGTAGTTATGTTTACACTGAATGATATCCGTGTTGTACGTGACGGGCGGGTAATTTTAACCATCCCGTCCCTGGCGATCCCGGCAACGAAACTGACTGTTGTGCTTGGCCATAACGGATCAGGAAAATCCACCCTGGTTGATCTGCTGGCCGGTCAGACACGGCCGGATCAGGGTAAACTTTTGCTGAATGGTAAAGATCTCACCGGTTACACCAGACGGGAACTGGCACAGCAAGTGGCATTTCTGCCGCAAAAACTGCCGGTTTCTGCCGGGCTGACAGTTCGTGAGCTGGTCAGCCTGGGACGTTTTCCCTGGCGCGGCACATTTGGACGCCGGCATCCGGAAGACAACATTATCATTTCACAAGCAATGGAGAGTACAGGTGTCACGGAATTTGCACAAACACCCGCCGATAATTTATCCGGTGGTGAACGCCAGCGTGCGTGGGTTGCCATGTTACTGGCACAGCAGTCACCGGTACTGATCCTCGATGAACCGACATCCGCGCTGGATATTCACCATCAGTATCAGCTGATGAGTCTGTTGCAGGATCTGAACCGCACACAGCGTACCGGTATCATCGTTATCCTTCATGATCTTAATCTTGCATTGCAGTATGCAACCCATATTATCGCCCTGAAAAAAGGCACAGTAGCGTTTGAAGGTGATGCTGCATTGCTGGAAGATGAAACCCGTCTTTCCGGATTATATGAAACGGCTATCCGGTTAATACCGCACCCGGGGGCGGAACAACGAAAAGTAGCGGTCGTATGCAATTGATGTTATTACGTTTAATTCGGTTATCCGTCATGTTTTTTTTGATGTTTGCGGGAACAGGACACGCGGCTGTCACTATAAATGATGATCGTGGCGGGCACACGTTTAAAACTATACCGCAGCGGGTAGTGGTGCTGGACTGGGATCTGCTTGAACAAACGTTGTCATTAGGGATAACCCCTGCCGGGGCAACAGAAACCAGTGGTTACCGGCAGTGGGTCGGACTGCCGGTACTGACAGAAAATGTTGCTGAAACCGGAACCAGGGCGGAACCGAATCTTGAAAAAATTGCCGGACTGAAGCCGGATGTCATCCTGGCGGGTGCATCACAGGCAGATTTGATTCCGCTGTTAGAGCAGATAGCTCCCGTGGTTTATCTGACCAATTTTTCAGCGGCGGATGATGCCGCTCCGGTGGCTATCCGTCATCTCAAAACGCTGGGGATACTTTTTGACAGAGAACAGCTGGCGGATGAACAACTGACAGCTTTAACTCAGCGGTTTACGGAGCTGCGCAATAAATTGGCGGCTGTCTATCCGCCGGGTACCCGGGTTACTGTAATTCGTTTTTCCACGCTGACCACTGTTTTTCTGCCGGCTGATAATTCTGCTGTTACTTATGTACTGCATAATCTTGGTCTGACACCGGCAATCCCTCTGCGCGCACAGCCCTGGGGGATCGCCCAGCGGCGGATTAATGTATTACAGCACGCCGGTGACGGCTATGTTCTCTGGCTTCGTCCTTTTCCGGACGAAAAAAAACTGGCAGACACCCGCCTGTGGCAGGCTATGCCGTTTGTGAAGCAGGGCAAAATCAACGGCGTTGCTCCGGTCTGGAATTACGGTGGCGTGTATTCATTGCAGCGGATGGCGGATGCCATTACTGATAGTTTGCTGGAGATTGCGCCCGCCTCATGAAAATCCGTTACCTTATACTCTTTCCGCTACTGTTTATTCTGCTGATAGTGATTAACTTACAGCTTGAACCGGGCTTATCTCTGCAACAGCAATTCAGCCTGATTTTTACTCCGGAAGCGGCACAAACGTTTCCGGCTGTATTTTATCTTTACGGACAGTTGCCGAGACTTTGCATGGCATTGCTGGCCGGCGCGACGCTGGGGCTGACCGGCAGTCTGATGCAACAGCTGACACAAAATAACCTCACTTCCCCGATGACACTCGGGACGTCATCCGGTGCCTGGCTTGCACTGGTTATTTTATCTGTCAGTTTCAGCGAATTATCTGCTGATTATGCCGTTCCTGTTGCAACCGGAGGTGCACTGCTGGCATTTGCATTCGTCATCCTGATTACGGGGAGCCGTAATATTACCGGGTTACCACTGATTGTTTCCGGTATGGTGGTCAATATCCTGCTTGGTGCCGTTGCAACAGCAGTAATTACCCTGAATTCACAGTTTGCACAAAATATTTTTATGTGGGGAGCCGGTGATCTGACTCAGGATGGCTGGCAAAATGTCATACAGGTAATACCGCGTCTGCTGCCCGTCCTGTTTATCCTGTTGTTCGCCCCGCGGATACTGACGGTATTGCGGCTGGGGCACCGGGGAGCACAAGCACGCGGATTATCTGTTCTGCCGGTATTTTTGCTGTTTATGGTACTCTCAGCGTGGCTGGTCTCTGTCGTGATCAGTACAGCCGGTATGATTGGCTTTATTGGTTTGCTGGCACCGAATCTTGTCCGGATTGCCGGTGCACGCACCGCTTTGCAGGAGCTGGTTTCTTCTGTGATTGCCGGGGCATTTCTGCTGTTGTTTGCTGATACCCTGGCACTGACACTCGGGCAACTGATGCAGACGGTGATCCCAACCGGTGTGATGACTGCAGCTATTGGTGCGCCTGCACTCATTGTGTTCAGCCGCCGCCGTTTCACCGCACAGGATCAGATGGCAATTATTCTGAAACCGGTTATTTCCCCCCGTTTTCTGCCGTACGCTATGAGTGTCGTTATACTTTTGCTGCTTGCCGGGCTGATGACCACGGTCTTTCTTCAGCAATCAGAAACCGGCTTCCTGTGGGGGGCTCCGGAGCCTTTCCGCTGGTCTCTGAGATGGCCGCGGTTGCTGTCTGCTGCCACGGCAGGTGTAGCACTGGCACTGGCCGGAACACTGTTACAACGGTTAATTTATAATCCGCTGGCAAGCCCGGACATTCTTGGTGTGTCATCCGGTGCGACAGTTGCACTTATTCTGATAAGCGTGTTAACGGGGAATATGATTCAGACCTCCCTCTGGGGGGCGGCGCTGACCGGCAGTGCTCTGGTGCTCGGACTTCTGCTTTTACTCGGACGCCGGCACCAGTTTGCACCGGCCACATTAATCCTTACCGGGATTGCGCTCACAGCGGGGCTGGAGGCCTTTGTGCAATTCTTTCTGGCGCAGGGGGCGCTGAGTAATTACCGGATACTCCTGTGGTTGTCCGGTTCCACCTACCGTGTCAGCGGAGAGCAAAGCCTGTTTTTTGCATCCGTGATTGCCGGACTAACACTTGTCATACTGGCACTCAGCCGCCGCCTGACACTGATATCCATCGGCAGAACATTCGCTCAGGCCCGCGGATTGCATACCGGCCGTACCGGCCTGCTGATGCTGACGCTGGTCGCATTGCTGTGTGCTCTGGTGACAGCGACTGTCGGGCCACTGGCCTTTACCGGTCTGATCGCACCGCATATGGCGGCTTTGTGTGGTGCCCAAAAAGCTAAATCACAGCTGATTTTTGCCGGCCCGGCAGGGGCGGTTCTGATGATATGGGCGGACTGGCTGGGACAGACGCTTATCTGGCCGTCACAGATAGCGGCCGGAACATTGGTATCTGTCCTTGGTGGCTGCTATTTCCTGGGATTAATGCTGGTCAGCCGTTTTCAGAAAAAATCATGAAATATAACCGGTACGAGATTGACGATATTTTTAGATTTTTGGCGGAGTCTTTTTCAATGGTCAACGGATTTATTTACAATATAAAGTCAGGTTGCTGAAGCTGATCCAATTATAGAGGCAGGGGAGGCTTTTAAAATAATAAAATGAAAAGGAATCAATAATAAAAATACCATTCATTCCATTATTTTAATTAATTCATATCTGCATTTCCACTCGTTATTTTTTGTAACAAGGCTATATTTCCTGTGACTACTATACATAACAACAAAGAAAAGTATGGTAACATACGCAGGCATGTTATGCGTATCACCAAAACACAAACAACACATTAACATCTTGTGGCTTTCATTTTATATGCAACAATGAGACTTCAATTAATGAAAAATCCGATTAAAATAAATAATTGCATCATATATTTCCCTGATAAAAACTTACTCCAGAACTTATTATTCACTAATAAAAAAGTCATTCTAAATGAACCAAGTGCAAGATGCCTTGATATTTTGTTAATGAGCAGTAGTGATATTGTCACACATCAAGAATTATATACCTGCGGATGGGGCAATACTTCCGTGGAACCGACGCCAAATACATTATATCAAAATATATTGTTAATAAGGAAAGCGTTACGTGAAATATCAGATGATAATTTAGATTATATCATCACGACCCCAAGAAAAGGATTCTACTTTAACAAAAACATTCCTGTAGAAGTCGTAATCAATGATAATGTGTATCTTGTTCAGGATGAATCAAGAGCCGATACTCATCTTGAAAATAACCGGCCAGCCTCCAAAAATAAGGTTAATAACAATAAAAGAAAATATTCCTTCATTATATACATATCCTTTTGGTTATCAGTCCTGTTCATTGCTTACCAGGGTATCTTATACTGTACAGCAAAACCTCTTAATTATTTTGATAACTACCAATTTGTAAGACACAACGATAACTGTAATATATTTTTTAATAAAAACAATGAAATGTCCATAAGCAAAAGGAATGAAGAAAATATAGCCCACAGTAACAAAGCTATATCATGCAATGAGTACCCTTATAGATATATAACTATCTCCAGGTTTTCTAATGATTTATTCCTTCTTTTATGTAATAAAAATGACACGTCAGATAATGAAATGCGATGTATTTCAGGACGTTACAAGTGAGGTTGTAAATGAAAAGAGAGGCAATACTTATCACTCTGACGATAATATTTACAATGGCATCAGTATTTATTTTATTTACCGATAAATACAATCATGTTAGTCATATGTCTTGTACCGCTGAGTACTATGTATCTACTAAGGAGGCTAATTTGTTCTCCTCATTTAATATTACTCAGAAAAATAATAAGGGGGTGATTTTGATGGTTGGTGACTATGCAGAACTAAGTGGCAAAACTATACAGGTAAGAATATCAAAGCCATTTACATACATGCAGTATGAAAATATATACCACACTAATTCTGCTAGTATATCTGTTTTTCCTCAGGATATATCGACAAATTTTGACTTCATAAGTATGTTACCAATGTTTCTTATGAGTGAAACTTCTGAGGTTTCTTATTCTGCAGTTCCATTAGGTAACGGTGATATTATCATTCAGCAAGGTAATTCCCCTGTCTTATATTGTGAGAGCAACATTTAATAAGTAATTAATAATAAAAAATATATATAATCATACAGGCTATGATGTACAATTATATTTACGTCCTGCAATGAGGGATAATTAATACTGGTAATGCTCACTGCTATTACAATACACATCGATTACTCAAACTGAAAAATTAAAACTCATAGGATTGAATCATATTTTACAATAATAAAATGCTCTTAAAATTATTAAGAGCATTAATATATACTAAAATATTTACTGATTTTAATGCAGGATTATGTTAACTATCAGAAATACCGTACATAAAACTGCGCTGTACCCACAAATGGAACTTCCATAGCATTTGTAATATTTTGTTTAAGATTCAATTGTGGTACTACATCAAAACTGAAGGTAAAGTTAGCTGCTTCGGCCACTTTACCATCATCCTTATTAAGGATAGTAAAATCCTGCGACCCATTACTCGTAATCCCCCATTTACTTGAGAATAATGCAGGAACGAAGCTGATAGCTGTATGACCAGCATCCTGTACAAAGCCAAAGTTGCTATCGTTAGTCTCACTGCCATAAGTTGATTTAGTCGGCATCATGACAAAATTACCAATAGATGCATTTGTTACAGGATCCATTCCCAAACTAAAAATACGGTTTGGATCACTTCCATTTATTCCCAATTCAATTTGCTGACCCGGTAATGCAATACCCGGCCCGGCGTTCTTAGCCCAAAAGGCAACCCTGGTTGATGTGCCCGGCTCACAAGTTACCTGCAACGTGGCCGTTTTTTTAGGGAGAATTTTGGTTGTTGTTTCATTCAGTTCTGAGTGCGGAATGTTCCCCCAGTCTAATATAAGATCCGGAGATTCGAATGTTGCATTACAGGCAGGAGGGGTTATAACACCCTTAACTGTTACACTCGTTGCCTGAGCCTGAAGTGTATACATAGTTACGATAGAACCTAAAAAAATTAAGCTTTTTAATTTCATAAAGACCTCTGTATTGAATGTTATTTAATACACATCACCAACTAAATATATAGTTATCACCTCCGTTTCCATTACTTACAGATATTACCTGTTCAAAATAGGTGAAGTTCTGTTGTCTATAATATAACCAAAGTCAGTGACAGCAGAAAATTCAACCATCCTGTCTGGATTAAAATTTATTTTATTATTTAAGGGTAATGGTGCACAAAGCTTACTCTTTGGTAATAAATATGATTTTTTCATATCGACAATGACATTGTCAGGCTTAATCGATATAGTATTAATAAATCGCATTACCATCTTCGTATCATTAGATACACACAAATTATTGCTATCAAATGTCCATTTTAAATATTTCCATTTATCTTCAACTATTAGAGAGCCTTTGGGTCTGATAACCACCGGGATATCCTGTCCAACCATTAAATTAATTCTGCCGGATGTTTTATTCGACTTTGGTGGTAAGCCTATAAATTGAACTCTGGCATGATGTTCATTATCAATTAATGTATTATTTTTATACATAATTCGTATTATTTGTGTCTCACCGGGTTCAACTGTAACAGCTGCTGGTGAAGGTATTAATGCACCTCCTGATAAATTGTCATCTTCCAGCCTTAATACTTTTGCATATAATAATACCGGGTATGAATTTGTATTTTTTATACCTATAGTACCTTCACCATCCTCTTCATTTATAACTATGGCAGAAACATCAGGCAGAACAGATGATGCCACTGAACTAAATGACAAAATTGATATGAAAAAAGTTAGTAATAAGTTTTTCATTTTATTCCTTACAGGTAATATGTAATTCAATTACTGATTTTAATCTTAATTCCTCATCGGGCTGGCAATTTTTTATATCTCCATTGCCAAACATAACATTATCTGATGTTAAAATATCCAACCCATTATTGTCAGATAGTAGTATGTTTTCATCAACTATATTGCCAATAATATTGCCACGATTATCAATAATAGTGCTGCCAATAGAAAACTTACCCTGCTTAGGTATTAAATTAATAACATACATTCTGTTATTATCCGGTGTGAAATTCACTTTTCCTACAGTTCCATATTTCACTATTATTTCCTCTCTGGTGTTCTTTATTGATGCATCTTCAGGCAGTGACCTGGTGACTATATTAATTATATTTTCTTTATTTTCCAATAGATTAGGTGCGACAGCGCTTCCATCATAATTTGTAATCGTATTTCCTGTGGGTGTGTTTACAGTAACAAAGCCATCAATTCCTGTATTTATTATTGCAAAAGTATCGCCTGCCTTTTCTGGTGATAATACGATATTATTCTCATTCGCAACGACGGATCCGGATAAATTAACAGAATAAAAATCATTTTTGGAACCAGAGTTTGAATAATACATACTTGTATTAGTGTATGGTGATTTCCAAAAGAACTGTGAATAAATCCGGTCATTGTGGCCTGAGCTGTTACTCCTTTCGACACCTCCGCCTACCGTTAAATTATCATAAATACGATGGTCATAACCTATTCTATATATATCGAATGATCTCGATTTATTAAATGAGGAGGATAACGTGCCATTACTATCATTAAATTTTAATGGCAATCGTACATTCACATATACAGAAATATCATTATCTTCTTTATTATATGAATATGATAAACTACTTGAAATTGAAAGCTGTTTTATTGAGTAAGCGGAGCTGACCACCAATGAGTTTGTTGGTTCCATACCACCATAAAATGAACTTTGGTTAAACGATATTCCTGAGCTGAAATTTTTAAATATTCCTTTACTCATCCCAGCTGAAATGGAGTACTTCGGTTTTATATCCACAGGATTATATGATTTATTATATTCATAGTTATTTATTCCCTGAAAACCGGAATCTTGCCAATCTATTGAAATATAAGGTTTATAATTAAATATTTCAGATGAAAACTGTGTGCCTAATTTAATTCCTGCACTTCCATTCTGTGCACTTTGACTTACCAATGCTGTTATGTTGCCATTTATTGTTGACTGTAAGTTATTAATATCCGAACCTAATCCAAAACTATTATAGTTTTCACTATGCAATCCGGCTATATATGGTCTCACAGAGAGTATCCGGGGGAAATAATAATCATAACCTAAAACAAATTCATTCTTTCTATTTGAGCGATCTATGTATCCGGAAAAAAATGAAAAGTTAGAGCTTAACTGCCTACTGACATTAAATAATGCTTTTGAGATGATACGCCTCTGTTCATCCCCCGAGCTTCCTCTGATCACAAGTTCAGCATCATAAAACACTGTGATTAGTGAGACATTTTCAAATATAAAATGACCAGCCGGAACTGGTCGGCTAAAAATTAAGTCACCTTGCTGATAAAGCTCAACAATAGAGAATTCAGTTGCGGTTCCGCTGATTGTTACAGTTGAGTCGCCATCATAGAGGGAATCAGAGCTATTTATATTAATACCTGTAATTCTGCCTGCACCAAATAATGAGTTTCCGGCACTGATGTAACCAGTCCTGACTCTATACTTATCTAAAAATTCAGTTTCTATATATGCACTGGTAATATCGTTATGTTTGTTAACCGACCCATCAGAAAATGTTGTCCAATTATATGAAAAATCAGTTCTTACTAAATAGTTATTTATATTTATACCCACCGTTGATAATGATGTAAATGACTCACTATAAGACTTACTAAAATTAGCATTGTAATTAATAAATGCACCGATGCCACCATCCTGTACATATTTAAATCCAGATTCTGCCAAAATAAATTCATCTGGCATTGTTAAATACAATGCATTTTCTCTTCGTGAAAAATTTGATTCTATTTTATTATCAGAATGACAAGAATCCTTGTTCTGTAACTTTCTCACATCAACATACATATTTTCTAATATATCGGCACTAAGGCACGGTTTGTTTTTTTTAAAATCAACATCAAACATACCTATGTATTTTTTGTTTATATATACACCAACGCTACTAATTCCATCACCATTGCCACTATTAATTTTTTTTATTTGTTCATGGTCCAATCCAAGAGCCAGAAGAGAGTTGACGTCAAATTCCAAATCTGAATTCTTTGAAAGAGATACTGATGGTATAATTATGTTAACAGATAAAAATAAAATTAATTTTAAATTAACCGGAATTATTTTATTTTGCATTTATCACACATCCCTGTCATTAAATATAATGATTGTAATAATTACCAGCCTTGTACATTAAAAAAACAGCACAACAAAAATTTGATGCGTGATTTAACTTTGTGTAGCTTATTGACAATGAGTCACAGGCTAACTCCCCTGACTAAACTAACAAGATCAATTATTATTTTTAAGGCTGCTGAACTAACTTTGCTATATGATGCCATTCAACTGCTTATAGTTGTAAAGACATAACTAATGGACAGTTAATCTTCTTGTTTTCATTTCGGATAATAAGTGACTAAAAAAATCCGGTAATTTAACATTTAAATATTGCAATATAAAAAACAATGTACTTACTTTCAGTCTTGAGGTTCCACGTTCATATCGCGAAATTTGTTGCTGAGTTAAGCCAATTGCGCCAGCCAATTCAACACCTGTTACCTTCTGCTTTTTGCGAAAATAAGAAAGTGCCTCTCCGATGATAACTGGCAAGTATTCAAAATCAGATTCGCAGATATAAAAATCATGTTCAATATGCTCATTGTCTTTATATTTTATCATCAGGTAAGACCCTCCCATCATTAATAATGTGAAAGCATTAATAATGATAATAGTATTTATTTATCTGTCATGATGGTTATATCTTATAAAATACGAGCGTGGTTTGTAAGTAAAAATGCCTTAAATAATAACATCAAGTGATCAATAATAACCTTATTGATAAATACCTTTGTATTTCAATGCGTTAAAATGCATTATCTTCACCGGTTAAGATGTGGTTGATTGGAGTTAAGAGTAAATCCGGGGCTGTAACATCATAACTTCACAGGTATCGATATTTGCTCATTACTGTAATGACTAAGGGTATGCAAAAAAGTACGGTTATCTGCCCGGTGATATGATGCAAAAAATCTATATTTTTTATCTCTGCATGAGGTATGTTACAAACAGCACACCGGTATTATGGTGTATAGCTATGCTATAGCCCCGGTACTTACTAATGCTTATGCGGGACATTGCGGTAATAATTAATAAAGAACGTCTGTAGTTTTATGCCCGGTATCATCAGTACACTCATAATAAAAGTGTTATTATATAATAAGGATAATCTGGGCTGATGCCGCCGGATGGCTGTGGCACCGGGCCCGGTTGCAGAACACCTTAATGTAATCGAAGATATTTGCCCGGGCCAGAACCCGTGTTTTATACATACGTTTTCTGATGCGCTCTTTTTTCAGTGAACTGAAGAGCGATTCGGCCACGGAATTATCCCCGCAGTTGCCACGCCGGTTCATACCCGGTACCGGGTTGTTGATCCGGATGACGGTAAACTGTTGTTGCATACGATTCGGGGCAACAACAGAAGGTTTGCCGGCGATGCGCGATGTGGGGTCAGTCCATGTTGGTATATTTGCTGGTATAAAATTTATCTGACACAATTTTTATCCATACTAAATAATGTATACCGTATATATTCGAATCCTCCGGATGCATAATTATTTATAAAAAAAGAATAATTAATTTCACAAGACCATCGGTTATAAAATATTATATTTAAATAAGTGTTTGTTATTTTCCGGAATTTAAGTGAATAATACAATATTATTTCTTTTGACTAATTATATATTATAATAACTCTTATTTATTAAATTTTTATGAAATAATATAGACTGGTTAACTATATTATTTCTTTATCTGTTTATAATGTTCAATATAGACTGGGTGACTATATTAAATATGTTTTTATTTTTGATATTACTGTCAACATAATGAGCAACACATTATTAACAAAGCATGTTTATTTGCTGTTTAATATAGACAGGATTGGATTTTAAATTATTATTTTGATATATGTCACGGTATAGTATTTTTACTTGGTTATATTGATAGTTGTTCGTCAGATAGTCTTAATTTTAAACAGGTGCAAAAATGGAAAATAACAACCGATTTTGGCCGCATATAAGACGTGTAACACACCTTATGATGTTCTCACATCGTTCGTGTTTCGATTTTAATCGTTTCAATGCGCAAAGGTAGTCCCTCTACTGACATCCATCACGTTGTCTGCATATTGCTGCCGTATGGATCGTCGACCTCATTCTCAATATATTCCGCATCTTGTATGTGGTTATACTGAATTCTGATTGATAATTCATACTCTGGTTTACATGCACGAATGTGCAGGCAGATAGCTTTTTTTCATATTATCCCTTCCGCAGAATGGCGGTTACCGGATTACTGAAAGCTATATTGTCTGAGGCATCGTTCTGATATACGTAATGGCATAAAGGAAAGTGCGTGTTTTTAACTCGATTTTATATTGAGGGAACAAACTCGCATTTATGAAAAATAAAAAACTGAAATATTCCCCGGGAAAATTTCAGCAGGAATCTTTTGCCAAAAATAAAGGTATGAAAATGAATAGTTATAAAATAGCTGTCAGCTATGATATGTCAGGATATATTTCAACACACCGTGAGTGTGTGGATATCTTAAATACTGATTTTACCGATGTCGCTGTGATTGTTATTTCATCGGATGATATTCAGGACGGAAAACTGGATTTTATTGAAGAACATAGCTTTAAACAGCCGGTTTTCGCCGTTATTGGTGACCATGAGGTCATTCCGGCAGACATCATCACCCGGTTAACCGGTGTGATTGATTTGAATAAAAAGAACGGTGAGTTATACAGCAAGCAGCTGGAAACAGCCGCACTGAAATATGAAGAAGGCTTATTACCGCCATTCTTCGGCAGCCTGAAAAAATATACCGAACAGGGAAATTCGGCGTTTGATTGTCCGGGGCATCAGGGCGGGGAGTTCTTCCGCCGCCATCCGCTGGGTAACCAGTTTGTCGAATATTTCGGCGAAAATTTATTCCGTTCTGATTTATGTAATGCGGATGTTTCCATGGGGGATCTGCTGATCCACGAAGGTGCTCCGTGTGCGGCACAACAGCATGCTGCAAAAGTGTTTAATGCCGATAAAACGTATTTTGTTCTCAATGGTACCTCCTCTTCCAATAAAGTTGTCCTTAATGCCTTATTGGCACCCGGCGATCTGGTGTTATTTGACCGTAATAACCATAAGTCGAATCATCACGGAGCCTTAATTCAGGCAGGTGCAACACCGGTTTATCTGGAAGCTGCCCGTAATCCGTTCGGGTTTATCGGCGGGATTGATGCTCATTGCTTTGAAGAAAACTATCTCCGCGACTTAATTAAAGAAGTCGCACCTGCACGGGCAGCAGAAAAACGGCCGTTCCGGCTGGCGGTTATTCAACTGGGCACATATGACGGGACAATTTACAACGCACGTCAGGTTGTCGATAAAATCGGTCACTTGTGTGACTACATTTTATTTGATTCCGCGTGGGTCGGTTATGAACAATTTATCCCGATGATGAAGGATTGTTCCCCGCTTCTGCTGGATCTGAATGAAAATGATCCCGGTATTCTGGTGACGCAGTCTGTACATAAACAGCAGGCCGGTTTCTCTCAGACATCCCAGATCCATAAAAAAGACCGTCATATTAAAGGGCAGGATCGTTATGTGAATCATAAGCGCCTGAATAATGCCTTTATGATGCATGCATCCACCAGCCCGTTCTATCCGTTGTTTGCCGCTCTGGATGTGAACGCCAAAATGCATGAGGGGGAATCCGGTAAACGTTTATGGATGGATTGCGTGAAAACCGGGATTGAAACCCGTAAGTTGCTGCTGAAATCCTGTAAACATATCCGCCCGTTCATTCCGGAAACGGTTGATGGCCGTTCATGGGGGGAATTTGATACAAATGTGATTGCCAATGACCTGCGTTTCTTCAATTTTGTACCGGGTGAACGTTGGCATGCCTTTGAGGGATATGAAAAAAATCAGTATTTTGTTGACCCGTGCAAGTTACTGCTGACGACACCGGGTATTGATGCCAAAACCGGTAATTATGAAGCATTCGGGGTGCCGGCAACTATTCTGGCTAACTATCTGCGTGAAAATAATATTATTCCTGAAAAATGCGATCTTAACTCCATTCTCTTCCTGCTGACTCCGGCGGAAAGCATGGCAAAAATGCAGCATCTGGTGGCGCAGATTTCCCGCTTTGAGCAACTTCTTGAGCAGGATGCTCCGCTGAAAGACGTGCTGCCGTCTGTATATCATGCGCATGAAACCCGTTATCAGGGATACACCATCCGTCAGTTATGTCAGGAAATGCATGACATGTATGTGAAGTTTAATGTGAAACAACTCCAGAAAGAGATGTTCCGCAAATCACACTTCCCGCAGGTCAGCATGTTACCGCAGGCTGCCAATATAGCGTTTGTGCGCGGCAATGCAGAACTGGTTGCCGTGGATCAGATTGAAGGCCGTATTGCGGCAGAAGGTGCTCTTCCTTATCCGCCGGGAGTGCTGTGTGTGGTACCGGGGGAAATCTGGGGCGGTTCTGTGCAGCAATATTTCCTGGCGCTGGAAGAGGGAATTAACCTGTTTCCGGGATTCTCACCGGAATTACAGGGCGTGTATATCCGCTGTGATGACGATGGCCGCCAGCGGGCATACGGCTATGTAATTAAACACTGAGTCCGTTAATTCGTGCATGACGGAGTGCGGATGAGCGTGCTCCGTCATCCGGGGAGAAAAATGATGAGTGCTTCAAAAAATAAAATGAGTGTATTACAGCTCACCATATTGACTGCGGTGAATATGATGGGTTCCGGTATCATTATGTTGCCGACAAAACTGGCGGAAGTGGGGACAATTTCTATTCTGTCCTGGATTGTGACCGCGGTCGGCTCTATGGCACTGGCTTACGCATTTTCCAAATGCGGTATGTACAGCCGCCGCAGTGGCGGGATGGGGGGGTATGCGGAATATGCTTTCGGCAAATCCGGTAACTTTATGGCGAACTACACTTATGGTGTTTCTTTACTGATTGCGAACGTCGCCATTGCGATTTCCGCTGTCGGTTATGGTGCCGAGCTGATGGATGCTGCCCTGACTCCATTGGGTATCTGTATTGCCACTATTGTGGTGTTATGGATTTGTACCGTCGCAAACTTCGGCGGTGCGCGGATCACCGGACGGATCAGCAGTATTACTGTTTGGGGAGTCATTATTCCGGTCGTCGGTATTTCGGTTGTCGGCTGGTGGTGGTTCAGTCCTGAGCAATATGTTAATTCCTGGAACCCTCACAACTTCCCGTTCTTTGAGGCTGTCGGTTCTTCGATTGCCATGACGTTATGGGCATTCCTGGGGATGGAATCTGCATGTGCTAATAGTGAGGCTGTTGATAATCCTGAAAAAAATGTACCGATTGCGGTATTGGGCGGAACATTAGGTGCAGCGGTTATCTATATTGTGTCAACAAACGTGATTGCCGGTATTGTGCCGAATATGGATCTGGCAAATTCTACTGCACCGTTTGGCCTCGCATTTTCACAGATGTTTACGCCGGGTGTGGGTAAAGTGGTTATGGCGCTGATGGTCATGTCCTGCTGCGGCTCATTATTAGGCTGGCAGTTCACGATTGCACAGGTATTTAAATCGTCTTCTGACTCCGGCTATTTCCCGAAAGTATTCTCAGCTGTTACCAAAGCGGATGCACCGGTTAAAGGTATGCTGGTTATCGTTGTCATTCAGTCAGTATTGTCTCTGATGACGATCAGTCCGTCGCTCAATAAACAGTTTAACGTGCTGGTTAACCTTGCTGTTGTTACCAACATTATCCCTTATATCCTCTCCATGGCTGCCATGATGATTCTGCAGAAAGTGGCTAATGTGGATCCTAAGAAGGCACGGACAGGTAATATTATTGCATTTATTGGTGCTGTTTACAGCTTCTATGCGCTGTATTCATCCGGTGAAGACGCTGTGATGTGGGGCGCGCTGGCGACCTTCCTGGGCTGGACATTGTATGGCTTTGTCTCTCCGCGGTTTGAAATGAAACAAAATCAGGACGTAATGGCGAAATAACGAACACTCTCCGGTGGGTTCCTCCTGTGCAGTTCCGGCGGGAGGATTTTCGCTCCGGAAACAAACAACTGGAGTTTTAAAGACAACCGGTCTATATTATTCCGCATGACAGAGGTAAAGACGCAATGACATCAGTAATCACAAAACCGAAACGGGGACGACCGCCGAAAAATCATGATGCAGGTGCGGATGTAAAAAAAATGCTGATCCGCAGCGGTATGGAGATGTTCACCGAAAAAGGGTATATGACCTCGGATATCAACGGGATCCTGAGGAAGGTGGGTGTGCCGAAAGGCTCTTTTTACTATTACTTTGACAGCAAAGAGCAGTTTGGTCTGGAAATCATGCAAAATTATGACAGCTATTTTTCCGGTCTGCTGGATAAATGTCTGTCTGATACCACTCTTCCGCCGCCGGAAAGATTACGGGCATTTTACCGGATCGCCAAAGCCGGGATGGAAAAATACCACTGGCAGCGCGGGTGTCTGGTGGGGAATCTCGGTCAGGAGGTCGCCAGTCTGCCGGCCGGGTATTGTGAAATACTCAATGAGATTATCACCGGCTGGCAAAAAAAGGTGGAAGTTTGTCTTCTGGAAGCACAGAAACAGCAACTTATTTCCGGCAGAACAGATTGCAGGCAAATGGCGGCTTTTTTCTGGACGGGCTGGGAAGGAGCGGTAATGCGTGCCAAACTGACCCGCAATAGTGAACCGCTGGATCTGTTTATCACTGTTTTTATGACGCAGATACTGGCTGATAAAGCCTGAAAAATTGTTGCAGAATAATTTATTAAATATCGCCGTTGTTAACACCCAGGTGTGTATTTAATAAATTTTTTTACAATTAAGTAGACATTCGGTCTATATTCATAAAAGGATAACACCATGTTTAACTGCATTCTGATTGAAAATACTGACGGTTACACCGCAAAGCTGGCCCGGCTTGATGAATCACAACTGCCGGATCACAATGTGACTGTGCGGATTGATTATTCCACACTGAATTATAAAGATGGCCTCGCTATTACCGGCAAAAGCCCGGTCGTGCGCAGTTTCCCGATGGTTCCGGGCATTGATTTTGCCGGTACCGTGACTGAAAGCAGCTCTGAGCATTATAAAGCAGGTGATAAAGTGCTGCTCAACGGCTGGAGTGTCGGCGAAAAATACTGGGGCGGGTTGTCTCAGGTGGCAAAAGTCAAAGACAGCTGGCTGACGCCGTTACCGGCAGGGATGAGCACAAAGCAGGCGATGATGATCGGCACAGCCGGTTATACCGCAATGCTGGCGGTTCAGGCGCTGCTGAAACAGGGGATCACCAAAGAATCCGGTAAAGTGCTGGTGACCGGTGCCAGTGGTGGTGTGGGCAGTTTTGCGGTTTCTCTGCTGTCAAAATTAGGTTTTGAGGTCATCGCCTCCACCGGCCGTACCACTGATACCGCATATCTGATTGATACCCTGGGAGCATCCGAAATTATGGATCGCAATGAATTATCCGTACCGGGCAAACCACTGACCAAAGAACGCTGGGCGGCTGCGATTGACAGCGTGGGTAGCCATACACTGGCCGGTGTCTGTGCGGGTACTCAGTATGGTGGTGTTGTGGCGGCGTGCGGTCTGGCACAGGGCATGGATTTTAACGGGACAGTTGCTCCGTTTATTCTCAGAGGTGTGAGCCTGATTGGTATCGACAGTGTGATGCGCCCGCAGGCAGATCGTGTGGCGGCATGGAAACAGCTGGCAGAACTGACTGACCCGGCACAGCTGGAAACTATCAGCCGTGTGATTCCGTTAAATGAAGCGATTCCGGCTGCACAGCGCTTACTGAACGGTGAAATCCGCGGCCGTGTGGTGGTGGATGTAAATAATTAATATTGTGCGATCCGTAACACCAGTAAAAGAACATCCGGAAGATTCCTTCTTCCGGATGTCCGGCTTACAAAGTCAGCACTATTAAGTGCTCTTACATACTACTCATTATCACTTACCAGTGAAAGATGTATTATCACTGTCATATATACAGTGCGGCTACAGCTCACGGATATTGTCAGGGATTGTCCGCTGTTTTCACTGTCATCTGCCCGGATTTGTATCAGCACCGGATAATCGTTTATATTCAGTGAGCATGTCTGGTTCGCGACTTCACCCGGTATTATCTGACGCACTTTGTGCAGTAACGGCACATGAGACAGTAATTAATGCAATAAATGTTTTTCATGGTTAATTTCTGTTTCATCAGGATGAGTTTTATTGATTGTATGTTTTTTATTAAAAACAATACTTCCATCCGTAAAAACGGACTGTATCGTGTTATTTAAATAAATAGTAATCAGACGGAAGTTTCTTTAATAATGAATTCCGCCGGACATTATTTTTCAATAACTACCCGGTATGTTATATATTATTCGTTCCTGCTTCCCGGCCGGTGCGGCCTGACCTGCTTTTGCGGAAATTCCGGGGCGGTTACCCGAATCCGGGATTTGCTCATTCTCTGTATTTTATGAATAATGGCAATGTAAAAAAGAGTATGACTGATACATAAAATAGTATTTATAAAAATGACATTAACTAAGAATTATCTTATAGGGATAAGACATGCAAATGATGCAGGCAGTAAATCCGGTAAAACTGAAGTCAGTGATCAAATTGATTATTGTTGCCGTTATTCTTCTGGTCGCGGGAATAGTTACCTTTAATTCATACACCATCGTTCAGGATGGTTCGGTAAAAGTCGGGACCTTTTTAGGTAAGGTCAACCCGGTGGCGTATGATGCCGGTCTGCATTTCCCGATTAACCCTTTTATGACATTTGATACGTATTCGACAAAAGATATCCGCGTGTCACTGAAAGAGCTGCGCGTACCGTCACAGGATAAACTTAAATCTATTGTTGATATTACGGTGATGCTTCAGTTTGACGGCTCAAAAGCGCCAATCCTCCGTATTAACGGTGGTACAGAGAGCGAAGCGCTGGATAAATATGTCCGTCAGAAATTGATTTCCACGATCCTGGAATTCGGGAAAGATGTTGCTAACGCACAGGATCTGTATACCGCTGATACTCAGCGAAAATTGCAGGAATCTATCCGTGATGCCATTCAGGGCTATGCCTCGCCTTACGGCTATACGATCAAAGAAATTATGATCCAGGATATTACCCTGCCGGAAGTGGTTCAGGAACAGGTTGTGAATACCAAGATGCGTCAGGAGCAGATAAACCAGGCAAAAGCAGAAGCAGAGAAAGAGCGTGAACTGGCACAGAAAAAAGTGGTTATCGCACAGGCAGAGCGTGAATCCGCAGAACAGCAGGCACTTGCCCGTGAACGTAATGCCCAGGCGAGCTCTTATGCAATGCGTCAGGAGGCAGATGCCCGTTTATATGCGGCTCAGAAAGAATCTGAAGCTAACGCCGTATTGCAGCAGACAATCACCCGCGAAATGATCAACTGGAAACAGCTTGAAATAGAACAAATTAAAGCGGAGAAATACAAAGGTGAAGTGCCTAATATTGTTGTTGGTGCAGACTATGACGGCAAAATGATTATGGATATGCGTGCTCAGCAATAAATAACGGCCGAAATAAAATAAAGCAGGAATAAAAAGTTAATTCCTGCTTTACTGTCATTATTATTTTTAATATCCAGCAAATTAATATTGAGTTATTCAGTCGTTAAAAAAACCAGTAGGATAAATCCTGAATAATAAATGATTATGAAATAATGTCATTGTGAATTGTTTTATTTCCTATTATTCATATAAAACTATTGATTATAAAAAGGACTAATAATGAAAGAATTAAATTATGCAGAGATTGAGTTGGTTTCCGGTTCAGGTTGTATCCAGGATACTATCTCCGGTTTTGGTGAAAAACTGGGCGATTTAGGCTTCGGGATGCTCTCACCTTTTCTGAAAGTCGATCTCCCTGTTATCGGAAAAGTGAGCCTGAAGGACTTCGTTCCTAACCTGGGTAAAAATGTCGGCGGTAAAGTGGGGGCTGTTGTCGGCGGTCTTTTTGAAAAAGCATTAGGCCGTGTGGTGGATCTCGACGGTATCTGTAAATAATTAAGCTGAAACAGTAATCAGCATGAGTGGTGATCCTCTGCAGAAGTGATGGCAGAGGATCATTAATATCTCTTTTTTTACCCGGGATATTGAAGGATATCCGGGGGACAAACTATTCCTGTATTTTAAATATCGTCGTTAACTTATTTTATTCATTATTAAAAATTAATTATTTCAGGTGATTGAAGCAGTCTCTGGTGCCGGTTTTATTAAAGATGGCCTGGCCGATGTCGGCAGCAAGGTTGGCAGTGCGGCATTCCGGGTATTTGGTCTGTATCTGAATGTAAACGTACTAATTCCGGGGCGGATTAATACAGAGCCTTAGTATTATTGATGTCAATATCGTATTTTATGGGAATTCATTATTTTATGAATTCCCGTTTTTTTATTTTTTCCCTGATACTGACGGCCTTTTATGCACCGGATAACCGCAGGCAGGGTCTATTATGTTCCGAAAAGCTGCACTCGATAACAGGAAAATGAAATGGCGGGGTAAGGCATTATTGCTGCCCGGTATTCCGCTGTGGCTGATCATGTTATGCAGTTTCCTGTTTTTAACCGCGTTTCTGGCCTTTATTTTGTCCGGCAGTTATACGCGGCGGGTCAGCGTAACCGGGGAAATCACCACAAATCCGCGGGCTGTCACTGTATCGGCCGGTGTACAGGGGTTTGTTACCCGGCAATATGTGACTGAAGGACAGGTTATCCGCAAAGGTGACCCGGTTTACAGTATTGATACCAGCAGAGCGACGGCCAGCGGCGTGGTCAGTGATAATCAGCGCCGTGAAATAGAACAGCAGTTACAGTATATCCGCGATATGATCACGCGCCTCAGGGATAACAAAGACACCACACTGGCTTCGCTTGAGAAACAAAAATCCCTTTATGCACAGGCGCAGTTACGCTCTGCCGGTATTATGGAACGGGCGCAGGAAGGGATCCGTATTATGAAACGGAATATGGATAATTATCAGCACTACCGGGAAAGAGGCCTGATAAATAAAGATCAATGGCTGAACCAGACTGCTCTTTATTATTCCCAGCAAAACAGTCTGCTGGGATTAAGCGGGCAGAATGAGCAGAACATTCTGCAAATTACTTTACTGGAAAGTCAGATCATGACTCAGGCTGCGGAATTTGATAACCGGATTTATCAGCTGGAATTACAGCAATCTGAGCTGATGAAAGAACAGGTTGCTAACGAAGCGGGCAGCGGAATTATTGTCCGTGCCCTGACTGACGGCCGTGTGGATTCCCTGGGGGTGACGGTCGGCCAGATGGTCAGTCCCGGGGATACCCTTCTGCAAATCCTGCCGGAAAATATCCGTCAGTACTGGCTGGTGCTCTGGGTACCTAACGATGCACTGCCTTATCTGAACATCGGTGATGCCGTGAATGTCCGCTATGAGGCCTTTCCGGCGGAAAAATTCGGCCAGTTTGCCGCCACCATTCAGATAATTTCCAAAACCCCCGCCTCTCCGCAGGAGATGATGACCTATGCCGGGGCACCAAAAGTCAGTCAGATGCCGCAGTCCATTCCTTATTACAAAGTGATTGTACGTCCGGAAAAGCAGATGATCACCTATGACGGCCGCGAGCTCAGCCTGCAAAACGGAATGAAAGCCAATACCACGTTATTTCTGGAAAAACGCAAAATCTATCAGTGGATGGTGTCACCTTTCTATGACATGAAACAGAGTGCCTCAGGGCCAACAGGAGCAGACACACCATGACAAAACGGATGCTGTTATCTGATCGGGAGGCCGTATGCGCCGTTTATCCTTAAAAGGATTGCTGGAAAAACTCGATCTCCGTCTGCGTCAGCGCATTCCGGTCATTCATCAGACGGAATCGTCCGAGTGCGGCCTCGCCAGCCTGGCGATGATTTCCGCCCATTACGGCAAAAGTATTGATCTGATTTCCCTGCGCCGGCAGTTTAATCTTTCTGCCCGGGGCGCAACACTGGCCGGACTGACCGGTATAGCGTCCGAAATGGGGATGACTACCCGTGCTCTGTCGCTGGATATGGACGACCTGCCGAATCTGCGTCTGCCCTGTATTTTACACTGGGATTTCAATCACTTCCTGGTGCTGGTGAAAATCAGCGGCAATAAATTTATTCTGCACGACCCGGCATACGGCCGCCGTGTGGCCGGTGTTGAGGAGATGTCGCGCAATTTTACCGGTGTGGCGCTGGAAGCCTGGCCCGGTAGCACCTTCACAAAGCAGGAGGTGGTGAAAAAACTCAGTCTGCGCAAGCTTATCGGCAATATTCACGGGCTGAAAAAAGCGCTGCTGAAAATCTTCGCCTTTTCTGTGGTGATTGAGGCCATCGGGCTGATTATGCCGGTGGGTACACAGCTGGTGATGGATCACGCGATTCCCGCCGGGGATCAGGGATTGTTGTCCCTGATTTGTACCGGCTTATTATTTATTATTCTGCTGAAAGCGGCAGTCAGTATGTGCCGCGCCTGGGCCGGCCTGGTGATGGAAACGCTGATCAATGTGCAGTGGCAGTCCGGGCTGTTTACCCATCTGCTGCGCCTGCCGCTCAGCTATTTTGAGCGGCGCAAACTCGGGGATATTCAGTCCCGTTTCGGCTCGCTTGATATTCTGCGCACCACCTTTACCACCAGTGTGGTCGGGGCGATTATGGACGGCATCATGCTGATCGGCGTGTTTATCATGATGATCCTCTACGGCGGTTACCTTACCTGGATTGTGCTGGGGTTTACCGCCGTGTATATCGGGCTGCGGCTGGGCACTTACAGCTATTACCGCCGGCTGTCAGAAGAGTCGCTGATTAAAGAGGCGCGTGCCGGATCGTATTTTATGGAGTCTCTTTACGGCATCACCACGGTGAAAACCCAGGGCATGAGCGACCGCCGGGGTAATCACTGGCTGAATCTGAAAGTGGATTCCATCAACACCGGCATCCGTCTGACCCGGATGAACCTGATGTTCGGCGGGGTGAATACTTTTATTATGGCCTGTGATCAGGTAGCGATCCTGTGGATAGGCGCGGGTCTGGTGATCAATAACGCCATGACCCTCGGGATGTTTGTTGCGTTCAGTGCCTACCGTGAGCAGTTCGCCGGCCGCGCCGCGTCCCTCATTGAGTTCCTGCTGCAACTGCGGATTATGAGCCTGCATAACGAACGTATTTCCGATATCGCCCTTAATGAGCAGGAAAATAAAAAGCCGGATGTGCCGTATGAGCCGCAGATGCAGCCCGCCGGGCTGGAAACCGGCGACCTGACATACAGCTATGATAGTCAGTCCGCGCCGATCTTCTGTGATATCAATCTGTCGGTGAGTCCCGGAGAGAGTGTCGCGATTACCGGACCGTCCGGCTCGGGGAAAACCACGCTGATGAAAGTGCTGTGCGGCCTGTTTGAACCGTCGGACGGTAAGGTGTTCATTGATAACATTGATATCCGCCGGCTCGGCGTGAATAACTACCACAAAATGATCGCCTGCGTGATGCAGGATGACAAACTGTTCTCCGGCTCGATCCGTGAAAATATCTGCGGGTTCACCAAAAACCCGGATGAGCAGCTGATGATTGCCTGTGCTCAGGCCGGTTATATTCACGACGTGATTGTATCAATGCCGATGGGCTATGAAACACTGATCGGTGAACTGGGCGAGGGGCTTTCCGGCGGGCAGAAACAGCGGATATTTATCGCCCGCGCCCTGTACCGCAAACCCCGCATCCTGTTTATGGATGAAGCGACCAGCGCACTGGACAAAGAGAGCGAATCTTATGTCAATCAGGCGATCCGCCAGCTGCCGATTACGCGGATTATCATTGCCCACCGCGAATCAACTATTGAGTCAGCGGACCGGGTTATTTCTCTCGGCGGAAAAAAGAGTAAATAAACCAGCATAAATATAACCAAAAATAATAATCGCTATATAGGTATTTTTCATTACGATTAATGCTATAACTCTTATGGTATTTTCTGATTTTTATACGAATTTTCCGGAAATTATTTTATTTTTCACATCAGGACATGGTAATGATAGACTTTTCTTCACGGAAAAAATAATAAACAGGGATATTAATACTTATGAACAGAACAAGCAGCGTAATACTGAACGGTATACTTTTGTTATCATTGTCAGCGGTCAGTTTTTTTTCATCAGCAGAAAAATTTCTTAATTCAGTACCGGATCCTGTCAATACAGCAGAGCAGACTAAGCCGGTTACAACATCACAACCGGGTGTGTCCGGTGATATTATCCGTGTCGCGGAAACGGAATGGATCGATTCCGGTATTCGTGATCAAAAAAATGAATTCAGTCTTTTTTTCACCAAAGAAAATCCGAAAATGAGCAGTACACTCAATATTACATTTTCGTTTATGATTCAGTTGAATGGTGATAAAAAAATGGAAATGTCGGATAAGGGAAAGCCTAATGGTATGTTCTTTAACAGGATTGTGGAGACATGGTCACTGGACTGCCTGAATTTTTCCGGCTATCAGCTTTCCAAAGTGTACATAATGAATGATCGTATTATTTATTCCCGCAGACTGGATACCAGTCATGAAGATATCGGTAAAGTTGAAAAACTATCCGTATTCCCGAATACAGACAGTTATAATGCGGCAAAATATTACTGCGGCAGGTAATTAAATCTATCGCGTTATGATACTTTGCTCCGGCAGGTCATTATATGATGAATGATAAAATATAAATAGCATTCATCTTATAATGATGGTTATTTGTAATAATTCGTTTGCATTGTTGTTATTTGAAATAACATACTGCGGGTATCTGTTTGCGGATACGGATTTATTAAAGGCAATAAAAAGTTATTGCCATATATTTCTTTGTCTGCGGATTGTTATTCAGGCTATTTCACCTGACATTAACATTTAATGTTATGACTATCACCGAAAAATCCGTACTGCTTTTTGATAAGCTAGCGTTGTTCAGCTGTTATCCCGGAACAGATTCTGTTTTCTGCTTACTTCTGCGGCAGCGCCATCAGATGCTGCTGACTCTCCGGGCCATTCATCAGTCTGATGGCTGTTTTTCATCATGCAGCCCGGGTGGTGGTAATTATAATAATTCCGGCCGGAAATACCCCTGCACCGGTATGAGTCAGCATAGGGTCTGAGCAGTGAAAGTAAATTGGTTTATACGCAATCTTTCTGTGGCCGCGATTATGACCGGTATATATATACATCAGGTTCCTGCGGCGGTTTCTCTGGGTGCATTTGGTTATAAAGCGGCAATGGAAGCCGGGCAGGAACCCGAACTGACCGGGGACAGTGGTGAGGAAGCCAAACCTGCCGGCATACCTCAGTATCCGGCCCGTCAGACCATTCCCCGCAGGGAACGGATTATCTCTGCTGAGGAGTCCTCACTTTCTGTGGCTCCGCTGGTGCCGCTGACCGGCGATCCGGTCGCCTCTGAAACAGAAATCATCCGCCAGCGTTCTATTCAGAATAACCTGCCGGAATCACAACCGGCTGCAACCGGCGCGGTAATGGCCGGAACGGCAGGACAAAATAGCCTTCCCGGCGGCCTGACACTACAGGATGCAGTTATTAAATCCCTGGACTGGGATGCCGGTTTGTCAGCGTTGGTTAACCAGTACCGCGCTCAGCTGGAAGCCGTGTATCAGAAAGAAACGGAATACTATCCGCAACCGGGACTCGGGGTTTCCCGCAGCCTGAATAACAATGATAAAGGTTATGTTACTACCGCCAGTGTCAGCCAGTTACTTTATTCATTCGGCCGGGTATCATCACAGATAGATTCTCTCGTTGCCCGCAGTGACCAGTCACTGTTGCATGTTTTTGTGAATGCCGATGAAGTGGCAGAAAAAACCGCGATGCTGTATCTCGATATCAAACGCTATCAGGAATATATCGTACTGGCGGAAGAACAGCTGGTTTCGGTACAGCATATTACTGAACTGGCCCGGGAGAGAACAGCGGCCGGTGCGGCTTCCCGCGCCGATCTGGTGCAGGCGGAAGCCCGTGTCGATACCGCACAGTTACAGCTCAACACCCTGAAACTGGAACATGAAAACCAGATCCTGAATCTGAATCGGATGACCGGAATGTCTGTCGGTCAGCTTTCCTCACAACCGATTGATGTCGCGATGTACAGCCGGCAGTGTTATTCACAGGATATTGATTTTAACACCGTTCCTGTTGTGCTGGCCGCCAGGGCCGGCTTAACGGTAGCACAACGTGACCGCGAGGCGGCCAAACGCGAGTCGATGCCGGGTATTGCATTACAGGGGTCATATCAGCAGCGGTTTGATGCAAAAGATACCGACCGTTATGGCCGGGAAGATCACAGCATTGAACTGACGGTCAATGTGCCGCTGTCGAATTTTTATACCAGCGGATCCAAACAACGCATGGCCGTTTATCAGGAAAATGCGGCAAATGCAGAAATTCAGCATACTCAAAACGTGGTTGAAAATAACCGGCGTAATCAGCAAATCCGCCTGAATGAACTGGAACAGCGCATGAAGCTGCTTGATTCCCGTAATCTCTCCCTGAAAGACGTGACCCGTCTTTATCAGGAGCAGTATGTGTCACTCGGACAGCGCAGTATTATTGACCTGCTGAATGCGGATCAGGAATGGCATCAGTCCCGGCGCGATTATGCGGCGGCGAAATATGATTATCTGGCAACCAGCATCAGTTGCTCTTCTCAGTTAGGACGGTTCCGCGAAAGTTTGCAATTATCCAATGAATCTCTTCGGAGTCTCCGGTGATCTCAGAACAAAATAACGAACACAGTGAAAGCTGGCTGCAGGCGTTACTCCTCGCTGCACGCCACTATCGTCTGCCGGTCTCGGAAGAGAATGTCAGAGTCAATTTTTCCTACAGCAGCGGAACGGAACACCGGACTGAACTTCAGCGTCTGGCGCGTAATACCGGGCTGGTGCTGGAATGGGTACCGCTGACCCGGGAGATGCTGAATCCCTGGTATCTGCCGTTTATTGTGGCTCTGCCGGACGGGCAGGCGATGTATGCGGAAAGCATCTCCGGGGACGGCCGTGTACAGGTCATTCTGCCGGGCGGCGGAGAGCATAAAAACCATATCGCGATGGACGATTTGCTGAAGCTGACGCAGGGCGGTGAGGTCATTCTGACCCGGCCGGAACGCAATGTACCGGATGCGCGGGTGGATGATTATATCAGGCCGTTTAAAAAGAACTGGTTTTGGGATATCGTCCTGCGCGATCGCAAATATTTTACGTCAGTGCTGATTGCGGCGCTGCTGGCGAACATACTGGCGCTGGGCCCGATTCTGTTTTCGATGCAGGTTTATGACCGCGTCATTCCCGGAAAATCTATTCCGACACTGCTGGTGCTGTTTACCGGTGTGCTGATTGCGGCAGGATTCGAGTTTACGATGCGGATTATGCGGGTGCGGCTGATTGACCTTATCGGTAAGCGGGCGGATCTGAAAATCACGGATACAGTTTTCGGTCATGCGCTGCGCATCCGGATGAAAGAGCGGATGCGTTCCACCGGTACGTTTGTGTCTCAGTTGCGTGAGCTGGAAAACGTCCGCGAAACCATCACATCAACCACCGTCACCGCCGCTTCTGATCTGCCTTTCTTCTTTTTGTTCCTCGCCATTTTATGGCTGATCGCCGGGCCGCTGGCCCTGATACCGCTGGCAGCGCTGTTTGTGATGATCGTGCCGGGCCTGCTGTTACAGCCGAAACTGGCAGTCCTGGCCAATGAAGCGATGCGTGAGAGTACACTGCGTAATGCGTCATTAATTGAGGCTGTTCAGTGCGCGGAAGATATCAAATTTCACCGTGCAGAGCCGCGTTTTCAGCAGGAATGGAACTATCTGAACGAAAAGGTGGGGGATACCAGCCTGAAAGTAAGGTTTATCACGCAGGGGCTGATGACCTGGAGCCAGACCATTCAGACACTGGTATTTGCGGTCACGGTATTGTGCGGGGCATTCCTGGTGATGGAAGGGGCGATTACCACTGGTGCGTTGCTGGGGGCATCGATTCTGAGTTCACGGATGATGGCACCGATGGCACAGATCTCCGGTTTGCTGGCACGCTGGCAATCCACCAAAGTCTCTCTGAAAAGTCTGAATGAGCTGATGGAAAAACCGGTTGATGCACAGTACGGCACCCGTCTTGTCCACAAGCCGTCTCTGACCGGCCATTATGAATTTGAAAACGCAGAAGTGACCTATGATTTGCAGGCCAGTCCGGTACTGGCTATCAGCTCGCTGACTATCCGTCCGGGTGAAAAAATTGCGATTCTCGGCCGTAACGGCTCCGGGAAATCCACCTTACTTTATGCACTGAGCGGGTTACTGGATCCGGTGGCCGGACAGATCCGGCTGGACGGTATCAATCTGGCGGCGATAGATCCTTATGACGTCCGCCGTGATATCGGTTATCTCGGGGCAAACTCCCGTCTGCTGCACGGCACACTGCGCGATAACATGACGCTGGGTGCGCCGAAAGCAGATGATGCGGAGATTATCCGTGCATTACAGATTGCCGGTGTGGCGGATCTGGTCAGCAGCAGCCCGCAGGGATTAAGCCGCGTGTTGTGGGAAGGCGGAGTCGGGTTATCCGGCGGGCAGCGTCAGGCGGTATTGCTGGCCAGAACTATCCTGACCAATCCGAATATCGTGCTGCTGGATGAACCGACATCCGCACTGGATGAAATCGCGGAACAGAAACTGATTGCCGGGCTGAAAACCTGGTCTCAGGATAAAACCCTGATTGTCACCACGCACCGCACCAGTGTTCTGCAACTGGCAGACCGGATTATTGTGATGAACAACGGGCGGATTGCACTGGATGGTGCCCGCGATGAGGTGCTTAAAAATCTGATGTCCGGCTCAGAGACACCGGCAAAGGCGGAGAGCTGAGATGAAAAAATTAAATCCTCAGATCATAAAACAGGCGCCGGAAACCAATCTGCGGGGCGTGCCTTTTTTCTACGGCGGCCGGCACGAACCGAGCCTGCCGCGTCTTGCCCGGCTGATTGCGGTGATCTTCGGTTTCTTTATTATTCTGCTGATCTGGGCAGCCCTGTCTGACGTGGATGAAATCACCAAAGGACAGGGGAAAATTATTCCGTCATCCCGCGAGCAGGTCGTGCAGTCACTGGAGGGCGGGCTCCTCTCCTCACTGGAAGTACGTGAAGGGGCGATTGTTGAGAAAGGTCAGGTGATAGCGTATCTGGATGAAACCCGGTTTGAATCCTCACTGGATGAAAGCCGCAGCCGTTATAAAGCAAACCGAATCAAAGCGGCGCGTCTGAAGGCGGAAGTCTCTTCCGGTGAGTTTATTATTCCGGATGATGTAAAACAGGACGCTGAACTGGTGAATGCTGAACAACGCCTGTACAAATCCCGCAAAGAGCGACTGGAGCAGTCTGTCAAAGGTATCAGTGATTCTCTCGGGCTTTACCGCCGTGAAGAGATGATATTACAGCGCCTTGTTAAATCCGGTGCGTCGGGTGAAGTGGAATTAATCCGTCTGAAACGGACTATTTCCGAACTGGAGAGCAAAAAACAGGAACTGCGTAATGAATATGTGGTGAATGCGCGTGAACAACTGGCAGAGGTGAATAAAGAGCTGGAAGAACTGGAGTCTGTCATACGGGCACGGGATGATGCCCTGCAACGTGCCAAAGTAGTTTCTCCGGTACGCGGGATTGTGAAAAATATTGAAGTGAATACCATCGGCGGGGTCATCGCGCCGGGCGGGAAAATTATGGATATCATTCCGCTGGATGATCAGCTGATTGTCGAGGCTAAAATATCCCCGCAGGATATTGCCCATATCCGCCTGAATGACCCGGCACTGGTTAAAATCACGGCGTATGACTATGCCATTTACGGCGGGCTGGAAGGGGAAGTGATCCTGATTTCCCCGGATACGCTGGAAGATGAAATTCAGCGCGACCATGTCTATTATCGCGTACTTATCCGCACCGGGCATGACGTGCTGACTAACAAAGCCGGTAAAGAGTTCCGGATCTTCCCGGGAATGGTTGCGGAAGTGGATATTAAAACCGGCAGTAAATCGATTCTCCGTTATCTTATCAAACCGCTGAACCGGGCGAATGAGGCCCTGCGGGAGCGCTGATCCTGTCATCAGCCCTGTATGCCGGCACATGACATGCGGTGCTTTCTCAGTATACTGATACCTTAAGGCCGCCGTCCGCAGTGCTGACGGCACTCTCTCACTGACAAGGCAGGTGGCACCATGACAGATAAGCAAAAGGTCTTACCCCGGCGTATCAGCGCACGGATTAAAGATGTCGGCGGCGTGCCGGTATCCCGTGCATTACCGGTAAAGGAGTGCCGTCAGATAGGCGCCTGGTGTTTTCTGGATCATGCCGGTCCGGCGGTTTTTAAAGGGGATGACGGCATGAAAGTCGGGCCGCATCCGCACATCGGTTTACAGACCTTCACCTGGATGCTGGAAGGTGAAGTACTGCACAGGGACAGCCTCGGGTCAGAACAGATTATCCGCCCGGGGCAGGTGAATCTGATGACAGCCGGGCGCGGTATCACGCATACTGAAGATTCTGCCGGCAGAAATGCCCGTCTGCACGCTGCACAGCTCTGGATTGCGCTGCCTCCTGCGGACAGTACGATTGCGCCGCGTTTTGATCACTACCCTGACTTGCCTGTCTGGCATCATGAACAGGTCAGTTTCACATTACTGACCGGCGAATATGGCGATCGCTGTTCGCCGGTTCTGCAGTTTTCCCCTCTGATTGGCATGGATTTGCTGGCACAGCAGGCAACGCAAACCACACTGGATACCAGGCCGGATTTTGAATACGGCATCTTTGTGCTGGAAGGCCAGCTGACGTACTGTGGTGAAATCTATACCGCCAATGAGCTGGTGTACATCGGCGAAGGGTTATCTTCTGTTGCACTGACACTGATGAAAGGCTCAAGGCTGCTGCTGCTGGGAGGGACGCCGGTACAGGAGAAGATTATGATGTGGTGGAATTTTGCCGGCTATGACACACAGACATTACAGCAGGCAGTCAGTGACTGGAACAGCGGAGATGCCCGGTTCGGCACTATCGGGAATGAGCCGCGGGAACCGTTTCCTGCACCACTGTATCCTGCATCACGTCTGTAACAGATAATGGCAGATATAGCACTGAATACAGTATTCCTTATTAATGATAGCTGTAATCATTGGCATTCAGTGTGCAGTATTGTTCCGTATTTCACGCTAGAATAAAACAGTTAATGGTCGTTATGTTGCTGAACTGAACATAACTTTTCTGTTGCTCCATCATTGAGGTGAACTATGAAAGCAGCTGTTGTCGCAAAAAATAAGACCGTAGAAATCAAAGAGAAAACATTACGGCCTCTGAAATATGGGGAAGCCCTGCTGAAAATGGAATGCTGCGGTGTGTGTCACACTGACCTGCATGTGAAAAATGCGGATTTTGGTGATGTATCCGGTGTGATCCTCGGGCATGAAGGTATCGGTGTGGTTACTGAAATCGCAGAAGGCGTCACCTCGCTGAAAGTCGGCGATCGTGCCAGTGTGGCATGGTTTTTCCGTGGCTGCGGTCATTGTGAATACTGTAACAGCGGTAAAGAAACATTCTGCCGCGAAGTGAAAAATGCCGGCTATACCGTGGATGGCGGTATGGCGGAAGAGTGTATTGTGACTGCGGATTATGCTGTCAAAGTACCGGATGGGCTGGATTCTGCTGCGGCGAGCAGCATTACCTGTGCCGGTGTGACCACTTATAAAGCCATTAAAGTTTCCGGAATCAAGCCGGGACAGTGGCTGGCGATTTACGGTCTCGGCGGGTTAGGAAACCTGGCGCTGCAATATGCCAAAAATGTCTTTAATGCCAAAGTAATCGCCATTGATGTTAATGATAAACAACTGGCGCTGGCAAAAGAGATGGGCGCGGATCTGACGCTGAATCCGAAGACAGATAATGTCGATGATATCATTCAGAAAGAACTGGGTGGTGCTCATGCCGCAGTGGTAACAGCAGTAGCCAAATCCGCATTTAACTCTGCCGTCGGCTGTGTCCGTGCTGCGGGGCGTGTTGTGGCGGTGGGTCTGCCGGTTGAAACAATGGATCTGAGTATTCCGCGTCTGGTGCTGGACGGCATCGAAGTCGTCGGTTCTCTGGTGGGAACCCGTGAAGACCTGAAAGAAGCATTCCGTTTCGGTGCGGAAGGTAAAGTTGTGCCGAAAGTGGCTATGCGTCCGCTTGAAGATATCAATGCTATTTTTGAAGAGATGGAACAGGGCAAATTTACCGGCCGTATGGTAATTGATTTTAAACATAAGAAATAACATTTCTGTACGTTATTTGCACTACGGTTCAGCCGCCTTTACAGGGCGGCTTTTTTCATGAAATAACAGATTTATCTCCTAAAATCAGGTCATCCTGTACAGTATAATTGTTACCATGTATATCAGACATAATATGGAATGCATTATTGCCTCAGATAATATCAGGATAATGATATGGTTAAGGTTCACTGGAATTTTGTTGATAAAGTTGTCTATATTAATCTTGCAGAAAGAACAGATCGTCGTGAAAGTATTGAATTTCAGCTAAATAAATTGGGCGTACCACCCGAAAAAATTATACGTTTTGATGCAGTTAAAAATGAAAATGGTACGTTGGGATGCACGCTTTCTCATATTGGCGTCATGACAATGGCGGAGAAAAATAAGTGGAGCAATGTTCTTGTTCTGGAAGATGATATGATTTTTCATAATGATGATGAATCATTGGACAGAATAAATTATTTTTTCAGTAGTCTGATTAGCTCATCCTGGGATGCCGGATTATTATCAGGAAGTTACTTCAATATTAATAAAATACATAATTGCTTTTATCGTCTTTATTTTTCATATTTAGCTAATAGTTATATAGTTAATCAGCATTATTATACAACTTTGCGAAACTGCTTTTTGATGTCAGAAGAAAAGCTGAAAAAAGGGGTGCCGAGAAATGAATGTTGCCTGGATATGTTATGGAATGAATTGATGAAAAAAGATAGTTGGTATGCTATTTATCCATGTATAGGCTATCAGTCAGTGTGTATGAGTGATATCGAACATACAGTAACAGACAGAAGGCAAAATTTCACCCGTAAACTGGATTAATTTAATTAACGATAAACGTAAAATGCTCCCCTATTTCGGTAATAGGGGAGGTATATCAGCCTAATAATCCAAAGGTCGAATTCGGTGTAAAGCTGTTCAGTACACGAACATAATGCTTACGCTGATATTCCGTAAATTGGCCGGTACGGCTCAGAGTAAAGATAATCAGGCGGTTATTATTCGGGTTGGTATCTTTATGATATGGCAGTTTAATCAGGGATTGAACTTGTTGCAGACGTTCACCATCTTTCAGATAACTGTTGGCAATCTGTACAACCTTCATTTTCATCGGACCCAGTTCATGGGTGATCATTTTACCTTCTTCCTGGAAGCCGGGCAAATCCCGGGTAAAATTCGTGATTTCATTTTCACAAAATTCTTCAACAGTTTCATCTTCAGCTAAAAAAGCCCTGTGGACAATAATATTGTATTCATTCAGCGTAGGATCGCGATAAATCAGAATATTTATCGTATTGTCAAGGTCAGGCGTTGATGTAATGAAACTGCCTTCAGGAATCATGTACTCGTTATTCTTACTCATAAATAATAATCCTCAAAATATATAATTACTGATTTTCCTGATAAATTTTGATTTCAACACGGCGGTTTTTTTCTCTGCCATCCTGAGAATCATTATCTGCAATCGGATTTTGGGAACCTAAGCCCCGGGTAACAAAGTGAGTTTCAGGAAACCCGGAGGACTCCTGTAACCAGTGTTTTACCTGTTCAGCCCGGTTCAGTGACAGATTAATATTGATTTTGTCATTACCGGTATTATCGGTGTAACCCTCAATTAAAATTTTCACATCCGGATTTTGTTTAATAAACGTTAATAGCGGCATCAGATATTCAGTACTTTCTTTTTTTAACTGCGAACTGCCGGTATCAAAGACAATATTTTTATCATGTGCCACATAGAGCGGGCTACGGGAAAACTCTGTAATTGATTTATCCAGTTTACTGATAAATATATCGGGTGGTGTAAATTCCATGATAAAGAAATGCGGTTTTTCATGATGTGCAATCGCATCAGATAATTTTTTCATCTGCTGGATAATGGCAACACGCTGCTGTAATGCATTGGGCGGGGTGGCATCAAATTCGCTGATCAGACCATTGACCATCGCATTACGCTGAATGTTAAAGTCCAGTGACCAGAGCAGACTACCCGTTATTGCTCCGGCGATCAGAACCGGGATGAACAGTAATGAATAGCGCAGTTTCTGATAAGGAACCGGTGTCATTTCAACAGTGTGTTTTTTGATATGCGGCGGTGGTTCACCGGTATTCACCGGTAATGGCGGAAGAGTGAGATAAGACGATATCCGCGGCAGCAAAGTGAATTTTTTCTGGATCCAGCGGGACCAGGCACCGTGGCGTGTCGAGCCGTTTCCGTAATCAGAAAACATCAGATTGGTAAAGCTGAGGACACTTTCCGAAAACAGGGATTCTATTTCTGCCATCAGACCGGCGTCATCCAGCCAAGTCAGTGTGGATAATGCCAGTGCGTTGCGGTGTTGTGAGGCAATCGCATGTGGTTGCCGGTAAACGGTATTCAGTTCTTTGCGCAGCGCGGTTATTTCATCACGGAATGGTTTGGGCTTAGTGTCATAAAGATTAAATTGCCCGATCCAGGTCGCATTATCCGGATCATGAGCAGGCCGCTGGCTGCTCAGGCGTGAATAAATGATTAATGTGCAGGGGATTTCCTGTTCAAACTGATTGCGGGAAAAGGAATTTTTCCAGCCCAGTAATTTATTCAGAAAAAGGGCATCGGAATCATTACCATCCGGCAATACCGGGAAGATAGCACTGATCTGGTAATGGCGGTGTTTCTGACTGATTGCCGCAACCTGTTTGTGAATATCATCCGGCTTGTTTATCAGCATCCAGATAATTCTGTTATCAAACCGGAGAGTGTCATCCTCATCCTGCCGGCTGAACCAGGTTCTGGCATAAGGCCCGAGAATAAAGACGATTTCAGGTGCGGTCAGGGCATCTGTTTCATCATCATGAACAATCACCTCTGAATGTTCACTGATACGGACAGCAAAAAGAACCGCAATGATAAACAGAGCAATACACAGCCCGCTCAGCCAGATGAACAGATGCGCTTTATCATAAACAGCGAGCGCTGCCTGCGTGAGAACAAGAAGACTGAATAAAATAATCAGCCATTTTTTTACAGTGGCAAAATTTTTCATTTAAATCAGGGTATCCAGTGTGTCACGAATATAAAGCCAGACGAAAATCAGAATCGATATCAGGCAAAGGAGCTCTGCGGCAAAAATGAGCGGTATATTGACTGTCCTGTAGGGCACCGGCGCCGGATATTCTGCTGCTTTCGGTATTTCAGGAGCCGGAGGCGTTACCGGTTCAATTACCGGCAGTACCGGCAGCCGTTTTTCAAACAGCGGAACAACCGGTTTCAGTGCGGTTTTATATTCCGGCAATCCGGATAGCCGCAAAGCCATTTGATAGGCCGGTAAAAAAACGGCATTACGTTTTACAGCTGAAAAGAGTGTCAGCTGCTCTGCGACATTAAAAGGTTCGCGATCAAACCCGTAAAAATAATTTTCCAGTAAATAAGGCGCCCAGGAAAGTTGCTGGCTGTCAGTGTATTTCAGGATGATTTTATCCAGATAAATACAGAGCAGCCGGCAGAAATTTTCAGAGTGCTCAAAATAAGGATCCTCCAGTTCCAGACAATCACGGAACTGCTGAACAGAAGTCGATAAGTTCAGCTGCAACTCTGATAAAGAGGGAATAATCGCCTCCAAATCAATAAGTGCATCAATACACATTATCTTATTAAAGACATCCTGACTGTTTACCATACCTTCTCCACTGTTTCTCCCCAGCCGCAGTCCGTCAGGAAAGGGGCCAGCCGGAGTTTCTTAGGAATAAGATGGGATTTATCCTTCAGTTTTATTTCAAACTGGTAGATGTTTTTATCATCACCGGATTCCTGCTTTGCGAATTCTTCGGTTGTCATACGTTGCATAGCAATAAGCTGATTATCTTCGCTGAATACACCTAATGACCAGTAATCAACATTATCGTCATTAGCGGTTAATTCGGATTTGTTAATTTTAACTGTCCTGTAATAATCACTGTATAACTGCGATATCCATATTTCCCGTGATTCAGGAATATGCTCAAAATACGTAGGTTTTGTATTGCTCAGCAGTTCTTTGGCAAGCAGTTGTTCACTGAACAGTATTCCGGTTAAATATTCATACTCTTCCAGTGTCCGCTCTGTGCCTAAGCAATATTTCCCGAGGTCAATATCATCAGAATATTGGATGCCTAATAGCTGACGAACCCGGTTTTTTGATATTTGATCCCGTTCAACCCAGCTTTTTTCAACCACTTTTTTTTCTTTTTTCTCTTGGGTATGATCTCCCCAGATTCTGTCACAACCCGTGCGGCTGTAAAAATGATATAAAAATATCTTATTGGGATAGACGACATCATAGCCGTGCGTAAATGCTCTCGCGGACATCGATATTTCTTCTCCCAGAAAAAATACCTGTGGGTCATTGGGAACATCAAGTACAAACTGACCCACTGAAAAAGTGAATCCACCGGCTAAAAAACATCCCCGGGAATGTTTTTTTTCATCCAGGAGAGCAACCGGGAGAAATGAAGGGATATCTCCGTCATTAAAATGATTAAATACCATTCTGGCAACGATCTGATTCCGGACTTCTTCTTTATCTTCTGTTGCCGGGGTATAACCCGGCGGATAGCCGGAGATAATCGGTTTTCTGAAGTCCTTCTTTAAAGACAGATAGTATTCAATAAGTTCACTATCCCAGTTTTGGATAAAACGGCAGTGAGAGTCTATCTGAAGGAAGTAATTTTCATCGGTATAGTATTGTTCACAGCAGTATCTGGCCCAGCATGCCCCTTTAGCCTGATAATATTGTACAAAGTGAACATAGATTGTTGCACCATGATAACTCAGGTGCATAACATCCGGATTGCTTTCCGAATATTCTTTTTCTGTTGCACCCATATCAGTAAAGACAGAAAAATCACGTTTTTCATCCTGCCAGCAAACAGAGATAAATAATTTTTCAGGGCTGGCGGAACTTTCAACCATATTCTTCAAGGTCGGAATTAATTCTGAATCCCGATAACTGGCTATACTGATAAAGATCGTATTTTTCATCATGTGTTTCTGTTATTTAATATCCAGAGTAACAATAGCGGATGCTCTGAATTCTCCCTGCGCCGGATATGGTGTCCCATCCACTTTTCTGAGTTTTGCAGTCCACCCGAAATTGGCTTTTTGTCCGCTATTTAAATCATTCATATTTATTTTTGTTGAATTATCAACCATAACATGGTTGTTTTGGCCATCCATTATCTCAATGATTAAAGAATCATCATTGTTTTTACTGTCACGGACTTTAATATATTTTCCGTCACCCGATGCATTATCGGCTTTGATTGAGGCAGTGACATCGTAGGTACCATAATCTGTTTTACATTCTATGCCGAATTGAAATGGCTCTACCACTCCGCTCCGGACAGCGGCAGCATTGACAGTCTTAAAGTCGACAGGTAATGGCGCATCAACTTTACATACAGGTGTGCCGGAGATATAGATATTATTTATAGAATAAATAGAAATTGTAGTGGCTTCGAGATTATTATATCCAACTATTCCCTGATTAAATAATAAGTTACTGTCAGGGTGTCGTGTAAATAATTCGACGTTATCACTTAATTTATAAAACGAAGCATTAAAACGTCCCTGAGGAATATTAACATAAGAAATACCGGCACCAGGATCCGGTGTTGATGTTAACGGAAATTGCGGTCTCGGCAAGGGGCCCTCACTCCCTCCGTCTGGTGCTGACGTTGTAAATTTTACGCCAATACCTTCGATATTAGTTTTATACATATTATCGAACCCGGGATAAGGAACCAGCGAAGCAACCAGTGGCCGTTCCCCGGTGAGTGAGAAACCCGGGCAGGAATATCGGATCGTTGTACTAAGTGATGGCGAAATAGCCTTGCCAATCGGATTATTCGCGTCGATCGGGGCATCAGCCCGTAATTTGATTACGTCAGATGTGGCACTCAGTGTTTCTGTCGTATAATTGGGCGGTTCTACCGGTGAACATACAACAGCAGCCAGCGCATTACCTGACATTCCCAGTGCGGCCAGCGCCGCCAGTAATTTTATTTTCATGACATATCCTTATTGATATCCAAAACAGCGAGCATGTCAGCGGGGAATAATTTACTGAGCTGAAGGAAATTTTTCCCTGCCGCTTCTTCGGCATACCTCAGCAGTAAAATAATCGGGTTACCGGGTTCGGTTTGCTGAAACCATGCCCGCACTTCACGGATCCTTTCGAGGGCATCCTGCCGGGTGTTAATCACTTTGTCACGATAGACAACCCGTTCGGTTGTCACAGTTGTGGTATCGCCGTCAACAACGGTTTCTGTCGTGCTGCTGACAGAATCCGCGGACTGACCACGGGCTTCATCTCCCGGCTCATCACCGGCAAAGACTAATTCAGAGGTTAAATCGGCATCGTCGGAAGGGGAGACACCTGTTGCCGGTTTTTTGCCGTTAGCGGTCAGGTCTTTATTGAATAAAGAAAGTACCTGAGTCAGTGCCGGGAGCGCCGGTGCTTCATTTTCCAGTGTTTCACGGGTCAGCTTTTTGATAGCATCCAGAATCAGGGCGGCATTATTCAGGGAAGCCAGCGTTTTATCATTGTTCAGACGCCATTCATTCAGAATACCGGTGACACTCTCTTCCGCGAGCGCATTTTCTTCCTTCGGAATGGCAAAGGCGCGTTCAACTTCTTTGACGGTCAGTTGCAGTCCGTTGATTTTCGGCAGCGTCATCTGACGTAAATCCAGCATAAAGCCATCCGTATCTTCCAGTTCGGAAATGGCATTTGCTCTCATAAACGGCTCAAATTCACCTTCATCATAAAGCTGAGGATGAATTTCATTCGGAAAGTCTTTCAGCAACTGATACAGCGCGATAAGCCCCTCTTCCAGGGCAAACAGGCCAATCTGGCGGCTGCGGGCACGAATTAACAGAACTATCAGGCGGATATGTTTGCTTTTCTTCAGCAGTTCCAGGCAGTCACTTTCAATTTCACGCCAGTTAACCGGTTCTGTTGTTTCGACAAAATCACCATATTCAGCGCCCATTTTCGGCGCCATTTTGGACTGTAACGTGATGTATAAAGGATCATATTCGATGCTTTCGCCGCAGACGAACTTCCCTTCCAGCGGTGTAAGGATCTCTGTGTAAAAATCAGACTGAAAAGTAGATTGCAGTTCTTCGCTCACGGTCATTATTCCATTATCTGTTAAGCATGACGGTTCAGTTCAGGTGAGTTTCAGGATCAAAACTCATGCCGGATATCGGTTCGTCCTGTTTCTCCCGCGGCAGCCAGGCGGCATAACCCAGCTGATGACTGCCGTCGAGATTGGCTTCAGGAACAGCATCCGGGGCCAGCACCAGCTGAACATCCCAGGCATACTCAAAGCCGGTAAAATTGCGGACCCACTCTTTGAGAATCGGCAGATCCTCTCCCCACAAACTGAAGCGCATATATTGTTCCAGTGTTAACGGACCCAGGATCAGACTGAATTTATGTTGTCTGTCCTGGACGGTATTACCCAGAATGGCACCTTCCGATAACAGTAATGAGGAATTCAGATCCCCCATCCGGGTTTGATCAGCGGTTTCCAGGAAAATCCACTGTTTGGTAAATTCCCGCAGCTCCACCCGGATACCAAAGTAATACTCCAGCGCGCCGGCCAGACCTTCCGGATTACGCGCCTCACGAATCAGATGAGACGAAGAGGAGAGGCGGGCGTGTGTCGGCAGCACGGAGTTGCAGATTTCATCCGGCACCAGGCCGATGAGTGCGCCGATATAAAAAGAAAACCGCTCATCATCTTTGCGATCGAGCGTGGCCACATCCTGTGAAACAAACCAGTTCCGGTAGAACAGCGACAGCGCACGGTGGTGAAATATATTCACAAAATCGCGCAGCAGAGTGTCCTGATGTTCCAGCCGGATAAAAGCCTGCTCGGTAAAATTGACCGGCATTGCACCCTGCGGCCCCCAAATCCCCAGACTGTAGAGATCGATGTGGCACAAATTACCGTCGTGAGAAATATCCGCTATCTCACGCGGAGCAAAAACCATATTCGGCGCCTGTCCCAGCCGGTAAGGTTCCTGCTGGGGACGCGCTGCCGTCCCGATAGGCGGTATATCGGGATATTTAGCCGCGACTGCCCGCATCAGACTGATAAAGCCGCTTTTCCACGGCTCGTTTTCGTCATACCAGCAGGACAGGTCGCTTAACATGTTGTGACGCAGATGGCTCATTATAAAATCCCGCGTTTGCCCGGCCTTGGTGCCCATTTGGCAACCAGGCCGCGCTGCATTGAGTGCAGTTCTGTCTCGGTAAAGACGTTAACTGCCGCGTGGCGGGATAAATAGTTTTCCATCACTAACCCGAATAAATAAGGACTTAACCCGGAAAAGCCGACTTCATCAACGGTCAGAACACACTGAACGCCCCGGCCGTAAACCAGCAATTCATTGCCCGGTAACCGGCGGATGACCGGTTTGGTTTTACTGCCGACCAGGCTGTCGATTTGTGTTATAGATTCCTGATCAGCCGGGCTGACAAACAGACGCAGCAGATTACGCAGTGACTCCCCGCCCCGGTTGTGATCCATATCGTGCAGCGGCAGATAGTTAAAACTGAGCTGACGGATAAGCCGCCAGGCGGACTCACCACGGGCAAACGGCGGATGCGGGGGGCTTGGCTGTGACAGGAAATTGGCGCCATACACAGGGACGGAATCTGACAGTGTTAAATCATAGTCATTACTCCGGTCGATGAGACGCGGAAGGTCGCGGTTTGTCACCAGTGCTTCCACCGAGAGATAACGGATATCATCATCAAACGGGGCTTCCTGCTGATCGACCAGGGAAATAAAGACTTCAGTGCCGATATACGGTGTCAGTGTTTCATATTTACGGCGTGCGCTGCCGCTGGCTCTGGTTTCCCGGCGAAGTGAGAAATAACGGCCGAAGTTACCGGAATCGCTGTGGCGGGTCTGATAAATCGGGTTAAAGACCACCTCACTGCTGTTTTCTGCCTGCTGCCCCATCACCTTACTGACAGAAAAGACTTCGTAGTCCAGCGGCCGGCTGCGATCCGGCACAACATGGAAATCATTCAGCGCACGGTTAATTTCGATTTTATCGATTCGTTTAGGAAACAGGTTAATAACCGGTGTGCAGAACAGCAGAAAACGATCTTTATCAATATGACTGATAAGATCCTGGGGAAAACGATCCAACAGAATAATAATTTCTGCTTCGTTTGTATCATTTTTGCGCAATGCTTCGCGCAGATGATTGAGCGTGAAGAAATAAAAACGCTGGCGGCAGGAAAAATATTCCTGAACCAGATTATGGCCATGGAACATATTCCACTGAACCGGCAACAGTGCCTGGCCGGGTTGCAGGCCTTCAAAAGAAACACCACCGTTGACAATAGTGGTATCTTTCTTTTCACTACCGCCGGTCCGGACAATCATGGCGACATAATGCGCGTGGATCAGTTCAAAAATATGTGAAACAACCCGTTCGTCACCATCGATATAAAAAGGCAGTTTGTCGAGATTTTCCAGCTGAGAAAACAGGTTGTCGCCGTCCAGTTTCAGTTTAATCCGCAACGCACCTTTCAGGCGTGAATAAGATATCCTGTATTTTTCCAGGCTGGAAATATCCGGCGGGATTGACGTCAGACGGACATCTTCGATCTCAACCGGCCATAATGTCAGATCCTGACTGCTGCGGAATTCGCAGCGTGATTGTTCACCCGGCAATAACCGGGTAAACATCTGGCTGTTCTTCGGAACGTGATAGCCGTTCGACAAATCACCTTCTTTGGTATTAGGATGCAACTGCACCACACCCATTGACGGAGTCTGGGCATTATAATTAGGGTAAATCACATCCAGGAAACGCTGGGTAAACTTCGGGAATTCTGCATCCAGTTTTACCTGGGAACGCGCTGAAATAAAGCAGAAGGCTTCTATCAGCCGCTCAACATAAGGATCAGCAACTTCAATACCATTCATGCCCAGACGACCGGCGATTTTCGGATGTTTCTCCGCAAATTCACCGGACATTTCTTTCATAAATGTAAGTTCCCGATTGTAAAAATCAAGAAATTTCTGATCCACGGATATACCTCTGAAAAGAAATGAGTTATGAAGGCAATTGTCAGCCTTACAAAATTATAAAGATAAAGTATAAAAAGACACTGAATAAACTTCTGTTAAAAATAAAGGCCATACGTTCATACCGATATCGGATAAGTCTGTATTACCGTGTTATTACCCTGTTGTAAGTGAATTATGTGATAAAAAAATAAACAAATCCCGCGGTGAACATAGTATGATTAATTTATGAATATTAAATATTCACCCATTTTTCTCAATGTATTAATTAATGTTATATTGATTCTGCTGGTATTGGTGTATTTACTTAATCATTTTCCTTGTCGAATCTTTATGTTTTAGTTAGTTGTGTATCAAGCTGATATCATACTGCTTTCATGCAGTAACAGTGATTTATTTTATTTTTTCTTATTTTATGTTCATTATTGATTTTTGTTTTTAATTTTCTATTTCATTGATTTCACTTGGTATATTTTGTGTTTTCGTGATTATTATGTGATTGTTTTCATAGGTCTTTGGAGTCGTTTTTTTTGATTATGGTAATAAGAATTTTCTAAATTAGCATATTTGTCTTTTCCTGCGGTTGTGTTTTTTTTCTTTCCATAATAGTCTTGTTGAAAAGACACGAAGTAAACCTCAGGATAGTGTGCAGTGCATATAAGGATTAATGCAGAGTATCAGGATGTCGCCTTAGGAATAAACTTAAGGCTAATTCTCATTGTCAGGTAACATTCTTTGTTTTTATTATAATCCAGCATTTCTGAAAACACATTTATGTTTATGTATTCCGGATATGTGTTCAGTTAGTTATTTATACGCATGCGTGGTTATGCGTAATACATATTGTGTTTATAAACCGTGCACCTGCTAAGGGTGAATTGTTAGTATAAACAACACTTAATTAGGTAATAATTGTGGCTTTCAGCAGACAGAGTTTATTCGGCAAACTCGATACAACTTTATTCCGAAGTATCGAAAGTGCAACGACACTATGTAAATTAAAAGGCAACCCGTACGTTGAGCTTGTCCATTGGATGGTTCAGCTGTGGCAACAGGAACAAAGTGACCTGAGACAAATTGTCCGTCACTTTCAACTCGATATCCAGTTAATGGAAAAAGGAATGGATCAGGCACTTCTGCGGTTACCGTCAGGCGCCAGTTCTATTTCTGATTTTTCTTATCATATTGAAATGGCGATTGAGCGTGCCTGGGTATGTGCGAGTCTGGAATATTCAGAAAGCGCTATCCGCAGCGGTCATTTATTACTTGCCTGCCTGACAACAAGCGAGTTGCGCAGGGCGTTATCCGCTATTTCACCGGTGTTTGACAAGATCCCGCTGGATATTCTGGCGTCGGACCTGGCATTCATTACCAAAGATTCACCGGAAGCAGAGCAGAATGCCACTGATAACAGCGATCTCGGCGGTAAAAACAGCATGCCCGGAGAAGCGAGCAGTGCGATGGCCGGCGAGCAGGGCAAGGCAACACTGGCGCAGTATACCACAGACCTGACCGCGCTGGCACGTGAGGGCAAAATTGACCCGGTTATCGGTCGTGAGCAGGAAATCAATACCATGATTGATATTCTGCTGCGCCGCCGTCAGAACAACCCGTTACTGACCGGTGAAGCAGGGGTGGGTAAAACGGCACTGGTGGAAGGGATGGCGCTGGCTATCGCCTCCGGTAATGTGCCGCCGCCGCTGGCAAAAGTCCGCCTGCTGAACCTGGATGTTGTCGCACTCTCTGCGGGTGCCAGCATGAAAGGCGAATTTGAGTCCCGCCTGAAATCTGTTCTGGAAGAAGCGGTTGCTTCCCCGAACCCGGTTGTCCTGTTTGTGGATGAAGTCCATACCCTGGTCGGTGCGGGCGGTAACAGCGGAACCGGTGATGCGGCAAACTTATTAAAACCTGCTCTGGCGCGCGGAAAACTGAGAACTATCGGTGCCACAACCTGGAGTGAGTTCAAGCGCCATATTGAGAAAGACCCGGCACTGACCCGCCGTTTCCAGGTGTTACAGGTCGAAGAGCCTTCGGAAGAGAAAAGTGTTGCTATGTTACGCGGCCTGGTGCCGATGCTGGAGAAACATCACAGTGTCTGGATCATGGAGGAAGCGCTTCAGTCAGCAGTGCGTTTATCTCATCGTTATATTCCTGCACGTCAGCTGCCGGATAAAGCGATCAGCCTGCTGGATACTGCCTGTGCCCGCGTTGCTGTTGCCCAGAATATTCCGCCGAAGGATTTGCAGGAACTGCAATATAAGACGCAGACGGCATCATCCGAATTATCACTGGCAGAAAAAGCACTCAATTTCGGCCGTGAAGACAGCAGTACGCTGAATGCATTGCAGGATAGTATTAAATCTCAGGCTGCGCTGGCAGAAGAAATGGAAGCCCGCTGGCTGAAAGAAAAATCCACAGTGGCGGCAATTGTGGAAATCCGCGGTCAGATTCAGGCATTAATCAGCGGTGAAAAACCGGCTGATGTTCCTGAACCGGCAGCAGGGGAATCACACACTACAGCGGCTGAAAACGGCGATGCTGCGGTGGCTGAAGTTATTACTGAAACAGCTGCGCTCAGTGAGAAAGAGCAACTGGCTGAGTTACAGAAACAGCTGGCTGAGCGGGAAAAAGAACTTGAAACCCTCCGTGTGAATCTGCGTGAGGATGCGGTTATTCAGGCCGAGGTTAACTCAGCTGTTGTGGCGTCTATTGTCGCGGACTGGACCGGGATCCCGGTCGGCCGGATGATGAAAGATGAACTGAATGCCGTTCTGGAGTTACCAAATCACCTGGCAGAGCGTGTTATCGGGCAGCAGCATGCACTGGATATTATCAGTGAGTCTATCCAGACCTCGCGTGCCGGGCTGGCAGATCCGCGCAAACCTATCGGCGTCTTTATGCTGGTCGGACCGTCCGGTGTCGGTAAAACCGAAACCGCGCTGGCCATTGCCGAACAGCTGTATGGCGGTGAGCAAAACGTTATCACCATCAACATGAGCGAATATCAGGAAGCTCACACGGTATCGTCCCTGAAAGGTTCACCTCCGGGCTATGTCGGTTACGGTGAGGGTGGTGTACTGACAGAAGCTGTCCGAAGAAAACCTTACAGCGTTGTATTGCTGGATGAAGTGGAAAAAGCACACCCGGATGTTCACGAGCTGTTTTTCCAGGTCTTTGATAAAGGCCGGATGGAAGATGGTGAAGGGCGTGTGATTGACTTTAAAAACACCATTATTTTGCTGACCAGTAATGCCGGCAGTGATTTGATTTCAAGCCTGAGTGCAGACCCGGACACTACTCCGGATCTGGACGGTATGCGCACTGCATTACAGCCGGAATTACTGAAAGTGTTCCCTGCCGCGTTCCTCGGACGTCTGAGTGTGGTGCCGTACTATCCGTTACAGGATGAATCGCTGGGACGGATTGTCCGTATTCATCTGGACCGGGTCGGTCAGCGTCTGTCTGCACAGCATAATGCTGCATTTGAATATGGCGACGATGTGGTGAGTTCAATTATCAGCCAGTGTTCCGTGGCTGAAACCGGTGCGCGAATTCTTATTCGTTTCATCGAACAAAATATTTTACCAAAAATTGGTTTACATATTTTAAACCGGAACACGGAATCTGCAATTCAGAAGGTCATCCTGAGTTGCGATAATCAAAATGGATTTACCGTCACCTCGGAGTAAGACGCGGTAACCGTTTAATGAAAAGCAGTGAAGTACATAAATCATATATTAAGGATATAGATATGAACAAAATGAAGTTAGCATTATTAGTGGCTGGTTCTTTAGTTGCCGGCGCAAGCACCTCAGCTTTTGCAGAAGGGCAAGGGACAGTAACATTCAACGGTAAACTGATTACAGAAACCTGTGAAATTACAAGTCTTATAGATCAGACTGTTAACCTGGATGCTGTCTCTATCAAAACGCTGAATGGAAGTGGTAAAGAAGGCGGTTTTAAAGCCTTCAATATCGCTGTTGATTGCCCGGCTAGCCCAACTGAATTTACCCAGGTCGGTATCCACTTTGAACCTGTTGGTGAAACAACGCCTTGGGATCCTGCAACAGGTAACCTGAAAAACAATTCAACAGCAGCTGATGCAGCTGAAAATGTGCAGGTTAAAATCTACAATACCAACGATGGTGTTCAGCATCACGCCAAGATTGGTGAAGTGAGCAAGTGGGTTACCGCTGCTGCGGGTGCTAATACATTTTATTATGCAGGTGGTTATTACGCCACTGATGCAACCACAGCAGGCCCTGTGACTGCTAAAGTTCAGTACACTCTGGTTTATCAGTAATAGATGTATAAACAGAGCCATTACTGGCTCTGTTTTTTTAATTATCTGAGGTTATTATGTTGGTGAAATTACTAAAGATGTTACTGACCGCTGCTCTCTTTTCCGGTTTTACTGGCTTGGCTCATAGTGCAGTTGTTATAGAAGGAACCCGTATTATATTTGATGGCGGGAAAAAAGAGCAGGTCGTGAGAATTAATAACAAGGATCAGGTTAAGCCGGCACTTATTCAGGTATGGGCCGACGATGGTGTTAATGTTAATAATATTAATAACCCTGGGTTACCCTTTGTTATTACACCTCCGTTAGTACGAATTGAACCGGGGAAAGGACAAAGTATCCGGGTTATTTATAATGGTAAAACACTCCCTCAGGATAAAGAGTCAGTTTATTACTTTAATGTTCTGGAAATTCCGCCTGAAAGTGAAGACAGTAAAAATATCACACAGCGCTTAGATATTGCATTCAAAACAAGAATCAAACTTTTCTACCGGCCGGAAGCTTTGCGTAAAGAATCATCTCTTTCTTATCTCGATAAATTGAAATGGAGTGTCATTGATATCCCGGGTAAAGGAACAGCGTTGAAAGCAGAAAATCCATCACCGTATTATATTTCAGTTGCCGGAGTAAAAGCAAAGATCAACGGAAAAGAAACTGAATTAAGAGGTGATATGATTGCTCCCGGGTCTTCAGCCATTTATTCTCAAAATGAAAAATCACAGATACTGAATGGGAATATAACGGATTTTACGTACGCTGTTTTGAGTGATTATGGTTCGCAAATAGTAACAAAAGTTACTAAAACAGGTTCAGGTTTTGCCATCGTAAAATAAAACCGTTTAGTTTTAAAAGGATTTAATCAGGCAGTTAACAAGGAGTGTAACTGCCAACAACAGGGGTATTAGTATGAGACAACATCAATGGAGATTAATGCTCTGTTCTTTCTTATTTCCTGCCGTATCATTTGGTAATACTGCTTTATTGGCGGATGAAAATAGTCCGGATGATAAAGTAGAGTATAATGCCGGTTTTATTCAGGGACTGAATGTTGACGTCTCTGACTATAGCTATGGTAATCCGGTCCCGGAAGGAACCTATACAGTTGATGTTATTCTCAATGATAATAACCGCGGGAAACGCAGCATTCTTTTCAAAAATATCACTAATAATAAACGGGCTGATGCGTGTTTTACCCCGGAGCAGATAGAAGCGCTGGGGATTATTCCGGATAAGCGGCTGGGGAGTCAGCCGGATGAAAATCAAAATAATCTCAGTGATGACAACACTTGTCATCCTCTGGCTTTTTATGTCAGTTATGCAAAGGATTATTATAATACTGCCGACCTGGCATTAAATATCACGGTTCCGCAGGCCAGTCTGTCACAACAGTATGCCGATTATATTGACCCGTCCCGCTGGGATGAAGGGGTTACCGCGCTGTTTGTTGATTATAACCTGAACAGCTATCTGGCCAATAATAAAGTGGGTAATGGTAAAAACACTTACTATAATACCAATATTAACTGGACGGCAGGTTTTAACTATGCAGGATGGCGTTTCCGGAACCGCAGTAACTCGGTATGGTCAAAAAATGACAGCTTCAGTAATAAAAATATTCAGCTCTATGCTGAAACCGATATTACTCCCTGGAAAAGCCGCTTAACACTGGGGGAGACGTTTACCGGTGGCCGCATTTTTGACTCCTACGGAATCAGAGGTGCGATAATCGGCTCTAATACCCGAATGCAGCCGGATTCTCTCAATAACTTTACACCTGTTATCAGCGGTATTGCGGACAGTAATGCCCGGGTTTTAATCCGTCAGAATAATTATACTATTTATGAAACAACCGTGACGCCGGGGCCATTTGAAATTAAAAACTATGGTGCGGTGGGGACTAACGGAACATTGCAGATGGTAATTATTGAAGCTGACGGGCGTGAAAAAGTCCAGGATATTGTTTTTTCCGCACCACCGATGATGTTACACCCGGGTACCATTCAGTATTCACTCTCTGCAGGGGAATTACGTGATAATTCGTCCGGCAGTTCGCCTGTGGTGGCAGAAGGTGAATTCCTGCAGGGTATCAATAACTTTTTAACCTGGTATACGGGTTTCCAGTTGTCAGAAAACTATAAATCTGTGGCTATCGGTAATGCACTGAATACCCCTCTCGGCGGGATTTCAGTTGATATGACACATGCCCGCAGTGATCTGAAAGATAAATCTCAGTCAGGTGAATCTTTCCGTATCAGTTATAGCCGTTTGTTTGAAGATACAGACACTAACCTTATTGTATCCAGCTACCGTTACTCAAATGATGGTTATCTTAATTTCCGTGATGCGACAATGATCAGAGATCGCGGGGAAAACTATGATGACCAGAAACGGGATAACGAGGGCAGATTAATTAATGCTTATTTTGGGGTCAGAGCCAAAAACCAATACTCCATTAACCTGAATCAGCGTTTATGGGGCAACAGTTCAGTTTCTGTGATGGGTAACTACTACGATTACTGGACAGAGCGGTCACCGTCATCACAGTGGACTGTTTCTTATCAGCAAAACCTGGATTATTTTTCCTATAGTCTGGCCTATCAGCGTGCTAAGACCGGGTCAAACAGTTATGACGACACCTATGTGGTTAATGTCAATATTCCGTTCCACAGAGAAATTGACTATCAGCCGTTATTCAGCAGTTTATCGTTAATGGCAACCCGCAATGCGGATGGCAATACAGGGTTCCAGACAACCGTTTCCGGTAGTCAGGGAGACCAGGGGGAGCTGAGTTATAATCTCGGTGCAACAGCGAATTCCCATTCTGATGTCAGTGACAGTGTGAACGGTTCGGCCAACTACCGGACATCCCTCGGGAACTATGGCGTCACGGCATCGATGGATAACAAATCAAACCGTCAGGCCTCTGTTTCAGCCAACGGCAGTATTGTTGCCCATGCCGGCGGCGTAACGCTCGGACCGTCTGTGGGGAATTCAGCATTTGCTATTATTGACGCACAGGGTGCTGAAGGCACAACGGTACTGAATGGCTCCGGAAGTAAAGTCGATGGCAGGGGTTACGCTATTGTTCCTCAACTGAATTCATACAGAGAAAACCAGGTCGGGCTTGATGCCAGTAAAGCAGGATCGGATGTTGACCTGATAGATGACCAGGTTGTGGTGGTTCCGCGTGATGGCTCAGCTATTGCTGTGAAAATTAAAACCAATGTCGGTAAACCGGTTGTCCTGATTGTTAAAGACAGGAACGGTAACTTCCTGCCAATCGGAACTAATATTTATGGTGGCGACGGTGAATATCAGACTATTGTCGGTCAGGCCGGGATGGCATATCTGCGGGGCTGGGATGGCAGCAGCGGTGTATTGTCTGCTAAGTCAGGTACTGTTGGTGAGTGTGTGATTAATCCGGAACCGGGTATTGCACAGAAAATATCTGCTGCCGGTGACTCGGTGGTTCAGGTGGAGGTTAAATGTATTTAATCAATCTATTCAAAAAATACGGAATATCATTATTCTCCGGTGCAATATCTTTATTTACGCTTTTAGGAATATTTACATACGCCAACGCAGAAGTTATATGTGATAATTGCCAAATGAACGTTGAGTTCAAGGGAGTTTATCAGGAGGATACGTGTGCTATTTCAGTTAATGGCGCATCGGCAAATGAAACAGTCGTATTACCGACAATTTCATACAAGACATTATCTTCGCCTGGAAAGGAAGCTGGAGCTACTTTATTTACGGTTGCATTAAACGATTGTCCGACGGATGTTGAAGTAAATCTTTTTTTCAAAAGCTTTGCGGGTAATTTAAATCCTGTAACAGAAAATCTGACAAACAAAACAGATGCCGGATTTGCACAAAACGTTGAACTTAAACTTCGGGACGCATCGTCAAAACATATTGCGATTGATAATCCTGCATCAATGCAATTGTATGATATACCCAATGTGAATTCCTCGGTATCTAAGAATTATTACGTATCTTATTATGCCGGAGAAAACCCGGTATCTCCGGGTAATGTGGAAGCTAAAACAGTATTGGAAGTTGTCTATAAATAGTCGCGACGTTTATATAAACATAATATGTTCACGAGAAGCGGATTTATCTCAGTTTATATTCAGTAATAATGTTTAATATGTAATAACGCCATTACTCATTAGCCTGATATTATTTTTGGCTAATGGAAGCGGCTAATTTGAGTGAAGTAATATTAGTAATTTTACTAATCAAATTAAACAAAAAAAGAGAAATACGGTATGAGAATTAATAACGGTAGTGCTCAGAAGTTCATAGCAAGAAACCGCGCCCCCCGCGTGCAGATTGAATATGATGTCGAGATTTACGGTAGTGAGAAAAAAATCGAGTTGCCATTTGTAATGGGTGTCTTAGCGGATTTATCCGGTAAGCCACTGGAGCCGCTTCCGCCTGTTACTGACAGAAAATTCCTGAGCATCGATATTGATAATTTCGATGACCGCATGAAGGGTATGAAGCCGCGCGTGGCTTTTGCTGTACCAAATACCTTAACCGGTGACGGTCAACTGATGGTCGATATCACGTTTGAAAGCATGGATGATTTTGCTCCGGATGCTATTGCCCGCAAAATCGAGCCACTGGCTGAGCTGCTGGAAGCACGCACTCAGTTAACTAACCTGCAAACCTACATGGATGGTAAAGCAGGGGCGGAAGGTCTGATCATGCAAATTCTGCAGGATAAAGAACTGCTGAAAACCCTGGCGTCTGCACCTAAGCGTGAAGACAAAGTTTCAGATCCGTCTCAGGACGATTAAGAATTGTAGGTGACAGAGATATGTTAGCTCAAAATACTCAGAAAAATGCGGGCGCGAAAGCGACGCAGACGCAGGAACAAAGTGATTTCAGTTCCCTGCTTGCGCAGGAATTTAAATCGAAAACTGAACAGTCAAAAACGGCGGTTCAAAACGCAGTTAAAACACTGGCTGAACAGGCTCTGGCCAATTCAATTACGATTTCCTATGACGCGTATAAAAATATCGAGTCAATTATTGCGGAAATCGATCTGAAGATGTCAGAACAGATTAACCTGATCCTGCATCACAAAGAGTTTCAGCAGCTGGAAAGTGCATGGCGCGGCCTGCATTATCTGGTCAATAACACCGAGACTGACGAGAAACTGAAATTACGTTTCATGGATATCTCCAAGGATGAACTGCGTCGTAACATGAAACGCTATAAAGGCGTGGCATGGGATCAAAGCCCGCTGTTCAAACAGGTTTATGAAGAAGAATATGGCCAGTTAGGTGGCGAACCATACGGCTGCCTGGTTGCTGACTACTATTTTGATCATACACCGCCGGATGTTGATCTGCTGGGTTCTATCGCGAAAGTAGCTGCTTCTGCTCACGTACCGTTTATCACCGGTGCATCACCGTCTGTTATGCAGATGGATTCCTGGCAGGAGTTGTCCAACCCGCGTGACCTGACCAAAATCTTTACCCAGAACCTGGAATACGCAGCATGGAACTCACTGCGCCAGTCTGACGACGCCCGTTATATCGGTCTGGCGATGCCGCGCTTCCTGGCACGTTTGCCTTACGGTATCCGTACTAACCCGGTTGACGAGTTTGATTTTGAAGAAACCACTGACGGTTCCGATCACAGCAAATACGCATGGTCAAACGCCGCGTATGCAATGGCTGTGAACATCAACCGCTCATTCAAGCATTTTGGCTGGTGTACGCTTATCCGCGGCGTGGAAAGTGGTGGTGTGGTTGAAAACCTGCCTTGCCATACCTTCCCGAGCGATGACGGCGGCGTGGACATGAAATGTCCGACAGAAATTGCGATTTCTGACCGCCGTGAAGCGGAACTGTCCAAAAACGGTTTCATTCCGTTAATTCACCGTAAAAACACAGACTATGCTGCATTTATCGGAGCTCAGTCCCTGCAGAAACCTGCGGAATACTATGATCCGGATGCAACGGCTAACGCCAACCTGTCAGCACGTCTGCCGTACATGTTCGCCTGCTCCCGTTTCGCGCATTATCTGAAATGTATCGTCCGTGACAAGATCGGTTCATTCAAAGAGCGTGATGACATGCAGAAATGGCTGAACGACTGGCTGATGAACTACGTTGACGGGGATCCGGCTAACTCTTCTCAGGAAACAAAAGCACGCCGTCCGCTGGCTGCCGCAGAGGTGGTGGTTGAGGATGTGGAAGGGAACCCGGGTTACTACCAGGCGAAATTCTTCCTGCGTCCGCACTTCCAGCTGGAAGGTCTGACTGTTTCTTTACGTATGGTCGCTAAATTACCTTCACTGAAAGGTGCAGCGTAATCGCGTCCTGAAACAATATTCTCTCGCTTCACAAAGGGAATAGCAGTTCATTGCCGGTGAGAACCATAAGGATAGCAGGTTCGGTATCCGGCATAACAAAAGTGGTAACCACAGGGTGTGGTTACCTGTCAAAGTAATTTGATTAATGCATTAATAAGAGGAAATACAGATGGCTCAAGATATGTTTTTAAGAATCGCAGGCATCGATGGTGAAGCACTGGATCACGCACACAAGGATGAAATTGAAGTTCTGTCATGGCGCTGGGGTGTAAACCAGCAGTCCAACATGCACAGTGGTTCAGGTGGTGGTTCCGGTAAAGCAACTGTGGAAGATTTCACATTTGTTCACTATACCGATAAAGCAAGTCCGAACCTGCTGAGCTACTGCTTATCTGGTAAACACATCAAAGATATCCAGTTTACTGTCCGTAAAGCGGGTGGTACTCCGCTGGAATATCTGATCATCAAATTTGCTGATGTTATCATCACTGATGTTGCAATGCAGGGTTCTATCGAAGACGAGAGCCGTCCGCGTGAAGTGGTTAAATTCTCCTTCACTAAGATGACTCAGGAATATGTTATCCAGAATGCTGAAGGTAACAAAGCAGGTACTATCGCAGCTACCTACGATGTTAAAGCTAACCTGATCAGCTGATAACATTTTATGTTGGAATAAAACCTGCTGTTTCAGGACAGCAGGTTTTTATCCCCGACAATCATTTTTATACATATTTAATTGTTTGCAATTTACGATGGCGGACAATATTATTAATTAATCTTAGTTGTTTATACATATAAGCATTTTCATAATGCCAGGCATGGTTATATGTCCAATAATACAGAAAAAAAACATACCCTATTTAAGGTAACGAATATCCTGTGTGTCCTGGTAATATCCTTTCTGATTACAGGGTGCAGTTTTTTCAGTACTTCAAAATCAACCCCGTCTGAAGCTGACTCCGCATCAGAACTAAAGATTAGTTTAGTGGCCAGCGCTGAAATTAATAAAAGTAAAAACCAATTGCCATCACCACTAAACATATTTGTTTATGCTGTTAAATCTAAACAATCGTTTTTAAGTACGGATTATTTAACGTATTTATATAAAAACAAACCTAATCCTGAAAATGAAATGCTTATTATGGAATATATTATCAGGCCGGGTGAGACAAAAGTTATCGATTACAAGGTTAATTCGGAATTTCCCTATATCGGGGTGATTGCAGCTTACAAAGATATCAGTAACGCCAAATGGAGCGCCGTATATCCGTTATCAAATTTGCGCGGCGCAACATGGACTGAAAAGTATATTTTATTTACCGAGCCTGAACATGAAATTAAAGTCTTATTTTCAAATTCAGTTGTGTCAATCAAAGAGAATGGATGAGTTGTGAGAACAAATAAAGTCGTATGGAGTGAGGGACTGTTCCTGCGCCCTCAGCTATTCCAACAGCAAGAACGTTATTTTGAATATATTGCTCATAAACGTGCAGCGACCATTAGTCCGTTCTTCTGGGGTTTTGCACAATACGAGATTGATCGTGAGGCATTGTCTTATGGCAAGCTGGTCTTACGTTCAGGGCAGGGGGTTTTCCCTGATGGTACGCCATTCGGGATCCCGGGCCATGATGAGCAGCCTGAACCTTTAACCATTACAGCCGAGCATCTCGGAAAGATGATTTATCTGGCTGTACCGCTGCGTCTTGATAACAGTGATGAAACGATTTTTGATGAATTTGATGCCAGTTCATTAGCCCGTTTCACCTCGTTTGAAGAAGAAATTAATGATACTAACGCTGTGCGTCAGGGACCGAAACCGATCCAGCTGGCACGTATGCGTCTTCGTCTGATGCCGGAAACGGAAATGACGGAATCATGGATTGGTATTGCTCTGGCGAAAGTCAAAGCTATCCAGCCGGACGGCAGTGTATTGCTGCATTTTGAGGATCATATCCCGCCGGTTACCGGTTATGCGGCCAACTACCTGCTGATGGAGTGGATCACCCACTTAAACGGGCTGGTAAAAATGCGGGCGGATATGCTGGCATCCCGTCTGGCATCCAGTGACGGCAAAGCCAGCGCCAGTGCGGAAGTGGTTGACTATCTGTTATTACAGATCTTCAACAAATATGAGCCGATCTTAAACCATCTGCGCCATATCCCGGAAACCGCACCGATTGTGATTTATGAGGAACTGGCTAAGTTTGCCGGCGAATTATCCACATTTCTGCGGGCGAAAACACGCCGGCCGAATGTGGCGCCGGGCTATGACCACGCCAACCTGTATGCTTCTATCCGCCCGCTGGTGGATGAAGTACACGGCCTGCTGAACCAGATGCTGGTGCGTTCCGGTCAGAGTATTCCGCTGGTGCGCCAGGAGCATGGTGTCTGGACAGCATCGGTTATTCCGAGCGAACTGCGCGGGTTCTCCAACCTGGTACTTGCCGCATCATCGCAGCTGCCGCTGGATGTTATGCAGCATCAGTTTGTGGCACAGACCAAAATCAGCTCGCCGCATAAACTCCAGGAACTGGTACGTTCTCACCTGCCGGGTCTGATTTTACGCAATCTGCCGGTTCCGCCGAGACAAATACCTTATACCTCCGGTTATCTGTACTTTGAACTGATGAAGCAGGGGCCTTACTGGGAAAATATTCTCAACAGCGGTTCTCTTGCCCTTCACGTTGCAGGGGACTTCCCGGGGATACGGCTTGAGCTTTGGGGCGTGAGGGATTAATGAACCTGTTCAATGACAATTACGGTAATGATGACGATCAGGACAAAAAAGGTCCTGACGGCGCATTAACGGATCATCAGGAAGAGCAATCCCCCCAGTCAATGGGGGCATTTCTGCATGATGACGGCAGTTTCTTTGCGCCGCTGGACAGTGATCCGCTGGGCAATGACGAAATTGATTACCGTGATCTTGCTATTAAAAGTGAAAGTATCCAGGCTCGGATCCAGCGTGTCAGCCGGGCAGAAGATCCGTTACTTGAGGCTGTACAGCCGCTGCTGAGGGCACTCAGTGAACTGCCTGAGCAGGTTTCTGACCTGAAACAGGTGGAGATCCTCAAAAAGAGTCTGAAAAACGAAATTGCCACTTTTACTGCGGTATGTGATGCCGTGAGTATTCCGTGGCAGAAAATGGCAATTATCCGTTATGCCATTTGTACCGCGATCGATGAATCTATTCACTCCAAAGCCTGGGGGCTGGCTTCCGGCTGGTCGCAGAGTAACCTGCTGAACCACTTTGAAGGGGATAACGACGGGGGGAACAAATTCTTCCTGCTGATCGGCCGTTTGTCCATGAACCCGCAGGAATATACCGATGTGCTGGACATTCTGTCCCGTATTCTCGGCCTCGGGTTTGAAGGTCGTTACAGTATTATCGAAAACGGTGATCGCCAGCTGAATAAAATCCGCCAGCGTCTGCTGTCGTTACAGCAGAGTACCCGTGACTCTGTGCCGGCAGCATTATCGCCGAATGCGACAGTGACCCAGGAAGATCATGAAGTGCGCCGGATTTATCTGCCGGTTCGTATTTCACTGATTATCTCAGCGTTTATTCTGATTAGTCTGTTCTCCGTCTTTAAATACTGGCTATCCGTTGACCTCGGGGAATTTAACGACCGGGCGGCGTCACTGAAACGCGGCGATCTGAAACATACCCAGCTGGCGGTCAGTGTACCACGGTTGCGTCTGGCTATTCTGCTCAAGGATGAAATTGCCAAAGGTCTGGTTGAGGTGGATGAAACCGGTCCGCAAAGTATTGTGACGTTCCGGGGTGATGCAATGTTCCTTTCCGGACGAAAAGAAGTCAAACCTGAAATGGACAAAATCCTCACCCGTGTGGCTGATGAAGTGAAGCGTGTTGACGGTAAGGTGGTTATTACCGGGCACACGGATAATGTGCCTATAGGACGGGCTAAGTTTGCCAGTAACGAGGAGCTCTCGCTGAAACGTGCTGAATCTGTGGGGGACTTCTTTGTGAAATCAGGGATCCCGGCGCAGGGTATTGAGACAAAAGGCGTGGGAGCTTCACAACCGATCAGCAGTAATAAAGATGAACAAGGGCGTGCGCTTAACCGTCGCGTTGTCGTTTATGTTACCTATCTGTGAGTTATAAAATGTCATTCTGGAATCGAACATTTGCACTGCGGTTTTTAAAAAGATTTTTGATATTTCTCTTCTTTTTATTAGCAGCCGCCATCATATGGTACCTGGGACCGACATTCGGCTATGGTGAGATTCGTCCGCTTGAAGATGCAGTACCGCGGATCATCTTCATTGTTCTGCTGGCTGTTATATTTATCGGACTTTGGTGCCGTGTTCCCTGTTTTCTGCTGGGGGTACTGACGCTCTGCGTGACATTCTGGGTATTTTCACCCTATTTGCTGCTCGGTGAGTCCTATCCGTTTGAGGAAACCACACCCCGCCTGATTGTTATCGGGGTCATTACGCTGGTGACACTGCTGTACTGTGTCTGGCTGTTGATCTCTATGCTGCGTTTCAACCCGGAAAAGCTGGATCGCTTTTTTAAGAAAAGCAAAATTGACCCAGTCCGTGCCGGTGAGCATTACCGGGAAGTTGTCGCCGTTATCAATAATGCGGCACGTTATGTAGCGTATACAGGCAGTAAGATCTCCCGCTGGAGTCACTTCTGGCGTCCGAAAAAAGTAGTTTATGATCTGCCGTGGTATATGATGCTGGGTCCGAAGGACGCCGGTAAAACCACTGCGGTTCTGTCATCCGGTCAGGAATTCCCGTTACCGGAACAATTGCTGCGCGTTTCCAGAGAAAGCACGCCGACCGCTAACTGCGAATGCTGGTTTACCAACGAAGCTATATTTGTTGATACCTCCGGTAAATACATTGATGAGGCAGATGAAAACGCGGGTGAATGGGAAGCGCTGGTTAAGGCGATTAAGAAAAACCGCCCGCTGAAATCACTCAACGGTGTGGTGGTAACCATCCCGGTTACTGACCTGATGGGCAAAGATAAGAAAGAGCTGTACGCATTATCATCAAAATTCAGAACACAACTGGATATGCTGCGCCATGAATTGGGGGTACGTTTCCCGGTGTATGTGGTGATCACCAAGATGGATATGGTGTCCGGTTTTGATGAATACTTCCGGTCGCTGACCGTGGAAGAGCGTGACCAGATCTGGGGCTTTACCCTGCCGTTTGGTGAGAAAAAGAAAAAATCTGATGCGATTGTCGAGATCCGCGATATGCTGCGCAATGAGTTGTCTGCGCTGGAGATCCGCCTCGATAAAGACATGACCGCGCGTATGCTGGATGAATATGATGTCACCACGCGTAAACGCATGTATCAGTTGCCGCAGGACTTCCGGTTACTGGCGGATTCCATCACCGAGTTTGGTCAGAACGTCTTCTCGCCGTCCCGTTATGATGATACGCAGAAGTTTACTTCTTTACGCGGTATCTATTTCGCCAGCAGCACGCAGTCAACCATGCAGTCTCTGCTGAACCCGAACACCATTGTTCAGAAATGGCGGGATATGGCAAACAGCCTGGGGGATGTGGTTACTGATAAAGCGGAAGATACGGAAGATCGCCTGGTTCAGGAAACCGTCAACGGTAAGCATTTCTTCCTGAAGCAGCTGTTTGAGAACTTTATCCGTGATCGCAACCTGGTGCGTTACAACCTGGCGCTGACTGCCAAGTACCGTTTCCAGACACTGGCCGGTCACCTGCTGACAATTCTGCTGACTGTCTGGCTCTGTTATGCACTGGTGACCAGTTATCATAACAACCGCAACTATCTGGATGATGCAACCGTGAAAGTGGAGCAGGTATCCACGATGCTGGATGAGTATCTGGATAATAACAGTGATGGCCTGCTGGCGAAGATGCTCTCACTGACTCAGGATATACCGGTGCTGGGCGTGTTTGACTTTAAAGATCCGCGTCTGTCTTATCGTTACGGCCTGTATGTCGGTTTTGACCTTCGTGAGGAATCAGACAGGATTTATCAGTATTTTCTGCAACGCTGGATGCTGTTCTCACTTGAGCGGATGGCCGAAAAATCCCTGCTTGATGCAGTGACCGCAGATGATTCAGATGTCATTTACGACAAGCTGAAAACATATCTGATGCTGCATGGTGAAGGGAAATTTGATAAAGATTACCTGATTAAAACGCTGACGGAAGAAGCACAGGCAAACCGGATGATCGAAAACTACGGTCAGACCATCGTCTTTGTTTCTCATCTGGAGGAGTTGTTCAACAATCCGCAGTGGAGCCGGTACAACCCTGAAATTAATGACCGCCTTGTGGCCGCCGCGCGCGTGGTTCTGCAAAAAAAGCCGCTAGCCTCTCGCCTGTACCAGAAAGTTAAAGAACAGGCGATGACGGAGGCGCCTGAAAATATAACACTGAACAAGCTGGCCGGTGAACAGCTGGGCAGTATTCTGGAAATCAGTGATGAATCACTGGCACTGAACGGTATTCCCGGCATTTTTACCAATGCCGGGTATCATCAGGTTTTTAAAAAAAAACTGACGGAGTACGTGAAGAATATCCGGAGTGAAGACAGCTGGATCACGGGGCAAAAAATTGAAAGTAAAGGGCGTAAAGTTGATATTAAACAACTGGACGGCTTTTATATGACGGAGACAGAAGAAGCGGTTCTGAAACTGTATCTTCAGGAGTATGTATCAGTCTGGAATCAGTTCCTCAACGGCATTCAGCTGAAGAAAATCGTGCCGGATGCGGCCGTGGGAAACGATACAACATTTGATATGTACGCTTTGCAAATCCTCAGTGCGCCGGATTCACCGCTGATTGATATGATTACGCAGATCGGTCATGAAACGGCGTTATCTATTGACTTTGCCAAACAGGAATCGGAATTGCCGGATCTTTCCAAAACCCAGGCAGGGCGGAACCTGACAACCGGGCGTATGGGATCGGTCACCCGTAACCTGAAAGATATTCAGACTGTTAAGGATGCGCTGTCACAGCGGGAAACAAAAATCCTGTATGACAATGTGGATCGCCGTTTCTCGGCACTGCACCGCTTAATCAATCTGGATACATCGCCGCAGCCCGGGAACCGGAGGATACAGGCCGGACAGGGCGCGGATAACGGACTGAATAAAATCATAAGTATGCTGGGGGATCAGTATAACTACCTGGTGATTACCGAATCGGCGATGGAGGACGGCAGTGCGCTGCCTTACCCGTCAGAAGCGGAAAAACGCCTGAAAGCGGAATCGCGGCTCTGGCCGGCACCGCTCAAAGCGATCATTATGCCGCTGCTGGGAGGAATATCCGTAAAGCTCAGTCAGCAGTTCACACTGCAAACTAATGAAGCAGTTAAAATGGAATTAGGCGACATGTGTGTCGCCTCTTTTCAGGGCAGCTATCCCTTTGCGGACAGTGAAGAGGAAGTCAGCCTTGAGGAATTCGAAGTTTTCTTCGGGCCTAACGGTATAGTGGATTCTTACTATAAAGAGAACCTGGAAAAGCTGGTGGATACCAGCGTGTCACCATGGCGCTATAAACGGGAAGATTTACGCGGAAATGAAGACCGGGAGGTGCTGCGTTTTTTCGAACAGGCCCGGGAGATCAAGAAAGCTTTTTTTCGTAACGGGATGAGTGAGAATGTTTCTTTCAGTTTTACCGCAAGTATCCCGGGATTGTCGCCGCGGATTTTGCAGTTTGGTATTAATATTAACGGAACAGCGCTGACCTATAAACACGGGCCGGTCTGGCCTAAGGTATTTAAATGGCCGGAGCAGGATACTGAAAATACAATTACGATGAATGCTGTTTCCGCAGATAATTCGGAAAGCACTGAAGAACGGGTGCTGATGGGGGAGTGGGCGCTGCTGCACTGGATGGATATGGCGAACGAACAAAAAAATACATCAGCGGCTAAACAGACACTGATTTACCGGCTGGGTGATCAGAAGGTCAGTATAAATATCAACGGATTAAATTATAAAGGAAAGCCGGTTAATAAAATGCTGAAGAACTTCAAATGTCCGGTAAATATTTAAATAGTAGGTATTTATAATTAAGATTATTCTTTTGCTTATTTAATTGTGGACTTTTCCTATTAATTATCAGAGCGATTTCCTTATATTGATAAATGGCTGCTTATTATGAAAATAAAGACAATTTTCTCAGGATTGGGAAATAGTTCAGGAAGAAAAAGAATTAAGGGTAATCACGTAATTCATCGTGTTATCCGCCAGTGCAGCCGGTTAAATATCAATCAGTCGCTTAACAGCAGAGTGATTATCGGGCAATTCCCGTGGTGCTTTGTTGTACCGGAATCAGAAAACAAAGATGTGTTTTATCTCGGTGCTTTCAGTTTCCTCAGTGATGATAAATGTCTTGTTTTGTACACAAAGGCAACAGATAAGTTGACTATCAAGCACCTGAGTACGATATCAAATGTTATTTTCTGGTGTTCCCGGATAATCGCATTTCATATTGAAAATGAAAATTGTGTGATCGATGAAAAGAAATTAAGAGACTGGGTTACGTCGCTGCAAAGATATTACTCTCCCCTGTGGGAATCGGTTCTCCTGAAACCCCGGTTTCAGTTTAAGAACAATTTGGATGTTCTGGTATCTGAAATGACGTACACGGATTGTAATATCAATGACAATGGAGGAGTTAGCGCGATGCCATGGATGAATTGGCCTTATTGTATTAAGTCTTTTGACTCTGCCTGGCTATGGCGTCTGAATCGGCAGGGAAACATTTTAGACTCATTTAAGATAGATATCAGAAACACGGATGTCTCCGTTTAATTATGTACTTAATACAAATTTGATTTGTATCAAACCAATTAGGTGTGAATATGCCTCGAACATTAACGCTGTATTGCTCGGCAATGCCGGAATTAGCAGGTGAGCCGGGCCTGGCAATATCGACGCTGGAGGGCGAGGAAGCCCTGTCAGTGTTGTATCAGTATAAGGTGGTTGCGAAAACACCCGCCAACCCTGCCATTCCGTGGCAGGTTGCAGCAAACCTTGACCTGAAAAAATTTATCGGACAGCAGATGACGGTTGTGATCGAGCTGGATGGTAACGGACTGGATACTGATCGTGGTACCGGTAAAGGTCACAGAGAAGTCACCGGTATTGTGGAGCGCGCCCGTTTTATCGGACGGGATGAGAACCAGGCGATGTATGAATTTATCATACGTCCGTGGCTGAATCTGACCACTCTGACTTCTGATTATAAGATTTTCCAGCAAAAGTCAGTCGTGGATATTATTGATGAAGTTTTATCCTCGTTTCCTTTCCCGATAGAAAAGCGTCTGTCAGCAATCTATCCGTTGCTGGATTATCAGGTTCAGTATGGTGAAACTGACTTTGATTTCATTCAGCGCCTGATGGAAGAGTGGGGAATTTACTGGTTCTATGAGCACTCTGATCTGAAGAACCGGCTGATCCTCGTTGACCATGTTGGTGCGCATAAACGGACATTCAGTCCGGCGTATCATACGCTGCGGTATGAATCTGATAAGCCGAAGGATGGCCAGGAATATATCGATCAGTTTAATGCTCAGGAAACCGTGACTTCCGGACAATGGCTGACATCGGATTATGACTTTAAAAAATCCCGTGCTGATATTTCCGCACTGGATAAAAAGCCGCGTAAAACCAACTTTAACGAGTATGAGCAGTACCAGTGGCCGGGTGACTATGATGACCCGTCTGTGGGGGAATTCCTGGCGCGTGTCCGCAGTGAGGAGCAGGGTTGTCTCGGCTCCCGCGCTTCCGGTTCCGGTGAAATCCGGTCCGTTGTGTGTGGTACGACTTTCACAATGGAAAATTATCCGCAGTCCAAAGCAAACCGCGAATATCTGGTGATTTCAAACCAGTTACGGGCGACTGAAATCAACCAGCAGTCTGACAGTGATGACTTCAGTATCTACACCAGCTTTGTGGTGCAGCCGACAACAAAAGTTTATCGTCCGCCGCAGACTATTACTAAGCCGTTCACACACGGGCCGCAAACTGCACTGGTTGTCGGGCCGCCGGGTGAGACCGTCTGGACTGATGAGTATGGCCGGGTGAAAGTCCGCTTCCTGTGGGATCGTTACGGTAAAAATACCGATGCTGATTCCTGCTGGATCCGTGTCGGCCAGTCATGGGCCGGGGATAACTATGGCGGGATTTATATTCCGCGTGTCGGTCAGGAAGTCATTGTGGACTTCCTGTATGGTGACCCGGATCGCCCGATGATTATCGGTAGTCTGTATAACAACATGACGCCGCCACCGTGGGATCTGCCGGCAAACCGGACACAGAGTGGTTTAATCAGCCGTACCATCGGCGGGGGTAAAACCAACTATAACGGTATCCGTTTTGACGATAAACCGGGACTCGAAGAGTATTGGGAGCAGGCGGAACGAAATATGTCCCGTGTGACCAAACTGAACGAAACCCAGCTTATCGGGGTTAACCACTCCCAGACTATCGGTGTGAGCTCGGACTCCACTATCGGGGTCAACCGCAGCGAAACGGTCGGGGTGAACAAGAGCAGTATGGTCGGTGCCAACAGCAGTCAGATCGTGGGAGCAAACTTCTCCCAGGATGTTGTCGGTACAGCTTCGCGTATTGTCGGTCTGTCGGATTCTGTTGTTATCGGCGGCGCCTTCAGCGGGATATACGGTGCTGCCTATTCCATGAATATCGCGGCAGCCAGCTCGTATAACGTGGGTGGTGCACATGCTATTAACGTGGGTGGTGCTTATTCCACTAACGTCGGTGGTTACCATTCGGTTGCGGTCGGCGGTGCAATGCAGATGGGCGTCGGTGGTGCATTCTCTCTGACAGCTGGTGGTGAACTGGCTATCGGTTGTCTCGGTTCATTGGTTATCACGGCAGATAAGATTAAAATCAAAGCCAAATGTGATTTGATTCTTGACGGGGCAAATACTTACCTTAACCCGGGTGATAATGCGCATGCCCGCGGCTTCGGTACTCAGCCGGGTAGTCCTGTAGCGATCGGGGCACCGGCAATACCGGGGCTACCGGGATTCATCATCTTCCCGGTGATTCCGGTACCACCACTTACGCCGCCGCCAACGATGACAGTTACCGATCCGAACATTACTACGCCGGTTATCACAACACCGGATATCACAACACCGGAAGTGACCACACCGGAAGTGACAACACCGGAAGTGACAACACCGGAAGTGACCACACCGGCACCGACAACACCGGCGCCGACTCCGACAAGAACTCAAGAGCTTACTTTCCCGCCTTGATTTACCACAGCCCCTCAGGGGGCTGTATCGGACAGTGGATATAAGGAGACAATATGTTACCAGCAGCAAGAATGGGCGACTTAGCCTGCCATTGCGGTGTGGTGGAACTGGGTTCATGTAACGTGTTTACCAACTGTATCCCGCAAACCTTTCTGGGGGCGCCGGTATGTTGTGCTATTCATGTTAAAAGTTGTATATGCACCGCATCCTGTTCTGTATTTGTCAATAATATTCCGGCAGCACGTACCGGGGATTGTGGCGGATGCGGGACAGTCGTATCAACGGGTTCATGTAATGTGTTTATCGGACACTGACCATGTTACTGCATTTTAACTGGCCGACCCGTAAAGGGTCGGTCAAACTGACAGAACAGAACACCATTGATAATCCAGTGGCTATTAATGCTTTCACTGCAGATGTGACGCTGCATCCCGGTAAAGCACAGGATACGGATGTTCTTTTTTATTACACCAATACCGGTCCTGTTTTACAGAATATTTGCCGGGATTTGGTCTGTTTTGTGAATAAACAACAGGTCGCATTCGGGTCAAAAATCAGATTGATATATGGCTCTTCTGTACAGATTGGTCATTTTTCACTGTCGTTTGTTGCAGCAGAAAATAATCAATCAGCATCTGTTATTGAAGCATTAACAGAACTGGCACCGGTAAAGGTTGATTTCACTAATCTTGAAATTAATGAAATATTACCGCAGGGTGCCGGATTTATTTCCATAGAATATGCCGCAGAAGAGAGCAGGAAAAGCGGTGATGAATTAAAAAAGCTGGAAATTGAATATAAAAAATTCCTGTTATGGGGTGAAATTGATTCCCCGCAGGCTGAAAATTATGCTGTCGCTGAAGAAGCTAAATTATCTGCTGCTGACGACGACGGTAGTTTTGATTCACTCTGTGAGCAGATAAAGGATCTGAACCTGACAGAGTGTATTTTTGAAACGTCGGCATTTATGGATCGTGTCTGGCGTGAGTTGTCCACGATGGAAGAAGTTGATTTAACACAGGATGAGCATGAGGACTATGACATTCTGAGAATGCTTGCTCCGAACGGAATTATTCCGTACGCAAAAGACTCTGTTTCCTCTCTTGTTTCGAAAGAACTTTATAAATTAGGCTTAGACAGCCGTTTATAATCAATTAAGGATTTTGAAATGGCCACAACACAAAAACTCTCTGATATTCTTACCAACTCATCGCTGGATGAATTTTTTGATGAAACGCTTAATAAGGTAAAACAAAAGCCGAATGACTTAGTTGTTCGTGAGACTTTATTTAAATTGTGTTGCCTGAAAGGTTACTGGGAAAAAGCAATGGTTCAGCTTGAAACCTGGTCATTAATTGATGGCCACAATGATGACAAACAGCTTGAACTGTATAAAAATCTGGTCTTCAGTGAAATTCTTCGTGAAGAGATCCTGAAAGGAAAACGCGAGCCGGTAACTCTGCAACAGGAATTACCTGAGTGGATGAAATCGGTCTGGGAAGCGAATAAATTACTGATTGAAAATAAGCCGGATAAATCAGAAGCCATGCGTTTACAGGCATTTGAAAATGCACCGGCAGCCAGCGGCAGCGGTGAAAAAATCGGTGATTTCGCCTGGATGGCAGACAATGACAGCCGTCTGGGACCTATCTGTGAATTTATTGTTGCCGGTGGTTACCGCTGGGTACCGTTTGCGGATATTGAAACTATCAATATTGTTAAACCGCGCGATTTATTGGATCTGATTTGGATCCATGCTCAGGTCAAAGTAAAAAATGATATTTTTTACGGCTATATTCCGGCACGTTATCCTGTCCGCGATACTGACAGTGATAAAATTAAGCTGGGTTTTGAAACTCAGTGGGAGCAGGTCTCAGAGTATTTCCTGACAGGGAAAGGCGGAAAAATGGTCATTACAGACCAGGGAGAATATCCGTTATCTGAACTGAATAAGGTTTCCATGACAACAGCCGGCGCTGAAACTGAACATGCAGGATAACAGAAAACAATATATGCCTGCATTGCTTGACCGGCTGATTGATGATCATCCGAAAGAGCGGCGTGAGCCTGTCGATAAATTTTATTTCGATTCACGTAAAATGCGTGAGGTTATATTGCGTGATCTCCTGATGATTTTCAGTACTGAAAATACGGAAGGTGAATTACAGCGTTACAGTAAATCACCGGTTGTCGACTCAGTGATTAATTATGGTATTGCGCCGTTAACCGGCGCGTATGCCAGACAATTGAGCTGGGAACAGGTTGAGGAAAAGTTACGCCGCGCCATTTTGCGTTTTGAAAGCCGGATTATTCCGGAATCACTGGTTATTACCCCTCTTGCAGGAAAAGATCAGTATGCGCAATATGGCGTCATTGTTTTTGAGATAAGGACACTGATTTACTGGGAACCGTATCCGCTGGATCTGCGTATTAAAGGTTCTTATGATATGGAAACTCAGCAGGTTAATCTGAATTACCGTTAAAATAAAAAGGAAGCCGCAGCTTCCTTTTTATCATTTATGTTTTAAATGATGTCAGAAACTCAGGAAATCCATACCAAACTGTGATGTCTCACGCTTTATAATATAGCCATTTGGCGTCATTACCAGCTTCCCGCCTTCATTACTTTTATGCTGTGCAACATAGAAATTGTCAATCTGAAGCAGTTCATAACCCATCTCATCCTGCAACAAAGAAAATAGCTGTTTATTCTTCTCTATGGTGGATTTCATATAATCCCCCCACGTTGAAAAAATAATATAAGGGTAACCGGATGCCTGTATCCATTTTCTGCCGCCTTTCAGAACTTCCGCTTCCATACCCTGGACATCGATTTTCAGCAAACTGGCATGCGGCATATCCAGGGTATCCAGCGTATTGACGGTTCTTTTTTCTGTCGGTGGTGGTGCGGAGCCGGGTCTCTGTTCACTAAATACTGTTTTATCAAGAGAAACTGCGCCCAGATTACTATCAGTAAGCGGATCAAAGATTGGTACATCAATTTCACCGTCATAGTCACCAATTGCGCTGTTAAAGGTATAACAGTTTTTCAGTTTGTTCAGAAAGATATTACCGCAGAGCTGGTTATATACCTGACGCTGGGGTTCAAAAGAATAGATAATGCCGTTACGGTGCTGAAAATAGTTACCTACCGGAATTGTCCAGGAACCCAGATTGGCGCCAATATCATAAATAACCGGAGCAGACACAAATTCCAGCAGGCGCTGACTGATATTTATTGTCCTTGTTCTCCAGAGAGCTCCCCCGCGTAATACATTGCTGATGTAATCAGGGCCGGACGTCAGCAGGAACCGGTGATCACCACTGGTTTTAAAGATATCAAATTCAGGTAATTTTTTATTTTCCATAATGTTATCACCGGGATAATCAGAGAGTGATGGGTTTTCCGTTCAGAAATTTATTATTCAGAATGCTATCATTATATCAGGCAGAATAAAAATGGCTTACGGAATGTGACAGGATTATAAGATAAATCCTGATAGCGCTGTTTTTTTAAGTATACACGGTTGTTTATAAGCGGTGTGATATAACGGAAATATCCGTTAATGATACAATAATTCCTTTTCATTGAAAAGTTTCGTTATTTTTTATCTGATGTGAAAATTATATTTTCATTTGCAGGGCGTAGGGTTTTATATTTAAGAGTAATCGGAATGTTCAAAGGGTAAAACATTATTCAATTCACGTTATATTGTCTGTAATATTAACGCTGTTATTGCAGTGAGCCATCGTCATACATCCGGTCTTTAACTCATTTTATGTTCATTTTTCATTTCCGGATAATGATGCAGGGTAATTTCTGAGTCAGGGATTAAGCAAAATTTATTGTTCTGAAATATATTCGGTGAGCACCTGCTTCATTTTATATACAGGAGTTATGTAATATGCCTATCGTTATCGGTGTTGTCGATAAAGCAACGCGCGTGACAAAAAAAGCCGATACCTCTGTCAAAGACGGGGTTAATGTGCTGAAAGCTGTTCCGGGAGTGGATTATGTGCTGGTCGATAAACAAACCGGCTCTGCGCCTCAGAAAGCGATCATGATTCGTGATGGTAATGATCTGAAATTATTTCTGATGGGCGAAGAAGATCCGTCAGTGGTGATTGAGGATTATTATCTGGTTCCCGGCCAGATTATCGGCGAAGCCGCAGATAAACAGGTGCATGACTATACGCCGCAATCTGCGGTGGAGCATGACAATATCGGCAATATGGCGGATAAACAGGCCTCGGTTCAGCTGCCGGGGGAAAAACTGCTGGCGCCGATTACCTGGGAATCATCCGGTTTCAGCTGGGAGCTGCTGACTTTCTTAGGTCTGGCCGTTGCCGGGGGAACGACTGCCGTGATCGCTAAAAATAATAATTCAGATGATGATCATAAAAAGCATGATTCGTCCTCAGATAATAACGATAACGGCAATGGCAACGCCGGAGATAAGGATAACGGTAATACCGGTGCAGATGATACCGGCAATGGTAATGCCGGTACGGATGATAAAGATAACGGTAATACCGCCACTGATGGTCAGGAGAGTACTGATGTACAGGCTGATATTACCGCAGTTGCTGCAATTGATGATGTTACGGATTCCGCTGAGTTCGACCCTGATAATCCGTCAGCGATGACTCCGGTGTTAAGCGGGCATCTTGACAGTGCGCTGACGGAAGGTCAGGTAGTGGTTATTTCCCGTGATGGTGATGTTGTGGGGTATGCCGCAGTGGAAAGTGACGGTAAATGGACTTTTAATGATGATACCGGCAATTTTGAGCAGGGGCAGACTTACGATTACACTGCGCGTGTTGAAGGTAACGGTGTGAGCGGTGCTGAATCTGATCCGTTTAATATTTACTATGATACGACTGGTCAGCATGAAGAAACGGAAGTATCTGCATTGCCGGGCACTGAGGATATTGCCGCACTGGCCGCAACCGGGCTTCTCTCCGGTCATGATGGTTCCCTGAATCTGGATAAACTGCTGAGTCAGTTACCGGAGCAGGACATGCCGGCGGATAACGTCAGTACACCGGATTATCAGCAGCCGTCCGCGGAATTTACGGCACACGAGATGGTGCATCCGGAACTGGCTTCATTAACAGAAACACAAACCACACTATTCTGACCCGCTGAACAGTATATAAAACGGGCCGCCTGTCATGATGACCGGCGGCCCGTTTTATTATGTGGTGCCGGAAATGCCCGGTGATACGCGGCTATCAATGTGATAACCGGGATTATTAAATTGAGAAGGCAATCGATTGTCGCGCTGTCCGGCCTGAAAAATTACATTTTCAGGTGTAATAAAAATGCAGAAGGTATCTCATTTTCAACGGAAAAATACATCAGAAAACCGGAATCCGGTCACGAAACACAGCATTTACGCTGACGGAAAATCGCATTGGTCTGAATTTTGCTCAATTGTTTAAATGATGAACAGATACCCGGGCCGGGTTCGTCATCATAGTGAGACACCCTGACGCCAGGGGTCATTTTCCGAGATCTTCGAATCGAAGCCGGGGAGTCCCGGTTGTAAGGGAGTCTGTTTCATGAGCAATCATAGTGTGGATCAAGCACAGGAACCGGTTAAACCCGTTATTGACGAAGTTGAAGAAATATTACCTGCGGGAAAACTGATGATGCTGGGCTTACAGCATGTGCTGGTAATGTATGCCGGTGCGGTGGCGGTACCGCTGGTTATCGGTGACCGGCTGGGGCTTAGCAAAGAAGTGGTAACGTTGCTTATCAGTTCGGATCTGTTTTGCTGTGGTATCGTGACATTGTTGCAGTGTATCGGTATCGGGAAATTTGCCGGTATCCGTTTGCCGGTGATTATGTCTGTTACGTTCGCGGCGGTCACGCCGATGCTGGCTATCGGTGCCAACCCGGACATCGGCCTGATGGGGATTTTCGGAGCCACCATCGCGGCGGGGGTACTGACAACACTGATAGTACCCTTAATGGGGAAACTGATGCCGCTTTTCCCCAATATGGTCACCGGCATTGTGATCACCTCCATCGGACTGAGTATTATGCAGGTGGGAATAGACTGGGCTGCGGGCGGTAAAGGTAACCCGGAATATGGTCATCCTCTCTACCTCGGTATTTCATTTGCGGTTCTGTTATCTATCCTGTTTATCACTAAATTCTGTAAGGGCTTTCTCTGTAATATTTCGGTATTACTGGGGATTATCTTTGGTTTTGTGCTGTCGCTGATGTGCAATGAGGTCAGTTTTGACGGTTACGCAGATGCGCCATGGTTTAAACTGGTTACCCCGATGGCACTGGGAACACCGACATTTGAACCGATCTCCATTATCACCCTCAGCGTGGTCTTGCTGATTGTCTTTATTGAATCGATGGGGATGTTTCTGGCGCTGGGGGAAATCGTCGGCCGTCAGGTCGGAAAAGATGACATTGTGCGCGGACTGCGGGTGGACGGAATCGGTACGATTATCGGCGGCCTGTTTAACAGTTTCCCGCATACCTCATTTTCCCAGAACGTCGGGCTGGTGGGCGTGACAAAAGTTCACAGCCGGTGGGTGTGTGTGGTCTCCGGGTTTATTCTGATCATCTTTGGCCTGCTGCCGAAAATGGCGGTGGTGATTGCTTCCATTCCTCAATTTGTGCTCGGCGGGGCGGGGCTGGTGATGTTCGGTATGGTTCTGGCGACGGGGATCCGCATTCTGTCCCGTGTTGATTACAGCGGCAACAATTACAATCTCTATATTGTGGCGATAAGCCTGGGTGTCGGGCTGACGCCGACACTCTCCGGTAATTTCTTTGCCAAACTGCCGATGTTCTTACAGCCGCTGCTGCACAGCGGGATCCTGCTGGCCACTGTCAGTGCGGTGATACTGAACCTGTTCTTTAACGGTTACCATCCGAAAAAGGAAAGCCCGGCAACGTGACTTTCTTCACCGGGTATAGCCCGGAATGGTGATTGACACCGATGCATAAAAGCATCGGTGTTTTTTTATGGACGGGCGTATACTGCATTATTAGTAAGCACACTATTGCAACCTAAATCATATCAGTAAGGCCGTACTATGAGCGGAATCATCACGGAGCATGAACCTTTCGGCACATTACTGGGCTATGCGCCCGGTGGTGTGGCTATTTATTCCTCTGACTACGATACCATCACGGAAGCAGAAAAAGAGGATGATATTTCCTTCCGCAGCTATATCGGAAATGAATATATGGGATACAAATGGCAGTGCGTGGAATTTGCCCGCCGCTTCCTGTATCTCAATTACGGCGTGGTGTTTACCGATGTCGGTATGGCGTATGAGATCTTTTCCCTGCGTTTCCTGCGTCATGTGGTGGATGACAGTATCCTGCCGCTGCGGGCGTTTAAAAACAGCTGCCAGCAGGCACCGGTGGCAGGCTCATTGCTTATCTGGCAGGAAGGGGGCGAGTTTAAACGTACCGGCCATGTGGCGGTAATCACCCAGGTGTGTGCGGATAAAGTCCGGATTGTTGAACAGAATGTGATCCACCATAAACTGCCGCGCGGCCGGCAATGGACGCGTGAGTTGCCGATGCATGTCAAAGACGGTTATTACACGTTGTCGGATACCTTCACAGATACACATATTCTCGGCTGGATGATCCAGACGGTCGATGATGAATATGCGTGGACAGAACCGGCAGTTAACCCGGCGCTGATGACACTTCATGCCGCCCGGCTGGATGAGAAAGCGGATTTCACCGGTAACTGGCTGGATGAGTCGGATCCGATGGAAAAAGCCTATATCAAAGCCAATCACGGCCACAATCTGAATGCGGATCCGCATGAGTATTTTACGATTTCGGAAACCGCCGGAAATGCGCTGATGCAGGCGACCAACGAAGTCCACCTGATGTATCTGCATGCCACCGAAAAAGTGCTGAAAGATGACAGTCTGCTGAAATTATTCAATATCCCGGAAATTCTCTGGCCGCGCCTGCGGCTCTCCTGGCAGAACCGGCGTCATGATATGGTGACCGGCAGACTGGATTTCTGTATGGATGAACGCGGACTGAAAGTGTATGAATACAATGCGGATTCTGCTTCCTGCCACGCGGAAACCGGCCTGATTATTAAAAAATGGGCGAAACAGGGCGGGCTGACGGAAGGTTGGGATCCGGGGGAACGCCTGTCAGAGATGCTGGCGGGGATCTGGAAACACACCTCAGCCAAACCGTTTATCCACATTATGCAGGATAAGGACAGCGAAGAAGATTACCACGCTCTCTATATGGCACGGGCCATCACGGCGGCGGGATACGGATACCGGATCATTCACGGGCTGGATGAACTGAGCTGGAATGAAAGCGGGCAGGTCATCGACGGCGAAGGCCGGGTGCTCAAATGTGTCTGGAAAACCTGGGCGTGGGAAACGGCGCTGGAACAGCTGCGGCAGGAGAGTGAAAGTGACCGGATATACTCCGCACCGCCTATCCGCACCGGCCATCCGCGCCATGAAAATAATGTGCGGCTGATTGATGTGCTGCTGCGCCCGGAAATCCGGGTGTTTGAACCGCTGTGGACGGTGATCCCCGGCAATAAAGCCATTCTGCCGATCCTGTGGTCGTTGTTCCCGCACCATCCTTATCTGCTGGATACGGAGTTTGAACTCAGTGACGAATTGCGGCAGACCGGTTATGCGGTCAAACCGATCGCCGGACGCTGTGGCAGCAATATCGGGCTGGTGGATCACCGTGACGAAGTGCTGGATGAAACCTGCGGTCGTTTCGGAGAGCAGGAAAACGTCTATCAGCAGCTCTGGTGTCTGCCGAAAGTGGCAGATCGCTATATTCAGGTGTGTGCCTTTACTGTCGGTGGCCACTACGGTGGTGTTTGTCTGCGCTCGGATCCGTCTTTGGTTATCAAAAAAGAGAGTGATATTGAACCGCTGCGGGTACTGGAGGATAAGGATTTTCTGGCAGAGAACTGATTTCTGACAGCGGTGCTTATCCCGGGCAGCCACTGAATTCACCGGTGGCTGCCCGTTTTATATCCTTTTGATCTGATTTATTTTTCCTTTCTTTCCGCAATTGCGTTCCTTTCCCTTATAAAAATCATGGTTAAAAAACAGTGGTCAGCAGAGATAAAAATCATTATTGTTATATTATAACATAACAAATGAGGCAGCCATGAAACCCGATATTCATCCGGATTACCGGACAGTGATCTTCCACGACACCACAGCAGATGTGTATTTCAAAGTCGGATCCACCATCAGAACGGAAAGAACCATAGAGTTTGAAGGGCAGACTTACCCTTATGTCACTCTGGATGTTTCGTCCCGCTCTCACCCGTTCTATACCGGCAGGCAGAAAACACACTCTCAGGAAGGGAATGTGGCCCGTTTTACCAAGCGCTTCGGGCGTTTTGTACATTAAGAGAAGAGGAAAAACCGATGCAGGTATTAAGTTCACTGAAAAGTGCGAAACAGCGTCATCCGGACTGTAAAATTGTCCGCCGTCGCGGTCGTGTCTATGTGATTTGTAAGTCAAATCCGCGTTTTAAAGCCGTACAGGGGTGATTATGACAGCAAAATCTGTTCTCCCGTTACTGTTACTGGCGGGATTATTCAGTGGTGCGGCGGCGGCACATGGTCATCACCACGACAAACCGCAGACAGAGGCACAGCGCAAGGCAGCAGAAGGAATTTTTGCTGACAAAGATGTAAAAGATCGCCAGCTGAGTGACTGGGATGGCGTCTGGCAGTCTGTTGATCCTTACCTGGCCAGCGGTGAGCTGGATCCGGTGATGCAGGCGAAAGCTGCGAAGAACGGGGATAAAACCGCAGAAGAGTATCGCGCTTATTATACAAATGGATATAAAACTGATGTGGATATGATTGGTATTGAAAATAATATCATCGAATTCCATCGCGGGGATAAGGTCGATCAGTGTGAGTATCACTATGCCGGTTACCGGATCCTGAATTATGCCTCCGGTAAGAAAGGAGCGCGTTATCTGTTTGAGTGTAAAGATAAAACCAGTCATGCACCAAAATATATCCAGTTCAGTGACCATATTATTGCCCCGGAAAAAGCGGGTCATTTCCATCTTTATGTGGGTAATGAATCTCAGGAAGCACTCCTGACTCAGCTGGATAACTGGCCGACGTATTACCCTTATACGATGAGCGGGAAAGATATCGTTCACGAAATGCTGCATCACTGACAGCACAGCAATATAACAAAACAGCCCGGAAACAGATATTGTTTCCGGGCTGTTTTGTTATTTCATTAATAGATTAATATAAAACTTGATTAATCGTGTCAGTTCAAAATAAAATAAGAATAAGCGATTAAGTAATGCGACTTAAACATAATTTCCGCAATAAAAATCAGGTCTTTTATCTTTTTGTTTTCGGATTGATTTATTTGATATTAATCACAATATTCATGTAACAATAAAATGACTGTTTCAATATTTTTCTTCTAACGTCATGAAAACAAACATATGTTTGCTCATATGACAACTGACGTATAACAGATTGATAGATATGAATATTATTTCTTAATTTAATTTATTTTTTTAATGGTTATTATTTTATGTTTTTTATTTGGTTTCTCATGGCATGAAAAATATGATCTACCTCTGGTTTTTATTCTGAAAACACACACATCTCATTTTACGATCATCACTTAAGTTTCGGCGAAATCTTTATTTCATCGCTTTACTTTGTTGCGGACAAAAAATAAAATAAGCACATGTTTAATAACCAACAAGTGTCCGCTTATGACCAGTCGAGAAAAACAAATCCTTCAGATCCTCCGGCGTGACCCGCTCATTCCGCAGCAGGAACTGGCCGATGTATTAGGTATCAGCCGCTCTGCGGTGGCCGGACATATCATGAATCTGATGAATAAAGGCTACATCAAGGGTAAGGGATACATCCTCTCCGAGCACCGTTATGTGGTGACTGTCGGTTCAGCCAACATGGATGTTTGTGGTTATTCTGACCTGAATCTGGTGTATGAAGATTCTAATCCCGGTCATATCAAATGCTCACCCGGCGGGGTCGGGCGCAATATCGCCCAGAATATTGCCCTGCTGGGCTGTGAATCTCATTTTATCTCCGTTATCGGTGATGATTTCTACGGTAACACGCTGTATGAGCAGGCAAAACTGGCCGGTGTGAATGTCAGTAATCTGCACCGCCTGCACGGGGAAACCACCTCAACCTATCTGTCACTGCTGGATCCGCAGGGTGAAATGATCACCGCCATCAATGATATGCGTATCCTGGAAAAACTGACCCCCGCGTTACTGGCGACCTCCCGTGACCTGATCCGGCATGCCGGTGTGCTGGTGGCGGACTGTAACCTGTCAGAAGGCGCGCTGGAGTGGCTGTTTACCAATGCGGGAAATGTACCGGTCTTTGTCGATACTGTTTCCGCGTTCAAAGCAAACAAAATCAAGCCGTGGCTCAGCCACATCCACACCCTGAAACCGAACCGCTTTGAGGCGGAAATTCTCACCGGTATCAAAGTGGAAAATAAGCAGGATGTGGTGCGCGCCGCGAATGCACTGCATGAGCAGGGGGTACAGCGCATTGCCCTGAGTATGGGCGGTGAGGGTGTTTATTACAGCGAGGAGGGCGGTGAAACCGGCTGGTCGAAACCGTTCAGTGTCCACATTGTCAATGTGACCGGTGCCGGCGACGCCATGATGGCAGGCCTTGCCCGCTGCTGGCTCGAAGGTGAGCCGCTGTCACAGAGTATCCGTTTTTCCCAGGGCTGTTCCGCCCTGACGCTCGCCAGCGAGCTGACAAATAATCCCGGTCTGTCAAAAGACAGTGTTCACAAACTAATGGAATCACAAGCATGAAAACTCAACAACTGAACGCAGAATATCTGGATATTTCCCCTGAGGTAGCACAGGCGCTCGCGGAGAAAAAACCGGTTGTGGCACTGGAATCCACCATTATTTCTCACGGTATGCCATATCCGGACAACGTGAAAATGGCGCTGGAAGTTGAACAGCGTATCCGCGATAACGGTGCTGTCCCGGCAACGATTGCGGTGATTAACGGCCGCATGAAAGCGGGTCTGTCTCATGACGAGATTGAGATGCTCGGTAAAGAAGGCCACAACGTGATGAAAGTGAGCCGCCGCGACCTGCCGTTTGTGATTGCTCAGGGTATTCACGGCGCGACGACCGTTGCCTCCACCATGATTATCGCGGAAATGGCCGGGATTGCTGTTTTTGCCACCGGCGGGATCGGCGGGGTACATCGCGGTGCGGAACATACGTTTGATATCTCAGCGGATTTACAGGAACTGGCACAGACCAATGTGGCGGTTGTCTGCGCCGGTGCCAAATCCATTCTGGATCTGGGGCTGACCACAGAGTATCTGGAAACTTATGGTGTACCGGTTGTCGGCTACCAGACCGACAAATTACCGGCATTCTTCTGCCGTGAAAGTGAATTCCCGGTCACCATCCGCATGGAAACGCCGGAAAACGTGGCAAAAGCACTGCACGCCAAGTGGGCGACCGGTCTGAACGGCGGTATGGTGATTGCCAACCCTATCCCGCATGAGTTTGCTATGCCGGAAGAAACGATTAACAGCGCGATCGCACAGGCTGTGCGCGAAGCGGATGAGCAGGGCATTAACGGCAAAGCAAGTACGCCGTTCCTGCTGGCCCGCGTGGCGGAACTGACCGGTGGTAACAGCGTGAACTCCAACATTGAGCTGGTATTTAATAACGCGAAACTGGCTGCCCGTATCGCTTCCGCTTACCAGCAACTGTAAGCGGCTGACCGGTTACCGGTCATAACAACTGATGAAACACATGACCCGGTAAGGTGCTGATCTCCCGATCAGTCTTTACCGGGCATTGCAGCATACAACTGATGAGTATAATAACTATGGGGCCGGATTATGGATTTATTACGGAGTTTGGCGGGGATCGGCGTCTTATTACTGATAGCATTTCTCTTTTCGGTAAATAAGCGGAAAATCAGTCTGCGCACTGTCGGTGCGGCACTGCTGTTACAGGTGGCACTCGGTGCCATCATGCTGTATATCCCGGCGGGGAAATGGTTTATTCAGACCATCGCGTCGGGCGTGAACAATGTGATTGCCTACAGTGATGCGGGCAGTGCCTTTATTTTCGGCAGCCTGGTCGGCCCGAAAATGGATGTGTTATTTGATGGTGCCGGGTTTATCTTTGCGTTCCGTGTATTGCCCGCCATTATCTTTATCACCTCATTGATAGCGATTTTATATTATATCGGCATTATGCGCTGGGTGATCAATATTCTGGCGTATGTCTTCCAGAAGACCATGAAGATCAGCAAGATAGAATCCTTTGCAGCGGTGACCACCATTTTCCTTGGTCAGAATGAGTTACCGGCGGTACTGAAACCGTTTGTCAGCCGGATGAATAATAATGAATTATTCACCGTAATTTGCAGCGGCATGGCCTCTATTGCCGGGTCGATGCTGGTGGGTTACGCCGGGCTGGGCGTGCCGATTGAATATCTGCTGGCGGCTTCCCTGATGGCGATTCCCGGAGGGATCCTGTTTGCCCGGATGTTAAGCCCGGCAACGCAGGCATCCACGGTGGAATTTACCGAAATATCCTTCAGTGAAAAACGGCCTGCCAGCATTATTGAAGCCGCAGCTGGCGGAGCGATGCTCGGGCTGAAAATTGCTGTCGGCGTGGCGACTGTGGTGCTGGCGTTTGTGGCACTGATTGCCCTGATTAACGGGCTGATTGGCGGTCTCGGCGGTATTCTGGGCTTTGAAGGGATCAGCCTGCAAAGCCTGTTCGGCTATATTTTCTCACCACTGGCTTATCTGATGGGCGTGAGCAGTGAGCACGTTGCCCTGGCGGGTAGTCTGATCGGTGAAAAACTGGCGATTAACGAGTTCGTGGCGTATGTGGATTTCTCCCCGCATTTACAGGACGGTACGCTGGATGCCAAAACCATTGCGGTGATCTCCTTTGCCTTATGCGGTTTTGCCAACTTCGGCTCGATTGCGGTGGTGGTCGGGGCGTTCAGTGCGGTTGCGCCGGAGCGGGCATCTGATATCGCCCGTGTGGGGATCCGCGCACTGCTGGCGGCGACATTATCCAACCTGATGAGTGCGACTATTGCCGGGTTATTTATCGGCCTGGCCGTGGCACCGGGTGTCTGAGCGGTTCAGATGAATACCGGGTATTCACAGACGCTTCTTTAACGGAAGCGTCTGCTGTCAGCTGATACGATTCAATTTTTTTTATTCCGCTTAAGACCGCGTCAGGTCAAAAAAACAAATCCCGCACCCAGTTAAAGTAAAAAAAATCCGGTAGCCCTGTTGCGCGTGTGTTATTGCTTTCCTGCATCTGCAGAATTTGATCCGACCCGCAAAATGACCATAAAACAGACAAAGAAGGGACAAGTGAGTCCGGTTATTGCATGGTTACCAACACTGAAAACCCGGAAAGCGATAGGTGAACATGAACAAATGTATAGTTGCGGACAGCCGGAAATGTATCGGATGTCACGCCTGCGAAATTGCCTGCGTTGTCGCGCATAATGATCACCACTGGCCACATGACAGCCGTGATTACGCCCCCCGTATCCGCGTCATGTTCAAAGAGAATGACAGCGTGGCTGTCACCTGCCGTCAGTGTGAAGATTCCCCTTGTGCGGCCGCCTGCCCGGTGGATGCCCTGTATGTGGCGGACAACATTGTCAAACTGGATCAGGAGAAATGTATCGGCTGTAAAAGCTGTGTGCTGGTCTGCCCGTTCGGGGCGATGGAAATGGTGATGACGTTTGATCACTCGCTCGAACTGGCACAGAAGTGCGATTTATGTGATACCACCGGCGGGTCACCCGCATGTGTGGCCAACTGCCCGACCAACGCACTCAGCATCCTGGATGAACATAAACTGGTGCTCCTGCGCAATGACCGTCTGATGCAGGCAGCTACAGGAGCATACAACCGGGCGCGTCAGTCGGAGATCCGTTTTGAGATCCTCAAACGTCCGCCGCGTGAAGGGGCACAGAAACAGAGTGCGGCACTGCGCAAAAATCATTTCGGCGAAATCTATATCGGACTGAATGAACAGTGTGCCGGGTATGAAAGTGAGCGCTGCCTGTATTGTTCACAAAAGGCGATGTGTAACCTGTCATGCCCGCTGCACAATTCTATTCCGGATTTTGTCCGCCTGGTACGTGAAGGCAAAATTATTGAGGCGGCGGAGCTGAGTAACGCCACCAGTTCACTGCCGGAAATCTGCGGCCGCGTCTGCCCGCAGGACAGACTGTGCGAAAGCCGCTGTACACTGCGTAACCATGGCGGGGCGGTGACGGTGGGGAATATTGAACGCTATATCACTGATACCGCTTTTGAGATGGGCTGGCGTCCGTCAGTGGCGGAGGATGTGGTTCCGCGCACAGAGCGGGTTGCGATTATCGGTGCCGGTCCTGCCGGGCTGGGGTGTGCGGATGTGCTGACCCGCGCCGGGGTGAAAGCGGAAGTGTTTGAGCGTCATCCGGAAATCGGCGGACTGCTGACCTTCGGGATCCCGCCGTTTAAGCTGGACAAGCAACTGATGGCACAGCGGCGTCAGATTTTCACGGACATGGGGATCACCTTTCATCTGAACTGTGAAATCGGCAAAGATATCCCGTTCAGCCGCCTGATGAGTGAATATGACGCGGTGCTGCTGGGCGTCGGAACCTACGGCATGATGAAAGCCGGGCTGGAGCATGAGGATTCCCCGGGCGTGGTGCAGGCGCTGCCGTTCCTTATCGCCAGTACCCGTGAAGTGATGGGGCTGCCGGTAGCGGATGAATACCCGTGGATTGATGCGGAAGGGAAAAAGGTCGTGGTACTCGGCGGCGGTGATACTGCGATGGACTGTGTGCGTACGGCTGTCCGCCGTGGTGCCGAGAGTGTTATCTGCGCCTACCGCCGTGATGAGGCCAGTATGCCGGGCTCAAAGAAAGAAGTGGTCAATGCCCGTGAGGAGGGTGCGGAATTACTCTATAATGTGCAGCCGCAGTTTATTGACCGCAATGCGCAGGGAGCAGTCAGCGGTATCGGGCTTATCCGCACCCAGCTTGGTGAGCCGGGGCCGGATGGCCGCCGCCGTCCGAAGCCGGTGGAAGGTTCTGAATTTATCCTTGACGCGGATGTGCTGATTATGGCGTTCGGTTTCCAGTCTCATCCGATGCCGTGGCTCAGTGGTTATAATGTTCAGCTGAATAAATGGGGACAAATTAAAACCGGCGGCAATGGCCGTATGAGCAATCAGACCACCAACCCGAAAATTTTTGCCTCCGGTGATGCGGTACACGGGGCGGATTTGGTGGTCACCGCAATGGCCGCCGGTCGCCGGGCCGCCCGCGAGATGCTGAGTATGTTTGATGAACAGGCTCAGTCACCGCAGGCAATGGTCAGTAACGCATAACAGACAACAGTAAAAACAAAACCGCGATAATTGATAGTTATCGCGGTTTTTTTACGGGAAGAAATCAGTACGGTCAGATAACCCGCTTGTTCTCCGCGCTCATTGCCATATCCGGCAGGTCGCGCTCTGCATCCGGGATATCCGGCATGGCTTCCGGCTCTTCCTCATTGGCCGCACCGCGCGGCTGTCCGATCGGGATCAGCAGGTTCAGGATAATGGCAGTCAGACCGCCGACACAAATCGGGTTTTCGGCGAGGATATATAATGATGGCGGCAGGATGCTGAAAATCTGCGGATCATAGGAAACACCCAGTCCCAGACCCAGCGATGTCGCCACAATCAGGGTTTCGCGGCGGCGCAGTCCGTTGGAAATGATAATGCGCAGCCCGGCAATGGCAATCATGGAGAACATCAGTGTCATTGCTCCGCCCAGTACCGGTGCCGGAATGGTGGTAAAGAACCAGCTGATTCCCGGGAACAGGCCGAGGAAAACAAGGATCACCGCAATAAAGCGTCCGATATAGCTGGAAGCAACGCCGGTCATCTGGATCACCCCGTTATTCTGGGCAAAGGTGGTCAGCGGCAGTGAACCGAGGGCTGACGCGATAACAGAAACCACACCATCCGCCATCACACCGCCTTTCAGCCGGTTCTGATACACCTCACCTTTAATCGGCTGGTTCGATACCATGGCCGTCGCCGTCAGGTTACCGACGGCTTCCAGCACACTGAGGATATAAATAATGGCCACCACCAGGAAGTGAGTGAAATTAAATGAAAAACCGAATTTAAACGGCACCGGCACGGTAATAAATGCCATGTTCTGATAGGTGCTGAAATCCACCAGACCAAGAAACAGCGAGGCAATGTAGCCTGTCACCAACGCAATGGCGATGCCGCCCATCCGCAGCAGCGGGCTTTTACAGCAGTTAAAGCCGATCACCACCAGCAAAACCAGTAATCCCACGCCGATATTTTCATAGTTGCCGTATGTGCCGGCTGATTTGGCGGAGAATCCGCCGCCGAAATCGATGATCCCGACCTTGATAAGACTCAGGCCGATCATCAGCACCACTACACCGCTGACAGTCGGGGTAATTATCCGGCGCAGATAAGGCAGCACAAAAGAGGAACCGACAACCAGGAAAGCACCGGCGAAAGAGACACCGAGCAGGGAGGATAAAATCAGTTCTTCATGAATTCCGTCACTGCGCATGGCGGTACCGATGGCAATCATGGCAGTCACAAATGAAAAGTTAACGGACTGAATGGATAACAGGCCGGAGCCCATCGGCCCGTAGCGGTGAACCTGTATCCAGGTGCCGATTCCTGAGGCAATCATCACCATAGAAACCAGATAGGCCGTGGTATCGGCAGATAAATCCAGGGCCTTGCTCACAATCAGAGCGGGCATGACCATCGGAACAAACAGGGCTAATAAATGGGTAATTGCACCAAGAAGAGCCTGTAAAAACGGGGGCTTATCGTCCAGCTGATAGATTAGATCAGAGGTTGGATGATTGAGATCTGACATCCTTCTCTCCTTTATAATAAATGGAATGAGAGGTCATACGTCGGCCTCAGCGGATCGTTTGGTACAGGGAATAAAGCAATAACCGAACCAGCGGCGCGACAAAGAAATAAAAATGTGAGTGATCTCTTAAATCATCTGTGATTTGTGAAATGTATCACCGGAGATTTGCGAATGGCTTTCCGTACCGGTCAGCCGGACGGATGAAAAGAGGTGCAAACAGGATTTGCGCAGTATGAGAATGATATCATCTCATTTTGATAATGAAACGGTAGTGATAATAGCACCGGCCGGAACCGGCTTCCGGGAGAAGATTACGTGGCATATAATGTTTTCCGGAAAGACCATCACGTTAATTAAAGGGTATTTAAATAAGATATTTCCATTTTTAACTAATGAAAATATATTAGGAATTAGTTTATTAAATAACGTGTATCAATTAAAAGTGTATTATTATCTTAAATAAACAGGCTGAGGTAAAAAAGGATTACGTAATTTCACGTTTAGTGGTTATTTAAATTAATGAATTTTTGTTGTGTTTTTGTTATCGTATAGCGATGTTATTGCTCTTTTCAAAAAAGTACAACACAGAAAAACAGGATGTATTTTTATTATAATCAATTGGTTGTGTATGATTTGATAAAAACATCGTTTGTACATGAGATGAGTATTATCCTAAAAACGCAGAATTGTCATAAGAAATAATTTGGCCTTAAATTTTATCAAAATAACTATATGACATACCAGTTGGTGTTTTTATCTGCATTTTGTTGTAACTCGGAATTTTATATCGTCACTGTGTGAGTGGTCGTTCTTTTATATCATTAACGGAAGAAGAAGAAATACTAATAGAAGTAATCGCGGTGAAAAAACAGACTATTTACGCATAAAGCTAGTCCATTTCTTATTGACGATATATTTTGTGATGATAATCTTTAGCCGTAATAAGGGACATGATTCATGTTTGCTTTGCGTAACAGAAATACATGACCTACCTTAAATTGAGTATTTTCTTATTGGCCTTTGAATTTTTTAAATGTAAATTGAAATTGTGTTCACGTTATTATTCTCAGTTTTAATGAAGTGTCGAAATGTTATTTTATAATGACCATGCTGAGTGTGGATTATAAATTAACATTCAGGTATACCACTGAAATATTAAAAAATTGCAGTTATTACAGATGTTTCTTATAACCGGACTGTTATAAGTCAATATGCCCGCAAGGATGCGAATATAACCAGGCTAACACGTTTTTATCTTAAAAAATAAAGGAACTATTTTTTAATGATTTAGCGGGATAACGGATATATCCCCCAGGGACATAAACGGATGTTACCGGACAAGGTTGTCCGGTGTAAACGGACTTACCACACGGATGTATTATCAGGGATTCTGTGCTTTATCACCACAGGTAATAAAAGGATTTACCCTCGGGAAGGGAACGGTAAAAGGAATTTGCCGTTACACGGAAGTAAGAGCTGACAGGTGTCATGCCCCGACGCTCTGATGAAAATGGATTTTCACTGAAGTATGCATGACAAATCAGAGTAGTTAAGTGTTGTTAGTACAAGGTAAAACATCGGTAATTATGGCGGCCCTGTTGACGGAATACAGCAAGGTCGCCAATTTTTTTCTGCTATCCGGCGTTTTTCAGACGTTTTACTGCCTCTGCCAGCAGTGCCCGCGGGGTGCCGAAGTTAATCCGCAGATACTGTTCACCATCCGCCACATAATGACTGCCGTCCTCAACCACCACGCCGCTCTGACGGGCATAATAATGTGTCAGATCAGTCGCTGTGCGGCCGGTGGCACTGATATTAATCCAGGCCAGGTAGGAGGACTCCGGCTGCATCATCTGCCAGTCCGGGAAATAATCCGCCACGGCCTGAGTCAGATAATCCGCATTGCCTCTCAGATAGTGGTTCAGCTCATCCAGCCAGTCAGTACTGTTGTTATAGGCCTCAATAATTCCCCATACTCCGAACAGGTTAGGTGAAGTAATCGAGTTTTTCTCCAGCTGACGGCGGAATTGTGCCCGCAGTGCCGGATCCGGAATGATGCTGTAAGAGGTTTTCAGCCCGCCGAGGTTAAAGGCTTTATTCGGTGAAGTCAGGAGGATCAGATTCTCCGGAGCCGCACATCCCGGGCGGAGACAGCCGGTAAAGCTGCCGTACAGCACATGTTCAGCATGCACTTCATCAATCACCAGCAGCACATCGTATTGCAGACATAAATCAGACACCTGTTTTATCTCTGCTGCCGTCCAGATACGACCGGACGGGTTGTGCGGCGAGCAGAACAACCAGACTTTCGGCCGGTGTTCGCGCATCTGCGCCTCAATATGATCAAAATCAAGATGATAGCGGTTATCACGCGCCACCAGCGGATTGGTCAGCACCGTAACACTCTGCCGGGTCACCGCATGGGCAAACGGGTCATACACCGGCGTATTCATCATCACACAGTCGCCGGGCCGGCAGAATGCCTGCACCAGATAGTGCAGGGTGGAAACGGTACCGTAACTGAGAGTCACCCACTCCTGCTTAACGGTAACCTGATGGCGTTGTGCCTGGAAACGGACAACAGCGTCATAAAATTCATCAAAGCACCAGGTGTAGCCGAAGGTACCGTGCTGCGCTACCTGTGTGAACCGCTCAATTACCGCCGGCGGGGATTTGAAATCCATATCGGCTATCCACAGCGGAATGAAATCCTGCGGGACATCCCCGAAGCGGGAGCAGACATACTGATAATCCCATTTCCGGCAGCGGTCACTTTTGCGCTCAATTATTTCATCAAAATTGTACATGCTCAGTTCCTGTTAAATTAAGGCTTCAATGCCGGATTTCACACTCTGCACCTGCGGGCCGATAATCACCTGCACACTGTGGGCATCCAGTACCACAACGGAGAGGGCACCGGCTTCTTTCAGGGTTTTCTGATCCACCTTATCCATATCTTTCACCACCAGACGCAGACGGGTGATACAGTTATCAAGGGAATCAATATTCTCTTTGCCGCCCAGGGCAGTGAGGATCAGGTTGTGATCATATCTGGCTTTGCCGCGTGCTTTCGTGTTGGCCTCCACGGCTTGTGCGGCACCGTCAGCAGCATCTTCACGGCCCGGTGTTTTGACATCATGCTTCAGAATGTACCAGCGGAAGACAAAGAAGTAGATAGCGAACCAGATAATTCCGACCGGGAACACCAGATACCATTTGGTCGCTGTCCCCTGCATAATGCCGAAGATCAGCAGATCCAGAATCCCGCCGTCAGTGTTACCGATAGTCACGCCGAGCAGTGCCATCACCAGCAGGGCAAGGCCGGACATAATAATGTGGAAGATATAGAGCACCGGTGCGATAAACAGGAACAGGAACTCAATCGGCTCGGAAATTCCGGTCACCACGGAAACCAGTACCCCGGACAGTAATAATCCTTTGATTACCGGACGGTTCTCCGGTTTCGCGGTGCGGTAGATAGCATAAGCTACCGCCGGCAGACCAAAGATAAAGGTTGGCATAAAGCCCTGTGACAGAAAGGCGGTGACATGCGGACTGAACGGCAGCCCGGCTTTCAGTTCGGCATAGAAGATATTCAGTGCTCCGGCGACTTCATAGCCGTCAACAAATTCCGTGCCCCCGGCCGGGGTAAAACGTACCATCGCCAGCAGAATATGATGCAGCCCGAACGGCTTGAGCAACAGCACGCCGACACCGTACAGGAACGGGCCGAAAACATCTGTGCTCTGAATAATATGGCCGATCCCGGCAATCCCCATTGCCACATATTTCCACAGGAACGGAATTGCCAGGCCGACAAGAGACAGGGTCAGCGCGGTGATAATCGGCACAAAACGGATGCCGCCGAAAAACGCGAAAGCATCATGCAGAACCATGTCCTGGAAACGCTCATGCAGAAAATAAGTGATAACACCGACCACAATCCCGCCCAGGACACCCATTTCGAGCGTCTGAATGCCGAGCACCACGGATTGCCCGACCTGCTTCATCATAGCCGGATCGGCAAGCTGGTGGGTGACGGTCAGATAATAATTGATGCTCATATTCATCAGCATATAGCCGACAAATCCGGCAAATGCGCCGACGGCTTTATTGCGGTTTGCCAGGCCGAACGGAATGGCCATCGCAAACATCACCGGCAGATAGGTAAAGGCAAAACCGCCGACCATTGCCATAAAGCCGAAGGTCAGCTGGACAAATTCATTACCGAGAAACGGAAAACTGCTGATAGCGGAAGGACTGGTGACTGAACTGCCTATCCCGAGTAATAACCCCATGAAAGCCAGTAATGAGACGGGAAACATAAAGGTTTTCCCGAGACTTTGAAAAAATTCCCATAGCTTTGATTTAAAAGATTTTTCCTGCGACATCGTAGAGTACTCCTCAGCTTCTTTATAATTTATTGGTTAAGGGGTGTTACGGGACAGTATTTTTTATTGTTGTTTTTTATTGTTTTTTCGCAGATGAAAAAGGCGGCACTGCGGGGGAACACAGTACCGCCTGACGGGTTACAGAAGCTGACCTTCCGCACCACAGACCCTGATTTTATCACGGACAACCGCTTTCATCGCATCCATGCCGACCCGCATGTAATAGCGCGGGTCATTGCCGTCCGGGTTCTCCGCAAACCAGGCGCGGACAGCCCCGGCAAAGGCGATTTTCAGCTCGGTGGCGACATTGACTTTACACACACCCAGTTCGATGGTGCGGCGGACATCTGCATCCGGCACGTCACTCGCGCCGTGCAGCACCAGCGGGATATCTGTGATATTGCGGATTTTCTCCAGCCGGGCAAAATCGATTTTCGGGCGGCTGGTATACAGGCCGTGAGCCGTACCGATGGCAACCGCCAGACTGTCGATGCCGGTCAGCTGCGCAAAACGGCGCGCTTCATCCGGGGATGTCAGAAAGGCACTTTCCGCATCCACATCCATATCATCCTCGACGCCGCCGAGGCGGCCGAGCTCCGCTTCCACGCTGCAATCCTGACTGTGGCAGAAATTCACCACGGATTTCACCAGCGCGACATTCTCCTCAAACGGGAAATGGCTGCCGTCGATCATGGCACTGCGCACGCCCTGGCCGACTTTGGTGCGGATGTCATCAAGGGTTTCGTGATGGTCAAGATGCAGAGCAACCGGCATGGAAAATGAGCGGGAATACGCGTCACACAGCGCATAGATTTCCGGGAAACTGATGTGTTTAAAGGTGCCCGGTGTGCCCGCCAGAATAACCGGTGCCCGCAGTTCCGCACAGGCTTCCAGAATGGCCTGAATAGTTTCGGCGTTATGGATATTAAACGCCGGAACGGCATAGCCGTTGGTCTGTGCATGTGCGAGCAGATATTTGGTTGAGATGATCCCCATGATTACGCTCCTGTGTTCTGGTCATCCCGGGGATGAATAATCACGCCCTGAACAACGCGGTTAACAGTCCCGCTGGCAGAAGGGGTATCCGGTGTGATGCCGGTTCTGACAGACTGACTGAGGGCAAATAACTGTGCATACGGCAGGAAACAGAACAGCAGTTCTGTGTCGCTGAGCGCGTCACCGGCAGGCAGATAGCAATGTGCCCCGGCACTGATGGCGTCATCCGGCAGATCCGCGATCGCCACGACTTGTTTGGCGATCCGGTCGCGGCGCAGTTCGGCCAGCAGATCCAAATCATACTGACGGGTGTAAGGCTGGTTTGAGATGTACACAACCACCAGGGTATCGCCGTCAACCAGTGATTTCGGGCCGTGGCGGAAGCCGGTCGGGGTATCATAAAAGGCGGCAATTTGTCCGGCGGTCAGTTCCAGCAATTTGAGGGCGGATTCACGGGCCAGTCCCTGGAAGCTGCCGCTGCCGAGGTAAACCACACGCTTAAAGGTATTATTGCCCGGCAGAATCTGTTCACTGCTGCCATGCGCTGCGAGAATATCCCGTGCCCGCTGTGCCACAACGGCAAAACGATCTGTGCTGAAAGTCTGCGGTGCAAGGGCGGCAAGGCAGCTGCACATCATTGAGGTGATGCTGCTGGTCATGGCAAAAGCTTTGTCATTGGTCTGCGGCGGCATCAGCAGGGCAAAACCGTTATTACTGTCCTGTACTCTCTGGTACAGATTCCCGTCTTTATTACAGGTGATCACCAGATGAGAGCAGCGGGCAATACACTGGTTGGCGAGGTCAAATGCAGCAACACTTTCCGGGCTGTTACCGGAACGGGCAAAAGAAACCAGCAGTACCGGCTGCTGTTCAGGCAGGTAATCCGCAGGATTGGTGACAATATCCGTTGTCGGGATCGCGCTGACGCTTTTGCCGGTCAGGCGGCGCAGTACAGGGGAAATCATTTCGCCGATAAAGGCGGAGGTTCCGGCTCCGGTCAGAATGATGCGCAGGTTGTCCTGTGCCAGCAGCGGCGCGAGAAAAGCATCCAGCTGTGCGCGTTGTGAGTCGATTGAGTGTAATGCACTCATCCAGCAATCAGGTTGCTGGCGGATCTCCGTTTCCGTCCAGGTGGAATAGCGGGGTGTGGCGGCAGAAAGAGGGTCGTGCATAGCTTCATCCTTTACATGACGTTCAGCCGAAAGTGAAATGAATCAAAAGATCACCCGATCCGTCATTACCTTTCGGTTGGTTTCGTTTTGAGGTTTCATTTCAATTTACAGGAAGGAAAACGAAGGATCAATGCAGTAATGAAAAGAAAACGAAAAGTGTGATTTACACCACAAGTGAAATGATTAAGCTGTTGTTTATTAGATGGTTATATAAAAAATTCCGGCGGATAAACATAAGGAAAAGAAAGGTACGGAGAGATCCGCACCTCAGAATGAAAGGAAATCAGCGGACCGGCTGCCCGCGGATCCAGGTTTGTGTTACCCGCCAGTCACTATCCAGTTCATTGAAATGTGCCCGTTTTCCCGGGGAAATACTGCCGTGTGTTGCGGTGATCCCCAGCAGTTGTGCCGGTTGCAGGGAAGCCATGCGGATAGCGGTTTCCGGCAGCGTACCGGTATCCGTAATCATCCGGCTGACCGCGTCATCCAGTGCTAGGGTACTGCCCGCCAGGCCGCCTGAGGCCGTCCGGACAATACCCGCTTTCATGGTGACATCATGGCCGCAGATATCATAAATGCCGTCCGGTTGTCCGGCCGCCCGCATGGCATCGGTGATCAGCACCGTGCGGTGTGCGGCGCACTGACAGACAATCCGCATCACTGCCGGGTGCACATGATGCCCGTCAGCGATAAGTTCCAGCCAGGCGCGCGGGTCGGATAATCCTGCGCCCGCCATACCCGGTTCGCGGTGATGCAGGCCGGTCATGCCGTTGAAACAGTGAACCAGCCCGTCAGCTCCCGCATCAAGTGCCGCCAGTGTCTGCTCATAGGTGGCGGCACTGTGGCCGAGCATCACATTCAGCCCGCATTGTTTCAGGTGACGGATGGCATTCAGCGCATCCGGTTTTTCCGGTGCCAGCGCGACCACTTTCAGTGTGCCTTCCGCATCCGCAATCAGTGTGTCCAGCTCACTGATTTGCAGTTCACGGAACAGCTCCGGAGAGTGCGCGCCTTTGTTCTGCGGCGTGAAATAAGGGCCTTCCAGATAACTGCCGAGCACTTCCGCCACCGGTCCGGTGGTGGTCTGCTGCTGACAGTAACGGGCGATCCGCGCGAGAGTGCTGCGCAGATCCGGCAGCGGGGCAGTCACGGTGGTGGCGAGCCAGGCAGCGACCCCCTGTTGTGCCTTGAATGCGGCAATGGTTTGCAGCGCCTGCGGGTTATCATCCATCACATCCATACCTTGTCCGCCGTGGACATGGGTATCAATGTAGGCGGGGCAGAGCTGCTCTGCATCAAACTGTGTTTCTTTTGCCGCCAGCGGCGTGATGGCAGTAATGATACCATCTGACACCATTACTGCCTGATTTTCCCGCCAGCCGTATCCGGTCAGTACACGGCGGGCGCGGATTTGCTGAATCATATGCCTTCGTCCTCTGTTTCACAGCAGCGTTCGCGCTGTAATTCGTCCGTCAGGCTGGTTAATCCGCGGTGGCCGCAGGCCAGCGCTTCGCGGCGGAAATCAGCCGGTGAAAGAGAATCCCGCTCCAGTGCCATTTCCAGCAGCAGCTGCAGATTGGTGCCGGTGATCACTTCGCGATCTTCCCGTCCCTGTGACAGCGTGGCCGCCACACGGAACGGCGTGCCGCCGAGGATATCAGTCAGGAAAATCACACTGTCACAGTGTGACATCAGCGCCAGTGCGGCTTCCAGTTCCTGTGTCAGACGGGCGGTGGTGGATTCTGCCGGAAAATCAACAGCCGCGAAATCCTCCTGCTCCCCGATAATCTGTAACATGGCTTTTTCCAGCCCGGAGGCAAAGCCCCCGTGACCACATAAAATAATTCCCGGCATCAGTTGCTCCTCTTATTACAGGAAATGGGCGAATTTGCCGATGATACCCAGTGCCACGGTCAGCACGATCAGACGCAGCGGGCTCCAGCCACGGCGCACCAGCCAGAACATAGTCAGGGTATAGACCAGCGGCAGGAAGGCGGGCATCAGCTTATCAATCACATCACTCTGTAATTTCACCACCGCATCACCGGCGGTAATTTCCAGTGTAGTCGAGAGCCGCACATAGGTCGCCACCAGGGCACCGATCACCGTCATCCCGACAATAGAGGCCGCGTGGCCGACTTTTTTGGTGTTGGCCTTGATAAGCGGAATGGCGGCAACCCCCATCCTGTAAGCATAGTGCGCCAGGCCGAAACGCAGCCCGAAATGCACGACGTTAAACATCACCAGGAAGACCACCGCACCGAGAATGGAGCCCTGCAACGCGAGACTCGCACCAATCCCGCCGCAGATAGGCAGCAGGGTCAGCCAGAACATGGCATCGCCTATCCCGCCCAGCGGCGCACCAACGGCGATTTTAGTGCTTTGAATACTGTTTACATCCTGTTTGGAACGTTCCATCGCCAGGATGATGCCGATAACAAAGGTTACCAGGAAAGGGTGGGTATTGAAGAATCCCATATGGCCTTTCATGGATCGCGCCAGATCACGCTGATTAGTATGGATTTTTTTCAGTGCGGGCAGCAGCCCGTACAGCCAGCCCGCCGCCTGCATCCGCTCATAGTTAAAGGATGCCTGTAACAGCAGGGAGCGCCACGCGACTCTGTTGATATCCTTGCGGGTCAGTTCCGCGCCGGTGCTCTGGTCTTCATACACATCCTGGTTACAATCCGCTGGCAGTAAGGTTTCCGCTTCTGCGGCAGATGAATGATTTTTTTCAGATGCCATCTTCAAATTCCTCGTGTGACTGTTGTGCCGGTTCGCGTTCTGCCGGTTTGCGGACAAAATCGATCATTGCCATCGCCAGAGCGGCTGCGGCGATAGCCAGAACCGGCAGCTGAAGCCAGGCGGCGCCGACAAATCCCAGAATGAAATAAGGAATGTAGGCATTTTTCATCATGATTTTCAGCAGAACGGCAAACCCGATGGCAGGCATAATGCCGCCCGCGACACCCAGCCCGTCAATTAACCGTGCAGGCAGAACATCAATCAGGGTTTTGGCGTGATCCGCTCCGAAATAGATCGGCAGAAATGCACAGAGAAAATAGAATGTGCCGAGCGCCAGCAGTGCCAGATAGTTGATGCGTTCAATACCCCGGGTATCCGCATTGGCGGCCATTTTGTCACAGCGGGACATCACACCGGACATCACCGAGAACAGGAAGGTGATCCCCATCTGAACCGCCACGGCAAACGGCACCGCAACGCCGACCGCTACTTCCGGTTTGACACCGGTGGAGATAGCAAAGGCGGTGCCGACAATGGTACCGATAATCACGTTCGGCGGCTGGGCACCGGCCAGTGGTGCGAGCCCCATCCAGACCAGTTCCAGTGTCCCGCCGGTCAGGATCCCGGTATTGAGATCCCCGAGAATCAGACCGACCACCGGCCCCAGCACCACCGGACGGTGAATGTGCGTGAGTCCGTTAAACAGATCCAATCCGGCAATAAAGGCTACCAGCCCGAGAGCGATAGCTTGTAACAGACTGATTTCCATACATGTATCCTCAGAGCAGTTTGAACAGATCCTGCGCCGGTTCTGTCGGTATGCCCTGGATGTAACAGGCGACACCGGCCTCGTTAAGCCCGCGGAAAGCGGCGATATCCGCATCATCCACAGACACTGTTTTGGCAATCTGACGTTTGCCTTCGGTATAGTGAATATTGCCGACGTTGATGCGTTCCACCGGAACGCCGCCTTTCACCAGTGTCAGAAAATCTGCCGGGGTTTTGCAGACCAGCAGGATTTTCTGCCGGTCGGCGGCTTTATGAATGTTGTCGATCACTTTCTGCAGGGGCCAGAAACGCACAGCAATCCCTTCTGTCAGCACCATTTCCATCAGGTTCTGTTGCAGAGGATCTTCCGCGACCTCATCATTGGCGACCAGTACCAGATTGGCACCGGCAAATCCCACCCACTGGACACCAACCTGTCCGTGGATTAACCGTTCATCAATACGACTTAACACAATATTTGGCATGGCTGTTTCTCGCTCTTATCGGCAGGCATTGTGATAGTGACGCAGCACAGTCTGAATGTGTGCGATGATTAATTCTTCCGGTGCGGCGGAAATGGTTCCGGCACGTACCAGCGGATACTGTAACGGCAGATACTGACTGATCAGCGGCAGCGGAATCGTACTTTCAGTCAGATTTTCCAGCAGGCGGCTCACTGCTGCGCTGATGGTGTCATCAGGCCAGTAATAGCGGATACGATCAGAGTAACTGTAGCTGCGGGCAAGGCGGCGGGTCTGTTCATCACCGGTATAGTAACTTTGCCAGTAACCCGGTTTTTGCAGCATGACATCTTCCAGCACCTGACGCAGCCCGGAACGTACCGCCGGGGCAATCAGTTCATCTTCAATACCGGCAAGGGCATACAGGGCTTCACGCAGGGCAAAAGTCAGGCCGGGACCGACTTTCAGAATCGCAAAGTGGTCATCAACCAGCTGACTGAGCGCCTGTGGCGTCTGATAGTCAGTGGAATGCGCCTCATACACCAGATGTTCATGATGTGTGACCATTTCACTCAGTGCGCGGGCTTTTTCCGGCTGATAATCAATGACATTGTTGTGATCAAATTCCACGCCCGGCTGCACAACCAGTCCGGTAATGCGCGGCCAGATATCAGTGAGCTGATGCCGTGCAAATGCCTGCTGATGCGCGGCTATGGTCGCGGATGCCGCCTGCGGGGTGGTGACCGCCAGTTCGTCCAGTTCTTCGTGTGCCCCCCCCGGCACCGGCACTTCCGTACCAATCACATAAACCAGATCACGGGTGCCGAAATATTTTTCGCAGGTGTCTTCGGCAATCACTGCCAGGCGGGCGGCGCGCTGTGCGACAATCTCATCGGTCAGCGGCACCGGATCACCGGCACAGGACATACTGCAATCGAGGTGAATTTTTTTGAATCCGGCGGCAACATAGGTGCGGATAAGCTCATCGGCTTTTTTCATGGCTTCTTCAGCCGGTTCATTCTGCCAGCGGTTCGGTCCGAGGTGGTCGCCGCCGAGGATCAGGTGTTCGCGGGGAAAGTGATGTTCATCCGCCAGTTTCCGCATAAAGTCACGGAAGTCCGCCGGGGTCATGCCGGTATAGCCGCCGAACTGATCCACCTGGTTGGATGTTGCTTCAACCAGTAACGGCGTCTGTTGTTCACGGGCAAAACATACCGCTGCTTTAAGAACATACGGATGGGCAGAACAGACAGCATAAATCCCTGTTTTCTCACCCCGTTTGTGACGGGCAACGATATCAGTTAAAAGTTTCACTTTCCTCTCCTTACAGCCGGATATGGTTTGTTTTTGTTTCGATGTCTGAATAACATACTGCTATAGAGAAAAAAGAAAACAAAATGAAAGGTTGTGAAATCCGGATCTTCATCACAAAAGAAATATAATGAAAGAGTTAATTCCTGAGTCATGTCGTGTTAAGCCTTTTTATGCGCTTGCATTCTGCATAAAGAAAAGCGTTAATATGGAAAACGAAATGAAACGAAAGATTTTTTAAATGTATATTAAGGATAAAACCATGAACAGTCCGGATACCGGGACGGATAACCGGGTGATGGGAACGAGCGGGCGGCGTGAGCATATTATCCAGCTTCTGCGCGCCCGCGGTAGTGTTCAGGTCAATGAGTTGTCGCAGCAGTTCCGTGTTTCCACGGTGACTATCCGCAATGATCTTGCTTTCCTCGAAAAGCAGGGGATCGCGGTGCGTGCTTACGGCGGCGCTCTGATTTGTGAAGGTGTTGCACCGGTCAGCGAGCCGTCACTGGAAGATAAAAGCACCCGTCACACCACCATCAAACGCAATATTGCTGCGGTGGCTGCCGAACTTATCCGGCCGGGACAGCGCGTTATTCTGGACTCCGGTACCACGACCTATGAAATCGCCCGTCAGTTGCGCCATCATCAGGATACCATTGTGATGACCAACGGTATGAATGTGGCGAATGCCCTGCTGGAAGCACCCGGTGTGGAACTGCTGATGACCGGTGGTCAGCTGCGGCGTCAGTCTCTGTCTTTTTACGGGGATCAGGCGGAGCAGTCGTTGCAGAATTATCACTTTGATATGCTGTTTCTCGGGGTGGATGCAATTGATCTTGAGCGTGGCATCAGTACGCATAATGAAGATGAGGCCCGGCTCAACCGGCGGATGTGTGAGGTGGCCGGACACATTGTGGTGGTTACGGATTCCAGTAAATTTAACAGCTCCAGCCTGCATAAAATAATCGATACCCAGCGTATTGATACTATTATTACCGATGATGGTATTCCTGAAGCGAGCCTGACCGGGTTGCGCCGGATCGGCACAGAAGTGATTCTGGTGAAGGGATAACAAAAAATAGTGTAAAAACAGTGTGGTATCTGTTCACATACTTTCTGTGTTGTTGCGAATGAATACCCGCCACTCATCTGTGAGTAACGGGTATCCGGCTACCTTGTTAATCCGCTGACGTCATTTTATTAACCCTGCTTAAAACCCGGTTTGCCGTTTTTGGTTCCCCGTTCTTTAACTATTGCAGTCATTGCAGCCGGCGTACTTTTGTCCTGCAAATTTAATGAATGATGCCTCGGGCAAAGTGACCGGGTTCAGGCCAAAGGGCAGACGGCACCGGGATTACCGGCGATTTAAAACGAATAAAGCGTTGCTGCCGATTCACCGAGTTTTTCCGCCAGATCGGATGCGGCATAACGTTCTGTCACCACTTCAATATACGCGGCACGATCGCCGGATTCTGCTTCCCGGATAGCATTATCCAGTTCCGTACTGGTGGTGACGCGGCGGCAATACCAGTTGTCACATCCCAGAGCCTGCGGCAGTTGCGCATAGCGCCATTGCGGCAGATCGTTGTAAACGGCCTCCGGATCTTTGCACAGCAGACGCTCAATCAGATAGCCGTCATTATTCAGCACAAAAATAAGCGGTTTTAAACCAAAACGTCCAAATTGACAGATCTCCTGGGCGGTCAGCTGATGTGAACCTTCTCCGGTGATCAGGATAAGCCGGCGTTCAGGCGCTGCAACAGCTGCACCAAATGCCGCAGGTGTTGCCCAGCCGATAGAACCCCATAACGTTTGGTTATGGAACTGAGCACCTTCCGGCAGCAGCACAAAGCCGAGTCCCATGGAAACTGTGCCGGTTTCGGCGATGATAATATCGTTTTTCCTGAACAATTGTTCAAAACGCGGGTACAGATACTGCGGAGTAATGTTACCGGAGGCCTCCGTCACCGGTTTACCCAGCCCGGCCGCTGCCGGAATGTAACACTCTCTGTGCGGCAGTTCAGCTATCAGAGCAGGCAGCAGATCACGCATACAGACATTCTGGTACACCGCCGCGCCGACCCGGACATGATCCGCCATTATGCAGATCCGTTTTTCCGGTGCGATATCGGCAGTAAAACCGCCGGTGTTAAAGTCTGTCATTACTGCCCCGATCCCCAGTATACAGTCACTGTTTTCCACTAACTCTCTGACCTGCGGATTCATCAGCTGACCGTTATACATCCCGGCGTAATGCGGGTCTGATTCACTGATAATGGCCTTATCCATAAACATAGTGGCATACGGCAGACCGGTCTGACGGATAAGTGCCTGTACGTCATCAATCAGTCCGGAACGTGCCGCCAGCATGCCAGGCAGGATACAGGCGGATGGGCTTTCTGCCAGCTTTGTGCTGATCGCTTTAACAGCTTGTGTCAGCGCCACGTTATCACTGACCGGTTGTGCGGATATGGTAAAGTGTTCCGGTATCTGAACCGGCTGTGTGGCGTAATCAAACGGAAAACCGATATAGACCGGACGACGTTCACGCAGTGCAGCAGTAATCAGGCGTTCAGTCTCTGCCACACAGTTTTCCGGGGTCATTACGGCATGGGCGCAGGAAAGGCGCTGCCCCAGCTCATAAAACAGACTGAAATCACCGTTACCTAAGGTGTGGTGCACCAGGCGGCCGCTGTTTTGCACCCCGCTGGCAGGCATACCAACCAGATGAAATACCGGCAGATTTTCAGCATAAGACCCGGCAATACCGTTGATGGCACTCAGCTCCCCGACCCCGAATGTGGTGGAAAGCGCGGCCATGCCGTTAACCCGCGCATAGCCGTCAGCTGCATACGCCGCATTCAGTTCGTTACAGCTGCCCATCCATTGCATTGTCCGGCTTTCGCAGACGGCGTCTTCAATCGGGAAAGCGAAATCCCCCGCGACACCAAAGACATGGCGGATGCCTAAATCCTGTAAGCGGCTCAGTACATGTTCGGTAACTGTTTTTGTCATGGTGTTCTCCGGTAATACAGTAGCTGATTTATCAGCCTTAAATGATTAACAATACGAATGGTTTTAACGGTAATTACCGGAAATAGGAAATGGTATATACTCATCGGAGCTATAACAAAAGGTAATAGGTGACGGTCATGGATATACGGACATTGCGCTATTTTACGGAAGTGGTGCAGCTTAACGGGTTCAGCCGGGCGGCGGATGCCTTGTTTGTGACACAACCGGCCATCAGCCGCAGTATTCTCCGGCTGGAGGATGAGCTGGGATTTACATTACTGACCCGCGAACCGGATGGCGTCAGACTGACAGACGAGGGAGCGATTCTGTTTGATCACGCGACCCGCATCCTGGCGCAGTTTAACAGTATGAACAAGGCGTTACAGGATAAATCGGGTCCGCTGACCGGCACCCTGAATGTCGGATTACCGCCGGTTATCGCGTCAACGTATTTTGCCGGTATCATTATGGCGTTCAGCACCCGCCATCCGCAGGCGGAACTGAAAATTCTGGAGCTTGGCACAGAGCAGATGTCAGAGGCAATGACGGAAGGCAGTGTGGAAACCGCGGCCGTTATGCTGCCGTTTGATGATACCCGTTTTGATTTACAGCGTTTTGCAACCGACCGCCTGATGCTGCTGGTGAATAGCCGGCACCCGCTGGCTATCAGAGAACAGGTGAGTTTCCGTGAATTAACGGATGAAAAGTTTGTACTGTTTTCCGGAGATTTCCGCATCAATGAGCTTATCCGTAACGCCTGTGGTATTTATCATTACAAACCGGTAGTGGCAGGAAGGAGTAACCATCTGGATCTGATTATGGCGATGGTCAGCGCCGGCGTGGGGGTGACGCTGCTGCCGGAGAGCATGTGGCGCGCTCACCGGACAGACGGGCTTGCCGCCATCAGTGTGGCTGACCCGGTGCTCTCTTATGATCTCGCGCTGGCAAATGTGAAAGGGTATCAGAGCCGCAGTTGTCTGGCCTGGAATGCACTGGCGCGGAAAATGCTGGGGATTACCCCCGGCACTGAGTCATGACTGAAAAAAGAGAATATACAAAATAAAAACAGCAATAATCACCGCGATGATATACAACGGGATATGTTGTTTGCGGGTCAGAATGGTGAGAAATTCTGAGCGCAGAGACTGCGAGACCGGCTCAGCGGGTTCGCGGGGTTGTCCGGGGATGTGATTCACGGGTTGCTGAACAGGCTCCTGTGACGGCGTTTCCGGCAGCGGTGTCTGCGCCTGTTGTTTCTGTTCCCGGATACCGGCCTGCTGCCGTTCAAATGCCCGCAGTACCTGTTGTTCCCGCTCTCTCTGCCGCTTCCGCTGCTGCTGCTGTTCCGCCACTTTCTGAAATTCCCGCAGCCGTTGCTCTTCCTGTTGCTTCAGACGTGTCATTTCCCGGTGCCGTTCTTCCGGCGTTAACGGGCGTGGTGGTGTTTTCGGGCGGGGCGGTGGCTGTGGTACGGGTTCTGCGGAATAGATATCAGACAGTTCAAGGCGGTATTTTTTCATAAATATCCGCGCTTTTGAAAAGGCATTCGCCGCCTCATTCTCATTACCGGCATTTTCGGCAAGAGACATCAGCTTTCTGACTTTTTCGATAGCCTTTTCTCTGTCATCCATCATTTCATGTCACGAATTTATCCGGCAGATAAGACTATCATACGGTGAATAATCCTGAGGGGAAGGATGAAAACGGCGTTGCGGGATATTCAGTGGTTCATGCCGCTTTCCGGACATAGCCTTTTTTAATTGTTTATAAAACAATACAGACAGGGGATGTTGCGGATAAAAAAACGCCGCTTTCATCAGAAAACGGCGTTAATGTATTTATTTACGGGCATCCAGTAACTGCTGCGCGTTTTCTTTGGTGACCTGAGTCCACGGAATCGCGTAACGTTTGTCTTTACCGTCATTCCATTCCAGCTGGTCAGCATACTGAACCCAGATTTTGGACTGAGGCTCGTATTTGTCGCCTTTGACCGCTTTCATCGCCAGGTCGATAGAACCCTGCATCTGTGCGTTGGCGTCCTGGAGAATGGAGACCATTTCGCCGTCCTGAACAGAGCGGATCGCATCAGATACACCATCAACACCGGCGATAGAGAAGTCACTGACATTCAGGCCGGCAGATTTGATAGCTTCAATCGCGCCCAGCGCCATTTCGTCGTTCTGTGCAATAACACCGCCGATTTTACCGCGGTGCTTCTGTAACCAGTTTTCCATCAGCGGCATCGCTTCCGCGCGTGACCAGTTAGCGGTTTTGCGCTCCAGCACTTTCACTTTACCCGGACCACATTCTGCGATTGCTTTGTCATTACCTTCGCCGCGCTGAATTTCACCGCTGCCGCCTTTCGGCCCTTCGATAATAACCACGTTACCTTCACAGTTCATTTTTTCAAGAACCGCTTTGGCTTCCATATAGCCCCCGAGGACATCATCAGAAACCACTTCTGCGGTCATTTTGTCGGTGTTCAGACGGGCGTTGGTGACGATAACCGGGATTTTGGCCTCATTCGCCATGGTGACCACGTCGATATTCGCTTCATAATCCATCGGGTTGATGATGATAGCGTCGGCTTTGGTCTGAATTGCGGTTTCCGCCTGGTTGTTCTGTACCATCGGGTCATAACGGCCATCATAAACTGTGATGATCGCTTCACCGTTTTTCACTGCCGGATGTTCTTTTGCGGATTTTTCCATTAACTGGACAAATTCGGCTTTCATACCGTACATCAGAACGGCAATTTTCACCGGATTATCCTGTGCCGCAAATGCCTGTCCGCCCATCATCAGGGCTGTCAGTGCAGCGATTTTGGTCAGTTTTTTCATGGTCATTCCTTCATTGTGTAGGGTATTGTTTTTTTGCTGTTGTAATAGTCTTTTTACGCTTCATCCTTCAGCCTGTGGCTTAAAGAATCCGCGTGGTACTGCCATCAGTCACGGTGTTGCTTACGTGACGGATCCAAAAGTACGGCGATAACAATTAATGCACCTTTGATAATCTGCTGGTAATACGACTGCACGCCCAGCAGGTCGAGACCGTTATTCATCACACCGATAATTAACACACCGAACAGCGTACCGACTAAAGTACCCACGCCACCGGCCATACTGGTGCCGCCGATAACCACCGCTGCAATCGCATCCAGCTCGTAGGCGCTGCCTGCACTGGTTTGTGCCGAGCCGGTACGGGCGGTCAGAATCAGCCCTGCAATACCGGCCAATGCACCACACAAGGTGTAAACCAGTACTTTAATTTTAATCACGCTGATGCCGGAAGTTCTGGCACTTTTCGGGTTGCCGCCGACGGCATACACATAGCGGCCGAACGTGGTTTTGTTGAGTAAGATCCAGGCGAGAATAAAGATAACGGCCAGGAGCACCACCGGTACCGGGATATCCAGGATATAGCTGTTACCCAGCCAGCGGAAATCACTGTTGAGCTGGGAAACCGGGTTACCGTCAGTGGTCAGCAGTGTCAGACCGCGTGCCGCAGACAGCATCCCCATGGTGACGATAAACGGCTGAAGGTTGAATCTCGCCAGAATGGTTCCGTTGAGCAGACCACAAATGATACCGATACCGAGCGCGATAATCATCGGAAGCATCACGGCATTTGCGGTATCGCCGATGGCCAGACCGGTATTGCTGGTGGCAAACCGCGCCGCCACAATGCCGCTCAGTGCCAGTACCGAGCCGACGGAAAGGTCAACACCGGCGGTGATGATGACGAAGGTCATCCCGATGGCAAGAATACCGTTGATGGAAATCTGACGCAGGATAATCAGCATGTTGTCCTGACTCAGAAAGTAGTTATTCGTCCATTCGCCGCGGGCGACCTGAACTTCACCGACAACCGCCACAATCAGACACAGCACAAAGAAAGCCAGAATGATGCCGTATTTGTGCATGTTTTTCTTGTTACGGGCGATAAATGAGACCCCTGGTGCGGGTGCAGTATTTGTTGTATTCATGGTCACTTCTCTTTATTCATGCATACGTTGGCGGGTGAGATCACACCGCAAGTTTCATTAAATCGGTCTGGGTGGCAGTGGCGGCGGTCAGCTCTCCGGCGATCCGTCCGTCACGGAAAACAATAATCCTGTCACTCATTCCGATAATTTCTGACAGCTCAGAAGAGACCATCACAATGCCTTTGCCCTGTAAGGCGAACTCAGACATAAACTTATAGATTTCTTTCTTGGCACCGACATCCACGCCGCGTGTCGGCTCATCGAGCAGCATCACATCCGGTTCGATCAGCGCCCAGCGCCCCAGAACCACTTTCTGCTGGTTACCGCCGCTGAGGTTTCCGGCCAGCTGATCCGCATCCGGGGTTTTGACATTGAACAGCGTGATCATGTCATCCGCGCGGGCGCGCTCTTTGCGGTCATGAATAAAGCCGCCGGTACTGATGGCACCAAAGGAGGCGATATTGATATTTTCATTGATGGAGCGGCCCAGCATCAGACCGGTGTCTTTGCGATCTTCGGTGACATAGGCGATCCCGGCATTAATGGAATCTTTCGGGGTGTGTTTATCGAGGAACCGGTCACCAATTTTAATGGTGCCTTTATCGGCGTGTTCGATGCCGAAAATCAGATCAAGGAACTCAGAGCGGCCGGAACCGACCAACCCGTAAATTCCCAGAATTTCCCCTTTTTTCAGTGTCAGGCTGATGTCCTGCACCTGGTCATCACGTGACAGATCCCGGACTTCCATAATGATTTCGTCTGTCGGCTCATTAAATTTGGCGAATTCATCTTTGATTTCACGGCCGATAATCAGCTCAATCAGCTTCTCGCGGGTGATATCCGCCAGCGGGCCGTCGGTGATAAAGGTACCGTCACGGAAAATGGTGAAGGTATCGGCTATCTGAAAAATCTCGGACAGGCGGTGTGAGACATAGATAATGCCTTTACCTTTTTCCGTCAGGCGGGTGATCACATCAAAAATTTTCTGCGCATCTTCCTCGCCGATGGCGGAGGTCGGTTCATCCATAATGATGATATCCGCATCTGCGTGAGAGAGGGCTTTAGCGATTTCCACCAGTTGCTGCTCCGCCACACTCAGGTTGCGCATTTTTTCCGACGGGGAGATATCAAAATGCAGATCGGTCAGCAGTTCAGCGGTCTGCCGGTTGAGCTGTTTAAAATCGACAAAGCCGAAACGGCGCGGCTCACGCCCCAGCCAGATATTTTCCGCCACTGTCAGGTCAGGGATAGCGCTCAGCTCCTGCTGAACAATGGCGATACCGGCGTGCAGGGCTTCGATCGGCTGGTGAAACTCACAGCGTTTGCCTTTGACATAGATTTCACCGGCATCCGGACGGATAAACCCCATCAGGATGCTCAGGAAAGTAGATTTACCGGCGCCATTCCCGCCGCACAGGGCGTGAATGGAACCTCTCTTCAGTGAAAACTGCGCGTTCTTCAGTGCAACAACCTGACCAAAGGCTTTGCGCACTCCTTCAACCCGCAGTAACTCCTCATTGTCAGCGACAGTTGCTGTCATAATGCGACCTCCGGGTATTCTGATGTCAGTAAAGCAAGGTAGTTCTGATACAGCGACTCATAAACGGCCACATTTGCCGGATCCGGCAGTGTGCGGCTGCTGTCATCCAGCTGCACAAAACGGTCGCAGAGCGCGGCCAGCTGTGCTTCCGGTGAGCTGTCAGTGGTGAGCGTGTCACTCCAGATAGCCTGGATAGCCGCACCGAGTGCCGCCGCTTCCTGGTTGGTGACGCAGACCACCGGTGCCGCCATGATATCCGCGACAATCCGGCGCCATTTCACGCTGCGGGCACCGCCGCCGGTCAGACGGATTTCCCTGGTGGAAATCCCCTGCTGACGGAACAGATCGATACCGAACCGCAGCCCGTAAGTGGCACTTTCCACCACGGCCAGGCTCAGGTTCTGTGGTGTCAGGTTGCTGCCGTTCATATTGTGAAGACTGGCGCGGGCTTCGGGTAACTGAGGTACGCGCTCACCATTAAAGAACGGCAGCATAATAAGACCGCCCGCACCGGGTTTACTGCTGTTCAGCACATCATTAAAGTCCTGAATATCCATGCCTAATAAGGACTGAACCGCTGTGGTGGCGGAGGTGACATTCATAGTGCAGATCAGCGGCAGCCAACCGTTGCTGGAGGAACAGAATCCGGCGATCATCGCGGAATCTGCCACCACCGGGTTTTCAGCAAAAGTAAACAGCGTGCCGGAGGTGCCGAGGCTCATGGTGGTGATACCAGGCCGGATATTACCGGTGCCGATGGCGGCCATCATGTTATCGCCGCCGCCGGATGCCACGCGGGTGTCCGGAGAAATCCCGAGCTTCTCCGCGATTTCCGGACGAACTGTACCGATGATTTGCTCTGCACGCACCAGCGGCGGCAGTGCCTGCCATAAGCGGCCTTCCGGATCGATAAGATCAGCAGCGGCCTGATCCCATTCCCGGGTGCGGATATTGAGCAGCCCGGTCCCGGAAGCATCGCCGTACTCGGCGCAGGTCTGTCCGGTAAGCCAGAAATTCAGGTAATCGTGCGGCAGCAGCACATAGCGCAGCTGTTTCCACAGTTCCGGATGCTGCTGTTTAAAGCGGATAATTTTTGACACGGTATAGCCGGTCTGCGGTAACACACCCAGGCGGTCAAGCGCGGCCTGTTCACCGCCCAGTGCATCAATAAACCACTGATTTTCTGCGCTGGTTGAGGTATCACACCAGAGTTTGGCCGGTGCCAGCACCGTACCGTCATGACTGACCGGCACAAAACCGTGCTGCTGGCCGGAAACAGCGAGGGCGCGGATTTCCCGTCCGTCAATTCCGGCGTTCTGAATCGCCTGAGCAAATGCGGTTTCCAGCGCATCAGTCCACCAGCGGGCTTCCTGTTCACGACTGCCGTCCGATTCGCTGATCATCGGGTGAGGGGCTGCGCCCTCACCCAGAATACGCGCGGTCCGGCTATCGGCAATAATGACCTTGGTGCTTTGTGTTCCGCAGTCAATACCGGCATAGAGCGTCATGGTTTACTCCATTTCCAGCACAATTTTCACGTCAGTCGCACGGCCTTCGGCAGCACGCTCAAAGGCTTCGACACTGTCTTTAAATTTATAGGTTGCGGACAGCAGTGGTGCCACATCCAGTTTGCCGGAGCTCAGCAGACGGATAGTGCGCGGGTACATATTGGCGTAGCGGAAAATGGTTTTGAAGGTCACTTCTTTCGCTTGTGCCGCTACGATATCCAGCGGTGCCGGATCGATAGGCATGCCGACGAGAACCGCGGTTCCGCCCGGGGCGATATGATCTGAGATAGAAGCAATTACCGGTTTCGCACCGCTGCACTCAAACAGGACGTTCACACCTTCGCCGCCGGTCAGTTCACGGACTTTATCCGCCAGTGCCTGCTGGTCTTTGCTGTTTACTGCGTGCAGACCCTGATATTTCTCAGCCACTTTCAGTTTTTCATCAAACACATCACAGATGATGACATCTGAACAGCCGCCGGCCAGTGCGCACAGCGCGGTAATGATACCGATTGTTCCGGCACCGATAACCAGACCGATATCGCCCGGTTTGATCCCGGCTTTGGTGGCAGACTGCATACCGATTGCCAGCGGCTCAACCATCGCGCCCTGGGCAAAGGAAACGTTATCAGGCAGTTTGAAGGTGAATGCGGCAGGGTGGATCACACTTTCACGCAGGCAGCCGTCGATTGGCGGGGTTGCCCAGAAACGCACAGCAGGATCAAGGTTATAGAGACCGGCACGGGATTGCGGGGATTGCAGATCCGGAATACCCGGCTCCATGCACACGCGATCACCGACTTTCAGGTGTTTCACATTTTTACCGGCTGCGGTGATAACACCGGAAGCTTCGTGACCCAGCACCATCGGTGCCTCAACCACAAACGGCCCGATACGGCCATGCTGGTAATAGTGAACATCGCTGCCGCAGATACCAACGGTGTGGATTTTAATCTCAACATCATCGTCACCCGGCACTTCATTACTCTGCCAATCCTGAATGGCGATTTTCCCTGCTTTCTCTAATACTAATGCCTTCATGATCATTTCCTTTCATTAAAATGATATCGATATCATTACTATGATTCGGATAATAGAGTAATATTTATTATAATTATGTGATGATGGTTAAACTTTTATTAAATAAAGTCTGATTCACTCATGTAGTATTCAGTAAAGAACTTTGCTGGTCACATTTTTATGCCCGGGGACAGGGCTATAATGATAACGATATCATTGAGGGGAGAGGCCGATGAATAAACAACCGTATATCGCGGAATCACTGGCTGTTCTGGAGCAGGCGCATATCGTTCTGACAGAAAAGGAACAGCAGCATATTGAGATTGCACACTTTAATCTGCCCGATTATCCGCGTTCGGGTCTGCAACTGCTTACTTACTGCAACAGCCCGCTGTACTGCGCCAAAGAGCTGGTTCTGTTTGCTGACCAGACCTGTCCGGAGCACCGCCATCCGCCGTACAAAGATCGTCCGGGCAAGCAGGAAACCTTCCGCTGCCGCTGGGGTGAGGTTTATCTGTTTGTTGATGACCCGGCACTGACGCTGAATCAGGATGCACAGGGCAATCCGGTTTGCCGCCCGCCGCAGGGGGATGAAGAGTGGTACACCTGTGATCGTTTTATTCTGCTGCGGCCGGGAGAGCAGTACACTATTATGCCGGACACCCGCCACTGGTTTAAAGCCGGGCTGCAGGGCGCGGTTGTCTCTGAGTTCTCCACAGAAAATACCGATGAATACGATATTTTTACCGATCCGCGGATAAAAAGACTCGAGTGTTAAAAAGTTGTTAGTGTCGGTTTAAGTAATAAAAAGCGTGTTTTTCACGTGACTGAATCGATTTAGATGATATTATAATGGTATAAAATGATACATTGGTGCTACAAGGAGAGAAAATTGGCGGAACCCCGGACACAGAAAGTCACACTGGAAAATGTGGCCGCTATTGCGAATGTTAGTAAGATCACTGCATCCCGCGCATTTTCGCAGCCGGATAAGGTTCACCCGGAAACTCTCAGGCGTATTCTTGATGCTGCCGATAAAATCGGCTACGTGGTGAATGCGGCGGCACGCAGTCTGCGCGCCAAATCGTCCCGCACCATCGGCATTGTCAGTCCGGACATGAGCAACCCGTTTTTCGGCGGGCTGGCAAAACGTATCACCCTGGAAGCTTATAATGCCGGTTATGACACGCTGATGTTTGATTCCTATGAATCCCGTGAAAATGAAGCGCGTATCATTGATAAGCTGATTGGTTACAACGTGGATGCCATTATTTTATCCGTTGTCTCCGCTGAACGAGTTTACCGCCCGGATTATATGAAGCAGCTGGAACTGCTCAATATTCCGGTGATTCTGGTTGACCGCGAGCTGGACGCCAAAGCGTGCAGCGGCGTCTATATCGATAATCTCGACTGCGGATTGCAGGCAGGGCGCTATCTGTTGTCACAAAAAGCGGATAATGTGGTGATTGTCTCCGGTCCGGAAGACTCCAATGTGGCTCAGGATCGCGTGACCGGTATGGTGGCCGGTCTGCACGGACAGGTCAGCAGTGTCAATGTGCTGCATGCGGACTTCCTGATGGATGAAGCATTTAAAGTCACCGACCATTACCTGAAATACCATCCCGCACCGGACTATTTTGTCGGCTGCAATAACCAGATCTCACTGGGGATTATCAAAGCCTGTATCCGTCACAATCTGATCCCGCAAAAAGATGTTTCGCTGTTCAGCATTGATGAAGTCTCTCATGCCGATATTTACGGGTTTACGTTCCCGTGTATTTCTCACGATTTACAGGAAATTGCCTGGCAGGCGATCAATATGGCAGTGCGGCGGGCGACGGATCGCAGCGCCCCGGCGAGCAAGGTGGTTGTGCGCGGTCTCCTCAAATCCTGAATCTGCGTCATCCTCTGGCCTGTGGCTGTGTTGGCCGCGCTCAGAATTCCGGGTCACATACTGATGTATGCTCCCCGGAATTCTTCCCTTGCCGCCTTACCACAAACCGGATGATTTAGCGGATTCTTTGTTGTGTCATCCTTCCGCCTGTGGTGGCGTTGGCTTCGTTCGTCCACCCCGGTCACATACTAATGCATGCTCCGGGAGATGTCCTCGCTTTGCCGGTTATCCCGCCGCCCGGGTTTGAAAGAAGATGGTTTGAGGCTAACAGCCGGGCTCTGGCTCATCACTTAACCCGTATGTACAGGCATCAGGGTCTTCCCATTTGTTATTTCGGTAGAGAAAATCAACAGAGCTGCCATCATTGAAAATGACATATCCATAACCACTTGACTGTATAGTCCATTTACCGGATGTTCCATCTTTAAATTCAACATATCCGGTTGATATACAAGCCGAATAATACTCATGCATCCAACTGTTTTCTTTTGATTCTTCTGCGTATGTAAAGTAAGTGATTATTTGTTCTTTGGTCGGAAGAAATTTTTTGCAGGTGTCAATTTCATATTTATCATTGTGATTCTGATAAACAGTACCTGTCTTATAAATATCAATTTTATTTAATTCTTTTGCCTGTAATGGATTAGAAAAAAAATAAATCAACAGGAATAAAATATATATTTTATTTACCATGATGCGGTGCTCGCTTCAGTTTTATTTTTTCTGGCAACATCCGGATGTTTGTATACTTCGGATGCAGAAATATCCAGAGTTTCTAATAGTCCAGATACAAGCCATTTAAGTGATGAGTTTTGTTGATTGTTTACTGTTTCATATACAGGGTCTTGATCATTCTCTTTTTGAGCTTTACCCACAATTTCAATTCCAATGCTGTCAACATTGGCGGGGTAACGCTCAGGAAATGGTTTTATTTTTCCTGCATGCCATGTTATTTTCAATAGTGATGCAGTTTGATAAATAGTACCGTCTCTATCTGTTAAAAACATGATAAAGCATATGTGTTACTCCTGTAATGGGGTGATTTCCAATTTTTATCACATTGCTATAATTAAAAATACGGGATAAATCTGTAACTTTTTATGTAAGCAATAAACACCAGATATACTTTCTGTGGTTAATATTTTTTCTTGATGAATTATCACTATTTCTTCAATAACGACAACGCCAAATCCAGTACCGCAGTACTTTGCAGATCCCAAAATATATCCGGGTCGATGCAGGCCAGCGGTTTTCCGGCAGCGGCGGCACTTTGCTGGCACTCGCGCAGGTGATGGCGGGACTGCGGAGCAAGCAGAGCGGCGTCATACTCTGCGGCACATTCGCGGTAATCAAAAACAGAGCGGCACTCAATGCTGACATCAATACCCCGTACCTGTGCATCATCACGCATTTTTTGCGCCAGCATTTGCGGGGAAATTCCCGTATCACTCATCAGCAGAATTTTTATCATATCCGTATTCCTGCATTATCCGTTATTCATTGAATTTTTACTGAACTGACAGCCTATAATGCACCCGTCGCCGGCGGCATCGGAATTTACCGGGTTATGCCATTGCACTGATGGTTTTGCGGAAACGCAGCAGCGCGGCGCTGAAAAATGCCCCGCCGATGATGATCAGATAAATAAACTGCGGCCAGACGATCAGGAAATCCGCCCCCCGGTAGAGAATGGCCTGTGCCAGACTGACAAAGTGGGTTGTCGGCATGGTCTGCATCACGTCCTGCACAAACTGCGGCATACTTTCCCGTGAGGTCATCCCGCCTGACAACATATTCAGCGGCAGCAGTACCATAATCATCAGCAGCCCGAACTGCGGCATCGAACGGGCGAGCGTCCCCATAAAGATCCCGATGGAGGTGGTGGCAAACAGACTCAGCGCCACCCCGCACATAAACAGCGTAATTGAGCCTTCTATCGGCACCTGTAACAGAAAACGGACAATCAGCAGCAGTGAGCCGAGCGAAGCAAGCAATACCACCAGTCCCATCGACCAGACTTTGGACATCATGATCTCAAACGGCGTCACCGGCATCACCAGCAGATGCTCAATAGTACCGTGCTCCCGCTCGCGGATCAGCGCAGCCCCGGTCAGGACAATCGACAGCATCGTGATGTTATTGATAATTGCCATCACTGACCCGAACCACATCTGATTCAGGTTCGGGTTAAAACGGGCGCGGATATCCAAATCCACCGGCAGCACACTGTTTTGCCGGTTTTTGGCCAGAAAAGTATTCACTTCCCCGGTGACAATATTCTGAATATAGCTGTTGCCGAGAAACGCCTGGCTCATGCGCGTGGCGTCGACGTTCAGCTGGATTGCGGGCCGGCGTCCGGCCAGCACATCGCGCTGAAAGTTTGGCGGGATATCCATTGTGAAGGTGTAGGTGCCGTTGTCCATCAGGCCGTCCATCTGGCTGATATCAATATCGGCCGGAGGCAGAAAATAGGGCTCATAAAAGCTGTTGATAATACGTTCGCTGAGCTGGGAACGATCCTGATCCGCAATCGCAATCGGTGCCAGATGCAGTGAACCGGATGTTACCGTGGCGGAGGAATAGATGGATACCGTGAAGGCAAACACAATCAGAGCGAGCATCGCTTTATCCCGCATCAGGCTGCGCAGTTCTTTCATGCCGAGATAGATAATGTTCTTCAGTGTCCGCATATTATCCCTCCTGCTTTTTCAGGAAAAAGATACTGCACCCGAGAACAACCGGGATAGTGATCAGCAGCGGAATAAAGGACTGATACAGATCGATCAGCCCCAGCCCTTTGGAGAAGGTTCCCCTGGTGATGGTCAGGAAATGGGCGGTCGGATAGATGTGTCCTATCCAGTAACCCATACCTTCCAGTGATGAAACAGGGTCAATCATGCCGGAAAATTGCGTGGCCGGGATCAGGGTGATAATGGCGGTCCCGAAAATCGCGGCAATCTGGCTTTTCATAAAGCAGGAGATCAGCAGCCCCATGCTGGTGGCAATCGTGATATAGCAGAATGCGGCCAGTGTCACCGCCGGCAGGCTGCCTTTGAACGGCACACCGAATACCCAGACGGAGAGGACACAGAGCAGGAAAAAGTTAAACATCCCCAGCACGATATAAGGCACCTGTTTACCGACCAGAAATTCCGTTTTGGTCACCGGGGTGACATAAAGGTTGATAATCGACCCGAGTTCTTTTTCCCGTACCACACTCAGGGCGCTGAGCATTGCCGGTATCATCATCAGCAGCAGCGGGATCACCGCCGGAACGATGGCGGGCAGACTTTTCACATCAGGGTTATAACGGTAGCGGGTTTCAATATCGATCGCAGAGCGCAGCGGATTTGCCACCGGCTGTTTTGAGGCCATGCGCGTCAGCCAGTTGAGATGCATCGCCTGCACATAACCGCGCACTGTTTCCGCTCTGTTCGGCATCGCGCCGTCCACCCATACCCCCAGTTTAACATCATGGCCTTTGGCGATATCACGGGCAAAATCCGGCGGGATTTCAATGGCTACCGCAATATCCCCGGCGCGCATCCGCCGCTCCATATCCTCATAATTTTGCAGCGGCGGTTGTTCGATAAAGTAGCGCGAACCGGAGAGATCCTGCACATAGTTCTGGCTGGTGGTGGTCTGGTCGCGGTCAAGCACGGCAAAACGCAGATTTTCCACATCCATGCTGATGCCGTAACCCATAATAAACATCAGGATCACGGTACCGAGCAGCGCCAGTGTCAGCCGGACCGGGTCACGGCGCAGTTCCAGCCCTTCACGCAGACTGTAACTGAACAGGCGGCGCAGACTGAAACGGCGTTTCAGTGCTGTGGCAGTGGCTTCACCGCTATCGCCGGGTAATTCCGGCGCTTCCGGCGGCGGGGTATCATCCTCAATCCCTGAGGCTTTCTTCAGATAATCAATAAAGACGGCTTCGAGAGTGTCAAATTCACTGTTGGTAACCAGGTTTTCCGGGGTGTCCGTCACCAGCACTTTCCCCGCGTGCATCAGTGACATGCGGTCACAACGGGCGGCCTCATTCATAAAGTGGGTGGAGATAAAAATCGTTACGCCGTCTTTGCGTGATAAATCCACCATCAGATCCCAGAACATATCGCGGGCAATCGGGTCAACGCCGGATGTCGGCTCATCGAGGATCAGCATTTCCGGGCGGTGGATCACCGCCACGGCAAGGGAGAGGCGCTGGCGGATCCCGAGCGGCAGCCCTTCCGGCATGGCATCGGCGACATCCGTCAGTTTAAAGCGCGTCATCATTTCATCAACGCGGTCGTCAATTTCGTGTTCCGGCACATGGAACAATTTGGCGTGCAGCACCAGGTTCTGTAAAACCGTCAGCTCACTGTAGAGAGAGAATGCCTGAGACATATAACCGACCCGCATCCGGGTATTCAAATCTTTTGGATCCACTTCCTGACCAAACAGCCACGCCTTACCTTCCGTGGCCTGTAACAGCCCGGTGAGCATTTTCATGGTGGTGGATTTCCCGCAGCCGTTGGAACCGAGGAAACCGAAAATTTCCCCTTTCGGGATGCGGAAACTGACATGGTCAACAGCGGTAAAACTGCCGAAGCGCATAGTCAGATCCTGCGCCTCAATGGCGATTTCCTCTTTATTCTGCGCTTTGCGCGGCGGGATCACCACGGCTTTGTGGTCTTTGCGTTTTTCTTCCGGCAGCAGGGCAATAAAGGCGGCTTCCAGCTCATCGGTCTGTGTCTGTGCTTTCAGCTCACGGGCGTGCCCTGTGGCCAGCACTCTGCCGTCATCCATCGCGACCAGGTAATCAAAACGTTCCGCCTCTTCCATATAGGCCGTCGCCACCAGAACACTCATATTCTGCTGGCGCTCGCGGATGCGGTCGATAAGCTCCCAGAACTGGGCGCGGGAAAGGGGGTCAACACCGGTGGTCGGTTCGTCGAGGATCAGCAATTCCGGGTCATGGATCAGGGCACAGCATAATCCGAGTTTTTGCTTCATCCCGCCGGAGAGCTTTCCTGCCGGGCGGGCGCGGAAAGGGGCAAGTCCGGTGCTGGCCAGCAGATCATCAATCCGCAGACGGCGTTCTTCCTCAGACTGGCCGAACAGCCGCCCGAAGAAATCCACGTTTTCAAACACCGACAGAGTGTGATAAAGGTTTTTCCCCAGCCCCTGCGGCATATACGCAATACGCGGACACACAGCACGGCGGTGTTCCTCTTCGCGGATATCACCGTCCAGCACAATCACATTGCCCTGTTGCACTTTACGGGCTCCGGCTATCAGGGAAATCAGGGTGGATTTCCCGACGCCGTCCGGCCCGATCAGCCCCACCATCTGACGGGCGGGGGTGTTCAGCGTTATATCATCAAGGGCGCACACATCACCGTAATGATGCGTAACCTGTTCCAGGGTGACGATTGCGGTGTCAGAATGCTGTTTTGATGATGTCATTGAGGTAATTTCACCTCCAGGTCAGACGGCCAGTCCTGCTTCGGATCAAGCCGGATATAGGCGCGTCCCGGCAGGCCGGTTTTCACATATTCCAGGTGTTTCTCCAGCAGTTCAGGGGCGATACGGGCACGAACACGGAACATCAGTTTCTGACGCTCATTATCCGTTTCCACGGTCTTCGGGGTAAACTGCGCGACACTGGCGACATACGAAGTTTTCGCCGGGATCACCAGACCGGGGGCGGCATCAAGGATAATATGCACATCACTGCCGATACCCGCCTGTCCGGCCTGTTCTGTCGGCAGGAAGAAGGTCATATAGACATCACTGAGATCGACCATATTCACCACGCGGCCACCGGCACCGAGTACCTCACCCGGTTCGGCAACACGGTACTGCACGCGGCCGTTGCGCGGGGCTTTCAGCTGACTGTCATCCAGATCAGCCTCAATCCGCTGTTGTGTTGCCAGGGCGGCATCCACTTTTGTCTGTGCCTGGATAATGCCGGACTGCGCGGCATCAATCGCGGCAGAAGCCGCCGCTACCTGAGCTTTCGCCGCTTCCACGGCAGCACGGGCTCCCTGAACAACCGCCAGGTCATCATCCACCTGCTGAACAGACACCGCATTGGTTCTCACCAGGGCCTGTGAACGGGCCAGACGCTTCTGCGCGGCAGTCAGTTCTGAGGTACGCTGGCGCACCATTGCTTCTGCGGCGGCTTTCTCACTTTTCCGCTGAGCCAGTGCCGAGCGTGAGGAAATCACATTGCTGTCCGCCTGGCGGTACTGCGCCTGTGCCTCACTCAGCTGCGCCTCCAGTGTCCTGGTATCCATCTGCGCCAGCACATCTCCGGCGCGGACAAAATCCCCCTCTCTGACATTGATGGTGCTGATACGTCCGGCGGTTTTGGTTGAGATATCAATTTCCGTTGCCTCGATCCGTCCGTTGCTCTGTGCGAACCCTGCGGGAAGCCCGGGGCTTTGCAGCACACGGTACAGATAGCCGCCGCCGGCAAGGACCATGATCAGGATGAGATAAAAAATCCACGTTTTACGTTTTGATTTTTGCATAGATACGTGATTACCCTTCTTATGGAAAATAATGAGATAAGCACAACAGCAGCATTTTAACATCAGGGTTGCAAAGAATGATGCTTTTAATTTTCAGAACGGTGATATTAAATGCTGATAAAGAAAGCATAGCCGGATCAGCAGGATAAAGCTGCCGCATATATCACATTCACTGTAAACAGCAGGATACAGCATCGGGGGATTGCACGAATTGCAACAGAATTTTGCCGGACGGATGGGGCTGTGGCGGTATCATATTTACTGACAAAGGTATTAATTTTCTTATTGATTAATATGATTACCAGGTAATTCCACATCTGACCATTTGTTTTTTTTATTCTTATTCATTGTTTTTATATAAAAACAACGTCGAACCCAATTAATTTATAAAAATGCATGGCTATCCTATTGCCGGAGATCATAAAAAATGCATTAATTATGTGAAACTTTCATAAGGAATTGAATACGATTATGTCCAGTCAAATTTATCTGATTTTAAAAGGAAATAAACAAGGGCTTATCTCTGCAGGGTGTTCCGGCTATGATTCAATTGGTAATAAGCATCAGGAAAATCATAAAGATGAGATTTTTATCTATTCCACGACCTATGATATTACCCGTCACCAGAACCTGTCACATGCTCCGTTTGTGATGGTGAAATGTGATGATAAATCAACACCATTACTGCTCAGCAGCATTTCAAATAATGAACTCCTGGAATGTGATTTTAATTACTACAGAATAGACAACAATGGCGTTCTTTCTCTTTATAAGAAAGTCAAACTGACGAAAGCATCAATTATAAGCATATCAAACCATCACCCGAGTTCTTTAAATCATAATGATATGCAACCTTATGAAACAATATTACTAAGATATGAAAGTATTACCTGTCAGCATGTTACAGCAAGCACATCCGGCTACAGTATCAGGGAAGAATCTGTCAGGTAAGGAGTGGTATATGTCTGGGCATGGTAATATTGAACTGAAAGCATTCTGTGAGAAATACGATTTTCCTGACTATCCCCACTGGGGGGTACTTGATGCAGTATGGTGGAAATCATTTGGCGGTGATGAGTATTTAACAAAATACAAAGATGGTTATATTATTTTTCATAAAGACAGAATAAAGGAAATTGCGGCCACTTATCATATCCCTGCCGAATTACTCGCTGCGGTAGCACGGAATGAAGCAGGCGGCATGCCTGACTTTGTAAAGCCGGATCTTGTGTTAACCACAAGACGGTTTGATTACAGTGGCTCTGACTGGGTCGATAATAATTTAACGATAACGGAACGGCCTGAAAGAACATCGGTAGGTATAATTGCAATGCAAATCAGAGTGGTTGCAGAAGTCTTCGGTAAGGATCCGCAACATCTTTCGGACCAGGAAATTCGCTATATATCACAGTGCCTGATGAAAGATTCATTTAATTTACCGATGGCTGCTCTCCATTTAAGAGACTTAATTTTGTATGATTTCCCGGATACAGATACATCGGAGTTAAATGATATGCAGTTTGTGATTGCCGGTTCCAGATATAACAGGGGAACACTACGGGCGCTGAGTGATTTTATCTTCTTATATAATGCTCCGGTCGGTGATTCCACCAGGGAATGGACATCCTATGGGCGAAGAATGTCAGAAAATAGAGACAGAATAAAAAAATTACTGGGTATATAGCACATGAAATATTTATCGAAAATATTACTTTTTTTATATCTGGTTTTCCTTTTTTTTACGATAACGATATTGTCGGTATCTGACTATGAATGGATGGTTGGCGAGGGAGAGATACAAACACTGTGTCAGATTCCGTCTGGCGGGAGATATACGACAGAGCCGGTGCTAATCATTATTCCACTGCTGTGCCTTTTATTTTTTATAAAAAATAAGAAAGTACGATATTTATGTATCTCCGGGATGATACTTTATATGATCTGGTCATTCTTTCTCCGGTTTAATCTGTGCTGGTGACAGGTGAATTGGATATTCCTGTAGAAAGAAGGATGAAGGCTATATCTCATTTTAACCTGGGAAATGTGGAATTAGGAAATTATGAATTTTTAGTATAAATAATTAGTGAGGATGATTTGTTTAAATCTGAAAAAGAAATGCAAAACTGGTTAAGTTTAGAACTAAGTAAAGTGGATGGACTAGCTAGTTTAATAGTACCATTTTCTGATGAAGGATATTCCTATAGTGATAGGAAAGTTGTGGACAGCTATAACTATTGTTTGAACACACTATCAAATACAAAAGTAGTCTGCGAAGATATAGATATATCACAATTTTCAGATGAGATTATTCGTCCGGATTTTCTTTTATATTCAATCGACTATGAGGCATGGGTTATTGTTGAAATTAAGAATATACCAAATCCAACTAGACAGGCAGGAACTGAATTGGGAGCTTATGCTAACGCCTTGAAATCTTATTTTCCTAACATGTCCGATGGTGATGTGATAAATATTATTATAGCTAATGATTGGCCAACGTTAATTAAAAATTACATATTCAATGAAATATTTTGGTTAAACAGGAATATTCTTTGCTTAAAACCAATAAAATATATGTCTGAAATTAAGCTTGAGTGCATAAAACCATCAATTTTGACAAAAGGGTATAATGGTAAAAATCTTAGTCCAGAAGACTTTAGTGGTTATCAATTATGTATATATGGAAAAGGAATTTACTCTGGGTTTGATATAAATGATCTTGAAAAAAATATTGAACAAATAAAATCTGCTTTTCAAAGGATGGTCAATAAGGCATCACGATTTCATTCACATGGCTTTGCATTTTTATGGAGAGATTTTAGGCAGCATAGTATTGCAGCATATAGCATCACTATTGTAGATATTAATCCATTCAAAGATAACCTATATTTTACATGTAACGAAAAAGGTATAGCAGAAGAACTGCAGAATATAATATGGGAATATGAATCAACAGGTAATACATACTCTTTATGGGAAATCATGAATGATGCAAACTTTTATTTAGGTGAAATTAGCTCAGCATGGCCAGAGGCGCCATCAAACTGGAGTGTATTGTGTGAATTTATGGTTGAAGCGGCTGATCTTATCGAATTCAAATGTTGGGGACGGGTATCAGAATTATATGAGAATGAATTATCTAATGAATACAAAAAAGGAAGGATTGATTTAGAGTTTACTGACCCTGGATTCGGGTTTGATTTTATTAATAATAAATTATTCACCTAATTAATTGATTTTTATGGCATTATTATCTTGTGATAAATGCTTTTGATTATATTAATATTATGTCAGTGAGGCTCTTGACAAGTATAGTGAGTATCTGCATGAATCCTAAACCAACTAGACCATCAAATGCAAAAGTACATTTTGTCTTTTTTCAGTGCTAAAATCCTCCACCGGTTATTCTGACTATAAAACATACTATATTACTTATGAGCAATAAAAATTGTGTTCCGACGGTCGGCTTCGTGTCTCTTGGCTGCCCGAAAAACTTAGTGGATTCCGAACGGATCCTGACTGAACTGCGCACGGACGGCTATCAGGTTGTGACGAGCTATGATGATGCCGATGTGGTGATCGTCAATACCTGCGGTTTTATTGACAGTGCTGTGCAGGAATCCCTGGAAGCTATCGGCGAGGCACTGGCGGAAAACGGTAAAGTGATCGTGACCGGATGTCTGGGGGCAAAAGAAGATCAGATCCGGGAAGTGCATCCGAAAGTGCTGGAAATCACCGGTCCGCACAGTTATGAACAGGTACTGGCGAGTGTCCGTAAATATGTGCCGAAACCGGCGCATGATCCGTTTACCAGCCTGGTGCCGGAGCAGGGCGTGAAACTGACGCCGCGCCATTACGCGTACCTGAAAATTTCAGAAGGGTGTAATCACCGCTGCACATTCTGCATTATCCCGTCCATGCGCGGCGATCTGGACAGCCGTCCGGTCGGCGAGGTGCTGAGTGAAGCGCAGCGTCTGGTTGAAGCCGGTGTCAAAGAACTGTTGGTGATCTCCCAGGATACTTCTGCTTATGGCGCTGATATCAAACACCGTACCGGTTTCCGCGACGGTCTGCCGGTGAAAACCAGCATGATTGGCTTGTGTGAGCAATTATCTCAGCTTGGTGTGTGGGTGCGCCTGCACTATGTTTATCCGTATCCGCACGTGGATGATGTGATCCCGCTGATGGCGGAAGGTAAAATCCTGCCGTATCTGGATATTCCGTTACAGCACGCCAGCCCGCGTATTCTGAAGCTGATGAAGCGCCCGGGCGCAGTTGAGCGCACACTGGAACGTATCAGGCGCTGGCGTGAAATCTGTCCTGAACTGACACTGCGGTCGACCTTTATTGTCGGTTTTCCGGGCGAAACTGAAGACGATTTCCAGATGCTTCTGGACTTCCTGACAAAAGCCCGTCTGGATCGCGTCGGCTGCTTTAAATACAGCCCGGTTGAAGGGGCATATGCCAACGAATTACCTGACCAGGTGCCGGAAGAGATCAAAGAAGAGCGTTATCACCGCTTTATGCAGTTACAGCAACAGATCTCCGCAGAACGTCTGGCAGAAAAAATCGGCCGTACACTGCCGGTGATTATTGATGAAGTCGATGAAGAGGAAGGTGCTGTCGGCCGCAGTATGGCGGATGCACCGGAAATCGACGGCATGGTGTATCTCAACGGTGAATTTGATGTGCAGCCGGGAGATATTGTGATGGTGAATATTGAACATGCCGATGAGTATGACCTCTGGGGCAGCGTGGTGCGTGACGCATGACAAACAGTGACAACCGCCAGGCAGGACGCCTGCTGTTCGGTAATGACCCGGTTTTACAGGCCGCATGGCTCTATTATCAGTCCGGTCTCAGTCAGACGGAAGTGGCGGATGTAATGGGAATTTCCCGTGTGACCGTGGTGAAATACCTGCAAACAGCCCGGGAAAATGGTGTGGTGCATATCAGCCTGGATATGGCGCGTTACAGCCGCATCGATATGGCGTTGTCACTAAAGCAGAAATTTAATCTGACCAATGTACTGGTGGTGCCGGACAGCCCGGTTGCGGAGGCGGCAGCCGACTACGTCCGCCGCAGGGAAAATATGGCACAGGCCGCCGGGGTGTATCTCAGTCAGGTGATTGAGGACGGGGATGTGCTCGGCGTAGCCTGGGGGAGGACAATTCACCATATGGCGAAGTGTCTGACGCCTAAAGTTATCCGCAATATGACCGTATTGCAGATGCTCGGCTCAGTGCCGTCGCAGCCGGATTTCACCACCGTGGAGTCCTCCTCGCTGATTGCCGGTAAGTTCGGCGGTGAGTGTGCCTATCTGCATGTACCTGCGATTGTCAGTTCTGCGGACCTGGCGGATGCACTGCGCCGTGAGCCCATCATTCAGGCCAACTTTGCCCAGTTGGATCGCTGCACCAAAGCGCTGTTTGTGGCCGGAAATGTCACGGAAGAGAACCCGCTGATCCGCGCCGGAGTGATCACGGCGGAGGAAATGGCGGATTTCCGCCGTAAAGGGGCAGCCGGGGTTATCTGCGGGCGTTTTTATGACCAGGCGGGTGAACCGCTGGATACCCATACGGACGCCCGTATCCTCGGCATCCGTCTGCCGCAGCTGCGTAACATTGCACGGCGGATTTTTATCGCCGCAGGTGAACAAAATATCGCCGCCACCCTCGGAGCATTGCGCGGTGGCTATGTTTCTGATCTAATTGTTGATCCGCTGATAGCGGCATATCTGCTGTCAGATAATAAGTGACAAAAAACCGCCGTTCGGCGGTTTTTTTACGTTAAAGAGTCAATATCTCCGGTTATTGTTTTCCGCCGCTGCTTTTTCAGCTGGTGTACGGGTATCACCTTTACCGTTATTCAGCAATTGAATAGCACAATCCATATATTTATCCGCACCGGTTTCAATCTTCTCGTGGTTAAATGCAACAGCCGGTGCGCTGTCCTGTAATGCGGTCACATTGATGTCACCGTTAAACTGTTTGTTTAAATCCACCTCACCTTCAATAGTGATGTAGTAAGCGATACCATCCGGCAGATAGCGGCCGCACTCTTCAATGCTTTTTGCGCTGAATTGAGGGGATTTTTTCGTGGCGGCACATCCGGACAGGAGCAGGGAAGCAGAGACAAACGCAGCATAACAAATGATTTTTCTCATAAAAACCTTAAATAACAAACACATTAAGGTTTTTATTATATTGCAAATGATTATCATTTAAAATAATTAATTGCACGGGGTAACAAAAAACGACGCATTGCGTCGTTTTTTGTCGCCGGTAACCGTTATTCTCCGGTTTTCAGTCCGTAGGTTTTGAATTTTCCCAGCACCCGCTGCATTTCCTCTGCATTCAGTACCGGCACATCCGGCGTGATGGCCCGGACTTTCAGATACAACGCGGAGAGTACTTCAATTTCATGAGCCAGCCACAGGGCTTTTTCAAGGTTTACTTCCATTGCCAGCATGCCGTGATGCTGCATAATCAGAGCCTTACTGGTTTTAATCCCTTCGGCAACGATATCCGCCAGCTCATGTGTACCGAATGTGGCATACGCTACACAGGGAACATGGTCAGTTCCGGTAACAGCGACCATATAGTGGATCGCCGGGATGGATTCATTGAGAACAGATACTGCCGCAGTATTCAGGGCATGATTATGTACCACCGCATTCAATTCAGAGCGGGCCTGATAGCAGCTCAGGTGAAAGTGCCACTCGCTCGACGGAGTTTTATCCGCCTCTGCCTGTCCGCTGCTGTCCATGTACACAATGCTGTCCGGTGTCAGCTTTTCATAAGGAACGCCGCTCGGTGTGATCAGCATACCGTCCTGCCAGCGGGCGCTGACATTGCCGGAGGTGCCCTGATTCAGCCCGCTTGCGTTCATTTTCAGGCAGGTATCGATAATTTGCTGTGCCAGTTCAGTGTGGGTCATGATTACACCTCATACTCTGACGGCCACATCTCCGGAAACATGGCTTTCAGCCCGGCCGGAGAGGCATCACAAATGCCGCGCTCGGTGATAAGCCCGGTGACATACTCCGCCGGGGTGACATCAAATGCATAGTTGCCGCAGCGGGTGTCCGCCGGTGCGGTATTCACCCAACTGCGGGTGCCTCCCGGGGTAATACCGAAAACGTGTGACTGTTCTTCACCGGTGCGTTGTTCAATCGGGATCTCTGTTATGCCATCCCATACGGTGAAATCGAGGGTCGGTGACGGCAGCGCCACATAGAACGGCACATTATTCGCTTTGGCTGCAAGCGCTTTCAGGTAAGTCCCGATTTTATTGCAGACATCCCCGCGTGCAGTGGTGCGGTCAGTGCCGACAATACACATATCCACTTCGCCGTGCTGCATCAGATGACCACCGGCATTATCGGCAATCAGGGTATGCGGCACGCCGTGCGAACCCAGCTCAAAGGCGGTCAGTCCGCCCTGGTTGCGCGGACGGGTTTCATCCACCCAGACGTGAATATTAATCCCTTCATCATAAGCCTGATAAATCGGTGACAGTGCAGTGCCCCAGTCAACGGTGGCCAGCCAGCCCGCATTGCAGTGAGTCAGAATATTGACCGGCCCGCCGGGCTTCTTACGGGCGGCGATCTCACGGATGACGGTCAGTCCGTGTTCGCCGATACGATGACAGATTTCCGCATCTTCATCCGCAATTTCTGCGGCAATACGGTAAGCGGCGTCACAGCGTTCAGCGGCAGGCAGTGGTGTCAGTGCGCCGCAGATTCTGTCCAGTGCCCATTTCAGGTTAATCGCGGTCGGACGGGTGGCGACCAGCACGTCATACGCGTTTTTCAGGGCGGCATCACTGCTGTCGCGGTGCATCGCCAGTGCCACGCCGTAAGCCGCCACGGCACCAATCAGCGGTGCGCCGCGTACCCGCATATCTTTGATGGAGGTTGCCGCTTCCTCCATTGCCGTCAGTGTGATGATACTGACTTCAAACGGCAGTTTTGTCTGATCAAAAATACAGACATGAATGCCATTGTCTGCCGGCCAGACGGAACGGTAATGTTTTCCGTGAATTTTCATTATAACCTCGTGTGCAGGTGACGTTTAACAGTAAGAAAGAAAGGCTTCAATATCTGTAAAGCTGCGGTAATGGCGGGCGTTAACAATCAGTTCCCGCGCCAGTTTCAGTGCTTTGCGTTCCAGCCCGGCGCGTTTATCCGCGTCAGCAATCGTTTTGAAATCAGCGACACCGGCAAACCCGAGCAGGCGGCGGTTGATCTCCAGCCCGGCATTGACCAGTGTGTCCTGAAACAGCTCTGTGAAGAAGATGTCCTGAGCGGCTTTCAGGAATTTGTCGTCAAACATTCCGTCCTGATACAGCTCCCGGGGCCAGGCATCGCCCTGTGATTTTTCTGTCCACAGCCGGCGGAATTCAGTCTCAAAGATATTCCAGGTCTGGCTTATCTGCGACAACAGCCATTGCTGATACCGTGCGGTCTCTTCCTCTGTTTCCCTGTGTCCGGGCTGGGAAAACCAGGCCATATATAAGTTGCCGGCATAGTTGCCGGTATCAAAGGCCATCGGCCCCATAAAACTGAATTCGGGATCAATGACCTGAACAGAATCAGTGCCGGCCATCACCGAACCGGAGTGCAAATCTCCGTGCAACAGCGCTTGTGCCTGTGTCATAAACCTGTATTTATAGCGCATGGCAACCTGCACCATTTCCCTGTCCAGCATCATGGCTTTTGCATCACGATCGAGCTGCGGGGAGGTGTGATTATTGCGCTGGGCAGGAAAGTAAGGCTCGGTGAAAATCAGATCTTCGGTGATTTTGCACAGCTCATGATTGGCGGAAAACTGCGCGGTCAGGGCTTTTTTTTCCTGTGCCGCCATTCCGATATCCGAGGTGTGAAACAGTGTCCGCGCCATAAACAGACCGATCTTTTCCGCCAGCTGAGGGACATACTCTCCGGCAATCAGCGCATTGCGCAGAATGATATGGTCAGCGAGATATTCCATAGCAAACAGCGCCATAGTTTCATCATAGAAATAGACTTCCGGCACGCTGTCAGGTGCGAAACGTTTTTCCTGTAACAGCGCATGGTATTCGAAATAATTGCGCTGCAAAGAGAGTTTCCAGGATTCACCGGCCGCACGGACATACGGCAGTGATTGTTTGACCACCAGGGCTCTCTCACTTCCTCTGATGATAAACACCAGATTGAGATTGCCGTCACCGACTTCTTCAATCTGCCAGGATTCCGGTACGCCGCCGGGCAGAAGTTCATCCGGTAAATGTGAGGACAGGTACTCGGGAAGTGTGTCACAGGTTTGCGGGGTATATCCGGCAGGGGATTGTTGCGTCATATAGAAACCTCAGAAACAGAGATAAATTGATACATATGTAAATTATAACTATACATATGTATTTTTTCTGTGATGTAACTAACACATAGCCCGAAACAAGCGGTTCTTAAGGGAGTGATAAGGAAAAAATGTAAATATATCTTAAGTATTTGCACGCAATTATTTTTATCAAATACCGGGGTATATTATTAGCGAATATTCAGCGGTCTGTTTTTTTCATAAATGTGCTTAATCCTATTAAGACCATTTTTATATTAAGTGTGATCGGGTAGGTACTATTACATTAAATAGGAGTATTGATATTGCAAACAATACTCCTATAAGGTTAAATCCCGATCGCGAAACGGAAGATGCCTTTCATTCATAACCTTTTAATTTTAAACTTTGTTTTTCATATTGTTATGAATTTATTGAGCCGCGGGTTAGTGTGCGGATGGCAGACTCTTAAAAACGGAATTTTTTGTTATCACGTTGTCAATATAAGTGAAGGAGAATCTTATGGAGACGGAATCTATATATTCCTGTGTCGGAAACCGAATTAAAGAAAAGCGGAAATACTTAGGGTTAAGTGTTGTCCGGTTAGCGGAAGATATGGGAATAACTCAGCAGCAATTTAACCGTTATGAGCGGGGTACAAGCCGGATTAGTATACATTATCTGATGTATCTGGCTGAACTGTTCCATGTTCCTGTGGATTACTTTTTCGATCAGGAATAGTTTCTCCCCGCCAGGTAGTGACACGGTATCACCTGTATGTGAGAATAGCCGGCAATTAACATCGCACTGGTTGCTAATTGCCGGCCAGTTATTTGTGGTAACAGGGTTACAGGTACAATGTCACGCGAATTCTTCCGAAAAGTTGCGGATAAGCAACATATAAAACTCACTTATATCACTCATTTCTATTGTAATCAGCAAGATATCTCTGAAGTCATCAATTTACTTCGTGAATATGAAAATATGCCGGCATCTGTGCTGGATTATGTTCAGTTTGTGATCGTTGATGACTGCTCCCCGCTTGAGTATGAAATTCCTGAATTTGATTTAAATCTGACATGGCTGCGGATTAAGACAGATATTCCGTGGAACCAGGGCGGTTCCCGGAATCTGGGCGTGACCTATGCGGCGTCAGATAAAATTCTGATGACTGACCTGGATCATGTCCTGCCGGTTTCTTCGTTTACTTATCTGATTAATGCGGTGAATCCCGGCCGGACATTCTATAAACTCTACCGCCGGGATGAGCAGGGCAATATCTGCAAAGGGCATTCCAATTTGTTCTTTATGTCCCGTGCCCGCTTTTTCCGTTTTTACGGCTATGATGAAGAGTTTTGCGGGCATTACGGCGCAGAAGATTACCGTTTTGTGAAATTGCAGAAATACCACGGGTCCCGTCAGCGTTATCTGCCGAAATCCGTGTATGCCACAGAGCGGATTGTGGATCGCGATAAGTCCTATCATACGCTGGACAGAAGCCTGGAATACAACACGCCGGTTGATAAGCGCAAGCATCAAGAAGTCTGTACATATGGTGCGGAAGCCGGTCATTCCCGGTTATTCCTGGATTTTGAATGGAAAATTTTGCGTTCTGTCTGCCGTCAATCACCGGTGATCCGTGAGAAAAATCCCGGCTGGAAAGCCCGCTGGTGGCTGCGCTGGTTATTCGCGCCGCTGGCAAAATAAAGCGGTATAAAAAAAGCGCCTGCAAGGCGCTTTTTTGTATCTGTCTGATAAATCAGAATGCTTTGCTGTTTTTAGCAATAATAGCAGCAGCGCGGGTCAGATAAGAAAAGAAAGTTTTGATGCTTTTCATAATAAACTCCTGCTTTTGAGTAAGTGATTAAGCCGTTTGGCTTTGACGGCTGTACTATATCATTTTTGTGATTCATGTCAAATTTTTTATCAAAAATAATTTTAAATATTAAAATTATTTTTTGTCTATATCTGTCGTGTCCCGGTTTTTCCTGCATTTTGGTTATAACTCAGACCAAATCACTCTTATAAAATCCCGGTATATAAGATTTTTCCGGTTTAATATTTTGGATTACCATGGAAATAATAGTTAAATTAATGAGTTAGTGATTAATTTTGACTGACTTAAGCAAAATATTTGTCCGATATTATCGGTGAAATTCACGTAAAGTATCTCTCTGTTACTGAAATGTTATCCGTATGGAACATCAAAGGGTATTTATCAATGCAATGGAAAAATAGTGCGCAACGGTACGGGCATCTTTCTGTTCTGCTTCACTGGGGCGTGGCTCTCACGGTTTACGGGATGTTCGCTCTGGGGCTGTGGATGGTGTCGCTGGGTTATTATGATGTCTGGTATCACCGCGCGCCGGAGATCCACAAGAGCATCGGGATCCTGCTGTTTATTGTGCTGGTTGTCCGTATGGTCTGGCGCTGGATTTCACCTCCGCCGCCGGCATTATCCACTTACAGCCGGTTTACCCGCATCAGTGCCGCGCTGGCGCACTGGCTGCTGTACGGTATTTTGTTTGCCATTCTGATCACCGGTTATTTTATTTCAACGGCAAATGGTCAGGCGGTATCAGTTTTCGGCTGGTTTGATGTGCCGGCCACACTGACAGACGGTGCGGGGCAGGCAGATACCGCCGGTACGGTGCATCTGTATCTTGCCTGGGCAGTTGTTGTGTTATCGGTGCTGCACGCGCTGGCTGCACTTAAACATCATTTTTTTGATAAAGACGCCACATTAAAACGCATGTTGGGCATGAAACCCTGAACAGGGTGCCCGTAATTTTATTATGACGGAGTAAATATGATGCTGAAGAAAGCACTGATTGGTTTAAGCGCAGGTATGATGCTGCTGGGTTCAGGTGCAGCTATGGCTGACACCTATAAAATAGATAAAGAAGGGCAGCACGCGTTTGTGCAGTTCCGCATTCAGCACCTGGGTTACAGCTGGCTGTACGGGACATTTAAAGATTTTGACGGCACATTCACCTTTGATAAGGCTGACCCGGCAAAAGACAACGTGGATGTGACCATCAAAACCGGTAGCCTGGATACCAACCACGCCGAACGTGATAAACATCTGCGCGGCAGTGAGTTTCTGAATACAGAAAAAAATCCGGAAGCAAAATTTGTTTCAACCAAAGTAGAGAAGAAAGGTGACGACTTTATTATCACCGGTGATCTGACCCTGAATGGTGTGACCAATCCGGTGACACTGGATGCAAAACTGACCGGGGAAGGTAAAGATCCGTGGGGCGGTTACCGCGCCGGTTTTGAGGCTGCCGGGAAAGTTTCTCTGAAAAGCTTTAATATCAAAGCGGATCTGGGGCCGAAATCACAGGATGCTGAACTGATTATTTCCGTTGAAGGTGTAAAAATCTGATTATTTTTACTGACTGAACAATTATCAGAGGCCTGCAATAGCAGGCCTTATTAATTTGTGTCACTATATTTTCAGTGATAACTCAGCGTATCAGAGGAAAATGCGTGAATAAAAAACTCAGCTTATTATTAGTTCTTATTGTTGCGGTGGTATTTGCCGGTGTCGGTTATTATATGGGCACGCAGGATAATGTTTTTTCTGTCACCGCAGTCAGTAAAGACGGAATTACAACGCCAAAATCACTTGAAGCCGAAATGATGTCGGAGTCCATGCAGTTTATTGAAGTGGTCGGCAAAATTTCCCCGGAAAAATATAAGGACATAAAGAAGAAGATCGGGAATTACGACACCATGACCCGCGAACAGAAAGCGGCATGGATGAATGAGATTGCCGGACTGACGGCGGTGTTATTAATTGACCGGATCCCGTATGCGTCTGATGATTCGCTGAATGCCTTTGCCGCAGCGGTAAAAGAGCAGGCGGAAGGCTATCTGGTGAAAGACCCGTCCGGGCAGCAGTGTTTTAATAACTTTTTCCCGGCACTGAATAAATTCCCGCAGAATAAATCTCAGTTTATCTATAATGAAGCTGATATCCGGATGCTGAAAACCGTGAACCTGATTCTGACGTCTTCGCTGGAAGACCGGAATACCAGTGAAGTACCTGAGCAGGAGGCGTATCAGGTATTAGGGAATATTTATCAGAAACTGACAGCGAAATACGGTGACAAAGTTGAGTTGTTAACCAACCTGAATGAAGGTGCGAAGGATCCGGTGACCACCTGCCTGATTGTCGGGGATTTTTATGAATATTTTACGCAGGAGCCCAATAAAGCTGCAACCGCAGAGGCACTGCGTCTGATTTTGTCTCAGTAAATATTGCATAAAACCGGTTAATAACCGCAGAGTAATATGCCCTGCGGTTTTTTTGTACCCGCCGGCAGAACCGGAAATGTGCAAATCGTGCGGTTTTCTGCATCCTGATACAAAATAAACAAACCTCAGTAAAACACGATACTTTGTTTAAAAATCCGGAAATATAAACAGAAAATACTATGATACCCGAAAATGAACCGGGCAGACGAATAATCAGAGGTTTTTCCCGGTAAATGTCTTTTATGTATTCTTCATCTGCCACAGGAAGAGAAGAAATAGGTATCAAAACAGACAGGGGATATTACTTTAATATCCGGTTATTTCATTATATTAATTTGTAATCCATCATAATCTGATACATATATTGCATATTTTATTGTGTTCAGCAGATGTTTTGTTTCTGTTTATATTGATCCCGGTTTTCTCCTGTAATATTTCACTTACCGTTACTTTTATAGTGATTCAGGCTATTCTGTGCGCAATATTTTTCGGATTAACTTAATTACCGGGGTATCTTGATGGACAACACATCAGCGCAGTCTTCTGCTGCCCAGCCTTCTGACAAAAAAACATCATCATCCAATCCCGTCAAACGAAAAATCTGGCTTGCGGGAACCTCATTACTCTTTATTGTGCTGCTGGCCGGTTATCTGATTTACTGGTTTATGGTGCTGCGTTATCAGGAATATACCGATGATGCCTACGTGGTCGGGCTCCAGGTACCGATCGTCGCACAAACCACCGGTAATGTGACGCAGGTGAATTTTGAAAATACCGATCTGGTACATGCCGGTGATGTGCTGGTGGTGCTGGATAAAACCAATGCTGAACTGGCCTATGCACAGGCACGCCATGACCTGGCGGCCACCGTGCGTCAGACTCAGGAGCTCTATTTTAACCGCGATCAGCTCAGTGCGGTCATCGCACAGAAAAAAGTGATGCTGAATCAGGCACAGAGTGACTATGCCCGCCGCAGCGTGTTAGGACAGCGGGGGACTATTTCCAAAGAAGATTTACAGCATTCACGCGAAGCCGTCGAGGAGGCACAGGCATCCCTGAATGCCTCTGTGCAACAGCTGAACGCCACCAAAGCGCTGCTGAAAACCACGGCACTGGCTGATCAGCCGGCCGTGTTGCAGGCGGCGGATAAAGTCCGTGATGCCTGGATTAACTTACAGCGCACAGAAATCCGCAGTCCGTTTACCGGTTATGTCTCCCGCCGTAATGTGCAGGTCGGGGCTCAGGTCAGTCCTAATGCTTCGCTGATGGCGATTGTGCCGGTCGAACCGGTCTGGATTGACGCCAACTTTAAGGAAACACAGCTCAGTAGTGTGCGGATCGGGCAGCCGGTAACGATCACCAGTGATTTTTACGGTGATAAAGTCATCTTTAACGGCACCGTGGCCGGGCTGGATATGGGTACCGGCAGTGCTTTCTCCCTGCTGCCGGCGCAAAATGCCACCGGTAACTGGATAAAAGTGGTGCAGCGTCTGCCGGTCAGGGTTGAGCTGGATCCGCAGCAGGTTGCCAAATATCCGCTGCGTATCGGGCTGTCGATGAATGTGACTATCGAAACCAAAAACACCGGCGGCCCGGTACTGGCTAATGTTCAGCGTGATACGCCGGCCTTTAAAAGTGATGTGCTGATCCCGGATCTGGCACCGGTCAATGCGGTGATTGCGCAAATCATTACCGATAACGCCAGTTAATCAGCGCGGGGCTTTATTGTGGCTAATCAACCGTTAACAGGCATGAAACTGGTCTGGGCGACCATCGCGCTGTCGATGGCCACCTTTATGCAGGTGCTGGACTCCACCATTGCCAACGTGGCGATCCCGACCATTTCCGGCAATCTCGGTGCCTCTGTCTCACAGGGCACCTGGGTTATTACCTCGTTCGGGGTATCTAACGCGATTTCCATCGCGATTACCGGGTTTCTGGCAAAACGCTTCGGGGAAGTGCGGGTATTTATCTGGTCCACCGGGCTGTTTACCCTGACATCACTGCTGTGCGGATTGTCAGAAAGCCTGGAAATGCTGATTTTCTTCCGCGTGTTGCAGGGCGGGGTGGCCGGGCCGATAATCCCGCTCTCGCAGAGTCTGCTGCTGAAAAGTTATCCGCCCGCCAAACAGAATACCGCGCTGGCTCTCTGGTCGATGACCATCATTCTGGCGCCGGTATTCGGTCCGATTATGGGCGGCTATATCAGTGATAACTTTCACTGGGGCTGGATTTTCTTTATCAACGTGCCTATCGGCATCGCAGTGGTGATTGTCAGTCTGATGCTGCTGCGCGGTATGGAATCGAAAGTGACAAAGGTTCCGCTCAATGTGATTGGTTTGTCGCTGCTGGTGGTCGGGATCGGTTGTCTGCAAATCCTGCTGGATAAAGGGAAAGATCTCGGCTGGCTGGAGTCAGATGAAATTGTCGCACTGGCGGTTATTGCAACCGTTTCCCTTGTCTTCCTGGTGATTTGGGAACTGACGGATAAAAACCCGATTGTGGAGTTGTCGCTGTTTAAGTCGCGTAACTTTACCATTGGTACATTGTCAGTCAGCCTGGCGTATATGGTCTATTTCGGCGCGATTGTGCTGCTGCCGCAGTTACTTCAGGAGGTCTACGGTTATACGGCGGAATGGGCAGGGCTGGCGCTGGCACCTATCGGGCTGGTGCCGATACTGATTTCCGCGTTTGTCGGCAAGATCTCTAACGTGGTGGATTTGCGCTGGATTGTAACCTTTAGTTTCGTGGTGTATTCAATCTGCTTCTACTGGCGCGCCTATACCTTTGAGCCGCAGATGGGATTCTACGCCTCTGTCTGGCCGCAACTGGTACAGGGGTTTGCCGTGGCCTGCTTCTTTATGCCGCTAACCACCATCACGCTTTCCGGCCTGCCGCCGGAGAAACTGGCCTCCGCCTCCGCGCTGGCAAACTTCTTCCGGACACTGGCGGGCTCTGTCGGCACATCGATTACCACCACGCTGTGGAGCCGTCGCGAATCGTTACATCATTCTCAGCTGACAGAATCCATCACCGCGTATAATCCGGAATCGGTACAGATGTATCAGGAGATGGCGCAGCACGGGTTGTCTCAGGAGCAAACCTCCGCGTATCTGGCGAATGAAATTACCGCCCAGGGGCTGATTATCAGTGCCAATGAGATTTTCTGGCTTTCCGGCGGTATCTTTATCGGATTGATTGTCCTTATCTGGTTTGCCCGACCGCCGTTTGCCACAAAATCCTGATAAGGACTACAGTAATAAGGAAGCGTAACCGGTAAACTGCCGGTTGCCGGACGCAATGAAAAGGGGTTTTTCATGACATTTAAACGAATTATGCTTGCCGGTGCGGTCGCGTCGGCCACATTACTGGCTGCTCAGATTGCTTCCGCCTGCACCCGGCTGGTGTATCTCGGGGATGATGCGCAGGTGATCACTGCCCGGTCTATGGACTGGAAAAGTGATGTCGGCACCAATTTATGGATCTTCCCGCAGGGAATGGCGCGTGATGGCGCCGCCGGGCCGGACTCCGTAAAATGGGTGTCAAAATACGGCAGCGTGGTGGCATCCGGTTATGATGTATCCACGACGGACGGCATTAATGAAAAGGGATTGTCTGCAAACCTGCTGTGGCTGGTGGAATCCGTTTATCCGACACCGGAAAATAACAAACCGACTCTGAGTATTTCGGCCTGGGCACAGTATGTGCTGGATAATTATGCGACAGTTGAAGAGGCCGTTACCGCGCTGGAAAAAGAGCCGTTTGCGGTGATTACTGATAAAGTCCCGGGCGAAAAGCGTCTGGCAACTCTGCACCTTTCGTTATCTGATGCATCCGGCGACAGCGCCATCATTGAATATATTGACGGAAAGCAGGTAATTCATCACAGCCGTAAATATCAGGTAATGACCAACTCCCCGGTATTCAGTGAGCAACTGGCACTGGACAGCTACTGGCAGCAAATCAACGGTACCGTTATGCTGCCGGGCACCAATCGTTCTGCTGACCGCTTTGCCCGCGGGTCTTTCTACATTAACGCCATTCCGAAAGCGACCACGCCGAATAAAGCCGTAGCGTCCGTTTTCAGTGTGATCCGCAATGTTTCCGTGCCATTCGGGCTGAATACCGAAGAGGAGCCGAATATCTCCTCGACCCGCTGGCGCACAGTGGTGGATCACAAACGTCAGATTTATTTCTTTGAATCGGCGCTGACGCCGAATATCTTCTGGGTTGATCTGAAGAAAGTTGATTTCAGCAAAGAAAACGGCAAAGTGAAGAAACTGGATTTGGGGCCTGAACAGCAAAATATTTATGCCGGTGATGTGGCAAGTGATTTCACGGATGCCAAACCTTTCGTGTTCCAGGGCATAAACGAAGCTATCGCCCGCCAGAAATAAAAACCATTTACGCCTCACCGGAAAGAATATAAGATGCATTTTAAATACATCTTTAAGGTGAGGCGTAAAATGGAAAACTTAGTCTGCTATAAAACCCTGCCGGTCTGGCAAAAAACCACTATCCCGATGGCCTTTATGGATCGCCATAATTCGGCAGAAGGCACATGGGCACAGCTGACGGTACTGGCGGGTGAGATGGATTTTGTCGTTTTCGGTGAAAACGGTGAAGAGACCCGCTATCACTTTGATACCGCACATCAGCCGCCGCGTCTTGACCCGCAGGTGTGGCATAAAATTGATTCTGTCAGTGATGACATTTCCTGTCAGCTCGCTTTCTGGTGCCAACCCGAAGATGAATTCTGTAAAATCCACGGACTGACCCGTCCGCACTCTGAAGTTCGTGAGCTGGTGACGATGACCAGACCGGGTAAAATACTCGATTTAGGCTCCGGACGCGGGCGCAACAGTTTTTTTCTGGCTCAGCTCGGTTATGATGTCACCGCTGCGGATATTAATCCGCAGCATATTCAGGCTATTGAGGATGTGAAAGCCGTTGCGGGGATCAGCAATATCCGTACTCAGTTGTATGACATCAATCAGCATGCTTTGCAGGATGATTACGACATTATTATCTCCACCGTGGTGCTGATGTTCCTGAAAAGAGAAAATATTGCCGCGATCATCACCGATATGCAGGCACATACACGCCCGGACGGGTATAACCTGATTGTCTGCCCGGTGGAGACAGAGAATATGCCGTATGATGAACTGCCGTTTGACTGCTTCCTGAAACCGGGGGAGCTATCCGGTTATTATGCGGACTGGGACATCCTGAAATACAACGAAAACCCGGGGCATCTGCACCGCACTGATGCGGCAGGCAACCGGATCCGGCTGAATTTCGCCACCCTGATTGCCCGCAAAAAAGTCTGATTATTGTTACCCGCGCGGCGCGTCACCGGTTTTTTCCGGCAGCGCGCCATTCTGCATCAGGATCAACTGATAGTTATCTGTCATCTCCAGTACCAGTACAATGCCTGTCAGTGGTGCACGGACGGTGGCGGCAAAGAGAGCCCCATTCCTGCAATGGCGAAGATTGCCGGTATCAATCTGATACTGCGGAAACAGCAGCATGGCGGCATAACCGGAGAAACTGCCGAACAGTGTGCCGGGCGCGGGTGTCGGTGCGAAGATCCCGCCGGGAGCACCGGAACTGAAGCAGATAACCGTGGTGAGCACTCGGAACAGAAAGATCATCAGAATACCGGTCAGGGAATAATGCAGCGCGGTAACATCCGGAATAACCGCGAATCCGCCGCCGGTCACTTGTGGCCGGTACAGTCCGGCAATGCCGCATAACCCGCCAGTCTGCCAGCCGGTGGCAACAAAACGGAGTGTTTTATTCTGATAAAAACGGCGGAATTGTGTCTGCATTGTGAGCAGGAAATGGTTAAATATCACACCAAAAACCATCCCGGGTATCAGATAGAGCCAGAGCGTATTCAGCGGGGCGGCATGGTATTTGCCTGTATCCAGATCGGTGCACCGCTGTTAACGGTCTGAAAAACAATGCCCGACATGATCACGCCGATAAAGACGGCGGTCAGACCGGCAGCGGCACCGGTGGCCAGCAATGTGTGGCGGGATTCTTTATTTTTCACCCAGGTCAGAGCACTGACCAGTCCGCTGACATTCGCCCCTGACTGTACAGCAGGGCCTTCACGCCCCGGCACCATACCGGAGCCGGGAGTATCCAGCCCGCCGATAAACTTCACCGGCACATCCGCCACCAGCGCTCCGGGAGGTCATCCTGTAATGCGCCTTCAATTTCGGGATCCCCGACCCGCCGGATTCCGGTGAAAAACGCCGTACCAGCCAGTAGCCTGACATGGCCGGCAGAGCAGAGACAATAAACATCAGCGGGATCAGAATTTCTTTATTTTCTGTCAGGGAGGACAGAGAGCTGACCCGGTATTTACTAACCCGATTGACCCCGCGTTCAGACAGCACACCGGTAAAACCGGTGAGTGCACCGGCGGCCGCTGCCAGCAGCAGGACAGTGACAGGAACGAGATTGCGCTCTTTAAGACGTTTGAGCGTGGCTGTCGTATGCGGTAAAGCATCTGACATGGTTGAACATTTTCCATTACAAATAAAAATTAATCACTACTTTAATTCAATTTGTGACAAGTGACACCCTTCACAGATCCAAAAATCCAACGCAAATCCGGACGTTTTTTGTTCGCATTCCCGGCGTTTTTCCGCTTTATTAATAAATGATAAATAAATGTTATTTATATGTGGCATTTAAAATAAAAAAGTCAGGGCCGGTCAGGAGGCGTGAATGGAGTTGATAACAGAGTGGCTGAGCGCGCTGAACGGCGTGGTATGGGGGGTGCCGATGCTGGTGGGAATACTGGGCGTCGGGTTATATATGCAGATTCGGCTGGGTTTTTTGCCGATCCGTAAACTGGGAACCGGGTTTAAATTATTATTTCAGCGCAATGAGTCCCGCGGGGAAGGACAAATCTCCCCGTTTAACGCTCTGATGACGGCACTGTCCGCCACAATCGGCACCGGGAATATCGCCGGTGTGGCAACGGCGGTGGTGATGGGCGGGCCGGGGGCGCTGTTCTGGATGTGGATGACAGCGCTGGTCGGTATGGCGACAAAATATTCCGAGGCCGTGCTGGCAGTACGCTATCGCGAAGTAGATAAATACGGGCAGTATGTCGGCGGCCCGATGTATTACATCAAAAACGGTCTTGGTCCGAAGTGGGTCTGGCTGGGAACACTGTTTGCTGTGTTCGGCGCCTGTGCCGGGTTCGGTATCGGGAACACCGTTCAGGCCAACTCAGTGGCGGATGTGCTGGAGAGTAACTTCGGCGTCAATAAATGGGTGACCAGCGTGGCACTGGTGCTGCTGGTCGGTGCGGTACTGATTGGCGGGATCCGCCGTATCTCTGATGTAGCCGGTAAACTGGTGCCGTTTATGACGGTTGGCTACTTTGGTGCCGGTATTCTGGTACTGGCGCTGAATATCAGTGAAATTCCGGCGGCGTTTTCACTGATTATCACCTCTGCCTTTACACCGGTAGCGGCACAGGGCGGGTTTGCAGGGGCGACGGTCTGGGCAGCAATCCGTTTCGGGGTGGCGCGCGGCGTTTTCTCCAACGAAGCAGGGCTGGGCAGTGCGCCGATAGCGCATGCCGCCGCGAAAACCCAGAATCCGATCCGTCAGGGCCTTATCGCCATGCTCGGTACCTTTATTGACACCATTATTGTCTGTTCTGTGACCGGGCTGACCATTGTCATTATGGGCGGCTGGCTGACAGCGGAAACAGGCGCCACATTAACGGCTTCCTCTTTCAAAGCCGCGATTCCGGGCGGAAACTATATTGTGGCGGTTGCACTGACGATTTTTGCCTTCACCACGATCCTCGGTTGGAGTTTCTACGGTGAGAAGTGTGTTCAGTATCTGTTTGGCGTGAAGGCAATTAAGATTTTCCGTGTGCTGTGGTTGATTGCATTACCGGTTGGTGCCACGCAGTCGCTGGAGTTTGTCTGGTTGCTGGCAGATACCCTGAATGCCATGATGGCCATTCCGAACCTGATCGCACTGATCTTATTAAGCCCGGTAGTGTACCGTCTGACACGTGACAACATCCGGGATGTTAATGCGGATAGTATTGATATGGCAAATGAGTTGTATCAGAAGAAATAGCGGCAGAAATTGTAAAAATAAACCCGGAAAATCAACTTGTTGATTTTCGGCTGACAAAAAAAGCAGGAAAAACCATATTGTATTCTGCTTTGTCTGAAAGTTAACGGGCAGTTTTCTGCCCGTTAACTTTCAGACGTTGTGATCAGGGTTGCAGCCAGAACAGGCCGCTGCCGTCCAGTGCGGTAAAGGTTTTATGCAGCATCAGGCTGTCTGCCTGCGGATCGATCTCAGGAAACAGATCCGGATGCAGCATTTTGGCGATAACTTCCACGGCAATAATATTGAATGGTGTGTCATAGTATTGCTGATACAGCGCCAGCACCTGCTTTTGCTGATAAGCGGTGAGATATTGCAGTTTCGACCGTGACATCAGTTTTTCCAGCGCCGGTACTGCCCGTTCCGCAGAGCCGGTATAACCGAGCGGAACTGAGACACTGCCTTTGCGGGTACTTTCCCAGTCGGCAACGGTCATCAGATAAAACTGCGGATCAGCCGCAATAATCTGTTCTTCATTCACTTCACCGCCCATACCATTTTTAAACCAGTCAGTACCGAGGTTATGTCCCCCGCCTGCGGCGACAAACTCCCCGAAATTACCGTTACCAAAGGTTTTGCAGCAGCTGTTTTCCCCGGCAAGACCTGCTGCCCGCTCGATAAAGACTGTCGGCTTTTTGTCTTCCGGGATGTTTGCAACACGGGAGCGGATCAGATCCAGCCGCTGACGGTAAAAATCATTAAACGCCTCAGCCTGTTTTTCCTGCCCGAATACCTGACCCAGCAGTGCCATACTTGGCATGGCGTTTTTCAGCGGATACTGGCGGAAATCGATAAAAATAACCGGAATACCGCTTTTTTCCAGCAAATCCAGCGTGCCGCTTTCTGTCAGCTTGCTTTGCAGTCCGGTATCGAAAATCACCAGGTCTGGCTGATACGTCAGCGCTTTTTCAACACTGAAATCCGATGTGTACGGGTTCGGAAATACCGGGATATCTTTCAGTTGCGGAAACTGCTTTTCATAAGCGATGCGCAGATCTGGCGCTTTTTTGCTCAGTGCATCATCCCATGCGGCGATGCCTTTCAGCGGCTCAGACGGATGCAGGATATTCAGGGCGACCAGCACCCGGCTGTCTGCCAGCATAATCCGGGATACCGGCGCATTGACGGTGACTGTCCGCCCGGCGATATCCGTCACAGTAACCGGTGCAGCTGCGGCACTGAACGGCACCAGTGCCGCGAGTGCGGCACAGACGGTGAGGATAAGTGCCGGAAGACGTCCGGCGGCGTGGAACATGTGTTTTATCATAGAATATTACCTTTAAAACTTCACGGAAGCCTGGGCGAAGAAGGTACGCGGCTGTCCGGCATAAATGCCGTAGTTATTATCTGTCGAACGGGTGAAGCTGGCCTGATCGAACAGATTTTTCACCCCGGCAGACAGTGTCAGATCTGACCATTGCGGGCCGAAATGATACTCCGCACGGGCATCCCACATCATATAGCCCGGAATGATGCCGTAACGGCCGTCAGCACTGCCTTCGGTAATGTAATTTTCCCCGGTTCCCGGTGACTGCTGTTTTGACTGTGCATAAGTGCTGAGATTCCACACCCAGTTTCCGGTTTCATAACGGGCACCGGCAGTAAAGACCTGGCGGGAGTAGAACGGAAGATCTTTATCCGCAAAATTACCGCGTTTGCTGACTGCTTTCGTGTAGGTATAGGTGCTGTAGATACTGGTACCGTCGAGCAGCGGTGTAACCTCACTCAGATCATAATTCAGTGCCAGTTCCACCCCCTGATGGGTGGTCGCGCCGAGGTTGGTCCAGCCTGTTGAATTTTCAATGTATTGCAGCTGATCATTGAAATCGATATAGAACAGGGTCATTTCCGCAGAAAACAGCCCGTCATCAAACCGTGTACCGGCTTCATAGTTATGGGCTTTTTCCGCACTCAGACCGTTTGCCGGGTCATTGCCCGCGCCGCCGGTGTTGAGCTGGAAATATTGCAGGCTGCCGAACGAGCTGCCGGCATTGGCAAACAGCTTCCACTGATCATCAATATGATAAATCACCGACAGCGCCGGTAGCGGTTCGCTGTAGCTCTTACTGCGGAACTGATTACGGAAACCGTCATCCAGATGAATTTTTATATTTTCATAACGCAGGCCGGGAATTACCGTCCAGTTACCGAAATTAATGGTGTCATCAATATAGACCGCATGGGCTTCAGTCCCGCCGGAGGTGTGCTGATAGTAGCCGTCTGTCTGCGGGCGTGAGCCTTGTGAGCCGGTCGGGTACCAGCCGGAACGGTAGGCTTTTTCATCTGCTGTTTCATTCAGATAACGGTAACCAAAGGTAATTTCATGGGACTGGTTATCAAAACGGAACAGCTGCGAATAGCTTGGCTCAATAGCGTAAGCGGTGTAGTGACGCGGATAGGAAATAAGACGACTCTTACCGGCATTATCTTTTGTTCCTTCACTTTCAATATAGCTGCCCCGGTAACTTTTGCTGAACCAGGTCAGTAACTCAAACTGTTTATCATCTTCCTGATGGCGGTATTTAAAGGACATATCCTGACGGTTGCCTTCAAAACGGTCAAACGGACGGACTGACTGGTAAGGATCTGCTTTGTACTGCGCTTCCGACAGGCCGCCCGGCATCCCGGATTGCGCATGATAATAGTGGAAGTTTGCCAGTAGTTCATCGGTATCACTGAATGCGTAACGGGTTTTCAGGATAATGTCATCGATATCGGTATTGTCGTTATTTTTGCGGTAACCCTGACCGTGCAGGCCGGAGTAAAGCAGCATCGCGCCCGCAGAGCCATCTGCGGATGAACCGCCGACAGAAGCATCGGTCAGGGTTTTCAGACCGCCGGTTCGTGCGCCCTGTGTTTTGACAGAGGCTGAACCGCCGAACGTTTCCGGAATCGGTTTGGTGACAAAGTTAATAACGCCGCCGACGTTTTGCGGCCCGTAGCGGACGGAGGTGGCACCGCGCATCACATCAATGCTGCTGATTGAACCTAATGAGAGCGGCGACATAGATAACTGTGGTTGTCCGTAAGGCGCTGCGGCCAGCGGAATACCATCGAGCAGAATAGTGGAGCGCGGAGAAAGTCGTGCCGGAAGCCCGCGAATACCAACATTGAGAGAGACATCACTGCCGCCGGTACCGTTACTGTCCCGTACCTGAACGCCGGGGATACCGCGCAGGGCATCCGCAATGGTTTCCGCCCCTGACTCATCAATTTGTTTTTTGGTTTTGATGGTCCGCGCGCCGCCGTGGTTCAGCAGAATATCACTGTTGTCAGTGTTATCCAGCCAGTTACCGACAACCACAACCGGGTCTTCAGTATCACGGGTGGCAGCGATACTGCCGCAGCTGATAAAAGCGAGTGCCAGCACCAGCGGAGTGAGGCGGACAGGGCGGTAGTGTGCGTTACAGGAATCAGTCATCACTCAATTTTCCGTGAGAATTTAAGAAAGCAAATGATAATAATAACTATTACCTGTGTGCAATAATTTTTTAACGGAAAGTTACTAAAATGCTGATTTTGTGGTTCGGAATTTTGGGGTTAAATGATAGTCGCGAAAACCATTTTTGGTGTGAATGTGATCTTGTTGTTTTAGCGGGGAACGGGCGGTTTTATGGATTAGTCCGCCCGTTATCCCGGGAGAGGGCAGATATGTCAGCAATCGGGTTCATCACCGCATAAATAAGAATCAACCCATTCATTTTTTTCGCGGAACAGGTAGATATATTTACCATCAGGAAAGCGGATATCTCCGGCACCGCTTGATGATATTCGCCATTTACCTGTCTGACGATGTTTCTGCTGACCGGAAGTAATTGATCAGTTGTTCTTTATTTGGTGTGAATTTTTTACAGGCATTAACTTCGCCCGCAGGGGGATTTTTTGTGACGGCGATCCCTGAATTTTCTATTTCTATATTTTTTACAGACATAGCATTCATAATAGCCGGCACAAAAAACAGGACAAATAACAGGATATCTTTTTTCTTTACCATTGTGCTGTATCCGCTTTAGTTTACCGCTATTAACACCCGGGATCAGGATTTGGCTCATCACCTAAACCATAAGTGCAGGCATTCGGGTCTTTCCATGCGTTATCTTTATAGAAAAAATAAACGGAACTGCCGTCATTCAGAATAACGGATGCAAGGCCACTTGACTGAAGTGTCCATTTACCGGATTGTCCATCCTTAAACTGAACGTTTCCGTATGAAATGCAGGCAGAATAATAATCATGCAACCATCTGTTTTTTTTAGATTCTTCAGCGAATTTAAAGAATTTTATGAGCTGTTTTTTCTCCGGAATAAAACTTTTGCATGCTTCTTTTTTATATATATTATCTTCTCCGTTATAAATAGCACCGGATTCAATTATTTCAATATCGTTTACAGACCTGGCCTGAGTCATTACAGGTAATGCAAAAAACATAACGGTGATAATCACTATTTTTTTTACCATGATGCTGTATCCACTTTAGTTTTCGCTATTAACACCCCGGATCAGGATTTGGTTCATCACCTAAACCATAAGTACAGGCATTAGGATCATCCCATTCGTTATTTTTATAGAAAAAATAAACGGAGCTGCCATCATTCATAATGACGGATGCAATACCACTTGACTGGATAACCCAATCACCCGATGTACCATTCTCAAATTCAACACTTCCGGTTGATATACAAGACGAATAGTATTCATGCAGCCATTTATCATATTCTGCCTTTTCAGCCGATTTAAAAAAGTTCAGAAGCTGATTTTTGTTTGGCACAAACCGTTTGCAGGCATTTACTTCCCCTTCGCTTGGTTTCTCTGTGACCGTAACACCGGTATCTCTTATTTCTATATTTTTTATAGCTATAGCATTCATTATGTTAGGAATGAACGCTATTATAAATAACAGAAAATATCTTTTTTTTACCATGATGCTGTACTCGCTTCAGTTTCATTTTTTCTTCCTACATCAGGATGCCGATATATCTCAGTGGCTGGAATATTCAGGGTGTCAATTAGTTCAGATACAAGCCATTTCAGAGAAGTATTCTGTTTTGAGTTGATATTTTCATATTCAGCCACATTTTTTCCTTTAAGGCGATATGCCTGGCCCACTATCTCGATACCAATACTATCTATATTACCCGAATAACGTTCAGGAAATGGTTTAGCTCTTTCCAGATCTGAAATTTATTTTGTAAGCGCTTTATTTTCCATGTCAGCCATCTTTTTTAACTCAGAAGGCTCACATTTCTTTGTAATCAGGCAGCGGGATCTCATTTGTCCCACATGCCACGTTGTTTTAAACAACGAAGCCGTCTGATAAATCACGCCTTCTTTATCAATTAAGAAGTGAGCACCATTACTGCCGGCATGGCTATAACTGTTAAAGACATGTGTTTCAGCAGGCGTACCAGTCTGGTGAACAATAATGCCGTTCACTTTATCCATCGGGTCGCGCTCGATTTTACTGAATCGTTTAATGGTAATGCGGTTTGATTTTACTAATCCGTTATCATCGATATATAACATTTTATCCATCCTCTGGTCAGTTACCTTACTGTTTTATATCACGTCATCTTATCCCAAACTATCGGGCAATCCCTTACGTTGCATTGCATCTGCAAACAATGAAAATGTTAATCATTCGCGATAATGATGTGTCGTGCCGGTTAATTTTTGCTTTAGATCAAGCAAAGCAATGATAGTCAGGAAAACCCCTTTTCACCGGTCTGAAATGGCGTATTCTTATGTTGCATATAAAATACAACTTATAAGGAAGCAAGAGCATGTACTGTGTGCAATGTGAACAAACGATGCGTACACCGGTGGGTAATGGCTGTGCCTATGCCCAGGGCATGTGCGGTAAAACCGCAGAAACATCTGACTTACAGGATCTGCTGGTGGCAGTGCTGGAAAGTCTTTCAGCGTGGGCGGTTGCTGCGCGTGAATCAGGTATCATCGATCACGACACAGACAGCTTTGCGCCGCGTGCGTTTTTCTCCACATTAACCAACGTTAACTTCGATTCTGATCGCATCATCGGTTATGCGCAGGAAGCGATTGTGATGCGCGACAGCCTGATGAAACGCTGCCTGGCCAAAAATCCGGCACTGGTTGTGAATCACCCGTTAGCAAACCTGCAACTGAAGGGCACGGATATTGCGTCACTGGTGAAACAGGCGGATGAATTTGCCCTGAATAAAGATAAGCAGGCTATCGGTGATGATATTCACGGTCTGCGTATGCTCTGCCTGTATGGCCTGAAAGGGGCTGCTGCTTATATGGAGCATGCTCATGTGCTGGGCAAATACAGTGATGAAATTTATGGTCAGTACCATGAAATCATGGCATGGCTCGGTACTGATCCGTCAGAGATGGGTGAGCTGCTCAACCAGTCGATGGCGATTGGTATGATGAACTTTAAAATCATGGAAATGCTGGATGCCGGCGAAACCGAAGCTTATGGTCATCCGACACCGTCTTCCGTAAACGTCCGTCCGGTGGCAGGTAAAGCAATACTGATCTCCGGTCATGACCTTAAAGATCTGCATATGCTGCTGCAACAGACAGAAGGCACCGGTGTGAATGTTTATACTCACGGTGAAATGCTGCCTGCACACGGCTATCCGGAACTGAAAAAATACAAGCATCTGGTAGGTAACTACGGCAGCGGCTGGCAGAATCAGCAGACTGAGTTTGCCAAATTCCCGGGCCCGATTCTGATGACCTCCAACTGTATTCTGGACCCGAATCCGGGCAGTTATACCAACCGTATCTGGACCCGCAGCATTGTCGGCTGGCCGGGTGCGAAACACCTGACCGGTGATGATTTCAGCGATATTATCGCTCAGGCTCAGGCGATGGACGGCTTTCCGTACAGCGAAATCGAACATCTGATCACCGTTGGTTTCGGTCGAGAAACGCTGCTCAATGCCGCAGATACGGTGATTGACCTGGTGGCCACCGGCAAACTGCGCCATGTATTCCTTGTCGGCGGATGCGACGGCAGCCGTGGTGAGCGCAGCTATTACACTGATTTTGCCCGTCAGGTACCTCAGGACTGTCTGATTATGACTCTGGCCTGCGGTAAATACCGTTTCAACAAGCTGGATTTCGGCACACTGGAGGGGTTACCGCGTCTGCTGGATGTCGGTCAGTGCAACGATGCTTACTCCGCGATTATGCTGGCCGTGAAACTGGCTGAGAAACTGGACTGCGGCGTGAATGATCTCCCTCTGACACTGGTGCTCTCCTGGTTTGAACAGAAAGCGATTGTGATTCTGCTGACCCTGCTGGCGCTGGGCGTGAAGGATATCTTCACCGGTCCTACTGCACCGGCATTCCTGACGGATAATTTGCTGAATATACTGAATGAAAAATTCGGTATGCGTCCGATTACCACTGTTGAAAATGATTTACACGCTGTATTAGGCGCGTAATTGCTGTAACTGTTAGCTCCGGGGAGGGCGGTAACGCCTTCTCCGGCACGGAGTCAGGAGAGCCCGATGACAATGCCGACGTCTTTATGTCCGAACCGCATGCAGATCCATTCTGTCAGGCAGGAAACCCCGGATGTGTGGACTATCAATCTGATTAACCACGATTTTTATCAGTATCACGCAGGGCAGTACGCGCTGGTGAGTATCCGCAACAGTGATGAGACACTGCGTGCTTATACCTTATCATCCACGCCGGGACTGAGTCCGTTCCTGAGTCTGACGGTGCGCCGTCTGGATGACGGGCAGGGCTCGGGCTGGCTGACCGGCGGGGTGAAACCGGGAGATTACCTGTGGCTGTCTGATGCACAGGGTGAATTTACCTGTGATACCCGCCCGGCAGAGCGCTATTTGATGCTGGCCGCCGGCTGCGGCGTGACACCGGTGATGTCGATGACACGCTGGATCCTGCATCGTCAGCCGGAAAGTCAGGTTACGGTTATCTTCAATGTGCGCGATAAGCAGCAGGTGATTTTTGCTCAGGAATGGCAGCAGTTACTGACTGCATTCCCGGCCCGTCTGCGCCTGATCCTGATGGCGGAAAACAGTAATGAGTCGGATGATCTGTTATCCGGCCGCCTGTCAGAAGAAAAACTGAAAACCCTGATCCCGGATATCGCGCAGCATACTGTGATGACCTGTGGTCCGGCACCGTATATGAAAAATGTGCAGACATTTTGTCAGGCACTGAATGTTGATCCGGGCAGTTTCTTTATGGAGCGTTTCGGGCCGGAGCCGGAGGCGGAAACCGGGGAGCAGATGACAACCATGACCATTCAGTCCCCGCTGCGCCAGGTGAAAGTGCCTGTCGGTATGAGTCTGCTGGCGGCGATGGAAGCTAACAATGTACCGGTGATGGCGGCATGCCGTGCCGGTGTCTGCGGCAGTTGTAAAACCCGCGTCCGCAGCGGCGAATATACCACGACCAGCACCATGACACTGACCCCGGATGAAATTGCGCAGGGTTATGTTCTTGCATGCAGCTGTCAGATTCAGGGCAATGTTGAATTAGCCTGATTGAGAATCATTCTGTATAATTGCAAAAAAGCGCCGTTTTCAGCGGCGCTTTTTCTGTTTCCGGCTGATAAACGCCGGGTTTCCGCTATGCTGTAAAGGTCATCATAATAAAAAAGGATTTTCAGCAATGAATAAGACAGAGTTTGTAACCCGCGCCCTGACTGACGTCCTGGGGGAACATATCGGTGATGAATTCCTGGTGGAACAGTATTTCTCCCGCGATTATGTTCAGGTGGTGAATGGTCAGACAATTGAGTTCCCCGCGTTTCTTGCCCATCTTAATGCCCTGAAAATGGCAACCCGCAGTATTACTATTGAGATTAAATCTATCGCAGAGGGCGAATCCTGCGTACACACACAGCATATCGCCAGGGCAGAAAAAATCAGTGGCGAGCACGCCGCATTTGAGGTTTTCGCCTGTTTCCGTCTGACTGGTGGTAAAATTGTCCGCTGTGAGGAAGTCACCCGGCAGCTTACCGGTGATGCGGGTGATAACGATCTGGGTTCCCGGACCTGATTTGTAACCTCAATGGTTTCTAAACGAAATGGTAATAGTCCTCGCCATATAATTTCTGAGCGTTATAATTCGCGCCGCATTTAAGGTGCAGTATCTCGTTAGGCGAGGCTCCTATACAAACAAAGGTTGCTGATCTGACGACGTCGAGAGACGCCCAAGATTAGGACAGGTTATATCGAACAGAAGGTATAACCCGAAGTAACTTCCTGCTGTCTGCAGGATACGTTGTATAGTGCTAAAACCGAGACGTGAGATAGCCTACGCATTCTCTCATCTGGTTTCGCCCCTATTGGAGTGCTGTTTGAAGTCCATAACAGACATAGGGTCACACATCATGAAGTTAACCAACTACGAAAAAGCGGACGCGCTGGTCATTTCCGCGCCATCCGTTAATCCTCCACACCATACCGAACGTCCTCAGCGCAGCGATGACGACGCCGTCAGTGCATATATGAGTCAGTCGTATATCCGCGTGACGGTGTCAGACACGATCTCTGCCGTCAAACTGACGCTGCGTGAGAAACTGGAAAGTGAGCAGATCCCCACCTATTTATATGTACTGGATGAGGATAATTACCTGAATGGTATTCTGCCGGTAAAAGCACTGCTGACCGCAGCGGAAGATATGTTTGTCGCTGATGTGATGCGTCAGACGTATTTCTCTGTGTCACCGGAGCAGTCCCGGCATGACGTGTACGAGCTTATCAACAACAGCGGGATTGATACTGTGCCGGTGGTGCAGTTCGGCAGGCTGGCCGGTATTCTGCGTCCGCAGGATATCGCGGAACTGATTGAGGATGAGAACACTCAGGATGCGGCATTACAGGGCGGCTCCCAGCCGCTGGATGAGCCTTATCTGAGCACAAGCCCGTTCACACTGTGGCGCAAGCGTGCAGTATGGCTGCTGATGCTGTTTGTGGCGGAAGCCTATACCGGAACCGTACTCAAGGCATTTGAGGAGCAGCTGGAAGCGGCTATCTCGCTGGCTTTCTTTATCCCGCTGCTGATCGGCACCGGCGGTAACAGCGGAACACAGATCACCTCAACCCTCGTCCGTGCGATGGCACTCGGGGAAGTCAGTCTGCGCAATATCGGCGCGGTACTGCGCAAAGAGTTGTCCACCTCACTCCTTGTCGCCTTTACTATGGGGTGTGCAGGTATGATCCGCGCCTGGTTCCTGGGCGTCGGGCCGGAAGTAATGATGGTGGTCAGTCTGACACTGGTGTGCATTACCGTCTGGAGTGCGATTGTTTCCTCGATTATCCCGATGGTGCTCAAGCGTCTGAAGGTGGATCCGGCGGTCGTTTCCGCCCCGTTTATTGCCACGCTGATCGACGGCACCGGGCTGATTATCTACTTCGAAATGGCCAAACTGATTATGACTGATCTGGTGTAAAGTCGCCGGGGGATGATATTGCAGCTGCACTGTTATCCCGGATCAGTGTACTTTTACAATGACGGCACAGGTACTGACTTTCCCCGCGCAACACTTTGTTATGACGGCGGACAGTCAGTTCATGTGCCGTTTTGCATCGGCAGCGGTAGGTAAATGTCCGGCTGCGGACTGAGGTCACATCAAAGCGGTGTGTGCGGACGGCCGGGACACCCAGCACGTCTGTCATCATCCACTGCCATTCCCGGCCGTGCGGCGCAACACGGCCGAAACGGCGGTAAACCAGCAGATGTGCCAGTTCGTGAGGAACCACATCCTGTATAAATTCATGGCCGTTTTCAGTCAGTAACACCGGATTGAGGCGGATTTCCCATTTTTGCAGGCAGGCGCTGCCGGCAGTAGTACCGCGCTGACGGTAGTTCAGCTCAGGTTCCGGATAATCTGTTTTCAGCGCCAGGCCGGCGCGGGTCAGATAATCACGCAGGGTCTGTATGCACGCCTGCTGTAATGCGGTGGGGACTCGGATCGGTTTCATAACCGAAAGCTTAGCGATACTGCCGTAAAGCTGCAACCGTTATCAGCATGTTGTATATGTCTCAAGATAATATTATATTAAATTATATAATGTAGTAAGGAATAAATTCATGACACCAACACAGCTTACCGATATGCAGGAAGCCGCCGCAGGCGTTGCTGCTCTGCTGAAAACACTGGGAAATCCGGATCGTCTGCTGCTGCTCTGCCAACTGAATCAGGGAGAGTGCAATGTCAGTGAACTGGAGGAGCGAACCGGCATTAATCAGCCGACATTGTCACAGCAACTGACGGTACTGCGCAATGAAGGACTGGTGAACACCCGGCGTGAGGGAAAACGTATCTATTATTCCGTGGCAGATGAAAAAATTCTGATATTGCTGACCACACTGTATCAGCTTTATTGTACTGAAAAACAAGGGGAATAATATGGTTATTGATAGCGCGGCCTTTACGCCGGTCAGTGCGGTACCGGGCGGGCTGATGATCGGCATCGCGGTTGCTGTGCTGCTGCTGTTTAACGGGCGGATCGCCGGGATCAGCGGAATTTTCGCTAATATGTTCACAAAACACAGCGGTTGGCGGATAGCATTTATTGCCGGCCTGGCAGGCGCACCGTGGATTTATATGTTGTTTGCCGGTCAGCCGGATGTGGTGATCGCTGCTGATTATCCGCTGCTGATTGCCGCCGGTCTGCTGGTCGGTTTCGGCACCCGGCTCGGTAACGGCTGTACCAGCGGGCACGGTATCTGCGGTATGGCGCGGTTATCAAAACGATCATTTGCCGCCGTGGCGGTGTTTATGGCCAGTGCTTTTCTGACTGTTTGGCTGATGAAATAAGGACGCACTATGCCTGTTATCACTGCATTAATCAGCGGGATCCTGTTCGGCCTCGGGTTGCTGGTGGCCGGGATGGGTAATCCGCAGAAAATTCTGGCGTTTCTGGATATCACCGGCAACTGGGATCCTTCTCTGCTGATCACCATGGCGGTTGCGATAGCGGTCAGTATGGCTGCCTTTATCGTGGCTAAAAAACGGAAAAAGACAGTATGCGGCACGCCGCTTGAGCTGCCGGTGAACAGCAAAATTGATAAACGGCTGCTGACCGGCGCACTGTTGTTTGGTATTGGCTGGGGACTGGCGGGGATCTGCCCGGGGCCGGGCATTGTGTTGTCCGGTATGCTCAGTATTAAAGGACTGGTATTTACCGCATCAATGATTGCCGGGATGGTGATTTTTGCGCTGTATTCATCGCGGCAGCGTGGCAAAGTATAGTTTGTCACCGGATTCAGAACACAAAAAACCGGCTGAAAAGCCGGTTTTTTGTGTCTGTTAACGACGGATTATTATTTCAGACCCGCAGCCTCGCGCAACTGCTCTGCTTTGTCGGTTTTTTCCCACGGGAACTGCGGACGGCCGAAGTGACCGTATGCTGCGGTTTCCTGATAAATCGGGTGCAGCAGATCCAGCATCTGAATCAGGCCATACGGACGCAGGTCGAAGAACTCGCGTACCAGCAGAGTCAGTTGCTGGTTGGAGACTTTACCGGTGCCGAAGGTTTCCACCATGATGGAGGTCGGCTCTGCCACGCCAATCGCGTAGGACACCTGGATTTCACAGCGGTCAGCAAGACCGGCAGCGACAATGTTTTTTGCCACATAGCGGGCTGCATAAGCAGCAGAACGGTCAACTTTTGACGGATCCTTACCGGAGAAAGCGCCGCCGCCGTGACGTGCCATACCACCGTAAGTATCCACGATGATTTTACGGCCGGTCAGACCGCAGTCACCCATTGGTCCGCCGATAACAAAACGGCCGGTCGGGTTGATGAAATATTTGGTGGTCGGATCCAGCCACTCCACCGGCAGAACCGGTTTGATGATCTCTTCCATTACCGCTTCATGCAGATCTTTCTGTGAGATATCTTCAGAGTGCTGGGTTGACAGCACGACTGCATCAATCCCGGCGATTTTGTTGTCGTCGTAACGGAACGTGATCTGGCTTTTCGCATCCGGGCGCAGCCACGGCAGGGTGCCGCTTTTACGTACCTGCGCCTGGCGCTCCACCAGACGGTGAGCATAAGTGATTGGTGCCGGCATCAGCACGTCAGTTTCGTTTGAGGCATAACCAAACATCAGGCCCTGGTCACCGGCACCCTGCTCAAGCGGGTCAGCGCGGTCAACGCCCTGGTTGATGTCGGCAGATTGTTTACCGATGGCACTGATCACCGCACAGGAATCAGCATCAAAACCCATGGATGAGCTGGTATAGCCAATCTCACGGACAGTACGGCGCGTGATGTCTTCAATATCAACCCAGGCTCTGGTGGTAATTTCACCGCCGACCAGAACCATACCGGTTTTGACATAGGTTTCGCAGGCAACACGCGCTTTGGGATCTTGTTCTAAAATCGCATCAAGGACTGCATCCGAAATTTGGTCGGCAATTTTATCCGGGTGTCCCTCAGATACGGACTCAGAAGTGAAAAGATGTGTAGTCATTATTTTTCTCTACCTTAAGTGAAGTGAACTTTCGGCACATTGATGGATGTATTAACTTCTAGACGTCCAGTTTAAGATAAAATCGGCAGCGGTTCCAGAAATTTTATAGTGCGAACTGTTTTTTATGTGGTTTTTTTCTCTTTCCGGAATGTGTTACCGGACTGTTTTAATTTTTTACACCTGTCCGTCATTTTGATTTTGCATTTTTGTGTCATAAACGGTATAAACTGCGGCCAGTAGCTGTGAATTTTCCTTCAGTTATAAACGGCAGAAACTCAGATTTTCTGTATGATTCAGGCGGGGGTTATAGTGTGTAATCCTGTGTGGGGGTAAATGGGCTGATGAACCATTATCTGCTGCTTGTTGACGTTCAACAGCCACGTGCCTTACGGCATGTGTCCGCGTCTTTTTCTGTTCTCTCTTCCTCTCTGACTGACGCGTGCTCTGCGCGAAGTTTTCCGTATCCGTTGCATTCCAACAGACCGGATAACGCAAGCAGGCGGGTCATTCTGCGGTAAGCCCGTAAATCTGTGTCCGGTTTTTACCGGATGATGTAATCCATTTTGAATTTTTACTTGTCAACAGGACAGATTTATCCCACGGTGAAGGGGGATAGGCGTATGTCAGCCATACAGGTAAGTTTCACTCCAGAATCAGGAGATGACTAATGAATGATAATATCGCGCTGAAAATGCAGCAGACCTATAACATCGCATACTGGGGCGGCAGCTATTACGGTGTGAATGACCTCGGTCATGTCACCGTCTGCCCGAATCCGGATATGCCGCAGGCCTCGGTTGACCTTGCAGAACTGGTCAACCGTGTGCAGAAAGAGCGGGAGCATATCCGTCTGCCTGCATTATTCTGCTTTCCGCAGATTTTGCAGCATCGTCTGCGCTCGATTAATGCCGCGTTCCGCCGTGCCCGCGAATCCTATGGTTACAAAGGTGATTATTTTCTGGTTTATCCGATCAAAGTTAACCAGCAGCGGCGCGTGATTGAAACCCTGGTTAATGCCGGGGAGCCGCTGGGACTGGAAGCCGGTTCCAAAGCCGAGCTGATGGCGGTACTGGCGCATGCCGGTATGACCCGCAGTGTAATCGTCTGCAACGGCTATAAAGACCGGGAGTATATCCGCCTTGCCCTGATGGGTGAGAAACTGGGTCACAAAGTGTATCTTGTGATTGAAAAAATGTCCGAAATTGCCGTGGTGCTTGAGGAAGCCAAAAATCTGGATGTGGTTCCGCGTCTGGGTGTGCGGGCTCGTCTGGCATCTCAGGGCTCCGGTAAATGGCAGGCCAGCGGCGGCGAGAAATCCAAGTTCGGCCTGGCAGCCACTCAGGTACTGCAACTGATTGATATGCTGCGTCAGGCAGACAGCCTGGAGAGCCTGCAACTTCTGCACTTCCACCTCGGTTCGCAGATGGCGAATATTCGTGATATCGCCACCGGTGTCCGTGAATCTGCCCGTTTTTATGTTGAACTGCATCAGTTGGGTGTCAATATTCAGTGCTTTGATGTCGGCGGCGGCCTCGGGGTGGATTATGAAGGCACCCGTTCGCAGTCTGACTGCTCCGTAAACTACGGGCTGAATGAGTATGCCAATAATGTGATCTGGGCTATCGGCGATGCCTGTGAAGAGCACGGCCTGCCGCACCCGACAGTGATTACCGAATCCGGCCGTGCCCTGACAGCGCACCATACCGTGCTGGTCTCCAATGTGATCGGCGTGGAACGCAACGAGTTCTCCCCGGTGGAAGCCCCGGCTGAAGACGCACCGCGTCCGGTTGCCAGCCTGTGGGAAACCTGGGAAGAGATGCAGACTAAGGGCAATGCCCGTTCTCTGCGCGAATGGCTGCATGACAGCCAGCTCGACCTGCATGATATCCACACCCAGTACGCACAGGGCATGCTTTCCCTGACGGAACGCGCCTGGGCGGAAGGGCTGTATCTGAATATCTGCCGCCGTATTCAGCAGGATCTGGATCCCGGTAACCGCGCACACCGCCCGATTATCGATGAACTTCAGGAACGTATGGCGGATAAATTCTATGTGAATTTCTCGCTGTTCCAGTCACTGCCGGATGCGTGGGGGATCGATCAGCTGTTCCCGGTACTGCCGATTGAAGGGCTGGATAAGCCGCTGGATCGCCGCGCGGTGCTGCTGGATATCACCTGTGACTCTGACGGCATTATTGACCACTATGTTGACGGCGACGGGGTGGCAACCACCATGCCGATGCCGTCTTATGATCCGGAAAATCCGCCGATGATGGGTTTTTTCATGATTGGGGCCTATCAGGAAATTCTCGGCAATATGCATAACCTGTTCGGCGATACCGCTGCGCTGGATGTGTATGTCGGAGAAAACGGTCAGGTGCGCTATCTGGAAAGTGAAGAAGGCGATTCCGTGGCGGATATGCTTCAGTATGTGAAGCTGGATCCGAAAATTCTGCTCGAACGCTTCCGTGATCAGGTGAAAATCTCTGATCTGGATGAAGAGGAGCAAAAGGCCTTTACCGAAGAGTTCGAGAGCGGCCTGTACGGTTACACTTATTTAGAAGATGAATAATGCCCGGCGGGATAATACGTCCGGTTTTGTGTCAGTAAGACATTGATAAAGGAATCATTATGATTAACAGCACATTAGGCAATCAGACCGATAACTCACTGGTCTCTAATGCGTTTGGTTTTCTCCGCCTGCCGCTGAATTTTCAGCCGTACACCAGTGATGCGGACTGGGTGATCACCGGTGTTCCGTTTGATATGGCGACATCCGGCCGCGCCGGTTCCCGTCACGGACCGGCCGCAATCCGCCAGATTTCAACCAATCTGGCCTGGGAAGGTAACCGCTGGCCGTGGACATTTGATATGCGCGAGCGCCTGAATGTGGTGGATTGCGGTGATCTGGTGTTTGCGTTCGGTGATGCACAGGATATGAGTAATAAGTTACAGGCGCACACAGAGAAAGTACTGGCGTCCGGTAAAAAATGTCTTTCTTTCGGGGGCGACCACTTTGTGACACTGCCGCTGCTGCGTGCGCATGCCAAACATTTCGGCAAGATGGCGCTGGTGCATTTCGATGCACATACCGACACTTACGGTAACGGCAGTAAATTCGACCACGGCACCATGTTCTATCACGCACCGATTGAGGGACTGATTGACCCGGCGCATTCTGTGCAGATTGGTATCCGTACCGAGCATGAAACAGATAACGGCTTCACGGTGATTGATGCCGCGCAGGTCAATGATCGCACCGTGGATGATGTCATTGCACAGGTGAAAGCGATTGTCGGTGATATGCCGGTTTATCTGACCTTTGATATCGACTGTCTGGACCCGGCATTTGCCCCGGGTACCGGCACACCGGTTATCGGCGGTCTGACAACTGACCGTGCGCTGAAACTGCTGCGCGGCCTTCAGCCGCTGAATATTGTCGGGATGGATCTGGTGGAAGTGGCACCGGCGTATGATCAGTCCGATATCACGGCACTGGCCGGGGCGACGATTGCACTGGAAATGCTCTATCTCCAGGCAGCGAAAAAAGGCTGAAACCGGTTTCATCACCGTTAAAACAAAAGACCCGCAGTGCGGGTCTTTTTGCATTTCAGAGGGGATTATTTTTTCTTCGCGTATTTCAGTTAATCCAGCGCGACGGCAAAAATAATGATGCTGCCCTTGATAATGTACTGCCAGTACGGGTTGATGCCGATATAAGTCAGTCCGTAGTTTATCAGGGTAAAAATCAGTACTCCGGTCACGACACCCGGCACAGTCCCGACCCCGCCCACCACACAGGCCGCAATGGCATCCGGCTCATACATAAAGCCGGGGTTATTGGTCGCACTGCCGATGCGCCCGGCTTCCGGCAGTCCGCCGAAAGCATAGAACACGCCGGATAAGGCATAAATCATAATCCGGTTCAGCCCGACCCGGCACCCGGCGGATAAGTCCGTATCCCGGGTGACAATCAGCCCGGCCACACCCAGCGCGATAATAATCCGCACCGAGGATTGTGTGAGGATATTATTCAGGTTCATCAGGCTGAGGAATGTCGGATCCTGAATGATAATAATCGCCAGTAATACCAGCAGAACCATATAAATCCCCCCGTTCTTCAGATAGGACAGGAAGCCTGCCGGGGGTTTTCTGCACCGTTTTGCCGGTAAGTGCAATAATACGGACATCCGGTGTTTTATTGACATCACAGGCAGTATTCATTATTGCCAAAATACAGATCATCACCTCACCGGCAGTATCATATGAAATGTTGTCATGAGTTACAGTCTCCGTTTTTCTGTTTCTGCATTATCCTCCGCCGGGAATGTTACGGAATAAGACTCTGATGAATTTTGTTACAGGGATTTGCTGTGACAGAGCCGGACAGTTGCTCATTATGTGCTTACCGGCTTGCAACCGGGGTAAAAACGCGTATGTTTTTAAATGAGTATTAATATCATAACGAGATACCTCACTCATAAGGAGCACATCATGGCACTAACGGGTAAAGTGGTTCTGGTTACCGGCGCTGCACAGGGGATTGGTCGTGGTATTGCATTACGGTTAGCCAAAGAAGGGGCGGATATCGCGCTGGTGGATCTGAAAGAAGAAGGGCTGGCGAAAGTCAAAAAAGAAGTGGAAGCCCTGGGCCGTAAAGCGGCAGTATTCACGGCGGATATCAGTCAGCGCGATCAGGTTTTTTCGGTTGTCGATAAGGCAGAAAAAGCGCTGGGCGGTTTTGATGTTATTGTTAATAACGCCGGTATCGCGCAGGTTAAAGCAATTGAAGATGTTCTGCCGGAGGATATGGATCGTATTTTTCGTATTAACGTCGATGGCACGATGTGGGGAATTCAGGCCGCAGCAGCCAAATTCAAAGCACGCGGGCAGAAAGGGAAAATCATTAACGCCTCATCCATTGCCGGACATGATGGTTTTGCCTTACTCGGCGTCTATTCCGCCACCAAATTTGCAGTCCGTGCACTGACACAGGCAGCGGCCAAAGAGTTTGCCAGCAGCGGGATCACCGTGAATGCTTACTGTCCGGGAATTGTCGGCACGGATATGTGGGTGGAAATTGATGAGCGTTTCTCTGAAATCACCGGCGCGCCGAAAGGGGAAACCTACAAAAAATATGTCGATGGCATTGCGCTGGGCCGCGCCCAGACACCGGATGATGTGGCGGCACTGGTTGCCTTCCTGGCAAGCGACGACTCGGATTACATCACCGGCCAGGCGATTCTGACCGACGGCGGTATTGTTTACCGTTAAATTATTGCGTTTATATTCACAGACATCCGCTGCATGATGAATGCGGCGGATTTTTTTATGTATACTGAACCGCAGGATAAATCTGCGGGTGACAGGCATGAAATACGATCTGAATGACCTTTATTATTTTGTGAAAGTGGTGGAATACGGCGGATTTTCCCCGGCCGGAGAGGCGCTGGGCATTCCGAAATCACGGCTCAGCAGACGTATTGCCGATCTGGAGCAGAAGCTGAATATTTCACTGATCTACCGTTCCACCCGCCAGTTTCATGTCACCGATATCGGACAGACTTTTTACCAGCAATGCAAAAATGTGATTGATGAGGCGGAAATTGCCGAAGAGATTATCTGCTCGGTACAGGGACATCCGCGCGGCAGTGTAAAATTTTCCTGTCCGGTTGCTTTGTTACAGGCGTATCTTCAGGATCTGCTGACGGATTTTATGGTGAAATACCCGGATATTGATGTGCAGATCCTGGCGGTTAACCGTCCTGTGGATGTGATAAGTGAAGGGTTTGATCTTGCACTGCGGGTGCGATCCCTCCCGCTGGATGATTCCGGCCTGACCATGAAAGTGCTGGGGTATTCCCGGCGTATACTGGTTGCCTCGCCGCTGTTATTTGCCGGAAAAGCGGCACCGCAGCATCCGGATGAACTGACAGAGTTTCCGATCCTCGCCAACAGTGAACAAAAACAGAACTATACCCTGACGCTGACCGGCGAAGACGGCAGCGGCATCACCAAACACCTCACGGCACGTCTTGCCACAACAGATGTGATGACTCTGCATCGCGCAGCATGCAAAGGCCTGGGAATTGCCCGTCTGCCGGAAGGTGTGGTTCTGAATGATTTGAATGCCGGGCGGCTTGTCCGCGTTCTGGCGGGCTGGCAGTTCCCGGAGGATGTGATTCACGCGGTTTTCCCGTCCCGCAAAGGGGTGTTACCCGCTGTACAGGCACTGCTGAATTATCTGGCGGAGCATATCCCGCAGACGGTGGTGTCTGCGGGGCTGGAGTGACAATGAGGCAAATAATCATTCTATTCGCCTCAATTGGTGAGCAGAATAGCGGTATTATTCGCCTCATTTACGTTATGCGGCGGGGATATGCCCGAAACGGCCGCTGTTGAAATCCTCAATGGCTTCGCGGATTTCCTGCTCACTGTTCATCACAAACGGGCCGTAACCGACAACCGGCTCATCGATAGGCTCGCCGCTGAGGAACAGGACAACCGCATCTTCGGTTGCTTCCAGCAAAATGGTGCTGTCAGCGCCGTCCAGAATCAGCAGCTCGCCGGTGTGCAGCGGTGCGCGGCTGTCGGCATAAATGCTGCCGTGCAGGACAATCAGCCCGGCGTTGCGGTTAGCTTTTGCCGCCAGCCCGGCGACTTTCCCGGCTTTCAGGCGCAGATCCCACACATCCATCTCTGTGAACGTCCGTGCCGGGCCGCGTGCACCGGCATATTCCCCGGCAATTACCCGCAGCGTTCCCGCCTCATTCGGCAGTGTAACCGCCGGGATGGTGCTGTTTTCCAGTAACTGATACCCCGGAGCTGCGGATTTTGCGGAAGCAGGCAGATTCACCCACAACTGCACCATATCCAGAGTGCCGCCTTCCTGCATAAAGCGATCAGAGTGGTATTCCTGGTGCAGAATACCGGATGCTGCTGTCATCCACTGCACATCCCCTTTGCCGATCACGCCGCCCTGACCGGTGGAATCGTGGTGAGCCACCTCGCCGTCATAGACGATAGTCACGGTTTCAAAGCCGCGATGCGGGTGTTCACCGACACCCCGGTTTGCGCCTGCCGATGCCGGGAAATCCGCCGGACCGGCGCGGTCGAGCAGGATAAACGGGTTCAGATGTTTGCCGTGATTGCTGTAGGAAAACATCTGGCTGACCGGAAAGCCGTCGCCGACCCAATGACCTTTCGGGGCACGGTAGGTGCCGATAATGTTTCTCATGATGTCTCTCCTGATAATTATGTATGAACAGATAATAAGGTCACAAATCATCAGGGAGTAGTCATGAAAGCGGGTTTCACTGTTGCAGAAACAGAACAATCAAACCCGGCTTATCCGGAGTGCAGTGATTCCCGGCACCATTGCGCCAGCCGGGCGATTGCATCCTCTACTTCCTTATCACAGCCGAACCCGGCATTGAGCCGGAAACAGCGGTCATAGCGGCTGTCGGTGGTAAAGATATGCCCGGGAGCGATACCGATCCCCTCCGCCCGGGCATTAAGAAACAGATCCCGCACATTCAGGCTGCCTTCCGGCATGGTGACCCATAAGACATAGCCGCCTTCCGGTTCGGTCACCGTGGTGCCCGGCGGAAATTCCCGCAGTACGACCCGGCGGATGTTTTGTATCTGAGCCGCCAGTTCACGGCGCAGCCTGCGCAGATGAGCATCATAGCCGCCGTTGCTCAGCAGTTCGCTGATAGCCGCCTGTGGCAGCACTTGTGACCCCATGGATGAGGTGTATTTGAGAGAGGTGATTTTGCGCATGTAATGCTGACTGTGAACCCAGCCGATACGCACACCGGGCGCGATGGTTTTGGAAAATCCGCTGCACAGAATGACATTGCGGCTGAATGCCCGCATCGGGAACGGGCGCTGCCCGCCGAATGCGGCATCGCCGAAGGTATCATCCTCAATAATGATCACGCCGTTTTCATCCGCCTGACGGGTTATCTCCGCTTTGACTTCATCCGGGATCGTTTTACCCAGCGGATTATTGACGTTGGCGAGTGTGACAAAGGCTTTGACCGCTTTACGGCGGAACAGGGCAGTGAGTTTATCACAATTCACGTAACCCTCCTGACAGGTATCCACTTCGGTCAGCCGCAGATTCAGATTACACAGCATCTGTAACAGTACAAAGTAGCAGGGGGATTCCACCGCCACCGCATCCCCGGGACTGAGGGTGGCACGCAGCGCCAGTGATAATGCTTCAATACAGCCGTTGGTGATAAGCAAAGTTTCCGGTGTGATATGACAACCGTAACTGACCGCGCGGCGGGCAATCTCCTCTTTCAGCGGGGCATAGCCGGTGCCTTTGACCGAATCCCCCAGCAGGAAAGGCTTGCTGTAACTGAGCTGGCGCATGATAAGACTCAGTTTTCTGACCGGATAGAGCTCCCGGCGGCCGTTAGCCAGATCCAGCCGGACACGGCACTCCTCACCGACCATTGACATATGCAGTTCCGTCTGTTCATCCAGCGGGGCATAATCAGCGGTGTGTGTCTCTGTATTGCTGTTTTCCGCCGCCGCAGGCTGAACCGGGGCGACAAAAAATCCGGATTTCGGCCGCGCCACCGCAACATGCTCATCTTCCAGTGTGCGCAGTACTTTCAGGGCTGTGGTCAGACTGACATTGTACTGCGCTGCCAGAACACGGACGGATGGCAGACGGCTGTCCGGCGGTAAAACCCCCTCACGGACAGCCTGTTTTATCTGATCGGCCATCTGCCGGTAGCGCGGAAGCTGTACCATCTGTTCTGCCTCATTCTTACGGGTTCTGTGTGTTTCTGTAAGAGTACGTTGAGAGTAAATTATGACGCAAGGATTTCTCCGGCTGATTATGAGGTTTATATGACAACATTTGACAAAATCACGCACTTACCGGATTCCCGCAGGGTCTCCTTTGAGGTGATCGAACATCCGGCGGAAGGCCGTTCTGATGCGATAAGTAAAATCCGGGGAAATAAACTGAGTCAGGCGGCGAAAGCCGTGGTCTTACAGGTTACCGGAAGTAATCCGGAAATCCGCTATGTGCCGGCGATCGTGCCGGTTGCCCGATGGGTGCTGTCCCGCCCTTTAGCTTTCATGAGGAACTGACATTATATGCTGATAAGCGTCTGACCGGCGCCGGGCAGGTATACTTTAATGCCGGTGAACTGGTGAGATCGGTGTCTCTGGCAGCAGATGACTATTTCAGTGTGATCGGCCGTGATCGCATTACGGATATTGCGGACCACCCGCAGCGGAATAACAACAATAACGGAGAATAACGATGGAATATTGTGTTGCTGAACTGACGGATATGGAGCAGGTAAAAGCATTATTAAAACGTTACCATCTGACCACCATCAGTGATGAGGATAAGCCGGACGGCTTTGTCACCACACAGATGAGCGACGAACAGATGATTGACCTGATTGAAAATGAGAAGGGGTTATTTGTCGCCAAACAGGATGGTAAGGTGGCGGCGTTTGTGATGGCGGCATCCTGGCAGTACTGGTCACCCTGGCCGTTGTTTTCCCATATGATTGATAAATTGGGAGATTATGAATTTTCCGGTCAGACACTGACCACGGAGAACTCTTATCAGTACGGCCCGGTCTGTATTGATACATCACTGCGCGGGCAGGGCGTGCTGGAAGGGCTGTTTGCTTTTGCGCTGGAAAAAATGTCACAGCGGTTTGATATCCTGGTAACCTTTATCAATAAGGTTAATCCACGCTCTTATGCCGCACACACCCGTAAACTGGGACTGATCGTGCTGGATGAGTTCGGATTCAATAATAACCATTATTACTGGCTGGTCTGCAAAACCCGCTGAGCAGTCTGAAAAAACAACAAACCCGCCTCAGCTGCTGAATGAGCAGGGCTGCGGCGGGTTTTTCCGTGATGATCTTAAACTAATTCTTTCACGTCGAAGTTAACTTCGCCGCTTAAATCAGCCTCATAATCAACGCCGTCCAGGCCAAAGCCGAATAAACGGAGGAACTCCGCTTTATAGCCCTGGTAGTCTGTTAGCTCATTGATATTATTATCATTAAGTTGCTGCCAGATTTCACGGCAGGTATTCTGCACATCATCGCGTAATTCCCGGTCATCCAGACGCAGACGATGTTTTTCATCGGTTTCCGGTACTGCGCCGTTAAACAGTTTCGTGGCAAATAAGCGCTGAGTCTGTTCGATACAGCCTTCGTGAATGCCTTTCTCTTTCATGATCTTAAACACGATAGAGATATATAACGGCATAACCGGAATCGCGGAAGACGCCTGAGTGACAACAGATTTCAGTACTGTGACATACGCCGCGCCGCCTTTGGCCTGCAATTTCTGATTAATCGCTGATGCTGCGCGATCCAAATCTTCTTTCGCTTTACCTAACGTACCATGCCAGTAAATCGGCCATGTTAAATCGGTACCAATATAGGAGTAGGCAACAGACTGTGCATTATCCGCCAGAACACCGGCCTCATCTAATGCATTCATCCACAGTTCCCAGTCCTGACCGCCCATCACTTTGACAGTGTCTGCAATTTCCTGATCATTGGCCGGTTCAACAACGGCTTCGAACAGCACGTCTTTGTTGGTATCCAGCGCGACAGATTTATACGGTTCGCCGATAGGTTTTAAGGCAGAGCGGACGATTTCACCGGTTTCCGGCATTTTGCGGACCGGTGAAGCCAGTGAATAAACAACAAGATCAATCTGGCCCAAATCCTGTTTAATTAAATCAATAACGGTCTGACGGCATTCATCAGAGAAGGCATCACCGTTAATACTTTTCGCATACAGGCCTTCTTCTTTGGCTGCTTTATCAAAAGCCGCTGCGTTGTACCAGCCGGCAGAACCGGTTTTGCTTTCGCTGCCCGGTTTTTCAAAAAATACGCCGATAGTCGCCGCACCACTGCCGAATGCAGCATTGATGCGGGAAGCCAGACCGTAACCGGTGGATGCACCAATCACCAGAACCTTTTTGGGACCGTTTTTCAGTTCGCCGCGGGATTTTACGCAGGCGATTTGCTCACGAACATGGGCTTCACAGCCCGCCGGGTGAGCGGTAGTGCAGATAAAACCACGAATTTTAGGTTTGATAATCATAGTTATTTTTTCTTGGTAGCCAACAATCAGGGGCTAATATACCTGATCTTCTTCATTTACTTAAGACAATGCGGCGATAAACCCGCAGAGCAGACCAGTTCATTGCAGCTTTGCTACCCTGAATGCGGTGTATTTTGTTATTTTTGCGGACTGATACATTTTTCTGCCGGATTGCCTCCGGTATTTCCGCTATGATAGCCGTCTTCATAACGGATAACCCGTCAGCGGAGTCACTGTGGCATTTGAAATTTTCCGCAATATCCTGCATTACGGCTGCCATTTTCTGGTGCCGGTTCTGTTCGCCCGGCTGTTCTGGAGTCAGCATTGGAAAGCGGCGGCGATGATTATGATAGCCACCATGGTGATGGATGCGGATCATCTGCCGGCGGACCCGGTATTTGACCCGGACAGATGCAGTGTCGGTTTCCATCCGCTGCATACCCTGCCGGCTGCTGTTGTTTATCTTATTCTGCTGCTGATCCCGTCATGGAAAGTGCGGGCGGTGGCGGTCGGTTGTTTGTTTCATCTGTTTACCGACGGTATGGATTGCTATATGGGCAGTCTGAAGCCGGGCCGGGAATATGCGGTGGTGCAGATATTAAAAAACCCGCCGGGGGCGGGTTTTTGTACGGCAGAGATGATCAGAACGGATTTTTCAGTGCCGGGACAGAGACTTCCGCTGCCGGTAAACTGACTGTCGGGGCTTTGATATCAATACCCGGTGCGGATGCTCCGGGAACGGAGATCCCCACTTCCGGAGCAGAGATTGACGGTGCGTTAATATCCACAGACGGTATGGCCGATTCTGCCGCTGATGTGATCTTTTCTTTCACGGATGACAGGCGGCTGTTTTCTGCCTGAGGCTGTGCGGCCGGCACCTGCCCGTTACGGTCTGAAGAAAGCGGTGTGTTCCGTTGTCCCTGAGGGGCACTTTGTCCGCCCTGACCACCGCTGACCGGTTGTGCATCCGGTCTGCGCATCTGCCCGTTATCCGGCCGGAACTGTTCCGTACCCGTCTCTTTATTCACCATCGTGCCATCAGACGGCGCACCGGATACCATGCCCGGATCACTGTGCTGCTGCTGTTGTGCGACACTTTCACGGCTCAGCAGTTTGCCCCGGTTTTCCGTGCTCTCTTCTTCTGTCACCAGGGTATCGCTGTCTTTGACTGCGAAGGATTTACCCCGGTAAGGCAGCAGCAGGTACGGCTTGCAGGCATCGGCATTACAGCCGCGGTAGCGTACCATACCGTCAATACTCAGCGTGATAATTCCGCCGCCGTTAAGCAGATAATCCCAGGTTTTGCCGTCAATCGTCACGGTACCGCTCATATTACACGGCGTCTGGCTGTATTCACCATAAGGCAGTGCGCTATAGGGTTTGCTCATGGCGATTAATTGCCGGATCTGTTCATCTTTCAGCGTCCATTTATCACAGGCGCCCAGTAATACACCGTCACCGGAGGGATAAATTATTTTTTCACCGGTATCGACATCATAGTTTTTCTGACTGCAACCTGAACTTATTAAGACAGTTGCAATAATAAATAAGGGAACCGGTAATGATTTTAAATATTTCATCGTGTTAATGATATCCGTGTATTCAGCCCGGTATAATGACCGTTAATTCCCGGACGGGTGCCGATACTGGCAAATTGAGCAATAAAATACAGTGATGGTTTTCAGATTGTTAAATAGTAACGGCTCAGAGTGCCTTAATCTATCAGTGTTATCCGAAGCGTGACGGGGATAGAAATAAAAAGCCCGGCGAAGGTGTGCCGGGCAGGAATATGAAAATATAATGTTTATTCTGACAAACTGTCTTTCATCACTTTTTGGAAAGTTTCCCATGCACAATAGCCGTTCTTATCAACCGGACAGTTTTTCAGTTCCAGTGTGACTTTTTCCGGCGGGGTTTTTAAGGACAGATAACTGTTATTCCGCAGTTGATCAGATGTCTGATAAATATAATCAATTTTCACATAGGATTTATTGTCCGTTTTATTTGTCCAGCGCTGGAACACTAATTTTCCGCCGATTGGCGTATGTTCATATTGTTCCGGTAACTGATACGGCTTAAATTCCAGGGCAGAAAGCAGGGAGGCGATATTGGAATCATGCCCGGCCAGGAAGGTAAACTTCGCTTCGCTGCCCGGTGCGGCGGCGGCAAAGTGCTGATTAATGTAGTTCAGCAGCGGGTGGGCGACGTTTTTCGCGATAATGCGCGGGGTAAAAAGGGATTCCTGATAGCCGTTTTTCAGAGTGTTAAGGGCAATCCACTGCGCCGGTGTGGTGACTTCGCCCCAGGCGACCCGGTTTGCCGGGAAGCCCTCATAATATTGCAGATCGATGGCGTCCACAGCGGAGTTTGCCATTTTCAGCGGCCCTTTCACGCCCGGTTCTTTACCGGCTTCAATAATAAAGCTGTTTTTACCTTCTGCCAGCGAACAGAGTTTATTGGTTTTACACTGTTCAGAGTTTTTGATATTCAGTACGTTATTCAGAGCCTGATAGCCCGCAGTCAGATCCAGCCCTTTATAATGGCTTTCCATTGCGGCGAGGGCAGCCTGTTTAAACTCCGCGCTGTCATTGGTAATGATTGGGTTAAACACCGGGTCCATAGTGCCGATTTCCGGCTGGTGATTGACTTTCACAGTACAGCCGGGGAAGGCACCGGTGGTAAAAAACTGCGCGGTGGCGATAGTGCGCTGAAGGCTGTTGGCGTACACATTCAGCTCTTTTTCACCGGTCGGGCACAGGGTATCCGGCAGCAGTTTGTTCTCATCCAGCCACTCACGGAAATAGTGTCCCATATAGACTTCCAGCGCGCCGCCTTTGGTGGTCAGATAGCCGCTCTGCGCATCCCATGCAGGCCAGGTTTTATCGGTGATTTCGGTCAGAATCCCGGTATTCACAATCGGGGTGCGCAGATTATGGCGGCTCATCACCAGAACCTGTTCCAGTGTCATATCACCGGAGGTCGTATCAGCAAAAACGGGAAGGGCGGGTGTCAGTAATGCGGCTGCAAGTGAAAGTGTCAGTAAGTTTTTTTTCATCCGGAACACTCCTGTTGTCATTATTTTCGAACAGGTATTAATGACTGAAGCGATTCAAATTTACCGGGAGCAAACTCCCAAAACAGTGATCAGCACCGGAAATAGCGCTTAAGTAAAGGGGCGGTGAAATTTTTCTTCAGATAAAAGCCGCGGGGCAGTGTTTGTATCGGTTGTCCGTGCGGGCCGACAGCTTCTGTGAGGGCGCGGCTGTTGGCCGCTTTCGGGCGGATCTGCATTACCTGACCATGGCGGGCGGTGATCTGTTCCACTTTTCCCAGCACAATCATATCCATCAGTTCTTCCCAGTCCGCGCGCAGCAGCCGCTCTTCCTCATCAGACGGCGACCACAGCAGCGGTGAGCCGGCACGGCGCTCTGCCAGCGGGATATGACGGGCACCTTCCACCGGCACCCATAACACGCGGGAGAGCTTATGACGCACATGGCATTCCGCCCAGGTCACGCCGCTGTTGCCGGTCAGCGGGGCCACACAGACAAAGGTGGTTTCCAGCGGCATACCGGATTCATCCACAGGGATGGTTTTCAGCTCCACGCCGAGGTGAGCAAAATCCTGCTCTGCCTTGCTGCCCGCGTCCGCGCCCAGCCAGTATTCCAGCAGCATACCAACCCAGCCTTTATCCCGGCGCAGATCAGGCGGTACCGGAATTCCGGCACAGGCCGCCAGCTCACCGAAAGTGGCACCGGCAAGGGATTGTGCGCGGCTGAGCAGTTCTGATTCGCTGGCCGGGGGCAACGGAGGCTGAAAAAGATGTGTCATGTTATATGCTTAAAAGTTGAACAGTGTTATCCGGTAAAATAATACATAGGCGTGAATGAAAAATAAATATTATCTAATTTATTGATATATAGCTATTAATTTTCGTCGCCGGAACAACCGCAGCAGGTTGTTCACCTGCATCCTCAGACAATAAACAGGATCTTACACTGAGTTATCCACAGCTTTATGGGATAAGTGAAAAACCACCTTACTACTGGTTTGATTTACAGGCTTGACTTCCGCCTGTTTTCGCGTTTCAGCAGCGGTTTTGCTCACGGATAAGTCACAATCTGTGGATAACCACGGGTGTGGTTATTTTTTGTGCTTCGCAAGTCTGTTAAAAAAAATACCGGTGATTTTTTCAGATGATTCTCTTTTTTTATTCCTGCATCAAAATGATTTATCAGGATTTATTCTACGGTCGTGATTTTACCAACAGCGGGCTGTCAGAAACTATACCCCCATTACCCTTGCGTTTTTCACAACTATATCCACAGAAAACGTGAATAAAAGCCGGTTTTTTATCAGGGGATGTTTATAACTTTACCTTTTTCTGTGAATTAACTTTCCGGGGGGATAAACCAGGCAGATTTAAAATCAAACCAGCCGAAGGTGTTCATTTTGACACCCCGCATACTGCGTTGCCCCTGTAATTCAAGCCAGTGATGGAACAGAGGGAACAGCATCTGCTCATCAATGATGTGTTCACACCATGCCGCCAGTGACAGGGAACGTTGCCGCCATTGCTTTAGTGGTGTGCGTAGTTCATCTCCCAGGCAGCGGCGCAGCAGTGGCAGTTCGTACAGGGTGGCGAAAACCGAGAACTCCAGGGGCTTATAAAAGTTGGCGGTCGCCAGCCAGAAATCGCTGTCACAATCGCCGTTAAACCAGGTGTTGTAATCGGTGATATTAATCGTCAGCTTTACCCCCTGTTCCGCCAGTAACTTCTGCAATAATTTACCGATAGCGTGGTATTCATGGTGATCCTGATAATACGTCAGCGTCAGTTCCGTCAGATCAGCCGGTTTTCCGCAGGGCGGGATAAGTTTGCTGTGATGCCAGCGCAGCAGCAGCCCGTAAGCCGGCCACCAGTGGCGCTGATACAGGGGCTCACAGTGATAGAGCAGATTGACCGGCGTCATCAGGCTGTTGAGCCAGCGGCGGATATCCTCCCGCTGTCCTTTTGCCGAGCGGGAATCGTGCAGCAGAAAATAACAACCTTCCTCCATCCGGCTGCCGAGAGAATCCCGTTCCGGGCCGTCTGCGCCGATATGCAGTGTGGTACAAACCATTTTCTCTTCCAGTTCCGGCATCACCAGGACAGAAACTTCATCCAGCAGGGCGCGGAAGCCGTAATAGTGATCAAAGGCGCGGATAGTCAGTTTGCGGTCATTATTGCAGATCACCTGATACGGGCCGGTGCCGACAGGGCGGCGGGCGAAATCCGGCAGTTCCTGCCACTCATGGGGCAGAATGGCGGCATGCGGGCTGCCGGTCAGCACCGGAAACCAGCTGTCGGCTTCATTCAGTGTGATATCAATAATGTAAGGCATATCCGAGCGGACAGTGCGGATATGGCTGAACAGCGCGTGTGTATCGCGCAGGCGCTCAAAAGAGGAAATGATATCCGCCATCTGCAATTCACGTCCGTGATGAAAAAAAATCGCCGGACGCAGCCAGAAGCGCCACTGTTTTTCTCCGGTTTGCTGCCAGTGATGTGCCAGTGCCGGAACAGCTTCCCCGTTTTCCTCATTTATCGCGGTCAGTCCGTTAAAAATCTGACTCAGCAGGTGAACCTCCGAGCGGCGCAGTGGTGAACCGGGCAGTAAATTATAAAAAGGACGGTAATAGACGATGCGCAGCAGGCTTTTTCCCTGCCGGAAGCTGCGTTCCAGCTGAGATAAAACCATCTGGCGCATGGCGTCCTTATCATTGACCATTGCCACCAGTTTTTCGATATTGTCCTGCTCAATCAGCAGTTCGGCGCGGGCGTGCTGCAAATCCCGTCCGCTTTGCAGGAAACAGAGTCGCGAGCGCTTACCCCGGCCGGTTTCCGCCTGCCAGCTGAGCCAGCCCGCCGTCTGCATGCTGTTGAGCAGCGAGCGGACATGACGGCGGGAGCAGTGCAGGATATCGGCGATCTCCTGAAGGGTGGTATCGGTTTCCTGTCCCTGATGGTGCTGCCACAGGCGGATAAACTGATGCTGTAGTCGCGGTGTGCTCATAAAAGGGGAACTCCGGTCAGTTTTCTGTCCATTTTTATTTCCGTATATTACGTCCATACTCAGTGTCATTAAAGCAGCTCATGACGTCAGTGTGATACCTGACTCACTCCCGATTCTTGAGTAATGGTGACTTTTACCGCCAGCCGAAAGGCTGGTTTTTTTCTGTCTGGTGTTCCGGAAAATGAGGCGGGGAAAACGGGGAAAAAGCTGCCATCACAAAAGGGGTGATGGCAGGAGTTCAATGGTGGAAATGAATCAGGTTATTAACGCATAAATGCAGGCTGTTTTGCTTCAAAGCGGGAAATCATATCGTCGTGCTGCAACGTGAGGCCGATACTGTCGAGACCGTTCATCATGCAGTGACGGCGGAAGGAATCGACACTGAACGGGTATTCCTGTCCGCCGGCGATCACTTTCTGGTTTTCCAGATCAACAATAATCTGAGCCCCTTCTGTTTTTTGCACCCAATTAAAGAGAGCATCAATGGCCTCTTCGGGTAATTTCACCGGCAATAACTGGTTATTGAATGAGTTACCGTAAAAAATATCCGCAAAGCCCGGCGCAATCACTGCTCTGAAACCGTAATCCGTTAATGCCCACGGCGCGTGCTCACGGGAAGAGCCACAGCCGAAGTTTTCCCGTGCCAGCAAAATGGATGCACCCTGATAGCGCGGGGCGTTGAGGACAAAATCCGGGTTCGGTACCTGTCCGTCATCATCGAGGAAACGCCAGTCGTTGAATAAATGCCGGCCGAAGCCGGTACGGGTCACTTTCTGCAAAAATTGTTTCGGGATAATGGCATCGGTATCCACATTAGCGGCGTCCAATGGCGCGGCAATCCCCTGATGTACAATAAATTTTTCCATGATGATCTCCCTCAGCACATCTCAATGGTACGGATATCGGCGAAACTGCCGGTGACAGCGGCCGCTGCGGCCATCGCCGGGCTGACCAGGTGAGTACGTCCGCCGCGTCCCTGACGCCCTTCAAAGTTCCGGTTGCTGGTGGAGGCACAGCGCTCTCCCGGTGCCAGGCGGTCGTTGTTCATCGCCAGACACATTGAACAGCCCGGTAAACGCCATTCAAACCCGGCCTCGGTGAAAATCTTATCCAGACCTTCCGCTTCCGCCTGTGATTTCACCGGTCCGGATCCGGGAACCACAATCGCCTGTACACCCGGTGCGACTTTACGGCCTTTGGCAACTGCCGCTGCCGCGCGTAAATCCTCAATCCGCGAGTTGGTGCAGGAGCCGATAAACACTTTGTCGATTTTCACATCGGTTAATTTTGCACCCGGGGTTAAATCCATATAGGCCAGTGCTTTTTCCGCAGAGGCTCTTTCTACCGGGTCGGTAAAGCTCTCCGGTGCGGGAATCGTGCGGCTGATATCAATCACCTGACCGGGATTGGTGCCCCAGGTGACCTGCGGGGCGATATCGGCGGCATTGATAATAATTTCAGCGTCATATTTTGCGTCAGGATCACTTTTCAGGGTCTGCCAGTAAGCCACGGCAGCATCCCAGTCTGCGCCCTGCGGGGAGAACTGACGGCCTTTCAGATAATCAAATGTGGTCTGATCCGGGGCAATCATCCCGCCTTTGGCACCCATTTCAATGGCCATATTGCAGACAGTCATCCGGCCTTCCATAGAGAGCGCCTCAATGGCATCACCACAGAATTCCGCGATATAACCGGTGCCGCCCGCGCTGCCGGTGTGGCCGATAATCGCCAGCACAATATCTTTGGCGGTGATACCGGGGGCGACTTTACCGCGCACTTCAATTTTCAGGGTTTTGGCGCGTGCCTGTTTCAGTGTCTGGGTGGCTAATACATGCTCGACTTCAGAGGTGCCGATACCAAAGGCCAGCGAGCCGAATGCACCGTGGGTGGCCGTGTGCGAGTCACCGCAGACAATTGTCATGCCCGGCAGGGTGATACCCTGTTCCGGTCCCATCACATGGACGATGCCCTGATACGGATGGTTCAGATCATAGAGACGGACACCAAACGCCTCACAGTTTTTGATCAGTTCCTGCATCTGATTACGGGCCATCTCACCGCAGGCATTGATGTCCTTGGTCTGCGTGGACACGTTGTGATCCATGGTGGCAAAGGTTTTTTCCGGGCGGCGCACCGGGCGGTTCTTCGCCCGTAATCCGTCAAACGCCTGCGGCGAGGTCACTTCATGCACCAGATGGCGGTCGATATACAGGATCGGCGTTTCGTTTTCTTCTTCACGCACCACATGGGCATCATATAATTTCTGATATAAGGTTTTTCCTGTGCTCATCTTAAGCCCCTTCTGTAATCAAACGCGCGATAATGTCGCCCATTTTGCCGGTGGTCACACTCTTGCCGCTTCCGGCCACATCCCGGGTGCGGTATCCGGCATTCAGTGCCTGACTCACCGCATTTTCGATGCTGTCTGCCGCGGCATCCTGCCCGCAGCTGAAGCGCAGCATCATGGCGGCGGATAAGATCTGTGCCACCGGGTTGGCAATGTTTTGTCCGGCGATATCCGGCGCAGAACCACCGGCCGGCTCATAAAGACCAAATTTTTTCTCATTCAGACTGGCGGACGGCAGCATCCCCATGGAGCCGGTGATCATCGCGCACTCGTCGGAGATAATGTCACCGAACAGGTTGGAGCAGAGGATCACATCAAACTGCGACGGGTCTTTCACCATCTGCATAGCCGCATTATCGATATACATGTGTGACAGCGCGACATCCGGATACTCTTTCGCGATTTCAGTGACCACTTCACGCCATAATACGGAGCTTTGCAGCACATTGGCTTTATCAATCGATGTCACCTGACCACGGCGTTTTTGTGCGGAGGCAAAGGCAATACGGGCGATGCGTTCGATTTCAAAGCGGTGATACACCTCGGTATCATAAGCACGCTCATATTTTCCTTCGCCTTCACGGCCTTTCGGTTGTCCGAAATAGATACCGCCGGTCAGTTCGCGGACACACAGGATGTCGAATCCGCGGGCGGCGATATCACTGCGCAGCGGGCAGAAGGCTTCCAGCGCCGGATAGAGTCTGGCCGGACGCAGGTTGCTGAATAATTTGAAATGTGCACGCAGCGGGAGCAGGGCACCGCGCTCCGGCTGTGAGTCCGGCGGCAGTTTTTCCCATTTCGGACCGCCGACGGAGCCGAACAGCACCGCATCTGCCTGCCCGCAGCCTTTCAGTGTGGCCGGCGGCAGCGGGTGACCGTGGTTGTCGATGGCAATACCGCCGACATCATATTCACTGGTGGTGATAGTCAGGTTAAAGCGGGTGCGCACCGCATCCAGCACTTTAATCGCCTGAGCCATAATTTCAGGGCCGATTCCGTCGCCCGGTAAAACTGCAATATGAAATTGTTCCGACATAATTACACCGCTTCCTTTGTCTCTGTATTGTTATGAGTGTCGTTGTGTGTGTTGTTATCTGACTGCATACGCCGTTTTTCTTCTTTTACCTGTCCGGCGCGCCAGATGTTGTTAATGGCGTGGATCATGGCCCGGGCGGAGGATTCCACAATATCGGTCGCCAGCCCCATGCCGTGGAATTTACGGCCTTCATATTCCACCACGATATTCACCTGACCCAGTGCATCCGTTCCCTGACCTTTGGCGGTCAGCTGATAGGCGGAGAGGGTCAGCGGATAACCCGCGATATGGCGTATGGCTTCATAAGCCGCATCCACCGGGCCGTTCCCCTGGGCAGATTCTGAGATGATCTCATCCCCCGCCTGCATTCTGACGGTCGCTGAAGCTTTGACGCCGGTGCCGGACTGAGTGTTGAGAAACGCCAGCGAGAAGTGCTCCGGCTCCTGATGCTGCTGTTTCATAAACACCAGCGCTTCCAGGTCGTAATCGAAAACCTGGCCTTTCTTGTCCGCCAGTTGCAGGAAGTCGGTGTATAATTCATCCAGGTTATAATCGCCTTCCTGATAGCCCATTTCCGCCATCCGGTGTTTCACTGCCGCGCGGCCGGAACGGGAGGTCAGGTTGATTAAGTTATCTTTCAGGCCGATGCTGTCCGGCGTCATAATTTCGTAAGTTTCGCGGTTTTTAATCACACCGTCCTGGTGAATACCGGAGGAGTGGGAGAAGGCATTGCTGCCGACCACGGCTTTGTTCGGCGGCACCGGCGTGTTGCATAACTGACTGACCAGCTGACTGGTGCGGTAAATCTCTTTGTGGTTGATCCCGGTGCGCACGCCCAGCATTTTTTCGCGTACTTTAATCGCCATAATGACTTCTTCCAGCGCACAGTTGCCGGCGCGTTCGCCTAACCCGTTGATAGTGCCTTCGATCTGGCGGGCACCAGCCTGTACGGCGGTGATTGAGTTGGCAACGGACATGCCCAGGTCGTCATGGCAGTGAACAGAAATGATGGCTTTACCGATGTTCGGCACACGGTTGAATAATTCACTGATAATGCCGCCGAACTGGTACGGTGTGGTGTAACCGACGGTGTCCGGAATGTTGACGGTCGTGGCACCGGCGTTAATCGCGGCCTCCACTATGCGGCATAAGTCATCGATATCGGTGCGCCCGGCATCTTCACAGGAGAACTCGACGTCATCGGTAAAGCGGCGGGCATGTTTAATCGAGCCGACCGCCATATCGATGATGTCAGCAAAGGTTTTGCGCAACTTGGTTTTGACGTGAATTCCGGAGGTGGCGAGCACCATATGTAACCGGAAGGCTTCCGCGACTTTCAGGGATTCCGCTGCGGCGTCAATATCACCGATCACACAGCGGGATAATGCTGCGATGCGGCTGTTTTTGATTTCACGGGCGATAGTCTGTACTGACTGAAAATCACCGGGAGAGGAGACAGGGAAACCGGCCTCAATAATATCAACCCCCATGCGTTCGAGCTGGAAAGCAATCTGTAATTTCTCTTTGACACTGAGACTGGCCTGTAATGCCTGCTCCCCGTCACGCAGTGTGGTATCAAAAATGATGACGTTATCGCTCATGTTGTGATCCTCTCGGTTATTTCTTGTTCTGTTTTCCGGTTTGCAGGTATAAAAAAACCCGCGACATTGCGCGGGTTTTTCTGGTCTCAGGGAGAAAGTTATGAGGAACTTCCGGCCACGAGCCCGCCACGCGCAGTTAAGGCGATAATTAGCAGGCTGTTTAGGCGAAAAGTGAAAGACATAATAATAACCTTCTCAGTAAATTCAGTGGCACGGAACACAAGGTTTATCCGTGGCGTGTATTATTGATACTGAATATAAAAAGCGCTGTCAACCATCCCTTTTCGCCGGAGATACTGAGCCGGGGAGAGAAAAAGTACAAAAAGCAGATAAACTGACTAATTTATAAAAATTAATCAGCGTTTTCATCTATAAGTCAGCTCAATGATTGGGCTAATATTTTTACAGATTTTTTTTGCGGATAATCTGAATCAGTTGAGTAGGCAGGGAATACGGTGTCCGGCAGTCAGGTTGCTGCCGTTAACAGGTGAGGTATTCATTGAACAGTTTATTTTTTCTGTTATGTCAGTAAAAAAAATTGGATTTTTTCTGCTGATAAAAGACAATTTTATTATGAATAAACATAATCTTTGTTTTATTATCTCATTGCATGGAAACTAAATGAATAAAGCAGTATTGATATATTAGTTATGTGAATAAATTACTGGCTTTAATATTTAAATAGTATGCATTGTGATGATGATGCGCACCTGCGTATTCAGAACCATACAAGGAAGAGACTCAATTATTAATTAGATAATCAATTGAGATAATAGATTTCAATTTTGTATTGATCTGCCGTTTTAGCATGGCGGCAGGTGGATTATTGAAGTCATTATAATCATTTATTGGAGTTTAAAATGACTGAATACACCTCAGTGGCAGAAGTAAAAAAAGAATCGGGTGAAACACAGCTGCGTAATGTGGATCTTAATCTGCTGACAGTTTTTGATGCGGTTATGCAGATGCAGAATGTCACCCGGGCTGCTGAACTTTTAGGCATGTCGCAACCGGCGGTCAGTAATGCAGTATCAAGACTTAAGGTTATGTTTAATGATGAATTATTTGTCCGTTTCGGCCGCGGGATTCAGCCGACTGCCCGTGCCAAACAGCTGTTCGGCCCGGTAAGACAGGCATTGCAGCTGGTGCATAATGAGCTGCCGGGTGCCGGTTTTGAACCGGGCAGCAGCGAGCGGACATTTAATCTGTCCATTTCCAGTCCGCTGGATATCCGCCTGACAGATAAAATAATAGAACAGGTTAAACTTCACAGTGAAAATATCGATGTTAATATTCAGTCTTATATGAATTCACACATTGAGAACAACCTGAAATATCAGGAAATCGATTTTGCTATCAGTTATAATCGCTTCGATAAACCGGATTACAGTCATCACTTATTATTTAACGATCAGTTATCACTGGTCGCTGCCCGCAATCATCCGCGTATACAATATACCGTCACTGAGAAACAAATATTTACTGAGCAGCATGCGGTAGTGTCTCTGGACTTAATTGATTCATTCAGTTCACCGTATTATGAAAATAATGAATTACTCCGGGCTATTGTTTATCAGGGAACCAATTTAGCCAGTGTGCTGAATATTGTCTCTAAAACAGAACTGGTGGCGATTGCACCGAAATGGCTGATTCAGCTCTATTCTCATGTGCTGCCGATTCAGGAAGTGCAGCTGCCGTGGGATAAAGTCAGTCGTCCTGCGTTTCTGATCTGGCATGAGGCCTGTACCCGCGATAAAGGGCATCAGTGGATGAAGGCACTGCTCACACAGTTCACCCACCACATATAATCGATCATTTAATTTATTTCCCGCCCCGTCAGGTAAATGTACCTGCCGGGGCTTTTTTGTGATTCCGTCATTGCAAAGATAACTAAATTTGCTTTTGTTCCCGGAGACAACAGGCTACACTTGCGAAAAAAATTAGGCTTACAGCTGTAAGCTGAAAATGATTACATAACGTGAAACCGTACAGTCTGACGGCTCAGTAAAGGAAACGCGTGTGACAACAACAAATTTGCATCACTATCATTTAGTGACGCGGCTGCAACAGCAAAAACAACTCCGGGGTGACAAAATCGCACTGCGCCAGTGGTGTGAACAGGGTCAGCATATCGATTTTACCTGGCAGCAGGCCGGAATGTTCAGTGAAAATCTGGCGGAAGCTCTGCTGGCTGAAGGGGTTGAAGTACAGGAAAATGTCGCTATTTTCTCGCAGAACAGCGCCCTGTGGACATTAACCGACCTGGCTATTCTTCAGTGCCGTGCTATTGTGGTGCCGCTCTATGCCACCAGCAGTGATGACCAGGCGGCGTATATTCTCAATGATGCACAGGTGCGTATCCTGTTTGTGGACGGACAGAAACAGGCAGAAATTGCCCTGTCGCTGCTTTCTCTGTGTCCGTCTCTGCAAAAAATCATCATTATGAACCCGGAAAACACGGCAATTCCGTCTCATCCTGCGGTCTGCACACTACGCCAGTTTATGAACGGCCACAACGGCAGTTATGCCGCAGAGTTGCGTCAGCGCATTGCGGATTGCTCTCTTGATGATCTTTTCACCCTGATTTACACCTCCGGAACCACCGGCGAGCCGAAAGGCGTGATGCTGGATTACCGCAATATGGCCGCTCAGCTTTATCTGCATGACGAGCGGCTGACACTGACCGAAGATGATGTCTCACTCTGCTTCCTGCCGCTGACGCACGTTTTTGAGCGCGCCTGGAGTTTCTATGTGATGCATACCGGCGCACTGAATGTGTACCTCAGTGATACCAATCTGGTGCGCAAAGCCATGGTATCGGTGAAACCGAGTGTCATGTGTGCGGTACCGCGTTTCTACGAAAAAGTTTTCAGTGGTATTTACGAAAAAGTGGCACAGGCGCCGTGGTATAAGCGTGCGTTATTTTACTGGGCCGTGCGTACCGGTAAAAAGACCCTTGATGCGCAGCAGCGCGGTGAAAAACAATCCCGGCTGGCAGCGTATTGTGATCAGTTCGCGCAGAAAAAAGTGCTCGGCAAACTGCGTGATGTCCTTGGCGGTAACGTCCGTTTCTTACCGGCGGCGGGTGCGCGGCTGGATGATGAAATTATCCGCTTTTTCCTCGCCATCGGTATCAATATTAAATACGGCTACGGCATGACAGAAACCTGTGCAACGGTATCCTGCTGGGAAAACAGCGGCTATCAGCTCGGTTCTATCGGTGTGCCGCTGCCGGATGTGGAAGTGCGTATCGGTGAGGAAAACGAGATTCAGGTACGCGGACCGGTGGTGATGCGCGGTTATTACAATAAGCCGGAAGAGACCCGTCAGGCCTTCACTGACGATGGCTGGCTACGGACCGGTGATGCCGGTGCGCTGGATGAGCAGGGGAATCTGTTTATCACCGAACGCCTGAAAGATTTGATGAAAACCTCTAACGGTAAATATATTGCGCCGCAAATGCTGGAAGGGACGCTGGGACAGGATCGCTTTATCGAGCATATCGCGGTGGTGGCGGATGCGCGTAAGTTTGTCTCGGCACTGATTGTACCGTGCTTTGACACCCTGGAAGAGCACGCCCGGGCACTGAATCTGAAATATCATGACCGGATGGAACTGCTGAAAAACAGCCAGATTGTGGCGTTGTTTGAAAGCCGGCTGAAAGAGTTGCAGAAAAATATCGCTGCATTTCATCAGGTTAAGCGTTTCACACTGCTGCCGCAAAATTTCTCCATGGAGCTAGGCGAACTGACACCAACGCTGAAACTGCGCCGCAAAGTGATTGCGCAGCGCTATCAGCGTGAAATTGAGTCCATGTATACGGACTGATTGTTCTGACGGCACTGCTTGTTTCCCGGGCAGTGCCGTTTTTATATCCCGCCGATTTTTCCCCCGCTCTCAGTGAACTCTGCTTTGTGATTTCCTGCCACAGGCATGATCGTCTGCGGATCATTATATTTCCTTTATTCCGGCGTTTACCTGCACTCCGCCTCCCGAAAAACGCATTTGCCAGCACTGTCGTTTTATCGCTATGTTAATCCTCAGATAACTAAAAACAGACAAATACATCACTTGCAGTTACAACCCGCAATCACGGGCAGGAGAGCATTTATGGAGAGGTTGACAGGGGCAGAAATGATCGTGCGCTCCTTAATTGATGAAGGTGTGTCACACGTATTCGGCTACCCGGGCGGCGCTGTTCTGGATATTTATGATGCGCTGCATACCGTCGGCGGTATCGGGCATATTCTGGTACGCCACGAACAGGCTGCGGTGCATATGGCGGACGGCTATGCCCGCGCGACCGGTAAAACCGGCGTGGTGCTGGTCACCTCCGGCCCGGGAGCGACTAACGCCATTACCGGCATTGCCACCGCGTATATGGATTCTGTGCCGCTGGTGGTACTGTCCGGTCAGGTGGCGAGCGCGCTTATCGGTAACGATGCCTTCCAGGAAGTGGATATGGTGGGGATCTCCCGCCCGGTCGTGAAACACAGTTACCTGGTGCATGATGTTGCTGAAATTCCCGCGACGATTAAAAAAGCATTTTATCTGGCACAAACCGGTCGTCCGGGGCCGGTGGTGATTGATTTTCCGAAAGACATTGTCCAGCAGCAGCATGAATACAGCTATCCGTCACGGGTCAGCCTGCGCTCATATAACCCGACCGGTGCCGGTCACAAAGGGCAGATCAAACGTGCACTTATCACGCTGATGCAGGCGAAGCGTCCGGTGATGTATATCGGCGGCGGTGCCGTCAGTGCCGGGTGCAGCCCGGAGATTTTCACCCTTGCGGATAAACTGCGTCTGCCGGTGGCACTCTCCCTGATGGGGCTCGGTGCGTTTCCGGGCACCCATCCGCAGTGTGTCGGCATGCTGGGTATGCACGGCACCTATGAAGCGAACAATACCATGCATCACAGTGATGTGATTTTTGCTGTCGGCGTCCGCTTTGATGACCGGACAACCAATAACCTGGCGAAATATTGTCCGCAGGCGACCGTCATTCATATTGATGTGGATCCGGCTTCTATTTCAAAAACCGTCGCCGCAGATATCCCGATTGTCGGCGATGCAAAGCTTTGTCTCGCGCAAATGCTGTTACAGCTTGAATCCCTGACCGATGAGCAGGATCCGGATGCGCTGTGCGACTGGTGGCGTCGTATTGATCAGTGGAAAACGAAACAGTGTCTGGTCATTGATGAGAGCGGGGAGAAAATCAAACCCCAGTCCGTGATCCGCACTCTGTGGCAACTGACAGAAGGGAAGGCGTATGTCACCTCCGATGTCGGCCAGCACCAGATGTTTGCGGCACTCTATTATCCGTTTGATGAACCGCGCCGCTGGATCAACTCCGGCGGGCTCGGCACGATGGGCTTCGGGTTACCGGCGGCGCTGGGTGTCCGGCTGGCAAAGCCGGATGATATGGTGGTGTGTGTCACCGGGGACGGCAGTATTCAGATGAATATTCAGGAGCTCTCCACGGCGCTGCAATTCGGGCTGCCGGTACTGGTTCTTAATCTTAACAACCGTTTCCTCGGTATGGTGAAGCAGTGGCAGGATATGGTCTATCACGGCCGCCACTCTCATTCCTATATGGAATCGCTGCCTGATTTTGTCCGGCTGGCAGAGGCTTACGGGCATGTTGGTATCAGTATCAGTGATAAAACCACGCTGCGTGGACAGCTTGCGGAGGCACTGCGTATTGTCCGCGAAGAAAAACGACTGGTGTTCGCCGATGTGATGGTGGATGAAAAAGAGCATGTTTATCCGATGCAGATCCGCAACGGCGGGATGGATGAAATGTGGTTAAGCAAAACGGAGAGGACCTGACCATGCGCCGGATTTTGTCAATTTTATTAGAAAACGAAACCGGGGCGTTATCCCGTGTGGCAGGGCTTTTTTCCCAGCGCGGATATAATATCGAAAGTATCACTGCCGCCCCGACCGATGATCCGTCACTGTTCCGCCTGACCATTCAGACCAAAGGGGATGCGCGGGTGCTGGAGCAGATTGAAAAGCAGCTCAACAAGCTGGTGGATGTGTTCCGTGTCACAGAACTGACGGCCGCCTCTCATATTGAGCGCGAGGTGATGCTGGTGAAATTACAGGCCAGCGGCTACGGGCGGGATGAGGTCAAACGCAGTACCGATATCTTCCGGGGACAGATTGTGGATGTGACTGCGACGCTCTATACCGTGCAGCTGACCGGCACCAGTGAAAAGCTGGACGCCTTCCTGGATGCGGTGCGCGGCTTTGCGGAAATCGTTGATATTGCCCGTTCCGGCATCGTCGGGATGTCGCGCGGTGATAAAATAATGCGGTGAAATATTCGCGGTGAAAGGGTAAACTGAATGCTCTTCTTATTGGCCCGTTGTTCGGGCCGTTTCCTGATTTGTAAGGGGTTAACGTGAAACTGGATGAAATCGCCCGCCTTGCCGGTGTGTCGCGCACGACGGCCAGTTATGTCATCAACGGAAAAGCAAAACAATATCGTGTGAGTGACAAAACTGTCGAAAAAGTGATGGCGGTGGTTCGTGAACATAATTACCATCCGAATGCGGTGGCTGCCGGTCTGCGGGCAGGCCGTACCCGCTCTATCGGACTGGTGATCCCGGATTTGGAGAACACCAGCTACACCCGCATCGCAAATTATCTGGAGCGCCAGGCGCGCAGCCGTGGTTATCAGCTGCTGATTGCCTGCTCCGAAGACCAGCCTGACAACGAAATCCGTTGTGTGGAGCACCTGTTACAGCGTCAGGTGGATGCGATTATCGTTTCCACAGCACTACCGCCGGAACATCCGTTCTATCAGCGCTGGGCAAACCGATCCCTGCCGATTGTCGCGCTCGACCGCGCACTGGAAAACGAGCATTTTATCAGTGTGGTCGGGGATGACTTTGAGGACGCCAAAATGCTGGCAGCCGAATTGCGTCAGTTCCCGGCAGAATCGGTGGTTTATCTCGGCGCGTTACCGGAACTTTCCGTCAGTTTCCTGCGTGAGCAGGGGTTCCGTGAAGCCTGGGAAGGGGATGCACGTAAAGTGAATTTCCTGTATGCCGACAGCTATGAGCGTGACGCCGCGGCGAAAGCGTTTGATACCTGGCTGGAAAGCAATCCGATGCCGGATGCGCTGTTCACCACGTCATTTGCGCTGTTACAGGGCGTGATGGATGCTGCGCTGGCCCGTAGTGGTCGTCTGCCGGGGCAACTGGTGATTGCAACCTTCGGTGATCATGAACTGCTGGATTTCCTTGAATGTCCGGTATTGTCCGTGGCGCAGCGTCACCGTGATATTGCTGAGCGGGTGCTGGAGCTGGTGCTGGCAAGTCTGGATGAAAAACAGAAACCAGCTGCGGGTATCACCCGGATCCGCCGTGATCTGTGCCGTCGCGGAAGTCTGAGCCGGCGGTAGTATTCAGACAGTATAATAATTATTTTTTCTGATACCTGTACGGAAACGTATAGGTATTTTTGTTTAGTTTGTCCGGAAACAGATGAAAAATGCTTTTTGAGAGGAATCCTAAGAATTTTTTTCAATTTTGCTGATTGACAGAAATTGACAATTTTTACGGGGCTCCTTTTTTTCCCCGCAAATACACTTATTTCGATTAGGGGTATAAACCACAGGTTATCACCTGTCCGGTTTAGTGATTGTTATACTATTGATATACTGAATATTAAATTTTCAAAAGTTAAACAATCACGCACTGTAACAAGAAGTAACAGCACAGATGACCGGAACAAAAATCCGGGTGTACTGGTGAGGCTGGTGAATTTTTATCCTGAAAGTGAGGGGCACTTCGCAAAAATGCATCTTTCTTTCGTCAGATTCGGTATAATTTGCCCCGGTTAGCCGAGTGCGTATTATGTGAATTTTTTTCTGATTTGAATCAGTGTGTTACCTCACTTCTGTTCCCTGAAGCAAAAAATCCCATATTTTCTCACCCCTTTATTCCCCGATAACGGAAACGGAACCTTGTCAGCTCTGGCTTGACAAGCTTTTCGTACCATTCGTAAACTCTATTGGTGGGGAATTGTGGGTGAAAGTGGTAATTCAGGGTAAAACTGAGCGGAGAAACGTATGTTTCGCGGGGCAACACTGGTTAATCTTGACAGCAAAGGGCGCATAACCGTACCGGCACGGTACCGGTCGCTGCTTGCTGAAAAGTCGGAAGGTCAGATGGTTTGTACTATCGATCTCCACCAGCCGTGTCTGCTGCTTTATACCTTACCGGAATGGGAACTGATCGAACTGAAGCTGGCACAATTGTCCACCATGGATCCCACCGAGCGCCGTGTTCAGCGCCTGTTACTGGGACATGCCACTGAATGTCAGATGGATAGTGCGGGACGTCTTTTGTTAGCCGGTACACTGCGCGCACATGCGCGGTTAACCAAAGAAGTCATGCTGGTCGGGCAGTTCAATAAGTTTGAGCTGTGGGATGAGCAGACGTGGTATCAGCAGGTACAGGATGATATTGCTGCCGGGCAGACGACATCCGGACCTTTATCCGCCCGGTTACAGGATTTATCACTTTAAATGGCAGAGAGTCAGTTTCAGCATACCAGTGTTTTACTGGATGAAGCCGTCAACGGATTACAGATCCGTGAAGACGGCATTTATATCGACGGCACATTCGGCCGCGGCGGGCATTCCCGCCTGATTTTATCAAAACTCGGTACACAGGGGCGTCTGATTGCCATTGACCGGGATCCGCAGGCGATTGCCGCGGCAGCACAGATTGATGACCCGCGTTTTTCCATCATTCACGGCCCGTTTTCCGGTATCGCCGGTTATGTGAATGAGCTGGAACTGGGCGGACAGATTGACGGCGTTCTGCTGGATCTCGGGGTATCTTCCCCGCAGCTGGATGACCCGGAGCGCGGATTCTCTTTTATGCGTGACGGGCCGCTGGATATGCGTATGGATCCGACGCGCGGTATTTCCGCCGCCCGGTGGCTGACCGAAGCCAAAGAAGACGATATTGCATGGGTACTGAAAAATTTCGGGGAAGAACGTTTCTCCAAACGTATTGCCCGCGCCATTGTTGAACGGAATAAAACGGAAGAGCCACTGACGCGGACAAAACAGCTGGCGGATTTAATTGCCGCTGTGTCTCCGGTGAAAGAAAAGCACAAGCACCCGGCGACCCGCAGTTTCCAGGCAATCCGTATCTATGTGAACAGCGAGCTGGATGAAATCCGTCAGGCGCTTACCGGTGCACTGAGCATTCTGGCACCGGGCGGCCGTTTATCCGTAATTAGCTTCCACTCGCTTGAAGACCGGATTGTGAAGCAGTTTATGCGCAACGAAAGCCGCGGACCACAGGTGCCGCACGGATTACCGCTGACGGAAGAACAACTGAAAGCGCACGGAACACCGGCACTGAAACTGGCCGGAAAAATGAAACCGTCAGAGCAGGAAATCCGAGTTAACCCGCGTGCCCGCAGCTCGGTGCTGCGCTTTGCGGAGAAAGCATGACCACAGAACGGCATAATTTAGCCCGCGTTATTTGTCGTGACCTGCTGCGTCACGGATTTATCCCTGCGGTTTTATTTATCGCAGTGATCGTCAGCGCGATTTTTGTGGTTATCACGGCACATAAAACACGTCTGCTGACCGCAGAGCGGGAACATCTTGTGCTGGAGCGTAATTCGCTGGATATCGAATGGCGTAACCTGATTCTGGAAGAGAACGCCCTGGGGGATCACAGCCGTGTTGAGCGCCTGTCCGTTGAGCGCCTCAGCATGCAGCATGTGGATCCGGCAAACGAAAAAATTGTCGTAACGAAATGACGAAGGCATGAAAAGCAGAAAATCAGCAGCCAAAGCGCAGGGCGGTGCCCGTATCAAACGTCCGGAAGAAAAAGCCAGTTTTATCAGCTGGCGCTTTGCGTTGTTATGCTGCGGTATCGGGCTTGCCCTGGCCGCGCTGCTGATCCGGGTCGCGTATTTACAGATTATCAACCCGGATATGCTGGTCAAAGAGGGTGATATGCGCTCGCTGCGCGTCCAGGAAATCCCGACCGCGCGCGGCATGATTAGTGACCGTATGGGGCGTCCGCTGGCGGTCAGTGTGCCGGTGAATGCGGTCTGGGCAGACCCGAAAGAGTTAGCTGATAAAGGCGGGGTAGGGGATGACACCCGCTGGCGTGCACTGTCCGAAGCGCTGAATATTCCGCTCGAACAGGTGAAAAGCAAAGTCACGGCGAATCCGAAAAGCCGCTTTGTCTATCTGGCGCGTCAGGTAAACCCGACCATCGGCGATTACGTGAAAAAACTGAATCTGCCGGGGATCTATTTACAGGCAGAATCAAAACGTTATTACCCGTCCGGTTCCGTCACCGCGCACATCATTGGTGTTACCAATATTGATGATGAGGGGATTGAAGGAGTTGAAAAAAGTTTCGATCGCTGGCTGACCGGCGTTCCGGGGCAGCGGACAGTCCGTAAAGATCGCGGCGGCCGTGTTATTGAGGACACCATCGCCCGTGAAAGTCAGGCCGGACACAACCTGACACTCAGCATTGATGAGCGCTTACAGGCGTTGGTATACCGCGAAATCAGCAGTGCAGTGGCACTGAATAAAGCGGAATCCGGCACGGCGATTCTGGTGGATGTGAACACCGGGGAAATTCTGGCGATGGCAAACAGCCCGTCCTATAACCCGAACAATCTCCAGGGTACGCCGAAAGAGGCGATGCGTAACCGCGCCATTACCGATATTTTTGAACCGGGCTCGACGGTGAAACCGTTAGTTGTGATGACGGCGCTGCACAACAACATCATCAAACCGAACAGCGTGGTGAATACGTATCCGTACCGGATCAGTGGTCATGAAATCAAAGACGTCGGGCGTTATGCCGAACTGACCATCACCGGTATTTTGCAGAAATCGAGTAACGTAGGGGTTTCAAGACTTGCGTTAGCGATGCCCGCTCAGGAACTCGTGGACGTCTATTCGCGTTTCGGGCTGGGAAAACCGACCAATCTGGGGCTGGTCGGAGAAAGTAGTGGCATATATCCAAGTAAAAAAACACGGTGGTCTGAGCTTGAAAGGGCCACCTTTTCTTTCGGCTACGGGCTGATGGTAACACCGTTACAGTTAGCGCGGGCCTATGCAACAATCGGCAGTTTCGGGATTTACCGCCCGCTGTCTATCACAAAAGTGGATCCGCCGGTGCCGGGCACCCGTGTCTTCCCTGAACCGGTGATGAAAACCGTGGTTCAGATGATGGAAAGTGTTGCGTTACCGGGCGGCGGCGGAACGCGCGCTGCGATCAAAGGGTATCGTGTGGCCATTAAAACCGGGACTGCGAAAAAAGTGGGTGATGACGGGAAATACGTGAACCGTTATATCGCTTACACCGCCGGGGTTGCACCGGCAAGCCGTCCGCGTTTTGCACTGGTTGTGATTATCAACGACCCGCAGGGCGGTAAGTATTACGGGGGTGCGATCTCCGCACCGGTATTCGGTGCCATCATGGGCGGTGTTCTGCGGACAATGAACGTGGAACCCGATGCGCTGACACCGGAAGAACAAACTAATGAAGTGGTTATTAATAAACCAAAAGAGGGTACAAGTGGCAGATCGTAATTTGCGCGATTTACTCGCGCCGCTCGGTGTTGATGCACCGGCTAAGGCGTTACGTGATATGACCCCGGACAGCCGTAAAGCGGCTGCCGGTGATCTGTTCCTGGCGGTAAAAGGCCACCAGTCTGACGGACGTCACTACATTCCTCAGGCCATTGCCCAGGGCGTGGCTGCCGTGGTGGCGGAAGCGGATGGTGCGGCGGAAGACGGCAGTGTGCAGGTTCTGCATGGCGTACCGGTGGTTTATCTCAGCCACCTGAATGAAAAATTATCCCGCCTGGCCGGTGAGTTTTATCACCGTCCGGCGGAGCGTCTGAAGCTGATCGGTGTTACCGGGACTAATGGTAAAACCACCACCACTCAGCTGCTGGCGCAGTGGACACAGGCGATGGGTGAAACCAGCGCCGTGATGGGTACGGTGGGTAACGGGCTGCTCGGTCATGTGATCCCGACTGAAAACACTACCGGCTCGGCAGTCGATATCCAGCTTGAACTGGACAAACTGGCGAAGAAAGGTGCCACGGTGGCAGCAATGGAAGTTTCGTCCCACGGGCTGGTACAAGGCCGTGTGGCAGCACTGCCGTTCCGTGCTGCTGTCTTCACCAACTTAAGCCGTGATCACCTGGATTATCACGGTGATATGGCCAGTTATGAAGCTGCCAAATGGCTGCTGTTCTCAACCCATCACAGCGAACAAAAAATTATTAATGCGGATGATGAGACAGGGCTGAAATGGCTGGCAAAACTGCCGGAAGCGGTAGCCATCACGATGGATGATAACCTGCCGGCCAACTGGCAGGGACGTTTCCTGAAAGCGGTATCTGTGAATTATCACGACAGCGGCGCGCACATTACCTTTACCTCAAGCTGGGGTGACGGTGAACTGGACAGCCCGCTGATGGGTGCATTTAACGTCAGCAATCTGCTGGTGGCGGCGGCAACACTGCTGGCGCTGGGTTATGACCTGAATACGCTGCTGCGCAGCGCAACCGCGTTAACACCGGTCTGCGGCCGGATGGAAGTGTTCACTGCGGACAACCGTCCGACAGTTGTCGTGGATTATGCCCACACCCCGGACGCACTGGAAAAAGCCCTGAGCGCAGCACGTCTGCATACCAAAGGTAAACTGTGGTGTGTCTTCGGCTGCGGCGGTGACCGCGACAAGGGCAAACGTCCGCTGATGGGCGCGATTGCCGAGCAGGAATCCGATGTGGTGGTGATCACGGACGATAACCCGCGCAGCGAAGAGCCTCAGGCGATTATCAATGACATTATGGCCGGACTGGTGGATACCTCCCGTGCGCTGCCGATCCCGGGCCGTGCGGAAGCGGTCACCTTTGCGGTGATGCAGGCGAAACCGGATGACGTGGTGCTGGTGGCCGGAAAAGGACATGAAGATTATCAGCTGGTCGGCAACCGCCGTCTGGATTACTCCGACCGTCTGACTGTCGCCCGCCTGCTGGGAGTGATGGCATGATCCCGTTCTCCCTCGCTGATATCGCACAACTGACCGCCGGGGAACTTATCCTCAGCGGTCACGCGGCATCAGAACGGATTGAGAGTGTGACCACGGACAGCCGCACTATCGGTGAGCGTGCGTTGTTTATCGCTCTGAGCGGTGAACATTTTGATGCGCATGATTTTATTGCGGATGTGGCTGCGAAAGGTGCTGCCGCTGTCCTGGTGAACCGCCGGATGGATGTGAACTGTCCGCAGATTATTGTTAAAGATACCCGTCTTGCGCTGGGCGCGGTGGCAAAAGGTAACCGTGATCGCAGCGGGGCAAAAGTGGTCGCACTGACCGGCTCTTCCGGTAAAACCTCTGTGAAAGAAATGACCGCAGCGATTTTACAGCAGGCAGGTGAAACCCTGTTTACTGCCGGTAATTTTAATAATGATATCGGCGTGCCGCTGACACTGCTGCGCCTGACGGAAAAACATCAGTTTGCGGTGATTGAGCTGGGCGCCAACCATACCGGTGAAATCGCGTATACCGCCGCCATGACACACCCGCAGACCGCACTGGTAAATAACCTGTTTGCCGCCCATATCGGTGAGTTCGGATCCGCAGAGGCCATCGCACAGGCAAAAGGGGAAATTTTCACCGGCCTGACTGACGAAGGCACCGCCATCATTAATCTGGAAAGCAATGATATCATTCACTGGCAGGCGCACCTGACTCCGCGTCAGACACGCTGGTGTTTCTCCGCGGATGTCCATCCGCAGGCTGACTTTTACGCCACGGATGTGGTGATGAAGCCGCTGACTACGGATTTTACCCTGCATACACCGGCAGGCAGTACCGCTGTCACGCTGCCGCTGCCGGGGCGTCATAATATTGCCAATGCTCTCGCGGCGGCGGCACTGGCACTTTCTGCCGGAGCGACACTGGCGGATATCCGCAGCGGCCTGGCGCAGACCAGCGCCGTACCGGGGCGTTTATACCCGGTTGAGCTCGCGCCCGGTAAGCTGATAATTGACGATACGTACAATGCGAATGACGGCTCGGTGATCGCGGCAATCCGTGTGCTTGCACAACTGCCGGGCTACCGTGTGCTGGTTGCCGGGGATATCGGGGAGCAGGGCGGTTATGCCGAAGAGAGTCACCGCAGAGTCGGGCAGGCTGCCCGTGATGCCGGACTGGATGCGGTTTTCACCGCAGGTCAGCTCAGCCATTTTATCAGTGATGAGTGCCAGGGACGCCACTTCGCTGACAAAACAATGCTTATTGCTGCGCTGGCACCACTGATGGCACAGCATTCATCAATTTCAATTTTAGTTAAAGGTTCACGCAGCTCCGCAATGGAAGAAGTTGTGCATGCCTTGCAGGAGAGTGTCCCATGCTGATTTGGCTGGCTGAGTATCTGGTGCAGTTTCACACCGCGTTTAACGTCTTCTCTTATCTGACGTTCCGCGCCATTGTCGGCCTGCTGACCTCGCTGATTATTGCGTTATGGATGGGGCCGCATGTGATTGCGTATCTTCAGAGAATGCAGATTGGTCAGGTTGTCCGCAACGAAGGGCCGGAATCGCACTTCAGTAAGCGCGGTACCCCGACCATGGGCGGCATGATGATTCTGTTCTCCATCGCTATTTCAGTTCTGCTGTGGGCGCGTCTGGATAACCCGTATGTCTGGTGTGTGCTGCTGGTGCTGATCGGCTACGGTATTGTCGGTTTTATCGATGATTACCGCAAGGTCGTGCGCAAAGACACCAAAGGGCTGATTGCGCGCTGGAAATATTTCTGGCAGTCCGTGCTGGCGCTGACTGTAGCGTTCAGTATGTATGCCATCGGTAAAGATACCCCGGCGACACAGCTGGTGGTGCCGTTCTTTAAAGATGTGATGCCGCAGCTGGGCGTGCTTTATATCCTGCTGGCGTATTTCGTGATTGTCGGTACCAGTAACGCGGTCAACCTGACAGACGGCCTTGACGGCCTCGCGATTATGCCGACCGTCTTTGTTGCTGCCGGGTTTGCGCTGGTGGCCTGGGCGACCGGTAACGTGAATTTCGCACACTATCTGCATATCCCGTATCTGCCGTATGCCGGGGAACTGGTGATTGTCTGCACCGCGATTGTCGGGGCAGGGCTGGGATTCCTGTGGTTTAACACCTATCCGGCTCAGGTCTTTATGGGGGATGTCGGTTCGCTGGCACTCGGCGGCGCGCTGGGTACCATTGCTGTTCTGCTGCGTCAGGAATTCCTGTTGCTGATTATGGGCGGTGTGTTCGTGGTGGAAACTCTGTCGGTGATTTTACAGGTCGGTTCCTTCAAATTACGCGGCCAGCGTATTTTCCGGATGGCACCTATTCATCACCATTATGAATTAAAAGGCTGGCCTGAGCCGCGGGTGATTGTCCGCTTCTGGATTATCTCTCTGATGTTAGTGCTGATCGGTCTGGCAACACTCAAGGTACGTTAATCATGGCGAATTATCAGGGGAAAGACATTGTCATTGTCGGACTCGGTTTAACCGGGCTTTCCTGTGTGGACTTTTTTCTGTCACGCGGTGTCACACCGAAGGTGATGGATACCCGCACCTCCCCGCCCGGCATTGATAAACTGCCGGACAGTATTCAGTGTCACTGTGGCGGGTTTGAGGCGCAGTGGCTGCTGGATGCGGATCTGATTATCGCAAGCCCCGGAGTGGCGGTCAGTACCCCGCAATTGCAGGCAGCGGCTGAGGCCGGCGCGGAAATTATCGGCGATATCGAATTATTTGCCCGTGAAGTGACTGTTCCTGTTGTGGCGATCACCGGTTCGAACGGCAAAAGCACTGTGACCTCCCTGGTGGGGGAAATGGGGCGCTGCGCCGGTCTGCGTACCGGTGTCGGCGGTAATATCGGCCTGCCTGCCCTCGAACTGCTGAAAGAAGATTACGATCTCTGTGTGCTCGAGTTATCCAGTTTTCAGCTGGAAACGACTTTCAGCCTGAAGCCGGCAGCGGCGACTGTCCTGAATGTCACTGAAGATCATATGGATCGTTATCCGCAGGGTCTGGAGCAGTATCGTGCGGCAAAACTGCGTGTTTATCACGATGCCGCCGTCTGCGTGTATAACGCGGAAGATGCACTGACACAGCCGGGCTGTGATTGTGACCGCTCTGAATATGTCAGCTTCGGCGCCGAAACCGGGGATTACCGGCTGGATACCGATGAGCAGTCGCTCTGCTTCTGCGGTGAAAAAATCATCGGTTGTAATGAAATGATCCTGCACGGTCAGCACAACTACTGTAATGCGCTGGCCGCGCTGGCGCTGGCGGATGCGGTCAGTATCCCGCGTGAAGGCGCACTGAAAGCGCTGCGTACTTACAGCGGTCTGCCGCACCGTTTTCAGCTGGTGCATGAATCTGCCGGGATTCGCTGGATTGATGATTCCAAAGCCACCAACGTCGGCAGTACCGAAGCGGCGCTGAACGGTTTGCAGGTGGCCGGCTGTCTGCACCTGCTGCTCGGCGGTGACGGTAAATCAGCGGATTTCTCGCCTCTGCTGCCGTATCTGAGCGGCGAAAAAATCCGCCTTTACTGCTTCGGGCGTGACGGCGCACAGCTTGCACAGCTGCGTCCGGACGTCTCTCTGCTGACAGACACCATGGAGCAGGCGATGCGGGCACTGGCACCGGCACTGGCGGCCGGGGATATGGTGTTATTGTCACCGGCTTGTGCGAGTCTGGATCAGTTCCGTAACTTTGAAGAGCGCGGGCGTGAATTTGCCCGGCTGGCACGGGAGTTAGCGGCATGAAATTCCCCGGATCACAGCGTTTTAAAAACTGGATGGTCGGCGAGCGTAACGGCGAGTTCAGTACGGTTGTTATGTATGACCGGACATTGCTGTGGTTTGCACTGGGACTGGCCGCGATTGGCTTTGTGATGGTGACCTCGGCCTCTATGCCCGTGGGGCAGCGTCTGGCGGATGATCCTTTTTATTTCGCCAAGCGTGACGGCGGTTTCTTAATCTTTGCTTTTATTGTCGCTGCGGTGATTATGCGTTTCCCGCTGGAAATGTGGCAGCGTTACAGCACATTACTGCTGATTGGTACGATCGGCGGGCTGATTGTGGTACTCGGTGTGGGCAGCTCTGTTAACGGGGCATCGCGCTGGATCGCCATCGGGCCGATGCGTATTCAGCCCGCAGAGGTATCGAAACTGGCACTGTTTGTCTATCTGGCGGGTTATCTGGTGCGTAAGGTGGATGAAGTCAGAAATAACTTCTGGGGATTCTGCAAGCCGATGGGCGTGATGTTTGTGCTGGCGGTGTTACTGCTGTTACAGCCGGATCTCGGTACCGTGGTGGTGCTGTTTGTCACCACACTGGCGCTGTTGTTCCTCGCCGGTGCCAAGATGTGGCAGTTTATCGCGATTATCGGCGGCGGTGTTGCGGCAGTGGTGCTGCTGATTATCGCCGAGCCTTACCGTATGCGGCGTGTGACCTCCTTCCTTGATCCGTGGGAAGACCCGTTCGGCAGCGGCTACCAGTTAACACAATCATTGATGGCCTTCGGGCGCGGTGATTATTTCGGCCAGGGACTGGGGAATTCCATTCAGAAAATGGAGTACCTGCCGGAAGCCCATACCGACTTTATTTTTGCCATCCTCGGCGAGGAACTGGGGTATTTCGGTGTAATCCTGGTGCTGCTGATGGTCTTTTTTGTCGCCTTCCGCGCTATGGTTATCGGCCGCCGTGCACTGATGATCGACCAGCGTTTTGCCGGTTTTCTGGCCTGCGCCATCGGTATCTGGTTCAGCTTTCAGGCGCTGGTTAACGTCGGTGCGGCCTCCGGCATGCTGCCGACCAAAGGGCTGACACTGCCGCTGATCAGTTACGGCGGCTCCAGTTTAGTGATTATGACCGCAGCTATTGCCTTGCTGCTGCGGATTGATTTTGAAACACGTCTGGCAAAAGCCCAGGCATTCTCAAGGAGAGCGCGATGAGTAATAAAGCCCCCCGTCTGATGGTGATGGCCGGTGGTAGTGGCGGACATGTCTTTCCGGGGCTTGCGGTTGCGCACTATTTACAGAGTCAGGGCTGGGAAATCCGCTGGCTGGGTACCCGTGACCGGATGGAAGCTCAGCTCGTGCCGAAACACGGCATCGATATCGATTTTATTGAGATTACCGGTCTGCGCGGCAAAGGCGTGAAAGCACTGCTCACCGCGCCGTTCCGTATCGCAAAAGCGATAAAACAGGCAAAAAAAATTATGCGTGACTACCAGCCGGATGCCGTGCTCGGCATGGGCGGTTTTGTCTCAGGTCCCGGTGGTGTGGCGGCCTGGCGCTGCGGCATTCCGGTGATCCTGCATGAACAGAACGGCGTGGCCGGACTGACTAACGGCTGGTTGTCGAAAATCGCCACCACTGTATTACAGGGATTTCCGGGTGCGTTCCCGCAGGCACCGGTGGTCGGTAACCCGGTACGTGAGGATATCCTGAGCCTGCTGTCACCGGCAGAGCGTTTTGCCGGGCGCGAAGGGCCTGTCCGCATTCTGGTAATCGGCGGCAGCCAGGGCGCGCGTATCCTGAACCAGACAATGCCTGAAGTGGCCGGGATTATGGGGGATGCGGTCTGTATCCGCCACCAGGCAGGGAAAGGCAGTGCGGAAAGCACACAGGCGCTCTATAACGCGCAGAATGCATCAGACAGTGTGACTGTCACAGAATTTATTGATGACATGGTTGAAGCTTATACCTGGGCGGATGTGGTTATCTGTCGCTCCGGGGCGCTGACCGTCAGTGAGATCGCGGTTGCCGGGCTGGGCGCGATTTTTGTGCCGTTCCTGCATAAAGACCGCCAGCAATACCGGAATGCGCTGCCGCTGGAACAGGCGGGAGCCGCTGTTATCATGGAACAGCCGTCCTTTAATGCACAGGCAGTCGCAGAGCAGCTGCGCGAGTGGGACAGACCACGCCTGCTGACTATGGCGGAAAAAGCAAGAAGTGTCGCAATTACCGATGCCACCAAACGAGTGGCGGATGCGATTATTGCGGCAGCGAAGAAACACTAACGATTTGATATAGCGAAGAAATAACGTGAATACACAGCAATTGGCGAAATTACGATCCTTCATTCCGGAAATGAAACGTGTCCGGCACATTCACTTTGTCGGTATCGGCGGTGCCGGTATGGGCGGGATAGCGGAAGTGCTGGCGAACGAAGGTTATGAGATCAGCGGGTCTGATCTGGCGCCGAATGCGGTAACAAAACAACTGAGCAGCCTGGGTGCGACGATTTACTTCAATCACCGTCCGGAAAACGTGGCAGAAGCCAGCGTGGTAGTGGTATCCACTGCTATTTCTTCAGACAACTCGGAAATTGTTGCGGCGCGTGAAGCCCGTATTCCGGTGATCCGCCGCGCGGAAATGCTCGCGGAACTGATGCGTTTTCGTCACGGTGTGGCGATTGCCGGTACTCACGGCAAAACCACTACCACAGCGATGATTTCCGGTATTTACGGTCGTGGCGGTCTGGATCCGACGTTCGTCAACGGCGGACTGGTCAAAGCAGCCGGTGTGCATGCGCGTCTCGGTTCAAGCCGTTATCTGATTGCTGAAGCGGATGAAAGTGATGCCTCTTTCCTGCATTTACAGCCGATGGTAGCCGTGGTCACCAATATCGAGCCGGATCACATGGATACTTATCACGGCGATTTTGAAACGCTGAAAGATACCTTTGTGAACTTTCTGCACAATCTGCCGTTCTACGGCCTTGCTGTGGTATGTATGGATGATGCGGTGATCTGCGACATCGTACCGCGTATCGGCCGTTATGTGATTACCTATGGTTTTCATGAGGATGCGGATGTCCGCATCACTGATTTTGAACAGCGCGGCTCACAGTGTTTCTTCACTGTTCACCGGGCGAATCTGCCGGATCTGAATGTGGAGCTGAATGCACCCGGCCGTCACAACGTCCTGAATGCCACGGCGGCGATTGCGGTCGCGACAGAAGAGGGCATTCCGGATGAAGATATCCTGGCCTCTTTGCGTGAATTCCAGGGTACCGGGCGCCGTTTTGATTTCCTCGGCAACTTCCCGCTGGAGCACGTCAACCAGAAAGAGGGCAGTGTGATGCTGGTGGATGATTACGGCCATCACCCGACCGAAGTGGATGCCACCATTAAAGCGGCAAGAGCAGGCTGGCCGGACAAGCGGATTGTGATGGTCTTTCAGCCGCACCGCTACACCCGTACCCGCGACCTGTATGACGATTTTGCCAACACGCTTGATCAGGTTGATATCCTGCTGATGCTGGATGTGTATGCAGCCGGTGAACCGGCAATTCCGGGGGTGGACAGCCGCTCTCTGTGCCGCACAATCCGCCAGCGCGGTAAGCTGGATCCGATTCTGGTCACTGAACCGGGTAAAATTGCTGCGGTTTTGGCACAGGTTCTTGAAGATAATGATTTAATACTGGTTCAGGGCGCCGGAAATATCGGTAAAATAGCGCGTACATTGGCTGACACAAAATTACGGCCGGTTTTGAGTGAGGATAATTGAGAATGACTGAAAAAGTCGCGGTACTGATGGGCGGTACATCCGCAGAACGTGAAGTCTCTCTGGCTTCAGGTGCAGCGGTTCTTGCCGGTTTAAAAGAAGCCGGTATTAATGCATTTGCGGTGGATACCAGAGAGTATCCGGTTACCCGTCTGAAGGAAGATGGTTTTACCAAAGTCTTTATCGCGCTGCACGGCCGCGGCGGAGAAGACGGTACACTACAGGGTTGCCTGGAGCAGATGGGACTGCCGTATACCGGAAGTGGTGTGATGGCCTCCGCACTCTCTATGGATAAGCTGCGTACCAAACAGCTGTGGGCGGGTGCAGGGCTGCCGATTGCCCCGTATTTTGCCATCAATGCTGCCCGTTTCGCGCACATCAGTGATGAAGAATTACAGCAGGGTGTGGCACCACTGGGGTATCCGGTGATTGTCAAACCAAGCCTGGAAGGCTCCAGTGTCGGTATGTCCAAAGTGGATAATGCGCAGGCGCTGCGCCCGGCGCTGGAAGAAGCGTTTAAACACGACAAAGACGTACTGGTGGAAAAATGGCTCAGCGGCCCGGAATTCACCGTGGGTTTCCTGGGTGAGCAGATGCTGCCGTCCATCCGCATTCAGCCGGCGGCGGTGTTCTACGACTACGAAGCCAAATATATTTCTGACGACACACAATATTTCTGCCCCGGCTTCGAAGGGGAACGCGAGACAGAAATCCGTGAGCTGGCGAAAGCTGCTTACAAAGCCGTGGGCTGTGAAGGCTGGGGCCGTGTGGATGTTATGCTCGACAGTGACGGGCAGCTCTATCTGCTGGAAGTAAACACCTCCCCGGGTATGACCAACCACAGTCTGGTGCCGCAGGCAGCACGTCAGGCAGGCATGAGCTTCTCCGCATTTGTGGCGGGCGTTCTGGCACTGGCGGACTGATATGTCACAGGCTGCACTGAACATGCGTGAACCGGAGCCGGATCCGGATTATGACGGTTCACGTCCCAGTAACGGCACATACCTTGCCGGGCTGCTGTTTTTCCTGATGGTGCTGGGAACGCTGGTCTGGGGTGGTCTGATGGTGCTGAACTGGATGAAAGATGCAGACCGCCTGCCGATGTCAAAACTGGTACTAACCGGTGAGCGCCATTACACGACAAACGACGATGTGCGCAAAGCAGTGTTATCCCTCGGGACGCCGGGCACGTTTATGACACTGGATGTTAATGAAGTACAGCAGCAGCTGGAACGGATCCCGTGGTTACGTCAGGTTACTGTACGTAAGAAGTGGCCGGACGAATTAAAAATTCATCTGGTTGAGTATGTGCCGTATGCACGCTGGAACGACTCACAGATGATAGATGACGCCGGACGGGTCTTCAGCCTGCCGGCGGAACTGACAGAAAAAGAATCTTTCCCGATGCTCTACGGGGCACAGGGCAGTGAACAGGATGTACTGAGCGGGTATCGCGAAATGGCACAGCAGCTCAGCGGGGCGGGACTGAAAATCAAATCAGCCTCAATGTCACCGCGTCATGCCTGGCAACTGGTGCTGGATAATGATGTCCGGGTTGAGCTCGGACGGCTGGATACCAAAGGCCGGTTACAGCGTTTCACCGAGCTGTATCCGACTCTGACGCAGGAACAGGACAAACGGGTTGATTATGTCGATCTCCGCTATGACAGCGGTGCTGCGGTCGGCTGGGCGCCATTGCAGATCGATCCTTTCGCAAACGGACATTAAGACATAACAGGTAAAGAAGGCGGGCAGAATAACAATGATCAAAGCAACGGATAGAAAATTAGTCGTCGGCCTCGAAATAGGCACCGCCAAAGTATCTGCGCTTGTTGGTGAAATTCTGCCGGACGGTGTGGTGAACATTATCGGTGCGGGTAACTGCCCGTCACGTGGTATGGACAAAGGCGGCGTCAATGATCTGGAGTCGGTGGTGAAATGCGTTCAGCGTGCCATCGACCAGGCGGAACTGATGGCGGATTGCCAGATTTCATCAGTCTATCTGGCGTTATCCGGCAAACACATCAGCTGCCAGAATGAAATCGGTATGGTGCCGATTTCAGAAGAAGAGGTGACTCAGGAAGATGTGGAGAATGTGGTGCACACGGCGAAATCTGTCCGTGTCCGTGACGAACACCGCGTTCTGCATGTGATCCCGCAGGAATATGCCATCGATTATCAGGAAGGCATTAAAAATCCGGTGGGATTATCCGGTGTGCGGATGCAGGCGAAAGTGCATCTGATCACCTGTCATAACGACATGGCGAAAAATATTGTCAAAGCCGTTGAACGCTGCGGGCTGAAAGTGGATCAGCTGATTTTCGCCGGTCTGGCCTCAAGTTTTGCGGTACTGACGGAAGACGAGCGTGAGCTGGGTGTCTGTGTGGTGGATATCGGCGGCGGTACCATGGATATGGCGATCTATACCGGTGGCGCGCTGCGTCACACCCGTGTTATTCCGTATGCCGGCAATGTGGTGACCGGCGACATCGCATACGCTTTCGGCACACCACCGAATGATGCGGAGGCGATTAAAGTCCGTCACGGTTGTGCGCTGGGGTCTCTGGTCAGTAAAGACGAAACCCTGGAAGTCCCGAGTGTCGGCGGGCGTCCGCCGCGCAGTTTGCAGCGCCAGACATTAGCCGAAGTGATTGAGCCGCGTTACACCGAATTACTCAATCTGGTTAATGACGAAATTTTGAAAGTACAGGAACAATTACGTCAGCAGGGTGTCAAACACCATTTGGCCGCTGGTATCGTGCTGACAGGTGGTGCGGCTCAGATTAACGGACTGGTTGAGTGTGCCCAGCGCGTTTTCCATACACAGGTTCGTATCGGACAACCGCTTAATATAACCGGCTTAACGGATTATGCTCAGGAACCGTATTACTCTACAGCGGTAGGGTTGCTGCATTACGGAAAAGAATCTCACCTGGTCGGCGATACCGAGACAGAAAAACGTGCCTCGGTGAGCAGTTGGTTTAAAAAATTAACTGGCTGGCTCAGAAAAGAATTTTAATTTTTATTAAGGCTGGCGATAATAGCCGCCATATAAGAAAGGCACAAAACGGAGAGAGATTATGTTTGAACCGATGGAATTGACCAACGACGCGGTGATTAAAGTCATCGGCGTCGGCGGGGGCGGCGGTAACGCTGTTGAGCATATGGTCCGTGAACGCATCGAAGGCGTTGAGTTCTTCGCTGTGAATACGGACGCTCAGGCGCTTCGTAAAACCGCTGTCGGCCAGACTATTCAGATTGGTAACGGGATCACTAAGGGCCTGGGAGCGGGTGCAAACCCGGAAGTGGGCCGTAACGCGGCAGAAGAAGATCGCGAAGCTCTGCGCAATGCGCTGGAAGGTGCGGACATGGTCTTTATCGCAGCCGGTATGGGCGGCGGTACAGGGACCGGTGCAGCACCTGTTGTTGCTGAAGTTGCCAAAGAGCTGGGCATTCTGACTGTTGCTGTGGTCACCAAGCCTTTCAATTTTGAAGGCAAAAAGCGCATGGCATTCGCCGAGCAGGGGATTACTGAGTTATCCAAGCATGTTGACTCGCTGATCACTATCCCGAATGACAAGCTGCTGAAAGTATTAGGCCGCGGGATTTCACTGCTGGATGCCTTCGGTGCTGCCAACGACGTGTTACGCGGCGCAGTCCAGGGTATCGCAGAACTGATCACCCGTCCGGGCCTGATGAACGTTGACTTCGCGGACGTTCGTACCGTAATGTCAGAAATGGGTTACGCAATGATGGGCTCCGGCGCTGCACGCGGCGAAGACCGTGCGGAAGAAGCAGCCGAAATGGCTATTTCCAGCCCGCTGCTGGAAGATATCGACCTGTCCGGTGCGCGTGGTGTGCTGGTTAACATCACGGCAGGCTTTGACCTGCGTCTGGATGAGTTCGAAACGGTGGGTAACACTATCCGTGCGTTTGCATCGGATAATGCGACGGTGGTTATCGGTACTTCTTTAGACCCTGAAATGAACGATGAACTGCGTGTGACTGTGGTCGCGACCGGTATCGGCATGGACAAACGTCCTGAAATTACGCTGGTAACCAATAAAGCGGTACAGACCAACAACATGGAACATCGTTATGCACAAATGCAAAACAGCATGACCAGCATGGATGACAGCAAATCAGTGGCGCAGGTTGTCAACGATTCATCAGCCCAGAGCAATAAAGAACCGGATTACTTAGATATTCCGGCTTTCTTACGCAAACAGGCTGATTAAACCGAAAAGATTTGCATCTCCGCTTTTTGTGCTAAACTATCTCCCTTGCCATTAGTTTATAATGGCAGGGAGACAGTTAATCAAACGAGACAGACACGATGATCAAACAAAGAACATTAAAGCGTATTGTTCAGGCTACGGGTGTAGGTTTACACACCGGTAAAAAAGTTACGCTGACAATGCGTCCGGCACCAGCCAATACCGGGATCATCTATCGCCGTACTGATCTTAATCCGCCTGTCGATTTTCCGGCAGATGCGAAATCCGTGCGTGATACGATGTTATGTACTTGTCTGGTAAATGAAGACAATGTACGTATTTCCACGGTTGAACATTTAAATGCAGCACTGGCCGGACTCGGCATTGATAACCTGGTTATCGAAGTCGATGCCGCTGAAATCCCGATTATGGATGGCAGCGCAAGCCCGTTCGTATTCCTGTTACTGGATGCCGGTATTGAAGAACTGAACAGCGCGAAGAAATTCCTGCGTCTGAAAGAGACCGTCCGTGTTGAAGATGGTGATAAGTGGGCTGAACTCTCTCCGTTTAACGGCTTCAGCTTAGATTTCACTATTGATTTCAACCATCCGGCGATCGATTCCGGCACTCAGCGCTACGCGATGAACTTCTCTGCGGAAAACTTTGTCCGGGATATCAGCCGTGCGCGTACCTTCGGGTTCATGCGTGATATTGAATATCTCCAGTCCAAAGGCTTATGTTTAGGCGGAAGTTTCGACTGTGCCATCGTGGTGGATGATTACCGCGTGCTGAATGAAGACGGCCTGCGTTTTGAAGACGAATTTGTTCGTCACAAAATGCTGGATGCTATTGGTGACCTGTTTATGTGCGGCCACAATATCATCGGTGCCTTCAGGGCATTCAAATCCGGTCATGCACTGAATAACAAGTTACTTCAGGCTGTTCTGGCTAAAGAGAGCGCCTGGGAACTCGTGACATTCGAGAACGAAGCACAGATGCCGGTTGCATTCCATGCACCGTCAACTGTACTGGCGTAATCAGGTTATGGCACCACAGCTTGTTGCTCTGACCCTGACACTTTTGTCACTGACGTTATTTACCAAATAACCGTCTGCTTAATCTGCTGCACTGGTACTCTCTCCGGCCAGTGCAGCCAGTTTCTCCAGTTTCTTCCTCAGTTTTTCCGGACTTCTCTGCGCCAGCGCTTTCAGTGAATTGGCACTTTCCGCACTTAATTTCCGTCCCGGCTCTGCTGTTTTTTGTCCTCTGGCGGCCGGATTGCTGTTTTTATCACCACCCGGTACCCCGGTTGCTGATGATTTCATCAATGACGGGTTGATTTTGATGTCGATGGCCGATAATGATGGTAAAATCTCCCGGCGCAGTGCAGAACGCAGTGCGGGAAGCTCGTAACGCAGCCGGGTCATCTGTGCCGCATTAGAGACTTCCAGAATTAACAGTTGTTTGCGATAATTAGCCACGCGGCAATGCGGTTTGAGCATCGCGGGCAACAGCGCCAGAACGGCGCGGTTGAGTTTAAGTAACACGACAGCACGCTGCTGAATACTTTTAAGGGTATTATTATCCTTAGTTCCGCTTTCCAGCAGGCTTTCAAGGGAAACTGGCTGACTGTCGCGCATCACATATACTCCGGATCTCGTGAGGGAAACACTATTTTAAATCTTTGGCGGCAATTTGGCAGGCGTTATTTCTGGTGCCATCTCTTTATCGGGATTGTGGCGACCGGCTTTGGCCTGCCTGCGGTACTGAACAGTGGTGATGTTACCACAGCCGGTGCCGGGACAACACAAAACCGCCAGAGTCAGGCATTATCTGCCTTTGACAGCCTGTTCCTGCAAAGCAGCCAGCCGGCGAGAACCTCACAGAACGTCAATTACTGGCAGCAGCACGCTGTCCGTAATGTTATCCGTCAGATTTCCTTTGCATTTTCCTGCCCGGAGGATGCCTCAAAAGATAATATTCCGGCAGAAGACCGGCATGATGCCTCCGCGCAAAACATGCTGGAAGCACTGTATGCTATTCTGACCGACTCCCCGGCACTGCCTGTTTATCATCCGGCTGTCATGCCGCAGCGCATTGTCGCAGATAATCCTTCCCCGTCTTTTTCTGTTCAGTGGATAGCCCGCACCGGTGGCATTCGCGCCGGTCCGGCACAATCAGCGTAATTCTCCAAAGAAATTATTAACACATTGATTATTCACAAGGCCTGTTTGTGCCTGAACTGAGACATTTATTATGCTGGTAAAATTACTGACCAAAATCTTCGGAAGCCGGAATGACCGTACTTTACGCCGTCTGCGCAAATCCGTGGAAACTATTAACCGGATGGAACCTGAGTTCGAAAAACTCAGTGATGATGAATTAAAAGCCAAAACACAGGAATTCCGTGATCGTCTGGCAAAAGGTGAATCCGTGCAGGATATCTTACCGGAAGCGTTCGCCACTGTGCGTGAAGCCAGTAAGCGTGTGTTTGGTATGCGCCACTTTGATGTCCAGCTGATCGGCGGCATGGTGCTGAACGAACGCTGCATCGCCGAGATGCGTACAGGTGAAGGTAAAACCCTGACCGCTACATTGCCTGCATACCTCAATGCCCTGTCCGGCAAAGGAGTTCACGTGGTGACGGTGAACGACTACCTCGCACAGCGTGATGCTGAAAATAACCGCCCGCTGTTTGAATTCCTCGGACTGACTGTCGGTATCAACCTGCCGGGCATGCCTGCACCGGCCAAACGCGAAGCATACGCGGCGGATATCACCTATGGTACCAACAACGAATACGGTTTTGACTATCTGCGTGACAATATGGCGTTCAGCCCGGAAGAGCGTGTACAGCGTAAACTGCACTATGCGCTGGTGGATGAGGTCGACTCCATCTTAATCGATGAAGCCCGTACCCCGCTGATTATCTCCGGTCCCGCAGAAGACAGCTCTGAACTGTATATGAAAGTGGATAAACTGATCCCGCGCCTGGTTCGTCAGGAAAAAGATGATTCCGACAGCTTCAGGGGTGAAGGTCACTTCTCTGTGGATGAGAAAACCCGTCAGGTCACACTGACCGAGCGCGGTCTGGTGCTGGTGGAAGAGCTGTTGTCTGAAGCAGGTCTGATGAATGAAGGTGAATCGCTGTACTCACCATCAAATATTATGCTGATGCATCACGTCATGGCCGGTCTGCGTGCGCACTCCCTGTTTGTCCGCGATGTGGATTATATCGTCAGCGAAGGTGAGGTTATCATCGTTGATGAGCACACCGGCCGTACCATGCAGGGCCGCCGCTGGTCTGATGGTCTGCATCAGGCGGTGGAAGCCAAAGAAGGTGTGGAAATCCAGAATGAAAACCAGACACTGGCATCTATCACATTCCAGAACTATTTCCGTTTATACACCAAACTGGCCGGGATGACCGGTACAGCCGATACTGAAGCATTTGAATTCAGTTCAATTTATAAACTTGATACTATTGTTATCCCGACTAACCGTCCGATGATCCGTAAAGATTTACCGGATCTGGTTTATATGACGGAAGCCGATAAATTCAATGCCATCATTGAAGATATCCGCGAACGTACCGCTGCGGGGCAGCCGGTGCTGGTAGGTACTATCTCTATCGAGAAATCAGAGCTTATCTCCAACGCACTGAAAAAAGCCAAAATTGAGCACAGTGTTCTGAACGCAAAATTCCACGCCATGGAAGCGGATATCGTTGAGCAGGCCGGTCGTTCCGGACATGTGACTATCGCCACCAACATGGCGGGGCGTGGTACGGATATCGTGCTGGGTGGTAGTTTACAGGCGGATCTGGCTGCACTGGATGAGCCGACAGAAGAGAATATCGCCGCAGCGAAAGCAGCATGGCAGGAGCGCCATGATGCCGTTCTGGTGGCAGGCGGCCTGCATATCATCGGTACTGAGCGCCATGAATCCCGCCGTATCGATAACCAGTTACGTGGTCGTTCAGGCCGTCAGGGTGATGCCGGTTCTTCCCGTTTCTACCTGTCTATGGAAGATGCGCTGATGCGTATTTTTGCCTCTGACCGTGTCACTGGTATGATGCGCAAACTGGGCATGAAAGAAGGTGAGGCGATTGAGCATCCATGGGTGACCAAAGCGATTGCCAACGCACAGCGTAAAGTGGAAAGCCGCAACTTCGATATCCGTAAGCAGCTGCTGGAATATGATGATGTGGCAAACGACCAGCGCCGCGCTATCTATACCCAGCGTAATGATTTGCTGGACAACGGGGACATCAGCGAAACTATCGACAGCATCCGTGGTGATGTATTCACAACTGTTATTGATGCACACATTCCGCCGCAGTCTCTGGAAGAAATGTGGGATATCCCGGGGCTGGAAAAACGTCTGGAACAGGATTTCGACTTACATCTGCCAATCAAAGAATGGCTGGATAAAGAGCCTGAACTGCACGAAGAAACGCTGCGCGAGCGTATTCTTGAGAAAGCGGTAGAGGTTTACAAAGCCAAAGAAGAGATTGTCGGCGCTGAGATGATGCGTCACTTCGAGAAAGGCGTGATGCTGCAAACTCTGGATACCCTGTGGAAAGAGCACCTCGCGGCAATGGATTATCTGCGTCAGGGGATCCATCTGCGTGGTTATGCACAGAAAGATCCGAAACAGGAATACAAGCGTGAATCTTTCTCCATGTTTGCTAACATGCTGGAAGGTCTGAAATATGAAGTAGTCAGCACCATTTCCAAAGTTCAGGTTCGCATGCCGGAAGAAGTGGAAGCACTGGAGCAACGCCGTCGTGAGGAAGCTGAACGTCTGGCGCAGCGCCAGCAGCTCAGTCATGAAAATGACAATGCCGCACTGATGACCAAAACAGAAGCGGAAATAGCATCCGGTGTCCGTAAAGTCGGCCGTAACGATCCGTGCCCCTGCGGTTCCGGTAAGAAATACAAGCAGTGCCACGGTGCACTGAAATAATCAGTCCTGAAAGACGATTAGTATAAAAAGGCGGGGGAACCCGCCTTTCTTCTGTAAATAAAACGGACAGAACATAATGGAAAAAAAACACTTACGTATTGCTGCCGGCGTTATCCGTAATGCAGAAGGTGAGATATTCATTGCACAGCGTCCGGCGAAATCACATATGGGCGGTTACTGGGAGTTTCCCGGCGGTAAACTGGAAACAGGAGAGTCTCCGGAGCAGGCACTGGTACGGGAGCTGGAAGAAGAGCTGGGTATAGTGGCGGTTCCCGGTAAGCTGTTACAGACGGCAGCACATGAATTTCCGGATCGCCTTATCACCATTTATTTCTTCCTGGTGGAAGAGTGGCAGAATGCGCCGTATGGCCGTGAAGGTCAGCCGTCGCGCTGGGTAAAACAAACAGCACTGATTGCTGAGGAGTTCCCGCCGGTCAACCGGGGCATTGTGGCACTGCTGACAGAATAAGATTCAGATGTACGGGCAGCGGCTGTATTTGTTCAGCCGCTGCCCGGTGAGTTAATCAGTACGGTGAACTGTCTTCCGGTTCACTCCAGGCGTCACTGTCAGAAAGGTCACTCTGGCTGGCAATCCGCTTTTCTTCCGCAGCCCACTCCCCGAGATCAATCAACTGACAACGTTTACTGCAAAACGGGCGGTACGGGCTTTCCGATCCCCAGATAACTTCTTTTTTGCAATTCGGACAGTTAACGATAATAGCTTCTGACATAGCATCCTCCCTGTTAACAACAGGCAATTTCAAACGGTAAAGTAGCCGGTATTATACCGTGTTCGCTGTCAGTATGCAGGAAGCGTATGGCAAAACGTGTTTTATGACCGGAGACCTGCGGGTAAATCTGAAAATCAACCGGCAGGCGCAGACGCAGTAAGTCTGCGCCTTCCGCATTATCCTGATAAAAACCATTGTGGCTTTCAGCTGCAACGAAAGGGGCGGACTGACGCAGCAGTGTCAGCAGGCTGCTCAGGGCATTATACAGTGGCTGCAAACCTTCAATCCAGACGGCCTGTGTGGTATCACGCACGCTCTGCGGCAGATTCAGCCACAGATGGAGGTAGGGCAGATCAAAGCCGCAGCAGCCGCCCGGAATACTCAGCCGCTGGCGGACGATACCGATAATTTTATCTTCTTTCAGGTGCTGGGCGATGCGGGGAGCTTTGCTCAGTTCTGCGGCTTTCTGTTTCAGTTCGTCAGAAAATCCGCGGATCAGTGCCTGGTCAGCATTAGGCGCTTCTGCCCATATGGCCAGTTTCTTTTGCTGTTTTTCCAGCTCTTTTAAAATTTCAGAACGGACTTCACCGCGATCAATCACTTCAATAAATTCAGCGACAGCCCGGAAAAATGCCAGGCTTGACGGCAGAGAATCCAGCGGTGACAGACTGCTCATTTGCTGAAGTGATGTTTCAATACGTAACCATGAACGGGTTCGTTCGTTTAATGGATGTTCAAAAATAACAGACTGACGGATTTCGCTCATGGGTGTTCCTGTTTTGGCTGACGGGCCAACGCTGTATAGTGTTCGTGCAGTGCAAGGACGCGGGGCATCAGCGGCTCATCGTTATCATGATTTGTCAGAATATCATCAGCAATGGCCAGACGTTGTTCACGGGATGCCTGCGCCCGCAGAATATTTTCCGCATGCTCTCCGGAAACGCCGTCACGGCGCATTGTCCGGGTTATTTGTTCGTGCGGACAGACATCCACAACCAGCACGCGATCCGCAAGGGAAGCAAGGTTATTTTCAACCAGCAGAGGAACCACCCAAAGGGCATAGGGGGCTGTCACATTGTTCAGCTGACGCAGGGTTTCCTGGTGGATAAGCGGGTGCAGTAGCTGGTTGAGCCATGTTTTTTCCGCCGGATCTGCAAAGATCTCCCTGCGCAGCGCTGCTCTGTCCAGTGTGCCGTCTGCGGCCAGAATCCGGTGGCCGAAGTGAGCAACAATAGCCTGTAATGCCGGCGTTCCCGGTTCAACTACCTGACGGGCAATAATATCCGCATCTGTCACAGGGACCCCGAGACGGGCAAACATATCCGCAACGGTACTTTTTCCGCTGCCGATACCCCCGGTTAACGCAATAATATAAGCCATTGTATTCCTGTATTGATCGAAACAACGGGTAAATTGTACCTGATGAAATTAATTTCGCCTATGGCAAATAAGCGCTGAATACAGAGATATTTCACAGGTTTGAATTTTTTATTCATACTCTTTAAATTATGAATAGTTTTATCAGACTAAAATTTCACCGAGCCGGAATAAAGGTAAATACATCGCAATTAATAAAATAGCGACGAGAATTGCCAGCAGGATAAACAGCAATGGCTGAAGTATTTTAAAAAATGCCTGAATTTGATTTAAGGCCAGGGATTTAAACCAATCCGCAGTATAAGAAAAGAAGTGCCCGAATTGCCCGGTGGCTTCACCGGTGGCAATCAGCTCATGGCACAATGAAGGGAATAATCCTGATTGTTTAATTGAGTGGCTGAATGATTTTCCGTGAAGCAGGTCTTCCCGTATCGTGCTTAATACTTCCTTATATAACGGATGTGTGGTTGTCATAATAAGAGTATTAATACCTGAAATAAGCGTGACACCTGATTGTTGTGTCATTGCCAGTATCTGAAAAATATGAGCAACATAATTGAAGATAATAATATTACCGATAAACGGAATACGAAGAATACAGGTCAATTCTGTTTTTTTTATATCATGGTGTTTTCGGCGAAATATATGATAAATAAATATAATTGCTGTAATTATACTCACTGCCGGAATGGTATAATCTGTAATGATGTCTGAAACCCGGATCAATAGTTGTGTCAGTGCCGGCAGCTCAGCATTGAATGACACATATATTTTTGCGAATTCAGGAATAACAAACAGAAACATTAATGTGATCATCAGAGAACTGACAATTAACAATGCAACGGGATAGCGGACTGATTTGATTAATGCGGCCCGGTGATCCCGGCTGCTTTGAATATGCTGTGAAATCGCGTGAAGACATTCAGGTAATTTGCCGGTCTCCTCCCCGACCGTAATCATCTGACAGTAAAAGGAATCAAATAAACCGGGATACTGCATTATCCCCTGTGTGAATGTTTTTCCCTGTTGCAGTTGTCTGATAAGTGCATGGATCACTTCTTTCCAGAGCGGATGACTGCATTCGCCGGCCAGCAGCGAGAGTGATTTCAGTAATGACAATCCGGATGTCAGCAATATTGTCAGTTGACGCGTGAAATGCAGAAGATAGTGTTTTTCTTTCTGTGAACAGACCAGCCGTTTGCGGCAGTGCAGTGAAACAGGTGTGATGCTCTGCGAAATCAGCTGATTAACAGCGCTATTCTCCGAAGATGAAATAAGGGTTCCGGTCACCACCAGGTTAACCGGTGTCAGACCGGACCAGTCATACAGCCGGTAAATTTGCATAGCATCACTCCTGTTGATCAGCAGATGTCAAATATCCTGCATATGGTAAATTTCACTGAGTGTGGTTACCCCGGATTCAGCCAGTACGACTCCGGCGTCAAACAGCGAGCCGGGTAATTCACCGGCGGCGGGAGATAATGTGTTTTGCGGTGTCAGAAATGCAAAGCAGGCGGTACGTCCGTAATAGCCTGAAAAACAGTGTTCACAGCCGTTCGCCTGCCACGGGGTGAACTGATGTGTTTTTCCGCTGCTCAATATCACGTTTTCCGTTTCCTGTTTTTGTGTTTTACAGTGCGGACACAGCATGCGGACCAGACGCTGGGCAATAATCAGTTTGATACAGGTTTTCATGAAATACTCATCAATACCCAGTTGCTGCAGCCGTGAAAAAGTATCCTCCGCAGAGTTGGTGTGCAGGGTGGATAGTACCAGATGACCGGTATGGGCAGCTTTGACTGCCATTTCAGCAGTGGCTTTATCCCGGATTTCCCCCACCATAATGACATCCGGATCCTGGCGCAGCAGGGCACGGAGGATGGCGGCAAAGCCCAGCTCAATCTTCGGGTTTATCTGGGTCTGGGTGATCCCCCGCAGCGGAATTTCCACCGGGTCCTCAACACTGCATATATTGCGGTTGTTCTGATTCAGGTATTGCAGACAGCCGTAGAGTGTGGCGGTTTTACCGCTGCCGGTGGGACCGGTCAGTAAAATAATACCGGTGGCACTGCTGAGCCCGGCATGCAATGTTTGCAGTTGCAGGGAGGTCAGCCCTGATTTTTCAAGAGCCAGATTCTGAGTGGTGCTCAGCAGGCGGAGTACCACTTTTTCACCGTAAATTGTCGGCAATGTGGCAACGCGGACCGCATAACGGGTGTTATTTTCGAGCCATTCAAACTGCCCGTCCTGGGGTAACCGTTTTTCGGCAATATCGAGACCGGCAATGATTTTGATGCGGATAATTATCTCACCACTGATTTCCGGCGGCGGAGAGTTCAGCGTATGCAGTTGTCCGTCGATTCTTGCACGGATCCGGTAACCCTGCTGTGCCGGTTCAATGTGGATATCGGATGCCCGTTTGGCAATTGCTGCGGCAATAAGCTGGTTAACAAACCGGACAGCGGCGGATTGTTGTTCTGCCGGCCATGTGTCGGTATCCGGCGGTTGCCGGGAATCATGTACCGGAGGCAGGGCAGGCGGCAGATGCGAACCCGCTGCGGTGTAACTACTGCCGGTATCCGCAGAAATTGTCGTGTCTGTCTCAGGTGTTACTCCGGGAAAAAGTACCGGCTCCGGCAGAGGGGTATTCCGGCGACAGTAAGCCAGTTTCTCTCTGTGCCATAATTCAATATCCACCCGCTTACCGGCCAGAAAGCGGATAGCGGACACAACATCCCGGCGCGGCTGTTGTGCGGCAGCAACCCTGACGGCATCCGGATTACAGTCAATCAGCATCAGCTCGTTGCGCTCACACAGTGCGTGAACTTCAGCCAGTAAGAGTTGTTCCTCACCGCCGGCGCGGGTAACAGGGGGGAAAGTGCCTGTTTGCATAATGAATTCCTTTTCATGTCGGTATGTTACTTAATGACGTCAATACAGATTTTTTTCAGTGTGTCTTCTTTGGTGTCACAGACGGTCGTCCAGACAGTGACGCCGTTCAGCGGATTTCTTACCGGTGTGGTACTGACAGTCAGCGCGGCCAGTGAGTTGTTTCCCTGCACTGTCACAACACCGTTTTCCGCTTTGACAGATTTGATATAGTGTCCCGCTGAATCAGCCGGAATGGCACCTTGTCCGCTGTTACATCCGGCAAAAGAGGGACTGTCAAAACTGCACAGTTCCACACCGGTTTTAAACGCCGTAACCGTGCGCAGCACGTCAATCAGCGCCGCTTTCCGGATATGGTTCTGATATCCGGGAACCGCAATTGTGCTGAGAACCGCCACAATGGCAATCACCACCATAACTTCGATTAATGTGAATCCGTGCTGATTCATACTGATGCTCCTTTTTGTGTCTGTGAACGGGGTACTTATTTAGCGTGATGCACTCTATTCAATGACGGATCGTCAAAAAAGAGAGGTCTCCGGATTTCTCGGCACAGATGGAAAACAGCGGTGTAACAACTGAAAAACGCAGATTTTTTTTCGGTCTGACACGCAAAAATCAGTCATGAAAAATCAGTACTCCCCGGACAGGACGGAAGACACGTATACTGTGCGGCACAAAATGACATTTGTTGTGTGATTCAATAACGGCTTTTTGCTCAGGAGAACGAATGGATATTCAGGATGGCTGGCTGACCACAGCGCGCCGGGTTATCTCACCTCACCACGATACCCGGCCGGAACACGTGACTCCCCGTTTACTGGTGATCCACAATATCAGCCTGCCGCCGGGGCAGTTCGGCGGTCCGTATATTGACCAGCTTTTTCAGGGCACGCTGGATCCGGATGCTCATCCGTTTTTTGCAGAGATACAGACGCTGCGGGTTTCCGCCCACTGCCTGATCCGCCGGACCGGGGAAATAGTGCAGTATGTGCCTTTTGAGGCAAGGGCCTGGCATGCAGGCGTTTCCAGCTATCAGGGTACGGAAAAGTGTAATGATTTTTCAGTCGGTATTGAGCTGGAAGGTACCGATACGCAACCTTTTACCGATGAACAGTACCGGTCACTGACTGCGGTGACACAGGTGCTTCTGAGGCATTATCCGCAAATGAAAGGGCATATCACCGGACACAGCGATATCGCACCGGGACGCAAAACGGATCCCGGTCCTTGTTTCGACTGGAACCGATACCGGAACTCACTGAATCCGGCAGACGTTCCGGCTGAGTAATCTGTAAAATTTCGCAGATATAACTGAGGTGAAATTTTCCTGCTTACCGGTTCCCTGCTAAAATTAGCATTCCGGTAACCTGTTACCGGTTAAATGAGCCTGATAGTTACAGGCATGGCGGAGACAGTCTGGTTTGTCTCCGGAAAGTAAAAAATGGTTCATGCGATGCGGTAAAAATGCACAAAAATGATTATATATTCATCAAAATGGTCACTGTAACGGTTCAGTTTGCGTATTTATCTGAATTTTAAACGTTAAATCATGTAACATTCACGATGCGACATTTAAACGTATCAGTTATCAATTTACGCTAAATTTTAAAAAAAATTGTTAAAATTTGCGGGTTTTTATGATTTAGCTCAAGGTCTTTATAGACAGTTGGTGAATACTTTGTTACTTTAAGACCCTGTAAAAGAAATTGGTATTACCAATTGACTACAAAACCCATGAAGCAATATTTATCCATGTTGATGGTTCTGATACAAATATGGCTTACAGCAAAATCCGCCAACCAAAATTAGCCGACGTGATCGAGCAGCGGCTGGAACACTTAATCCTCGATGGCACTTTAAGCCCGGGGGAGAAGCTGCCGCCTGAACGCGAGCTGGCCAAACAGTTCGATGTCTCACGTCCCTCACTGCGCGAAGCAATTCAAAAACTTGAAGCGAAAGGCTTTCTGCTGCGCAGACAAGGTGGCGGCACATTTGTACAGAGCAACCTCTGGCAAAGCTTCAGTGACCCGCTTGCCCAACTGCTGGAAGGGCATCCCGAATCTCAGTTTGATCTGCTGGAAACCCGTCATGCCCTCGAGGGTATTGCTGCCTATTATGCCGCGCTGCGGGGTACCGAAGCGGATTTTGTCCGTATCAGCAACAGCCATCAGGCGATAGCCGATGCCCGCGATGCCGGGGATGCGGAAGCCGAATCTCAGGCCGTACTGCAATATCAGCTGATTGTCACGGAAGCCGCACATAATGTGGTGCTGTTACATTTGCTGCGCTGTATGGTGCCGATGCTGGAAAAAAACATCCGGCAGAACTTTGAATTTTTATATACCCGGAAAGAGATGCTGGCTATGGTCAGCGAGCACCGGGAACAGGTATTCCGGGCCATTATGAGCCGGTCGCCGGAGATTGCGCGGGAAGCATCCCACCGTCATCTGGCATTCCTGGAGGACGTATTGCTGGATATGAGCCGTGAACATACCAGGCGGGAACGTTCACTGCGCCGTCTTCAGCAGTATACAGAATAAATCAGTAATGGTTTTGGGGCTTACAGATCCCTGAATGCTGCGTCTGTAAGCTGACCTATGCATCAGCGGCAATATATAGCCGGGCCTATCTTCACGTCGCCCGTCACCGTTAAGGCGGGATACGCGAAGATAGGCTCCGAATATCATTAGAAACAGATAAACTATAAGGAATACACCATGTCAGACATTTTGAACAATGACGTGGATCCGATCGAAACCCGCGACTGGCTACAGGCGATCGAATCGGTCATCCGTGAAGAAGGTGTTGAGCGTGCACAGTTCCTGATTGATCAGGTTCTGAATACTGCACGTAAAGGCGGTGTGAGTGTTGCAGCCGGTGCTGCGGCCCGTAACTACATCAACACAATTCCTGTTGAGGATGAACCTGCTTACCCTGGTAACCTGGAGCTGGAGCGCCGTATCCGTTCTGCTATCCGCTGGAACGCTGTCATGATGGTGCTGCGCGCATCCAGGAAAGATCTGGATCTGGGCGGTCATATGGCGTCTTACCAGTCTGCAGCTACCATGTATGAAGTGTGCTTCAACCACTTCTTCCGTGCGCAGAACGAAAAAGACGGTGGCGATGTTATTTATTTCCAGGGCCACTTAAGCCCGGGCTACTACGCACGCGCATTCATGGAAGGTCGTCTGACCGAAGAACAGCTGAACAATTTCCGCCAGGAAATCGGCGGCAAAGGTCTGCCTTCTTATCCGCACCCGAAACTGATGCCTGATTTCTGGCAGTTCCCGACCGTTTCTATGGGTCTGGGGCCGCTGGCGGCTATCTATCAGGCTAAGTTCCTGAAATATCTGGAACACCGTGGTCTGAAAGACACTTCTGAGCAAACCGTTTATGCTTTCCTGGGTGATGGCGAGATGGATGAGCCGGAATCCAAAGGTGCAATCAATATCGCTGTCCGCGAAAGCCTGGACAACCTGATCTTCGTTATCAACTGTAACCTGCAGCGCCTTGACGGCCCTGTGAACGGTAACGGTAAAATCGTTAACGAAATGGAAGGTATGTTCGCCGGTGCGGGCTGGCAGGTAATCAAAGTCATGTGGGGCGGCCGCTGGGATGAACTGCTGAAGAAAGATACCAGCGGTAAACTGATCCAGCTGATGAACGAAACCGTTGACGGCGACTATCAGACATTCAAATCCAAAGATGGTGCTTACGTCCGTGAACACTTCTTCAACCGTTATCCGGAAACCGCTGCATTAGTCAAAGACTGGACTGATGAGCAGATCTTCGCACTGAACCGCGGTGGTCACGATCCGAAGAAAATGTTCGCTGCACTGAAAAAAGCGCATGACACCAAAGGCAAACCAACACTGATCCTGGCTCAGACCGTCAAAGGTTATGGCATGGGTGATACTGCTGAAGGTAAAAACATCGCTCACCAGGTTAAGAAAATGAACATGGAAGGTGTGCGCCATCTCCGTGATCGTTTCAACATCGATGTGGCTGATGATCAGCTGGAAAAACTGCCGTTCATCAAGTTTGACGAAAACTCTGAAGAGCAGAAATACATGATGGAACGCCGTGCGGCACTGCATGGTCCGGTTCCTTCACGCCGTTCTCACTTCGATGAGAAACTGGATATTCCTGCACTGAGCGATTTCAGCCAGTTACTGGAAGAGCAGAGCAAAGAAATCTCCACCACTATCGCGTTTGTGCGTGCACTGAACGTGATGCTGAAAAACAAATCCATCAAAGAACGCATCGTGCCAATCATCGCGGATGAAGCGCGTACATTCGGTATGGAAGGTCTGTTCCGTCAGATCGGTATCTACAACTCCAAAGGTCAGCTGTATACCCCGCAGGATCGTGAGCAGGTTGCATACTACCGTGAAGATGTGAAAGGTCAGATCCTGCAGGAAGGTATCAACGAACTGGGTGCAGGCGCATCCTGGCTGGCAGCTGCGACTTCTTACAGCACCAACAACCTGCCGATGATTCCGTTCTACATTTACTACTCAATGTTTGGTTTCCAGCGTATCGGTGACCTGATGTGGATGGCAGGCGACCAGCAGGCCCGCGGCTTCCTGATCGGCGGTACTTCCGGCCGTACCACCCTGAACGGTGAAGGTCTGCAGCACGAAGACGGCCACAGCCACATTCAGTCTCTGACTATCCCTAACTGCCTGTCTTATGACCCGTCATTTGCGTATGAAGTTGCGGTCATCATGCAGGATGGTCTGGAGCGTATGTATGGTGAAGCGCAGGAAAACATTTACTACTACATCACCACACTGAACGAAAACTACCACATGCCTGCAATGCCGGAAGGTGTTGAGGAAGGTATCCGTAAAGGTATCTACAAACTTGAAACCCTGACCGGTGATAAAGGTAAGGTACAGTTACTGGGTTCAGGCGCGATTCTGCGTCACGTGCGTGAAGCAGGTCAGATCCTGTCTTCTGAGTACGGTATCAGCTCTGATATCTACAGCGTAACCTCGTTCACCGAGCTGGCACGGGAAGGTCAGGATTGTGACCGCTGGAACATGCTGCATCCGTCAGAAACTCCGCGTGTGCCTTACATCACTCAGGTGATGAACGATGCACCTGCTGTGGCGTCCACTGACTGGATGAAACTGTTCGCAGAACAGGTTCGCGGTTATGTTCCTGCTGACCAGTACCGCGTACTGGGTACTGACGGTTACGGCCGTTCAGACAGCCGTGATAACCTGCGTCATCACTTCGAAATCGATGCCGGTTATGTTGTTGTTGCTGCTCTGGGTGAGCTGGCTAAACGTGGTGAAATTGACGTGAAAGTGGTTGAAGAAGCCATTAAGAAATTCAGCATCAACCCTGAAAAAGTTAACCCGCGTGTGGCATAAGAGGTAAAAATTAATGTCTATTGAAATCCATGTGCCCGATATCGGTTCAGATGAAGTTGATGTAACAGAAATTCTGGTCAGTGTCGGCGATAAAGTAGAAGCAGAACAATCACTCATCACCGTTGAAGGTGACAAGGCGTCGATGGAAGTTCCGTCTCCGCAGGCAGGGGTTGTTAAAGAGATCAAAGTTGCCGTGGGCGATAAAGTCAGCACCGGTTCTTTCATCATGGTATTTGAAGCAGAGGCCGCAGCAGCGGCTCCTGCTCCGGCAGCTCAGGCTGCCGCACCTGCTGCTCCGGCAGCTGCTGCCGTATCCGCACTGAAAGAAGTTCACGTGCCGGATATCGGCGGTGACGAAGTTGATGTGACTGAAATCATGGTCAGCGTCGGCGATACCGTGACGGAAGAGCAGTCTCTGATCACTGTTGAAGGTGACAAAGCGTCGATGGAAGTGCCGTCTCCGATGGCGGGTGTGGTTAAAGAGATCAAAGTAGCTGTCGGCGACAAAGTCAGCACCGGTTCCCTGATCATGGTCTTTGAAGTTGCGGGCGCAGCACCGGCGGCACAGTCTGCCGCAGCCGCTCCGGCTCCTGCCGTGGCAGCAGACAAAGAAATCCATGTACCGGATATCGGCGGTGATGAAGTTGACGTGACTGAAATCATGGTCAGCGTCGGCGATACCGTGACGGAAGAGCAGTCTCTGATCACCGTTGAAGGCGACAAAGCCTCAATGGAAGTGCCGTCTCCGATGGCAGGTAAAGTCAAAGAAATCAAAGTGGCTGTCGGCGATAAAGTCAAAACCGGCTCTCTGATCATGGTCTTTGAAGTTGCGGGTGCAGCACCTGCTCCGGCAGCACAGCCAGTCGCCGCCGCTCCTGCGGCAGCAGCACCGGCGTCTGCACCGGCAGCTAAAGCGGCTCCGGCAGCAGCACCTGCTGCGGGTAATGACTTCGTTGAGAATGATGCTTACGTTCACGCAAGTCCGGTTATCCGCCGTCTGGCCCGTGAATTCGGTGTGAACCTGGCGAAAGTTAAAGGTACAGGTCGTAAAGGCCGTATCCTGCGTGAAGACATTCAGGCTTATGTGAAAGATGCGGTGAAACGCGCTGAAGCAGCTCCGGCTGCGGCAGGCGGCGGTTTACCGGGCATGCTGCCATGGCCGAAAGTGGACTTCAGCAAGTTCGGTGAAGTGGAAGAAGTTGAACTGAGCCGTATTCAGAAGCTGTCTGGTGCTAACCTGAGCCGTAACTGGGTGATGATCCCGCACGTTACGCTGATGGATGAAGCGGACATCACTGATGTTGAAGAATTCCGCAAACAGCAGAACAAAGAAGCTGAGAAGAAACAGCTGGGCGTGAAAATCACTCCGCTGGTCTTCGTGATGAAAGCTGCTGCCAAAGCGCTGGTCGAAATGCCGCGTTTCAACAGCTCTATCACTGAAGATGCACAGCGTCTGATTCTGAAGAAATATGTCAATATCGGTATCGCGGTAGACACCCCGAACGGCCTGGTTGTTCCTGTTATCAAAGACGTGAACAAAAAAGGTATTCTGGAACTGTCTTACGAACTGGCTGAAATTTCTAAGAAAGCCCGTAACGGTAAACTGACTTCATCTGATATGCAGGGCGGATGTTTCACCATCTCCAGCCTGGGCGGTATCGGGACAACCGGTTTTGCACCGATTGTTAACGCACCGGAAGTAGCTATCATGGGTCTGTCACGTTCATCCATGAAACCGGTATGGGACGGCAAACAGTTTGTTCCGCGTCTCATTCTGCCAATGTCACTCTCCTTCGACCACCGTGTGATCGATGGTGCTGACGGCGCCCGCTTCATCACGCTGATTAATCAGTACATGAGCGATTTACGCCGCCTGGCTATGTAAGCAATTACACTAAGACCGGTGCAGAGCCGGTCTTAGCGGCGCAGGCTGAAACGAGCTCATCCCGGATAACGGGAGTCAGGTCACAGAACTGCGCCTTTCCAGGTTGTTAACAATTTTGTAAACTGCTCTCAGTGTGTACGTCCCGGTGGAATATATGTCGTCTGACCCGCCGGACAAACAATTAAGAGGTCACGATGAGTACTGAAATTAAAGCCCAGGTCGTTGTACTTGGTGCGGGCCCTGCAGGGTATTCAGCGGCTTTCCGCTGTGCTGACTTAGGTCTGGAAACTGTCCTGATTGAACGCTATTCAACCTTAGGCGGTGTCTGCCTGAACGTGGGTTGTATCCCGTCCAAAGCATTACTGCATGTTGCTAAAGTGATCGAAGAAGCGAAAGCGCTCGCTTCTCACGGTATCGTATTCGGTGAACCGCAGACAGATATCGATAAAGTCCGTCTGTGGAAAGAAAAAGTTATTTCTCAGTTAACCGGTGGTCTGGCCGGTATGGCGAAAGGCCGTAAAGTGACTGTTGTGAATGGTCTCGGCCAGTTCACCGGCGCAAATACAATCGAAGTCAGCGGTGAGAAGGGTAAAACCACCATCACGTTTGACAACGCGATTATTGCTGCGGGCTCCCGCCCGATCCAACTGCCGTTTATCCCGCATGAAGATCCGCGTGTATGGGATTCAACAGATGCGCTGCAGCTGAAAACCGTCCCGGGCCGTCTGCTGGTCATGGGGGGGGGTATTATCGGTCTGGAAATGGGTACCGTATACCACGCGCTGGGTTCACAGATTGACGTTGTTGAAATGTTTGACCAGGTTATTCCTGCGGCAGATAAAGACATTGTTAAACTGTTCACCAAACGTATCAGCTCTAAGTTTAACCTGATGCTGGAAACTAAAGTGACTGCCGTCGAAGCAAAAGAAGACGGTATTTATGTTACGATGGAAGGCAAGAAAGGCCCGGCAGAACCACAGCGTTACGACGCGGTTCTGGTGGCTATCGGCCGTACTCCTAACGGTAAACTGCTGGCGGCGGATAAAGCCGGTGTTGAAGTTGACGATCGCGGCTTCATTCACGTTGACAAACAAATGCGTACCAACGTGCCGCACATCTTTGCTATCGGCGATATCGTCGGTCAGCCGATGCTGGCGCACAAAGGTGTTCACGAAGGTCACGTGGCAGCCGAAGTTATCTCCGGTCTGAAACATTACTTCGATCCGAAAGTGATTCCTTCTATTGCCTATACCGAACCGGAAGTGGCATGGGTTGGTCTGACCGAGAAAGAAGCGAAAGAGAAGGGTATCAGCTACGAAACAGCAACCTTCCCGTGGGCAGCTTCCGGCCGTGCAATCGCGTCTGACTGCGCTGAGGGTATGACCAAACTGATTTTTGACAAAGAATCTCACCGTGTTATCGGTGGTGCGATTGTCGGTACTAACGGCGGCGAGCTGTTAGGCGAAATCGGCCTGGCTATCGAAATGGGTTGTGATGCGGAAGATCTGGCACTGACTATCCATGCTCACCCGACGCTGTACGAATCAATCGGTATGGCAGCTGAGATTTACGAAGGCAGCATCACTGACCTTCCGAATCCGAAAGCGAAAAAGAAAAAATAATCAGCTGACCCGGTAACATCATTGTTACCCGGCTGAAGATAAAAATCCGGTTGCCTCTGGCGCCGGATTTTTTTATTCTCCGCAGTCAGAGCCCGCCTGTGTATTCATAGACAAACCGGTATTATTCATATATTAATAATTTCAGCGTGCTGACCGCCGTTTCCGGTACAGCATAAATACACAAATAACCGTTTTTTGCATTTCCGGCGTAATCAATAATCGTGCAGATTCCTGTTTAAAACGGCATAACACTGGTGAAACAGGTAAGCAGCAAGTTTAATTCACTAATGTTATTCAGCTCACAAATTGTTTATGTTGCTTTAATGTGAATGAATTAACAAAGTGTTTAAATTTTGATATGCTGAAGCCCCGTTGCCGGGCACTCATAAAAACACAAAGCAAGGAGTACGTCGTGCTGGAAAATTACCGCAGGCACGTTGCCGAACGTGCAGCACAAGGGATCGCCCCTAAGCCATTGGAAGCCGCTCAGGTTGCTGAGTTAGTCGAATTACTGAAATCTCCGCCGGCAGGCGAAGAAGCGTTTCTTGTTGATCTGATTACCAACCGTGTACCGCCGGGTGTTGATGAAGCCGCGTATGTGAAGGCCGGTTTCCTGGCCGCCCTGGCAAAAAGTGAAGCCCGTTCACCGCTGATCTCCGCTGAAAAAGCCGTTGAATTACTCGGAACCATGCAGGGTGGTTATAATATTCACGCCCTGATTGAATCCCTCGATGATGAAAAACTGGCTCCTGTCGCCGCCAAAGCCCTCTCTCATACCTTACTGATGTTCGATAATTTCTATGATGTGGAAGAAAAGGCAAAAGCCGGCAATTCATATGCACAGAAAATTATTCAGTCCTGGGCTGATGCCGACTGGTTCCTGGCGCGTCCGCAACTGGCGGAAAAACTGACCGTCACCGTCTTTAAAGTTTCCGGTGAAACCAATACCGATGATCTGTCACCGGCACCGGATGCCTGGTCGCGTCCGGATATTCCGCTGCATGCACTGGCGATGCTGAAAAACCCGCGTGACGGTATTGATCCGGATGAACCCGGCAGCATCGGCCCGGTTAACCAGATCGATCTGCTCAGCAAAAAAGGATTCCCGCTGGCCTATGTCGGTGATGTGGTCGGTACAGGGTCTTCCCGTAAATCCGCCACCAACTCCGTGCTGTGGTTTATGGGGGATGATATCCCGTATGTGCCGAATAAACGCGGCGGTGGTATTGTGCTGGGCGGAAAAATTGCCCCGATTTTCTTCAATACCATGGAAGACGCGGGTGCGTTGCCGGTGGAAGCAGACGTCAGCAATCTGAATATGGGAGATGTGATTGATGTTTACCCTTATAAAGGCGAGATCCGAAATCATGACACCAATGAGCTGCTGGCAACGTTTGAACTGAAAACGGATGTGCTGCTGGATGAAGTCCGCGCCGGTGGCCGTATCCCGCTGATTATCGGCCGTGGCCTTACCGCAAAAGCACGTGAGTCTCTCGGCCTGCCGCATACCGGTATTTTCCGCCGGGCAAAACCGGTTGAGAAGAGCACACGCGGTTTCTCACTGGCTCAGAAGATGGTCGGCCGCGCCTGCGGCGTGGCCGGGATCCGTCCGGGCGAATACTGCGAGCCTAAGATGACCTCTGTCGGCTCTCAGGACACCACCGGGCCGATGACCCGTGATGAACTGAAAGACCTGGCCTGTCTCGGTTTCTCTGCCGACCTGGTGATGCAGTCATTCTGCCACACTGCTGCTTATCCGAAGCCGGTGGATGTAAACACTCACCATACCCTGCCTGATTTTATTATGAACCGTGGCGGTGTGTCGCTGCGTCCGGGGGACGGTATCATCCACTCCTGGCTGAACCGCATGCTGCTGCCGGATACTGTCGGTACCGGCGGCGATTCTCATACCCGTTTCCCGATTGGTATTTCCTTCCCGGCCGGTTCCGGTCTGGTCGCCTTCGCGGCGGCTACCGGTGTGATGCCGCTGGATATGCCGGAATCTGTGCTGGTACGTTTTAAAGGAAAAATGCAGCCGGGGATCACGCTGCGTGATCTGGTACATGCAATCCCGTATTACGCAATTCAGCAAGGACTGCTGACGGTTGAGAAAAAAGGGAAGAAAAACATTTTCTCCGGCCGTATCCTGGAAATTGAAGGGCTGCCGACACTGAAAGTGGAACAGGCATTTGAGCTGGCAGATGCGTCTGCCGAGCGTTCTGCGGCGGGTTGTACCATCAGGCTGGATAAAGAGCCGATCACGGAATATCTCAATTCCAACATCGTTCTGCTGAAGTGGATGATTGCGGAAGGTTACGGCGATCGCCGTACTATTGAGCGCCGTATTCAGAGCATGGAAAAATGGCTGGCGGATCCGCAATTGCTGGAAGGCGATGCAGATGCGGATTATGCGGCAGTGATTGAAATCGATCTTAATGACATCAAAGAGCCGATTCTCTGTGCGCCGAATGACCCGGATGATGCACGTCTGCTTTCTGATGTGGCAGGCAGCAAAATTGATGAAGTCTTTATCGGCTCCTGTATGACGAATATCGGGCACTTCCGCGCGGCGGGTAAACTGCTTGACAGCTATAAAGGCCAGTTGCCGACCCGTCTGTGGGTGGCTCCGCCGACCAAGATGGATGCCGCGCAGCTGACAGAAGAAGGCTACTACAGCATCTTCGGTAAGAGCGGTGCCCGTATTGAGATCCCGGGCTGTTCACTGTGCATGGGTAACCAGGCGCGTGTGGCGGATAACTCAACGGTCGTTTCCACTTCCACCCGTAACTTCCCGAACCGTCTGGGCACCGGTGCCAATGTGTATCTGGCTTCAGCGGAACTGGCGGCGGTTGCCTCCCTGCTGGGACGCCTGCCGACACCAGCGGAGTATCAGGCCTTTATGGATAAAGTGGATGAGACGGCGGAAGATACCTACCGTTACCTTAACTTTGATCGACTGAATCAGTACACTAAAATTGCGGACGGTGTGATTTTCCAGACTCAGGTGTGATAGTCAGCATCTGAATCAGTCCGCAGTAATATCACCGGCGGGAGACAGCAATCACTGTCTTCCGTTTTTTTATATCTGTTATCCGGTTAATTACGGTATCAATGTACCTGAAAACGGGATAACCCGCTAAAATAAGAACAGGTGTTGCATACGTGACAGCGGCAAAGTATTAACAAGAGGTACACAGCGATGGATTATGAATTTTCCCTCGGGATCGACGGGGACGTGATAGTTAAGCTGTCAATGGATCACGAAGCGATAGGCCACTGGCTGAATGAAGAAGTGAAAGGGGATCTCACTGTGATTGATGAGATAACCCTGGCATTTGACAATATTAAAGGGCGGGAACAGCAGTGGCAGCGTGTGGGGCATGAATACACACTGCTGATGGATGATGAGGAAATCATGATTAATGCGAATCAGATTACCTTTGAAACGGATGAACCGGATGAAGGAATGAGTTATTACGATAATGAAAGTATTGCCTTCTGCGGAACGGCTGACTTTATGATTTTACTGGAAAATTATCGTAAATTTATTGTGACCGGCGGGCAGGGCTGAGAATTTTTATTCTGAAATTTTCATTTGTTACGGTAATATAAACCAGTAGTTCTTTACCTGAAGCGATAATCGGTCGGTTATTGCAACAATGTTGTTTTTCTTTATTTCCGATAACTTATGAGGTGGATGAATGAATGAACAAATCCTGACGGACGGCCTGAATCAGGCGACCGGCTGGCTGGCAAATAATCAGGCATTGCTGCTGGAATATGCGGTGAATATTGTGGCTGCTGTGCTGATCCTGATTATCGGTTTGTTTGTGGCGAGAATGGCCGGTAAAGCAGTTTCCCGCCTGCTGATGATGCGCGGCGTGGATGTGACGGTTTCTGATTTTCTGTCCGCGATGATCCGTTATGCCGTTATTGCTTTCACGCTGATTGCTGTTCTGGGGCGTCTTGGTGTGCAGACGGCGTCTGTTATCGCAGTGCTGGGTGCGGCAGGTCTGGCCGTCGGTCTGGCATTACAGGGTTCACTCTCTAATCTCGCGGCAGGGGTACTGCTGGTGATTTTTCGTCCTATCCGTGCCGGAGAGTATGTGGTTATCGGGGCGTCAGAAGGGACTGTTCAGAATGTCCAGATTTTCTCCACCACACTGCGCAGTGCGGATGACAAAATCATTGTGATCCCGAACGGTAAAGTGATTGCCGGCGATATTATTAACGTGACCCGTGAACCGGATCGCCGCCGTGACATTATTGTGGGTGTGGCTTACAACGCGGATATTGACCAGGTCAAAGAGATTCTGACCGGGATTGTCGCCGCTGACCCGCGTGTACAGAAAGAGAAAGGCATCGTGGTGCGCCTTAATGAAATGGCACCGTCTTCTCTGGATTTTGTTATCCGTTACTGGACAAAAAACGGTGATTTCATGGATGTATACTGGGATCTGCTGGAAAACTTCAAACGTGCGCTGGATAAACATAATATCGGTATTCCGTTCCCGCAGCTTGATGTGCATATGCATCAGAATAATCAGCGACCGCAGGCGTAACAGGTGTATATTATCAGCGGTACCCTTTTGAGGGTGCCGCTTTTTTTTGCCGTACAGTGAGAGATTGTGATGAGCGAGCATTTACTTCATTTTATTCCTGAAACACTGAGTTATGTCCCGGATGCTGAGCAGCAACAGGCTGCGGAGCAGTATCTGAGTGAGTGGATGTCGGCTGACGATATTATGCATCAGGCGGACCCGGATGTTATTTTCTGGTCCGGCAGTGAAAACTTCCGTTATCCGCTCTGTCCTGCCTGCCGTAAGCAGGTTTCCGGCGTTTGGTGGGGCACACAGATGAATGCGATTTTTGCGGTCACCGGACAGGCACGTATTTCTGCCGCTCTGGCACCACGCAATACCCCCTGCTGCGGGGCTCCGGTCGTTATTCCTGATATGGATTACGATGAAACCGGCGGTCTTGCATGTTACGGGCTGACTGTCCGCTATAACAACAGCTTTATTGTTTGTATGGATAACGGGCGTGACGAAATTATCCGCCGTGTGAGTGAATGTCTCGGCACGCCGGTACGTCTGGTCTGGGAGTGGGTCTGACCATGCGTCACTACGGGTTATCAGCTGCAGTAATGGCCCATTAATTGTATTAATTTCACTAATAATGAAATCCCGGTAATATTCATTCCATCCGGCGTGGATTGAATAATTATCGGGATTTTTTGCATGTTATCGACTTATTTTCAGGGGTTATTACTCGGTGCGGCAATGATACTGCCGCTCGGGCCGCAAAACGTATTTGTATTACAGCAGGGAAGCCGCAAACAGTATCATCTGATGAGTGCATTTTTATGCACACTGAGTGACGTTTTACTGATCACAGCCGGGGTATTCGGCGGAAGTGCGCTGCTGAGTCAGTCGGTGTGGCTGATGGCACTGGTCACCTGGGGTGGGGTGGTATTTTTGCTGTGGTATGGCCGGGGAGCACTGCGGGCGGTCTTTACGGCGGATGCTGCTCTGACTTTGCAGGAACAGGTGGTCCGCAGCCGCTGGCGGGTGATTATGGTGCTGGTGGCCGTCACCTGGCTGAACCCGCATGTTTATCTGGACACCTTTGTGGTGCTGGGCAGCATCGGCGGACAACTGGGCTCTGATATGCGGATCTGGTTCACCGCCGGGGCGGTATGTGCATCGGTATTGTGGTTCTTCGGCCTGGCGCTGTTGGCAGCCCGGTTTTCCCCGGTGCTGCAAAAACCGGTATCACAGCGGATTATCAATCTGTTTGTCGGCTCGGTGATGTGGTATATCGCGATACAATTAGCCTTAAAAGGATTGAATATTTCCTATTAATCCGAAATATCGTTTCGCCAGAGTGTGGTAGCGTTATAGATTCAGGCATAACATCCTGTTATGTGACCGGTTTAAAACAGAAGGAGGATATATGAAACTGAAATCTCTTGCTCTTGCCGCTATGGTTGCCCTGGGTGGTTATACGGCTGCTGCTCTGGCAGCGGAAACCCCGGCAGGCCCGCATATTTCAACCTCCGGCAGCGCTGTGATCCAGGCTGAGCCTGATATGGCGACACTGTCTATCAATGTGACAGTAAAGGAAAAAGATGCGTCAGCCGCCAAAGCACAGGCAGATAAACGTGTGGCACAATATTTTGATTTCCTGAAAGCGCAGGGAATTGAAAAGAAAGACATTAATGCGGCCAATATCACCACCAGTCCGGATTATGTCTATGACAAAGAGAAAGAAGAGTCCGTTATCCGCGGTTATAACGCGTTCCGTTCTGTAACGGTCAAAGTACATGACCTGAACAAGCTGAATACACTGCTCGACGGCGCGCTGAAAAGCGGCCTGAATGATATCAGTGCAGTGGAGTTCGGGGTGAATAATCCGGAGAAATACCGCGAAGAAGCGCGTCAGAAAGCCATTTCAGATGCGATTTCACAAGCCAAATCCGTTGCAAAAGGTTTTGGTACGGAGCCGGGAGCGGTTTACAGCATCGGTTATAACGCGCCGCAGCCGGTTCCGGTGATGGCACGTAATAAAATGATGTTGTCAGCAGCAGCACCGGCTGCGGTGTCTGCCGATGAAACCTATGAACAGCAGACTATCGATTTCCGTGACCAGGTGGATGTCGTGTTTGAACTGAAACGTTAATCTGTTTCAGGCGGTGCCTGCCGCAATGTCTGACGCCCGTGTTTCAGCAGGGCGTCAGTCACCTGCCGCATGGTGGCACTTTCCGGTGCAAACCGGTGCCAGTAGAGCATCCGGCGCTGAAACAGCCCCGGCGTCAGATCCAGCAACTCTCCCCGTTCCAGCTCATCCGTAATCTGCAAATGCGGGATCATACAACAGGCTGAACTCTGTTTTGCCAGCTGCACAAAAGCTTCCGAGGAGTTGAGCACGTGGCTCGGAACACTGCCGGGGGCGAGGTCAAAATTGGTCTGCAAAAAGGCCATATGCATATCGTCGAGATAATCAAACGCCACGGCAGGGGCTTTCAGCAGGGCACTGCGGCTTACACCGTCAGGGAAATAGCGGGCGGCAAATTCCGGTGAGGCGACAAAGAGGTAATCCAGCGCGCCAAGCTGATCCGCCAGACACCCCGGCAGCGGACGCGGCTGAATACTGACCGCACCGACCACTTCCCCGCGCCGCAGACGTTCATGTGTCCGCGATTCATCTTCCACCTGAATATTCAGCCGGATAGCCAGATCCGCCAGGACATGGCGCAGGGCAGGGAGCAGCCAGGTTGCAAGGCTGTCGGCGTTAACTGCCAGGGAAATCAGCGGTGGCTCAATATTCCCGGCATCATCCCCCAGCCATTCGGCTTCCAGTAATTCCACCTGATGCAGCAGGCCAAGCAGTTTCTGGCCTTCTTCGGTCGGACGCGGCGGTACGGTACGCACCAGCAGCGGCTGCCCGAACAAATTCTCCAGCTGCTTGATGCGCTGCGAAACGGCAGACTGGGTAATACAGAGTTTCTGTGCAGCCCGCTCAAAACCACGTTCACGGATAACGGCGTCCAGCGCCTGCAGGGCGCGATAATCCGGTCGTCTCATGGCGGTTTTCTCCTCTTTTTATAAGTCATTCACAATATGCCACAATTCGCATTCCGGAGGAGAAATAATTGCTATAATTATCACAGGCTATGCCGGGGGCATAGGATGACGATGAAAAGGCAATAACATGACTCAGGATGAATTAAAAAAAGCGGTTGGCCGGGCTGCGTTAGAATTCGTGAAGCCGGGCACCATTGTCGGTGTGGGCACCGGATCCACCGCATCTCACTTTATTGATGCACTGGCGACCATGAAAGGTCAGATTGACGGCGCGGTATCCAGTTCAGAGGTATCAACCGCAAAACTGAAAAGCTACGGCATTCCGGTACTGGACTGCAATGATGTGGACAGCCTGGATGTGTATGTCGACGGTGCGGATGAAATCGACCACCATATGAATATGATCAAAGGCGGTGGCGCAGCACTGACCCGTGAGAAAATCGTGGCGGCTATAGCGAAAAAATTCATTTGTATCGTGGATGAAAGCAAGCGTGTTGATGTGCTGGGTAAATTCCCGCTGCCGGTGGAAGTGATCCCGATGGCACGTTCTTATGTGGCGCGTGAGCTGGTCAAACTCGGCGGTCAGCCGGAATACCGCCAGAATGTGGTAACCGATAACGGTAACGTGATTCTGGATGTGTACAACCTGGAAATCCTGAACCCGGTTGAGCTGGAAAATAAAATCAATGGTATCGCCGGTGTGGTGACTGTCGGATTATTTGCTAACCGTGGTGCGGATGTGGTGCTGATGGGTACACAGGATGGGGTAAAAACCATTAAATAAATCAGTAAGATATCTGTCATATTCAGATGCTGAATAAGGAGCCTGAGCCGGCTCCTTTTTTTATTTTTTTAAAATCATAAATTTCGGTGATATATATCACAATTTTGTCTTTGATATGACCAAAATATCAGCACTCAGCGGCATTTTTTCATTTTCTCCTGCAAACCGGCCTTTTCCCTGTGACTTGTTCTGTGACTTATACAGGAGCGTGTATTGCGGAGACGTTATTTTTTGTTATTTTGGTGTGAGGACAGGACATTTCGGGAACTTAACAAAAGGCAGGGTTATGGTAAAAGTATCACTGGAAAAAGATAAAATTAAATTTCTGCTATTGGAAGGCGTACACCAGAGTGCGGTAGACAGTCTGAAAGCAGCGGGTTATTCAAACATTGAATATCATAAAGGCGCATTATCCACGGAAGAATTAAAAGAAGCGATCCGTGATGCACGCTTTATAGGTATCCGATCCCGTACCCAACTGACGGAAGAGATTTTTGCCTGTGCGGAAAAACTGGTTGCCGTCGGCTGTTTCTGTATCGGGACTAACCAGGTTGATCTCGATGCAGCGGCAAAACGCGGTATTCCTGTTTTTAACGCACCATTCTCAAACACCCGTTCCGTGGCTGAGATGGTGCTGGGCCAGTTATTACTGCTGCTGCGCCGTATTCCGGAGGCAAATGCCAGGGCACATCGCGGGATCTGGGATAAACAGGCAAAAGGCTGCTATGAGGCGCGCGGTAAAAAACTGGGGATTATCGGTTACGGCCATATCGGGACACAACTGGGGATCCTGGCAGAATCCATCGGTATGGATGTCTATTTTTACGATATCGAAAACAAACTGCCGCTCGGTAATGCCACGCAGGTGCGTCATCTGTCTGAGTTGCTGAATATGAGTGATGTGGTCACGCTGCATGTTCCGGAAACGGAATCCACCAAAAATATGATTAGTAAACACGAGCTTGAGCTGATGAAACCGGGGGCGATTTTTATCAACGCCTCACGCGGCACGGTGGTGGATATCCCGGCACTGAGTCAGGCGCTGGCATCAAAACACCTGTCTGGTGCGGCGGTGGATGTGTTCCCGTCTGAACCGGCGGCCAACAATGACCCGGCAGATCCGTTTATTTCTGAGCTGATTGGCTTTGATAATGTCATTCTCACCCCGCATATCGGCGGTTCTACCCAGGAAGCTCAGGAAAATATCGGGTTTGAGGTCGGCGGCAAGCTGGCGAAATACTCCGATAACGGTTCTACGCTATCTGCGGTCAACTTCCCGGAAGTATCACTGCCGGTGCACGGCCAGAATGCAAACCGTTTGCTGCATATCCACGAAAACCGTCCGGGTCTGCTGACCAGTATCAACCAGGTCTTTACTGATCGCTGTATTAATATCGCGGCGCAGTATCTGCGGACGGCGGGTGATCTGGGTTATGTGGTTATCGACATTGTGGCGAATAACAAAGATGAAGCTGACGACGTTCTGCTGCAGCTGAAAGCGCTGCCGGGTACGGTAAGAGCGCGGCTGCTGTTCTGATGTTTGTGTGACAGAGAAAATCTGAACGAAAAACAGGCACGTCAGTGATGGCGTGCCTGTTTTTATATTAGCCGGTCAGCATAGACGTCAGAACCTACCCGAATAGGCAGGTGCCGGTAGCGGGAGTAAACCGGAATCAGAGGGAGAGCATCTATCTCGGCGTTTGCTGCAAAAGCAAACAATCTGCAATAATAAGATGTTCTATATTTGATATTCATGGAGAATCATAAAGAGATAGAGTGCTCGTAATGAATAATTAGCTATCTATATATGTGTGGTGCTCGTTCCGTATGATTAACTCATTGTTTCCTATCAGTGCCAGAAAAGCACTGCTGTTTTGTGTGTTGCTCGCGTTATTTGAACTCCTTACCTATATCGGTAGTGACGTCATTATGCCGGGGATGCTGACTGTTATTACAGATATGCAGGCTGACGCAAGCTATGTTCCCTGGTCATTGAATGCCTATTTACTTGGCGGTGTTGCTTTTCAATGGCTGCTGGGCCCGCTGTCTGACCGTTTTGGTCGCCGCCCTTTGTTATTGACGGGATGTGCGTTGTTTGCTTTAGCCTTCTTTGCTGCTTCTCTGGTGAATAATATTCATTGGTTTACCATTCTGCGCTTTATTCAGGGTATAGGGCTGGGGTTTGTCGTTGTGGTCAGCTATCCGGCTCTGCAGGAGTTATTTAATGAATCGGATGCGATCAGGCTGATTGCACTGATAGCAAATATTGCGTTGCTCTCCCCTCTGCTCGGTCCGCTGGCAGGCAGTTTTTTACTCACGTTTATGACATGGCAGACGCTGTTTATTATTATTGCTGTTCTGGCGGTACTTTGCTGGCTGGGATTACTGCGGTGGATGCCTGAAACTATCGGTGTCCGGCGTAATGACGGAAGTGTTATTGCGCAGCAGCCTTTCCGGATGGCCGGAATCGTCCGGGTCTATGGTGCATTACTGTGTCATAAGAAATTTTTGGCAGGCAGCGTTGCACTGGGGTTGACCGGGTTACCTCTTTTGACTTGGATTGCGCTGTCGCCATTGCTATTAATGCATAATTTAGGGCTGAGTTCATACCATTATGCGCTGTGGCAACTTCCTGTTTTTGGCGCAGTCATTGCCGGAAATATCACACTTAATTTTATTACCGAAAAATTTAAGATCGAACAATTATTACGTCTTTCAATTTTTCCTGTTTTTACAGGGTTAATTCTGGCGCTTGCTATGACATTGCTATTTAATAATGTGGTTTCTCTCATTATTGGTATATCTATTTATGCGTACGGGTTTGGTATTTGTAATGCCATTCTTTACAGAATTACACTTTATTCCAGCTCGCATGCATTAGGCGCAACCTCTGCTATGTTGGGAATGGTATCGATCAGCATCTTTAGCATAGGAGGAGCTTTGCTGGCATTGGCTGGGGCAGGTAATGATTTGATCTGCTATATCATTGCAGTTACCATTCCGGCAATTTTATCTCTTTATCTTATTATTAATATATTGAGAAGCAGTGAAAATAATAAATAATGTCTGAATGCTCTGGTCTTTTATTATTTCATGGATATCCTCCTTACTAAGGAAATATAATAGTGATAACTGTCCCTTACATAGATAATCTGTGTGCGCTTACTCAGCCATATCAGTGTGATAAAGCGAGTGATCAATTATTTCATAATGCTATGCTGGAAATCGTCTGTTTTCATATTAAAAATACACCGGGGTATGCACAATGGTTAATTCATCATCATATTGATCCTGACAATCTGCAACTGGATTCATGGGGTGATCTTCCTCCGATATTTGCTAATTATTTCAAACGACACCTTTTACTCAGCAATACGGGTCAGGATGCGCTGGAACTGACATCCTCGGGGACCAGCGGGCAAAAAAGCAGAATGCGTTTTGACAATCGCAGTATCGGTGCTGCACAAGGCATGGTTGACCATATTTTTCATCATTACGGGTGGGTTACGGAGACACCGTGTAATTATCTTCTGCTGAGTTACGAGCCTTTCGATACGATTACGTTGGGTACGGCGTATACCGACCAGTTTTTGTGTAAATATGCACCGATCAAACAGGTGGTTTATGCTTTGCGAAATACAGGAAAAGGCCATGAATTTGATCCGTTTGGTGTGATAAAGGCATTACAAGCTTTTGCACAAGATGACGCACCTGTCCGTATTTTTGGTTTCCCTGCATTTATGTGGTTTGTTCTTGAAAGAATGCGCGATATGAATATACCGCCGCTTACACTGCCGCCGGGCTCAATGACATTTTTTGGTGGTGGCTGGAAAACGCACGCTGATAAAGAAATACCAAAGGCAGCATTGTACGCACGGCTGGGTGAACAATTAGGGTTGCCGGATATATGTTGCCGGGATGGGTATGGTGCTGTTGAACACTGCGTCCCTTATATTGAGTGTGCTCATCATAATTTTCATATTCCGGTATATGCCAGGGCATGGATCCGTGATACCCGCACATTTGAGATTAAAGGATACGGAGAACGTGGTTTTCTGCAATTTGTCTCGCCATACATAACTTCCAGTCCGGCTCACAGTATTGTAATGAGTGATTTAGCAATCCTGCATCGTTCCGGTGAATGCGGGTGCGGAATAGAAACTGACTGGTTTGAATTGCTTGGCCGTGCCAGCCGGCATAAAGCCCGGAGTTGTGCATTAGCCGCGTCAGAATTAATACAAGGAAAGTAATATGTATTTCATTTATGGTAAATGCTACCCCGGTATTACTGCAGAGCAGGCATTGAGCCTGCTGACAGATACACTGGATGATACGCTTAACCGGCAATTATCCGCGGAGAATGTGTTGACCTGCGCGGCATATTTTGTAAAACAACTGGAGAATACAGCATTTTTGCCGGGACTTGATCCGGTGGTCAGAAAGGAAATTTACCACTTTTGCCGGCCAGATGCGCTGCGCTTCAAGCTGGAACATGAGCTGGGTGATGCTCCTTTTTCATTACGCCGTTTCGATTTGTCACAACCGCACTTTGAAAGCTGGCGTCCGTTGGGTGTGGTGTTGCATATCACGCCGTCAAATGCAGAATCACTTCCGTTTCTGGCAATGGTGGAAAGTCTGCTGGCAGGCAATATTAACTGGCTCCGGCCAAGTACCAGTGAGCAGGGTCTGACGCTTGAACTGCTGCAGGCTTTTCTTGATTGTGATATGACAAATATACTGAAGGACTATGTCGCTATCCTGCCGGTGAATGCGGATGAGCTGGGTTTACTGATAGCACATGCGGATGGTGTTTCAGCATGGGGCGGCGATGGTGCATTGAATGCTATACGCAATCAGCTTCCCGGTGGCTGCCGATGGATACCGTGGGGTCATAAAATCAGCTTTTCCTGGCTGATTCCTGATGCGGTTGATGACAGTCAGATGGACGCACTGTCGGATGAAATTTGTCGTTTCGACCAGCAGGCATGTTCCAGTTCACAGGTCATATTTGTTGATACGGAGTCAGTGCCGGTGTTAACCGAGATTGGCGATCGCCTGGCGCAGGCTATGCAGCGCCGTTCAGGCTGTCGGCCACATCCGGAACCGGATGAAAGGTCAGCGGCAGATATCACTTGTGCTCAGGCAATCAGTGAACTGGATATGATTTTTACCGGTGCGGATAATCAGCACTGGAGTGGTGAGACCTGGCGGATACTTTTGCAAAATAAGGCCGGACTTGAGACTTCGCCGCTTTACCGCACGTTACTGTTACGTCCGATGCCCCGTCATAAAGTGATTCAGACTTTACGCCCGTGGCGTACTTATCTGCAAACCTGCAGCCTGGCGGCAACAGAAAAGGATACTGCCTGTCTCAGCCAGCTTTTATTGGCTGCCGGCGTGAATCGTATTACAACGCTTGCAGGTATGCATGCCGGTTATAGCGGTGAACCGCATGATGGCGTATCCGGATTGAGCCGGTTGATGCGCAGGGTTACAGTCACCCTCGGTACTGACACATTATCGGGACTTGCGACACTTGATCTTCCGGCCCCTGCTCCCCGTTTTCCCGCAGATCAGCCGGTTATGGATAAATCTGCCTTCATTGAAAATACGATTCAACCCGGCGCAGAACTCTTTTTCCGCAGCGGGGGCAGCAGTGGTATACCTAAACTGGCAGGCTTTACATATCGTGATTACCACCTTCAGATGCAAGCTGCTGCCGATGGAGTGTTTGCTGCCGGCCTCGATCCGGTAAAGGATAAAGTACTGAATCTGATGTATGCAGGGAGTCTGTATGGCGGTTTACTCAGTTTCTTCACCGTACTCGACAAAGCCGGTGTTATGCATTTCCCTATGGGGGGACCTCATGATGATAATTATGAAGAAATTGCTGCAACGATTGTCAGTCAGCAGGTTAACACTCTGCTTGGTATGCCCAGCACGCTGAACCAGTTATTCAGGCAGCAGGAAACATTGCTGCGCAGCTATGGTGGTATCCGCAAGTTACTGACCAGCGGTGAACATATAGGAGCCGGACAGCGTGAGTTTTTTAAAGGATTTGGTGTTGAAACAATTTGTTCTGCATTGTATGGCTCTGTGGATGCCGGACCACTAGGACACAGTTGTAAAGCGAGTCCTGAGGGGGTATTCCATCTGATGGCAGATATTCAGTGGCTGGAAATTGTCGATACGGAGTGTGATAAACCCGTCAGGCCGGGGGAAGCAGGCCGTCTGCTGTTTACTTCCCTGGCCCGTGAAGGTCATAACGTCGTCCGCTACGATATCGGAGATCTCGGCCGTTGGGTGGAGGGTCCCTGTGACTGCGGTGCACTAACCCCCCGTTTTGAGCTGTTGGGCCGCCATGGCAATCTGATCCGTATCGGCTCGGTATTCATTCCGGTACAGGAACTGGCGACGCTGGCAGAAGTCCCGGTGCAATTCATACTTGAGCACAATCAATCCGAAGGACTGGAACGTATCTGTGTTCTGGCGGAGGGGGATGCTATTGAAGTGCAGAATCGCATCAGCCGATATCCTGAGCTTAACATGGTTCTCGAGTCAGGATTATTGGAGATTGAAGTGACCAGCTGTTCGTTGAGCGCATTTGAACGGCATCCACGGAGTGGTAAAACACCGCTTGTCATTGATAAACGCCGCTGAATAACTACCGTTTGTTTAATTATAAGGATATATAAACATGACAAAGCAAGAAATGAATATTTCCGGCGATGCAGTCTTATCGCTGACACAGCTTGTGGAGTTTGCCCGTCAGCACTCCCCTTACTACGCCCGGCATTACCGGCATGTTCCGCAGAGTGGCTGGCATATCGGTGATTTGCCATTGGTTAACCCCGTTGATTATTGGGACGGAAGCAGCGGACTTACCCATTGGCCGGTTCTGACCGGCCCTGTCTCGGATGGTATCGTGTTCAAAACCGGCGGCACGACCGGTGCCAGCAAACTGTCCGTTTATACCCGCAGTGAATGGTGTTCATTTGTCACCAGTTTCGGTCGCAGCATGGCAAGTCAGCTTCAGCCCGGTGACCGTGTGGCGAATCTGTTTTTCGCCGGAGATCTTTATGCCAGCTTTTTATTTATTCATGGCGCTCTTACTCACATGGATATACCGGTATGCGAGTATCCTTTCAGCAGTGTCACTGAGCCGGAAATATTAGCAGATCAGCTCCGTCAGAATAAGGTCAGTGTCCTGGCCGGTATTCCGGCCACGTTATTACATTTTGCTGCGAAAATCACCGGGCAGCAACTGCCTGACATTACGCTGATTCTATTCGGCGGTGAGAGCATATTTGAAGAACAATTGTTGCTGTTTAAACAAGTGTTCCCTAATGCTCGTGTTGCTTCTGCCGGATGTGCCAGTGTTGATGCGGGTTTGATTGGTGCCGCTTCTCCGGAGTGCCTTGCCGGGGAGCACCGGGTTTTTGAACCTGAGACTATTGTTGAGATTATTGATGAAGTAACCGGGGAATCTATTCTTGAGGAAGGACGTACCGGTATGCTGGTTATCACTAATCTGACGCGTAAACTCATGCCGCTGATCCGTTATCCGGTAGGCGATCTGGCGTCCTGGTGTGAATCACCTGAAAAACCGGCACGTAAGTTTGTTTTACAAGGCAGGAGTTGTCTCGGACACCGTATCAGAGTGGGGTATGCATCTGTTTTTCCCGATGAATTTGATGTGCTGATTACCGAAAAACTCGGCCGGCAGCGGTGGCAGATAATTCTGGAACACCACGAACACTGCAATCTGCTGACATTACGTATCGCCTTCCCCGGCAGTGATAGTCATGCGATTGCACTCTGTGATTCTATCAGGGAAAAGGATCATTCACTTACTGAACTGATCGAAGCAGGTCAGCTGCGAATTATTATTGAGTGGTGCGAACAGGATGAGCTTATCCGTAATACTCGTACAGGCAAATTGCAGCGTGTTACTGATCGCCGCATATATGTAAAAGAGAATACGTGAAAATGACCATTATCCGAAATTTTCTGGCTGATGACGCTGAAGGTGTCAGTGAACTGTTTCGTGAGGTGTATGGTGATCGCTACGTTTATTCTGATCTTTATGTGCCCACTATGATTGCTCTGAATAATGCAAAATGCCACTGGTACAGTGCAGTTGCAGTAAAAAATAGCCACATTATAGGTCATGCGGCGTTGTGGATGAACGATAACGCTTCCTGTGCCGAACTGGCGATGTTCGCGACGCATCCTTCGGTCCGGCATCGTGGTTTGGCGACAAAACTGGGGATGTATCTCTGTAATGAGGCACATAAAAAGCATCTGACCACGCTGACAATAAAAATGGTATGCAGCCATCCTTACTCACAGCAACTGGCAAAAAAACTGGGTTTTCATACCACTGCGTTGTTACGGGATTATATTGTATCACCGTTTGAACCGGAAGCCCGCGAGAGTGTTATCCTGGGTGTACAGGCTTTACAGTCACGGCCTGTCCCTCAAATAGTGGAAATGAAAGGCCAGCATCGCTGGTTGTCGTTCCTAAGTACGACATTCGGTCATACACAACCTGCTTCTTGTGAAGATACTGCTTCACCGCTGGATATTACTGATATCGGTGAGCGTATCGAAGTCACCCTTCATCGGTTAACCAACGGGGTTATAGAGGAGATAAGCCGTCTTCCGCATAGCAGGCTTATCTATCTGCGTGTCCGGATCAACAGTATGTTGCCCGGGGCGCTTTCTGCTCTTTATCGGGCGGGTTACCGGGATATGGGTCTGATACCTGATAACAAAAAGGGATGGTTTTGGTTGTTTCAGCGGGGTTTCAGACAACAAAATCTCCGGTTATTTTGTCCGGTGGCCGGAGAATTTGAAACATATTCATTTTCAGCCCGGTGAATCGTGATTTCTGCCGGGGTTATCTGCCTCTCGTTCAGACCACTGCCAGCGGCGTGATGGTGTGATCACTTCCGGCAGTGGGACATCCCATTGTGCGGCGGGGAGTTCACTGACCTGCTGGCAATCATGTGCCAGTCCGACCGGGTAAAACCCTTTCTTCTGCCAGTCTGTCAGAGTGCGGTCATAAAACCCGCCCCCCATCCCGAGACGCTCTCCTTTTTCATCAAAAGCCACCAGCGGAATAAACATGATATCCAGTTCCTGCGGCGGTAATACCTGCGTGACATCCAAAGCGGGTTCTGAAATTGAAAATTTGTTTTTAATCAGCGGGGTATCAGGGCGATAAGCAAGAAATAACAGATGATGGCGGCTGAACGGATGAAGAACCGGTAAAAATACCCGTTTTCCCTGTGACCACAGCCACTCTGTCAGCGGACGGGTATCAATCTCGCCGTCAAAAGAGAGAAACAGGGCGATATTATTGGCACTGCCTATATCCGGATGATGAATGATTTGCTGAACAATGTCTTGTGCGGCAGCGGCCTGCTGCTGCGATGTCAGCGCACGGCGCTTGTTGCGGATTAACTGACGCAGATGATGCCGTGATTGTAACAGCGGGTCATGAGTCATAGTAAAATCAGCGAAATATCAGAAGGCAGATAAGAGAGAGGTCTCCAAGATGCCGTCGCAGGCTGTAACCCTTGAACCCTTGGTTCAAGGTGAACGCGGTGTTGCTTCCATTAGGCTGCCTGAACGAATCAGGTATGCTCACCGGTGACAAATCACCACATTCTGTCTGTATCAATATCGGCTCAGGGGACTGACCCGCAGACAAACATCTCAGAGAATTTTGTGAACTTCGTTTAACGTTGTTCTTAAACTTATTGTATGAAATCGGGCTGAGATTGCAACCTAATTTCGAAATATTTTTTGTCTAGTGACTGATTTATAAACAATTTTATTCAATAGGTGTTACCTGGCGCTCAGTGATTCGGGTTTGGTCATGCAGCGCCTGCTCGATAGTCTGCTGTAACAGTTTTATCTTTTGTTCCATGTTATAGGCATAATCGCGCGTTTTCAATTTTTCTTGTGCCAGTTCGTGACAAATATTTAACGCGACGATGAAAACAAGCTGTTCTGTGTTAGACACCCGGCTGCGTTCTTTCAGGTCCTGTAACCGTTGTTCAAGCTCCGCAGCAGAAGCGAGCAGAGCTTCTCTTTGTTCCGGTGGACAATTAACGCGCATGGAACGCCCGAATATCTGGATATCAACGGGTTGTGCAGACATGAAATCTTCCTTTGGTTCTGCAACAGGATATTATCCTGTGTGACGTGAATTGTGTACGTTATAGCAGCAGGCCGCAGCCCTTATCTGGCACAGCGGCGCCTCTTGATGGTAGCATATCATGAACTGAAACCCGACTGGTGAGCAAAATAATGACCCCGGATAAAACACTGCCCGATTTTAAAACACTTGATGAACTTTTGCGTCAGCAGGCCGTCGCCATGACCGCGTCAGAGATGCACGGCCTGATCACGGGTCTGCTCTGCGGCGGTAACACAGATGAGAGCTGGCTGGCACTGATTCACGACCTGACCAACGAAGGCATGGCATTTTCACAGGTTCTGGCACAGCCGCTGCGTGCTCTCTTTAATACCACATTTGAACTGCTTGATGATACCGAATGTCAGTTTAATTTACTGCTGCCGGATGATGAAGCGGGTGTGTTTGCCCGGGCTGATGAGCTGGCCGGCTGGGTCAATCATTTTTTATTAGGCCTGGGTGTGGCGGATCCGAAATTCAGTGATCGCAAGGAAGTGAAAGAAATTGTCACTGATCTGCGGGAAATCGGCATGCTGGGCTATGATGAAGCGGAAGATGCCGAAGAGCTGGCTGACGCGCTGGAAGAAGTGATCGAGTATGTCCGCGTTGCCGTGCAGCTGTGCTATATCTCGCTGGCGAAGCCGCGCAGCGCACAAACGGCTGATGCACCGGAACAAAAACCGACATTACACTGATATATCTGAATCTGTCCGCAGCAGATAATCTGCGGCACACTGAACCATCAGATTCCTGAATCATCACACAGTACAAGGAAAGAGGGTATGAATAAACAAGAATTTATCTCACGCCGTCAGGCATTGCTGGAAAAAATGGCACCTGCCAGCGCAGCGGTTTTTTTTGCGGCACCTCCGGCACAACGCAATGCGGACAGTGATTATCCCTACCGTCAGCACAGTGATTTTCTCTACCTGACCGGTTTCAGCGAGCCGGAAGCGGTACTGGTACTGATTAAAAGTGATGAAACCCATAACCACAGTGTGTTGTTTAACCGGGTTCGTGATCTGACAGCGGAAATCTGGTTCGGCCGCCGTCTCGGCCAGGACGCCGCGCCGGAAAAACTGGGTGTTGACCGCGCACTGCCGTTTGATGAAATCAATGAACAGCTCTGCCAGTTGCTGAACGGCCTCGACACCCTCTATTTCGCGCAGGGCGAAATGGCGTATGCCGATACTATTGTCTTTAATGCCCTCGACACACTGCGCCGCGGCAGCCGCCGCAATCTTTCTGCTCCGGCCACCATTATTGACTGGCGGCCGATCGTCCATGAAATGCGTCTGTTTAAATCCCCGGCGGAGCTGGATATCATGCGCCGGGCCGGGAAAGTCAGCGCACTGGCACACACCCGCGCGATGAAAAAATGCCGTCCGGGCATGTACGAATACCAGTTACAGGGTGAAATTGAACACGAATTTGTCAGTAACGGCGCGCGTTTTCCGTCCTATAACACCATTGTCGGCAGCGGCGAGAATGGCTGTATTCTGCACTACACCGAAAACGAATGCCGGATGAAAGACGGCGATTTGGTGCTGATCGATGCCGGATGTGAAATTGAAGGTTATGCCGGGGATATTACCCGTACTTTCCCGGTGAATGGCAAATTCAGCAAAGAGCAGCGCGAAATCTATGATCTGGTGCTGGAAACCCTGGATGTTTCCCTCGAACTTTACCGCCCGGGCACGTCGATTGCTGAGGTGACAGAGCGCGTGGCGGAAATCATGACCGAAGGGCTGGTAAAACTTGGCTTACTGTCCGGGGATGTGCCGCATTTGATCGAGACCAAAGCATACCGCGCCTTTTTCATGCATAGTCTCAGCCACTGGTTAGGACTGGATGTGCATGATGTCGGCCAGTACGGCACAGAACGCGACCGCATCCTGGAGCCGGGCATGGTACTGACCATCGAACCGGGGCTGTATATCGCGCCGGATGCGGATGTGCCGGAAGCATATCGCGGCATTGGTGTCCGTATTGAGGATGATATTGTCATCACGGCGGACGGCAACGAAAACCTGACCGCGTCAGTGGTCAAAACCGCAGATGATATTGAAGCGCTGATGGCGCAGGCAAAACAGGCTGAATAATTAATGAGTGTGATAATCACCGGGGGCGGAATGACCGGCGCAACACTGGCGCTGGCACTTTCCCGTCTCAGTCACGGCAGGCTTCCCGTTGCACTGGCGGAAGCCAGATTACCGGATGACCATCATCCGGGGTTTGATGCGCGGGCGATTGCCCTGGCGTACGGTACATGTCAGCGGCTGGAGAAAATCGGGCTGTGGTCCGCCCTGAAAGTGCATGCGGCTCCGATCACCCGGGTGCATGTGTCTGATCAGGGGCATACCGGCTGTGTGAATATTATCGCCGGTGATTATGATATTGATGCACTCGGACAGGTGATTGAGCTGTATGATGCCGGGCAAACCCTGTTTGCCGAACTGGCAAAAGCAGAAAATGTCACTCTGTATTGTCCTGACAGCGTAAAAAGCATTACACGTACAATGGATTCGGTCAGTGTTCAGCTGGACAGCGGAAAAACACTGAACGGTCAGGTTTTGATTGCTGCGGACGGCAGTCACTCAGCGGTCGCACAACAATGCGGTATACAGTGGACCGACACCCCGTATGAGCAGGTGGCGGTGATCGCCAATGTGATGACAGAGCTGGATCCGCAGGGGCAGGCGTTTGAGCGTTTCACTCCGCAGGGACCGCTGGCAATGTTGCCGATGACAGAAGGGCGCAGTTCGCTGGTCTGGTGTCACCGTGCAGAGCATGCGGAAGCCGTGCGTGAATGGGATGATGAGACCTTCTGCCGTGAATTGCAGAAAGCCTTCGGCTGGCAGTTAGGGAAAATCGTCACTGCCGGTGCCCGTCACTGTTATCCGCTCACCCTGAGTGCCGCGCACTCTCAGATTTCACACCGCCTGGCGCTGGTGGGCAACGCCTCGCAGACACTTCATCCGATCGCCGGTCAGGGTTTTAACCTGGGGATGCGCGATGTGATGGCACTGGCTGAGGTTATCAGTCAGGCGTTTTTATCACAGGAAGATATTGGTCAGTACCGTGTGCTGATGCAGTATCAGGCTGCCCGTGATGCTGACCGGCAGGCGACAATGACCCTGACCGGCAGCCTGGTGCGCCTTTTCTCCAACCGTTGCTTCCCGCTGGCCGCCGGACGGAATGCCGGCCTGATGGCAATGGAAATGCTGCCGTTTCTGCGCAACCGGCTGGCAAAACAGACACTCGGCTGGGTCGCTCAGCCGGTTTACCCCGCCACGGAATGAGGATAAACAATGCAGTCATATGATGTGGTAATTGCCGGTGGCGGCATGGTCGGACTGGCGCTGGCCTGTGGTCTGCACGGCTGCGGACTGCGCATTGCCGTGATTGAAAAACAGGTACCGGATACCCGCTTTGACCCTCAGGCGCCGTTTGCTGTCCGGGTTTCCGCCATTAACAGTGCCAGTGAGCGCTTACTGGGGCGGCTGGGTGTCTGGCAGGATATTCTGGCAAAACGCGCGGCACCGTATCAGGGCATGGAAGTGTGGGATAACGACAGCTTTGGCTGTATCGCGTTCAGCGCGGCGGAAGCCCATTGTGAACACCTCGGCCATATCATTGAGAATGATGTGATCCGCAACGCGCTCTGGGAGCGGGTTCAGACACTGTCTGATGTCACGCTGCTGACCGGCACACAAATCCGTCAGGTGGTGTGGGGCGAAAATGATGCCTTTATCACCCTTGAAAATGATGACATGCTGACGACCCGATTAGTGGCGGGGGCAGATGGTGCAAATTCCTGGTTGCGTCAGCATGCGGATATCCCGGTCTCGTTTTGGGATTATGAACACCACGCGCTGGTCGCCACCATCCGCACAGAACTGCCGCATGGCAATGTGGCGCGTCAGGTTTTCCACGGTGACGGCATTCTGGCGTTTCTGCCGTTGCCGGATACTCATCACTGTTCGATTGTCTGGTCGCTGCCCGGACTGACCGCGCAGCGTTGTCTGGATCAGGATAAAGCTGCGTTTAACCATAAACTGGCGGCGGCGTTTGATCTGCGTCTCGGGCTGTGTGAGGTTGTCAGTGAACGGCGGGCTATTCCGCTGACCGGCCGCTATGCCCGTCAGTTTGCCGCACCGCGCCTGGCACTGCTGGGGGATGCGGCTCACACCATCCATCCGCTGGCCGGACAGGGTGTTAACCTCGGTTTTATGGATGTGGCGGAATTGATTGGTGAAATCCGCCGTCTGACTGCCGAAGGCAAAGATATCGGCAACTATTTCTGGCTGCGCCGTTTTGAACGCCGCCGCAAGCAGAGTGCCGCAATGATGCTGGCCGGAATGCAGGGTTTTCGTGACCTGTTCGACGGTAACAATCCGGTGAAAAAATTTGTCCGTGATATCGGTCTGGTGTTGGCGGACACGCTGCCGGGCGTGAAACCGGCACTGCTGCGCCATGCCCGCGGGCTGAGTGATATGCCGGACTGGCTGCGTGAACCACAACACCCATCAGCTGAAAAAATCTAATTTAAAGGCTTTTTTCACATTAGTTTGATTCATAATGCACGAAAAACTAACCGGTCGATCCGGCCGGTGTTTTAGAGCATTCCCGCCGCTTAATTCAAAACTATCACCTGTTAATGCTTTTTTGCGTCTCAGGGCTCAGAATGGCAGATGAAAAATCTGCATACTGACGATTCATATTTTTCCGTCCGCGTACACGGTCACAATTTTTTCTTATGGTTCAGTTTGTGATTAGGTGATAACGTCAGGAAAAGGGTATCGTTTGCGCGGTACACGCTGCGCACTATGTCTGACTGAAAGGGGATAGAATGGCACAACACACACCACTGTCCGGTGAGCACGTTGCCTGCGGGGCAAAAATGGTGGATTTTCACGGCTGGATGATGCCGCTGCACTACGGCTCCCAGATCGAAGAGCACCACAATGTCCGCAATGACGCCGGTATGTTCGATGTTTCCCATATGACGATCGTGGACTTTCATGGTCCGGAATGTCAGCAGTTCCTCCGTTATCTTCTCGCCAATGATGTGGCAAAACTTACCGAAAAAGGCAAAGCACTGTACACCGGGATGCTCAATGCGTCCGGCGGCGTGATTGACGATCTTATCGTTTATTACTTTGCGGATGATTCTTACCGGCTGGTGGTTAACTCCGCCACCCGCGAAAAAGATCTGGCGTGGATTGATGAGCATCGCAAAAACTTTGCTGCTGAGATGACAGTACGCGATGATTTGGCGATGATTGCTGTCCAGGGGCCGCATGCCAAAGAAAAAGTCTCAACACTGCTGAGTGCGGAACAAAAAGCCGCCGTGGCCGGGATGAAACCGTTTTACGGCGTGCAGAGCGGCGATTATTTCATTGCCACCACCGGGTATACCGGCGAGGAAGGTTATGAAATCGCGCTGCCCGCAGAGCAGGCCGCTGACCTGTGGAAAAAACTGCTGGCCGCCGGGGTGAAACCGGCCGGGTTAGGCGCACGGGATACCTTACGCCTTGAAGCGGGTATGAATCTTTACAGTCAGGAGATGGACGAAACCGTCAATCCGCTGGCGGCGAATATGGGCTGGACCATTGCCCGGCAGCCGGAAGAGCGGAAATTTATCGGCCGCGAGGCACTGGAAAAATTCCGCCGCGACGGTACTGAAAAACAAGTTGGTCTGGTGATGCGCGAAAAAGGTGTGCTGCGGGCCGGAATGGAAGTCCGTTTTACTGATGAGCTGGGCAAATTACAGACCGGCGTTATCACCAGCGGAACATTCTCCCCGTCACTGGGATTCAGTATCGCGCTTGCCCGTGTCCCGCAGGGGATCGGCAATACCGCGATTGTACAGGTGCGCAACCGCGAAGTGCCTGTTGAGGTCGTGAAACCGGGTTTTGTCCGTAACGGCAAAGCACTGGTCTGAACATCCGTATTTTATTGTTAAATTTTGAGAAACACGATAACAGGAGCCGTTGGCGATGAGTAATATACCTGAGAATCTGAAATATACAGAAGAGCACGAGTGGGTTCGCCATGAGAATGGAGACGAGTATGTGGCGGGGATCACTGACTACGCGCAGGAACTGCTGGGCGATGTGGTTTTTGTTGAATTACCGGAAGTTGGTGATGAAATCACGTTTGGTGAGACATTCGGTACGGTTGAGTCGGTAAAAGCGGCATCTGACCTGTATGCGCCGGTGACCGGTACTGTTATTGCCGTGAACGAAGCACTGGAAGACAGCCCGGAACTGGTGAACAGCGAGCCGTATGAAGGCGGCTGGATGATCCGCATCAAAATCTCGGATCCGGATGAGTTTGCCGGTCTGATGGACGCAGCCAAATACGCAGAACTGCAGGCTGAAGAAGAAGACTGACGGATTGCGTAACCCTGTTTGTGAGCAAACAGGGTTTTTTTTCGGGTTTTTATTGAATCAGACAATGTCAGGAACCGGAGAACAATGACTCAAACGTTAACTCAGCTTGAAAACCGGGGGGAATTTGTCCGTCGTCATATCGGCGCGTCCCCTGAACAGCAGCAGCATATGCTGAAAACAGTCGGTGCGGCATCACTTGAAGATCTCACCCGCCATATTGTCCCGGACGATATTCAGCTGGATATCCCGCCTGCCGCGGGCGAAGGGGCAACAGAACAGGATGCACTGGCAGAACTGAAAACCATTGCCGGACTGAACCAGCAGTTTACCTCTTACATCGGCCAGGGTTATGCACCGGCAATTCTGCCGCCGGTGATTTTACGTAATCTGCTGGAAAACCCGGGCTGGTATACCGCTTACACGCCGTATCAGCCGGAAATCTCCCAGGGGCGTCTGGAAGCACTGCTGAATTTCCAGCAGGTGACTATCGATCTGACCGGTCTGGAGCTGGCATCCGCTTCACTGCTGGATGAAGCAACCGCTGCGGCTGAAGCCATGGCAATGGCAAAACGCGTCAGCAAAAAGAAAAATGCCAACCGCTTTTTTATTGCAGATGATGTGCATCCGCAAACCCTGGATGTGGTTCGCACCCGCGCTGAATATTTCGGTTTTGAACTGATAATCGATAGTGCGGAAAAAGCCCTTGATTACGATGATGTTTTTGGTGTGCTGTTGCAGCAGACCGGCACCGGCGGGCAGATCCATGATTACCGTGAGTTACTGGCACAGTTACATCAGCGTCAGGTGATCACCAGTGTGGCAGCCGATATTATGGCACTGGTACTGCTGGAAGCACCGGGTAAACAGGGCGCGGATATTGTTTTCGGCTCTGCCCAGCGTTTTGGTGTGCCGATGGGTTACGGCGGCCCGCATGCTGCCTTCTTTGCCTGCCGTGATGCATACAAACGTGCCATGCCGGGTCGTCTTATCGGGGTATCCATTGATGCTGCCGGTAACCGCGCACTGCGCCTGGCACTGCAAACCCGCGAACAGCATATCCGCCGTGAAAAAGCGAACTCCAATATCTGTACCTCTCAGGTTCTGCTGGCGAATATCGCCGGGATGTATGCGGTATATCACGGGCCGGAAGGTCTGAAACGGATTGCCGGACGCATTCACCGCCTGACGGATATTCTGGCGAAAGCCCTGACAGACGCGGGTTTGCGTCTGCGCAATACCACCTGGTTTGATACCCTGACTATTGAAGTGCAGGACAAACCGGCGGTGCTGGCCCGTGCCAAAGCCGCACGTATCAACCTGCGTATCGATCTGCCGGGGGCCGTCGCGGTGACCCTGAGTGAAATCACACAGCGTGAGTGTCTGGAAAACCTGTTCGCGGTACTGACCGGGCAGGAAGCACAGTGGGATATTGATGCACTTGATGCACAGGTTGCCGCGTCTTCTGAATCCATTCCTGCCGCACTGCGCCGCGAAGGGGAAATTCTCAGACACCCGAACTTCCGCAGCTATCACAGCGAAACGGACATGATGCGCTATCTGCACAGTCTGGCACGCAAAGACCTTGCGCTGGATCAGGCGATGATCCCGCTCGGTTCCTGTACTATGAAACTGAATGCGGCGGCGGAGATGATCCCGATTACCTGGCCGGAATTCGGTAATATGCACCCGTTCTGTCCGCCGGAGCAGGCACAGGGCTATCATGTGATGATAGAACAGCTTTCCCGCTGGCTGGTGCTGCTGACCGGCTATGATACCATGTGCATGCAGCCGAACTCCGGCGCACAGGGGGAATATGCAGGGCTGGTGACTATCCGCCGCTATCAGGAGAGCAAAGGCGAAGGGCACCGCACTATCTGTCTGATCCCGCAGTCCGCCCACGGTACTAACCCGGCCTCGGCCAATATGGCCGGGATGGAAGTGGTGGTGGTAGCCTGTGATGAAGACGGTAACATTGATTTGGCGGATTTACGGGTGAAAGCAGAGCTGCACAGTGAAAACCTTTCCTGTGTGATGATCACCTATCCGTCCACTCACGGGGTGTATGAAGAAGGTGTGCGTGAAGTCTGTGATATTATTCATGAATCCGGCGGCCAGGTGTATCTGGACGGCGCGAACATGAACGCGCAGGTCGGTGTTACCACACCGGGCTTTATCGGTGCGGATGTTTCCCACCTTAACCTGCACAAAACTTTCAGTATTCCGCACGGCGGCGGCGGGCCGGGTATGGGGCCGATTGGTGTGAAAAAGCACCTTGCGCCGTTTGTGCCGGGACACACCATTGTCACTTCTGAGTTGCTGACCTCTCAGGGCGCGGTATCCGCTGCTCCGTTCGGCAGTGCTTCCATTCTGCCGATCAGCTGGATGTATATCCGCATGATGGGTGCTCAGGGGCTGCGTCAGGCCAGCCAGGTGGCTATTCTTAATGCCAACTATATCGCGGCACGGCTGAAATCCGCTTACGATGTGCTCTACACCGGCCGTAACGGTTATGTGGCGCATGAGTGTATTCTGGATATCCGTCCGCTGAAAGCGAAGTTTGGTATCACAGAAATGGATATTGCCAAGCGTCTGATTGACTACGGTTTCCATGCACCGACCATGTCCTTCCCTGTCGGCGGCACGCTGATGGTGGAGCCGACAGAATCCGAAAGTCAGACGGAGCTGGATCGCTTTATTGATGCTATGCTCGGCATCCGTGCGGAAATGGAGCGGGTCGGCAGCGGCGGGTGGACAGCGGAAGATAACCCGCTGGTGAATGCCCCGCATATCCAGACTGAACTGGCAGCGGAGTGGACACACCCGTACAGCCGCGAAGTGGCGGTATTTCCGGTGCAGGCCACCCGTGACAACAAATACTGGCCGACTGTCAAACGGCTGGATGATGTCTATGGCGATCGGCACCTTCAGTGCTCCTGTGCACCGGTGAGTGATTATGAGTAACCGGTGAACGGTAAAGAAAAGGCCGGTTGTGTTACCACTACCGGCCTTTTTTATCAGCGCAGCCAGCCTTTCTGCTTCGCGGTATCCAGTTCGGCGCGTAACCACGCCCAGAATGCAGGATGTACATCCGCGATAAATTTAGTACGGTCAATCACCTGTTCCAGTGAAATGTTATTTTCCACCCAGCTCTGACCGTTGTTGTGCAGATTCATCAGCACCGGCATTACACGGTCAATCATATTGGCGATACGGGCTTCGCGGGTTTCTGCGGCGTCATACTCATTCCACAGCGACAGAAACTCATCTGCCCGCGGCAGCAGACCGAAAATCCGTTTTGCAGCAGCTACTTCTTTTTCTGCAACAGCTTCACGGGCGGCCAGATCAAAGACCAGCACATCACCGGCATCAATTTCCACCACATCATGCAGCAGTGCCATTTTCAGGATACGCAGCATATCCGCATCTTCAACATACGGCGCAAACGCCATTGCAGTCATGGCAAAATGCCAGCTGTGTTCAGCGGAGTTTTCCTGACGTTCATTGTTCAGCAGGCGGGTTTTGCGGTAAACGCTTTTGAGCTTATCCAGCTCCATAACAAAGGTGATTAACTGAGAAAAAGGAATGACTTCCTGTGCGGCAACAGCTGATGACATAACAACCTCAATACATTTATACAGAATACACACGGGCGCAGAGACAGAGTGTCTCTGCGCCCGTGTGTGACGGGAAATCAGGCTTCTTCAGTAAAAGAGTACGGCAGCGGGAAGAGACTCAGGCGGCTTTCTTCATCTTCACGGATACGGAATACAGCATCTTCTTCTGTATCATTATTCATCACAATCTGCACCAGAACGCGATCGTCACTCAGACGGACAGCAGCCAGAACAGTACCGGTACGGCGCCAGTTTTCACCCAGCTGACGCTCAGCAGCATCACCGGCAACCGGCAACCGGCGGCTGTGGCCGATAAGTGTGAACATGGCGCGTTTGTTGGCACCGCGGAATTTGGCGCGGGCCACCATTTCCTGCCCGGTATAACAGCCTTTTTTAAAGCAGATACCCCGCGGCAGGGATTGCAGATTTGTTGCCTGCGGCAGAAATTCATTGACGGTTGCAGTATCAATCACGGCGTAACCGGCTTCAATATCCAGCGCCGTCCACTGAGTGTCAGAACCGGACGGCAGAGACAGGGCATCAGATAAGGCGTTTGCCTGTTCAGCGGATTGGATCAGAATAAAACGTCCCTGTGGCAGCGGCAGATACAGCAGTGTGGCGTCATTGCTGCTGACAACCTGAGAGTCTGCATCCGGAACTGCGCTGAAATGCGCCTGTAAGGCATCCGCCGCGCCGTTACCGGCGATTCCGGTCAGAATAACCGTATCATCAGCGGCAATCGTCACTTTGGAGAATACCGCATATTTTTTCAGTTCCGCGAGCTGAGTGTCCAGCGCACTGCGGCGGATAAGGTAGGCGTAGCCGTCCTTATAATGAAACAGACGCAGATCACTCCACATTTTTCCTTTGGCATCACAATGGGCGCACAGCACATGCTGATCATCAGTCATGGCGTCGATATCGGCGGTGACCTGTCCCTGAAGATACTTCTGACTGTCCGGGCCTGTGATGGTCACCAGCGCCAGATCACTGAGAGAGATACGGGTCAGGGGGAGAGAATCACTCAGCTGCGGGAGTAATGCGGTTGTTTCGGTGTTCATGATATTTTACCTGTCCGGAGAGCTATGCAATGTATGGTAAAAGAGATAACAGACATTGCAAGAGAATATTATTGACCCTTTGTGTGATACGGCGTGTGCGGAGTAACAATGAAATCCGCCGCTGCGGATAATATGTATTTTTCCGCCTGTGTCGTATTTTTTCCCGGCATGTGCGGCAGACGATTTTATTTATTGTCAGAGCCTGGTAGGCTACGCTGGTATTATCAGTTATGTTTACCGGCCTGATAAACCGCTTCTCATTAAAAGGATATACCGGTGTTAGATATTGAAAATAAAGCCCGTATCCACTGGGCCTGCCGTCGCGGCATGCGGGAACTGGATATTGCGGTTATGCCGTTTTTTCAGCATGAATATGATACGCTGACCGATGCGCAGAAACAGGATTTTGTTCAGCTGCTGACCTGTCCGGACCCGGATCTGTTTAACTGGCTGATGAATAAAGGCCGCCCGGAAGATGAGGCTCTTTATCAGATAATCCGGCTGATTCAGGAACGTAATCAGGCGCGGATGGCGGCACAGAATTCGGCGTATTATCCGGACTGACCGGCAGAAAAAGTCATATCCGGTCACAGTTATTTCATAGGAAACCGGGACGAAATGCCGTATATTTTCCGGCTGGCGGACGCGGGAGAACCGGGTTTTCAGCCGGACAGCGGGTGCTGTCATTGTGTCCGGATACAGAGGAGGCAGGCCGTGGTTTTGTGGAAATCAGTATTACGTGTCTCATTTAAGACTCAGGTCTTTTCAACGCTGATTTACGGTGCGCTGGTACTGAGCGTGTTGTTTGCGCCCTGGCCCGGCAGAACCTCATTTATCTGGCTGCCGCTGACATTGCTGCTGATAGCGGGCTGGGGACGGACACAGCATAAAATCAGTAAACGCGCCGGTCCTGCCAGCCTGCAAAATCAGAACCGGATTTTATGGCGTAAGAACGAGTGGGAAATCACCAAACCGCCGTATATCACCCGGCTTGGTATCCGCCTGCATCTGCGCTCACTGACATCCGGACGGCAGAAATATCTGTGGATAGCCTCTGACAGTGTTCCGAAAGAGTCCTGGAACAGCCTCAATCAGCTGCTTTTACAGTATCCGGATATCTGATCCGTTTACAGCAGTTCCTGTACTTCCTCAAGGATCTGCATGCACCATGTGGCGATGCGCTCTTCGCTCTCGTCATACTGATTGACATCATCCAGGGCGAGACCGACAAAATGTTTGCCGTCCGGCGTCAGAGCTTTCGGACTGGTGAAAGTATAACCGTCCACCGGCCAGTAACCGGCAAATTTCACACCGGATGATTGCAGTTGCTGATGCAGATAGCCCAGCGCGTCCAGGAACCAGTCGCTGTAATCCACCTGATCACCCATGCCGTACATGGCGACAATTTTTCCCGATAAATCCAGCTGCGGCAGCTGATCCCACACTGCCAGCCAGTCTTCCTGGATTTCACCGAAATCCCAGGTCGGAATACCGAGGATCAGCACCGGGTAGCTTTCCGTCAGTTGCAGATCCGTTTCTTTCACATCATGGAGTTCAACGAGATCATCACCTAAAATATCACGGATTTTTTCAGCTGCCATTTCGGTATAGCAGGTGCTGGAACCATAAAAAAGACCAATTTTCATCTGTTTATTCTGCTGTGTATCAGGTAAAAAATGAAAGCAAACACGTCTGTGCGCTGCTTTCATCACAGGATTACGGTATTGTAACAGAAGATAAGTTAATTCTGACACGGGAATTCAAACGGGAGGTCAGCGGTGAAGGACGCCGTACAACACAGCGAAAGTGATGCACTGACAGAACAGTTTCTTGATACTATCTGGCTGGAACAGAACTTATCGGAAAATACCCTGGCATCCTACCGTCTGGATTTACAGGCACTGGCAGACTGGCTGGCACCACAGAATCTGGACTGGTTATCACTGACCACCCTTGATTTGCAGGCCTTTCTGGCAGGCAGACTGGATCGCGGGTATAAGGCCACCAGTTCGGCCCGGATGCTCAGTTCGCTGCGCCGGTTTTTCCAGTATTGCTACCGTGAAAAACTGCGGACGGATGACCCGACTATTCAGCTGGCAGCCCCCAAACTGCCCGCCCGGCTGCCGAAAGATTTAAGTGAGAGTCAGGTGGATGACCTGCTGGCAGCCCCGGATGTCACCGATCCTCTCGAACTGCGCGATAAAGCCATGCTGGAGGTGCTTTATGCCTGTGGCCTGCGCGTGACAGAACTGGTATCACTCTCTCTGCCGGATATCAGTCTGCGTCAGGGGGTGATCCGCGTGATTGGCAAAGGCAATAAAGAACGTCTGGTGCCGATGGGGGAAGAGGCAGTGTACTGGCTGGAAGTCTATCTGGCACAGGCCAGACCGGCGCTGCTGAACGGGCAGGCCGCAGATGTGCTGTTTCCGAGTAAACTCGGGCGGCAGATGACACGGCAGACATTCTGGCACCGTATCAAACACTATGCAGTGGTGGCAGGGATTGCAACAGAGAAACTTTCGCCTCATGTGCTGCGTCATGCATTTGCCACCCATCTGCTCAATCACGGGGCGGATCTGCGGGTGGTGCAGATGTTGCTGGGACACAGTGATTTATCCACCACACAAATTTATACCCATGTCGCGACGGAGCGGTTACGCACGCTGCATCAGCAGCACCATCCGCGCGGCTGATAAGGAAACAATTATGCTGAAAATTGTATCATCCGCACTGGCGCTTCTGCTGGTATTCTGTCACGGCGCGGCTGCCGGGGAAAATGAAATCAAAGCGGCTCTGGGCAAAATGGATATGACCGCAACCATGATCCGCCCGTCACCGGTGCCCGGAGTCTCAGCGGTTACCACCGCACAGGGGGTTTTTTATATCAGTGATGACGGCCGTTATCTGTTACAGGGGCCGATGTTTGATATGAGCGGCAAAACTCCGGAAAATATCACCAACAATGTGCTGCTGGAGGAGCTGAACAGCCTGGAAAATGAGATGATTATTTATAAATCTCAGCGCGGCAGTCATGTTATTACGGTCTTTACGGATATCACCTGTCCGTACTGCCTCAAACTGCATAATGAAAATAAAGCCTTAAATGATAAGGGTATTACAGTCCGTTATCTGGCATTTCCTCGCAAAGGTCCGGATTCTGCGGTCGGGCGGGAAATGCAGTCTGTCTGGTGTAACGGATTCAAAACCAAAGCGCTGGATAATGTGTTCCGCAACGAACCGATCCCGCAGATAGAGAGCTGTAACATTGATATCAGTAAACATTATAATCTCGGCCTGAAATTCGGCATCACCGGTACCCCGGCGATTGTCCTTGAAGACGGAACACTGATTGCCGGTTACTTACCGGCAGATAAAATTGCTGAATTAGTAAATAAATAATTAATAATATAATCAGGTTGTTATGATAAAAACAGAACTCCGCCGCCGTGATGCGGCGGATTACACCACACTGCTTGCTCCCGATCGCCCTGAACTGTTATGCCGTCTGTATGCCGCCAGAGGGATTACCTCTGCGGAACAACTGGAGCGCGGTGCACGCGGGCTGCTTAATTACGGTCAGCTCAATGGTATTGACCAGGCGGTTGCTCTGCTGAAAGAGGCACTGTATCAGAATCAGCGGATTGTGATTGTCGGCGATTTTGATGCTGATGGTGCGACCAGCACCGCACTTTCTGTCCGCGCACTGCGCAGGATGGGATTCCGGCAGGTGGATTTCCTCGTCCCCAACCGTTTTGAGGACGGCTACGGACTCAGCGCACAGGTGACAGAGCAGGCCCGCCGTAAAGGTGCGGAACTGATTATGACGGTGGATAACGGCATTTCCTCTCATGACGGCGTGGCCGCCGCTCATGCTGCCGGGATCCGTGTGATTGTGACTGATCACCACCTGCCGGGGGAAATCCTGCCGCCTGCGGAAGCGATAATTAACCCGAATCTGGCAGATTGCGGATTTCTCTCCAAATCCCTGGCCGGCGTCGGTGTGACCTTTTATCTGATGTCTGCCTTGCGGGCATCACTGCGGGCGGATGACTGGTTTGCACAACAGAATATTGCTGAGCCGAATCTGGCGGAACTGCTGGATCTGGTGGCTCTGGGCACGGTGGCGGACGTGGTGCCGCTCGATCAGAATAACCGGATTCTGGTGCATCAGGGACTGAACCGCATCCGTGCGGGACGCTGCTGTGCAGGGATCACCGCACTGCTGGAAATCTCCAAACGGCAGGTGTCCGCACTGGTCGCGAGTGATTTGGGTTTTGCCCTCGGGCCGCGTCTGAATGCAGCAGGCAGGCTGGATGATATGTCAGTCGGTGTCGAACTGTTGCTGACGGATGATATGGCGAAAGCACGCATGCTGGCGCATGAACTTGATGGCCTGAATCAGACCCGGCGCGAAATAGAGCAGGGGATGCAGCAGGAAGCGCTGACGCTGTTTAGTAAAATTGAACACAGCACCACTGAAATGCCGTCAGGTATCGCCCTGTATCACCCGGAATGGCATCAGGGCGTGGTCGGTATTCTCGCTTCACGCATCAAAGAACGTTATCACCGTCCGGTGATTGCTTTCGCACCTTGTGGTGATGGTCTGCTGAAAGGCTCCGGGCGTTCAGTGAACGGCCTGCATCTGCGGGACGTGCTCGAGCGGCTCGATACCCTCAATCCGGGGATGATGGCTGCATTCGGCGGGCATGCGATGGCCGCCGGGCTTTCTTTGCCGGAATCTTATTTTCCTGATTTTCAGCACAAATTTGCCACGCTGGTGGATGATATGATAGATCCGGGTCTGCTGCACGGGGTTATCTGGAGTGACGGCGTGCTGTCACCGCAGGATATGACACTGGAAACCGCCGGACTTCTGCGCGAAGGCGGGCCGTGGGGGCAGGGGTTCCCGGAACCGCTGTTTGACGGCACATTCCGGCTGCTGCAACAGCGTATCGTCGGTGAAAAACACCTGAAAGTGATGATTGAGCCGGAAGGCGGCGGTCCGCTGCTTGATGGTATTGTTTTTAATGCTGATGTGAATTACTGGCCGGACAACAGTGTGCAGCGGGTTCGTCTCGCCTATAAACTGGATGTCAATGAGTTCCGCGGGCAGCGCAGTGTACAGTTACTGATAGAACATATCTGGCCGGATTAATTTTAGTCCGAAAGGGGTTTGCAGTGCTGTCATGATGAGCGGATTTTCGTTACAATATGCAGTTCTAACATTATTACCTGACAATCAACAAAAGATAAAAAGACATGTTTGAAATTAACCCGGTAAAAAATCAGATCCAGGATTTGACTGAACGTACTTCGGTGCTTCGGGGGTATCTTTGACTACGATGCCAAGAAAGAGCGCTTAGAAGAAGTCAACGCCGAGCTGGAACAGCCTGATGTCTGGAATGAACCTGAACGTGCCCAGGCACTCGGTAAGGAACGCGCCTCTCTGGAAGCCATCGTGGAAACTATCGATGACCTTGAGCAGGGGCTTGAGGATGTCAGTGGTCTGCTGGAGCTCGCTGTGGAAGCGGATGACGAAGAGACCTTTAACGAAGCCGTTGAAGAGCTGAAAGGGCTGGAGGATAAACTCGGCCAGCTGGAATTCCGCCGGATGTTCTCCGGAGAATATGACAGTGCTGACTGTTACCTCGATCTCCAGGCCGGTTCCGGCGGTACAGAAGCTCAGGACTGGGCAAGCATGCTGCTGCGTATGTATCTGCGCTGGGCAGAAAGCCGCGGTTTTAAAACAGAAATTATTGAAGAATCTGACGGCGACGTGGCCGGTCTGAAATCGGCAACGGTTAAGATCATGGGTGAATATGCCTACGGCTGGCTGCGCACGGAAACCGGCGTTCACCGCCTGGTGCGCAAGAGCCCGTTTGACTCCGGCGGCCGCCGCCATACTTCGTTCAGCTCCGCGTTTATCTATCCGGAAGTGGACGATAACATTGATATCGAAATCAATCCGGCGGATATCCGTATTGACGTTTACCGCGCCTCCGGTGCCGGTGGTCAGCACGTCAACAAAACTGAATCTGCGGTGCGTATCACCCATATTCCGACCGGGCTTGTCACACAATGCCAGAACGACCGCTCGCAGCATAAGAATAAAGACCAGGCTTTCAGACAGATGAAAGCAAAACTTTATGAATATGAAATGCAGAAGAAAAACGCCGATAAACAAGAAATGGAAGATAATAAATCCGACATCGGCTGGGGCAGTCAGATCCGTTCTTATGTGCTTGATGATTCCCGGATTAAAGATCTCCGTACCGGTGTGGAAACCCGCAATACTCAGGCAGTATTAGACGGTGATCTTGATAAATTTATTGAGGCCAGCTTAAAAGCGGGTTTATAAGGATTAAAAATGTCACAAGACCAACACAGTGCTGAGCAGGCACCTGATTTAAATAACGAATTAAAAACGCGCCGTGAAAAACTGGCACTGCTGCGTGAAAAAGAAGCCGTTGCATTCCCGAATGATTTCCGCCGTGATGCGGTATCCGGTGATTTGCATGAAAAATACGGCGAAAAAAGCGCAGAAGAGCTGGAAGCCCTGAATATCGAAGTCGCGATTGCCGGTCGTATGATGACCCGCCGTATCATGGGTAAAGCGTCTTTTGCCACCTTACAGGACACTGCGGGCCGTATTCAGATCTACGTTTCCCGTGATGATCTGGCTGAAGGCGTGTACAACGAATCCTTTAAAAAATGGGATCTTGGCGATATCCTCGCGGCACGTGGTAAGCTATTTAAAACCAAAACCGGTGAACTGACGGTTCACTGTACCGAGGTTCGTCTGCTGACCAAAGCACTGCGTCCGTTACCGGATAAGTTCCACGGTCTGAACGATCAGGAAACCCGTTACCGCCAGCGTTATCTGGATCTGATTGCCAACGATGAATCCCGTCATACCTTTGCGGTACGTTCACGTATTCTGGCTGAAATCCGTAAATTCATGGTCAGCAAAGGGTTTATGGAAGTGGAAACCCCGATGATGCAGGTCATCCCGGGCGGGGCAAGTGCGCGTCCGTTTGTCACCCATCACAATGCGCTGGATATCGATATGTATCTGCGTATTGCACCGGAACTGTATCTGAAACGTCTGGTGGTCGGTGGTTTTGAACGTGTGTTTGAAATCAACCGTAACTTCCGTAACGAAGGTGTTTCCCCGCGTCACAACCCGGAATTCACCATGATGGAACTTTATATGGCGTATGCCGACTATAAAGACCTGATTGCGCTGACCGAAGAACTGTTCCGCACCATCGCGCAGGATGTACTGGGCAACCCGGTCGTGAAATACGGTGATCAGGAATTCGATTTCGGTAAACCGTTTGCCAAACTCACCATGAAAGAAGCTATCTGCAAATACCGTCCGGAAACCAATATGGCAGATCTGGATGATATGGATAAAGCGGTTGCTATCGCAAAATCCCTGAATATCAAAATTGAAAAGTCATGGGGTCTGGGTCGCGTACAGTGTGAAATCTTCGAGGAAGTGGCAGAAAGCCATCTGATCCAGCCGACATTCATTATTGAATATCCGGCAGAAGTTTCTCCGCTGGCACGCCGTAATGACGACAATCCGTTTATTACTGACCGCTTTGAATTCTTTATCGGCGGCCGCGAAATCGGTAACGGCTTCTCCGAGCTGAACGATGCGGAAGACCAGGCTGAACGTTTTGCCGAGCAGGTTCGTCAGAAAGATGCCGGTGATGATGAAGCCATGTTCTATGACGAAGACTATGTTGTCGCGCTGGAACACGGTCTGCCGCCGACAGCGGGTCTGGGTATCGGGATCGACCGTATGGTTATGCTGTTTACTGACAGTCACACCATCCGCGACGTTATTCTGTTCCCAGCAATGCGTCCGGGAAAATAATCATTGCGGTAAATGAATACAGGCCTCACGAATTTGTGGGGCTTTTTTTTCACTATCCTCTTGATATACAAGATGACCAGCGTATAATCTCACTCAACCCGAAGCGGGCGTAGTTCAATGGCAGAACGAGAGCTTCCCAAGCTCTATACGAGGGTTCGATTCCCTTCGCCCGCTCCATGACACTTCTTAAAGTTCAATAAGTTACTGAATCCTAAGGGATACGGCGTAAAGCCTTCCGATAGCTTTACTCACTGTAACCAACACTGTGACTAACTTTGTTGAAGTAGTGAGCAGACCTAAGGTCTCAGTACATGCTCAACTCAAGAACCTACCTTTATCAGCGTAACGGTGTCTTTTACATCCGTCTTAGGATGAAGACCACTGGTCGCCTGACAGCTTCGCTTCCTTCTCACAACCGTTATAAACTAGCGTCAGTATCACTACGGGCTAAGGACAGACGCACCGCTATGGCTCACTCTCGGCACATCAAGTCAGCACTTAAAGCAATCCACGCAGACAACCCTAACGCCTCTTATGAGGAGCTACGGGAGCACCTGAAGACCATTGTCGAGTGGGAACTTAGTGTCAGCCGTGATGACCTGAACGACCCTGAGTCCTATCAGCTTTACGTTGACCAGTACGATGATATTAAGTCCAACCTTCGGGAAACTGTAGCGACTGAGCGTCTGACTGTAGACCAGCATCGCTATATCAATGACGTTATCGGCGTACTTAAAGCCTGCCTTCTGTCATTCTTATCGGGGACATTGGTACCGGCCATGACAACCATAAGCCCACTAAGGTCATATCCGGCTCCGGTACCGTCAGAGCGGATAACAAAAGCATTGCCCGGCAGGGCGATTCTCTTGAGCCTCATGGTAACCACAGCCGGAGTATTATCAGTGGTTCTGTGAGCGTTTTTGTTGACGGAAAGCCCGCAGCAAGAAATGGTGACAGAATTAACTGCGGTGGTGTATTAACCGGAAAATCAACCGTTAAGGTTGGTTAAACAGACTGCAGGAGCTGTAATCACCGCCCCTGCTTTCACGAAAGTCCGGCTGATATGTGTTTATGTAAGCGCACAAACGGTCATTATTTCACTGTCAGCGACTGATGAGTCACCATAAGTGTCATACAGCCGTTCAGGCTTTTGATAATCAGCGGTTTTTTAACACAGACCTGAATTCATATCTTAATGTCATAATCTTACCGGCCGTAATGCGACATAACCTAAACGGCACTTACACTACAATCTGAAATTGGCTTAAAAGACATCACCTTAGCGTCAGTGATTGTGACGTATACCCTAATGTCATATCACTATAACCACACATTTATTATAATTAAACATTCACTCCGGCAATTTTTGCGACTCGCTGTTTTTTTACGACTCGATGTTTTAAAGGCAAAATAACCAAATCAGGTAACTCAGTGGAATATGCTGCTTTATCCTGTTTATGAAGGGTATCTAATTGTGAAAAATCAGGCTGTTTTTATCACCGGGCTTAATTTTTGTTTTTTATTATTACATTTCATCATGTTATGATGAAATTACATTTTGTTGCATATTTTATTTCTGTGATCATAAGAGGGATGGTATTTTTTAGCTTAGTTTACAATATCTTATCACCATATGTTAAATTTCATGGTAATTATCGCTTTTTTTGATCTGACATATTTCACTGTCCCCGCCGGTTATTCTGGCGCTCCCCAGCCTGATATCCTGTTTTTGCAACGATTTTAACTTAAGCTATACATCCTGTGAGATACAGAACCGCCTCCGCCCTTTACAGACCCGTAAGTGAAATTTATGCTTTCCCCGTTCACACCATGCGCACCGGCTGATGACAACATACTGTCAGATAACGCACTGTTATCATTTATCTTATAAGGAATTTACCATGCCAACTCCGTGCTATATCTCGATCGAAGGGAAAACCCAGGGCAATATCACTGCCGGTGCGTTTACTGCCGAGTCCGTCGGTAACATCTATGTGCAGGGTCACGAGGATGAGATGCTGGTCCAGCAGTTCGATCATATCGTCACCGTGCCGACCGACCCGCAGTCCGGCCAGCCATCCGGCCAGCGTGCGCACCGTCCGTTTAAATTCACCGTGGCGCTGAACAAAGCCGTTCCGCTGCTGTACAACGCACTGGCCGCCGGTGAAATGCTGCCGAAAGTGCAGCTGAAATGGTACCGCACCTCCGTTGAGGGTAAGCAGGAGCACTTCTTCACCACCTCACTGGAAGATGCAACCATTGTAAATATCGACTGCAAAATGCCGCACTGCCAGGACCCGGCCAAATCGGATTACACCCAGCTTATTGAAGTCTCCCTGTCCTACCGTAAAATCGACTGGGAACACACCGTTGCAGGTACCTCAGGTGTCGACGACTGGCGTATGCCGATCGAAGCATAATTGATACAGCCCGGCCTGATACAGTCCGGGCTGCCTTTATTTTTGCGGGCACACGAGTCACCACTGTCCGTAACAGTTACTGTCCGGGGGCGTTGTGATACCTTCCATTTCTGATCTGCTGCCGGGGCGTTCCGGGCTGGTCTTTACCTGCAAAATCGGGCGGCTGCCGGAACAGACCTTTCAGGTCACTGAATTTTCCCTCAGCGAGTCCCTCTCCTCACTGTTCTCACTGACTATCAGCGCCGTCAGCCTGCTGCCGTCAATCCCGTTTGGGGAGCATCTCGGCTCCGCTGCCTCACTGACGGTCACCCGTGACGGCGTTAAAGTCCGCACCGTGCAGGGGCTGCTGGCCTCCGCCGGACAGGGCAACACTGACGGCAACAAAACCTGGTATCATTTCCTTATCCGCCCTGAAATGTGGATTATGACGCTGAATCAGGACAGCCGTATCTTTCAGAAACAGTCCGTGCCGGAAGTCCTGGCAACACTGCTGAATGAAGCCCGTGTTAAAAATGACCGGAAATTTTATCAGGATGAGCTGCATCAGAAGCGGGATTACATCACGCAGAAACGGGAATCCGCGTATGATTTCTGGTGCCGTCTGGCCTATGAGGAAGGCATTAACTTCTGGTTCGAGGAAGGACCGAAACTCTTTTACAGCGACAACCATCTCGGCATGACCGCCGGTATTCATCTGACCTACAACCCGCAGGCGGATACGGATATCCGTGACAGCACCGCCTTTTCCTGGCGCTACGCCGAACAGCTGTGCAGCGACGTGATTATCCAGAAAGATTACAACCCTGACCGGCCGTCTTACCCGTTTCAGCATAACGTCACCGGTGAGGTACATAAACAGCACCCGGTGTTTGAGAGTTACGGCCGTTACCGCGATGATGAAACCGGTAAGCCGTTCACGCAGCTGCGTTATGAGCAGTCACAGAATCACCGCCAGACAGGCACGGCAGGCACCAACTGCTTTGCCCTGATGCCGGGCAAAATCTTCACCCTGAAAAACCACCCGTCAGAGGCGATGAACCGGTCGTGGCAGGTCATTACCGTGAATCACCACGGCGTTCAGCCGCTGGCTGACAACAGCGGCGGCGAGGGCACCACATTCAGTAACAGCGCGGAATTTATCCCCGGTGACCGCGAATGGCGGCCCCCGTACCGTTTCCGCCCGCAGGCCGACGGCTGCGAGCTGGCTACCGTGACCGGGCCGCCGGGAGAAGAAATCTACACTAATGATCAGGGCGCGGTGAAAGTGTATTTTCACTGGGACCGCTACGGTAATCCCGACCACAGTGCCTCCTGCTGGGTGCGGGTTGCCCACGGCTGGAACGGCAGCGGTTACGGGTTTATGTCGGTGCCGCGTATCGGTCAGGAAGTGATTGTTTCCTATCTGAACGGCGACATTGATAAACCCGTTATTACCGGCTGCACCTATAACGGACGCAATAATCCGCCGCTGAACCTGCCGGAAGAGAAAACCCGCACCACGTTCCGTACCCGGACCCATAAAGGAAACGGGTTTAATGAGTTGCGGTTTGAGGATTTGGCCGGGCAGGAAGAAATTTATATTCATGCCCAGAAAGACATGCATGTGCATGCTGAGAATGATACCACCTGGCATATACAGCATGATTTAAAACGGCGGATTGATAACAACAGCCATACCGAACTGGCGGGGGATGAGCATGTCATCATTAACGGCTCGCAGAAACACCGGACCGACGGGGATGTCTCGCTGCATATCCGCGGCGAACAGCACATCCGGGCAGATAAAAATCTGGTGACCGAAAGCGGGCAGCAGACCCATCACCTCAGTGACGGAAAAATCATTATTGAGGCCGGAACGGAAATCACCCTCAAAGTCGGCGGCAGCTTTATCCGCATCACACCGGGAGCCATTTTCACCTCCGGTAACCTGAATGTCGGGGACAGCGGACCCGGTGACGGTATTCCGGTGAAACTGCTACCGCCGGACGGGGTTCCGCCTGCGGAGCCGCCGCATCCGGTGAAAAAATACTGTGCGGTGGCGGCACAGCATTCCGGCAGCGTAATAATAAAACCGGCGGAGGACGAATGACAGAGATAACCTGGCGGACATGGCTGACATCAGACAGCCGTCATGATGTTTATTTTTTACTGAATAAGCTGGCACAGCCGGACCCGGTTGTGCAATTTTATGCCGCTGACTGGGTTCAGGAAGCGTATCCGCTCTATGCCGGAACACCATTGTCTCATCTGAAAGAACAGGGGCCATGGTTAATAAAGGCTAAACGGCAGAATTTCAGAAACCTGGCAAAAGCCCTGGATGCTGATCGGTTTAAAGATCCCAGCTGGGGATGGGCATATCACAGTACCGAATCCTTTGACGATCAGACAGCTCACTGGCAACGGCAGCATATTGTGTTATGTCAGAGAGAGGAAAGCGTGCTCCGCTTATTTGACAACAGAATTGCCGGTGCATTAATACCGGCGTTCACGCCTGCTGACTGGTCATATTTACTGATGCCGCTGAATGATTGCTTTATTTCCTGTCAGTCCGGGAACCGTTTTTTCGGGCGCCCCGCCGGGGCGGAAAAAAAAATTAACGAATCCCCGTATAAGCTGGGTAAGCATATTTTACTGGCCTGGGAAAACTCTGCGCAGTTTCGTATTAATACCATCGATAATTTTTATATTCAGTTCTGGGAGCAGCATTCAGAGCTGGCTCAGACACTGGAAGATCCGGAGGGTAATCTTGTTGGGTTGATTAATCAATGCATGGATGATTACCAGGCTGATATCGGATATCTGACAAATGCTATGTTTATCCGTTATCTGGAACAAAATAATCTTATCGGAAACGGGCCGGAATATGCAATATAATGATGGTTATTGTGTGGATTGTAACAAACGTAAAGCATGGATTGAGATTGTCCTGGTCGATGAACTGAATCAGCCGGTTGCGGGAATGCCCTATACATTAAAAATATATAATGGTGAAAAAAGAACCGGAATAACGGATGCCAACGGTTTTTTACGGGAGGAAAATCTGCCGCCGACGGGCGGGGGGTTTTCTGTGGATGCACAGTCTCTCGCGGATGAGATGGAGCAAAGACCGCTCAGAGTTAACCGCAGCGGCCTGGCATCAAAAGCGATGTATGATGCCCGGAAGAGGAATGATTTTTATCGTTATGTCACGATTGGCAGATTGTGTGATTCCATGCCGAAAATTGAAAACCGGAATGAACCGGAACCACCGGCCTATCATTTTCAGTCTGATAATCCCAAAGGCATTTTTGTTAAATTTGACAATCGCCGGTTAGTGTTTGAAATCTGTCCTTTCAGGGCATGGTCATTTCTGTTGCATCACCAGAAAGAGTATTCAATTGTAACTGCCTGTAATTTAAGTATTCTTTCTGTTCTGGCATACGCCAGCCTGAAAGCCAATGATGCTGAAGATCCAACCGAAAGCAACTATCCGGGTTCGGTAGAAGATGTGTTTCTGAATCAGTTTTTTGATTTATCGAAAATACCAACCCAGTTTGAACGCCGTAATTTTACACCGGTTGTGTATGATGTGCCGTTCAGTGAACGATATACGGAAATTGAATTTATTGATACAAAAAAAGATTTAGATACACAACTGTTTTTTATTGCCAATAAGAAAGAAATGATTATTGTCTGGCGCGGGACAGCAGGAATAACGGATTTAAAAACTGACATGACTTTCAAACCCGTGAAATTAGACAGTGATATGCACGTATCAGGATATGTCCACGCCGGGTTTTATCAGGCATTTAAGGTAATAGACAAAGAATATAGCCGCAGAAATCAAACTAAGGATATGCCTGATGTAAAGATATTAAAATATATAAATTCACGGAGTAAAGACAGAAAACTGTTTATAGCAGGACATAGCCTTGGCGGGTGCCTGGCATTACTTACCGCCATCAGCATGAGGGAATACAATCCTGTACTGTATACCATCGGAATGCCGAGGGTATTAACCTTATCTGTCGGAAAGCAGCTGGATGATATCGTTCATCACCGTCATGTCAATCAGGACGATTTAGTCCCCGGTCTTCCTTTTGAACAAAATATGAATAATGATTTTTTTGTTAATGACAATGATTTTTCAGGATATACGTATGAAGTGATACAGGTGTTAACGGATATTAACCCGCAAATGGTTATCCCCAATAAAATAATGCGTAGTTTAAAAAATAAAGATGATATCTATATTCATCACGGAAGCCCTGTGCATTTTTATGAAAAAACGGTTTACAGCTATAAGTTTAACTTCTACGGGGATGGTATACCGACCAGTGTGACAGAAAAACTCTATCTGGTATCAGAATTATTACCTGATAACGAGTATAAATCAAAATACTTCGAACTTTACCGCATACCACGAAACTCGGCCACTAATCCATTTGGCGTGGCTGACCATTCATCCGTTAAGTATACTGACTTTATTATAAAAAGATTAGCTTATTTATTGAAAGACAATAAAATGAGTGACTCTGCATACGAAATAAGACTGGAATTTGAACGACAAAAGGCTAATTTAAGGAGTACCTATTCTGAAAGTCAGTATTTGTTTGATCTGGATTTAATGCTGTCTGACACATTGTTGCCGACATTATTAACACCGGAGGGTATTACAGCCTTAAAAAGGTATAAAGATGAAACGAAAAATAATTAAAAGAGTAATTATTGCTATTCCTGTACTGTTTTTGGTAAAGTGCAGTGGTGTCGTTGATGATATTCTCGGGAGTCAATTTCCGCTCAATATCCACAATGACGGCAATAATATAAAAATACATATAAATGATATAAAAGACTCAGTGGTGACAGTTAAAGCAACATACTTATCCAAAAAGTGTACTACAGCACATCTGGATGCTGCATACACAAAAATATCTTACTCCTCTGATGAAGAAAGTGTGAGTATTGATAATATTGACAATAACGATGGCATTACTGTTTTTACCGTTCCTATTAATGGAGGAGGATGGTGCAACTGGGGATTAACTAAAATTTTCATAAAACCGACCCCCCATAAAAATAAAGGTACAGTATCAACATCAATACCTATAGATGTAGTGAATTCAGACATAAACTATATTTCTTATGATATTTTACTCGCCCCTGTAATTATAAAGGAATATAATGGAGAAGATGAGTTTTATTACAAGGTTTCAAATATCGGAGATAATAAAATATCAAATAATAAAAGCGGGGAAATTTATATTAATGCAACATTAAAAAATGAATTATTAACCTATTCACTTGTGGATAAAGGCGTGGTTATTTTTCCAAATGGCGTTAAAAAAAATTTCAGTAGTCACAGCGACCTCATATCCCCGGATTTTAATGAAATTGTGGAAAACAGTACATTAAAAGACAAAATTATAACGGAAAAAGAACAATAAAATGAATGGTAAACGGGTTATTTGCCTCGGAGATTCCACCGACCACGGCGGTGAAGTGATTTCAGCCGCACAGGTGAAAACCACGGTTAACGGGCGCCCCGTCGCCACAGAAGGTGACTTGGTTTACTGTCCTCAGTGCAAAGGGACATTTCCGATAACAGAAGGTTCTCCGGTGATGAGGTTTAAGGGCAAAGGTGTTGTATATGAAGGCATGAAAACAGCCTGCGGAGCAATATTATTTGCCTCCGCTGATGAGCTTGTTATCAAATCATGAATACATCCGGGATAAATAGAAACATGTGCCGTTCAACCTCCTGTTCTTTGAGGCCGGGCTTAAAGGTATGGCAACAGTAGCCATACTGAACCGCAACAGAAAAGCCCGGCAGACATGTGTTCATGTACGCGCGCAAATAGTCATTATTTCATTGTCACTGCCCTATGAGTCACCATAAATGTCATGCAGCCATTCAGTATTTTGATAATCAGCGATTTTTTAACACAGACCTGAATTCATATCATAATGTCATAACCTTACCGGCCGTAATGCGACATAACCTAAACGGCACTTACACTACAATCTGAAATTGACCTAAAAGACATCACCTTAGCGTCAGTGATTGTGACGTATACTCAAATGTCATATCATTATTATCCTTGCAGGGTATTCATATACTCACTCAGGCAATTTTTGCAAAAAGCGCATTATTCTCATTTTCATTATATTTAATAACCATTTTGATCCTCTTTTAATTTACTATATAATTCTGAAATTGTATTAATTTTTAAAAATCTTTCTCCTGCTAAAATTTCAGCAATAGCAGCTCGCATTAAAACATTAATAATTAAATTATCTTGTGATAAATTTTTGGTTCTACCATGTACGATAGCTGACCTTAATGAATAAACTTTCTTAACTAATTTTTCTGTTTCTAGTCTGCTTTTCAGATCTTTATCCACTACAAATACAAAAACATCCGCTAATTTCTCACCTGTACTTTTTTGAAAAAGACTTCCTTCATCATAAGAAAATAAAATTTCTAACGATATACATGTATAAATAATAGAATTTTTACTACCTGCAGTTAATGAGGATTCCCCTGGATATATCGCTGCATTTAACAATTGATTATCAATATCTTTTAGTTTTTCTCCTTATGTCTTTTTTCATAAATATCCCATAATAAGCTAAACGGTTCATTCTTTGAAAAAATCATTATTAACTGGGGTTTTTTCTTTTAAATCATTACTTAAATTACCGGATTCAAGTTTATATTCTTTATTTGTTAATTGGTAAGATATCGTGTTAACATACATGTACTCATGAGATGCACCAGGCTTTAATGGCAAGCAGGTAGAAATGAAAATACTATTATCCCCCCCCCCACTGATATAAAAAATAATATTTATAAAATCTTTAAATATATTATCTGCTTTTTTTATTGCTATGTGTTTATCATAACATTATTAATTATCGTTCTAATAAACATACCATATTAATTACACGTTGGAATTTACAGATCTTCTAAATAACTAAATTCAAAACATGATAATTTATATTTACGCTCTCCGTTATCTAACCTTAATCCCGATATGGGTGCAGTAACATGATATTCACATGGCTTTATATCAATTTTATATTCAGATCGTTTGATCTCAATTATTTTTCTTTCCGTAAATTTTTTCTGGGATACTTACAGACTGACCTGCGCCGTGCAGCATGATAATAGGGTATTTATGCGGATTCTCCGGGATTTGGTAGAACACAGACGCATGATCGCCATGATAAGTTTGGCCGGCAGAATCCAGCGGCTTTTTCGCGTCAAATGTTCCCGGTGAGGTGATGATAGTGCCACCGGCAGAAAAGCTTCCCTGTTCCTGAATGACCATCGGTCCTGCGTATACCGACTGAGTCACCAGACCACCCGCCATCATGCAGATGGCCAGCGTTTTTAAAATCGTCTTCATGATTACATCCTCTGTTATGTGTACCATGCAATCATATCTGAGTTGTCTGCGTTAATTATTCAGCACCCCTGATTGCCCTTATTTGGCAGATTCATGAATGCGGACGATTAGCCGCGTATCGTTTCAGTGAGATCGTTAGCCCTGCTGTTTGCCCGTAAATCATCGTTATTACCGATCAGAAGTTCATAACTACGGAACCTGAATACCTAACCATTGCCGGAATTGTTTTTTTCCTTTTTCGGTAATGGTCACTTCACGGTAGCCCGGTGTGCGGGCAAGCCATCCCTGTTGTTCGCAATGAGTGAAAAAGGCGGCCCCCAGATAGCCGCCGAGGTGAAACCTGCGTTCACTCCAGTCCAGACAGCCGCAGCAGAAAACCTGTTTTACCGTGTGTGCGGGGGGCAGTCCGAGAGTGGTCAGTGCGGATTCTCCCGCTGTCGTCAGCGTGCTTCCGTCTTCAGTTATCCATCCTTTTTCCTGCATCGCATCATAAACAGCAACTGCCGTTTCCCCGGCAAGGTGGTCATAACAGGTTCTGGCCTGCCGTAAATGCAGCGGGGCGGAGGATTTACGGACGGCGGCCGTTACCGGAATACCGGCGAGATTCATCATTTTTTCGATGATTTCGGCTACGTTTAATCCGGCAAGCTGATAATAGCGGTGACGCCCCTGCGGAATACAGATGATCAGCTTTCCGGCGACCAGTTTTGTCAGATGTGCGCTGGCAGTAGATGCACTGATACCGGCGGCAATACTCAGCTCGGTTGCTGTCCGGGCTCTGCCGTCCATCAGAGCGCAGAGCATACGGATACGGGACGGATCGGCAAGTGCGGCGGCTACACCGGCGAGGGCGGTTTCTAATTCAGACGCGTATTCTTCGGACATATCCCCTCCGCAGATTATTCCTGCCCGAATGCATACTCACGGCTGATTTCAGCAATACGGATCCGGTAAAAAGAGAAAATATCCGCTTTACCTTCTTCCTGAGCCTGCCGGTGTTGCAGGTTTTGTTTCCATTTCAGCAGAGACGCTTCGTCTTCCCATAATGAGAGCGATAATAATTTGCCCGGGGTGCTCAGGCTGGCAAAACGTTCAACCGAGATAAAGCCGTCTGCGTCATTGAGCAGCGGACGCAGCCCGGCGGCAATATCCAGGTAACGGGATTGCTTATCTTCCGGCATGGTAACTTCAAAAATCACAGCAAACATAGGTTTCTCCTTATGCAGTCAGGATAATCATAACGAAAGCACCGGGAAAACACTTCGCTGAGTAACGAAATATGAAAAATTACTTCCGGTAACGGACACCGATAGCAGACTAAAAACCGGATACGTTGAGTAAGGCAATCAGCCTGCTGTTCAGATCATTTATTTTAATCTTACTGAGAAGGGTTATATGTCTCTGCAATTGCGGGGGCGCGGAGACCCCGGTTTTTACTGAAAGCCCTGAATATTCCGGTTGATGAACAGCTGGCAACCTTTGTGCCGGGCCTGGTGACGGCGAATAGTACCGTCTGTTATTTAACCGCGCTGTCCATCAGGATAAAACGCGGTTCGGCGCGCTTATACTGATTAATGGCCGGCACCAGGCGGCGGAAGTGCTCACTGGCGCAATGGGTATCCAGCGCAACCTGATCCGGCCAGGTTTCGATAAAGACAAAATGCCCGGGATCTTTTTGATCGACAAACAAATCATAACTGATGCACAGTGGCTCACGGCGGGTGGCGGCAACCAGTTCTTCATACATCGGCATCAGAATGTCAACGGCATCCGGCTGCATAAAATCTTCAGCAATAACTTTTAACATTGTGTTCTCCTTGTCCGGTGCGGACAACAACATGAAATATCTGCAAATGAACTTCCCCGGCAAGCCGTGTAAATTCTGACTGATAACCAGAGCATAAATCACAACAACTACCGGTATAGCATTGAGGAGGCAGAATGTCATCATCATTAATCGGGGCAATTAATCTGTTAAAGTCAAAAAAATGGGTTGATCTGACACACGTATTTAATGCGGATTCACCGCACTTTTTTATGTTTGATCCGGCGGAATTCAAAACCCTGTTTGATTACCGGGACGGCTTTTTTGCCCAGCAGTTTACCTTTCCCGGCCAGTACGGCACCCATATAGATGCACCGTGTCATTTTGTACAGGGGCGGCGCTTTGTTCACGAGCTGGAACTGAAAGAGCTCGTGCTGCCGCTGGTCGTGATTGATCAGTCCGCCCGTGCACAGCAGGATGCGGATTTTTCCTTATCCGCAGATGATGTGCTGGCTTTTGAGCGGGAGCACGGCCGTATTGAAAGCGGCAGTTTTGTTGCGCTGCGCACGGACTGGAGCAAACGCTGGCCGTCACAGGCACTGATGGATAACAAAGACGCGGAAGGTAACAACCATATTCCGGGCTGGGGGATGGATGCACTGGAATTTCTGTTCCGTGAGCGGGGGATCAGCGCGGTGGGGCATGAAACTTTTGATACGGATTCAGCACAGGATTTCCGCAAAAACAGTGCACTTCCGGCGGAATATTTTGTACTGGAGCAGGATGCGTATCAGATAGAGCTGCTGACCAACCTGGATAAAGTACCGGCCAAAGGTGCGGTCATTTTTAATATCGTGGCAAAGCCGGACAATGCGGGCGGATTCCCTGTCCGGTCATTTGCGATTTTACCGGATTAATCCGGATATATTTCCCGCAGCACAGTCAGCTGGTTTTCCAGGGTGGCATGGATAATCTGTCTGCCCTGGCAGATAAGACAATCCCCCGGAAGCAGGGTGCAGTCAGTATCGACGGAAATATCGTCCGGCAGTGATCGTGTGCCTTCAGATGATAACCATTGATGCAGGAAATCTGCCTGAGCCGGGTGTACGACCAGGGTCAATGCAGACCCGGGTTTTATCAGGCTGAGGCTGCGGTGCAGGGCTGCCCGCAACCGGTTCTCCGGCGGTGTCTCTTCGAGCAGGATGTGTATAGTGTGGCAAATAAGTGCCGTTATTTCATCATCAAGCTGTGCGATAACCTCTTTGCAGTGAAGCCGGGTCTGTAACAGGGCATGAGCCTGCTCCGCAGCAAGATCAGCCTGTGCCTGTCTGCGGGTATTCTCCAGTTCCTCTGTCAGAGCGGCCTGCATCTTCTGCCGTAACTGCTCCGTTTCTGTCTTCAGTGCCCCGGTGGTGAGCAGTTCCCTGTAGTCTGCTGCCCTGATAATGCAGGGAGCGGCGGTCAGCGTAAATGACGCGGTGGTCAGCCTGCTGAAGGGCAGACTGACGGTGTCAGAACCTGAGATATTGTCTGGCATAATATTTTAAAAAAAGAAGTAAGTTCAGCAGGAAATGATGCCGGTATCGAAGTTTGCGGGAAACGCAGTTCCGCCCGGCGGCGAAATTGCACATGACAATCCTGTATCAGAAACAGCCACAGCCGGTAACCGGTCGTGCTGAGAATGAGATCATCCTGTTTTGTGTCTGTGAGTGAGTGCTGATACTCCCGCAGAGGCCGGAGCAAACCGGGCCGCCAGCGCAGCAACAGTGCCGCATCTGCCGGTGTCAGGACGGAAAAAGGCTGACGGCGTGCCGGATCAGGCCAGCAGATCATCAGGTCGTTCAGATAAAAACAGCAACCTAAAATCGTCAGAAAACGCCGTAGTTCTGCATCATCAAATAATATAACACGCTGAAGACCTTTGAGTTCTGCCATATTTTCTGATAAAGAATAATGTTCAAACAGCAGGGTATTGAGAACCGGGTCTCTGTATTTATCCGGTAAAGCGGCGAGGTGAGAATAATAGGGGAGTGCATGCAGATGATCTGCATGACAATACATCGCCGGGCAAAAAAAGAACTGGAAATCAGTCAGCGCTGCCATGGCGTTTATTTCGTCTGTTAAGAAAATAATGGAGCAGATGGGATATGACCAGCAGCACAATACATCCGGTAAAATAACTCAGCAATTTATGATAGGATCCTGTTGTGACCTGTATATTCAGTATGGTTCGCAATTCAGGTGTGACAATGGCTGGTTTTGTGGTAATGGCAGGAATGAGCGTCAGGCTGATATTTTTCTGATCCAGCCCCTCAATACTATTTTTAACCAGATGTATTATTTGCTCCCGGTAACGAAATACCGGGATATCAGCGGCATATTTAATAAATACAGCAGCCCGGACTCCGTACCCGTCAGTCATTTCTGTATTCATTTGTGATTCCTGGCGGGTAAACAAAACCTGTGCGGTAATAACGCCGTCAATATCAGATAATATCCGTGCCAGCTCCTGGGAGCGGACATAATTGAGTTTGGCTGCCAGTTCCTGCGGACCGGGGATTAGAGTATCGCCGGGAAATATATCATTCAGTGACTGAAACTGTTCCCAGGGATAACCGCGCTGTTTTAATAAATCAATAGCATAGGGAACCTGAGACTCCTCAACAAGCAGAATCACTTTTCCCTCTTTAGCTGTTTTTCTGTCAGCAATAATATGGTGTTCCAGCAAAAGAGAATACATTTCATTGGCTTCTTTCTGCTGAAGGCCGCTATACAGCTCTGTTTTACAGGCTGTCAGTAACAGCAATATAAAACAGAGCGGAATGAAGCGAAAAAAACGTACCGGGAAATATAAAAATAAGTGCATATTACTGACTTTTAATGATCATATCGATATTCTGGCTGACTTTTCCGACCGTTTTTGCCAGTAATTCTTCACGAAAATGAATTTTTGCCAGGGATAACTGTGTTTGCAGTAATACATCCGGAGAGGTTATCGCATTATCATTATATAACGCAGTTATGTTGTCAGTATCCTGTTTCATTGTCCGGTAGATATCCCCGAACAATGTTTTAAGCTGCTCAGTTTCTTGTTCTGACGGCAGGTTTAACACAGAATTATTTTCCGGTGCTGCTGCCAGATCAGATAGCGGAAGAGTATGGGTGCTGAGTGCAGGTATCATTGTGGTTGCCGTAAATTATATTGATTTAAAATCAATTGATTGTTGATTTTTATCAGTTGGTTAAGTTCATCCGATATCCATTTTTTCAGCATTGTCCCGGAAAGCATATTCGGTAATTCCGGCCATAACCGTGACAAAATAAATTCCTGATGAGGGCCATATTCATCATAATGTGACAGGATTTTTAACAGAAATTCCCGGTTTAAGTTTCCCTGATAGCTTATTTTTTCCAGGTCAGAAATAATGGGGTAAAGTAATGTGTGACATATATCAGTGTATTCAGGGGTGTCAACGGAATATGCATCTAACCTCTGCCACAATAAATGGCGATGTTCAGTAATATCAGGCGTGTTAATGTTTCCTGCTGTATTATTTTTCATAAAAACAAATCCTCTTCAAATTGTTCAGCAAAAGATTTTAATTCATTGTTCCCGGTGGATTTTAATGTTTTTATTGTTTTTTTCAGGTTATGGTGAAGTCCGAGATGGTATTCACTTAATGCTTTAAATGGTAAAAGTAATATATTACTTTCATCTGAAAGGATATTAATTATATCGGCGTATTTTTTGCAGGCGTGCCAGGAAGTGACCATAATTAACTTTCCGCTCTCATGATATTTTTCTTCCTGCGTTAAAAGCCATGCTGCGATATCTTCAGCTTCGTTATATTTTTCTGCTAAAATTCCGGCAAGTGCTATTTCAGCCAAAAGCCGTTCCTCTGAAGGGGTTATCATATTTTTTGTAATATATTTTGCATGATATCCTTCATGGATTTCACTAAAGAAGAGGCTGTATTAAAAACAATACTCCATTTTGTTGTCCGGTATTGAAGTTCTTGTAATAATGCAGGACTATCCGGATTGTCGTTTAAATTTTTGATGGCATCTTTCAGCTCTTTTTCATTAGCCAGTGCCTGATCTTTCAGACTGTTAAGTATATCATCCAGTATACTTCCTTTGTTGTTACTATCAAAAATAATAGGCATGAGTTTCCTCTAACATAATGTTTCTAAGATTATTTTCGCTGCATTCAGTGCTCCGGACTTCATCCTGAGTCGTGCAAAATCATCTTTGCTGTTTGATTTTGACATGCGAAGTCTGTTTTTTTGTTCTGATTTATGCAGTCGTGCCAAAATATGAGTGTGATTTTTTATCAGGTAATCAAATGAGTCACTATTTTTTGTCATCAGTATATGTAATGGTGTAATATTTATTTTTATACAATAACACCATCTTTTCCTTATCGATGGAAATAATCTGAGTATCTTTATCAGGTGCAGATCCGGCCCGGTATTTTTCTCCTTTATCAGTAACAATATAGGGAGTTCTTCCTAGTGATACTGCATTTATCCTGATTGCTGGTTTATTATCAGGTTGTACAATAATATTAAGCTGATAGCTGAATTTAAATTTATTATTAAATTTATCAACCAGTACTGATAGCTTTCTCCTTAATCTTTCATCTGCTTTCCGGTTTAAAGTAAATGTTATTGTACTTTCTGAGAATGTATAACTGACGATATCATTTTTTACGAAAAGCGTATTTATCTGTAAATCTATATTTTTTATATAATCGTCAGATATTGTTGATTGGTCACTGATCAATGTTTTTGATGATATAAGCATTTTAGGAATACGGTCAGCCAGAGGTATATCCCGCTGATGTGGTGCCCGGATACCCTGAATATCAATATATCCGCAGGATGCACTTAACACGGCTGTCAGATGATTATTGGGCAGAGATGTGAACCATATATTTAATTTTTCCAGTTCGGTGTCTGGTGTTATAACATTTAACTGGTAAGCGATATCCTGCTGCTTTAAATAGCTGATTAGATTATTTTTTGTCTCTGTGCTCACGAAACCCCTGATAATCCACTGTGTATTTTTTATTTCCCGTGACAGGCAACGGTAGGGTTCTCCGGATAAAATTTCTCCGGCAGACGGTGCCGGGAGCTGAATACGTGCAACAATAAACCAGATTACCGGTATAACCAGAATAACAACAGCAAAGATAAAAATAATTTTTCGCAGGGAAAGGCGTATTGTTGTTCTGTATTTTACACTCAGTTCTGTTCCGGCACATTTAAAGGGTTTGCCATATGCGATATAGTTTCCCGGCAGAATAGCATGAGTCCCCTGCTTTAATGGATCACTACTGTTATTTTCACAAAGCCGGAAACCTTTTTTTTCAGCAGAAAACCGGCAGTGGACAGGGAGTATTCCGGGATCCAGCAATGTTATATCTGTATTAAATGCATCAGATCCCAGAGTAACGGAGATATTTTCTGATGATGACGGTGTTATATTGATTTCTGCACCACGATGCAGGCCGGATAGAACGGACAGAGTAAAATTCATAATACATAAATTATCAGTGGCTGTAAAAACAGTGTTTATGATACGAGCGCAGGTTTTCCGTAATCGATAATTTGGGGTTTGATGATAAACAGCCGGATAGAGCGCCGTTCCCGGGTGGCTTCACTGCGGAATAAGGCACCAATCCAGGGAATATTACCGAGCAGCGGAATCCGCGATTCTGTTTTTAACTCTTCATCCCGGTAAATCCCGCCTATCAGAAGAGACTGGCCAAATTCAACCCGTGCTATCGTGTCGATAACTGTCCGGTTAATTGTCGGGATCGTATCTTTATCATTATTTCCTGCTTTTTGATTTCCGTCTTCAATATGCAGCGTCATATCCAAAAGTGTATTATTTTTTTCCCTGATAATACGTGGTGTTAATTGCAGAAGTGTACCGTATGTGATTCCTTTTAATTCAGCAACCCGTTCACCATTTATTTTGACATAATAGGTTTCATTATGATCGATCAGGGCGGGGCTGTTTTCGAGTGTCAGGATCGTCGGGCGTGATACCATCCGGGCATAACCTTCAGTTTGAAGAAGATGGATATTCGCCAGTAACTGATTCAGTCCTGTTTGGTTGAGTAATGTTCCTGCTGCTGTGCCTTGTGATGATAATGTGGATAAGATACTGATTTTTGTACTACCGGTGCTCAGTGTACCGCCCCAGTCAATACCCAGAGAACCGGCACTTTGGGTATCTACATCAATAATATATAGTGCAATCTCTATTCGTGATGTCGGAATATCCAGCTTTGTGATTAAATCTTTATATAATACTATTTTTTCCGGAGTATCCCGTAAAATAATGGCATTGAGAGTCGGATCAGCATTAATGACCCCCTGATATGAGCTGGTGCCTTTCGGTGATTTATAACCGGGTAAATGAACAGGTCCGGAAAGAATACGGGATAAAATAGTCGCAATACCCGGTGCCGTTATCTGGCTGTCCCGGTATTTGATAATCCGGTCGACAGCGGAACTGTATTTTAACGGGATAATTTCAATAGTTTGCTCAGGGGAACGGCGCTGTTCTTTTAATTCATTTTCACCGGCATCAATCACCTGACGGGCAAGTTTAAGGTATGCCGGCGGGCCGGATAGTTGCAGATGCTGCAAGCCTCTGACATCAATTCTCCAGCGTTTATCTGCGATACCGGTATTTTGTAAAAGTGATGCGGCTTCTCCCGCAGTGAGAAATGTTAACCTGATGTCCTGTTTCTGGTTGCTGTTTTTTTTGCTGACATATAATGTATTATTATAAAAATAGGTTTCCAGGCGATAGAGAGCAGCCAATTTTTCCAAAAATTCTGTTGCTGTATCAGCGTTAATACGTTCATTGACAAAACTGTGTATATCCGGACTGATCTCAGCCTCAATATCATGATTAGCTGCAAAGTTGATGAGTACCTCAGATAATGGTGTATTGTTGGCAATGAAACTGTAAGGTTCATCTGACAGAAATGATTCAGCCGGGCAGGGAGAGAAAAACAGGGATATTGCTACCCCTGTCAGGTAACGTTTTATCTGGTTCTTATCAGTACCATGATAATATGTCATTATGAAAGCAAATATTTTTTTGACACAGCCATTTATATAATGATTCATTGTTGTTGTTTTCTTTGAGTAATGAAATTGAATCAATAAATATCTGCAGTTCTTCAGGGTAATGAGTATGTTTCAGTGTATTATTGTGATATATCGTTGCACGAAATGCATCATACATATCGCGTAAGGTAAACAATACAGACTGTTGCAGTACATTAATATTATTTTTCAGTTGGGCAGTGATTAATTTGCATTCTGAAAGTTTATTTTCTGTTTCCGCAAGTATCTTCTCTTCTGCCAGCTCTGCATTATTTTTGTACAGCGAAACTAATGCAGATAGCTGGTTTTTCCTGATAGAATATTTATTGTATTTATGTTTTAGGTTATTTAATTCACCATGGTTTTCATTATACCAGTACTCATAAGTTTCTGTAATAATCCAGTCTATCCAATGACGGGATTCAGACAGCCGTATAGTATCAGTCAAAAATAAGTCCCAGTTATCAGGATGGTGTTCTATTGCTTCCCTTATCATCACAAAATCATTATAACTGAAAGATATTTTCCATTTTTTTCTGCGTTTAAACCACGGTGTTATCTTCAGTTTGTCAATGTTTTTTCTGGAAAAGAATTTTGATAATAAATGGTGTTCATTATATACCTCATGGAAACAATCCATATTATCATCCGGCATATACATACTGTATTTTATTTTGTTAAGCATAATTTCCTCTGGTCAAACATAAAATGAAGCAAAAGGAAAGCCTAACAGAACTCATTGTATTTTAGTGTGGTTTTTATTTTGATTTTTTATCATTATTCGTCAGATAACGTGATTCGATCTGGCCTTGCTGGGCGTAAAGCCAAAACGCTTCCGGTAACTTTGTGTAAAATAGGATTGACTGGAAAAACCGGCTTCCATTGATATATCCACAATACTCATTTGTGTATTCAATAATAACTGGTGAGAAAATAATAATCTCCGCTCACTTATCCAGGCCCGCGGAGACGTGCCGTAAACAGAACCGAACAACTCTTTAAATGTTGTCAGGCCCATACCAAATTCTTTTGAAAATGTATTCAATTTCCAGTCTTTAAGATAGTGCTTTTCCATAAAAGCATGTAAACGTTCAACCTGGCGATTACTTAACTGACGCAATACAGACATCAGGTTTATGCCTTGTTCACTGAGAGCAATAATCAGCAGTAATTCTTCCAGCTTCAGTTTCATAAGCGGAAAAGGTGTATTATTCTGACAGGCATTATCCAGGCCGGCAATACTGTTTTCCATAAGATCTGAGTGCGGAAAAAATATAATCCCGGATGTCGGATCCGTAACCCGGTGAAGATGACTCAGGGTATCAGAAAAGCGATGAAGGAAATCACGTAAAAAATCATTGCTGAGAGGTACCCACAATAACCGGCAGTGCTCCGATATCTGCTGATAAGCATAGCTTCCCCGGTTTGAGAAAATAATTTCATTATTATTCATCGTAAAAAAGTTGGTGCAATCCTGCCATTTCATTGTTCCGGAAATAAGAATGTATAGCCCTCTTTCCTGTTGTTCAATAATGTTGAAATCAGATTTTTCAATGGCAACTGTTTGTACGATAATTTTTTCGTTGTCTGGCAGATTAAGTGAATTCATGGGCATCTCTGAGTGACGAATGCTGTGTAATTAAAATAGAAAGAACAGTGAAATACATTCAATGTATATAATTATATAGCCTGTTGTGATATTTTCTACTTCTAATGGTGAATTCCCAGGATTAATGGCTTTATTTATGTGTTTAGTTAGTTCTTTATTCACAATATGAATAAAATAACTCATAATTAGATGGTTAATTAATCACTAATGAAACGAAAGCGTTAAAAAAAATAAATAAAAACGTTAACACAGATGATGAATTTAAACATATTAACTTTATGACGTTACTTTATTTAACAAGTATCAGCAGCAAGCTGCGTAGCTAACTTATTAATAAGATTGGAGTCTTATTTTTAAGGGGGTATCAGGATTTTATGTATAAGTGATTTTATTAAATGTTGCGGTACTGTTTGTATTTATCGTGAATTGTTTATATTAACGTCTTTTATTTCCCCGGTATTTTGGTCGCTTTTTTCCAGCCAGTACAGAATTTCTGCAATTATCTCCAGCGTGGCCGGCGGAACAGCTTTGCCAGTCTGACCGAAACGGTAGAGATAGCGGGCCAGATCTTTTTTCTCAATAAGCGGAATACCTTCCTGATTCGCTATCAGTCGGATACGGAGAGCAAGATCATTTTGTTCTTTGAACGTAATAACCGGTAATGGTGTTCTTTCTTCACTGTAATCAATACCCACGGCATAGTGAGTCGGGTTAACAACAATACAACGTGATTTTTTAACCGCACTTCGCATATCCTGTTGCTGCATCTCTTTATGAAACTGTTTTCGCTTACTTTTTATTTCACTGTTTCCTTCTGATTCTTTGTATTCATTTTTGATTTCTTCTTTGGACATCATCATTTTTTTTTGATAACCGTACCGGGATATAACAATATCAGTCAGGACCACAACGGAAATACCGGAAAAAAACAGATACAGCAGAAGCTGCCCGATATAGCGTGCGACAACCAGATTTTCCTGGATACTGACCGTCACCAGCCGTATAAATGACGGGTAATGCTGACGAAGCAGCCAGAAAAGTAACAGCGATAATAAGCCTGCTTTGATGACAGATTTGATAAATTCCCAAAGATTATTAACTGAAAAAATTTTTTTCAGTCCTTTATGAGGTGAAAGGTTGGCGATATCAAATTTTAGTGCGGATATATTCACCAGAAAGCCGGACTGAAGAATGTGGCTGATAATAATTCCGGTAATAAAAATGCCTGATATTGACAGAAAAGGAGGTAATAACTCTTTTTTAATTAGTATGTTAACGTCTGAAAGCATCAGCAGTAATGGTCGTGTGACTGCATGTTCAAGTGTATATTGTAAGAGTGAATAAAAAGCGGTGTATAGCTGCGGAATAAGCATGATAAGACCGGTTACCTGACACAACGAAATCAGAAAAAGTAATAATTCACGGCTTTTGAATACAATCCCTTTTCTGCGGTTATCTCTGCGTTTTTTGGCAGTAGGTTGCTCTGTTTTTTCTCCGCTCATTGGTTTCCTGTTGTCAGAAGAGTGGCATATTTAAATTTATGATGAGCGTGAATGTCTTTGTTATCAGTGCAGAGAGAGGTTCATTAATCAGCATGATATAACCCGCAGCGATAAAGAGGGAAACAACAGATTTCACCGGCATGGCTATCACAAAAACATTTAAGGCAGGAACGAATTTATTGATAAACGCGAGTGCAATTTCGGTCAGATACATCGGTATGATAAGAGGTAAAGCAAGGTTAACAACGGCATGGCAGTACAGTGACAGTAATTCTGAAAATAACGGGAACAGGGCCGCCGGAAACAGAATGTGTGATCCGGTGACCGGATACCAGACCAATCCCCGGAAAAAGAGAGTCATTAACTGAAAAAATAACCCGGATGTCAGATAGTACAGGATCAGGAATTGTGTGAAAAAAATAGCCGTCAGGGATACCTGTTGTCCGGAAAGCGGGTTGAGTATACTGCCTGTGGTTGCCCCCCGCTGCTGATCAATAAATTGTCCGGCGGCTTCTGTAGCCCAAAATGGTACAACAGCAATCAGACCGAAGAGCAGCCCGGTAAAAAATTCGGTGAGAATTATAATGAAAAAAAACAGGGGACTGATTTCAGGTAATACCGGGGGCAGGCTCTGACGGACAAATAACCCGAGAGATAATACGATAGCGTTATTGATTAAACGATGGCCGAACAGTGATTTATTTACTATGGGGAGCAGTAAAAAAAAACCATATAATCTTGGCAGAGACAGAAAAAATGAGATCAAAAAAGGATAAATCAGTTCGGTTAATACCATCACAGTAATTCAAATATCTGATTAATGAACAGCAGCAATTGCTGTCCGGACCAGTTCAGAGTCATAAACAGCGTTATCACCACAGCAGCCAGTTTGCATAAAAAGCCTAATGTCTGCTCCTGAATCTGGGTAATCGCCTGAATAATAGCGACCAGAACCCCGGTAATGGTTGCCGCGAGAATAGCCGGTAATGACAGAATAAAAACAAGCCAGAGCATTCTGCCCGCATAAAAAAGCAGGTACTGATCCATCATCAGAAATGATAACTGAACAGCAGGGCCCGGGTCAGTTTTTCCCAGCCGCCGACGATGACAAATAACAGTAATTTTAACGGCAGAGAAAGTGTCATAGGTGATACCATCATCATCCCCATCGCCAGTAATATATTAGACACAATAAAATCAATAGCCAGGAAAGGTAAATAGAGCAAAAAACCAATTTTAAATGCGCTGATTAACTCACTGAGTGTGAATGAAGGCAACAGAATATAGAGCGGCGGATTATCCTGTGACGGATGATATCTCTCCGGCCAGATTGTCTTAACGGTTTGCTGAAAAAACTGCCGGGTTTCCGGGGCAGTATTATTGATTAAAAAGCGGCTGTATATTTTTCCTGCCTGCGTGACGGCTCCGGCCAGATAAACAGGGTCAGCAGAGAGTTTACCGGTATCAATGGAATCCCTGATATCGAATAACGTCGGCCCCATCACAAACAATGTCAGGATCAGAGCAAATGAATGCATCGTGAGGTTTGAGGGAATTTGCTGCACACCCATTGCATTACGGAGCAGTGACAGCACAATACCTATTTTTATAAAGGCGGTGCCTGTCACAATAATAACCGGTATGACGGACAAAAATGCCAGAAGGACGATTAATGATACCGGCTCGGAGATAGTCATGATTTGGTACTGACATTTTCTGCTGGTGTGACAAACCCTTTAATCTGAACAGCAAGGCGCTGATGAAAAGAGACGAGTATACCGTCTGCAATATATTCGCCATCGCAAAAGACACGAATATAATGCTCTGAGTTATCTGTTAATTCAATAAGTGAATCCGGTTTCAGTCCGGCAAGTTTGTCCAGATTTATTTCTGTATCGGCCAGCCCGAAGCTGAGTGTACTTTTCAGCGGAGATAATAGTATTTTACGCCGGGAGATTGATGTCATTTTTCGGATCTTCACCTTATTTGAAAATAATGTACCTGTTGCGACAGGATAGTGCCGGTAATAAACCGATACCGGAATATTACTGTCCGGCAGCGGGCTGACAATCAGGTCATCAATACATAATGACAGTATCTCACAGGCCGGAAGACAAAAATCAGCGGAGGAAATACGGACTTTAAGGGGTATTTCCGGTATTGATGGCGGAATTAATTTAAGGTGTGAATGAATCAGATTTATATCAGAAAAAATAAAGATACTACCGGAAAAAATGGCAGTGTAACCCGTGATGGTTTTTTCTTCTTTTATTATTTTCCGGGCAGTTAATCCGGCTGAAAATTTATCCAGCCATGCTGAAATAAGCGCCATCAGTATATTATCCGGTAATAAACGGATCTCTGTTCCTGACAGCGGGTTTTGCAGTAAAACAGCCAGGTCATCACAGGTGCAGTAAATAAACCCGTGCCATTCTTCCCTGCTGACAGCCAGGGTCAGTGTGGTTGTGTGCGTCTGGTAACTGATTTCTGCACGTTGTGTGCCGAAGGTATAGTGTGTCTGATAACGCTGACGCAGCAGGATACCGGTCATCTCCTGTTCTGTGAGTATGACAACCGGATTTCCTGTTTCACCTGAAGCCATTTATTTGCGCCTCGCGGCAGAATCTGACCCGGTGAGTGATAGTGTGACTGCCTGAGGAATTTTTTGTGTAAGCCGCTCCTGCAACTGCGGCAGACAGGATTGTAAAAATGCCAGGCCTCCCGGCGGACAACAGATCTGTATATGTATACCCTCCGCCCGGTGGTGAATAGTAAAGCGGATCTCTCCCAGTGCCGGAAAGGTGGCGCGGCAGGTCGTCAGTGTTTCGGTTTGCCGGGAAATATGTGTGATGCGGGTAACCAGGGTATCTGTGATGCGGGTAATGATATCGGTCTGCCGGATCTCAAGATGAGCGGTCATTTTTTCTGTACCGGTGCGCGGTATATTCTCTGCGGGAATATCTGCCGGTACATCAGTTGCTGTAATTTTGCTGTTATTGTTTTTTTCCGGTATGTGATTCCGGATAAACAGCAGATTATGTGTTTGCGGCCGCTCTTCTCTGCCCGGAAGAAAACCGGGTATGGACTCTGTGTTTTTGGGTTGTGAAAATGGTTGCGCCGGTACTAAAAACGCAGGAAGTTGTGGCAATACAGGATGCGGATTTACTGACAGTTTTCCGGATTCTGTCTGCGGCTTTCCGTGCCGGAGGACGGATAAAAACTGTCGGACCTCTGACGTGGTGGCAGCGGCGGGCGAAGGACATGATATGACCGGCCGCGCTGCTGCCGGCGGTTGCAGACGGATGAATACGGGAAACGGAAAAAGGCGGGCCATCAGAATACATTCCGGCTGATAAGCTGTTGTTTCAGTGTCAATCGCTGTAAACGCTGCTGCTGCTTATACAGACGGGCCTGCACTGCATCTCTGGTCTGAGCATGACGGAGAAGGGCATCTTCAGCCAGCCCGGTTCCGGCAATCATGTCAGCAAAATGCTGCCTCAGGGTATCCAGCCTGGTGGCCGTTGTGACTGCTGAGAGACAGAAATCCGCTGAGAATGCTGCCCGGGCCTTCAGCAGAGCAGCTTTCTGCTGCTCCAGCTCCGCCTGCCGGTGGTTCAGTTGCCGGAGTGTTTTGCGTGTCTCAGCCAATTGCTGTTCAGCCAGTGCCGACTGATGCCGGTAGTAGCGCAGAATACGCGCCTGTTTACTGTTAATTTCACCGGTCATAATACAACTCCGTTATTTCGCGGCAGGTTTGGGCATAGTCCTGAGATTCGTCAGTACCCTGTTTCAGCCATTGCATAATACGGCGGTATTTCCGGATCACCTCGTCGTTCTCCGGGTTCTTTCCTGGTTCATATTCACCAAGCTGAATCAGAAATTCCAGTTCATCATATTGTGCGAGCACTGTCTTTACAGCGGCGGCCGCTTTTTTCTGACTTTCCGGGATTATCCTGTTCATGACCCGGCTTGCGGATTTCAGGACATCAATAGCCGGATAATGCTGCATTTCCGCCAGTTTGCGGGTCAGAATAATGTGTCCGTCGAGGATTGACCGGGTTTCATCGGCAACCGGCTCATTCAGGTCATCACCTTCGACCAGAACAGTATAAAGCGCGGTGATAGAGCCGTTTTCTGATTGTCCGGCTCTTTCCATCAGTACCGGTAACCCGGCGAAGACGGAAGGCGGGTATCCCTGACGTGCCGGAGGTTCTCCTGCGGCTAATCCGATTTCACGCTGTGCGCGGGCATACCGGGTGACGGAATCCATCAGCAGCAGAACCCGTTTTCCCCGGTCACGGAAATATTCGGCAATCCGTGTGGCTGTGAAACCGGCTTTAGCCCGTTCAATAGCCGGCCTGTCCGAAGTGGAGACAACCAATACCGCCTTTTTCAGCCCTTCTTCCCCCAGGTCATGCTTAATAAACTCATTCAGCTCCCGGCCCCGCTCACCGATCAGCGCCAGCACACAAATATCCGCTTCTGTATTGCGGATAATGGCCGCAAGCAGTGTGCTTTTCCCTCCGCCGGCTGCGGCAAAAATTCCCATGCGCTGGCCTTCCCCGCAGGTCAGCAGGCCATCAACAGCACGGATACCCAGAGATATCGGGGTGGTGATCATTTTTCTGTTCAGCGCGGGCGGCGGATCGTTGTTCAACTGCCCGCAGGAGACATCCTGTGCAGATGAAACCGGTGTCAGCGGCTCCCCCAGCCCGTTAAAAATGTGCCCGGTCATTGCAGGCCACAGCGCGATTTTCAGGGGGGCGCCGGTGGTGATAACGGCGGTATTCGCTGAAATTCCCGTCAGTTCCCCGTAAGGTGCCAGCAAAGCATCCCGGCCGTCCAGCCCGGCAACTTCCGCTTTCAGCCGCTTTCCGGGGGTCAGCAGCAGGCATATATCACCGATTTTCACGTGACTGACCGATGCCCGGATCAGTGTGCCGGTGACACTGAGTACCCTGCCGTGCGGGGTGAAAAATGTTCTGTCTGTTATCGCCTGTTGTCGTTTTCTGAGGCGGGAACGTAGTGCGGTAATGGTCATAAAAACTCCTCTGTACCAGTCTGACTGAAATATGCCGGTTGTGATGTCAGGGACGGAGGTTTTTTTACTGAAAGCAGCAGATGAAATATAAAAATAAACGGATACTGTTATCAGGATATTCCGGCCGGCAGGCCGTTATTATTACCGGAGAGGTGACAGATGATTAATGGTATTCCTGCCTATGGTGCGGTTCTTCCGGAAGGACATCCGCAGGAAATGTCAGCCGGAATGACACCGGCGGCGGTAAAAACGGCAATACAGGCGGAATACAGTGATTATTTTCTGCCTGAACTGACGGCACTGTATAAGCATAAAAATGACCGTGAACAGTTATATTTTTCCGCACAGCCGGTTATTGATCCGCAGTTATCCGGTCAGCCGGTATTATTTTGTGAGTTGCTGAGTGATATCTGTTTATTAACAAAATCTGATCCGGATCCTGATATCTCTGCTGCTTTTCCGATCTTAAGCTCATTGCTCGAAAATATGTTACTACTGATGTCTCATAAAAAACTGATGATAAAAGCATAATATTATGAATCAATTACAAATTGAAGTATTATTCCAGCAATCCTGGCTGCAGTTTCAGTATGGTTTTTTTAATAACAGTATTACGCTGCTCCGTACTTTACTTATATATAAACCGGAACATATCCGTGCCCGCAGAGCATTAATCCTCGCATTAATTGAGCATAAACAGGGACAGGAGGCATTATTTCAGTGTGCACTGCTGCACTATGCCGGATATCGCGATGCTGATTTACTGTTGTGTGAAACACTGGCATTTCAGCAGGAAGGATTATATGAGGAAGCCCTGGAAAGCTATCAATGCTATCTGCTGAACAAGGCAAGCTGTGGCTGACACCAAATCACTGTTTCTCCGTATCGCCGGCCGGCAGGATATATTTCTCGCATTGTTATTGCTGGCCGTTATTCTGATGATGATCCTGCCGCTTCCGGATTTTATTCTGGATGCACTGATCGCCGTTAATATGATGATATCACTCACGTTGCTGATGATGTCGGTATATATCCGTTCTCCTCTCCAGTTTTCTGCTTTCCCCGTTGTACTGCTGGTGACAACCCTTTTCCGGCTGGCACTGGCCGTCAGTACCACCCGGATGATTCTGCTGGAAGCGGATGCCGGACAAATTGTGGCCACCTTCGGGGAATTTGTTGTCGGCGGTAATTTGGTCGTGGGTATTGTTATCTTCCTGATTATTACCGTTGTGCAGTTTCTGGTCATTACTAAAGGTGCGGAGCGTGTGGCAGAGGTCAGTGCCCGGTTTTCCCTGGATGCTATGCCCGGTAAGCAGATGAGTATTGACGGCGATATGCGGGCGGGGGTCATCGATATGGAGGAAGCCCGCGAGCGGCGGCAAAAGGTGGAGAAAGAGAGTCAGATGTTCGGCTCTATGGATGGCGCGATGAAATTCATCAAAGGTGATGCTATCGCCGGGCTGGTGATTATCTGTGTCAATATTCTCGGCGGATTGGCTATCGGTACCGTGCAAAAAGGAATGACTGCCGCCGATGCATTACAGCTTTACAGCATCCTGACCGTCGGGGATGGTATGGTTTCGCAGATCCCCGCATTGCTGATTGCAGTGACATCCGGGATTATTGTCACCCGGGTTTCTTCAGAAGATGCCCGTGACCTCGGCAATGATATCGGGCAGCAGATCACCGGACAACCGCAGGCATTGCAGGTCGGCGGTTTTCTGCTGTTACTGTTCGGGTTTGTCCCGGGATTTCCGGCATTTACCTTTATGGTTCTGGCGCTGATCTTAAGCGGCGGGGGATATCTGCTGAAACGGCGGGCACAGAATCAGAACAAACCCCGCGAACAGTCTCTGAGTGCTGCCGTGGCGGATGGTGCAGGGGCTCCGGTACTCCGCTCTGCTGACCGGACAGGAAAAACGGACGGCAGCAATGAGATTCTGGCTGAGCCGGAAACTTTCGCACTGACGGTTCCCCTGATGATGGAGTTCAGCACCTCACTGTATACAGGATTGTATGCGGATGATTTTAATCAGGCACTGATTCAGCTGCGGCGCAGTCTTTATCTTTCTCTGGGGGTGCCGTTTCCCGGGGTGTATCTGCATTTTACCGATAATCTCCCGGCAGATACTTACCGTATTTTATTGCAGGAAGTACCGGTCGGAGAGGGGATTTTACCCGACAAACAGCGGCTGATCCGGGGGGAGGAAAAACAGCTGACCATGCTCGGCATTCAGTATGAAAAAAAGGACATCTGGTTTGACGGCACTCCCGTTTACCGGGTAACACTGCGGGAATCAGAGCGGGCGGAAAAAGCCGGCCTGTATTGTTTGTCTCCGATGGAGATTATTAAAGCCCATCTGGCTTTTATTTTACAAAAATATGCGGCAGATTTTATTGGTATTCAGGAAACCCGTTATTTACTCGGGCAGATGGAAGGCAGCTTCAGTGAACTGGTCCGGGAGGTTCAGCGTGTTGTGCCGCTTTATAAAATTACGGATGTTCTGCAACGGCTGGTCGGGGAGGATATTTCCATCCGCAACATGCGGACTATTCTGGAAGCGCTGACAGAGTGGGGGCAAAATGAAAAAGATATCGTCATGCTGACAGAATATGTCAGGGGGGAACTGAGCCGGTATATTTGTCATAAATACAGTAACGGAAATCATATTTTACCGGCATTTTTATATGATCATGAACTGGAGGATGTGATACGCAATCATATCCGGCAGACAATTTCAGGAAGTTATCTGACTCTGCCGCCGGCAATGCATGAAAAGCTGATGGATGCCATGAAGGCGGTATTTGGTGATTTACAGAAAATGATGCACAGACCGGTTCTGATTGTATCACGGGATATCCGGCGTTATGTCCGGCGGTTTATCGAGCAGGACTTTCCGGCATTACCGGTTATTTCATATCAGGAGTTACTGCCGTCTATGAATATCCAGCCGCTCGGCCGGGTTAAAATAGATGAATTAACAAACACACAGATTGATAATGATATAATATAAGGGGTTTTTTCTCTATTATTCTCAGCATGGAAACTGAAAAAGTAATAAAAAAGACACTGAATGATTGTATTTCTATTATCAGAGAATATGAATGTTATCTCGAGCAATATAATCGTGTTTTAGTGAGGATGAATATCCCTTCTGAAATCATAAGATTATATCTTAATAATATTATGCCGGATAAGATGAGGTGAAGTAATGGATGGTATCAGCAGTATTAATCAGCGGAATATTTCTCAGGCAGATCACAGTAAGAACGCCCACATTGATAACTACCGGATAGTATCAGATATACTGAATAAATATAATCTTCGTTTAAATGATGAGGAATTTAACCGTTTTTCACCGGACGTGGTTATTCAGGCATTCTGCCGGAGAAACAGTGTTGTTATTAATAGTGACAAATTAGATGAGAATATCCGCAGTCTCTGCGCTGTCACGAACGGCACTATTGACCTGAAATCGCTTCTGATGATCATCAGTTCCGGTAATCGGTATAATGATATCGTCGGCGATATTTTTTCCGGTATGAATAACAGTGTTGAAAGCACACGGGAAGCCCGGGATAAAATTAAGGATGAATTGCGTGAACTGGCCATTGAGCTGAAAATATTCAGCATTATCCAGTCCCTGCTGAATAAAGTGCTTTCATCATCAAATCAGGAAATCAGTATTGACGGAAACGGACAGAATTTACTGGATCCTTCACTGTACGGAATGACGGAAGCTGAATTTAACGGACCTCCGCCGTCAAAAGAAAAAATGTTTCTTGATAAAATCCTGGGAAAAGAATCCGGAGCCGGTGATTTTTTATCAATTAAAGATTTTCTGGAAAGTGATAAAAAATCAGCGCCGGCTATGAGTGGTCTGGAAAACAAATACTCCTATGATAAAAATAATAATAAATTAGGATATTTTGCCGGTATGGTCGGTGATGTTTCCCGGCCACTGAACGATGCGGTTAATGAGAAAAGTACGCAACTTAATGAAATCAGTAATATTTATAATTCATCAATTGAAGCACTGACCCGGTTTGTTCAAAAGTTGGATACGCTACTTCAGGATTTATCCGGTTCGATATAATTAAGGAAAGATAACATGGACGTTCATGATAATACCACCGTGGAAACGGAAATTAATAAATTTATTTCAGAGGGTGGTTCATTAGCAATGCTGAAAAACATCACGGAAGATGAGCTGGAAAAAATATACGCCGTTGCCTGTGATTTTTATGAGTCAGGGAAATACCGGGATGCTGAAAGTTTATTTCAGGTGCTGTGTATTCTCAATCATTATGATACCCGCTTTTTCCTGGCATTAGGTGCCACCCGTCAGCATCAGGAACATTATCATCAGGCACTGGAAACGTACAGTTATGCGTCGCTGATGTCTCCGTCGGATCCGCGTTTTCCGTTTCATGCGGGAGAATGTCTTCTCCATCTGAAAGAGTACAGTACGGCAATACAGGCATTCGCCGGTGCGGAATTACTGGCGAAGACACATCCGGGTCATGACGCTCTGGTGAAAAAGGCCGGTGCGATGCTGGCAGCGGCGAAAGAACAGGCGGAGGCCGGAAATGCAGAATGTCACTGATCTTCCGGGTCTCAGGCCGGCACCGGCGAATGATTTTTCTGCGGTGACACGCCCCGGTTCTTTACCGGTGCGGCAACCCGGGGTGACTCCCGCTGAACCTCAGCTTTTGCTGCCGCAGGAAGCGGAACACAAAATCAATAAAGATGTCATTCCCCTCATCAGACCGGATGCCGCACTGCCGGGCAATACGGATAATATTCCGGATAACACAATACAGCGTGTGGCGGATAAGAATGCACAGCACAGCTGGCAGGCGCTGATTACCAGCCGGGATACTATCGAAAAAGCGCTGGCGAAAGGCAACTTTGAAACAGAACTCGCATTGCTGCTGACACAGATAAAGTCAGATATGAAGGAAATGAAAGTCAGCCAGATCCGGCAGGCTCGGGAAGAAAATACACAAAAAATTGCGGAAAACCGGGAACAGCTTCTGGAAGCGGAAGCCAGATTTACAGAAGCAGAACGCTCCCGTACAGCCAATAAAATATTCGGCTGGCTGAGTACAGCGGTGTCTGCCATCGCCGGAGCGGTTCTGATAGCAACCGGTGCGGGGGCACTGGCTGGCGCGATGATGATCGCCAGTGCTGTGACCAGTGTGGCGTCTCAGATTGTCAATGAAGCGGCGGAGGCCGGTCTGATTGATGATGAGACAATGAAATATCTGGGGCCTGCTATGGCGGGACTTCAGGTCGCGGCGGGGATTGCGACCTGTGTGGTTACCTTCGGCGGCAGTGCTGCCGGGGTTGTGGCACAGGAAGGGGCCAGAGCCGGAAGTCTGCTGGTGCAGACCGGGTTATCGGTTTCCGGTTCAGTACTGGATGCGGGAGCCGTGATATCCGGAACGGCGGCATCTGTTCTGTCAAATATCGGTAATAAGCAGATTGCCGGTTCGCAGGAAACTCAGGGGCAGATGGTGTTGTTACAACAGACCATGACAAAGCTTCAGAATGAATTCAGCAAAATGATTTCGCAATATCAGGATGCGATGGCGGAGTTATCCCGTTTCTCACAGGAAAAGGCGGATATCTCCCGGCAGGTCGCCGCAACGCATGCGGCAAAATAAGTAATAAAAATCAATAAGTTAATTATTTAAATATGGAAAGGATATTAATCATGGATGCTATTTCTGGCGCAAAAACTCCCGTCATTACACACAGTGATATTCAGCAGCCGGATATCAAACCGGTAAAAACAGCAGAATCCGGCAGTAAAACCCCGGTGGAAATGGGGCAATCTCCGGTAAAAAATGAGAGTATTGGCGGCAACAGCGGTATTGCGTTGCCAAAGCCCGTCACAGACGGAAAAGATACCTCCATTCTGGATACAATATCGTCGTCACTGGCCGATTTGCAGTCTCTTCTCAGCAGTGTAAAGGATGCCAAAGATCAAATCAGCAGCAAGCTGAATGAAATGAAAAATTTTGCGTCAGCCGATAACCTGAAAGCATCCGCGAATGAGCTGAATCTGGGTTCAAACTGGCAGATAGCGTTTTCGGTGATCTCCGGGGTATTGTCAGTGGGCTCGATGGTGCTGAGTAATGTGGCTGCTTATCAGGACCATGTCGCAGCGCAGCAGGAAAAAACACTCAGCAGCGGGATTGAAAAAACACAAAGTGATATTGCCAAAACCAGTGAAGCACTGAAAAATCCGGATCTGACTGCGGAAAGTAAAGCGGAACTGGAAAGCCGGTTATCAGAACTGAAAACCTCACTGGCAGCACAGCAGGATGCGCTGAGTGAATTGCTGGCAGGCAGTGAAACCCGGAAGGCCTGGACCGGGTTAGCCCTGAATCTGATGCAGGGGGCTTCCGGCTTTATTAATGATAATCTGATCAGCAAAAATCCAGGGGAAACAGATACCGGAGAGCATACTGTCACGAAAGAAGGGAATTCTCTCTCTGTCACGGATGATATTCTCAGTCATTCCGCAGAAGTACTGGATAAAGCGAAAGAGAAACTGACGGATCTGAACGGTCTGTTTCAGATTCCGGCGAAAGCATAAGAAAACAGCATTTATATTCCGGGGGCGCATCTGCGCCCTTTTGCTATTTTTACGGCCGTCAGTACAAGCCGGTAAAGCGGACATTTTATACAATCAACCCGGTTTTTTGTGAGGTACTGATGAATAAAATGATACTTTTGGCTGTGATACTCCTGACCGGGTGTGTGACAGTGAAACCGGAACAGCCTGTCAGAGTGACCGGATATGCTGATTTACCGGGTTTCCGTTATGAGCAGCAGATACTGGAGCTGACGGTCAGCCCGGCGCACAAAACGGCAGGAGCCCCGGTTATCGGACAACGTGCCGAAGTTTCTGTTCTGCCGTATTACTTCGATTTTGAACTTCCCCGTTTTATGGCATCGGGCGAACCGTTACAACTGACAGTCCGGCTGCTGCGTGCCGGTGGTCAGACAGTTGAGGCGGAGCAGGAACAGCCATTTTCCCCCGGAAATCCGGCCGGTATAATACTGAAACCGGTTTCTGACTGATTCGTTTGTTTTTTTATCTGCTTTTATCTTGTTTTCCGTATTTTCCGCAGACAGTTAACCGGAGTAATCTGCTGAATAACAGCAAAATATCCCCGTCTAATCCGGCATATGAACCGGAGAGTATGATATCGCGGCGGAATACTGTTTCTGCGGAAGAAGGCGGAAAAATCCGGGGGACGACAGGGGCTTGAGAGGGATAAAATCCTGACGCAATTGTGATATTTTTATGCTGCTCTCTTCAGTTAAGGTAGATATCTGAGAGAGCGGTGACGGATTGTAATGTAGGGATGCTGTCACAGGGTACACGGAGTGTATCCGGATATAGTCACCGCTTTCTCTATTTCCCTGATTACATACTGATACTGGTCTTAATCTGCCCTTTACCGGAGCGGCGGCTGCGTACAATATGACAAAAGAATCTTCCGTAACGTAAAAATACCATTATAAAGGCCTGCCATGCTCAATATTATGCTGACATCCCTTTGGTTTTTATGGGGATTGTTACTGTATGCAGTGATAGCCGGGCACGCATCGTGGCCTGTTTATTTAGCAGCTATCGCCGCTGTCATCTGTGCTATTACGATTCTCCCGAAAAGGAAAAGGAAAAACGTCATGTTCGGTAAGAAAAAACAAGCAGATACCCCTGAAACGGAGCCGGTTGCGGCACCGAAAACCAGAGAAGAAAGAGACGAAGAGGACAAAAAATCCGCGGAACTCAGTGCTCAGGCAAATGAAATTACTCAGTTGCTGTCAGCGCGCGGTGAAGAGAAACAGCGCCCGCTGGCTTCTCTTGAATCCCGTCAGCCGACAGTTATCAGCAAAGAAACCCGCCTGACCGGTGATATTGAAATCAGCGGTAATCTGCAAATCTGGGGTAAAATCAAGGGGCAAATCAAAGCCCGTTCCGGCTCGGTCAGCATTATGCAGTCCGGTGTGGTCGAAGGGGACATTTTTGCCGAGACATTGCTGATTGACGGCGTGCTGACCGGTACCTGCACTACGGAACAGGTCGAAATTCTTGAACACGGTGAGCTTAACGGCGTCTGCCGTGCATCTAATTTCTCAATCCGCAAAGGCGGTACGTTTATCGGTCAGTCAGAGCCGTATGCACCTGCCGGTAAAGCGGCCGCCACGGTACCGGCACCGCAGTCCCGCCCGGATAATCATAAACCGGCAGCCGTGACTGAGGCAAAGCAGGCTGAAAAAGCAGACGTTGCGGCGGAGAAATCACAGGGATCTGCACCGGAATCCTCCCCGTCACAGAACGGCAACGGTAAAAATAAAGAGCCGCAGAAAGTCCCGTCTGTATTTAAGCGCGTGTAAACGCTCTGCACTCACGTAAATCCGTTATACTCCTCCGGTATATTTCATGACTGAATAAACCGGAGGAGTATATGCTCATTCTTGATACCCCGCGTCTGCGGTTACGTCCTTGGACACCTGAGGATTATGCACCGTTCCGCGCGCTGAATGCTGATCCGCTGGTCATGCGTTTTTTTCCGGCCTGTCTGAGCGCGGCAGAAAGTGATGCATTTGCGGATGAAATTATCCGTCGTTTTGAACGGCAGAGGTTATTCGGGTTATGGGTGGCGGAAGAAAAAAGCAGCAGGGAATTTACCGGTTTTGTTGGCCTGAATATTCCGTCAGCACCTTTTGATTTCAGTCCGTGTACTGAAATCGGCTGGCGTCTGGCAAAACGCTTCCATGGCAAAGGCTATGCGACAGAAGCGGCAAACGTGGTATTGAATTATGCGTTTATGCAACTGAATATACCGGAGATTGTCGCCTTTACGGCGAAGGTAAATCTGCCTTCTGAACGGGTGATGGTGAAAGCGGGGATGCAGTATCAGCGGGAGTTTCTCCATCCGTCAGCGGAACAAGGGAATCCGTTGCAGACACATATTCTGTATAAGATCACACAGGCGGATTACCGCGCCCGGCAATCCTGATTACTCCCGTGGTGTACGGCGGCGCTGCGGCAAAGGCGGTACCGGTTTTTTGTCATCGATCAGGTGACGGACAGCCAGGATCGGGTGATGCCACAGCATACGCGGACCGGCCCGGCGCATGATGACTTTCATCTCTTCCCGGGGCTTTGGCTGATAACAGTGAACCGGGCATTGCTTACAGGCCGGTTTGTTTTCACCGTAACGGCATTTTTCCAGCCGTTTCACCGCATAAGCCAGCAAATCACGATAATGTTCCGGGGCATCCGCCGGTGCCGGATGGCGGTGTTCATACAGTTCCACCATAAGGGTAACGGTTTTGATTTCCCGTAAAATACGTTTACCGACCATCGGAAACTCCTCTTTCGTGCAGTAAAACCCATAAATTTAAATACTGTGCTTAAAATTTGCTTTCTTTTTATTTAAAAATAAAATACTGTATATGTATACAGTTAACGGAGAGCAACATCATGCGTATTGAAATTCTGTTAGACAAACGAAATGCAGTGCCTGCGCATCTTATCCAGTCCCTTGAAGTCCGGTTAAAACACCGGATCCTGCCGTTATATCCGGATATGCAGTTTCGTATTGCACAAAGCAGCCAGACCACCATTAATATTTCCGGCGTGAAATCCCCCGAGGATAAACAGTCGCTGATGGATACAATTCAGACCATCTGGGAAGATGACAGCTGGATGGATGACGACAACACGCAATCATGATTTTCTTCCTGAATACAGGAAACGCTATCTCTCTGTTTTTGTGCCTTCAGGGGAGATAGCGGTTTTTTTACGTCACTCAGTGATTGCAGATCTTCTCAGCAGACGTGCTGAACCCGTTCTCATTACCAATGAACTTTCCGCGAGCCGCCAGAAAACTGACCAGCGCTTTTGCATCCATATTCTCTGCCGAGCAGGTATGGAAGCGGGTATCTTCGCCGAACGTGGCGTGAATATCCGCGATAAGAGATTCAGAGGTGTAGTTTTTCCCGCTTTCAATAATCATATTCATGACTTCGTGGCCATGGACAGAGGCTTTCTCAGGCATAATAACTCCGGTTGGATATTAAAGATGTAATTATTATGCATCTTTTTGGGGGCAATAGATTGCGTCAGGTCAGATTATGGTGAGAAAGGAAAGGAGACATAAGATAACGCCCGGAAAAGGGCGTTATCTGACAGGGGAGAAACTATTGACACTCCGCTAAAATGCGCTGCATCTCATCTTTAACGTGCAGTTTTTCTTTTTTCAGCCGGACGACATTGTCGTTGTAGCCTGCGCCGTTCGGGCCTTCAAGCTCGGCAATTTCATTATTTAACTGATGATGTTTCAGATACAGTGCGGCAAAACGAGGATTTGAATCTTTAAGCTGTGCTATAAGGGCTTGCTGATCAAGTGGCATAGAACCTCCTGTTTGACGGGAAATGTAGCCTTTTCAGTATAACAAACCCAAACCGGATTGCATGGATTATGTCGTTATATCCGTGATCAGAATGGCATAAATACGTTGCGATTTATTAGTGAGGTTAATGACATCCGTCAGAATCATTAGTTTAACACACTGGATAGGGTTACTTGTCTGAAATTATATGCCATTTTATAAGAATAATCTGTATTTTAATCTGGCGGTGAACTAAAGATTATTATAATGTTCTTAATAGTCAGCATGAAGATTATGAGGCGATTTCATAATCAAATGTACTTACATATAAGGTAATTATTTGATGAAAAAATTGATTCTTCCTGTTATGGCCATATTCGTTACCGCAGGCGCTTATGCTGAAGAGGCAAAAACCGTATCTGCAACACCACTGACTATCGTTAGTACAGCAGAGGTTGTTAAAGCAGAGCCACTGAGAATTGTGAAAATTGATAATGGTATGAGTGAGCTGAAAAACTTCCCGCAGGCGGCATCAGACCAGGTTCGCCATGTGATTGCCGTGGAACCGAAAACCGATGAAGGGCAGTATAAAATCGAGCTGGTGATCGGTAAAAAACAGATGGTGGACTGTAATCGCCAGTGGTTCGGCGGTACGCTGACACAGAAAACTGTTGAAGGTTTCGGTTATGATTATTATGAGACCGGCGAATTAACCGGGCCGATGTCCACCATGATGGGCTGTCTCAATAATGAAAAACACGAAGCATTTGTCAGTGCTAATTTGGGCGATGAAGCATTTGTCCGCTACAACAGCCGCCTGCCGGTGGTGGTTTACGCACCGAAAGATGTGGATGTGAAATACCGTATCTGGAGCACGGATAACCAGCTGCTGGACGCACCGGCAAAATAATCCGTTAATTTCAGACACATAAAACACGGCATCCGCCGTGTTTTTTTATTCTGTTCTGTCATCATTTCGTCGTACACTTAAACCCATACTGTTTACGGGCGTAACTGTCGTCTGTCACTGAGGCTATTGATTATGGAATTTCATCCGTCCCGCCAGATAGCAACCGCTCTGCAATGGGTTCTGAATATTGCACTGCTGATTTTAGGTGTGCTGCTGATTGTGTTTATGGGAAAAGAAACACTGACACTGATTAATCTGCTTTTTTCCGGGCAGGAAAAAACAACCTATCTGTTATTAGACAGTATCGTGACCTATTTCCTGTATTTTGAATTTATTGCGTTAATCGTGAAATATTTTTCGTCGGGCTATCATTTCCCGCTGCGCTATTTTATCTATATCGGTATTACGGCGATGGTGCGTTTAATTATTGTCGATCACTCTGATGCCAATGCAACATTCCTGCATACGTTGTCAATACTGGCGCTGACTGTAGCGTTATATCTGGCAAATACGGATAAACTCAAACGCAGCTGAAATAATATGCCCCGCAATATCGCGGGGCAGAATTTACAGACAGAAGAGATTAACGGATAACCATCACTGAGGTTTTGGCGTGACGGACAATTGCTGCTGCGGTGGAACCGAGCAGGAATGTCGCTGCCCCCGGGCTGTGAGAGCCCATCAGGATCAGATCGGCATTAATATCTTCGGCATAAGAGAGAATTTCATTTTTTGCTGACCCGATAGCCGCGTGCAGGGTGTACTGACTTTCCGGCACAGCAATCCCTTTAATAATTTCTTTCAGTGCGGCAAGTGCCAGTTCAATGCGCTCCCCGGATTCCCGCATACTGACCGGCATTGAGGCGTATTCCACACCAAAGAACATTTCCACGTTGGGGATTACAGTGAAGAAATGGATCTTCGGATTATCAATTTTTGCCAGAGCTTCCGCATGGGGCAGCATTTTGTCTGTCAGGTCATCTTCCAGAATATCGATCGGAACCAAAATTGTGTTGTACATACAGCCTCCTGTTAACTGAAATCAGTTTCAGTATGACAAAAAATGACAGGACGTGCTGTGATCATGACGGCAGCTTATTTAATTTGTGAAATGAAAATAACAATCGTTTATTTTTATTATTAACAGTAATGAAATGGATGAAATAAATTAAAGAAAATAATGATGATTTAATCAGGACAGGGAAATGAAAGAAGTCGTTTTAAAAGCGATAAGAATAATGATTATCAGTTATAAAAATCAAATAAAATCATAAAATTGGAGACGTAAAAACATTATTGTGGCATACTGCGGACGCAGAATTACTATTCTGAGATAACCTTATTAGTTGTAACTTTTTATTTCCTGTTCAGAAAGAACGGCATTAATCCGCTTGCTGAACTATAATGATCACAATTCATTGCAATTGTTTGCTTTGTATTAACCACAAAAATAATGTGGAATTAAATTATGTCTAATATACCTGCACATGCGGATCAAACCGCAGAAAATACAGCGGATATCAGCCGTGAGGTAAAATTTGCGGCCGCGAAAAAAAGTACCTGGGTCAGCGTCTGGGTGAATACCCTGTTGTCTGCGTGGCAGATAGTCGCCGGTATTTTCTCGCACTCACAGGGGCTGATTGCTGACGGGGTACACACATTGTCTGACCTTATCGCTGACTTTGTGGTGCTGATTGCCAACCGCGGCAGCCGCAAAGCGCCGGATGAGGAGCACCCCTACGGGCATTTCCGCTATGAAAATGTTGCATCGCTGATTCTGGGCGTGCTGCTGCTGGTGGTCAGCGGCGGTATGTTGTGGACAGCCGGTTCGCGCATTATATCGCCGGAAACTATTCCGGAAGTTCACCCGCTGGCTCTGTATGTGGCGCTGCTGGCACTGCTGGCGAAAGAGGGGCTGTTCCGCTATATGCTGCATGTTGCGCGCAAAGTAAAATCCAATATGCTGAAAGCCAATGCCTGGCACGCCCGCTCGGATGCCGCATCATCTCTGGTGGTGGCCATCGGTATCACCGGTAGTCTGATGGGCTGTAAAATTCTGGATCCGATTGCGGCGCTGGTGGTCGGGCTGCTTATTTTGCGTATGGGGATGAAATTTACCCTGCAATCCCTTCAGGATTTGATGGATCGCGGTGCAGATGAAGAAACTGTCGCCAACATCATACAGTCTGTGATGGACACCCCGGGGGTGGAAGGCGTTCATGATCTGAAAACCCGTAAGTCCGGCGACTATCTGCTGGTGGATGTTCATATTGAAATCGATGAAAACCTGACGGTCAAAGAAGGACATGACATCGCCATCGCGGCTGAAATGAATATCCGCCGTGACCCGCAGGTGCTGAGTGTGATGACGCATATTGACCCTGCCCAGTCAGTCCGCGCCGGGCTGACAACCTGATAATTATCTTCTGATAGCGCAACTGTTGCGGATATGAGCCCGCAACGGTTGTCTGTTATTAGTTGCACCTGTGACCGGTTTAATTAGAATGGCGGACATAATTACATTAACGGTCAGAACTTTGCGGGTATGATGAAATTTTTGGGATGGGAAAAATGCAGCTTCCGTGACTATGAAGCCTGCTGTGAAAAATTCGGTTATAACGCGGAAACATCACCGCATTATATTAAGTTCGCCATGGAGCAGGGCGTTGAACCGGATTTTTACGCTTACATAAAAAAAGGTGTCGTTGAAGGTGCCGTTTGCACAGATAACGGCTGGCTGGCAAATGATGATAAAAACCCGGCGAACCGTCTGAAATGGATGTATTTTCCCCGTTACTCCATCCTGCTGCCTTTTAATAAAAATATTAAATGTTTTCTGCCGTTTAAAACCAAATCCCTGAGCACAGAATGCCGCCAGTTTTATAACAGTTCATTTTCGCTGTTCTCCCGGCGTTTTGTGGCCGTTTCAAAAGATCTTTCTGCTTTCTCCGCCAAAACCAAAGCCACGAGGAAAAAAGAGATTCGCAAATTTATGGCCGATGGCGGTACATTTGAGAATGTCAGCACTGTCGGGCCGGATTTTTTATTTGAAACTTATTTTCGCCTGTATGCCGAACGGCGGGAGCACGAGGTGGAGAATAATCCGGTTATCCGGGCGCTTTTTCATCACTGCTATAATAATTTTTTCGGAGAAATTGCGTTTTTTGACGGTAAAGCCGTGGGAATCCAGTTATTACTTTCCACGTCGTCAAAGCAGGGGTCATTTATTGATTTTCTGAATATCGGCTACGATATGAATTTACGCAAATATTCCATCGGCACCATGCTGATGTGGCGTAATCTTTGTCTGACGGCAGAACTGGCTGCACCGGTGACCTATTCCTACGGTATGATGTCCGGAGAATATAAAACCCGCTGGTGTGATCCTGTCAGCATCGGACGTTCAATAACATTCTGACGGAAAAGGCAGACGATCCCGGCGTATCGTCTGCCCTTTTTATAAAGAACTGCGGGAAAGGCGGACAAACCGGCCCTGTTTGTCGCGGTGCAGAGAATAGAGGATCTTTTTATCCCGGGCGGATAACCAGATTTCATTCTGTCCCTGGTCCTGAGTCCTGTAGAGATAATACCCGGCATTATTCAGATAATTTTTCAGTGGTGTGCAGTCCGGCGCATCATGAAAAACAATACTGCTGACTTCAGAAATCGTCCCTTGTGTCGGAATATATTCAAACTGATAATTTTCCGAGATCCTAGGTGCATTACGTATCCCGCCATCCGTGTACATATAATAGCGGTAAGTATCTGATTCATTATAAATAATACGCCCTGTTTCATGAAAAAACAGAAATAAGCCAAAAAGCAAAACAGGAATACAAAGAAGAGATAATCTGAGTTTTTTCATGTGCTGACCTTTAATACACTGCCTGTATTTTCCCCTGATATCCGTATTCCGGAATAGTGTGCTACAGAAAAAACCATATCAGCGTTGAATGCTATCGTATTTATCTGATAATTATCATAATTGATATTTGTCCTGGAGAAAGGATAATAACTTATTCAGCGGATTATCTTGTTAAGGTAATCTGCTGTGTGCCGACGGGATAATTAGTGTTGCAGAGCCGGCAGATTGACGCAATTCTGACTGATATCGCCTTTCAGAACGCGGAGAATATTATCAGCGGCACAAATGAAAAATATTTGCCGGTAGCAGTTGTCTTTCCGGAGATGACATTTATTTTGTGGGTATATATACTTAGAATTAAAATAACCTGCGGAAAATAAAGTAGTCAGCCAGCGAGATTAATAGTGCTGAACCAACCCGTAAAATCAGCAACAATATTACCTCAATACGGCTATAGTCTTCCAGACCCTTACCTTCGGGTACTTTTCCTTTTTTCCGTTGACATAAACGTAATCATTAAATTTTCCTGAGCCGGGGCAATAGAGTTTCAATATTTTTCCATCGGCTGAAATGCTGTCGTAATCCAGCAACATAATTTTTATATAAAATCCATTTCAGAGAGACATGATTAATAACAACGTAGGGGATTCTGAAAATTAATATTTTCATGGCGGCGGAGAATCGCGGATTCAGCAGATTATCCGGTAAAGATAATCTGCTGTGTACAGACGGGATAATTACTGTTGCAGTGCCTGCTGATTGACGCAATTCTGACTGACATCGCCTTTCAGAGCGCGGAGAATATTATCAGCGGCACAGGCTGCCATGGCATAGCGGGTTTCATGTGTGGCAGAGCCGATATGCGGCATCAGTACCACATTATCCAGTGACAGCAGCGGTGAATCCGGCGGCAGCGGCTCCTGTTCAAAGACATCCAGCCCGGCGGCGAGAATAGTGTTATCTTTCAGCGCCTGTGCCAGCGCAGCTTCGTCGATCACGGCACCACGCCCGATATTGACCAGAATGGCACTGCGTTTCATTTTTGCGAACTGTTCACGGCCGAATAAATGGCGCGTTTCCGCCGTCAGCGGCAGGGTGATACAGACAAAATCCGATTCTGCCAGCAGGGCATCCAGTGACCGGTATTCTGCCTGATATACCTTTTCAGTTTTTTCATGGCGGGAGCGGGCATTGTAGAGCACTTTCATGCCGAATCCGCAGTGTGCCCGGCGCGCCAGTGCGTCACCGATGCGGCCCATTCCGGCAATCCCTATCGTTTTATGGTGAACATCGCAGCCGTACCAGTCCGGCGTGATACTTTTTGTCCATTCACCGCGTTTCACCCGTTCAGAGCTGATAATCATTTTCCGTGCAGTCGCCAGCACCAGTGCCATCGTGGCATCAGCAACGGTTTCTGTCAGAACATCAGGTGTGTGCATCAGCACCACATTCCGGGCAGTGAGAGCAGACACATCAAAATTGTCATAACCGACGGTGATGGTGGAGGCCACCCGCAGTTTGGGTGCCATCGCCAGAAAACGGGCATCAATTTTTCCGCCGGAACCGAGGATAGCATCTGCTCCGGCCAGCAGCGGTTTCACTGACGGGTCAATCGCCGGATCAATCTCCGGTACACGGTGAACATCACATTCAGCAGACAGGCGGACGAGGATATCGTCAGGAATATCGCGGTAAACAAGTACGGATGGTTTCATCATGACCTCTCTGAATGAAAAACGCACAAAATAATCTCTCTTTGATAGTATGATCATTATCACTATATTAACAATAAATCTGACACTGCATCCAAAAGGCATTACCCCATGATAAAAATGCAAAAAAGCCACTGGCTGTCCGGCTTTCAGTGGTATTTCTTTATTTTTTGTAATACGGTACTGATCCCGCCGACACTGCAATCTGCGTTTCATCTCTCTGACGCCGTCACACTGACTATCACACAATACAGTTTTATCGCCACTGCACTCGGCAGTCTGGTGCAGGTGTTTACCGGCCACCGGCGCGCCATTATGGAAGGGCCGACCGGCCTGTGGTGGGCCACGATTCTGGGGATCGCCGTGGCAGAAGCTTCTTTCGGTACGTCAGCGGGGGTGACCGGCGCAAACCTTGCTATCGGGATTGCCTGTGCCGGGCTTATCACGCTGGTGATTGGTTTTACCGGCGCGGGAGCGCGTATCGCCCGGATTTTTAACCCGGCGGTGATGGCGGTGTTTATGTTTATGATAGGCGCACAACTGGTGTCTATTTTCCTGAAAGGGATGCTGGGTCTGCCGTTCGGTATTATGCCGCCGGATGCCACAGTGAATTACCCGGTCTTTTTCCCGGCGCTGGCAACCCTGATCCTGGTACTGGGGGTGATTGTGTATGCCCCGGTGTCGGTGGCCAAATATGCGCTGCTGATTGGTGTACTGCTGGGCTGGGGCGCTTATGTGCTGCTGTTTTCCCCGCCGGCGCGGGATGTGGCATCTGCTTCATGGGAATTTCTGCCGCTCGGCAGCACTGAAGGATTTGAATTCCGCTGGGGGGTGATTATCACCTGTATCCTGACCGGGCTTCTGAATATCAGCAATACTTTTGGTGCGATCCGTTCGACGGATGTGTTTTACATGGATAAATTGCAGGAGAATAACGTCCTGTTCCGCCGCAGCTTTATTGTGACCGGTTCGGTAACGCTGCTGACCGCACCGCTGGCTGTGGTGCCGTTTGCGCCGTTTGTCTCTTCCGTGGGATTAATCACCCAGACTAATGACAGCAGCCGGACATCCCTGGTTGTCGGCAGTGTGCTGTTTCTGCTGATGGGGCTTATTCCGCCGGTGACGCTCTTTTTCAGCGGGTTGCCGCTCGCTATCGGTAGTGCGGTGATGCTGGCGACCTATCTGCCGCTGATGTTTTCCTCTCTGGCTTTCGTGGACAAAGTTTCCCTGAATGCGCGTAATATTTACCGGCTGGCAATTCCGCTGTTTGTCGGTATTTTTCTGATCAATCCGCCGGCGGTCTTTATCGGTGATCTGCCGGTACTGCTGCGTCCGATGCTGGGGAACGGTATGCTGGTGGCGATTTTGCTGGTGGTGCTGTCAGAAAGTCTGGTGCGCTGGGATAAGGTAAAGTAAGGCAATTCTGCGGCATTTTTCCGGATGCGCGGGGAATTGTGATAGACTTTGTGTCTGTTCCGGCTCCGGAAAATGCACTGACAAAAGGATATTTATGACGCACAAACTCTGGCTGGCAACCGCACTGCTCCCGATTTTGCTCAGCGGTTGTGCCGCGCCTCTGCCACCGGCGCAGACACAGGAAAACTGTCCGGATTTCACCGGTATTTATCAGCTTCCTTTGCAGGGAGAATCACAGAATATTGCCCTGACGCTGCTTGATAAATCCACCAATCAGTATGGTGTGGCAGTGAAGGACAAAAACGGTGTTGACCACTTTACCTCGCGTCCGTATCAGGGAGATATGGTGCGGATGGATAAAAAAGAGATGAATGGCCAGCTGGCGTGCAGTGTGATGATTGATCAGGTGGGGCTGATTAAGCAGGTTGAAAAGGGCGGTCCGATGCCGGGGTTCCCGGGGATTGCCCGTAACGACGATATTAAAATGGCAACCGGTTATGCGTTGTTTATTTTCAGTCCGCAGGGTATTGATTTTATTAACCTGATCAAAACGTCAGATGTAGTGCCGATGGAATTACAGCCACCTCGTTACTGAACTGATTTTAAAGCCACCGTCCGGTGGCTTTTCAGTATCTTCAGGATAATCAGATATTCTCAACTGACTGTTCGCCGCGTGCCAGCGCGGTTTGTGCGGTCGGGGCATCGGCGATTTTCCGCTCTTCTGCTGTCAGGGTTTTCTCATAACGGCTGTATTTCCACCAGGCGTAACCCAGGAAAATCAGTATCCCGCTGACGTTATAGAACAGGATAGTCGCAATATTGGCACCGGTCGGGAAGGTGGAGGCCAGGAAGCCGATAGTGAAAATCACAATCAGCAGGGATACCACACAAATCCCCGTGGTGCGTGAACCCATGCGGAAGTCGCGCGGGATATGATCCAGTTTGCGGCGCAGATTCAGATACGCCAGCATGATAAACAGCGGCGGCAGCATAGAGGCAGCGGCGGTCATGTTGATCACGGTGTTCATCAGATCCTGAACGGTATCGGAGCCGAGGGTCGGGATAAACATCAGCGGGATCACAATCAGAAACTGGATCCAGGCAGCACGCGCCGGAACGCCGTGTTTGTTCAGTTCCACCGTTTTGGCGCCAAAGACACCTTTCGGGATCTCCGCAAAGAATATTTTGACCGGTGCTGCCGTCCACATCAGCAGGGAGCCGAACATGGCGGTGAAAGAGACCACGCCGACAAAGCGGTTCATCAGGATTTCCGGCAGGCCGAAATAAGTGGATAACCCTTCAAAGACCTGAACAGATCCGCCGGTGAACTTCAGTGACTCACGCGGTACAAACACATTAATCACCACGGATGAGACGGAATAGAGCACGCCGATAAATAATCCGGCCATAATAATCACTTTCACGAATGCTTTACTGCCGCCTTTAACGTCATTCACATACACTGCAACAGATTCCGCCCCTCCGGCAGCCATAAAGATCCACGCGGTGATCCCGAGGAATGCCCAGTTAAAGTTCGGCGTCATGGCTTCCGCGGTAATCGGATCAGCCGGCTGGATCCCACCTGCGAGCGCAACACCGGCCAGCGCGATATACGAGAAGGTCAGCAGCAGCATCATCGAGGAGGTAACTGAAGTCATCGGCCCCAGCAGTTTTGCCCCGTTGGTGGAAACATAAGTGGAGAACGCAAACAGCACGGTACTGAGCAGTGCGGTGGTGACAGGCGTGAAAATATACTCGTAGCCGAGGAAAGCGTAAGAGGCATAGGCGATAACACGCGGCAGCAGCGAGGTGAAGAAAAACAGGTTCACAAACCAGTAGGTATACGCGGCCAGAAAGGCCCAGCGGCCGCCGAGAGCACTGCGCACCCAGGCATAAACACCGGCTTCGGAGTTTTTATTCAGGGAGACGAACTCGGCGATAATCAGACAGAACGGAATAAAGTAGAAAATTGTGGCGATAAAGAACATTGGCGCAGAGGCCAGCCCGAGTTCGATATTATTATTAATGACATTATTAAAACTGTATACAGCGGCAAAGGTCATGGACAGCAGTCCGAACTTGCCGATGGTATTACGCGCGGATGTGGACATAGCGTTCTCCGTGGATCTCGACGCGGGCTGGTACAGAGCCCTGTTTTGTCGGGTGAAGGCGGGGTGGTTCCCCGCACATTTATTTATTAACTATTTATTCAGGAAATAACCGTCTTCAATGGTTACGGTGAGCACCACTTTGCGGACATCGTCCGGGCAGGTGAACCGGTATGCCTCGTGATTTTCACATACCAGTACATTGCCGGGTTTGCAGAGCAGTGTTTCCCCGTTGCCGCGCAGGGTTTCCCGGTCAGTTTCATCACAGTAGGCATTCACCGGTGTCAGGGCGGATTTGGCCGCGTATTCTGCCCTTTCTTCCCCCTCCAGCCAGTAATGCACCTGAAAATAACGGCGCTTGCCGAGGAAATCCGGCTGCGGCTCTGCTTTTGTCTGAAGCCGGTACACCAGTGAATCGCCGACCGAATAGGTTACATCCGGATGGATGCCCGCCAGGTTATTGATGGCCTCAATACAACGCTGCCATTTTTTCCCCTGCCGGAAAAAACGCTGAAAATCAGTTAAATCAGTAAACAGAATCATGCTTTTCCTCCTGAGTGTGTTTCGCCGGAAAAGTGCAGTGTTGCGAGAGTTTCCGCGCGGCAGCCGCCCTGAGTGAACGGCAGCAGTGTGAATCCGAAACGGAACGGACGGAAATACACGCGGTAACTGTCGAGTACTTCACTGCCCCAGGAGTTAGAACCGAGTCCGGTCAGTGCGTGGTCAAGATTAAGGGTGATATGGCCGTCCGGCTGCCATTCATGCTGATGTTGTGCGCGGTGGAGTTCTTCCCCCCGGCATGGCCAGCAGCTGAAATTGATGGGCTGATCAGGGCGTACAAACAGGCCGCTGCCGTGATTGTCAGTCAGTGCCAGCCAGCGGGTATCCTGATGGTTGCCGTTGTTCTGCGGGAACGGATAATTGACAAACAGGTCACTGACCGGAGACTGATAACGGCCGATAAGATTGGCTTTGCAGCTGTCGGCGTAGTTCTCGCCCGGCCCGCGTCCGTAGTATTCCGCGTGGTCAAAGCGGGAATCGATACCCATATCCATACCGATGCACGGGATCACATGCGGATAATCACCGTATGGCTCACCGCTGAGTGTCACGGCCACATGGCCGTCCGGTGCAATGTTATAGCGGTAAGTGCAGCGCATGCCGAAATCAAACACCGGCGGGGCAACCACGGAATTCACTGTGACAATCACATGGCCATTTTCCTGAGCTGTTTCCATTCCCCGGAAATGTTCCTGCATAATTTGCAGATGTGCCGGATGCCATAAACCTTCATATTCCTGTTTATGGTTATCAATCATCGGCTTAAAGAAACGCATCCGTGGTGCGGCGGTGAGCAGGGATTGCCCGCGACTTTCCCAGTGAATTAATTTACCGTCGGTTTTTGAGAAGGTTAGGGTGAAGTCACAGCCGCGGATATGCATTTCCGTCCGTTCATCACAGACCGTCAGCGGTGTGGCATCATGGCGGATAAACGGCAGTAGCGGGGCGGATGCGATTGCCAGCGGGAACTGATAAACCGCGATTTCATGCCCGGCGGCACTGTAGCGGGTGGCATTCAGACGGGTGACGATGATATTAATAAACATCTCACGGCCATCGGCCGCCGGTAAATTCAGGGTAATACGGGCACTTTCGCGGGAGGTGAGTTCAGGGAGTGATAAAATTTCACTGTGAATAATATCGCCGTCAGCAATGTATTCTGCTCGGATCTGACACTCTGCCAGCGTGCTGAACCAAAAACGGTTTTCAATAGTGATTTCACCGCTGTTCGCATCAAAATCGCGCACTTTCACCGGTGCTATTACCTGTTTGTACTCTTTCAGCCCGGCGGACGGAGTTTGGTCAGGGAAAATCAGACCGTCCATGCAGAAGTTATAGTTATTCGGGTAATCGCCGTAGTCACCACCGTATTTATAGAACGGACGGCCCTGTTCATCCTGTGCCAGAATACCGTGATCACACCATTCCCAGACAAAATGCCCCTGAATAGCATCATGGCGGTCAAACACGGCCTGATATTCACTCAGTCCGCCCGGCCCGTTACCCATGGCGTGCGCATATTCACAGATAATGCGCGGTTTCGGGTGCGGATATTCACCGAATTCATTCATCATCTGTACGCGGGAATACATAGTACTGATGATATCCGCCACGTCAGCATCACGGTCTTCTTCATAGTGGATGAGGCGGGTGTCATCAATGGCTCGTGCGGCATCATACATGGCACGGATATTACAGCCGTAGCCGGATTCATTACCCAGCGACCACATAATTACGGACGGATGATTTTTCTGTGCATGCACCTGACGGCGGATGCGATCCACATACACCGGCTCCCAGGAAGGATCATCGGTGATCTGACTGAGGTTGCCGACGTTGGCAAAACCGTGGGTTTCCACATCGGTTTCCGCCATCACAAACAGGCCGTAAATATCACACAGCTCATAAAAGCGCGGATCATTCGGGTAGTGGGCGGTACGCACGGCATTGATATTGTGCTGCTTCATCAGCCGCAGATCCTGCTCCATCCGGCGGATACCGACAGCACGGCCTTTGTGTTCATCATTATCGTGACGGTTGACGCCGTGTAATTTCACATAGTGATTATTAATATAAAACAGGCCATTGCGGACTTTTATATCACGGAATCCCACACGCTGCGGGATCACACTGAGCAGGTTTCCGCTACTGTCTGACAGGCGGATCAGCAGGTGATACAGATACGGATCTTCCGCATTCCAGCAGCGCGGGGAATCGATATCGGCGGTGAATGTGATGGTGTGACCGGCGGCTGTCAGGTTTTTTTTCTGTGAAAAACAGACGGTATTGCCGTCATACAAAACAGCCTCAATCTGCATACCGGCTGCGGAGCCTGAAATTTCAGCGGATGCTGTCAGCCGGACACTCCGGTAATCCGGCGCAAAACCGGTGCGGACAGTCAGGTCACGGACATGTACCGGCGGTTGTGCAATCAGATACACATCGCGGAAAATACCCGCCATCCACCACATATCCTGGTCTTCAATATAGGTACTGTCTGCCCACTGCATTACGCGGACAGATAACAGGTTTTCCCCGGTGCTGACAAACGCGGTGATATCAAATTCAGCGGTCAGGCGGCTGCCCTTGCTGAATCCGGCATAGTGGCCGTTCACATAAACTTCAAAATAGGTTTCAACGCCGTCAAATTTAATAATAATTTCTTGTTGTGACCAGCTTTCATCCAGCGTAAAAGTGCGCTGGTAGGCACCAGTCGGGTTATCTGACGGAACAAACGGCACATCAACCGGGAACGGCCAGCCCTCATCGGTATACTGAAGCTGCCCGTGGCCTTCCATCTGCCACATATTCGGGACAGTGATGGATGACCATTCTGTCATCGGCGTATGATAAAACGCCTCCGGTACGCGCAGCGGATGGTCAAAATAGCAGAACTGCCATTGCCCGCTGAGCAGTTTAAAGCCCTGACTCAGTTCACGCTGATAAGTGCGTGCGGCCGTGTCGTTATCATAGGCAAAGAAATAAGCACGTGGCGGCAGGCGGTTCTCATGCAGCAGAGTGTGGTTTTCCCAGTTATTCACAGAAGCTCCTTCTTTATAGTCAGCAATTACTGCGGGCTATCGGATGAGATCAATCATTAACCGGATATTAGTAAAAGTTTTACTAAAAACTACAAGGTAAAACTAAGATGTTTAACCTGATCACATATTCAGCACATCAGTGGCACAATCTTGTGAACTGAAGCGATAAATTGTGTAAAAAGTGGTCATTTTTTGCAGGAGGTAAATTTTACTGAAAGAAAAACGGCTGTCCGGAGAGGGCAGCCGTCTGAATATTGCGGGTGGTGTGTTACTTTGTGGTGCCGCGCAGAATAAGGCGGGAGGCGGCAAAAACCTGAAGCGGCTCCTGCCGCTCGTCACGCAGACGCTCAAACAGCAGATTCACGCCCTGGCTGCCCATCACCTCGGAGTGGATGCGGACGGTTGACAGTGACGGAATGGTAAATTTGGCGGTCGGAATATCATTAACACTGATCAGGGCGATATCTTCCGGGATGGCGATATGCTGCTCATGCAGTGCCCGCAGCACGCCGATGGCAATGGAGTCAGAGGCGACAAACAGCGCTTTCGGGTAGCTCTCTTTTGCCAGCATCTGTTTTGCCAGCGTATAACCGGATGCGCTGGAGAAATCCCCGCGATAGATATCATCTTCGCGTACCACGCCGCGCAGTGAGCCGTATTCGGTAAACGCGACCTCGCGGATATCTGCCGCCGCCGGGGAATCCTGCCCGCCGATAAAGCCTATCCGGTCATAACCCTGTGTAATAAAAAAATCGGTCACAGATTGCGCAATGTATGCGAGATCAATATCCACGGCGTCATAATCACTCTGGCGATCGCTGAAATCGACAAAACAGACGGCAGAACAGAGTGCCTGCACCTCTGTCAGTACCGCGCGGGCACCTTGTCCGACCAGCAGCACGCCATCCGGACGGGAGGCCGTTTCCGGCAGATTGTTTTCGTAGGCGTGTGTCAGCTCAATGCCCAGCCGTTCACTCTGTAACTCAATGCCGTGGCGGATGGAGAGATAGTAAGGATCATTAATTTCTGCTGTTTTCGGATAGCTGTAAACCGCCAGAAAGTGCAGACGCTGTGTCTGACGTTTGCCCGGGGTGTGACGGCGCTGTGCGGAAACGGTGTACTCCAGTTTTTCGGCGATTTCCAGAACGCGCAGCTTGGTTTCTTCTTTCACACAGAGTGTCGGGTCGTCATTCAGCACCCTGGACACTGTCGCGAGTGAGACACCGGCTTGCCGGGCAATATCTTTTAGCGTAGCCATTTTTTGTTATTTCTCCTCCGGCCGGGAACTGCGGCAGGGCAACAGGCGTAATTCAGGCAGTAAGTAACAGCCATTTATAGTAGCACAGAAGCTTTTAGTAAAAACCATTCAGTGCACCAGTGTAAACGTTTACACAAATAAGATCGCTATCACAGACTCAAAAAGTATTCATGGTTAGAATCTTCTCCGTCCTCACGTTATACTTTGGTTTTCTCTGAATACATTACAAAGCCTGAGAGGTATATGTGGAAATTCTTGTTACCGGCGGTATGGGCTATATCGGCAGCCATACCTGTGTACAACTGATGAATGCAGGCATGACACCGGTTATTGTGGATAATCTGTGTAACGCCAATGCAAAAGTTCTGGCGCGGATCACCGCAATTACCGGAAAAGAACCTGTTTTTTATCAGGGGGATATCCGTGATGAAGCCTTTCTTGACAGCGTATTTGCCGGGCACCGTATCGACGCGGTGATTCACTTTGCGGGTCTGAAAGCCGTGGGTGAATCCGTGGAAAAACCGGTTGAGTATTATGATAACAATATCAACGGCACGCTGGTTCTGCTGCGCAGCATGAAGCGGGCGCAGGTAAAACGGATTATTTTCAGCTCTTCCGCCACAGTTTACGGCGATCCGGCCAGTGTACCGATCACCGAAGAATCAGCTATCGGCAACACCACAAACCCTTACGGTACCAGTAAGTACATGGTTGAGCGCATTCTGAACGATGTGCTGATCGCCGATAATGACTGGTCTGTGTCACTGCTGCGTTATTTCAACCCGGTCGGGGCGCATCCGGCAGGCACGATGGGCGAGGATCCGAAAGGTATCCCGAATAACCTGACGCCGTATATCACTCAGGTTGCTATCGGCCGCCGTGAAAAGGTCAGTATCTATGGAAACGATTACCCTACGCCTGACGGCACCGGGGTGCGTGATTATATCCATGTGATGGATCTGGCGGACGGCCATGTCGCGGCACTGAAAACCGTGGCACAGTCTGCCGGGCTGCATATCTATAACCTGGGCACCGGCAAAGGCACCAGTGTGCTGGAAATGATCGCGGCATTCAGTAAAGCAGCCGGTAAACCGATCCCTTATGCGGTATGTGACCGCCGTCCGGGAGACATCGCCGAGTGCTGGTCCAGCCCGGAAAAAGCCGCCCGCGATATGCAGTGGCGTGCTGTCCGTACTATTGATGACATGGCGCAGGATGCCTGGCGCTGGCAGCAGCAGAACCCGGAAGGTTACGCAGACTGACGAAGTACGAAAACCGGTGACGCCTGAGGACAATCATCGCTAACCCGTTTCATCGTCAGAGAGAATTGTGTCTATGATGACTTTTGATCCGTCTGATTGCCCTCACCGCCGCTATAACCCGTTAACGGGACAGTGGATTTTAGTCTCCCCCCACCGGGCAAAACGTCCGTGGCAGGGGAGAGATGAAGCCGCTGATGTGGCGGACTTACCGGCTTATGACCCGGACTGTTTTTTGTGCCCGGGAAATACCCGGGTAAGCGGCGATACCAATCCCGCCTATACCGGCACGTATGTTTTTCAGAATGACTTTTCCGCGCTGAGAGCGCAGCCCTGCACGCAGCCGGAAAACACGCATCCGTTATTTCAGACACAGGCCGTCAGCGGACTGAGTCGTGTGCTCTGTTTCTCCCCCGATCACAGCAAAACCCTGCCGGAACTGCCGGTGGCACAAATCCGTGCCGTCATTGATACCTGGCAGGCGCAGGCACAGGAACTGGGGGAGAAATACCTCTGGGTGCAGCTGTTTGAAAACAAAGGGGAGTTGATGGGCTGCTCGCAGCCGCATCCGCATGGTCAGATCTGGGCAAGTGATTTTCTGCCCGATGCCCTGAGCCGCAAGGACAGACTGCTGCGCGACTATTCTCAGCAGCACGGCAGTAACCTGCTGCTTGATTATGCACAGGCGGAACTGAAAGACGGCAGCCGTACAGTGACGGAAACAGAGCACTGGCTGGCGGTGGTGCCGTACTGGGCAGCGTGGCCGTTTGAAACCATGCTTCTGCCGAAACACCGCGTGATCACCCGGATGGAAGACATGACGGATGCAGAGCGGGATGATCTCGCCACGGCACTGAAAAAACTCACCAGCCGCTACGATAACCTGTTCCGCTGCGCCTTCCCGTACTCCATGGGCTGGCATTTTGCCCCGTATTTTCAGCAGGGCGAACCGGTGGAACACTGGCAGTTACATGCACTCTATTACCCGCCGCTGCTGCGTTCCGCGACAGTGCGCAAATTTATGGTCGGCTATGAAATGCTGGCGGAGAGCCAGCGGGATCTGACGCCGGAGCAGGCCGCAGAACAGCTGCGTGCAATCAGCGACCACCATTTTAAAACCCCTTTATAATCTGAGGCTTCCGATGAAAACAGTTATCAGCAAGGCACAAAATGCCTTTGAGCAGTGCTTCGGCGCATCCCCTGACATGCTGATTCAGGCACCGGGCCGCGTGAATCTGATTGGTGAACACACAGATTATAACGACGGTTTTGTACTGCCGTGTGCCATTGATTTCGGCACCGTGGCGGCAGCTTCGCGGCGTGATGATCAGAAGGTTTGCGTGGTGGCAGCGGATTATGATAATGATCGCGATGAGTTTGATCTCTCACAACCGATTGAATACCGGGATAATAAATTGTGGGCGAATTATATCCGTGGTGTGATCAAATTCCTGGCGGAGCGCGGTGTTGTGTTCGGCGGGATGAATATTGCCGTCAGCGGCAACGTGCCGCAGGGAGCCGGACTGAGCAGTTCCGCCTCGCTGGAAGTGGTGATCGGCCAGACCGTCAAAGCCCTTTATAATTTACCCGTCAGCCGGGAAACCATTGCCCTGAACGGGCAGCAGGCGGAGAACCAGTTTGTCGGCTGTAACTGCGGCATTATGGATCAGCTGATTTCAGCCTGTGGTGAAGCCGGGCATGCACTGCTGATCGACTGCCGCAGCCTGGAAACCCGGGCGGTTGCCATGCCGGAAAACAGTGTGGTGATGATTATTAACTCCAACAAAAAACGCGGGCTGGTGGACAGCGAATACAACACCCGGCGGCGTCAGTGTGAAGCAGCGGCGGCATTTTTCGGCGTTCCGGCGCTGCGGGATGTGACAATGGAGCAGTTCGCGGCACATGCTCATGAGCTGGATGCGGTGACCGCGAAACGGGCCCGTCATGTGATCAGCGAAAATCTCCGTACACTGGCAGCAGCGGAAGCCCTGAAAGAGGGAGATTTACCGCGCCTCAGCCAGCTGATGGCGGAATCCCATTACTCCATGCGTGATGACTTTGAAATCACTGTGCCTGAAATTGATGCGCTGGTGGCGCTCATCAGTGATGTGATCGGCTCTGAGGGCGGTGTGCGTATGACCGGCGGCGGCTTCGGCGGCTGTGTGGTGGCGCTGGTGAAACCGGAACATGTTACGCCGGTCACCGAAGCAATCAGCCGGAACTATACCGCATTTTCCGGGCTGACAGCGGATATTTATGTTTGCCGTGCCGGTGACGGTGCCGGTGTGATCCGCTGAACGGAGGCAATATGACTCATATGCAGCAGCGCCTGTTTGAACGGTCGCTCACTACGGAACCGGCAGCAGATGGCAGACCGGCAGAGATTGTGATCCTGACCAACCGCAACGGTATGCGCATCAGTATTGCGGATACCGGCGCGACCTGGCTCAGCTGTGAATTGCCGCTGGCAGACGGTGTGCGGGATGTGGTATGCGGCGTGGCAGACAGCGCCGGGTTTGCGCGTCAGACTGCCTATTTCGGTGCAACGGTCGGGCGCTTTGCCAACCGGATTGCAGGTGGCGGTTTTACCCTGAACGGACAGTTTTATCCGCTCGCCTGTAATGAAGGCTCCACCTGCCTGCACGGCGGAACGGATAACTTCAGTCACCGGCGCTGGCAGATCCGCCGCCGTTCAGCGGACTCAGTGACATTTTCCCTGCATTCTCCGGATGGCGACCAGGGCTTTCCCGGCAACCTCACCGCAGAAGTCACCTGGCAGCTGACACCGGAAAACGAAGTCCGCCTGACATACCGTACACAGACAGATAAAGCCTGCCCGGTCAGTCTGACCAATCACGCCTATTTCAACCTTGCCGGTGAAAACAGCGGTGTGAAGGTTACTGAGGGGGATATACAGATCCGGGCGGATAAGCGGCTGGGACTGAATGCGGAGAATTTACCGGACGGCACGCTCTGTCCGGTGGCCGGCACCGTGTTTGATTTGCGTACCCGCAGGGCGCTGTCTCAGGGTTTTATGTCAGAGGCGGCACAACAGCAGACAAAAGGGTTTGATCACGCCTTTGTGCCGGATCCGGTGCTGTGTGACGGAAAACAGACTGTCGCGGCATACTGGTCACCGGCAGGGGATGTGTGTCTGGAAGTTGCTACCACTATGCCGTGCATACAGCTTTATACCGGCAATTATCTCGGTGGTCAGCCCGGAAAATACGGCGATTATGAGGATTATGCCGGGCTGGCGCTGGAAACCCAGTATTTCCCGGACGGGCCGAATCACCCGCACTGGCCGGTTGCGGTCAGGGGAATTTCAGCGGCAGGGGAACAGCGGGAGAGTGTGACAGTGTACCGGTTTGTGTTTTAAAGAGTGGCTCACTGTTGTGAGCCACTTCTGTTTTATCAGACAATACGGACACCGGCGGGCATAACGCGCTCCGGAGTCAGCAGGACACTCTCTGAGCCATCATCGGTTTCGGCGCACAGCAGCATGCATTCAGAGGTTTCGCCGCGCATTTTGGCTTTTTGCAGATTGCACAGTACCACGACCTGCTTATGCAGTAACTCTTCTTCTGTATAATACGGCACAAGACTGGTGACGGTCTGAAGTGAGCGGTCACCGACATTTATCTGAACAATATAGAGTTTATCGGCATTTTCGTGACGTTTGACATCCGTGATCCGGCCGGTGCGGATCTCCAGTCTGGCGAAATCAGGGTAAGTGACAGTTTCCATAGTAAAATCCGGTAAAATTTTTAGTAAAAGATAATAAAAATTAGCAGAGTTACGCCGGATGGCAAGTACCGGGATCACAAAATAATAACGGAGCGGTAAATGGCAACCATTAAAGATGTCGCAAAACTGGCGGGGGTATCAGTGGCAACCGTCTCGCGGGTTATCAATCAGTCACCGAAAGCCGGGGCGGAATCTGTCCGTGCGGTTCAGACGGCCATGAAGGAACTGGCTTACCGCCCGAATGCTGCGGCGCGGGCACTGGTCAGCCAGAGCAGTGATATTGTCGGCGTGTTGGTGGGAGATGTGTCCGATCCGTTTTTCGGCTCTCTGGTCAAAGCGGCGGATGAGGTGGCACATCAGCACGGGAAACATCTTTTAATCGGCAACGGTTATCACCGGCAGAAGGATGAGCGGCGCGGCATTGAACTGCTGATGAACAGTCGCTGTGATGCCTGTGTGATCCATGCCAAAGCACTGAGTGATGAAGAGTTGCGCGGCTATGCGGCGGAAATGCCGTCAATGGTCTTTATCAACCGTATGATCCCGGGGCTGGAAAACCGCTGTGTCGCCCTGGATAACCGGCGCGGAACTCAGCTTGCCACACAATATCTGCTGAAACAGGGACACCGCCATATTGCCTGCTTATCGTCATCACATACTATTGAAGACAGTACGCAGCGGCTGGCGGGATATCGCGATGCACTGACTGAGGTCGGTTGTGATCTGCCGGATGCTTATATTGCTGCCGGTGAACCGGTAGCAGAGGGCGGGGAAGCGGCGATGAGTGCCATTTTGTCACTGTCACTGCCGGTAACAGCAGTGGTGGCATACAATGATTTTATGGCGGCGGGGGCGTTGTCAGTGATTGAGGCGAACGGGCTGCGCGCGCCGGAAGATATTTCTGTTATCGGCTTTGATGACAGCATGATCGCACGATATATCCAACCTCGTCTGACCACAATACGTTATCCTGTTGACATGATGGCTCAGACAGCAACACAGCTGGCACTGGCGCTGGCGTCCTCACAGACGCTGCCGTTTTGTCCGCCGTGTTACACACCGACATTGGTTATCCGCCACTCGGTGATGAGCAGATTTTCCTGACGAGAATGTGTTAATTTTATTTATCTGTTATCCCTCACTATTTACTTTGGTACTTTGTTAGAAGGCTGCAAATTTATCTGAATTTGCAGCATTTTTTTGTCCTGCGATTTTCATTCCTGCTGTTTACTCTCCAGCTTTACTTTCCTGTTTAACGATATCACAGCAATTTATTATCATTGTGATAATAATTTTCATTTGCGATCATATTCTCAATGTCATATATCAATGATAGGATTAATCATTCTCATTTAATATTTCAAATAAAAAATATCAATCCAGTCAGGGAATAATATGAACGCCTCATTCAAACGCTCACTGCTTGCTGTTGCTGTTATGTCAGCGGCCACCGCCGCTTATGCTGAAAATAAAGATGACACCATCGTGGTTACCGCCTCCGGTTTTGCGCAGGAAATGCGCGATGCACCGGCGAGTATCACCGTTATCACTAAAGAGCAGTTACAAAATAAACCGGCTGCCAACCTGATTGATATGGTGAAAGATGTGGAAGGGGTCAGTGTGATCGGTGGCAGCATGAAGCCGGATATCAGCATCCGTGGTCTGTCCGGGGATTACACCCTGATTATGGTGGACGGTCGTCGTCAGAACAGCCGTGAATCCCGCCCGAACGGCAGCGGCGGTTATGAAGCCGGGTTTATCCCGCCGGTGGAAGCCATTGAGCGTATTGAAGTGATCCGCGGACCGATGTCCTCCCTGTATGGTTCTGATGCCATGGGTGGTGTGATTAACATCATTACCAAAGCAGTGGCAGATGAATGGCACGGCTCAATGGGAATGGGCGGTATTATTCAGGAAAGTAAAGATTACGGTAACTCCGCAAACACGGATTTCTATGTCTCCGGGCCGCTGATTAAAGACAAGCTGGGGTTACAGGTGTACGGCGGGCTGAACTATCGCCGCGAAGACCATTTACAGGAAGGTACGCCGCGTAAAGACGATAAAAATATCACCGCCAAACTGGCCTTTACGCCGGTTGAAGGACAGAAATTCCTCGCTGAAGCCGGCCGCAGCACACAGGAACATACATCCACCCCGGGGAAATCCATTGATGATTACTCCGAGCGCGGCGGGCTGAAGCAGAAGAATAACAAATCTGAAGTACACAACGATCGTAATCACTGGGCGCTGACCTGGAAAGGTGACTGGGATGAGATCAACAGTGAAGTGAGTGTGTATCAGGAAAACACCGTCCGTAAAACCAACACCGGTAAATGGAACAAAGTCAGTGAAGACTGGGTGATGGCGTATGAAGCCCGTCAGCCGGAAGTCACTAATACTGTGGTTGACGGAAAAGTCACGGCATTCCTGCCGTCCAACATTCTGACTGTCGGCGGACAATATCAGTACGCCAAACTGAAAGATGATTCTGCAATTAAAAACAAACAGACTGTCACCGAAAAAATCACCGCTGACCAGAAAGCCCTGTTTGTGGAAGATGAATTCAGTGTGACCGACGACCTGACGCTGACCGGCGGTCTGCGTATGGACGACCACGAATTTTACGGTAAGCACTGGAACCCGCGTGCGTATGCCGTGTATAAACTGACGGATGAAATCACTATCAAAGGCGGTGTGGCGAAAGCCTTCCGTGCCCCGACACTGCGTGAGTTAAGCCCGAACTTCGGCACCCTGACACAGGGTGGTGCGGCTATCATGTACGGTAACCGTGACCTGAAACCGGAAACCAGCGTGACGGAAGAACTGGGTATCGCTTATGACCATGAATCCGGTTTCTCTGTCAGTGCAACCCTGTTTAACACCGAATTTAAAAACAAGCTGACCAGCTACCAGGTGGCCGGCGAAACGGATCCGCTGACCGGGCTGAACATGTTTATCTACGATAACGTGGGTAAAGCGAATATCCGTGGTGTGGAAATGGCCTCCCGTATTCCGGTGGCAGAGAAGTGGAACCTGAACCTGAACTACACCTTCACAGATTCCGAACGTAAGAGTGACGATGAAAAACTCAACGGCAAATCCCTGAAAGGACAACCGCTGGAAATGACACCGCGTCATATGGCGAATGCCAAACTTGACTGGCAGTACCGCCCGGATATGAGCTTCTATACTCAGGCGAATTACACCGGCAAACAGGTCTGGGCAGCACAGCGTAACGGGGCAAAACAGCCGCGTGAACGCAGCGGGATCACCACTCTCGACCTGGGGATGACCTACCAGGTCATGCCGAACGCTCTGCTGAACTTCGCAGTACTGAACATCGCCAATGAGAAAGGGGATGATATCGATACTAACGGGAACTGGCAGATCGATGAAGGGCGCCGGTATTGGGCTAATCTGAAACTGAATTTCTGATTACGCGTCATCCTTCGCCCCGTGGCGGCGTTGGCTGCTCTCAGGAAACCGGGTTACATACCTTTGTATGCTCCCCGGTTTCCTTCGGTTGCCGCCTTGCCACAAACCGGATGATTCAGCCGATTTCGCGGACAAGGATGTGACAGCGCCTTTTCGTTCTGTGCGGTATCAGCCGGAGCACGGTAGTAAAATTAATTTTCCCGGAGTCAGGATGCGGAAAAAAATAATGATGATCTGTTGCCTGATGGTTGTATCCCCCCTGATGGCCCGGCCCTCGCAGGAGATCACGCCGCTCAGTAAAGCGGCGGAGCAGCAGTTTACGGTAACGCATCAAGAGATGCAGAATGGTGATCGTCATTACCGCCTCTATATTGCGCAGCCGAAACAGCCGCAGACGGTGTACACTGTGCTCTATATGCTCGATGGTAACGGCCAGTTCCCTATGATGGTTAACCGGCTCAGTGCCGGAAAAAACCGGCCGCTGCCGCTGGTGGTGGGAATTGGCTATCCTTCAGACCAGGCATATCCGAAAACCCGCACGTTTGATTACACACCGGCTGCGACCGGCGAACAGTTTACAGCAGGCGGCGGTGAGCTGGTTTTCCGGCAGTTTATCCGTGAACAGGTTATTCCGTGGGTAAGCAGTCACTATTCTGTTAACAGCCGCCGCTACTTTTTTGGTCACAGCCTCGGCGGGCTGTTTGTACTGCGGACTGCCACGGATGAACTCGGATTGTTTACCGATTACATCAGTGCCAGCCCGTCCCTGTGGTGGGGTCATGGCACCTATATGACAGCAGAACGTTTTGATCGCCTTCCGCCGGATATCCGGCTGACCATTACTCAGGGCGGACTGGAAGAAAAACCGGATCTGAGCAAAATGAGTGAGGAGCAGAAACACAATTTGTCCGTCCGTTACAGTGAGATTACCGCGCGGGAAGTTTGTGAGCAGTTACAACGGCGGGACAAACAGTGTCAGTTCCGGGTTTTCCCCGGAAAATCACACGGCAGTGTTATTCCCGATGCGCTGGAAACCGTGATTTCGTTGTTACCGGCAGATACAGATAAGGAAAAATAAGTTATTTTTTTGTTAATCTGCATATGAAAATACCGTGAATAACAGAGGAAACCCCATATTCCTCTGTTATTTCCTTCCATAACAAAAACTACTCGCAGCCATTAGTTTTTTTGATTTCATTTTTCCCTCACAAGGGGCTATATTCCGCTCCGTTTCAGACATAAATTCACAATCCACTGCTTCTATCAATGACCCGTCATCAACCATTTTGGCGATGAAACAGCCTGAGAAAAAAAGCAGCGTCATGTTTTTTTGATTTTTTGTTTTAGGTGGAGAAAAGCAGTGAGTCACAGCACCCGCACGCCGCGTCCTGACAGTGTGCTAATTCCTGTCGCAGGTCTGACGTTATTTGCGATTGCATCCGGTTATCTGATGAGCCTGATCCCGTTATCACTGGGCCATTTTGCTATAGGTACCGATTATGCCGGCTGGTTAGCCAGTGCTTACTATATTGGTTTATTACTCGGTTCGATGCTGATTGAGCCGGTGATTGCCCGCATCGGTCACCGCCGTTCCTTTATTCTCTTTGTGCTGGCACTGGCGGCAACGGTAGCGGTCCTGCCGTTTTATACCGGCCTCAGTGCATGGCTGGCATCCCGTATGCTGGCCGGGGTGGCGGTTGCCGGTATTTTTGTGGTGATTGAATCCTGGCTGCTGATCGGTGATAACCCGGCCGTCCGCGCCAAACGCCTGAGCTTTTACATGACTGCACTGTACGGTGGTACAACGCTGGGTCAGCTGGCGATTGGTGTGTTCGGAACCGCAGGCGTGGTGCCGTTTGTGGTGGTGATGATTCTGCTGTTTACCGCGGTATTGCCGCCGCTGTTTTCCAAAGCGCAGCCGGTGTGTCACGGCGGGCATAAAAGCTTATCCCTGAAACAGATTCTGCGTCTGAGCAAACCGGCCATGGTCGGCTGCATGACGTCCGGTATTGTGATGGGCACCATTTACGGTCTGATGCCGCTGGCGTTGCAGGAAAAGCATTACAGCACGGAGCAGGTCGGTGGTCTGATGGCGGCGATTATCCTCGGCGGGATGATTATCCAGCCGGTGATCAGTAAGCTATCTTCCCGGATGAGCAAAGTATTATTGCTGTCCATGGTGTCTCTCGCCGGGGTATTTGCGATAGGAATGATTTATCTTTCCGGCCATTATCTGGTGATGGTGGCAGCGCTGACATTGCTGGGCATGTCCTCCTTTGCCCTGTATCCGGTGGCGATCACGCTGGCGTGTGACACGCTCACCGCGAATGTGATTGTGGCGGCAACACAGGTGATGCTGTTCTGTTACAGTATCGGTTCAGCGGCGGGCCCGCTGGTGGCCGGGCAGTTTATGAAACAGCCGGATGGCATTATGAATTTCTTCTTTATTGTGTTGTTGTCGACCGCAATTTATATGCTGTTATCTGCGGTGCGCCGCAAATCCCGGATTCTGGCAAGCTGATATCAGCCATAATAAAAAACACCGCGTCAGTACGCGGTGTTTTTGTTTCTGTTGTATGCGGATTATTGTGCGGTGTTAACCGGCAGAATTTCCATAATACCGGCACGGACATAATACTGCTGACCGGATGCGGCAGCCGGAACATCACCCGCCATTTTCACCAGTGCTTCTTTTGGCGTTGTGGTGGATAATGAAGACTGATACAGCGTGTTACCATTGATATCACGGACACTGGCACGCACAAAATACTGTTTACCGTCTTTATTGATTGCCGGGGCATCCGCGCTCATTTTTTTCAGCGCTTCGCCCGGCGTGGCGGTTGTCAGTGAGGATTGAAAAACCGGTGCCCGGTTTTTTTGGTAACCGCGTCCGTCATGGTTTCCGCGCTTCATGTGGCGTCCGCCGTTACCATCACAATAGCCGTTACCGCGCTGATGATTGCCGTTACCATCCATGTACTGACCATTCTGCTGTGGCTGATTTGCCGGGGCTGGTGCGGCAGCCGCAGTAAACCCTGCACCTAACAAACTCAATCCGATAACACTGGCAATGATCTTTTTCATATTAATATTCCTTTTGGATTTAATTTCTGATACTTCATTTCGCTGTTGGTATCATCATTGCCGATGCCGTCTGCGGAGGCAATCCGTTTTACCCTTACTGACGGTGAAATCATAATCCCTGCACAATTCATCATAATATCTGCACATTTCTTCATTTTTTCTCCATATTCCGGATGAATAATGCAGGGCAATTTGTGTCAGAAATAAAGCAGATATTTAAGTAATTTTATAATTCCTTACATAAAAAATGAGCGAACAACATTTATCCGCCTATCATTAATATTTGAACTTGTTATTAACACAAAGACAATAAGCTGAATAACAAAGGGAACTGATATGAAAAAATTGACAGTGATTGCCGGTATTATCGCAGCGGCATATTCATTTTCAGCAATGGCAGCGCAGACACCCGTATCTGCTCAGGAAAAAACGGTTGCAGCCACTGCACTGAAATCCGGAAATACGGCGGATTATCTGATTGGTAAAACATGGGTAACCACTGAAGCCCTGGATCAGGATGGTAATGCAATTCCTGCCACCGATGAAACTGTTGCCGGCTTCTTCGGGCTGGCTGATTATGAAAAAGACGGTTCTGTCAAAATGTATACCCCGGAAGGTAAGCTGAAATTACAGGGGGACTGGTCATTCAGCGCCGATGGTAAAACCCGGACTCTGACCGGTAAAAATGACAAAGGGGAAGTTCTGTTTACCCGTGTGGTAGAAAATATCAAAGTGACGCCGGATGAATATATTTACCGCGTCTATCCGAAACCGGATGACAAAAGCCATTACGCAGATATTGTACATAAACCGAAATCTGCAGAGTAAATTCTGATTCTGATAAAGCGCCGTTAAGGCGCTTTTTCTTTTCCGGTACTTATCAGAGTGTCAGAGCCGTTTCCAGCGCCAGCTCGATCATATTGTGCATCGTGTTCTGACGCTGACCGATAGTCAGTTTACCGCCGTTTTTAATATGATCAGATGTGGTGAGTATCGCCAGTGCCCGTGCCCCCAGCTCTGCCGCGACGGTATACAGCCCGGCGACTTCCATATCCACCCCGAGAATACCGTACTTCTCCATCACCGCAAACAGCTCCGGGCGGGTGGTATAAAACAGATCAGCGGTGAACACATTGCCGGTTTTGACCGGTAATTGCAGACGTTCAGCTGTTTTCACCGCAGATGCAAGCAGATCCCAGTCCGCCAGCGCAGCCAGGTCGTTGCCGTAAAAACGGTCACGGTTAACTTTGGAATCGGTACTTGCGCCCATGGCAATCACTACATCCATCAGTGACACATCATCCCGTACCGCACCGCAGGTACCGATACGGATCAGGTTTTTCACACCGAAATCCTGAATTAACTCATAAGCATACATTGAAATTGAGGGGATACCCATGCCGTGGGCCATCACCGAAATCCGTTTGCCTTTGTATTCTCCGGTATAACCCAGCATATTGCGCACACTGTTTACTTCCCGCGCCTGCGATAAATAATGTTCAGCAATAAACTTGGCGCGCAGGGGATCTCCGGGCATAATAATGGTTTCTGCGAAATCGTTTGCGCTTGCCTGAATTGCAACTGCCATAAAAGCACTCTCCTCTCAATCAAACCGTGTGAAGGGTCGGTATTTGTTGGTCAGCATGTTAACACGGTTTGGTTTTTATGCCGCCGCTGCCGGCGGATTTTTCACTCAGGGTTTTTACCGGATTACACACTATGAATACAGCAATCGGAATTCTCGGGATCGTGATACTGCTGGGAATAGGTTATTTACTGTCTGAAAACCGCCGCGCGATTAATCTGCGCACGGTAATACTGGCCTTTACCATTGAACTGGCGCTGGGCGGATTAATTCTCTACTCCCCGGCCGGGCAGCACGTTTTATTTGTGATGGCGGAAGCGGTCACCACGGTGATCAATTTCAATAATGCCGGAACATCCTTTATTTTCGGCGGACTGGTTTCTGACAAAATGTTTGAGGTATTCGGCAGCGGCGGGTTTGTGATAGCGCTGCGCGTATTGCCGATCATTGTCTTTTTCTCTGCGCTGTCAGCGGTACTTTATTACCTGGGGATTATGCAGATCCTTGTGCGCTGGGTCGGCGGGGCGTTACAGCGTCTGCTGAAAACCAGCCGGGCAGAATCGATGAACTCGGCGGCCAATATTTTCCTCGGCGTGACTGAAGCCCCCTTGCTGGTCAAACCCTATCTTAACAGCATGACCCGCTCAGAACTGTTTGCTGTACTGTGCGGCGGACTGGCATCTATTGCCGGTACGATGCTGGTGAGCTATGCGTCTCTGGGGGTGAAAATGGAATACCTGCTGGCTGCGTCCTTTATGGCGGCGCCGGGCGGGTTACTGTTTGCCAAACTGATGATCCCGGAAACGCAGCCGACCGCAGATGAATCCAATGCCAAACCGGTGCAGGAAAACCGTCCGGCGAATATTATTGACGCGGCGGCAGAAGGGGCGATTAACGGCCTGAATATGGCTCTGGCGGTCGGTGCGATGCTGCTGGCATTTGTCAGCCTGGTGGCCCTGTTAAACGGATTACTCGGCGGCGTCGGCGGCTGGTTCGGCCTGCCGGATCTGAGCATGGAACTGATCCTCGGTTATCTGTTGTCACCGCTGGCGTGGCTGATGGGGATCCCGTGGAATGAAGCACTGACATCCGGTGCTATTATCGGGCAGAAAATTGTTATCAATGAATTTTTTGCTTATGCCAATCTGGCGGAATACCTGAAGGGGAATGAAGTGGTGGCGGCCACCGGCCTGCCGATGACTGAGCGGACACAGATTATCCTCTCGTTTGCTCTGTGCGGATTTGCCAACTTCGGTACAGTGGCGATAGCGATTGGCGGCATCGGCAGTCTGATCCCGAACCGGCGCAAAGAGATTGCCACCCTTGGTATGAAAGCGCTGGTTGCCGGGGTGTTATCCAACCTGATGGCGGCAACGATTGCCGGGCTGTTTATCGGCAGCTGAGTAATAAAACCGGGGAGGATCTTCCCGGTTCACTGATAGCGGGAAAAACGAAAAGTCGCGGTGAATACAGTCCCTGTACGCTCAGGCTCGCCATCCATGGCTCGCATGCTTTTCGTTCTTTTACCCGCTATCGCAAACCTCGCATATCAGACGATTAACGGGAGCAGGATTACTTATAATCCCCCTGCAGATAACGGTAAAAAGAAGGATTTACCCAAACTTTTTCGCTTGTTACCTGCATCCCGCTTTTTGCTTTGCGGATATTTTCCGCCTGTTTTTCCGCATTTTCCGGCAGTGCCATCAAATCAGCCTGATAGTGGCCAGCGGTCACACGGGTTTCGGTCACCTCATCATAGCCCTCCGCCGGTACATAACTGCGGTAGAACGGCTGCCACCAGGCGGCGCGGATAAGCCCTTTCTGGTCAGCAGTATTTTTTTTGGCGTACTGATCAATCAGGTTCTGAAAGCGGTTACGTTCTTCAACTGACGGAAATTCCAGGTCGAGATTATATTCACTGGCGATCGCCACTTTTTTGCCGCTTTTCAGCGTGGTAACCGGATAATCCGCCTCACCCCATTCATCCAGATAGAGAAATGCGGACGATTTCGGCGTCAGCTGCACTTTCGGATCAAACCCTTCGCGGCGCAGCAGGTAAATCAGCTGGGCAGCGTGATCGATATCATTATGGCCGTAGCGGATCATCCGTGTTTTATCAAAACCGGATTCCCCGCGGGTATCGACCAGGTTATAGCCGCTGGTATAGCCCTTATCAATAAAGTTATTCAGGGTTTTCAGTGTCGCCGGATCATTCGGGAACACGGCAGTTTTCCGGGCGGTATACAGGCGCGGCACAATATTCTTATCCGACACATTACCGAGATAGCGGGTATGGCTCTGCTGTTGTGCATCGACAAAGGCCTGAAGCTTATCACTCTCTGCTGCCGGGTTTTTCAGGTCATCTGCTGTCAGCGCCCCGATGGTGATCATCAGCGCATCGAACCGGTTTGCCTCCGGTTGTTGTGTCAGTGCGGAAATCTGTGCCGGATTGTAGGTCTCCGCCAGTTCTGTCAGTGCGAGCTTTTCGGCTGCCTGTTGTGAGGTCAGCGCCAGTGCGGGGTGTAAACCACTGAAAAAGAATGCAGACAACAACGTGCCGATAAATAAAGGTTTTTGCATGATTTATCCTGTAAATGCAGCGAACAAACGATTGCATAACCTTATCACAGAGTTGAATTTTGAGTGATAAAGTGTCGTGATTTTTTTACACCGGGCAGAGATGAAAAAATGCGCACAGAACCTTGCACGACGAAGCGGGATGAGTAAGATACGCGGTACGTGATAGTCATCACGGTTTTGGAGAGACTATGAAAGCGTTTTACCGTAAGTTTATAAAAAAAATCGATCAGTTTTCCGCTCTTATTCCGATGCGTTTTTTCTGATCCGGCGTTCCCGTCTCTCCCTGCGCGTCATATGAACGGCGCGCTGTACCTGAATAAACAGCCGCAGCGCCTGCCGGCGGGTAAACAGCGGATGTTGCCAGTGTAACAGGGTGAAATACATGATTTGCCTCCCGGCAGATCAGAGAGAACCGCTGCACAAGCGGCCGGAGCATTATCTGCATCCGGCCGTCTGTAACCTCTTATTTAAATGTCGGCAGCCAGCCGAACACGTCCAGAATCACCGTCAGATACACAACCGCACCACAGACAATCACCAGATTCAGTACCGCGTTATTACACGGTGAGCGGTAAATGGTATCGCTGTCGCTGTAGCGTTTGCGGGAGGCTTTTATCAGGAACGGCGGTAAAATCACACTCCAGATGGTAAAGGCCAGACCGGCATAACCGATGGCATAAACGAATCCGTTCGGGAAGAAGAAACACACCACAGCCGGTGGCAGATAAGTGACGACTGCAGTTTTGAAACGGCCGGCGCTGTCATTTTTAAAGTTCAGCAGGTCGGCAATATAGTCAAACAGGCCGAGTGTTGCTGCCAGCAGAGAACTGGCCACTGCAAAGTTACCGAAGAATGTCAGGATCAGATCCATGGTTTTCCCTGACATCACGCCACCGATAGCCTCAACGAACACATCAATGTTCCCGCCTTTGGCAATAATCGGGGAGAAATTGGCACGGCTGATGTTGCCCATCGTGACACCCAGCCAGAAGATATACAACAGCACCGCAAATATTGTCCCGATAATGATTGAACGGGTAATAAAACGGAACTTTGGTTTGCCGTATAACTTCACCAGGCTCGGCACGTTACCATGGAAGCCGAACGAAATAATGCAGAATGGCAGTGTCATCAGAACATAAGGCAGATATTTTGTTCCGGGTATTGCTACCGATGCGGAATCCAGCAGGTTGGCAATTTCTACGTGCGCGACCAGACCGGAGAAGGTGGCAAAGAACGCAATAAACTTACCGAAAATTAAAATAGTGGTAATACGTCCGACCCATAATGAACTGTACCAAACAATCGCGGCCACCAGACAGGCGACAATTACGACTGCTGCTTTTATCGGCAGAGCGACACCGGTATATTTCAATATCGTCTGAGCCAGAACAGCGGATGACCCGGATATATAGGCATATGTCAGAATATAGAGTACAAACCCGAAGGAGATACCCACGACAATATTCCATTTTTTGCCCAGTAACTCTGTTGTAAAGGTATTAAAGCTGGCGCCCGGTTCAAAATGCAGGTTAACTTCAACTAACATCAGACCGGTCAGTAACATCATAATTGAAACTAAAATCAAAATAACAGCGGCACCGGAAAACCAGACTCCGGCCATCGCAATAGGTAAAGAAAACATACCGCCGCCAACGACTGTTGCTATAACAAGCATGGTTCCGCTGGTCAGTCCGGGTGATTTATTTGTATCGGCACTATGAATACTCATAATAAAAGTTTCCTATTAATGATAAATATCACCAACAGCATTCATATTTATCGATTTTATTTGTTCTTTATTGTTATAGGGATGCAGAGACAAAAAGGCCCCATTAAAATAATGAGGCCTCTGTCATCAGATAATTACACGTAATCAAAGCGTGCAGTGAAGAAACGTAACTGCTTCGGCTCGTAAATGAACTTCAGCCCTTTAATGTCTTCTTTGTGCTTGAACAGCTTGATAATACCGTCAGCAACCAGATCCATGTGTGCATAGGTGTATACACGACGGGGAATAGTCAGACGAACGGTTTCCAGCTTCGGACGGTGATGGTCGCCGGTTTCTTTGTTACGGCCTGCGGAGATAATACCGCGTTCCATTGAACGGACACCGGTTTCCATGTAGATGCTGGCTGCCAGGCTCTGTGCCGGGAACTCATCCTGGGTCAGATGCGGGCAGAAACGGCGTGCATCAAGGAATACAGCATGACCGCCGACCGGCTCAACAATCGGTACACCGGCTGCTTTCAGTTTTTCGCCCAGGTAACGAACCTGCTTAACGCGGTGCTCGATGTATTCGAACTGCATCGCTTCGCGTAAACCGATAGCCATGGCTTCCATATCACGACCGGCCAGACCGCCGTAAGAAGGCATCCCTTCATAAACCACAACCAGTTCACGTGCGGCAGAGAACATGTCGTCGTCGTTCATACACAGGAAACCACCGATGTTCACCAGACAGTCTTTCTTACCACTCATGGTACAACCGTCAGCATAGCTGAACATTTCGTGAACGATGTCTTTGATGGAGACATCCGCAAAGCCTTCTTCCTGCTCTTTGATGAAGTAGGCGTTTTCCACACAGCGGGTCGCATCGTAGAATACTTTGATGCCGTGTTTGTCACATAACTGGCGGACTTCACGCATGTTTGCCATGGAAACCGGCTGACCACCTGCCAGGTTTACGGTTACCGCCAGACAGATGTAAGCGATATTTTCCGCGCCTTTCTCTGCAATCAGTTTTTCCAGTTTCTTAACGTCGATGTTGCCTTTGAATTTCACATCCAGTTCCGCATCGTGAGCTTCGTCGCGGACGATATCGACGAATGTCGCACCATTTTTTTCCTGGTGATAACGGGTGGTGGTGAAGTACATGTTACCTGCAACATACTGACCCGGTTTGATCGCTAATGAAGAGAGTAAGTTCTCCGCACCACGGCCCTGGTGAGTAGGAACGATGTGTTTAAAGCCGAATAATTCCTGAACAGTTCTTTCCAGATGGAAGAAGTTTTCGCTGCCCGCGTATGCTTCGTCACCCATCATCATGCCGGCCCATTGTTTATCGGACATGGCGTTGGTGCCGCTATCGGTCAGTAAATCGACATAAACATCTTTGGAATTTAACAAGAAAGTATTGTACCCGGCCTCTTTCATTCTTTTGATACGCTCTTCGCGAGGGATCATGGATACGGTTTCAACACTTTTAATACGATACGGTTCTGCTGGATACATCATGGTAAAATCTCCAATTATTTATAATAATAACTCGATAATTTACACAGGCATTTATCTGTTTATAAATTTCATGCCTTGTGAATGATATAGCATTTGTAAATCCGGTAGTGTTCTTGTCTTAATTCAAATTTATTTTTTTCTTTCTGTTGTTTCTTTTGCTGCCATCCTTCTCGTTTGGCGTGAAATCATCATGCGTGAAAAAAAATGAAAAGGGAATGGGGGAGGTATAAATAAGAGAAAGGTGTATTAGGTTCGGGTGTAAACCGGGTGATCTGTATCACTTAAATTTAAATAATTATTTATATTCAATTAATTGCGCTTGTTAATGTCTTGTTGTGTATTTATGTGAAATATACGTAAATCTCATTATTAAATTACGGTGTAAATATGAATAATTCAATGCTGTCGGGCAGTTATACTGCAATGAAAAGCGATTTTATTATGCGTGGCTTTATACAGATTAAGAAAATGTAAATAAGGATATAAAGTGAAAATTTAAATCTATCTTTACAGGATGAATAAAAAACGGATGAAAAGTTCTGTTCTGATTTAATCAAAATTATGCACCAAGAACATTAAGTCAATAATTAACATTAGAATATTTTATAAATTACAATGATTATAATAACTTTTGTTTCTATTGATCATACGGAAAAACGTTATGATTTATTGAATCCTTCAACTGAAACCCGGAATAAAAATAAAAATGTGACGCAGTCAGGATAAATTTGATGATAAAGATCACATTGATAGTGTTACGTTACATGAATGAAAAGTAAGCGACAGCAGGGAATAACAAAGATATTTAATTAAAGTAGTGAATTGTTATGCAATCCTTAGCATGGCATTTTGGTGATCAAAGTCACGGTTTTACATTTGCAGTCATGTTAGTGAAGTAAAATACTGTACTTAAATGTTTACACTATTGACGGAATAATAGTAACAGGATATTTGTAATGTACATATTGATTAATATAATTCCATTAATGTTAAAATCTGACTAATTTAAAATAATTGAATATTTTAATCAGTTAAAGTTCTATTTGTGGTTATATATTTTAATGAAAAACATATTTATGGGCTATTTGACTTTGGTTGGTGCCGGTGTGATTTACAGAAGCAGACATGATTTCATGCATATCCGGTAACAGCCCGCTGAAAACGGAAAATACTGGATTTGTGCATCAGATCACGCAAGGATGGCGTGAATAAAGAAGGAAAAACAGACAAACCGGCCGGAATTTCCGTATTTTTCCTTGAAAACCCTGCCGGGCAGGAGTGTAATAATGGTGTGCCGGATTAGCTCAGTTGGCAGAGCAGTTCATTCGTAATGAAAAGGTCACCAGTTCGAATCCGGTATCCGGCACCATTACTTATCAAAGAGTTAGCGATTATCTCCCGATGCCAGTTTTTCACCTTGGGACGTATTTGGGACGTAACTGTCAAAAATGGCATCTATTTGCTTCGCATGTTCGGTAAGATGATTTGGTGCCAGATGGGCATATCTGCGCACCATTTCTATCGACTCCCACCCACCCATTTCCTGTAACACTGAAAGCGGGACGCCAGACTGAATCAGCCAGCTTGCCCAGGTGTGTCTCAGGTCGTGGAAACGGAAATCATCGATGCCGGCTCTTTTTAATGCTGCTCTCCATGCGGTATTAGAATCCGACCTCATCTTTCTTACTGCCGCAACCGGTGTCCCATCATTCCTATATGACGGTTCCGTGTGGACAAATACCCATTTGTGATGACGACCAATCTGGCTGCGCAAAACCCTGCATGCGGTATCGTTCAGGGCTACACCAATCGCTTTACCTGATTTACTGTCTTCCGGGTAAATCCATGCCACTTTCCGTTGCATGTCTATCTGCTGCCACTCAAGGTTAAGTATGTTCGAACGACGCAGGCCGGTTGACAGCGCGAACCTGACGACTGACTTTAATGGCTCAGGACATTCATCAATCAATCTTTTCGCCTCGACAGGCTCAAGCCACCGGACTCTCCGGTCACGAATAGAGGGGATTTTTATCACAGGTGACTTTTCTATCCACTTCCATTCTCTTTCTGCCGCTCTGAGTAGCGCCTTAATGAAAGAAAGGTATCGCGCCTTTGTGGCCGTCGTGACAGGCTTCGCTGTAAACAGCGGCACCTCCTTTCCCTTCCTCTTTGCTGTGTCGGCTTTCCTTCTCCAGCAGTTTTCAGCATGCTTGTTTGTCATCTTGCTGATGATCTTGTAGATAGCATTCTCGGTTATATCCTTCAGCCGGACACCCTCGAAGTACTCAAGCCAGAAAGCGATAAAGTTCTTATCATCCTCTATCGATTTTTTATCTGCTTTTTCCTCAAGCCACCGCAGGCAGGCTTCCTCATAGGTATAGTCCGGGAAGTCTCCTACCTGCTCAATTCGCCATTGCTCGGCCTTTAATTTGTCGTGCAGCTCCTGGGCTTGCTTCCGGTCGGACGTACCAAGCGACTTTTTAATTCTCTTGCCGCCAGGTGTCGCGAAGTCGCAATACCAAGAGTTACCACGTTTGAAGATTGACATTTGTGATCTCCTTTCACATCAATCTCGCTCTCGGCGATAGTGTTGATCGGATTACTCAGTGCCGCAAGGCAGGCTGATTCTGTAAACAGATAGGGTGACTTCTTTTTGAACGGGTCTTTCCGCTGATACGAAATGCGTCCGGCGCGGCACCATGACGTAAGCGTATCAGGACTTACGCCGATAAATTTAAAGAGCATTATCTCGGGGTGTGTTCCGTCGATGGAATAACTATACAAGCATTGCTTTATTAAAACAAGAGTTACTTGTGTTTAATTTTATGGAAATTCCAATAACACTTGTTATTTGCTTGATTTAACAACCAATTTATTTTCAAAAAATCGTCACGATTGGACGCAGATCACACAGGCGGGGGATTACAGGCACAAAAAAGCCCTCCGGAGAGGGCTATTATTCCAGATGGCTGGGATTAAAGGAGTGTCAGTCCTTTTTTTACTAGCAGTATTGTGGATTTAGCATCAGTATCATCAATGCTATGATTGAGGTCATAATCAGCAACTTGCCTTTGTTTTTTCGTCTGCTCTAATATCGCTGCCACTTTTCTCATAACCATAGGATCTAGTGATTCTTTATTGTTTTCTTTGGTGCTTCGTAAATAGCTTATAACTCCATAATGCGAAGTTGGCGGGCAATGCTTTAGCTCCTCGCACACAGAATGGTAGAGTGAATAATAAGACCTCGATATGGCATTCCTGCAACTTATTTCATTATTATTTGACAGTACATTTTCGGCAAAATCAAGGAAGTCGCTTGGCTTTACGCTCATAATGAAGCTACCTCCTCACCAGTAAAAGGCTTGAACCATCCGGTGATTCCTCGTTCTAAAAATGAGTCATTTTCGGCAATCAACATCGCCAATTCAAAGTCCATGTTTGCAATTATTTCAGGGTCTCTTGTTGAGACCGTAGTTATAAACGCAACTTCACCATGCTCTCTGTCGACATAGTGCTGGGTGGAAAGCGGTAGAGTTTTTAATTTTTCACACACCTCAAGTATTTGATTATTAATCCAATCAAAATCCTTGTCAGTAATGTTTCCTATCGCCATAAAATCACCAAAGTTGTTCACGAAATATTCGTATTGGTCAATTATATGTTGATAGTTAAAATCCTGCAATGGAGGGTTTTTCAGCAACTTCTCCAATTCGGTCTTTGCCGATTCTTTATCACCAAAGAAAATTGCGGATGGTACTGTAACCACCCGGATCAATTGAGAGGATACATTACCAATCATCCCATAGACATCGGTGACATATTTTTTTATTTGTTTTGAGCCATTTAAATACGCTAAATAATTCCTCTGCACCCTTTCATTATGAGATTGTAGTGCAACCCTGAATGAGTCATTTGCCTTGTTGTAATCTCTGGCTGAAGCATGCGCAAGGGCAATAATCATGTGGCGGATGTCATACCTATCAATTGACTCGGCTTTATGCAGATATTTTTTTAAAGAAAACTTATCCAGGGTTTCTCCGCTCAATAAAAAAGATATCAACTCATCCTGAAGCTCATTATCTATTGGTTCTGGTATCATCTTATTACCTTTAATAATTCTTAAACCACACCCTAAAACGTGTCGTCAGGCCACCGTGACTAATACGCCATCACAGACCAGTTAAAGACTCTGCCCACAATTTTTACCGTCGTCGGGTCAGCTTCTTCATCCGGGAAGTCGATTGAGTTATAGCTGCGAATGATCAGCTTGCCCGGCTGGCGCAGTAGCTGCTTAATCCGCAGCAGGCCGTCCTGCTCAATGAAGTAAATCCCACCATCAACAATGGTCTTATCGCCGCAGTTCACGAACACGGTGGTTCCACTCGGGATTACCGGCGACATGCTCTCTCCATGCACGGGAAACGAAGCTACATCTTTCGGTGAAATGCCATAGCGACGAAGTGTCGAACGAGAGAAACGGAGTTTGTAGCCGTTATTATCGCTACCGCCATTACAACCATTACCGGCGGCAAGCTCTATGCTTTTGTAATACGGAACCTCAACCTCGTCATCATCAAGAGGCGTACTGCTATCCCACTCAGCTACTTCTCTCGGCTTAAAGTCTTTTACAGGTATGCCGTCTCGGGTATCGGAGCCAAAAAGCAACCAATTAGCCTCAACACCTAGTATTTCCGCAATTTTAACCACTCGGTTTTTCTTTGGCTCAGTAATGCTCTCCCACTGCTGAACGGATTGGGGAGTAACGCCAACCTTTTCCGCCAGCTCTGCCTGGGTCATTTTTTTCGCAAGTCTCGCTTGCTTGATTCTGTCATGCATAGTTTTCATGCCTTCAATATACAAGCATAGCTTTTAGCGTTCCAGCAAGTTACGCTTGCTTAAATAAAGTATTACTTGTATTATTCTTGTGTTAATCAGTAAAAGGGAAAACACTATGAACGGATTAGATACTGCCATCAAAAAAGCAGGCGGCGTCCCTGCACTGGCTAAGTTGCTCAAAATTAGCGATCAGGCAGTTAGGCAGTGGGAACAAAAGGGCTATATCCCGCCAGCCAGATACAAAGAAATTAACCAGTTGCTGGGCATTCCATTTGAAGAACTAGTCCATAGCAAAAAACAGTAACACCACCGCTCTTTACACAATTTAGCCCGTTCCGGATATGTGCTGGAACATTTTTCAACACAGCAACACCT
>NZ_VKKS01000001.1:709560-713650 GCF_019402645.1 Morganella morganii
CCCCCGCCCCCCCCCCCCCCGCCCCCCCCGGCACCGCTCAGGTTGGCATCGCTCAGGGTGGCATCGCTCAGGTTGGCACGTCTCAGGTCGGCACGTCTCAGGTCGGCACGTCTCAGGTCGGCATCGCTCAGGTTGGCACCGCTCAGGTTGGCATCGCTCAGGTTGGCACCGCTCAGGTTGGCTCTTGATCCGCGTTCGCCAAACGATGATAAATACACCTGATGTTCATCAAGAATCTTTTTTAAATCTTCACTGTTCATGTTTAATTTCCTGAAATTTAGGTAATAAAAAAGACCCATGTGGGTCTGCCTGCACGTCCCTGTGCTACGTGATGTCCGTTACTTTGATTCGATCGCTTTACTATCGCGGGCTGCGATAACAACCATTTCAGCGAATTTGTCAGAAACATTTTTACGGATACCGGCGTTAACGGCGTTGACAATCGCAGTGTCGATTTCCTTCTGAAGAGGCTTGATTCTCTCCTGAACCAACTCCTGAATTAAATTTCCTGTCAGATACTTAATTAACGGCGTGCCGCCATAACTATCAGTTGTGAAATTACCTTTTGAATCGACTTTCTTTTCAAGTGTCTGATCAAAACTGCGTTTAACCATATCAGTGATAGATATCTGCTCTTTTACATCACCCCACTTATCAGTAACCGTGACTTCTTTCATGAGCCAATCGTTGGCGAACTGAACGGCCTTTTGATTTATTGCCTGGCGAGCTGACGTAATTGATTCAGCAATAGCCTTATCTATTTGCTCACTTGCCTCTTTCTCTACTTTTGCAAGGCAATCCCTGGAGATAGCTTTTTTTACACCGTTAATAATTTCATGCTTAACTTCTGCATCTATGTCGCCATCTTCGCCGAGCCAGTCGAGTTCTACTGTGATATTTAATTTCATGTTGTTGCCCTTTATTCCGTTATCCCCGCTGCGGGGTGTTAGTCAGTATTGGTGATTGGTGGCAGGTGCTGAAATTCCTGCTTTTGCCGCGGCGCTTATTAAGCGTATCCCGCCCCGTTCCTTACCTTGGCAATAGGTGGCACTCGGGTTTGCGCATCAGCCTACGCATTCACCAATCCCAATACTGACTGGATGCCTGCTTTTAACCACATCAGGCGAGGTGGTTCCGTCGTGCCCCCACAACAGAAAACAGTTATAATTAACTCACCCCCACAATATGGAAGTTAATTATGTTCGGTGAAATTCCAGCGGCTATTGCTGCTATCAGAGAAAGCCTTAATCTATTTAACGCCGTTAATGACGCTAAAAATCAGGCTGTTATTGATAATGCAGTCTATGAAATAAATAGAAAACTTCATGATATTCAAATGGAAAACACTAAGCTCTTAGAGATCATAAATGAGAAGCAGAAGTCGATAATGCTCCTTGAGGAGTCTCTCAGTGAAGCAAATGCAAAAAATGCTGATAAAGAGAAATGGCTTAGAGAGTCCGTTGATTATGAAGCGTGGAGCCCGATGGTTGGTACGACGATCTATCGTAAGAATCTTCCCGAAAATTCCATTTGCAAATATTCCTACTTTTGTGCTCACTGTTATGAGTCTGGAAAGGCGTCTGCACTTAGTGCTAAGTCGGTTAAAACTATCCCTGGTATTGGTGCTCATATTGCTACCCTTAAATGCAATTCATGTGGTTCGGAATATTTATCTCCAGTATCTAAGTTGAAGTCTGGTTAACTCACCATAGCCCACTCACCGAATGGGCTGTGATTAGCTGCCACACTCTCGCAGTGGCCTCGCTCATGCCCTTGAGGTTGCATGCCCATCGGCAGCTAATAACTGGTGCGGGCTTGGCTTTCCCGCTGCTTTACCAGAGCTACTTGTAATCTAAACCTTGACCCGTCGCTACACAGGCTAGCCATCTGGCTACTCAGGGGTTAGTCACTACCTAACCATTGTTGCGATGCAACTGCGGTCTGTCCGCTTTTCCTTCTACATAAATCCTCCGGTACTAACGGTGCTTTTCATAAAGACGCGACCGATTTAGCGCCTGTTCTGGTGTTGGTACATAAAAATATCTGCGCTCACACAACCCATCCCGCCAGTGTTGCCCGTTCACGATTGATGCGGGAAGTTTAACCATGCAAATTCGCCGTGAAGCTCTTTTGCCGCCTGGTCATAGGCTTTCGCTGCGTCGATTTTGCAGGCATATAGTCCGAGGTGGGTAACTTTGCTATTGCAGCAAATTTGCGCGTGCCATTTTCTTACTGACTTCATCCAGCTGACACCCTTGTATCCGCTTTTGTTGCTTGCCCGTATCCCTTGGTTATGTTGGTTTTGGTTGTGTGTGCAAACACGAAGGTTTTCGATTCTGTTATTAAGTTTGTCGTTGTCTATGTGGTCGATATGCATATCAGGGCACCTGCCATGAACCACCGCCCATATAGCCCTGTGTTCGATTACAGTGCCAACCACCGGAAGGTTTAGCCTTTTGTATCCCCTGTGGTCTATCCATGCTGTGTATGGGTCACCAGTCTCTGTGTTAAATAAGCATCCGTTGGTATTGTCATAACCGATGTTTTTAAAGTTTGATTTCACGTATTTGTTGCTGAATTTCATTTGAAATACACCTCGTCGGGTAAGGAATATTTCCTATGAAATTGCATCTCATTGACCACTTAACTAGCTGGTTCCGCCGAGTGCCCGACGCATGGTTTAAAGTCGCGCCGTTCGACTATGGTTATCTCCGGTTGCCCTTCGATGGGTATAAATATAGCCAAAGATATTTATCATGTAAATAGCCAAAGATATATAAATTATAGACAAAGCTATATGTTTATGTATTTAAAGGGTAATTATTTTTTACTTGAGGGTGTTTTTTATAGCTAGATCACAAAAATTAGGCACAAAAAAACCTGCCGAAGCAGGTTTATCGCGGGGGAGTGGATGGTTACCAGCCCATAACAGACCAGTTAAAGACGCGACCGATTATTTTAACGTCGTCTTCATTCGCTATTTCATCGGGGTAATCTGATGAATTAAAACTACGGATTATTAATTTACCACCTGGGCGGCGCATCAATATTTTCACCCGTAACAGATCATCTTGTTCAATGGCGTACACGCCGCCATCAATGACTTTTTTATGTCCCGTGCTAACTGATACTGTTGCGCCATTCGGTATAACTGGAGACATACTATCTCCGTGAACGGGGAATGCCATGGCCTCGCTTGGGTGAACGCCATACCGGTTTAAGGTGGATCTGGAAAAGCGTAACTTATACCCATTTTCATCCTCAGCTCCATCACAGCCATATCCAGCCGCTAACTCAATACTTTTGTAAAAAGGAATCTCAACCTCGTCTTTGTCTAATGGGGTTCGGCTATCCCATGCCTCAACCTTCTCAGGATTTATCGAGTCCATAGGGACACCATCAGAAGCGTGGTCATTTAAAAAATCCGGAGCCACCCCCTCACCAGTAGCCAGCCAAACAGGATCGACGTTCAATGCATGGGCTATCTCAACGGCCTTCCTTGAGCTGTGAGCCCTGCCTGATGTCAGCTTCCATATGCTTGGCTGAGCCATACCAACAGCATCACCAAGTGATGATTGTGTGAATCCACGCATCTTCATGGCGAGGTTTAGTCGTTCAGTGAATGTTGTCTTTTTCATATCTCAATTATATAGCCGCAGCTATCCTCCAACAAACAGCCAAAGCTATTTACTTTTAAAATATCTAAGGCTATTATTGGTTATATTCCAACAGCCGAGGTTATTTATGAAAAACAAACTTATCGACAAGGCTATTGGCATGGTGGGCAACCAACGGAAATTGGCTGACGCCTGTAACGTAAAACAACCCACAGTGTGGGCTTGGTTACACGGACGGAAAAAACCATCTGCCACAAGCGCAAAACGTATCGAAATGGTGACAAACGGAGCCGTTCTTGCGAGTCAGTTAAGACCTGACCTGCATGAAATTTTTGGGTGATTAAACATCACCTACCAAAAAGCAGTAGCTGAACGGCACAGCATATTGTCGGGCGGGCGGCGTATCTCCAAGGAGACAATGTACCGAAGAGGCAGAACCCACCAAATTACATTTTTTCAACACAGCAACACCT
>NZ_VKKS01000001.1:713700-719117 GCF_019402645.1 Morganella morganii
CATTTTTCAACACAGCAACACCTCACAGGAAGTGAGCGAATAACTGTATCTCAATAAGGACATTATGAATTATGGAATTATCAAACGAACGCAAGTTTCGTGAAATCGAGACAAAAATTCTCAAAGGGATTCATTCAACCGGCGCACGTGAAATCGCGCACAGAACGGGCATACACGAATCTCAAATATCCCGGTGGCAGTCACCACAACACAAAGAAAATCTCAGCTTCATACAGCGCTGCGCTCGTTTACTGGCGGCAATTGAATATGAGGGCGGGGAAGACATGGTTGTGTTGCAGGGTGATGAGGCAAGGGCATTAATTCAGATGCTCGGACATATCAGAACACCAAAAAGAAAAGCCCCGGCGGTAACCGAGGCCAAGAGTCAAATCAATTTAGTACTTGATGAGGACTAATTATATATGAAACGTAAACGGAATCATAGTGTTAACCATCACGCTGTGCATAAAAACATCGCCGAATACAATGAGACACGGAGTGTCACTGAGCAAGGTGCTAAAGCACTCAGGGCGGCTTTTAACGATGCGTTATTGCGAAAAGCCCATAGGGAAGAACTTACCGGAGGTAAACGGCATGAATAACGTGTCATATGCACTACAGAAGCGCGTAGAGCAGCCTGTTAAATCAGGCAAGGGGTTTGCCTTTATGCACAGACAAATTGTTGACTGTGACTTTTACAGGAAGGATTCAGAGGCAGTGCATTTGTGGCTTCACCTGATCATGACTGCAAGCAGTAAGCCTGAAGTGGTGGAAACAGATATCGGCATGATTTCAATCGGTCGCGGACAGATGATGAGAAGCCGCCCGGTGTTGACAAAAGAAACCGGTATTTCAGACAATAAAATCCGGTCACTTTTACGCAGTTTTGTGACAAAAGGCATGATCAGTATCGATGCAAAAAGTAAAAAAATCAGCATCATTACCGTGCTGAAATACGACGAATATCAGGGTCAAAATTGTCCGGAGAATGTCCGGAAGTTGTCCGATGCAAAACCAGTAACGGCAACGCCTGAGCTGGTAGAATGTCCGACGATTGTCCAAGAGTTGTCCTTATACAATAATATAAATAATATAACTACATCTAACGATGTAGTTGGTGGACTTTCTGACGAAAGCCACGATGACCAGTCAGCAGAAATCAAATCCAAAAAATCACCACCGGTTCCCTACCAGGCCATTATCGACGCATACCATGAGATCCTTCCTGAAATGGCAAGAATCCAGGTTGTTCGCGGAACACGGAAAAATAAAATCCGCTCGTTCTGGCAGAAATGCAACAGCGAATACATGAAATCACACAACAGACCGTTCACTCTGGAAAACTGGCGCGGATATCTGGGGTATATCTCGCAGCATTGCCGCTGGATGACCGAAGTCAGACCTAACGGAAAGGGCGGCTTCTGGAGAGCCAAAAATCTCGATTACCTGATCACCGATGAGTGTTACACCGCCGTCAAGGAGGACAGAGCCAATGACCGGAAATAATTTTAACCAGGTTCCGCAAAGCCTTGAGGCTGAGCAAAGTGTTATCGGAGCATTGCTGCTAGACCCGCAGGGCGACCGTAGTCAGATGGTGTTATCCAGACTTCAGCCGGAAATGTTTTACCATGCATCGCACAGGCTGATTTACGAAGCTATCCGGGAGATGAGCCGCGGTAATACGCCTATTGACCTGATCACGGTCAACGAAGCACTGGAAGGATCCGGAAAGTCAAAACAAACAGGAGGTTTCTCTTACCTGGCTAAAATCAGCAAAAACACGCCCAGCGCCGCGAACATCGTTGCTTACGCCAACACCATCCGTGACAAGGCTATTGAGCGGCAGGCAATCGATAAGGCCGGAGAAATACAGCGGCTGTTTATCGAAACCAGTGTTCTCAGCCTGGCCGAAAAAATCGATATGGCTCAGACGATGCTGTCCGATGTGGTGGAGAGCAGCAAAACCGGCCGGCAATCAGGACTAACGAATATCTCTTCCGTGCTGGATGAATGGGTTATCGAGGTAGAGGAGCGATTCAAAAATCCCGATGCTAACCGTGGTCTGAAGACTGGCATTGAGCCGCTTGATGTCATGCTTGCGCCGAAGTTCATTGTTCGCGGATCCCTATTCGTTGTTGGTGCGCGTCCGAAGATGGGTAAAACCACAGTCCTGACCGAAATGGCTAAAAACGTTTCCGATTCCGGATTGCCGGTAGCGCTGTTCTCGATGGAAATGACCAACAAGCAGCTGGCCGAACGAATGATCAGCCAAAAATCGGGAATCAGTTCAAATGCCCTGTATGACAGCGGTGATGAGTACGAGTGGGGACTTATCAGCAAAGCCATGGGCGAGTTAAGTGAGCGCCCTAACATCTGGCTTGATGATACTCCGGGAATGACACTGGCACACATTCAGGCGGAATGCCGGAAACTGAAACGCAAGACAGGAAAAATCGGGTTTATCGGCGTTGACTATCTGACGCTGATGAAAGCTGGCAAGGCAGACCGGAACGATATCGCATACGGCGAAATCACGAAGGGTCTGAAACAGCTCGCGAAAGAACTCGATACCACTGTTGTTCTGCTTACTCAGCTTAACCGCAAGCTGGAAGACAGGGCAGACAAACGGCCTATGCCAAGTGACAGCCGCGACACCGGCCAAATCGAACAGGACTGCGATTACTGGCTGGGTATCTACAAAGATTCAGTTTACAACGACAACGCAGACAAAACTCTCACAGAGCTGATTGTGCGCCTTAACCGTCACGGTAAAGCGGGAACGGCATACGTCGAGCAGAAAGGCCTGTGCATGTTTGATATCGATCAGACTCAGGCGATGGTCAGAGCCGAACCACCGGCGCGGCATAACCCAAGACAGAAGGACTTTTGATTATGGAATTAACCAAAGAAGAACAGACTCTCGTTATTGAGTTACTGGAGCGACTTTTCGAGGAAGGGTTTGGCGGAGAAGCTGAAGACCGGCTGTTTGAAAAACTTATTGCCGCGGTGAATGGCGAGAGGGAATCCTGATTATGGAGCCAACGGATTTTGAAAAGTGGTGTGCGGGTGAGCTTGGCTATACGCCGGAGTTCATCATGAACAAACGGAGAAAAGACTTTTTCGGTACCGCTGGATACAAGTTGAGCGAGATTGAAGTCAGATATCGCGCATGGAATGCCGGAGTTCGCAGCAGACTGCCGTACCAGACACCGCCAAAAGGAGATGAAGATGAAATGGATTAAGTGCTCGGAAAGAATGCCGGAAGCAGATGTTTCTGTTTTGGCTCTGTGTAACGGAGGGATACAGGTGCTGTTTGTACATTCAAGAACAGGACTGTGGGATGACGGAGATTTTTGGTCATGCATAGACCCTGATGAGGTAACCCACTGGATGCCACTGCCACAACCACCGGAGGAGTGATGATATGACAGAGAAAACACAGAAGCTTAAGCCTCACAAATTACCAGACGAAATCCGGCGCACGATAGCGGAACATCCGGTGTTTATCGGTATCGTTCAGCGTTGCCTGGAAGAGGACGAACTGGTCTCCAATTTTCAGCGCATTTACGGTGTGTCTCTGCCGAGGTTTAGCGAAAACGCAATAATCAATATGGTCGATGAGGCAACGGGCTATCGCGAATCACAGACCCGCGAGTTCCTGTTTCACTTCATTCAGTTTGTACACCGCTGCGTCTGGTTACCACTACACAGCGAGGGAAAATTTGGAGGCTAAATGGAAGCAGAATTTCTCTTCCACGAAACAACCAAAGATGCAGCCTGGAAACACCTCAAAGAAGCACTCGCAACAAACAAACCCCACCGAGTAATCATCAAGCCCTGGAAATCTACCCGCTCACTATCTCAGAACGCCACGTTTCATATGTGGTGCGGAGAGATAAGCAGGTATCTGTGTGATAACGGCTCTAAATTCACGCCTGAGACAGTCAAGGAAATGCTTAAACATACATTCCTGGGCTACGAGGTCACTGAAATGATAGACGCCACCACGCAGCATACAGAGCGCGTAAGGACTATGAGAAAAACATCAAAGTTAGACACCGGGGAAATGTTCCACTTCATGGGGCAGGTTGAGCGCTGGGCTACAGGCATCGGTTGTTTTGTGACGATACCGGAAAACTCGGAGTACATGAAACTCAAAAGGGAGCAGGACGCATGAAAAGAACCTATATCAAAACTACCGAACAGAAGCAGGATGTATGCCTGCGGATAGTCCGGAATCTTCGCCAGCTGGACAGTTTCACGGTGAAGACGGTTTCACTGGCCGCTGAGTTAAAAATCATGATGGCGACCACGTTTGTCAAAATGATGGAAGATATCGGTAGTGTCCACGTCAGCCACAAACACGGTAAGCAGGTTTATTACGTTTTTGATGATTACGCCGTATCAAAAATCAAGGCTCACTTCAGTAGCTTTCCCGATAAAAAGCGCAAGGGGGAGAAGGTGAAAACGTCGGTATCTGAGCAAGGAGGTAGCGGCATGAGCTGGAAAAGTAAAATTGAAGGTCTTGATATTGACCAGTTAAGAAACTTCAGGGATGCGATAAACGAAGCCATAAACCAGAAGGAGGAAGAGACGAAGCGTACTGTATGGCGCGTTTGTGACCGCTGGATGTGTCTTGGTAATTTCCGGGAGGATGATTACCTCAGCGCAGTTGACTTACTTGTTGAGACAGCAAAGCAACGCAACGCTGAAAACGATGTGGAATCAAGGTCGATAGAGATTGTTCGCCAGCGGGTTCCCGAGTCTGAATATGAGGACTGGTTTAAATGACCTGTGCAATATGCGGCGAAGAACTGGCCGACGATGAAATTTATGTCTGCGATCAGTGCGCCGGAGAATGTCCGCATCTGGAAGTGGTCGAGAAGATAAAAGGAGATGGTGATGATCAAACGCATCCTGGGATATCTGAGTAATCCGTTAATTCTGTGCTGGGTGATTTTTGCTATCGGGCTCGGCATCCATGAATACTGGGGATGAGTATGGCAAAACAACCGCGGCGAAAATGCCTGATATGCCGGACATGGTTTCACCCGAAGTATAACAATATCGAATGGTGTTGCCCTGAGCATGGACTGGAGCTATCACAGCGACGAAGGCAAAAGGCAGCAGAAAAAGCACTGGCAAAATTGAAGAAGGAGCGAAGGCAGCAGGAACGTGAAGCAAAAGACAAGTTAAAAATCCGCAAGTTAGAAGTAAAACCCACCTCGTATTTCGCAAAACAAGCACAGACCGCATTCAACGCATACATCCGGGAAAGGGATAAAGACCTGCCGTGTATCAGCTGTGGACGTCATCACACAGGCCAGTATCACGCCGGGCACTACCGGACGACAAAGGCAATGCCGGAACTGCGGTTTGATGAAGATAACGTACATAAACAATGTTCTGCGTGTAAT
>NZ_VKKS01000001.1:719167-720314 GCF_019402645.1 Morganella morganii
GCGGAAACTGAAGGAGCTGAAGAATGCGACCTGAAATCACATCGATACCGAAAATGCTGGTTAAGCACTACGGAAATATGACTGCACTGGCGAATGAGTTGGGAATAAACCGGAACACCGTCAGGAAGTTTCACCGCGATACCCGGTGTGAAATGCACGTTATCTACAACGGCGTGCTGATGACCAAGTCCAAGATGAAAGGCAATCAGGGGAGAGGGAAATGAGAGACTGCGTTTCTTATACGGCAGTTGCTAATTCACCAAGAAAATCTCACCTCGGGAAAGCGCGGCAATTAACTCCGGCGCAAGACCGGTGGGTCAGAGCCATTATCACTGTGTGGGCTGATGAAATGCGCGGTAGTGATAGCCCCGGCTATGGTGGATGTGATGGGGTATGGCGATTTTTAACGGGATGGTCTGTGGAAAATCTGGATAGGTTTACCGATGCCTTCAACTCTCTTCGAAAACTTGGATATAAGGGAGAGGAATTACTGAAGAAAGCGCAGTCAATATTATTTCCAAAACAATCACTCAGCAGCATGTTCCAGCGCGCCAACGATGTAGATGAAGCTGACTTTGTCGAAAAATCAATATTGAAAGCCTTCGATAAAACCAATCCCGTATATGTAATCGCTACTGATTACTATCTTCACAGAGAAACAATGCAAAATCTCGCAAATTATATGCAGGAAAAAATAGCTCCATGGCTAACGATAAAACAATGCACGGATCGGGTTAGATGGTGCATTAGTTTATTTAATGCAAAAGTCTACATGGTTATGCAGGATGAAATAGCCAGAGAGCGTGTAAATAAAGGAGAGTTATCAGAAAATATATCAAAAATAACTTGAAAAAAAGTTATGGACGTGTATATTTGTGATATCCTCCGCGAGTTTTTGCGTTCGGAGTGTTTAAACAATGAATTATAAGCCTCGCCAAATGCGGGGCTTTTTAGAATGCAGAGCGAGGAAGTAAGTAAACGGCGCACACTGGCTGGAAACAGGCCTTGTGTCGAAGCATGCATAGCAGCCCTCTCGGGAGGGCTTTTTCATATCTGCAACTTGTAAGAATAACTTACAGGTTCGAATTTCCGGATAGTTCACATGTTCGGTTATTCCGGACAACTGAATACTTGCTATGAAGCTCTG
>NZ_VKKS01000001.1:720364-721646 GCF_019402645.1 Morganella morganii
CGGAAACTGAAGGAGCTGAAATCATGTTCACAGACATAGCGGCAGCAATCGAAGAAGCCAGATATCTAATGAACACCAGTGGTCACCATCATGCTGTGGTGCAATCCAGCGCCGGGGTGATGCTGGTAAGGCTTCTTTATGGGCTTGGTGTAGCGGCCAGAAGAAAGGTGATGTTTTCAACTGATGTTGATGGCATGGGCGTTGTTATTCCGGAGGTAAGATGAGACTCGCAGATTTACCAAAATACTTTTCACCGAAGAGTCCTGTGTTTAGTGACTCTCCAGCCGCAACAGCTACTGATTCACTTTCAATTACCGATGTTATGGCCTCGCTTGGTTTGGCGACCGCAAAAGCGAGAATGGGTATTGAATTGTTTTTGGCGAAACACGGAATCAATCAGCCAAATGAAGCGGTGGAGAGCCTCTATCAATATGCATTAACTCAGGCGCATAAATACAGCGTTATCCAAAAGCTTGATGAAGATGTTAGAGCATTAGTTCTGCAAATACTTGCAAATTATGCATTTCAGGATTACGCAAGAAGCGCGGCCAGCAAAAAGCCATGCCCTGATTGTGACGGCGGCTTTATCGAGGCGGAGGTGTTCACTACGAAATCATCCATTCCGTTCATGGCAAAGGAAGATATGGAATTCGACAGAGATGCAGGGATTAAGGTTATCCCGGCAACGTATGCGATGTTCCGCAGTGTTCGCGAGGTAACCAAGGTAGCCTGTCCCACTTGCAAGGGTAAGGCGGTTATCAGCCACTCATGCCGGTGTAATGGACGCGGTGAGGTGCTGGATAAAGTCGAGAGTGAAAAGCAGGGTGTGCCGGTGTATAAGACGTGTCCGAAGTGCTCAGGGCGCGGGTACTCACGACTGAAGTTCACCGATGTTCTTGAGCAGATAAATACTGTCGTGACAATACCGAAAACATCAGGTTATGACAACATCAAACCGATATTTGAACATTTAGTTGAAGAATGTTTCAGGGAAGAGTCTCACTCTGAAATAATGCTACAAAAAGTCACAAATGGAGGTTTTATTTTCATTAATTAGCAATTTAATGGAAAATTAATATTGACAATCTCGGAATTATAGCCCATCATTATTCCAATGATAGGAGATTTGCAATTCATTCTCTTCAAAGATAAAACAGAGCCTCACTTCGGTGGGGCTTTTTCATATCTGCAACTTGTAAGAATAACTTACAGGTTCAACCCTCCGGAATTTCCGGATAGTTCACATGTTCGGTCATTCCGAACAACTGAATACTTGCTATGA
>NZ_VKKS01000001.1:721696-733219 GCF_019402645.1 Morganella morganii
TTAGCCCGGTACATTATTGACAACAAACGCAACGGCTACCGCTGGAGCTGGCTGGGGGCAATCATGCAGATGATGGTTTCCGGGTTCTCCGGTCTGATGGGTGGGCTGCTTTCGGTGGAACTCAACGCCTCGTTTTATTACACGGTATTTGCTGCCGGTATGTGTGGCGCTATGGGTTCTTTTGCACTGGACTTCTTTTGGTCAAAATTCTCAGGCGGTAAAAAATGACATTAGGTGAAAAGCAACGCAAGTTTACCCGCATGATTGCGGACTTAATTATCTTCGCGTACGACAACGGCTATGAGCTGACATTCTCAGAGGCATACCGAACACCGGAGCAGGCCGCGTTAAATGCCAAATCCGGCGCTGGAATTAAAAACAGCCTGCATACCCAGCGGCTGGCGGTTGATTTCAACCTGTTCAAAGATGGTAAATACCTGACGGCATCAAGTGACCATAAGCCACTCGGCGAATATTGGGAATCTATCGGTGGGACATGGGGCGGTCGGTTCAATGACGGCAATCACTACTCGTTAGAGCACAACGGGGTTCGCTAATGAAGAATGTAGCCATTGCGTTGATCGCTCTGGCTGTCTCTTTCGCTGCCGGTTGGTTTGCCAGCAGTACCCTGCATGATAACCGCCAGATGAAAGGACAGATCGCCGGTCAGCAGCAGGATGAAAAAGATGTGGCCACAAATATTGATCTGCGCCGGGAAGCTGACGACCGGCAGCAAATAAGCATCGGGGAATATCAGGATGGAAAAAAGAGCGACACGATACGCACACAGGCTTTGCTTGATCGGGTGCTTAATCATTTTGACCGCATGCAGCAGCCAGCCGGTACCGAGAAAGCAGAAGTTGCAGATCCCGGTCACGCCGATACCTGCCGAACTGAGAGAGACAAAGTCGGTGAACTTTCTCGACAACTACGAAGCACACTTGAAAAGTATGGGCGTGAAGCTCAGCGGGCTGATGAGAATACCCGGCTCCTTAATCTCTGCATCATCGACCTGAAAGCGAAAGAAAAATTACTTTCATCTTATCAGTAGGGTGAATGAGGGCAAAAAAAGCCCCACAAGAGATAATGGGGCTAATAGCATATTCAAATAGTATTTAAGGATTTTAGATTGAAACGTTGGTTTACAGTTTGAAACAACTGCCATTCCAGAATACTCAGATTTTAGGAAAATAATATTAGGCAAACTATCCAGGATAATACTTAGTCAAATAATGAAGTGACGCCTCGCTAAATAGCGGGGATTTTATTGGCAATCACGCCAGGAAATAACAATTTCCTTTACGAACAGAACAGTATCTTCCCTAAAAGGTGAAGTGAGCCGATCTTTTTCATCGGTATATCCGGACTCTCTGCTGATGAACTCCCCGGCTATCACATGTTCATCCATACCCTTGACTTTCATATTCAGGATATCGTCAGTGTCGGGATTGGTTCTGCTGGTCATCGGTATCTGAACTATCATTCCGATTTTGATGGATGATAAATCCGGGTGATGCGGGGTGTGTTTGCTCATAGCGTGATGCCCGTTGGCTGATAATTATTTTGCATTGATAGCACCAAGGGAAGACATCACAAGGCCGGATATTTTTATTTCTGATACACGTCACATTATTCACATTTACATAAAGTGGACTTGCTTAAGCGAAGTCTTCACATCAGCGGAGAATTACCATGTTCACAATCAAAGTAACTACCGCATCAGGTAACGAAGTCATTGAATCCGGATATGGTATTCAGTGGTCACCGTGGGCGTATAAACTGAATTACACCGACCATAATAACTGCGGCGACGACCTCACATTGCAGCCTGGCGACAAGGCCGAAATTATCAACAGCGCCGGTAAAACGGTAGCCCATTACGTAAACGACTCCAAATAACCAGCACTTTGCGCAGCGTTGTCGCGGTATAGCGTGTTAGCAATGACTCATCCTCCTTTTGTGACGAGCGCATGCTGATAGTCGAAAACAACGAAGCCACGGACGTGTAATCCGCATGTGTGGGAACGGCAACCATTGGCGATATGGTCGTGACAACCGGAGAGACGGAACACTTATCTCAAAAACTACAGGTGCAAAAATGACAGAAATCACAGCACAGCATCAGATGCGTCTGGACTTACTGCGACTGGTTGGTAACGACACTGCCGCAGCTCAGGCCGCTATCGAGTTCGTTAAAGACGACGCGCTCAAGTTTGAGCTTTTCAAAGACGCTTACCACAAATGCCAGACTGAATCGCAGTTTGTTGCCAGAGCACAGAAGGCAGCAAGAGAAGCGCAGGAAGCATTAGACCTGTTCGCATAGCCAATTACACAGCTCATTTCCGAGTGGGCTGGATAATTGATTAAGGGGGATATATGGCCGCACCAAAAGGAAACAGATTCTGGGAGGCTAGAAGCAGCCATGGGCGAAGCCCGAAGTTCGAGTCTCCTGATGATTTATGGAATGCATGCTGTGAGTATTTCCAGTGGGTAGAGGATAACCCGCTGTGGGAAATGAAAGCATTCAGTTATCAGGGCGAAGTGACGCAGGAACCTATCGCCAAGATGCGAGCAATGACGCTCACAGGGCTTTGCCTGTTCCTGGATATAGCTGATAGCACATGGCAATTGTACCGCGCCCGTGAAGATTTTATGGCAGTCACTACGCGAGCAGAGAAAGTCATCTATGACCAGAAGTTTTCCGGTGCCGCCGCTGACCTGCTTAACGCAAACATTATCGCACGTGATTTAGGTCTCAAAGATCGCCAAGAGGTCGAGGATGTAACTCCGGACAAGGGAGACCGTGACAAGCGCCGCTCTCGCATTAAGGAGTTATTCAACCGTGGAAAATCTGGATCAGATACTTGATAACCTGAGCGACGACGAGCAATACGAATTGCTTGAGTTGCTGGAAGAAGAAGATGAATACAGGAAGACGCATCAGCTGTTTGAATATTCTCCGTATGCAAAGCAACGTGAATTTATCGATGCCGGCAGTGAGTATTTTGAGCGCTGCTTTATGGCCGGTAACCAGCTGGGTAAATCGTACACCGGCGGTGCAGAGGTTGCATTCCACCTTACCGGACGTTATCCCGGCACCAAAGGATATCCGGAAGATGGGGCATGGAAAGGCGAGTGGAGCGGTAAGCGATTTCTTGAGCCTAACGTGTGGTGGGTTGGCGGCGAAACAAACGAGACAGTAACAAAAACCACTCAGCGTATTCTCTGTGGCCGCGTTGAAGAAAATAACGAAATTGGTTACGGCTCTATTCCTAAAGAGGATGTGATCAGCTGGAAGAAGTCACCGTTTTACCCGAACCTTGTCGACCACATACTTATCCGTCACCACAACGCCGATGGTATTGAAGATGGTATGTCTATCTGCTACTTCAAGCCGTATTCACAAGGCCGTGCAAGATGGCAGGGTGACACAATACACGGCGTCTGGTTCGATGAAGAACCACCATATTCCATTTACGCCGAAGGGCTCACCCGTACCAACAAATACGGCCAGTTTTCTATCCTCACCTTTACCCCGCTTATGGGTATGTCGTCAGTAGTAGAAAAGTTCCTGAAAAATCCATCCAAGGCTCAGAAGGTGGTCAATATGACTATCTATGATGCCGATCACTACACTGACGATGAGAAAGAAAGGATTGTTGCTTCGTACCCGGAACACGAGCGCGAAGCACGTGCGCGCGGTATTCCGACAATGGGAAGCGGCCGCATTTATCAGATTCCGGAAGAAACAATTAAGTGCCAGCCGTTTGAGTGCCCTGAGCATTTTTACATTATTGACGGTCAGGATTTCGGGTGGGATCACCCGCAGGCGCATATCCAGCTGTGGTGGGATAAAGACGAAGATGTTTTTTATCTTGCCAGAGTCTGGAAGAAGTCAGAGAACACGGCTGTTCAGGCATGGGGCGCTGTTAAATCATGGGCGAATAAAATCCCTGTGGCTTGGCCTCATGACGGACATCAGCATGAAAAAGGCGGTGGTGAGCAGTTAAAGACGCAGTATACAGACGCTGGCTTCGCAATGCTGAAAGAGCATGCGACATTTGCAGAGGGCGGTAACTCGGTTGAGTCCGGCATTAATGAACTTCGCGACCTAATGCTAGATGGCCGGTTCCGTGTATTTAATACCTGCGAACCGTTCTTTGAAGAGTTCAGGCTGTATCACCGTGATGAAAACGGGAAGATCGCCAAGACAAACGACGATGTTCTGGATGCTGTCCGGTACGCCTACATGATGCGCAGATTTGCCAAGCAACTACGCGAAATAAAAAAACCAAAACAGAAAGTAATTCCCGCCCCGATTAAGCCTATCAGGAGACATTAATGGTCGATAAAAATGAGCGGCTGAATAGCATATTGCGCAAATTCGACCTCGATTACTCCGCGTCTGAAGCAGCACGAACGGAGGCGAGGAATGATTTGTTTTTCAGTCGCGTTTCACAATGGGATGACTGGTTAGAAAACTATGTCACATTGCAGTATCGCGGACAGTTCGATGTTGTTCGCCCTATGGTGCGTAAACTCGTTGCTGAGATGCGCAAGAATCCGATAGAGGTTCAGTACAGACCGAAAGATACAGCCTCTCCTGATGCTGCTGACATCCTTATGGGGATGTACCGCACGGACATGCGCAATAACAGCTCAAAGATATCTGTCAACGTGGCAGTGCGTGAGCAGATTGAGTGCGGTGTCGGTGCCTGGCGCATTGTCACCGAGTATGAGGACGACAACCCTACCAGTAATAACCAGATCATCCGGCGCAAACCCATCCATGAGTCATGTACCCATGTGATATGGGACTGTAACGCGAAGGAGATGGATAAATCTGATGCCAAGCGCTGCACGATAATTCACGCTCTCAATATCGACGGGTGGGAAGAATTTGCAGAGCAGTACGGGTTAGATCCTGATGATGTCCCGACATTCCAGTCGCCTAATACTGATTGGTTGTTCACCTGGTCGAGTGGCAAAACAATTTATGTCGCTGAGCATTACGAGGTTGAGGAAAAAAACGAGAAGGTATTCGTTTACTACAACCCGACAGCAATGGACTTTCAGAGCTATTACGCCAGCGAGATTAAAGACCATATTGAGCGCCTTTCGGCTGAAGGTGCCGAGAAAGCAGGCGAGCGCAAAGTTAAGCGCCGCAGAGTGTATAAATCCATCATCACCAGCACGGCGATTCTGAAAGACAGAATTCCGGTGGCCGGTGAGCATATCCCGATTGTTCCTGTGTATGGTGAATGTTCGTTTTTCGATGATACTGAGCTGTATGAGGGCGTTGTCCGCCTGTCTAAAGATGCTCAGAGGCTGCGTAACTTCATCCTGTCAAAGGGTGCTGATACGGTGGCGAAATCACCGAAGAAAAAGCCGTTCTTCTACCCCGAGCAGATTGCAGGGTATGAGCACATGTACAGCGGTGATGATGATTATCCCTATTACCTGATTAACAAAACCGACGAAAGCAGCGGGCAAGAACTTCCTCCAGGAGCCGTCTCCTATATGGAGAATCCGGAGATATCTCCTGCTGATGCCGGGATGCTTGATGCTGCTACACAGGCTGCAAAAGAGGTTGCCCGTATCGGCGTTGACCCGTCTGCCGCAAATGGTCAGGTGGCCTTTGATACCGTAAACCAGATTAACTCCCGCATCGACCTTGAGACATACGTGTTTCAGGATAACCTAGCAATTGCCATGCGCCGTGATGGTGAGATTTACGCGTCAATCGCCAGTGAGATTTATGACACAACGCGAACTGTTGTCACCACTGCCGAAGATGGCAATGAAAGCAACGTTGAGCTGATGTCTCAGGCGGTCGACTTCCAGCAGGGGCAGGTGGTCACTAAAAACGATATCCGTGGAAAGTATGAAACTTACACTGATGTCGGCCCGTCCTTCCAGTCACAGAAAGATGCAGCCCGCGCTGAGATAGGCGACCTGATCACCAAGGTTCCGCCAGAACATCCTATATGGAATGTAATGATGCTGACCTATGCCAACATGATGGAGGGCAAAGGCGTTGAGTACATCCGCGACTACGCTAATCGCGAGCTGATAGTTAACGGGCTTAAAAAGCCGGAGACTGACGAAGAACAGCAGTGGTTAATGGAAGCTCAGCAGGCCAAGCAAAGTAAAAATGACCCAATGAATGACATGGCTCAGGCTGAGATAATGAAGGCTCAGGCAGAAATCCAAAATTCTCAAAACAGGATGATGGAGACAAGCATAAAAGCGTTCACAGCCCAGCAACAGGCGCAGGAGTCACAAGCAAATACCGTTTATAGGCTGGCTCAGGCCAGAGATATAGACGAGAAATCAGTTAGAGAGGCTATTGATTTACTCAGTAGGCTGTCACAGCAACAACAAGAAAACATCCCTTCCGGCTCACCAGCCGAGATACCTCAAACCATGTAAGAGAGTTAAATATCATGAGCACAACCACCGAAATTCAGAACCAGACTGAAGAGTTAACCCTGCCCGGCGATCAGGCGGCGGCATCCGCAGATGGCTTAGTTGTCGATAATGCCAACGACAACGCAGGGCAGGAAGAAGGCTTCGACATTGTACTGAAAGACGATGAGAACAAATCGGAAGCTAAGCCGAATGAGAATGCAAAATTTGCAGCGCGGCGCGTGGCTCGTAAACGTCAGCGTGAAATTGAGCAACAGATGCAGGCAATTGAAAGTGGTGAGCTTCCGGAGCATTTGCGCGTTACCCCGGAACTTCCGGAGATGCCTACACCTGACGATTATCTGTCAGACGCGGCATTAGAGAAATATGGGTTTGATACCTATAAGGCCAACGCGGCATATCAGGCTGATCTGCAAAAATGGCAAATCAGCGCAATGGATGCCCGTAGCAACGCAGTAGCAGAGCAGGGGCGACGTACTCAGGAGTACGCCCAGCAAAATAAGCAGATTGCTGACGCCATGAAAGCCCACTACGACGCTGCGGATGAGTTGAACCTACCTGACTATCAGGACAAAGAAGATATTGCATTGCAGGTTATGCCGAAAGGTGTTGATACCGCCATTGCAACATATTTCCCTGAAAAGTCAGCGGCAATCATCTACTACCTCGGTTCAAATCCAGAAAAAGCGCGCGAACTGTTTAGTAAAGATCCGACTCAGGCAACGATTGAATTAGCACGTCTTGCCGACAAATTAACTCTCACGCCGCGCGGTAAACAACGTTCAGACGCACCACCTGCTGACGAACCATTAAGCGGAGATGTTTCAGCGGCTAATGTCGCCGGACTTCAGAAGCAGATGGACAAAGCAGCCAGTGACGGAAACGTAGCGCTTTACCGCCAAATCAAGGCGAAATTACAAGGAATTAAATAATGGCTTTAAGTGAAGGTCAAATCATCACCTATATGGTGGATCAGGTAGTAGAAACTATCGAAAATAACTGCCCTATGGCTCAGCGTGTCAGCAAATACACGCCGCCTGCGGCTGACTTACAGCGGTCTCAGAATACAATCTGGATGCCGGTAGAGCAGGAGGCGCCGACTCAGCCGGGCTGGGACTTAACCAATAAGGCGACAGGTATTGTTGAGTTGTCTGTTAAGTGCAACATGGGCGTTCCTGATAACGACTTCTTCACGCTTCGTGCTGACGATACCCGTGATGAAACATCCATCCGCCGCCGCATGAAGGCATCCGGCCTGAAGCTGGCAAACAACATCGAAACATCTATCGCAAAACAGGCTGCTGATACCGCATCACTGATTGTGACTGATGTCGACCATGTGATTGTTGAAAACAAAGCATGGGATATGATGTCTGATGCGGAAGCGCTGATCTTCCAGCGTGAGCTTAACCGTAGTCAGGGGCTGAGTTACTTCTTTAACGCGGATGACTACAAAAAAGCAGGGATGTCCCTGGCTGGCAAAGACATGTACGGGCGCATCCCTGAAGAAGCGTATAAATCAGGTACTATCCAGAAGCAGGTTGCCGGTTTTAACGATGTTCTTCGCTCTCCTAAGCTGCCAACTCTGACAGCAGGAACTGCGACCGGCGTTACAGTTGATGGCGCTCAGAAGTTCAAGCCTGAAGCGTGGAAAGAGGACGTTGACGGCAACCGTGAGAACGTTGATAACCGCACAGCTGTAGTGAAAGTGAGTGACGGTACAGCATTCAAACGCGGTGACAAAATCAGCTTTGCAGGTGTGAAATTCATCTCACAAATGGCAAAAGACCTGCTCACTCAGGACGCAACGTTTGCGGTAGTTGGTGTTGATGGCAACAACATCACCATCATGCCGAAACCTATTGCTCTGGATGACGCAGCGCTGAAGCCGGAAGAGCGCGCATATGCCAACGTTAACACTTCGCTGGCAGCAGGTGCGGCAATCAGTGTCATTAACGTGAAGACAGCCAAGACTAACATCTTCTGGGCTGACGACTCTATTACACTGCTGTCCCAGCCGATCCCTCTCAATCATGCTCTGTTCAGCGGCATGAAAACAGAGGCGTTCAATATCCCGTCAGTCGGCCTGAATGGTGTCGTCGCTTATCAGGGTGATATCTCTACCCTCGAAGGTAAATGCCGTATTGCTGTGTGGTATTCAGCATGTACCAAGCGTCCGGAAGCTGTCGGTATCGGCCTGACCGGTCAGAAATAAATCCTCGTTGTCACATTGGGAGCTTCGGCTCCCTTTTTTATTGGAGGCAAAATGATTATTAAAAGGCAATTTTCATCAGGTGATGTGGTTTATATTCAGGCTTCATTTTTCCATAGCGATAAAAAACAAAATGGAACCGCGAAGTCTATTATGGTCGATGGCACTGAAATCACTATTACTGCCGGAGAGGTGACTCATTTGATTTCTGATTCAGGTGTAGTTATTGACGGCGTGAGAGGTGAGTGATGAGCACGATGCTTTATAAGGCCAATGGCAATGTAAAAATATGGGGTATGAGACTGCAAGTCATCACGGTTGAAGATGATGAGATTGAAAATTATCTCGATGCTGGATGGTATATGCACCCGGAAGATACTCAAACTCTGCCAGAGCCAGAGCCAGAGCCAGAGCCAGAGCCAGAAAAGAAACCGCGCACCACACGAAAAAAGGCGGTGAAAGATGCAGATACTAACGAAGGGTGAATTAGTCGTTGCGGCGCTTCGTAAAATCGGCGTTGCCTCTGATGCCACATTAACCGATATCGAACCGCAGTCTCTTGAGGATGGAGTGAATGATCTTGAGGCAATGATATTTGAGTGGTACGAGGACGGCAACGGTATTATTACCGGCTACAAATTTGCACCAGACGACACTCAGATTGATCAGGGTGATGAGCATGGTATCAATAAATCAGCCATCAGCGCCGTTATCTATAACCTCGCATTACGAATTGCACCAGATTACCAGATTGCCCCGCTCGATAAGGTCATCACTACTGCCCGTTATGGTAAAGAACGCCTGTTACGCACTGTTTCACTGCGCAAGGCCAGAGAAGCCAGATCACATTACCCTAACGGGTTCCCGATTGGCTCAGGGAACAGGCTGGCAACGATGAACGGGTATCGATACTTCCACCGGAGTAAAGACAATGCCGAAGATTCAGGTTCCGATATCTAGGGGGCTGTCGAAAGATTTCAGGACTGCTGATTATGTCGACTCTCTGCCGGTGAATATGCTGGCAACACCGAAAGAGGTTCTGAACGCTGCCGGTTATATGCGGTCATTCCCCGGAGTCGAAAAGCTTCGTGATGCTGACGGCGTGTCGCGCGGTGTCCAGTACAACACTGCGAAGAATGCCGTGTATCGTGTTCTCGGAGGCAAGCTGTATCGCGGCGACAGTGTTATCGGCAGTGTGTCCGGCAAATCCCGCGTATCGATGGCATACAGCGCAACCAGTCAGGCGGTGTTGTCCGGAGGTAAAATAACGCAGTATCGCTATGACGGCGGAGAGAAGACGATCACCAACTGGCCTGTCGATACCGGATATATCCAGTACGAGCTCGGTGAGGCGAGTGACGTTGCCAGGGTTAAAGGCCGGTACGTTTGGTCGAAAGCAGGCACTGACAGCTTTTTCATTTCAGACCTTGAAGATGAATCTCACCCAGACAAATACAGCGGTCAGTATCGCGCTGAGTCACAGCCTGACGGCATTATCGGGCTCGGCGTGTGGCGTGACTTCATTGTGTGCTTCGGCGCTTCCACGATTGAGTATTTCACGCTTACCGGTTCGACAACTGTCGGCGCTGCGCTTTATATGGCTAACCCGTCATATATGGTCAGCAAGGGCATTGCCGGAACATTCTGCAAATGTAACTACATGGATGCGTTCGCTATCATCAGCCACCCGGCCAGCGGTGCACCGTCTGTTTACCTGGTTGACTCCGGTCAGGTTAAATCTATCGCCACGGCAACCATCGAGAAGATACTGCGCGGTTACACTGCCGATGAATTATCCGGCGGCATCATGGAGCCGGTGCGGTTTGACTCTCACGAACTGCTGATCATTCACCTGCCACGGCATGTGCTGGTATTCGATGCGGCGGCAAGCCAGAACGGACAGCAATGGGCGGTGCTGAAAACAGGTCTGTTTGATGAGCCGTACCGGGCAGTTGATTTTATGTATGAGGGAAATCAGATAACCGTCGGTGACAAAAAGCAGCCGATTGTTGGTCGCCTGATGTTCAATGCCTCATCACAGTATGACGCGCAGACAGAGCACCTGCTGTACACCCCGCTGATTAAGGCCGATAACGCCAGACTGTTTGACCTTGAGCTTGAAGCATCGACCGGCGTTGCTCAGATTGCTGACCGGTTATTCCTGTCGGCCACCACTGACGGCATTAATTATGGCCGTGAGCAGATGATTTCTCAGAATGCTCCGTTCCGTTATGACCAGCGCATTATCTGGAAGCGGATAGGCCGCATCCGGAAAAATGTCGGGTTCAAAATCAGGGTAATAACCAAAGCGCCGGTAACACTGTCTGACCTGACAGTAAGGGCGGAATAATGGCTGATGAAAGTTTAAAAGACCCAATCACGGTGACTGCGGTCGGAATTAACGCTGCGTCGCTCCCTGTCGTGTTTTCTCCTGCTTACCGGATGTATGTGCTATCTCAGTCGCTGGACTTCACCAGAGTGACAGGGAAAGCAAATGAAGCCGGTCAGGGCGCATATGATGCACAGGTTAAAAATGAGGAGCAGGACTTAATCCTCATCGACCATGAACACCGCATTCAGCAGCTGCGGATAGAGGTCGATAACCATGAGCTCCGCATCACGGCAAACACCAACGCGATTCAGTTGCTTGATGTCCGTCTTACCACATCAGAAGGCCAGATAGTCACACTGCGCAGTGATGTTGATTACCTGACAGAAAAGGTCGTCGAAATTGAAGGCGACATGGTGTCGAAGTCTGCCGCTACCGACCAGGTAATTCAGTCAGCGGGCGGGTCATTCATTATCGGTAATGCGGTAACTCCAACCACTGACAAATTGCAGGTTGTTGGTAATGTTGCCGTCTCATCATCGTACAAGGTTAA
>NZ_VKKS01000001.1:733269-734576 GCF_019402645.1 Morganella morganii
CGGGTTCTCCGGTCTGATGGGCGGGCTGCTTTCGGTGGAACTCAACGCCTCGTTTTATTACACGGTATTTGCTGCCGGTATGTGTGGCGCTATGGGTTCTTTTGCACTGGACTTCTTTTGGTCAAAATTCTCAGGCGGTAAAAAATGAGCAAATTCCGATTCAGTCAGCGAAGCGAGAATAACCTGAATGGTGTTAATTCCGACCTGGTGAAGGTAATTCGCCGCGCGCTGGAGATTACGCCGGTAGATTTCATTGTTATTGAAGGTCTGCGCACATGGGATCGCCAAAAAGAATTGGTCGCGGCTGGTAAATCACAAACAAATAACAGCCGACATCTGACTGGCCATGCAGTAGACATTATTCCGGTTAACACCAAGTGGCAGATTGAAGAATTCAAGCCGCTGCTGAAAGCCGTTAAACAGGCCGCTGATGAGTTAGGCATAAAGCTCCGATTCGGTATCAACTGGAAGAATGACCCGTCACTACCGATTGAAACCCGTTTCATTGATGCGCCTCACGTTGAGATTCCGACATGAGCACCGCAACAAAGATATGGCTCGGCATCTGCGGAGCGCTGGCTATCAGCCTGCTGCTTATTCTGCATCTGTATGGGGGACTGAAGGATAACCATCAGGCACTGAAAGACAAGCACTCTGCATTGACGGCCGTAAACACCATCACCCTGTCTGCTGTCACTATCAATCACCGCGTATCACTCGATAATATCAAAGCCAAACAGACCGAGGACACGGAGAATGTCAAAGTTAAAACCGATATCAAAACGGAGTTTAAAGGTACTGAGTGCGCTGTTACTCCTGTTTCCTCTGGTGTTGTTGGGAAGTTGCAGCAATACGAAAGAGATATACGTGCCCGCGCCGGTGGTTCCGATACCGGCACAGCTGACCGCTGATTGTCCGCTGCCGGTTATTCCGGATGAGATGACTTACGGCGAGGCAATCCTGTTACTGGCTGACGCTATGAAGTCGATAGCGGACTGCAATCACGATAAGCGGGCAATACGGGAGATAGAAGCGGAGAGAGCTAAATGAAATGGCTGATGTTTTTTATACCGCATTACACCACCGAAGAAGTTGCGCTTGATGAAAATGAAGACGCCATTTATCCGGTGTGCTCCCTAAGTGACGTAAGGCCGGGGGAGTAATTTCCATGGGTAGGCACAATGCGAGCACTGAGTTTTATGAACTACGGATATTTCCCGAAACTAATAGGTGAATTACGACCATTTGGCCTCGCTGAATAGCGGGGCTTTTTATTGGCCATCACACCAGGAAATAACAATTTCCTT
>NZ_VKKS01000001.1:734623-756509 GCF_019402645.1 Morganella morganii
GGGGTGTGTTTGCTCATAGCGGTATGCCCGTTGGCTGATAATCATTTTTCATTGATAGCACCATGGGCAGGCATCACAAGGCCGGATATTTTTATTTCTGATACGCGTCACATTATTAACATTTACATGATTAAACTGACGCTGTAACCCATCACAAATCCTACTTAGTGAGCGGGCTTTTTATATTCCCCCGACAAGGAACCAGATTGTTTAACCCCGCAAGGATGGTGATCACAATCTCAGAGGCGGACTGTAACCGCAAGTGACCCAGCAACGTAGGTAACGTGGCGAAGGTTGCGATTCTACGCATTTCACCGGCGCATTCGTACGCGCATCTAAATACACAGAACCTTACAGAAAACGATCCTGAGAAATTCCGTTAAATGGTGTTTCTGTGGGCGGCTTTTCTGTACGAACAGGTTCGTTTTCTATAAGGATTTACACCATGACTTATCCGACAGTATTTAACGGAATTGATTTCCGTGAGTTGATTTTTCTTAGTGGCGCAGACGCCGAGACTGACACATTTAAAGTGGCACTGGCATTCAAGCGTGGCCACAAAGATATTCTGAGGAAAACCAGAGCCGTAATAAAATCGTGCTCTCCACAATTCGCAGAGCGCAATTTTACGCTTTGCCATGAAAACAACGACTTACAGAATGGAAAGCCTCAGCCGTTTTACAAAATGACTCGGGACGGTTGGATGATGATTGTTATGGGCTTTACCGGCGCTGAAGCTATCAGGCTTAAAGAGGCTTTCATTGCTGCTTTTAACTGGATGGCGGATGTCATCAAAAATAATATCCGCAGCATGGAGCAGGAGCGCAATGAAGTAATGCTCGAATTCATGAAAGAGAAAGATGTGGCCAGTATGTCCGGTCGGCTTCTCAATCGCTGGGGTAGAGTCAAAAAGCCGCAGTTACTCAGTCGCATTGCTGAAATTGAAGAGAAAGGGCAGTTACTGCTGCCGAGTGTCTGACGGTAGCGCTCCTCAAAATTGAGGACATTGATTTTACAGATGAATAGACCGCCCAGCGGCATTTTCTATTACCTACGAGCCGCCGATCTCCTCTGCCACATTAGCTACGACCTGTGCCACTCCTCACAGCGAGCGTGTGGACATCCAGAATAATCGGTAACACCGGGATAAAGACACCCTCATATGCGGCGGCACCTGCCGTGGTGGAAGAAATGGTGATACCTCACAAACATAAGGAATCGACATGGGACAACAATCTAAACAGGTTGGTTGCCCTAGCAAGCTGACTGATGAGCTAATCGCTAAGGCAAAAGAATACCTGTACGGCGGTTATGAATCACTTGGTGACGTGGTTCCTAGTGTCGCTGGTTTAGCGTGTTACTTGGCTATTGCCAGGTCAACAACGTATGAGTATGCAAAGCAAGATAGTGACCTCGGACGGGAGTTTTCGGACATCGTAGAGGGGATTTTATCTTTACAGGAAAACAAGCTGATAAATGGTGGATTGAAAGGTGATTTTAACCCCTCAATTACAAAAATAATGCTTACCAAGCACGGCTATTCAGAGAAGCAGGAAATAGACCACCGATCACCTGACGGGTCTATGTCACCGAAGCCAACAACAATCCAGCTTGTACCGGTGGAGCCCGACAATGAATGACACTGTGCAGCTTCAGATCCCCGCAAAACTGGCTCCGTTATTTACCGCAGTAGATAAGAGATACCGGTGTTCACACGGCGGGCGAGGCAGCGCAAAGACAAGGACATTCGCACTGATGACGGCGGTTAAGGCATATCAGGCAGCGAACAACGGAGAGTCTGGAGTAATACTGTGCGCCCGTGAGTTTATGAACTCACTGGAAGAATCGTCAATGGAGGAAGTGAAACAGGCGATTCGTTCTGTACCGTGGCTGGCGGCTAACTTCGATATTGGTGAGAAATATATCCGCACCCTTGATCGCAATGTCAGCTACGTATTCTGCGGTCTGCGTCACAACCTTGACAGCATTAAATCAAAAGCCCGCATTTTACTCTGCTGGGTCGATGAGGCTGAAACTGTAAGTGAAACAGCATGGCAAAAGCTTGACCCTACTGTACGTGAAAGCGGGTCGGAAATATGGGTAACGTGGAACCCAGAGAAAGATGGTAGCGCCACAGACAAGCGATTCAGAAAACATCCTGATAATGACACGATAGTTGTCGAGATGAACTACACCGATAATCCGTGGTTTCCTGACGTACTGGAAAAGGTCAGGCTCAGAGACAAAAAGAATCTTGATGATCAAACCTATGCATGGATATGGGAAGGCGCTTACCTCGAAAACTCAGATAAACAGGTACTGGCGAATAAATACGTTGTTCAATCATTCCCTGATGACCTGTGGAAGAAAGCGGACAGGCTGCTGTTCGGCGCTGACTTTGGTTTTGCCAAAGACCCGAACACACTGCTGCGTCAGTTCATTCTGGACGATTGCCTGTACATCGAGTACGAGGCGTACGGCATCGGAGTAGAGCTTGATCACATGCCAGCGTTTTATGACGAGATACCGGAGGCGCGTAAGTGGCCTATTAAAGCCGACTCTGCGCGACCGGAAACAATCAGCTACCTCCGTCGTCAGGGATTCAATATCTCAGCCGCTAAAAAGTGGCAGGGCAGCGTAGAGGACGGAATCACATTCCTGCGCGGATTTAAGCAGATCATCATTCACCCCCGCTGCAAAGAGACAGCAAAAGAAGCCCGTCTTTACTCGTACAAAACAGACCGAATTACCGGTGAGGTTCTGCCAGTGATTGCCGATGCAAATAACCATTGCTGGGATGCGTCTCGGTACGGGTTGGATGGTTACATCAAAGGACGGACAACAGTCTGGGACATCATGTAATGACTAAGAAAAACTTAATCGGTCGTCTCAATGATGGCCTTAGCAGCCTGCTGACTTCTCTCGGTGAGAAAATCGGCATGGTGAAATACAGTGATAAACGTGACAGGGTGCCGGATAAAGAACTTGAGGCGCTTTATGAAGGGTCGTGGGTTGTTGCGAAGTACATCAACAAAACCGCTGACGATATGCTGAAATTACCGCGGGAATTCTCCGGTGATATTGGCGAAGCCCTGAAACAGCAAATCCGTGACATGGAGGCGGAGCTTAATCTCAGTCAGGCATTTCGGGATGCTCTTACGTGGGCGTCACTGCTGGGTGATGCAATGGTTGTCGCAGTTACTGATTGCGATGATGAGAAGATAGTTTCTCCGCTGGATTTGAAGACTGAGGATATCATCAAGTTCATCGTACTGAAGAAGGGGGAGTACACGCCTGACTCGCATGTTATCGCGGATATCGCCTCTCCGCATTTTGGTGAGCCGCTTACATATCAGATCGATATCGGAACGAAACAGCTTAAGTTTCATCATTCCCGTTGTCACCGGATAAAGCTTGGGAAGCACAGCATTAAAGACCGGAAGAAGTTCGGTACGTCAGACTTGCAAGCCCCGTATGTCGCAATCAAAACATTCGATACTGCGATTGTCAGTACCGGCGATCTTATCCAGGAGTCGAACGTCGACGTGATATTCCTTGCCGGGATGAATGCTCAGATTGATGCAGGGAGAGAGGACCAGGTGCGTGAATATGCATCGGTGATGACAAAAACAAAGTCATCAACTGGGCTGATGCTAATTGATGCTGGCACCACAGAAGCACCGACACGCTATGAACAAAAAACGGCACAGTTCGCCGGACTGTCTGATGTGATAACCAAAATGGCGAACGTCCTTGCCGGGGCACTGGACAGGCCGATAACAGTTTTGTTCGGGCAGTCAGCCAGCGGGTTCAACTCCGGTGAGGAAGATAACAAAGCGTATTACGAAACCATCAACGGCTTGCAGGAATCGCGCCTGCGCCCGATGCAGGACTTTGTAGACCAATTCATTCTCGACAAATTATCCGTCAGTGACGAACTCAAATACACGTATCCGTCAATTGACAGCATCAACGAGGCTGAGTTAGCAACGCGATTTACTGCGTACTCGACCGGCTTCACATCGATGCTGCAAATCGGAGTAATTGACGATGAGACGGTGCTGAAAGAGATGGTATCTCGTGGGCTTCTTGTCACCGTCACGGATGATGACATCAAGCGTATCGTCGGGTCGGAAGGAAATAGTGACTATGGAACTTCAACAGCTTTTGGAGCGCAAACAGGGACGACTCAAGCCACGCAGACGACGAATGCGACCAATCCGGCAGAGCAAGCGTTCTGAGGTCTGGTATCGTGACCGGCTTTATTCGGTTATCGATAATATCGCAGACCTGATAATTACAGAGTTAGAAAACCCCGTACTGAACGACGCACCAAACACACCACCTATCAGCATCACAGCCAAACTATCCAGAGCCATACAGAAGGTTGCCGGCATGTCCTTTGCGGATATCGCCAACCGACTTTCGTTTGGTCTTGTTAACCGGGCAAACCAGCAGAACAAAGAGCAGACACAGCGCACGTATAACGAAGCGTTCGGCATTGACCTGACCGGCATGCTCGGCGATGAAGCCATCCGCGCTGATCTGGATAAAGCGGTGAAGGATAACGTCGATTTAATCGAGTCAATAAAGAACGATTTCATCAACGATATCGGCGCGGAGGTGTTTGGCAATCTGAAAGACGGTGGTCGGCATGAAAACCTCGTCGCATCCATTCGTGAGCGCGGAAAAGTGTCGAAAAGTCGTGCGAAGTTTATCGCACGTGACCAGACCGCGAAACTCAACGCAGCGCTGACAGAATCACGCAGCCGCTCGCTTGGTCTGGATATGTATGAATGGGGCGGCGCCGGTGATGAGCGGGAGCGCGACAGTCACTTCCCGCTTAACGGCAAGCTCTGCAAATATTCCGACGATTCTGTTTATTCAGATGACGGCGGCAAAACGTGGAAGAAGCGCAAATCAATCGGGGCATACGAAGGCCATCCGGGAACTGACTATCAGTGCCGGTGTGTCGCGCTGCCCTATGTCTCATGGGATTAATTAATGGCATGGAAAAAAACACCGCAGGGGTACGTCATTACCACTGCGACGATAACCCGCGCCGGGCCGATTGAGTATTACGGCCACGAAATCGGGTTAACCGGCAGCGATGCCAACAAGAAAGTCACCATCCTCCGCACTCTCGACGAGCTTTCCAAACCGGAGACGCTGAAATCCTTTGAAGGTTTGCCATTCACCATCACTCACCCGGACAGCGGTGAGGTGAATGCTAATGACCACAAGGAGAAGGCGGCAGGGCACATCCAGAATGTTCGCGTTGAAGGTGATGAGATTGCGTGTGACGTCCATATCACAGATGCCGCTGCAATCGAAACGCTTGAGAAACTTGGCATCAGAGAAGTTTCAGTGGGCTATGAACCTGCAAAGGTGGAAGACCGTAACGGGGAATTACATCACATCAATATTCGCGGCAACCATGTCGCCGTGGTAGCAGAAGGGCGCTACGGCGCTGATGTTCGTTTAAACGACAAAAAAGGTAACGTAATGAAAGGACTGAAAAGTATCGTCCAGTTGCTGAAGGGTAAAAACCTGAAGGATGCTGACGGCGAAAAATTAACGCAGGAAGAAATCGATCAGATGATCGCCGACCTTGAGGCGCAACTGAAAGAAATGGAAGCCGCTGGTGCTGAGGGCATCAACGAAAGCATGCAGGCAATTATTGATGAGCTTGAACGCCTGAAGAAAGAGAAGGAAGCATCCGGTGCTCAGGTGAATGATGCTGATGCAGGTACCGCAGGCGGTGAAGGTGCTGACGGAAAAACTGACGACAAAGACGCAAAAATCGCGGCACTGGAATCTGAAAATGCGCAATTGCGTGAAGAAAACCAGAAGCTGAAAGAGGAACTTGAGCAGATTAAAGCGGACGGTGAAACAAGCTCGACGCTGAACGATGCCAAGACCCGCTTCCCGAAACTGAAATTCACTGATGCGAAGTCTGCACGTGATGTGCGTTCTGTCGTCCTGCTGAGTACCGGCGTGTTTAATGACGCCCAGGTTAAGGCGATGACAGACAGCGAAGTCCGCGCAGCATACGCAGCCGTACAGGCCACTCAGAAGCCACGCAGCACTATCGGCGAGCACCTGCTGAATGACTCAGCGAACAAACCAACAAAATCAGTCTCCCAGCGTTTAGGAGGTAAAAAGTAATGTCATTTCATAATGCAAAATGGGATTCCCCGTCCGGTATCCTGCGCCCGGGTACAGTCCGTCGCGCCTCCAGCTCTGACGATAAAATTTGGGGCGAAGAAAATCGCACCGAAAAAGATATGGATTACGGCATTTTTGTTGCTGTGAATCCTGAAGGTGGCGTGAAGCATATCGAAGCAGCGACAGATATGGTGCACGGTATCGTTGTCCGCGACATCTACGGCGACAAAGCCCCGCACAACAAACAGGCCAATATCGGGCATTTCTCTCACGGTGACTGTGTAGGCGCACTGACGGTGGCTGATGCTGATTTCACCCGCGGCGACCGTGCTTACATCGTTGCGACCGGCGCAGACGCCGGGAAGGTAACGAAAGCAGCAGAAGGCAACATCGACCTCGGATATTGGGTTGAAGATGTCAGCAAAGGCAGCAATTGCGCGGCTATCACTCTGGGCTATATCCAGAACGTACAACAGGCAGGCTCAGGAGAGTAATTAATGGCTATTGAAACCGCATTTTTTGAAGAAGCATTGCAGGAAGCGCTGACTGAGCGTGATATGCAGTTGCAGGAAAAGACCCTGCCTGAAATCAACATTGCTGAAGCAATCCCGGTCAATGAAGGCCTGGATTTCATTCAGGAGTACGTTGAGTACGGGCGTACTGAAGTGATGGGGTCTGTATACGACGGCATCATCGGTAACAAAACGAACTCACTGGTCACCATCGACAGTGAAATCGAGATGGAAAAAACGCCGGTTGCGTACTGGGGGAAAGCGGCAACGTGGACTACTCAGCAGGCTGAGAAACTCGGCGCGGTTGGTTTTAACCTGCCGACGAAAAAGCAGGATGACCTGTACGCAAACGCTCTGGCAACCATCCAGTACGGTGGTTATCGCGGTCACGCCAAAGTAAAAGGGCAGGAAGGACTGCTGACCGGCAAACATGTCGAGATTATCGCGGACAAGTCGAAAAAGACAATCGCCAATATGACGGCTGAAGAGTTTATCGCGATGGTGCTCGACGCTTACAACGTTGCGTGGGCTGCATCCGGCTACCGTGTACAGCCAACTCACATCGCGATGGATGCCGCTGACTTCATGCTGGCAATGCAGAAATTCGACACCAACAGCGTGATTGTCGGCGTTGACCTGCTGCCGGTATCGGCAATGGATCGCGTTATGGCGGCGCTGCGCAAAGCCTCCGGTGACAGTGCATTCAGTATCAATTTCGTGAAGATTCCTTCCGAGTATGCGCGTGAAGTAAAAGAAGGATTTACCCGCCTGGTCATCTACACCTACGACGACGAATACATCGAAATGAAAGTGCATATGCCTGAGCTTCTGGCTGTTCGTCAGCGTGACCTGCTCACCTTTGAATGTGGTTATCGTGCTGCGTTCGGCGGGGCCATGTGGAAGGTTCCGGCGTCAGCGGTGTACGTGGACTACAAAACATCACCCGCTAAATAACCTCCGGGGGTAGCATGGAATTTCTCAACCGTTACCCCGAATTTACCGAAGTAGACCAGTTCAGAATAAAAACAGCCCTTGAGGATGCGGAGAATCAGATATCCCGCAAAGTCTGGGGTAAATTATTTGAACAGGGTCATCATGCACTCGCTGCCCATCTTCTGTACGTTTCCGGCGCATTAACCAAAAAAGGCAGTACCAACGGCGCACCTGTTCAGGCAGCAACGAGCAAAACCGCCGGCGGGTTGTCTGTTGGTTACTCTGCGCCGGATTCCGGCTTTGCGGCGAACCACAACGGTTATGCCTCCAGCACCTACGGTCAGGAATATCTCCGGCTCCGTAAGCTGGTTGGCGTTCACTTTCTGGTGGTGCCATGATTAAAAACTCCGGTAATTTCAGCGGCGCAGGTCTCAAAGCATTAGAGGCTCGTATCCGTGAAATGGGTAAGAAAAAAGTAGTAGTTGGTGTACCGGCGGCAACAAATGACGCCCGTAAAGATGGTTTGAGTAATGCCACTATCGCCGCGGCGCATGAATTCGGCGTTCCCGGTCATATTCCTGAACGTTCATTCCTGCGGTCAACGTTGGGTGAGAATAAAGATAAGGCAACAAGGATGCTGGTTCGTGAACTGAAGGCTGATATCTCGCAGGGTGATTTCTCCGGCGGAGCTTTTGCCATTGTGGGGCAGATGCTTGAAGGTGCGGTTAAACGGAAAATCATTGGTGGACTAACCCCGGGGCTGAGTGAAGCGACGAAAGCGATGCGAATTAAAAAAGCGAGCTATCTGTCGAAGAAGCAAAGGCAGGAGCGGGTTGGAAGAGCAAGCACACCGCTTTACGACACCGGAAACCTGCTCCAGTCAATCACCTACGAGGTGCGCGACAAATGATGGATAACTTTGCTGAAGATATCTTCTCTGATCCGTTCTTCGCGCAGGAGCGTGAGTTTGAATCCGAGTCCGGAGTAAAGCGCACGCTGACCTGTGTTGTTCAGCCAGCCAGCACGACTGACCTGCAAATCCTGCCGGAAGGTGATCGCTATAACCCGACCGTCAGGGTGATGACACAGGAGCCAATTGCGCCGAAGGAACTGTTTTACTGGAATGGTCACCGTTGGCGCATCATCGACAAATCACCGTGGAATGATTATGGCTATAATGACACTCTCGCGACTCGATATGAAGGCAGTCAGACGGGTGATAGCGAAGGTTTCCCAATTACCTGAAGATAAGGTAATTGACGGCAACGGCGAGACAGATGTATCGGCGTGGAAGTATTACATTTCTGTTAATCAGGGAACATCCGACCCCATCGGGACGGAAATCAAGTTCGATGGCCTGAATGAAAAAGAAATCATCACGACCACGCGGGAAACCATTGTCTCAGTCAATGCCTTTGGAAATAACGCTTACCTCCTGTTGGAAAACTTCTCAACCGTACTATCAACCCATTTTGCACAGCAACTGTTTAAAGGCATAGGCGCTGGCATCGTCCGTAAATCTCAAATCCGCAACCTGCCGACAGCCATTGCCGGGGGTAAGGAGCAACGGGCGCAAATCGATTTAACTCTCTCTCACATTCACCGGATGGAAGCCCCGTTAAACCGTGGCGAAACCGTGGATATTACTGTCGAGGACGATTAGTAATGAGTTTACAAATTAAAGAGGTGGTCAACGCTCAGATCCTCCCGCAGTCGGCAGCGGCTCAGCGGAAAGATTTAAGCATGGTCGCTATTTTCACATCCGACATCGGAGAGCCGTTTCAGGACGCACTCACGCGCTATGTATTCGTGTCTGATGCTGATGATGTGGCAAATCTGTTCGGAACCGGGTCAAAGGCGCACAAAGCGGCTCAGGCGCTATTTTCGGCGCGTCCGAAGTTGAAGCGTGCCATGATTGCACGCTACGCTGAAAAAGATCAGGAAATTGTAGCCACGGCAAACGCACTGAAAGGGTCAACACTCTCAGCCGGTATCAACGCATTCAAGGCCATCACTGACGGTGCAATGACGCTGAATATCGGCGGCACAGAAACCACGCTGTCCGGTCTGGATTTCAGCAAGGCTATCGACTTTACCGATATCGCCGCGGTGATTGAAACTAAACTCCCGGAAGAAGCCAATTTACAGACGGTCTGGGATAAGGTCGGTCATCGCGTCATCATTCAGGCGGCAACTGCCGGGGCTTATCCCGCTACCCGCATTGGCTACGCGACCGAACCGGCAACCGGCACTTATGTCGGCGGCATGCTGAAACTGGAAGACGGACAGGCAACTGTTGTCACCGGCAAAGCAGCGGAAACAGTACCGGCGGAATCACCATCTGAGGCGCTGCATAAGCTACAGAATATCTATCAGGACTGGTACGGCGTGTACTTCGCTGACCTGCTGACGGATGAACAACTCGACGATGCGCACACCTGGGTCGCCGCGGCTGACATGAAAGTGATGGCTTACACCGCTATCCGTGATGAGCAAATCGAGTGGAACAACGACAACATCCTGAAAAAGCTGTACGACAAAAACAGCGGTCGTCTGATGGTTCAGTTCAACAAAACCGGTGATGACCACGCCGCCGCTGAATTACTGGCTATCGCGGTATCAACACAGTGGAGCGGTCAGAACACGGCGAAAACCGTGAAGTTTAAGCAGCAGACCTCTGTCCGTTCTGATGACCGGATTACACAAACCGAAGCGCAGAAGTGCCGCCGTCTGAGTATCAACTTCTACACCGACTATGACGGCATCAACATGCTGGCCGAAGGCACCATGCTCGGTAAGACGTTTATCGACGAAGTGATGGGGCTGGATGCGTTTATCGATGCCTGCCAGAAACAGGCGTTCACTACGCTACAGGCTAACCCGACCAAAGTTCCGCAGACCGACAAAGGGCAGTCGATGCTTATCGGCGACCTGAATATCATCGGGCGCGAGTTTGTGCGCAACGGCTTTATGGCAGGCGGCATCTGGCGCGGGAATGATATCGGTGAAGTAACCTACGGTGACCGGCTGGAAGAAGGCTTTTACTTCTACTCTGACAGCTTCGACACACAGTCGCAGGCCGAACGGGAAGCCCGCAAGATGATGCCGATTATGTGCGCCATCAAGCTGGCCGGTGCCGGTCACTCTGTTGACCTGATAGTTCAATTTAACCGTTAAGGAGTAATCAATGGCGGTATACAGACATAACCGCAGTATTCTCATGCTTAACGGCTACGAGATTACTGCGTGGGATGAATCGACAGATTCATTTTCTATCGCGCCGGTCGGTGATGACGGAGCTTACACCATCGGAGCGGGCGGGCGCGGCGTGTTCGTGTTCACCGGTAACGAGTCAGCAATTCTGACGATTAAGCTGTTGGAACACTCTCCGGACAATGAGTTTTTATCACAACTCCGTAACCGCATTCTGAACAGCCAGTCAGCGCCGAGTCCGATTGAAATGTACATGAAAGACACCTGGAACGGGGACGAAATCATCGGTGAACGCGGTTTTCCGACAACGCCGCCAACGATTTCACGCGGTACCGGTCACAATGCAACAACCTGGACTATCCAGTTTGAACGCGCAGTAACAAAATTAGCAAAAGGGGCATTTAACTGATGGAAATTGACGGCATCACCTACGAACACCGTGACGCGAACTTTATCGCAACTAAAAACATGGGCACCAAACTGACGCAAATTCTGCGCGGTAACCTGACACTGGAAGGCAAAGATGTGCGTATTGATATCGGCGGCGCACTGGCGAATATTGGCACCCCTGAGTTTGCGGATGTTGAAAAATTTGTTCTGAAGTTCGTCACAGTGACTGATGAATCCGGCGCGGTTGTACATATCGAAAACCCGGACGTGCTCAACACGCACTTCAAAGCACACAAATCCCATTACTTCCAGCTGATCATCGACGGTCTGAAGTTCCACTTTGCCGGTTTTTTGCCCGCTGGCCTCGCATCCAAAGTAAATACGCTGGACTTGGACAGTCTGAATCTGGTGTAGACAGCGACACTGACTGGTTGAAAATGCTCCCCATCATGGAGGGCAAATACACCGGTCATGACCTGAGAACCACAGCAACGCTCGACGATGTGCTTGATTTTCATGAAGCATATGTCGAGCGTTTGTTATCTCAACAGAGGGCAGAGGATGGAAATCGAGGAACTACTGGTCGCCATCGGTATTGATACCTCACAGGCGGCAAAGATTCAGGAGGTCGTCGTTGCCCTTGGTGCTGCTGCGGTTGCGATGGCAAACGAGGCCAACAAAATAAACGGCAATCTGGATGAGATTGGCGAAAGTGCGGCGCAGGGGGCGGAGGAGGCCGGTAAAAAAGCCGAAGAAGCCGGGCGTAGCATGAGCAAACTGAAGATGATCGCCGTCGGGGTCGGCGCGGTTATCGGCTTTGTCTCCGGTAAGGTGCTGGGCTTTCTCGACAGCGCTATCTCCGGGGCGCAGAACCTGTCAAAAGAGAAAGGGCTGCTGTTCGACATCTCGAAGCAGGAACTACAGCAGGCTGACGAGTACCAGGAGGCCATGAAGAAAACAGGGCTGTCGATTGAGTCGATAAAGACAAAGATAGCCCTGAATCTGGTGCCGCAGCTGACCGCCATCACGCAGAAGTTCAACGACTGGCTCGGTGCCAACAAAGAACTGATAGCCGCAGGGCTGACAAAAGTCATCCAATGGGGCGGCAAACTCTTCCAGGTACTTATTAACAGCGGTAGCGCCATCGGCAAGGTGATTGAGCACACTATCGGCTGGAAAGGTGCAATACTGGCTCTCGGGGCAGCATTCGCATTCCTCAACCGCAAGATGCTGATGAACCCGATAACATGGGTTATAGCTGGCATTGTCGGGCTCATGATCCTGATTGATGACCTGATGGTTTACTTACGTGGCGGTAAATCGCTGTTCGGTGACTTCTGGGGCGCGTGTATCGGCTGGATTAAGGACGTCATTGCCTGGTGGAATGAGTTCTACACAAACAATAAAGAGATAATTGATGGCATAACCGGCGCTTTTGTGACAATGGTTGACGGTATTATCTCGGTGTTTTCTGGTCTGTTCAGTTACTTTAAAAATGTGCTGAAACTCATCCTTGGAATATTTACCGGCGACACTGACTTGATGTCAGAAGCATGGTCAGGGATGGCCGAGGATGCAATGAAAGTTTTTGATGGGCTAATTCAGTTCTTCTCTGGCTTCTTTGATCTTCTTGGCTCTTTGTGGGCGGGTTTATCGAAAACAGTATCTAAAGTCTGGTCTTCGATTATGCGGACTATCGACCGTGTACTTAGTTGGATTAAGGGCGGGGTCAAGTCTGCCATCAATTCTGTACGGACAACGTTCCTCGCTATTGTTGATTTTATCGTCGCGCCATTCCGTGCCGGATGGAAGCTGGTGGAAAAATTGTTCGATATCTGGGGTAACGATTCATCATCGTTCACAGACAAAATCAAAGAGACCTTTGAGGCTGTCGTGAAGTTTGTCTCTGAACCGTTTGAAAAGGCATTTAAGGCCATTGAAAAGGCATTTGATGAAGTGATGAACTGGATCCGAAACGGTCTGGATGAAATCAATAACTCTGAGATAGCAAAAAAAATCAGGGGCAACGCTGAGACATTTTCTGCTACCGGCGGGATCAGGGCGATGGATTTCAGGGTACCTCCGCCACAGGCATCTTCAGGAGGAGTAACTCAGAATTCAGCAACTTACAAGGTTGATGTGAAGCAGACCATCAGCACCAATGATGCAGTGAAAGCCGCCGGATTGGCAGTTGATGGATTGACCAAGGAGCTACAAAAGACAGCTCGCAACACAGAAACAACATTTGCGAGTGGTATATAGGCAAAGCCCCGCGAGGGGCTTTATCCCAAAATCTTTTTCTTCTGGGTTTCGTACTCGTCGTCAGTTAAAGCGCCGGACGATCTCAGTTTTGCCAGTTTTTCAAGTTGTGATATCGGGTCTGCTGCATGGATCACCTGAGCCGGAGGCGCATTTTCTTGCCGTATTGATTTTAACTCAGCCGACGATTTCGGTGCGGAAAGGTTTGAATTTTGGCAAATCGGGCAGCGCTTGCTATAAAACGGAAGCACGAGAAGCCAAATGAAGCCGGTAAAAATAACAGCAATAAGGCTACCTATACCAATTTTTCTTTTGGCATCAACGTTTTTTTCACAGACAGAACAATATTTCATTGTCATTTACACGGTCTCACTCATAAATTTTACTTACTCTATAAAATGACAAGCGCAATTGAAAGCAAAACGTTTACCATCCTCCAAAGACTGCGAGCTGATCAAGCAGTACAAAGAGGACTGATGAAGCCCCGGAAGGGGCTTATTTTTTGTCCTTATCTCCACTGATTTTTACTGTGTATTCCTTTATCAGAAAATCCTTGAAGGTTTTCATAATGCCGTCAATGTCTTTTACTGCGTACGCCGGAAGTTCTCCATTGCGGCTATCGATGTGATCCTGAAGCACCTGAACAATTTCTGAGTTCATTGAGCGCCCGTTTTCATCTGCAATCTTAGCTATCTTCTCGCGCATCCCTGTTGGCATGCGCACAGTAAATCTTTCAATGAATTCTTTGCTGTCTTGGTCGCTCATTATCAGCCCCTAAAATTTAATCTGAAAATAGAATAACATCATATTGACATCGTTCAATGGCATCATTATGATGTTGACATTGAAATGATGTCATCAAGGAGGCAGTAAGTTGAAAGATAAAAAAACAAGCACCTTCCCATTGAGAATGCCGGAGTGGGTTAAGGAAAAAATAAAGGCCAAGGCAGGAAAAGAGGGGTTGTCAGTGAATGCTGCGATTCTACAGAGACTGGTACAGTCGCTTGAAAGGGATGATGTTAATGAAAGAGTTGCACCCTAAAAACAAAACCCCAATGGCGGCAACCATCGGGGCTTCAAATCAAGTTAACCTAACCACAGGAAATAACTCTATGTCTAATTTAGCAGTTACGAACCAGAATGTCACTATGTCAAGCCGTGAGATCGCAAAACTCACCGGAAAGCAAGTTAAGCACATTCACTCTGATATCTGGAACATGTTAGACCAGTTGTACGATATTAAAAAAGATGGTCATGATTTCGACCATTATAAAAATCAGCAGGTTACGTTATCTAATGGTGCCCTTGCTACTATTGATGCTCGTGGCTATATCTCTGAATTTAACCTCGACCGCTACCACTCAGAGGTTCTCGTTACTGGTTACGACTTAAAACGCCGAGCGGCAGTAATTAAACGCTGGTATGACCTCGAAACCGGGCAGGCAAAGCCTGTAGTCGACCCGATGACCGCCCTGAATGATCCGTCATTCCTGCGTAGCACTTTGCTGACCTACACCGAAAAAGTTATTGAGCTTGAATCTCAGGTTGAAGAAATGAAGCCTGATGTTGAAGCCCTGACACGCATTGCTAAATCCCAAGGCTCTATGTGTGTGACAGATGCCGCTAAACAGTTACAGGTTAAGCCGAAGTCTCTTTTTGACACCATGAGCCAACTCAAATGGATTTACCGCCGCCTTGGCACTCCGTGGATTGGTTATCAGGACAAAATCCAGCAGGGACTTATTGAGCACAAAGTAACGGTGATCACCAAACCGGACGGCGAAGATAAATCTGTCCCGCAGGTTCGAGTCACTCCGAAAGGACTTTCTAAACTGGCAAAACTGTTAACTCAGGGGGCGGCGGCATGAGCGGCTCAATTTCAACAATCAACGTACCTTTCCACGGTGACAATCTGTATGTAGTTAATTACAACGGTCAGCCGTATGTGCCAATGAAGCCTATCGTTGAGGGTATGGGATTAACATGGCAATCGCAGTTTGAAAAGGTAAAACAGCGGTTTAAATCAACCATCACGGAAATCGTGATAGTTGCCGCAGACGGTAAAGAGCGCAATATGCTCTGCTTGGCTCTGCGTAAACTCGCTGGCTGGCTCCACACTATCAGCCCGAACAAGGTTAAACCTGAAATCCGCGACAAAGTAATCCGCTATCAGGAAGAGTGCGACGATGTTCTGTATGAGTACTGGACTACCGGCGAAGTGAAGCCTAAGCAAAGCACAACAACTGACGACCGCGCACCTCTGCGTAATGCCGTAGATTGCCTGATGACAAAGAAACGCCTGAGCTTCCCGAAAGCATACAAATATGTTCACGCGAAGTACGGCGTTAACAGTATCGATGAGGTGCCACTGGATTTGCTGCCGGAGGCCGTTGATTACATCTACAGTGTGGCGCTGGAAGGCGAGTATATTCCGAAACAGGAATCTCTGCCCGCGCCGAAACTGGATATCAACTATCCGCTCACCTGGTATCCGGATAATTTCCCGTATGTGGATATGTGTTTTTACAAGCAGGGTCAGCTTCGGATAACACGGTCAATGCTTGCAGAAACCAGAAGCCCGAGCCGTGAGATATTCAGCAAACTTAAAGCCGGTGGTTATGATGTTTCGGCAGCAGAGGCTGAAATTGAATCACTGAAGCATGTAGTTTCTGAATTATCATGGGCTATTGACCAGATCGGCGGATTTACCAAGATGAATAACACTATTGGTAAAACGTTCACCGCATAACACCCACAGGCCACGGACGGCCTTGTAACTGGGAGGGGTTTGTTTACGCGCAGCCGGGTTGGGTGTGGCATAGCGGCAGGTTACCTTGATGCGCACAGCGTAAAGTGACTCACCGCATGGGAAAGGCTATATTACTTATGCGGATTATAAATCATTCACTGAGGGAATTATGTCAGAAAAACAATACGATTACCTGATTGTGGGCGGTGAGTACCACAACGTGATTTGCACGCATCAAAAAGTGTCATCATTAAAACTGGAAGCAAAAAGAAAGGAAATGATAGGGTTTAGCGGCAGGGATGTCCCTGCCAAAACATGGATTCCAGAGTTAATCGAATACACGGTGAGAATGTGGCAGCACAATAATGGTAAATGTTATTACGTTGCGACTAGTGATGAAAGTGCATGGCAGCATCACGACATTGACAAGATGCTTGATGAAGCAGGGATTCAACCGGTCGAGTAAAACCAAGACCCGCTCCGGCGGGTTTTTTGTTGCCTGAATGGATCATGCAACCACCATTGATTTAACAGCATTTTCCTTCAAATAACCCCCTAAATCACCACTATTTCGGATCCCGCTTAACTGCGGGTTTCGTCGTTGGAGCCAATATGGATTTACTCAGCGGATTTAACACATCCAGACGCGCTACGGTTGTCACCCGGTCAATTGGTGAATTCGAGCTGGACGCGGTGACGGTCGAGGGGCATGAGTCGAATATGCGGCTCACTGAAAACCCTGTTGAATCCGGCGCGGACATTGCCGATCACGCGATACTGGAACCAAAAGAAATTACTGTGACCGGCGTTATGGTCGGTTACGAACCGCCACAGCACTTCAAAAACATGCTCGGGAATGACCTGGTTTTTATGGACGAGTACCCGATGCCGATGGAAATACGCGCCAGCACCCGGCAGGCAGAGGCCATGTATAACCAGATAGTCGGACAGGCGCAGGATATCAAAGAGCAGGTCGGTAAAGTGCTGGCTCCGTGGTACCCGGAAGCCGCAGGCATGGCTAACGACTCGTCACCGTCACTGGACAGGGTAGGCAAAGCTTACGAGGACTTACTCGGCATACAGAAAAGAGTTGAGCCGATAACTGTTCAGACAGGTATTAAGCAGTACGAAAACATGAAGATAATCAGCATTGGTGTCACGCAGCAGTATGACGGCTCTGCTGAATTTTCACTGACGCTGCGGGAGATATTCATTGTCGAGTCACAGAAGGCACAGGGTATTCACCCGGACGTGAAAGCATCATCGCCCACAAAGAAAAATATGGGTAAGACGCAACCCAAGAAAGTGACAGAAGAAGATACTTCATTTGCATACAAGGTATTTTAAATGACACGTTATGAAATCCCCGTATCAACAGAAGAAATTCAGGAACAGTCGTTTGAAATGCTCAGCCTGAATGTCCGGCTCACTCTGTATTTTAACCGCATAACTCAGGGCTGGCAGTTCGACCTGTACGATACCAACGAAAACCGGTTCATCACGCAGATGCAAGGGCTGGCCGTTAATGCACCGGCGCTGCTGGAGAAGAATATTCCGTTTCTGCTGGTTCTTTCTGACGGATCCGGTACCGGCATCAACTCCATGCGCCGCAGTGAACTCGGAAACCGGCTGACGCTGTACGCAGTGGACAAGGAGGAATGGCGTGAAGCAATTCGGGAGATTAATTAATCTTCGCATCGGCAACGAAAAAGAATCCATCGAAATCACCAACCTCCGCATCGCCTTCAGTGTTGAAAAAACCTTAACCAGCGAGCCAAACCCGGCAGTCATCCGAGTCTGGAACCTGAACGGGTCAAACCGAAATCTCATTACCAGTAAAATCTATAACCGCCTGTCGCTGTCTGTCGCGTACCGGGAGGATGAGCTGCGGATGATTTATAAGGGCGACATTACGGATGTGGTGACGCTGCGTGACGGGACGGACTTCATCACTGAAATAACATGCGGTGACGGGCATTCCGCCTACACAAAAGCGAAGGTGAATAAAACGCTGAAAGCCGGTTCGACAGACAAAGACATCATGAACGAAGCCGCGAAATCGATGGGTGCTGAAAAGGGCGTGGTGTCACTGCCAAAAGACAGAGCTTTGCCTCGCGGAAAAGTCATCACCGGCAACGCCCGGGATGTGATGCATAAAGTCGGCCGTAATAATAATGCGGACTGGTCAATCCAGGACGGCCAGGTAACAGTGCTGCCGAAAGATAAAGTGGTATCGGATAACGAAGGGTTCGTGGTGTCGCAAACGACCGGCATGATTAACAGTCCGGAAAAAACAGACTACGGACTACAGATAACCATGCTGTGCAATCCGGCACTGCGTATCGGCGGTCTGGTGCGGGTTGAGTCCATCATGCCGGAGTACAACGGCGATTACAAAATAACAGAACTTGAGCACGCCGGTGATTTCATGGGTGATGACTGGTACACGAAAATAACCTGTATCGGCGGGAAATATCAGAAGGTGGAAGATGGCAAATCCTAGTTTACTTGATGTGTTATCACGGCATGCAGCCAATGAACGAACCGACATTCACACTGCGCTTCCGGCTAAAGTGGTGTTATGTGACGGACACAGCGCGACCATTCAGTTAATGATCACTCAGGTGATGAGAGGTGGCGAAACACTGGCGATTCCGCGACTGGTTGATGTACCGGTCGGGTTTTATCGCGGCGGAGGGTTTTGCGTGACGGTACCGGTTAAGGCCGGAGACGAGGGGCTTGTGATATTTGCGGAGCGCTGTATCGATGGCTGGTATGCGTCAGGCCAGCAATCAGTGCCTCTTGATACGCGGTTTCACGATTACTCAGATGCGTTCTTTTTACCACAGGGCAGCAGTCAGCCAAACCGCATACCTGATTACTCCGCTGATTCTCTCTCAATGCAGACCGATGACGGATCCACGTTCATCCGCATAAAGCCGGGAAAAATCATCATGCGGGGTGATATTGAGCACACCGGCAACCGGATGCAACAGGGAAATTCACTGGTGAACGGCAACCACTCAGTGAAAGGCAACAGTGAATCTTCCGGCGGTACCATCAAACACAACGGCAAAGATATCGGTGACACACACACGCACAGCGGCGTTGAAACAGGTGGCGGTAATACAGGGAAACCAAACTGATGAGAATGCGACGATTAGACGAAAATCACGACTGGACATTCGGCAGCGGCCGCAGCGACTACGCCACTGAATCAGAGGCCATATCTCAGTCAGTTAAGACCCGTTTGCTGTCACTGCACAGTGACTGGTTTCTGAATCGGGATCACGGTGTGAAATGGTTCGATTATCTGAAAAAGAATCCGAATCTGGTGAATATGGAATCTGAATTAAAGAAAACCGTACTGAATACAGACGGAGTAACTGAAATCACCGGGTTCAGCATTTCTCTGGATCCGGACACGCGAAAAATCACTGTCAGCGTTGATTACATTGATATTTACGGTAACAGCATGGAGGTAAGCACAGATGCTCCAAATAACTGAGACAGGGATTGTTATCGACCGCCTTGCAGATGTGCACCAGCGGCTTTCTGACGGGTTTAAACGTATCTATGGTGATGATATTAATCTTGATGCTGATAGCCCCGACGGTCAGATGATAGGGCTGTTCTCGCAGGAGATAGACAATATCAACCAGGCAATATCAATGATTGTGCAGATGATGGATCCATATAAGGCAACAGGTTCGTGGCTGGAACAGCGGGCAATGTATGCCGGAGTGGTACGCCGTGGCGCTGATTACAGCTACATTGATGAGGCCATTTTCACCGGAACACCTAATATCACGGTACCGAAAGATTCGGTACTGGTTGATGATAACCGCGTTAAATGGGTGACGCTGTCCGAAATTAAACTCGATATGAACGGGTCCGCGCGAACCGGCGTCAGAAGTGCAGAACTTGGCGTGTTTTCACTCCCGGCAGGCAAAGAGCTGAAAATGGAAACGGTCACAATCGGCATTGATAAAATCATCACCACGAAAGCGGTCAAAGAAGGAGCATTTGAAGAAACTGACGGCAATATGTTGCTACGTTTCATGCGCTCACATTCTATCAATAACCACGATGATCGGCAGGGGCTGGAAGGGGCGTTACTTGATGTTCCGGATGTGAAACAGGCTAAAGTGTATGAAAACTTTACCGGCCAGACGGATGAGAAAGGCGTGCCGGCACATTCACTGAATGCTGTTGTGATCGGCGGTAGTGATGATGACATCGGCCTTGCCATACTGAAAAAGAAAATCGGCGGCTGCGGTGTGTTTGGCGCTGTTGAGAACACACAGACGTATGCAGATGTGCCGCGCACAGTCAGATTTGATCGTGCTGAGATGGTTAATATCAGAGTGCAGTTACTGCTTGAGCGTACCGGTGGTTTTCATGACATCGACACCGATAGTATTAAATCCGCACTGTCGGCAACAGAGTTCGGGATCGGTGATTCAGTCTATGCAATGCGCCTTACCTGTCAGGTTAATTCAGTACCCGGTTTTTATATCAAAACCATCAGAGTAAACGGGTCTGACACGGTACCGATCGGATTCCGGCAGTGCGCACAAATCAGGCCGGAAGATGTGGAGGTGTTGATTGAATAAACAACGAGAAGACTTCCTGATATGGCAGTACAGAGGAAAACCAAAAGCCCGGCAAACAGTCGGGCTTTTGCTTTCTGAAACAAAGCGGGCGTTTGAATCGGTTATCAGATTGTCAGTTATCCTGGATGTCGATCAGTCAACCGGGTATGGACTGGATTTAGTCGGAAAGCATGTTGGCATCAGCCGGATCATGAAATCGCTTATCCCGAAGGAATATTTCGGCTGGCTTGGCGTGGAAGGCGCGAAAGGTTTCGGTGCCGGGAAATTTTACCGGCACGGCGACGCGCTGACGGAATCATCACGGTTGGGTGATGAGGATTTCCGGTTTTTCATCAAAGCCAAAATCATCAAAAACTATCAGTCGCCTGATGTGGCAAGCATCACCTATTCAGTCAGAAACCTGCTTGGTGATGCGTCATACATCATCGACAACAACGACATGACGATGAATGTTGTCGTTCCTGACACGCAGTTAACCCCATTCCGGATATATGCGATCAGGCAACTGGATATCCTCGTACGTCCTGTCGGGGTGAATTACAGATACCTAGTCATCACAAGTGAACGAACATTCGGCTGGCACGGCGTAAAAGGTGCATACGGATTTAACAAAGGAAAATTTGCGAGGTTACTCAATGTCAGTAATGAATAAACCGGATTACAAAATCTTTGCACAGGATGCAAAGTCAGGGGAGTACGTTGCATTTCCTGATATTTTACGCGGCTGGGGTATCACTCTGGAACAGTACAACGGCTTCCCGCCAATGGAATTATTTAACTCCGCGGCGAAGCGCATTGATGAATGGCTCATGTACCTGACCCAGCGCGGATTGCCGGAATGGGATGCCGCAGTCGATTACCCGAAAGATGCCATGATCCAGCATGCCGGTGTTTATTATGTGGCACTGAAAGCAAATAAAAATGAGCAGCCGAATAATTCTCAGGCATCGTGGAAGAAACTGACAGAAATCCTTGGTGTTGATGGCAAACTCGCCAAAGACCAGAACGGCGCAGACATTCCGGACAAACCGAAGTTTATCGAAAAC
>NZ_VKKS01000001.1:756559-968850 GCF_019402645.1 Morganella morganii
AGTCTGCCGCTACCGACCAGGTAATTCAGTCAGCGGGCGGGTCATTCATTATCGGTAATGCGGTAACTCCAACCACTGACAAATTGCAGGTTGTTGGTAATGTTGCCGTCTCATCATCGTACAAGGTTAAGCATTCCGTAACTGTTAAATTTACTCGCCCTGTTGTTATGGTAAGTAATGGTGACACAAAGCTTCAATTTACAGGGGCTGGCAATCAGATTGTGTTTGGGCCAGATGGGATAACATTTAATGGTGAAAATGGAGGCATAGACCACAAGCTGCATGTGACTTACGGGTTCGTCGGGAAAGGGATTTTTACCTTCACCGGTGACTTGAAAGACCATGGCATTGTTTTTAATGAATATGTCACAAACCCTCGGGTCATTGGGCTTCGGTTTATTAATTATGGGTCTGAGGACTATTATGAAATAAAGATTCATGGTCAATGCTGGGATATAACAGTAGATAATATTCGACATAGCAACACGCAATCAAAGGCTGTTAATTTTCTCAGTGCTAATGGGAAAATGAAGGATGGTACAGTAGATTACGGAAATTCACGCCTTCATATCGGCTCTGATGTCTATTTGCAAATTGAGGGAACAAGATCTGGTGGTGTCTGTATTGATGTCGGTGGGGCGGATTATAGGTTTGATGGGGTTGCACAAGGATGGAAAATAACTCACCAGTTAGGGGCTTTTGCTTTTAATCCGCGAATAAATGGTTACCATGAAACTATTTATCCAGAATGTGAGTGCTTAATAACATATGGGGGAATACAAAGCGATAGTATAGTCCCTGATGACCATTATTTTAAAGGTGGACTTATTGGCGGTAATGGTATTTATTGGAACGCTCACAATATAAATGGGCCAGAGGGATACCCTGCCACAAATTGCAAGTTCATGATGCCAGGACGGGATGATGTTGTTTTGATAAACTGCCTAATCGATAATATTGATATATTTAATTACGACACCAACAACACTTTAGTTACCACTAATATTATTACCGGAAGACCAAGTTATGGTAATGGCATTGGGAAGGTCAATCCCGGCTCGGTTAAGGTTCATGATATTCACTCGCTTATCAATCCTTGGGAATCAAATAGTACCAATTATGTTCTCAATGGTAGCGGATTTTTATCTAGAGAAGGAAGTGATTTTATTGTAAATGGAGCAGCATCCTCAAAGAGACTATTTGATTTTTTTTATTTTGAATCAACAGGAGGTAATACAAATTGCTATAGAACTTCAATGTACAATAACGCAGAAATTTGTTCTGACGGAACCGCTATGACTTTCGTTGTAAGTAATCCAGATGGGAATGATAGATATTTGCATAACTTTCTTGACGGAAATCCATTTAAATTATCTGGAAAGAAAGTTTCTCTCTCATTTCTTGCGGTAAATAACGACCCGCAAGTAAAGGTTAAAGTTCAGTACACATTAAGCTTAGAGCCAAACCAGGCAGGAGATGGTGCTACTGTTTTTTCATTTGGGGAATTTGATATTAATCCTTATTCTTGGGGGCACTATGGGGTCACAATGACAATACCTTACTTTACAACCCAGGCGGCTATTAATGGTAGCAAAGCAATCCTGACGCTAGTTTTCCCAAAAAATCAGAAGGTGAATTTATCTATATCTAAGCTCGGCCTTTATGACGGAGGCGCTTTGCTTTTAATGGGTGAAAAGAAAAGTAGTTATGAATTGATAGCTATATCTAAAGCCCTATACGGAGAGTGATATTGACTCAATGCAGTAGAAAAACCGTTGCTATTTATGACTCACCCCGGCATAGCCGGGGTGGAGATTATTCTGTGTAACGCCTTCTGAATCCAAGGAATGGTTTTTCAATAAGCTCAAAACAAATTTTTGAAAAGAACAATATTGGAACAAGAACCACAATAAAGTTAATTATTGCGTTTGTATTGATGTTTGATGAGAACTGTATGACCCCAATTGTTTTATGAAAAGAATATAGCACTATTCCATGCAATATATATTCGGAGAAGCTTATTTCCCCGAGCTTTGATAGTGACATATCAATTATTTTAGGCACGTTAAAGCCAGCTGACATATAAGATACAATAAAAATTCCCCATACAATGGCCTCGGGGTAGGATAAAGATGCCACATATGGTGTTGGGATATACCACAAGCCAGAGTTTCTAAAGAAAATCATAGAGAAAAATACTATAAATACAGATGATATAAATATAATCGGGTTTTTAAGTTTGTCTTTGAAATTTATATATATGTATCCAAATATAATTCCAACTAAAAATTGATCAAGGCGACCCAGCATTGTTAAATAATAGTAGTGATTATTAAGATATCCATCACCACCAAGCTGAGCACCATATATTGAAACTATAATGCCGCGCCAAAAAACCCAAAATATAGATAAATAAACTATATACTTAACGCCATATCGATTCAAAAATATAGCAAGAAATGGAAATATTAAGTAAAACTGAAATTCAACGGCGATTGTCCATGTCTGTCCGAAGTGCGACAGCAAAGGGGACGTTTGTAAATTAGAGAAGAAAAATATAGTCATCGCATCAGAGAATGTAGCTGTACCTCTGGAGAGTGATATTGCAGTTATCCATGCCATAATTAATAATGGGAATATTCTGATAAATCTATTATATATAAATATTTTATATACAATCTTCTTTCTTCCGCAATCAGATATTATAGTAAAAAGAACACCACTAAGAACTAAAAAAAGTGAAACTCCGGTGTCTCCCGATAGCATAAACATAACGAATAGATTATCCGACTCACCTCCCCCATATAGAGTATAAGAGTGAACAAAAACAACCAGCGTCGCAGCTAGGAACCTTATGTGGTCAATCCGTGAAAAATAATTTGAGTTAAGGCTTTTCATATAAAAAATCTATTAAAATATATAATTACCAATATGCTATCATTTATTATCATTTATTATCATTTTGTTCATCATGAACGTGGCATGATCACTCCCTCTCATACTCAAACCCGCGCGGGAACCTTTTCCCGACATCCCTGTAGTACTCCAGTCTCTCTCTGAAGTACGGGCGTAAATGCTCGGGCTGTTGGTTTTCTGTTTCGTACAGATCATACGGCAGTCCGAGTCTTTCTTTGTACGCGATACCGGATGCGGCTAAATCGACGTTAATTTTGTCTTTTTCGTCTTGAGGCAGGTTGGCGATGTTGTGCATGTTGGTTTCGGAGTGGTGGGTGGTGATGAGAGTACAGCAGGGGAAGGGATATTGGGACGAGTTTGGGACGCGGAACATTTTGCATGCTTGCGTATCAGCAGGTAACTTTATGCATCTTGGTACGTGAGAGCGAGAAAAGATGCGGTGTAACGTGTTGTATTTTAATAAATCTTCGGTTTCGTAATGAAAAGGTCACCAGTTCGAATCCGGTATCCGGCACCAGTAAATCAATAAGTTACACGATAAATAAATCAGACTGCATTTTTGCGTGTCATATTCGTGCCATGAGCGTTAAAAATGGCATCTATTTGCTTCGCATGTTCGGTAATCCGCTTCGTGATGTGGTTATTAAACGATATAAGAACCGCAAAAGCCCGCAAAATGTTCCCGAGTCGTTAGTGGGGGAAACGGGGATAGATATTGACTCAGCAAAATGCAGGGTCAGATGGGCTGATGCCATAATTTAGGATGTTATTTATTCCACAATAATCGGTGTTTAGTAGAATTATTTATCTTTCTTCATGATTAATAAGGGAAATTTATTATATTTCGTGCCTAAGAAGTGTATGGTTTGTGCTATGCTCCGGCAGTTAAAGGTAAGAGCAGGTAACGGGGTGAAAGAGGCAGTTCCTGTTATCAATTCCGCCTGGTTCGTCACTTCGCCGCAGGGCCGGGACTCGAACCGCATCGGCTGAGAGGTCGAAAGTGTTGAGTATTAAGGAGTTGGCATTACGGCAACAGAGTATATTGCAGCCAACGGCAGTGTCATGATTAAACTCAGCGGCTATGCCGTATTACGCCACAGATTAAACGCTACTCGCTATCTTGCTAATAACGGTAAACTGATTGGTATGGGTATCGGTCAGTGCGGACTGAATGCAGCAGCAATTGACGGTATGCGTTATACCTTTATCGCCTCAGCAGGGTTCAGAGCGCTACATCTTATTTTTCAGAAAGATTACGACTTGTACAACTTTGCCGGTGATATCACCATGGATGTGGCTAAACCGGGAGTAGCATCATTCGCAGCGCGGGTGATTGGTAATGGTATGATAGCGTTTGTAAGTGCCGTTTCTCCAATAATAGTTGCGCTGGTTGTTTTTTGTATAGGCTTCGGTTTGGCTTATACATTTAATTTTTTAGACGAGAAACATAATATAACGGAAAAACTAACAAAAAATTAAGGGAAGTACAAAATATACCTGAAGCAGAACAGTATTGGAAAGGTAACCGTTAATGAAAAAAATAATAATATTAGGTGTTACTATGTTTATTTTCGGTGTAGTGATGCTTTATCCTTTCCCGCCTCATGGGGTATGAGCTTTTATCTGACGTCAAATGACTATGAAATATGCCTGCAAAAAATATGTTTATTCAGTATTACACCACAGATCTTTCTTTGTGCCAGGATCCTTCTTCTGAAGAAAAAACAGGGGTAAAAAGATAAACTGACCACTCTGTTTAATGTATAAGCGTTATGGTGTAAATACTAATGCGACAGCCACACTTGCATTTTGTCCGAAAGCGCCTTGTTATTTTCCGTAGTGAGATTTCTATACATGTCTGCACTGAAAAAATTCTAAGCCCCGCAACCGAGGGGATTTTATACCTGTAACACACTGTACTTTTGTTAGGCCCCTCTGTAGGGTAAGTATCCCGGTAAAAAGTACTATCACTTGTCAAAAATTCAGCGATTATTTCCTGATACCGGCTTTCCATTATGGTACGTATTATTTCAATTGGTTCGCATTCTCTGCAATATGACCAATAGCAATACACAAATTGGTTGCTAAGGCTGGTCGTTTACAGTTTTTTATTAAGGTTCCTGATATTGATGCCTTTTGCTTTCAGTTCGGCATTCTTTTCATCAATTTTTTGATTACGGTAATCATTCAGAGCGCGCTGATATGCCTGCTTTGCAATGTCATCAAGTTGACTTGCAGCAGTGACGAATAAGAGGATGTGGTTCACTATCCACAGAAATACTATTCTGATTAATATGGTTGTCTTTCCATGTCGTTTTTTCATACTACCTCCCTGAGCAGACTATACCACCGGCAGCGATAATAACGCCCCCGCCAATAAACACGCTTCTGCTGAAATAAAAGTATAGTCAGGTTTTCCCCGAAGCCCCGCAGAAATCGCGGGGATTTTTTAATATCAGGTCCGGATAACTGTCAGCGGAACGGACTGCGCAACCCGCTGATGCCCTTTATGATTAAGATGAAGGTGATCTCCTGAGTCATATTGTGCGCTGAGCTGCTGAGGACAGTCCGGGTTACGCACCAGCAGATCGGTGTCAATAACAGCATCAAATTCACCGCTTGTACGTATCCAGTGGTTAATATCCTGTCGTACAGCCTCTTTTTCCGGTGAATAGAAACCTGCCATACCATACTCTCCGGTTCCGCGCAGCGGCATCAGTGTGACAGCGGTCATACGGATATTTCTTTCCCGGGCCATGCTCAGTAACTGACGGTACGCCGTGATCAGCGTCGCTGCCGATGGTACCGGGCTTGCCGGATCCAAATCTGTACCCGCAAGGCCGATATCATTTAATCCGGCCTGCACGATACAGGCAGTAACACCGGGTTGCTGAAGCACATCCCGCTCAAACCGCGATAATGTACTGATACCGATACCGTCTTTCAGTAATCGTGAACCTGATTGTCCGGCATTCACCACGGCAATATTTTCCCTGATAAATCGTTCTGACAGGAAATCGGTCCAGCGGCCGTATGTGTTCATCTCCACACCGTTACCGTCAACCATCGAGTCGCCGATAACCACAAGCGTACGGGCCTCTGATTCCGGCCGGACCAGCACACTTTCAAGTAAAAGGCGGGAACTGAAGGCCTGACCGTCAGTGGCCTCTTCTCCGGCCGCGCTGTTGCCCGGTTCCAGTAAGGAGAAATGACGGGCATCCCAGTGGAAGGTACCGGCAGATACCGGCTCCGGCAGGAAGGTTCGCAGAGTGATTACCGATAATGGCGGAATGTGCAGCGGGATCTCATCACTGTACAGAATATCACCCGCAGGAATTACCGCACCGGGTTGCCCGCTAAAGGTGACGGGTACTGAACGGAGCAGGCCGGGAACGGACAGATAACTCTCTCCTGCCACCAGCGGTTGTGTACCGTAACGGTTGGAAAAAACCAGCCACAGTTTCTGTCCGCCCCGGCTGATACGCAATGTCTGCCGGAGGGTCTGATTACCGGTGATTGCCGGAATATCCGGCGGAAACGGGAATGCCTCACCGGATGAGGGCTGAGAGGTTGAAAGCCATGTGCAGATCGGGTTAACGGAAGAGGGCATCAGGGATTCTCCTGCAGGTAAAAACTGATTCAGTGTGTGCCCGGGGAGGCAGTCATGGCATCAAACATGAGCATAGCTGCTTCTGTCATGGCCAGCAGACGGGTCCGGCTGACACCATCCCGGGCCTGGACGGAGATCCCGTGCAGCAGTGCTGCCACGTAATCCCCGAGAGCCTGTATATCCGTGTGCTCCGGCAAATCACCGGACTCAGCGCCCCGGCGGATGCGTTGTATGATGCCGTCTGTCCGCTTCCGGCGGTGGTCTGCCAGCCAGAGCATGATGGCTTCATTTTCACTGGCATAATTGGTCAGCGATAGTACCACCATGCAACCGCGCGGCCGGTCATCACGGGTGTAGGTATCAACTGCACCGGTCAGTAATTGTTTTATGGCGCTGCGGGTATCCGGCTCTGCCATGGCGGCGTCAGCAAAAGCCCCGTCTTCGGCCAGATAAAGTGCTATCGCCTCACGGAATAAATTTTCTTTCGACCCGAAGGCCGCATAAATCCGGGCTGATGCAATACCCAGTGCCGCAACCAGATCAGACATGGATGTACCTTCATAACCACGCTGCCAGAACACCTGTTCAGCCTTGCGCAATGCCACTTCGCGATCAAATTCTCTTGGTCTGCCAGCCATCATTTATTCCCCGCATAAGTTATCTGAGACAAATGTTATCAGTTCTTTATCGGTTAACAAAGAATTATTTTTTAGTGATTGACAAAGATTGGAATATCCCATTAACCTATTTATTGTTGATCGCCAAACAATAGGCGCCGTTACAGGCAGTATCCGTTTTTAGTGGGCTGCTGCGGAGATATTTTTATTTATGATAAATACGGAACAGGTATGAAGACATTATTCAGTAAGGTATTACTGACAGCAGTAATGACTTTCACATTGCACAGTACTGAGGCTGCGGCGACTGTACAGAAACCGTCAGTAACATCAGCAACAGTGCGGATGAATGAGGCCGATTTTCAGCATCACTATACGGATGTGGCCGGTCAGCGTATCCATTATGTGACAGCGGGAAAAGGCGAGCCGGTTTTGCTGATTCCGGGCTGGCCGCAGACCTGGTATACATGGCGTTATGTGATGGCCGGGCTTGCCGCACAGGGATACATGGCGATAGCGGTGGATCCGCCGGGAACCGGCCATTCTGCCCGGCCGGTGAGCGGTTATGATACCGGTGCGGTGGCCACCACGTTACATACCATGATGAACCAGCTGGGTTATAAAACCTATTCGGTTGCCGGTCATGATATTGGTATGTGGGTCGGTTATGCGCTGGCAAGCGATTATCCTGCGGATATTAAAAAAATAGCCCTGATCGAAGCCGTTATTCCGGGTCTGGCACCGGCACCGGCCATTTTTGTTGATCCTGAAGAGAATATTTTCCTCTGGCATTTTATGTTTAATCAGGTGCCGGATTTGCCGGAAATGCTGACAGCCGGAAAAGAACGGGACTATCTGAATTTTATTTTTGACCACTGGGCTTACCGCCGTGATCGTGTTGCCGCGCAAACGTATATCGATGCCTATTCTTCTCCGGGCGGACTGCGGGCCGGATTTGCCTATTACCGGGCGATTCCGCAAACCATCGCGCAGAATAAGCTGCGGGCAGAGAAAAAACTGATCATGCCGGTTCTGGCCATCGGTGCCGATCACGCGACCCGTGATGCCCCGCAGCAGACGATGCAGGGGAGAGCCGTCAATTTACAGGGTGCGATGCTCAGTGAATGTGGTCACTTTGTGACGGAAGAGTGTCCGGAACAACTGATGGATGTATTACTGTCATTTTTACGTAAATAAAAATACCGGTAACTGATGTAAGCCTCCGTTGCGGAGGCTTTATTTTTTATTGGTACTTTTATTCAGGATTGATATTGTCTGTTGCCGGAAAACAGCCGGTATGTCTGTCCGCTGACCAAAGTGACGTCCAAAACATTTTCCGCCGTGATACGTCCTTTCGTTTCAGAATGGTTCAGGATCACTGTACGATAATGTCCCCGCAGTTTGGTAATGTCATTAATAAGAAATAAGCAATAAATCTAAGTAATGATAATAATAAAAATCATCAACAATAATATTTATAACACCAGATGTAGTTATAGTAATAGATCTTTGCGACACCGGAATACCGTAAGGGAAATAGTAACAACACCAGTAAAAACATCAGGATAACATGGTTGTATGTCTGACTGTGTTTAGTTAAACAATAAATAAACTACCATATATAACAGAAGATAATATTCTGAATGGTATGATTTTCTGTTCGGTATAAACATATCGTGCCTGTTGTCTCAGGGCAGATATATAATAAGTTAAACTGAACAGGTATTTGTTTGGATTTTATTTTTATAAATAAATTAAGACCAGCTGCTAAGTCAAGGCGGGATATATTTTTTATATCCCGCTTTTTTATTTGCCGGCCGGGATTGTGGTGCATAAGATTATGACAGGTCGCAGAGGCGCTGTATCCGAAGATTCAGGCTGACGGTGAAACCAGTGCCATGCAGCTGTGCATTGATGAGTGGCAGCCATCTTCTGTTCTCCCGGCCGGATGTGAAATCCGTGCGGTGAATGATCAGCCTGCGTTGTGGGCGGAGTCACTGGAAGCTGCTTTTCCGGCTGGTGATGATGACGGGGAGGATACTGTACAATTCAGTATCGTCAGCGATTATATTCGTTATCATCAGCGCGCAATGGCAAACGTCACTGTGCCGGAAACGCGGACTCCGTGACTGGTACGCCGCACAGTGATTATCTGCGGGATTGTGCTGGTTAACCGGGAGAAAACAAACGCCCGTTAAAACGGGCGTTCAGTCGGGTGCTGCTGCGTATCAGCGGACAACCAGAACCGAGGTATGGGCATAACGCACAACGGCTGCGGCGTTAGAGCCGAGCAGATAGGTGGACATATCCGGGCGGCGTGAGCTGATCACAATCAGGTCGCTTTCCAGGGTATCCGCCAGTTTCAGAATCTGATCTTTCGGTGAACCGGAAACCACATGCAGCTCAAACTGCTCTGCCGGCAGATTAAAATCACTGACCATCTTCGCCAGCTGCTCTTTAGCGCTGTCCAGAATCTCATCTTTTTCCGGCAGGGTTGCGGCATAGGCAATACCGAAAGAGGCAAAGTGAGAGAATGACGGGAGCACCGCGATAAAGTGAATTTTGGCATTTTCAAATTTGGCTAATGTCTGAATTGTCGGGATCACCTCGCGGGTCAGCCCGGTTTCGGAAATATCGATTGGAACTATAATCGTTTTATACATACACACCTCGCAATCTGAAAGCCGGCAAATAAGTTATTAGCAATAGTAACCTGCGTAAAGAGCACTATACGTGAAAACGATCAAAATTCACAAATAAACCCCTTAACGGGGCTTAATTGTGTGATGTGGTGACTAACTGAAAATAAAACGGTCGGATTTATCATCCAGAACCTGCTTCAGCAGTACACTCAGTGTGCCGGCAGGAGTGTCCGGATAAGGCTGCCATTTGTTGTTATCCACGTAAAAAAGCTGCCAGTTATCATCCGCTTCTGACCAGGTCAGTCTGGCGATTTGTTTTTCAATAGTTTGCGGGGTACCGCACGGACAGACGAGTTTTTTCTGATAAATCAGTATGTTGTTATTTTCCGTACGGTACTGTACATCAAACTCATCGGGGATATGACCATTCGGATACAGGCGCTCAGTGAACAGGCGCATGTTCTGCTTTATTTGCTGTGTCTGAACTGAATTAAATTCCATAGCATTACCATTTTGTGACGAACGAAAATGAAAACATCCCGTTTATCCCGCCTGCTGTCCGGCGGGGGAGCCGTATCAGGCAGTACGTAATCTGCGTAAATCGCGGACCGTCACGGGAGATCATGTTAGCGCATTTCACTGAGCTGAGAAATACTTTTCCGGTGATTTCCGGAAAACAGGCAGGAGATAATACAACAGAATTAATCAATCAAAGGAAAACAGATGAAAAAAAACGGCTTCCTCAGAAACCGTTTTCAGTGTGCTGACTGTGGTGCAGAAACCGCTATTTTTTGATTTTGATGACAACGGTTTCACCAACAGTGACCGGGCCGGTCAGTTTGGTCATCTCTTTGATTTCATCCATATTAGAGATAACCACCGGGGTCAGGGTGGATTTGGCTTTTTCTTCGAGCAGCGCCAGATCGAATTCAAGCACCAGGTCGCCTTTCTGTACGCGCTGACCTTCTTCCGCAATACGTTTGAAGCCTTCACCTTTCAGTTCGACGGTGTCGATCCCGAAGTGGACAAACAGTTCAATCCCGCTGTCCGATTCAATGGAGAAGGCGTGATTAGTTTCAAAAATTTTACCGATTGTACCATCAACAGGGGCAACGATTTTGTTTCCCGCCGGTTTGATAGCAATACCATCACCGACAATTTTTTCAGCGAAAACAACGTCAGGCACATCTTCGATATTCACAATCTCACCGGACAACGGTGCCACGATGTCAATCGTACCGCTGTCTTTTTTATCATCCGAAACCAGCGACTTCAGTTTGTCAAACAGACCCATGAATACTCTCCTAAATGTTGATACGGGACCGGGCGTGAATTTGGCTTTCTCAGCACAGGGTTTTTTCTTTGGTGAAGGTTTCCGCCAGTGCCATCAGTTCTGTTGCTGTCGGCTGAGCGAGTGCCTGTTCAGCCAGTGCTTTCGCATCTTCATAATGCGTATTGCGGATCAGTTTTTTGATACGCGGGATAGCAATAGAACTCATACTAAATTCATCTAACCCCATGCCCAGCAACAATAAAGTTGCACGTTCATCACCCGCCAGCTCACCACACATTCCGGTCCATTTCCCTTCCGCGTGGGAAGCGTCAATGACTTGTTTGATGAGGTTCAGCACCGCAGGAGACATCGGGTTGTAGAGATGGGAAATCAGCTCATTTCCGCGATCCACAGCCAGAGTATACTGCGTCAGGTCGTTGGTTCCAATACTGAAAAAATCGACTTCTTTTGCAATGTGACGTGCATTAACTGCCGCCGCCGGGGTTTCCACCATGATACCAACTTCAATAGTTTCATCAAAAGGTTTCTGTTCATCCCGCAGCTGCTGTTTCATTTCGTCCACTATCTTATTGAGTTCGCGGACTTCTTCGACGGAAATAACCATCGGGAACATGATGCGCAGCTTTCCGAAAACGGACGCGCGTAAAATCGCACGCAACTGGGTGTCGAGAATTTCACGGCGATCCAGACAGATACGGATAGCACGCCAGCCGAGGAACGGGTTTTCCTCTTTCGGCAGATTCATATACGGCAGGTCTTTGTCACCGCCGATGTCCATGGTACGGACAATAATCGCTTCATCCGGCATGGCCTGAGCGACTTCTTTGTAAGCACGGAACTGCTCTTCTTCTGTCGGCAGCGAGTCACGATCCATAAACAGGAATTCGGTACGGTATAAACCGACGCCTTCCGCGCCGTTACGCTCCGCACCCGGCATGTCGCGCACTGTACCGATGTTGGCGCAGACTTCGACCTGATGACCATCAAGGGTGATGGCAGGCAGATCTTTGAGTTTTGCCAGCTCGGCTTTTTCCGCCAGATAGTCGTCACGCACTTCTTTCATGCGCTCAATATCGTCTTCTGAAGGATTGAGATAAATAGTGTTGTTGACCGCGTCCAGAATCAGGTAATCATCACTTTTGATATTTTCAGTAGCATTACCGGTACCGACCACGGCCGGGATTTCCAGAGAACGGGCCATAATCGAAGTATGGGAAGTACGGCCGCCGATATCGGTGATAAAACCCAGTACTTTTTTCAGGTTCAGCTGTGCGGTTTCGGACGGCGTCAGGTCTTTGGAGACCAGAATCACTTCATCAGCGATTGCACTGAGGTCAATAATCGGCATACCGAGAATATTTTTCAGCAGGCGTTTACCGATGTCGCGGACATCCGCTGCCCGTTCTTTCAGATACTCATCATCAAGGCCTTCCAGGGCGGTGGCCTGTTCTTCAATCACCTGGTTTACTGCGTAATCAGCGGTTTTTTTACTTTTGATGATGTCAGTAATTTCGTTTTCAAGCTCCTCGTCTTCGAGCAGCATGATGTGGCCTTCAAAAATTTCGGCTTTTTCCGCACCGAGATTTTTTTCAGCAGTGTCTTTGATGGCATTCAGCTGTGCGGACGCTTTGGCGCGGCCTTCAGTGAAACGCCGGATTTCAGCATCAATCTGCTCAGCAGAAATCGACTTCTGGCTGATAATGATAGGTTCTTCTTTGAGTAACAACGCTTTACCAAAAGCGATACCCGGTGAAACAGAGATTCCTGAAACCATAATAATACCTTTGAGTTTACTGGGGGACGTACAGCAGCGGGCTGCGTGAGCGTACCCGGAAACGGACTATCCCCGGCATGAAACGGCGGCCGGGGATCCTGACAGGTGAGGGCGGAAGGAGATTACTCCAGTTCACCCATCAGTTTGACGAGGTGCTCTACCGCTTTCTGCTCATCGTCACCTTCTGCGGCAATAGTCACCACGGTGCCCTGTGTCAGACCCAGAGTCTGCAACTTGAACAGGCTTTTGGCGCTGGCGCTTTTGCCGCCGGAAGTCAGGGTGATGTCAGAAGCGAACGTTTTGGCTTCTTTGACAAACTGAGCCGCAGGACGGGTATGCAGGCCGTTAGGTGCAGTAATGGTGACTTCTTGCTGATACATAGCGTTACCTCATGTTAGTAATTTTTTTTCGGCGGTTAATATTAAGACATATAACAGTAATCATAGCCGGAGCAAGTAAAATAGCACAACCCGAAGATTCGACATACGTATTTGGTGTCATTATTTTGAGCTGTGAAATAATTACATTTTTAATACTAAACAACCGCACAAAAATCACCCCGCAGAGTGTCAAACTTTGATCCGTTGCACAAAAAAAGCACCCTTTACGGGTGCTTTCGGTGTCAGGCAGGGCGCGGACTGAATCCGTTCAGTTGATCAATTTTCACTGATATCCGCGAACAGGGCAGTACTCAGATAGCGTTCGCCGGAAGACGGCAGGATCACGACGATATTTTTACCCTTGAATTTATCTTCTTTCGCAAGACGTTCTGCCGCAATCACGGCAGCACCGGATGAAATCCCGGCCAGAATACCTTCGCGCTCCATCAGTTTGCGGGCGGTGGCGAAAGCATCTTCGTTGCTGACCAGCTCGACACGGTCAATCAGGCTCAGATCCAGGTTGCCCGGGATAAACCCAGCACCGATCCCCTGAATTTTGTGCGGGCCCGGTTTGATCTCTTCCCCGGCCAGTGCCTGAGTGATCACCGGGGAGCCTTCCGGCTCAACCGCCACGATAGTGACGTCTTTTTTCCCTTTGATGTTTTTCAGGTAACGGGCGATACCGGTGATGGTGCCGCCGGTGCCGACACCGGCAACCACGACATCCACGTTACCGTCAGTGTCTTCCCAGATTTCCGGACCGGTGGTTTTTTCATGAATAGCCGGGTTGGCCGGGTTGCTGAATTGTTGTAACACGATATAGCGGGACGGATCAGACGCGCTGATTTCATCGGCTTTTTCAATCGCGCCTTTCATGCCTTTCGCGCCTTCGGTCAGTACCAGGTTTGCACCCAGTGCTTTCAGCAGTTTGCGGCGTTCGATGCTCATGGTATCCGGCATGGTCAGGGTGAGTTTGTAACCACGGGCGGCGGCAACATAGGCCAGTGCAATCCCGGTGTTACCACTGGTCGGCTCCACCAGCTCCACGCCGGGTTTCAGGATACCGCGCTTTTCCGCATCCCAGATCATATTGGCACCGATACGGCATTTGACGCTGAAACTCGGGTTACGGGATTCCACTTTCGCCAGGATATTGCCGTGACCGAAATGTTTGAGGCGCACCAGCGGTGTGTGACCAATGGTTAGCGAATTATCTTCATATATCTTACTCATCGGTTTTCCTTATAGGGTTATTCATAATCAGACTAAATATAAAACCACATTACCCGCTGACCGGCGGAAAGGAAATACATAATCGGTATATCCTTATAACCTGACAGATGTTCAATAGCGAAAAGGTATAAGCGGCGGGGAAACGGCAGGACGGTGTGACTACCGTCCTGCACGGAAGGGACGTTGCGGATCAGTCGCGGACAAATTGTGCGCGGTAGCGATCCACCCACAGCGCGGTGGCACCGCAGACCGCGGCCGGCATAATAAACAGGTTCACAAACGGGATCATGGTCAGCACGCTGACCAGCGAACCGAACTGGAGATTAGTCATATTATCGCGGCGCAGTGTGCTTTTCATTTCCGGAAAACTGACCTTGTGATTATCAAACGGGAAATCCCCGTACTGAACGGACATCATCCAGGCACCAAAAATAAACCAGAGCACCGGTGCGAGTGTTTGTCCGATCCCCGGAATAAAAAACAGGATCAGCAGAATAACGGCACGCGGGATGTAATAGAGCAGCTTGACCATCTCCCGTTTCAGAATGCGCGGGATATCTTTTATCAGATCCGCCCAGCCCTGATCCGGCGCGGGGCGCCCGGTGAGTTCCGCTTCCAGCTTCTCCGACAGCCAGCCGTTAAACGGCGAGGCGATAATATTGGCGAGTGTGCTGAAAAAATAGCTGAAAATCAGCAGCACGGAGATCACTGCCACCGGCCAGATAAGATAATCCAGCCATTGCAGCCAGCCCGGCACTTTATCCATCAACCAGGTTATCCACCCGCCGAACTGACTGAACAACCACCAGAGTGCACCGCCCATAACCACAATATTGGCCAGCAACGGCAGAATCACGAAGGCCCGGAGACCGGGACGCATCATCAGCCGCCATCCTTGTGCAACATATGCAAAGCCGCTGAGCGGCCTGACAGGATTTGTCATACTTCCTATTCACTCCTATGATTGGAAAACGTTATACTATCAGACTGAACTGTTGATTTGTCCGGCCACAAATGAAATGTCAGGATGAAAAATCAGTCAAAAAGAGCAATTAAATGATCTTTATTGCAAGAAATACGTGCAGGGACTTGAACTTAACATCATTGACAAATACTCTTGTAATCAAACGATAGTATTTTGCCATGGTGGCCTTTAATTTAAACAACAGAGATAGCACTGATGCAAGATTTGCGTCTGATATTAATCGTTGTGGGTGCGGTAGCAATCATCGCATTGTTACTTCACGGACTGTGGACGAGCCGTAAAGAGCGTTCTTCCCTGTTTCGCGCGCGGCCCATGAAGCGTCGAAAATACGAGTCGCAGGATGAAGCCGCTGATGACATGTCAGAGGCACACGGCTCCCGTCACTCTGCTGTATTACCGGAAGATCCGGCTCTGCGGGTTTCCCCGTATTCAGAAGCGCAGAATGAGCAGGATCCGTTATTATCTGCCGGCAGAATGTATCCGTCATCAGAGCCGGAAGAGCCGTCTGTGGTGCCGAAAGCGCAGAGCCAGCGCCGTCAGCCGGTAAAAACACCGGAAACTGAGCCGCAGATCGGATTATTCGACTCCCTGGAACAGGAAGTGCCGGTACCGGCCGCACCGGCTCCGGAGGTTATGACAACGGCAGCGGTGATCACGGCGGCAGAAACAGATGTTCCTCATGCAGAGGAATCGGTGGCTGAACCGGAGCAGGAAGAGACATCGCACAGCAGCGCGGAGAACAATGAACTGGTACTGGCGCTGTTTGTGTCCGCACATCCGGGACAGATGGTCGCGGGAGACATCCTGCGCACCGCCATCGAACAGGCCGGGTTCCGTTTCGGTGCCATGAATATTTATCACCGCCATGTCGATCCGGCGGGTAGCGGTCCGGTTCTGTTCAGTCTGGCCAATATGGTGAATCCGGGCACGTTTGTGCCGGAGCAGATGGAAGAAATCGAGACTCCGGGCGTGGCCATGTTTATGATGGTACCGTCCTACGGTGATGCCGGCCAGAACTTCAAACTGATGTTACAGGCCGCCCAGCGTATCGCGTCTGATGTCGGTGGCGTGGTGCTGGATGAGGAGCGCAAAATGCTGACACCGCAGAAAATCGAGGTGTACAAGGCGCGTATCCGCAAGGTTCTCGTCGCCACGCAGAACTGAGACACACAAATCGCACAAAAACCCCCGCAATGACGGGGGTTTTTTTCAGGTATAAACAGATTGCAGATCACTATGATGCCAAAAAATAACGAAAACGACATTGAACAACTGCGTACCACGCTGCGCCATCATGAATACTGTTATCACGTGCTGGATAACCCGGAAGTGCCGGATGCGGAATATGACCGCCTGATGCAGCGCCTGAAAGCCCTGGAAGCAGAGCATCCTGAACTTATCACGCCGGATTCCCCGACACAGCGGGTGGGGGCATCACCGCTGAGTGCCTTTGAACAGGTGCGCCATGAAATTCCTATGCTGTCACTCGATAACGTGTTTGATGAGGAAAGTTATCTCGCCTTTGATAAACGTGTGCGTGACCGTCTGAAAGACACGCAGGATCTGACATTCTGCTGTGAACTGAAACTCGACGGCCTGGCGGTCAGCCTGCTGTATGAAAACGGTAGTCTGGTGCAGGCAGCGACCCGGGGGGACGGTACCACCGGTGAAAACATTACTGCCAATGTGCGGACGATCCGCTCTATTCCGCTGAAACTGCGCGGAGAGAATATCCCGCAGCGTATTGAGATCCGCGGCGAAGTCTTTATGCCGCAGAAAGGCTTTGAGGCGATGAATGAAGAAGCGCGCCGCACCGGGGGGAAAGTGTTCGCCAATCCGCGCAACGCAGCAGCCGGTTCATTGCGCCAGCTGGATCCGTCGGTAACGGCAAAACGTCCGCTGACCTTTTTCTGTTATGGTGTGGGCGTACTGGATGGCGGTACACTGCCGGGTAGTCACTATGATCGCCTGCAACAGTTTAAGGCCTGGGGATTACCTGTCAGTGACCGTGTGATGCGCTGCACCGGCAGTCAGGCAGTGCTGGATTTCTATCACCATGTGGAAGAGAGCCGGCCGGTGCTGGGTTTTGATATTGACGGCGTGGTGATTAAAGTGGATTCCATTGCACAGCAGGAGGTGCTGGGCTTCGTGTCCCGCGCCCCCCGCTGGGCGACAGCGTTTAAATTCCCGGCCCAGGAGCAGATGACAGTTGTCCGTGATGTGGAATTCCAGGTCGGCCGTACCGGCGCCATTACCCCGGTTGCCCGTCTGGAGCCGGTGCTGGTGGCCGGTGTGACCGTCAGTAATGCCACGCTGCATAATGCGGATGAAATCAGCCGCCTCGGTCTGAAAATCGGCGATACCGTGGTTATCCGCCGTGCCGGGGATGTGATCCCGCAGGTTGTGGGTGTGGTGGAATCTGAACGTCCGGCGGATGCACGGGAAATCGAATTTCCGCTCAATTGCCCGGTATGCGGGTCAGATATTGAGCGGGTGGAAGGCGAGGCGGTTGCCCGTTGTACCGGCGGCCTGATTTGCGGGGCGCAGCGCAAAGAGGCACTCAAACATTTTGTGTCCCGGCGGGCCATGGATGTGGACGGACTGGGGGATAAAATTATCGACCAGCTGGTGGATGCGGAATATGTGAAGACACCGGCGGATCTGTGGAAGCTGACGCCCGGAAAACTGACCGGACTGGATCGCATGGGGCCGAAATCCGCACAAAAACTGACAGATGCACTGGCGGCATCAAAACAAACCACTTTCGCCCGCTTCCTCTATGCACTGGGGATCCGTGAAGTTGGTGAAGCCACGGCCGCTAACCTGGCGGAACATTTCAGAACCCTGGAAGCCTTGCAGCAGGCAGATACAGAGGCACTGAAAGCGGTCCCTGATGTGGGAGAGGTTGTCGCGAAACATGTGGTGAATTTCTTCCGCGAACAGCATAACCGGGAGGTTATCACCAGGCTGACTGACGACGCCGGAATCAGCTGGCCGGATGTGGTGGCAGTGGATGCGTCGGCACTGGATAATCCGTTTGCCGGTAAAGTGGTTGTGCTGACCGGCTCACTGCAAATCCTGACCCGCGATGAGGTGAAAGACCGCCTGACAGCGCTGGGTGCAAAAGTCACCGGCAGCGTTTCGAAGAAAACCGACCTGGTGATTGCGGGAGAAGCAGCAGGATCCAAACTGGCCAAAGCGGAAGAATTGGGTGTTAAAGTGATAGATGAAAATGAATTTATCGCGCTGCTGAACTGACAGGCATGATGAAAAACGGTCTTCTGCAGAAGACCGTTTCAATCACATCAGGAGATATGATGGAGAAAGAAGATTTAGTGGCCGTCGCTAACACTGCTATGCCATTTGGTAAATATAAAGGTTGCCGTTTAATTGACCTGCCTGAGGAATACCTGCTCTGGTTTGCCCGTAAAGACAGTTTCCCGGAAGGGCGTCTTGGCCAACTGATGCAGATCACCCTTGCCATTAAAATTGAAGGTTTAAGTGGCCTGATAAAACCGCTTAAACGTCCGGCTCACTGATCCCGTGTAAGTGCATCGATGACTTTCCTGCTCAGTATACGAAACTGGCGCTGTTCATCGTCATCAAGACTTGCAAATACTTTTTCCGCATTACGGGTACGTCCTGTTGCCGCGCGTGACAGAAACTCTTCACCTTCCGGCGTCAGCTGGGTAACCAGTTCCCGTTTATCGGTCTCCGACTGATATTGGGAAACAAACTGGTGTTTCTTCAGCGCCCGTAATGATTTCGAGACATTCTGGCGCGAAATCCCGAGTTTCTGACTTAAATCTGACGGGGTTAAATCCCCCTGAAGACGTAACATTTCCATTACATCATATTGTGCCCACGTTACTTTTTCAGGTGAACAGATAGTTCGTTGCGCTACTAATGTACACTGTAACAATGACAGTGTATTTTCCAATTCCTTGAATGACATAACTCCTCCCTTTTATCCTCCCCTCTAGTGTAGCTGAAAGGCAAAATCAGGAAAAGAAGGTTGATTAACAAAAGTTAATCAACTAAGCTTTTGATTAACTAAAGTTAATTAAAAGGTGGTATTATGGCTGACCTTCAACAGAAGATTATACTGGTTACAGGGGCTTCAACAGGAGTGGGTGAAGGAATTGCCCGTGAATTACTGAAAAATGGAGCTAAAGTTGCAATTACCGGGCGAAATCCGGAACATCTGCAAAAGGCAATAAATGAGTGGGATCCTACGGGGGATAGCGTGCTGGCAATCGAAGCAGATGTACGTAAATTGAGTGATTGCAGGCAGATGGTGAGTGCAGTGTTAGATAAATTCGGTGCTTTACACGGGTTGGTGAATAATGCCGGAATCACCGGGCCGCACGGTGTGAAGATTGAAGATTACGATTTTGAGGCCTGGCAGGATGTGATTGATACGGATGTGACCGGTACATTTCTCGGGATGAAATTCGGCATTCCCGCTATTATCAAAAGCGGCGGCGGTGCAGTGGTGAATTTATCGGCCTGTAACGGAGTAACCGGTATAGCGGGAATTGCTCCTTATACCGCAGCCAAGCATGCGGTGCTCGGTCTGACCCGTGCGGCAGCGCTGGAATATGCAGAGCAGGGGGTACGGATTAATGCTGTCGGACCGGGCTATGTGGCGACACCGGCTATTCTGGGTTTACCGCAGGATGTGCAGACAATGATGGCGGAAAGTCACCCGATGAAACGGATGGCAACACGGGAAGAGGTGGCAAAAATGGTGGTGTTTCTGCTGTCAGATGACAGTCGTTTTTGTACCGGCGGGTTTTATCCGGTGGATGGCGGATATACCGCGCAATGACAGGAAACAGAAACGAAAAACCCCGGTCAGAGACCGGGGTTTGAATTTGGTGGAGCTAAGGGGGATCGAACCCCTGACCTCTTGCATGCCATGCAAGCGCTCTCCCGGCTGAGCTATAGCCCCGGAAAACCGGGTGTCGCGGTATTATCAGTCACCAAAGATTTGGTGGAGCTAAGGGGGATCGAACCCCTGACCTCTTGCATGCCATGCAAGCGCTCTCCCAGCTGAGCTATAGCCCCGATAAAATCGACCGGACGCGCAGCATAATAGGCAAGGTTTCCTGAGCTGTCAACGGCTTAATATGAAATTCGTGTGCGACCGATGAAAAAGCCGTCAATTCAGTAAAAGGATAAAGAAATACCCGGCACAGGGCCGGGTATTGAGGTTGCAGAGAATGATTACTGTGCTTCGCGTTCAGCAATAAATGCCAGCGCCATATCGATACGAGCCAGAGAGCGGGACTGACCGATAGCGTGTACCGTGACATCCAGTGCCGGAGACTGACCGGCACCGGTCACAGCAACACGTAACGGCATACCGACTTTACCCATACCGGTTTCCAGTTCATCAGCGGTTGCCTGAATCGCTTCGTGTACGGCTTCCGGTGTCCAGGTGGTCAGTGCGGCCAGTTTGGCTTTAACGACTTCCAGCGGCTGACGGGCAACCGGGCGCAGATGCTTTTTCGCGGCATCGGCATCGAAGCTGTCAAAATCTTCATAGAAGTAACGGCAGGTTTCCGCCATTTCTTTCAGTGTCTTGCAGCGCTCACCCAGCAGACGAACCAGATCGGCCAGTTCCGGGCCATTACGGGTATCAATCCCGGCATTCTCAATATGCCATTGCAGGTAAACGGCGACTTCTTCCGCCGGCATACTGTTAATATAGTGGTGGTTGAGCCACTGTAATTTCTCAGTATTGAATGCACTGGCGGATTTGCTGACGGCTTCCAGCGTGAACAGCTCAGTCATTTCTTCAATACTGAAGATTTCCTGATCACCGTGAGACCAGCCCAGACGCACCAGGTAGTTCAGCAGTGCCTGCGGCAGATAGCCGTCATCGCGGTACTGCATCACACCCACCGCACCATGACGTTTGGATAATTTCTTGCCGTCGTCACCGTTGATCATGGACACGTGGGCATATTCCGGTACCGGCGCGCCGAGAGCTTTCAGGATGTTGATCTGGCGCGGTGTGTTGTTGATATGATCTTCACCACGGATAACATGGGTAATTTCCATATCCCAGTCATCGACAACCACACAGAAGTTGTATGTCGGTGAACCATCAGTACGGCGGATGATTAAGTCATCCAGTTCCTGGTTGCTGAATTCAATCGGCCCGCGGATTTTGTCATCAAAAATAACAGAACCTTCCTGCGGGTTACGGAAACGCACCACATGCGGTTCATCTGCCGTATGGTTATGGGCGTGATCGCGGCAGCAGCCGTCATAACGCGGCTTCTCATTATTTGCCATCTGTTTTTCACGCAGGGCTTCCAGGCGTTCTTTGGAACAGTAACAGCGGTAAGCTGTCCCGTTTTTAATCATGGTGTCGATCACCTGATTGTAGCGATCAAAGCGTTTGGTCTGGTAATACGGACCTTCATCCCAGCCGAGATTTAACCAGTTCATCCCGTCCATAATGGCGTCGATAGCTTCCTGAGTTGAGCGTTCAAGATCGGTATCTTCTATACGCAGGACAAATTCACCGTGGTTGTGACGGCTGTACAGCCAGGAATACAGAGCGGTACGTGCGCCGCCCACATGCAGGTAGCCGGTAGGGCTGGGTGCGAAACGGGTTTTTATTTTACTCATTGGAATGCCTTTCATAACGTCTGCGCCAGACGTAGTGGATGATGAAATACGATACGGGATATTTTAGCACTGAGACATAATTCCTCAATGAAAAGGGGGAAAGAAGGCCGAAAAAGTCATTTTTCTTGTGTTAAAAGGAAAAATGCATGACAAAACAGGGTGTTTTTGCAGCAGTTAATCCGACGGCGATCACGGTTTATCCGGTTTCTGCTTACATACTGCACGCGGATGGTGATAATCAGAACAGGGTGACTAAAATTACAACGAACGATCATTTTCTTTCGAAAAAGCGTTGACTCAAACGCGGAGATCCCTATAATGCACCTCCATCACGACGGGCGATTAGCTCAGTTGGCAGAGCATCTCCCTTACAAGGAGGGGGTCACTGGTTCGAGCCCGGTATCGCCCACCACTTCACATGATTCTCCCGCATCACTCAGGTATGGGTCGTTAGCTCAGTTGGTAGAGCAGTTGACTTTTAATCAATTGGTCACAGGTTCGAATCCTGTACGACCCACCATTCCTGAAAGCAAATCCTAAAAGATGGGTCGTTAGCTCAGTTGGTAGAGCAGTTGACTTTTAATCAATTGGTCACAGGTTCGAATCCTGTACGACCCACCATCTTTCTTATCTCTCGTTTTTCTGTTTTCTTCATTATCCTCTTTCTGTATTTCTGTCTGTTTCCCTGCACTGTCAGTCTGATTCTGTGATCTGCCTCATGCTGTTCTATTAAAGTTTTTAACCGGTCTGCCGTTATTTCCCTGTATCTGTCACGATTTTTTGTGATCTCTCTTTTATAACAAATATTGGCGTCGTTTCGGGAGCCCGGAGCGGCATATCTGTATTTCTTTCAGCATGGAGCTATATTCCGATGTCGTGGCCTGTTCCTGAATTTCCGGTTAAACGTGATGCACCGGGCGCCAAAATTACGCTGTGGCTGGGGTTACTGTTCGTTGTTCTGGCACTTATCTTTTTTCTCGATTTTTATATTTTCAACCTCCCGCTGACGGAAGTACTGATTTTTATTTATCTGCCTTACATTCTGATATGGATGTGCCTGTTCACTTATGCTACGCACCGTCATGAGCAGGCACGCATTGCCTGTCAGAGCTGGAATGCATCCATTAATTTCAAACGCAATGAATGGGTAAACTGGTGCCAGCGCAGACTGATGGTCACCGGGGTTTCATTACTGATGCCGAAAAGTGTCAAACAGGTTTATACATCAGAGCGGAAACACCGGGAAGAAGAGGAAGAAAAACAGCTGCTTGCCGGTTATGATCACTCCGTTGAAGCTATTTTCACCGCACTGGCCAAAGATCTGGAACAGCAACATGAAGGTTATCAATCAAAACTGAAAACCGTGTATGTGATCACCCCGAATCAGCTGCAAAATACAGAAATTGAGCGCAATGTGACAAAAATCTGGGGCTGTGCGACGGAATTCATTCAGACACCCGATGATATCGGCCATTTATTTGATGAGGAAGATAACAGTGCCATGTGGCTGCTGGCCGGGCTGAATATCTGGCAGGCGGGTCAAATCCCAGCTTATCATGAAATGGCCAGTGCCATTCTGCTGACATCCTGCTACTACTTTGAGCGCAATACCTTTCCGTTTAACGGCAGTCTGTCCCGCTTTATGCCGATCAATGAAATGCAGTTGAATGCGGATCTGCCGATGCTGGAAAAAATGAATCTGCTGGATAAAGAGGAAGAAAAATCATTCTGGCTGATGCGGGAAAATGAACTGGCACAGGATGTGATTTATCAGTACTGTAATAAAGCACAGCGCCGTATTTTCCTGAAAAATAACATTTATATCGCAGATAATCAGGTCTGTGCCGACAGGGAAGCCGTTTTTGTTATGGCCATGATGCTGATAAAAGCCATGGAAACCCTCAGTCCGCAGTGTCTGCTGATGATGGACAGTGACGGCCTGGGGTATGCCACAGTGGTCGGGTGTGAGGTCCGCTGATACAACATTCCGGTGGTGGCTGCACCACCGGAATGACTCAGTTTTCCAGATCCGCGCGGATAGCCGCCGCCAGTTCAGCCAGTTTTTTATCGTCTGCCCGCTCACAGTCGTGAGACGATAAAAACCCCGGATACTGCGTGTAAAACGCAGGTTGTTTATGCTCAATCGGCCGCCATTCTGTCATATCCGCAGTGCCGTGCATCGGGCTGAGTTTACTGTGGATATGATCTACTCCGTAGCCCTCAAAAAACATGCCGCAGCGTGCGACATCCGGAAACGCCTTTTCCAGTATTTTTGCCACTTTTTTGGTCGCCAGTACCAGATTGGTCAGAACATGATCTTCCAGATCAAATGCATAGCTCTGATAATGTGCTTTCGGGATCACAACCGTAAACCCGTCAGTATTGGGAAAAATCGACAAAAACGCCAGATAGTGTTCGTCTTCCCAGATCTTATGACAGGGAGCTTTCCCCGCCGCGATATCACAAAAAATACAGGCCATTTATCAGACTCTCCCGGTCAGTGAACAGGTCGTATCCAACATACAGGATAGGGAGCGGAAATACCATTATGCAGGCCGAAAATCAGCCACTTGGATTAAACTTTATTATTTTCAGTAAGTTGCTATAATGGGCGAACGTTCATAACAATGAGGAGTTTATTATGCGAACTAATAGAGCTGCGAGACGTTTGTTAGGAATGCCTTATACGTACAGTAAAGGGAAATCAAAAATTAACATCTTTATTGCCGCCACCGCGGATGAAAACGCAGACAACATCCCGCAGGCGCTGAAGTCAAAAAGCAGAGTCTGTGTGATTCAGGATGACAATAAAAAAACCCGGACCTATCACAAAACCGAGACACATTATCCGGGCTATATGGCATGTTAATACCACTGCGCATGTGATAACGGCATGATGCAATAAGAAAAGGGGCTGAGGCCTCTTTTTTAATGGATAAAGCGTGCAATGGCTCGCAACCTGAACAAATTCTGTTTATGCTGAACAGCACAATAATTAAAACCATTCAGCATGTGATGACGGCAGGGGACGATGGACTATCTGTATTACGCGGGGCAGGGGCTCGGTATTGTTGCGTTTATTATCGGAACAACGGTTTTTGTCCAGCGCAATGAGCGGAAACTCAAAATCCGGTTATCAATTTACACCGCCATTATGGCATTCCACTTTTTCCTGCTCGGTGCTTATCCTGCCGGGATCAGCGCCACTCTCAACAGCATCCGGACCTATGTTTCCATCAGCCACCGCCAGCGTTGGGTGCTCTGGTTATTTGTCTCACTGACGCTGATTCTGGCGGTGCCGAATATCCGCACCTGGCAGGAAGTTCTGCCGGTAACGGGCACACTGATGAGTACCTTTGCGTTTTTCCTGCTGACAGGATTGCGTATGCGGTATGTGATCTGGTGTTCAACGGCCTGCTGGGTGGTATATAACGCCTGGCTGGGAACAGTAGGCGGTACACTGATTGAGTCAACGTTTCTTGTGATCAACGGCTGGGCTATTTACCGTTTCCGGCGTCTGATAAAACAGGGAATTAATCCGTTCAGCTGAAAGATTACGGCTGCTCATCTGCGGGGAGCGTATTTTCCGGATCGTCAGGAGCAGCGGGACTGCCGTCATTACCGGACCCGGTTTCACGCATGACCTCGTTACACATAAAGTAGAGGTTGGGACGGCGTTTGGCGATGTATTTCAGGCGGAGTTCGCACTCATGTCTGGTATAGATATCTTCTGTGACCGGCAGTGCCTCGCAGGCATCGTCGCCGCAGGTACTCACCAGTAACACAAATCCGATAGTTTCTAACATAAACATCCGCCGGTTTTATTTCAGAGGCGCTATTATGTCGTAAAGCGTTGCCTGCCGTCCAGTTTTTATACGGTGAAAGGGTCATCGCCGGCATCATTATGCCACTGGTATTCAATGTGTTGTGCGATCTTTTCTGCTGTGGCTTCGCCGTGGCGATCTGCAATAAATGCCAGTGCCGTGTCCGTACCTGCCGATACACCGGAAGAGGTATAAAAGCGCCCGTCTGCACAGCAGCGCACCTTTTCCATCCGGTTTACCGTGGCAGGCAGGGAGTATGTTGTGTCTGAATCCGGGGGAAAATGTAACCGTTTCATTGAAAAATATGGCAGTAAGCGATAACTTTTACTTGAACAGAATAAATGATAATGATTATTATTGTCAGCACTATTTGCATAATGACAATGAGGAATCAGCATGCGTATCGGGATGAGTGTGGCAGCAGCATTACTGGGTGTGGTATCAACCTCCGCGATGGCACTGGAGTATCCGCTCGGACAGCCTGTCATTAAAAACGGTATGGAAATTCAGGGGGTGTATCTGCAACCGATTACCATGGCGGTGGAAGGTAAACATGAAATGCACCACCTGGCGGCAGACAAATCAGACATCCATCTGGAAGCGGATATTCACGCCGTTGAGGAAAACCCGAACGGTTTCGCGGAAGGGGACTGGATCCCGTATCTGAAAGTAGATTACAAAGTCACCAAACTGGATGAGCCGGAGAAAGCTCAGTCCGGCACTTTTATGGCGATGGTTGCCAGTGACGGTCCGCACTATGGTGAAAACCTGAAACTGGATGGTTACGGCAAATACCGTGTCGAATACCGTATCTCTCCGCCGGGCATGAATGACAATGTAGCCTTCGGCCGCCATATCGATAAAGAAACCGGTGTTGCCCCGTGGTTTGAGCCGTTTGATGTCTCCTGGGACTTCGAGTATGCCGGCACCGGCCGCAAAGGCAGTTACTGAGTTTATTATTTAAGGAAACGGCAGACCGGGTAACAGCGGTCTGTTGTCCGGACACCGGATGTCACTATCCCGCTGAGGTCACTCATGAAATCCCTTGTTATGGCACTGTGTTTATCAGTGCTTTCCCTGATATCACTGCCTGCGGGTGCGGCAGAGAAATTCACTGTCGAACTGGAAATGAATAACGGTGAACTGACACCGCCGGTACTGAAAGTACCCGCGAAAACCCCGATCCGCATTAAAATCACCAATACCGGCACCGAGCCGGTCGAATTTGAAAGCACCCGGCTGCGCAAAGAGAAAGTGCTGGCACCGGGCGCATCTTCCGTGGTGGTGATTGCGCCGCTTAAGCCCGGAAAATATACTTTTTTTGATGATTTTCATCTGTCGCATCCGGCTGGTGAAATCATCGCGGAATAAGTGTCAGTTCACAGGAATTAATTATGGGACAGGTTCTTTTTGTCGTCTGGCGTGAAAGCTTCGAGGCTCTGCTGGTGGTCGGCATCATTTATGCATGGATAAAACAGCACCCGGACGCCGCCGCAGGACGGCGCTATCTCTGGGGTGGGGTGGCACTCGGTGTGGTGTTGTCACTGTTTCTCGCACTGCTTATTTACGGTGTGTTTAATGTACTGGATGACAGCGGTCAGACTTACTTTATGATCGGTATGTCGCTGTTTGCGGCAGTACTGATTGTACAGATGGTGTACTGGATGCAGCAACACAGTGCATCACTGAAATCCGGCATTGAACAGGAGATGAATGAGAGTGCCCGGCAGCACTCCTGGTGGGGAGCGCTGTTTATTGTCGCGATCGCAATAGCCCGTGAGGGCAGTGAAATTGTGGTGTTCCTCTCAGGTATTGTGATGGGGCTGAATGCGGATACCATGTGGTCATTTACCGGGGAGGTAGTGGCCGGTATTGCGGTGGCGGCACTGACGCTGTGGCTGTTTCTGTTCACCTACCGGAAAATTGCCTGGAAATGGTTTTTCCGTATCACCGGCATTGTACTGCTGTTCCTGGCCTGTTCTCTGCTGCTTAAAGGAACGGAAGAAATCGTCAACCTGCTGACAGAACATGATATCGAACTGAATGATTTCCTCATTTATCCGCTGTGGGATACTACTGACTGGCTGGACGATACCGGAACAACAGGCAGCTTCCTTGCCAGCCTGTTTGGCTACCGCGCACAACCTATCGGCCTGTGTGTCATCACCTTTGTGGTGTATTGGCTGGTGATTATTACGCTGTTCTGCCGCAGAGGAAAAAACCATGCGGATTAACCGGACTGCTGTAATGGTTCTGATATCTCTGCTGCTCAGTACTCCCGGGTATGCGGAGAAATACCGCGCCGGTAATCCGGATACCGGCAGTGATGTGGTGATCGCCAAAGGGGATATTCCGTCACCGGAAAAATTTCGTCCGGTAGTGGCGGGTTATATGACGGTAATGGGGAAACAGACGGCAGCAGCAGAGCATCAGCTGCTGCTGTTACAAAAGGCACTGGCCTCCGGGGATATGGCCGCCGCACGCCGGGCATATATTCAGGCACATTATGATTATGAAGTTATCCGTGCGGCAGTGGTGGTCTTCGGTCATGCCGACAGGGTGATTAACCCTCATGCCGGGTATTTTCTCAGCCGCGAGCAGGATCCGAAATTCACCGGGTTTCACCGCATCGAATATGCTCTGTTTGCACAAAATGATCCTGCGGCTGCTCAGGCCGCCACCGCAGATTTGCTGCGCAATATTGCAGATCTGAAACAGCGTATTGCCGTAGAAACCCTTCCGGCGGCAAAGCTGGTGCAATCAGCGGATGACAGTATTGAGCTTATCCTCAGTACCAAGCTGAGTGGTGATGAAAACCGTTACAGTCGTTCGGATCTGTCAGATATCGCGGCCAATATTGAGGGTGCGCGCCGTATTATCAGCGGATTGTCACCGCTATTGTCCGCCAAAACCAATGATATCCTCAGAAAACAGTTTGCAGGGCCTGATGCGGTAATAGCCCGTTACCGGGATACCCGGGGACAGTATGCAGAATATGAAAAACTGACGCCGGAAGATAAACAGCAGCTGTATGCTGATCTGACTCTGCTGGCGGAATCGCTGGCACAACTGCGTGCGGAACTGAAAATAGATGTGTATTACAAATACCGGAATGAACCATGAAACACGGCAAAGCCAATCTGACTGAAACAGAAGAGTCTGTCAGCCTCAGCAAACGAAATACCCTGAAATGGCTGGGGGCAGGTAGTGTCCTGTTATCCGGCGGATTGCCTGCCTTTTCTGCGGTTGCAGCACCGGCGGCGTGTGATAACAGTGCGCGGCTGAGGGAAATTCCGTTTCGGGGTAAACACCAGGCCGGGGTTATCACGCCGGAGCAGAAAGAAGCCATTTTTCTGTCACTGAATCTGACCGTCAAAACACTGGATGAAATTGAAGATGTTTTCCGGCGGCTGACCGGCTGTATTGCGGAACTGACACGCAACCGGCAGGCTGCAGCACCGGGGGATGACAGAATGCCGCCTGCGGAATCCGGTATTCTCGGTACGGCACTGACGGCAGATGCGCTGACAGTGACCGTTTCTCTCGGCCACTCCCTGTTTGATGAGCGTTTCGGCTTATTTCCTCTGAAACCGCAGAAATTCACGGCCATGACAGCATTTCCGAACGACCGGCTTGATCCGGCCTGGTGTGGCGGGGACATCCTGCTGCAATTTTGTGCCAACAGTCGTGAAACCGTGATTTATGCATTACGTGAAGTGTTGCGCCGTCTTTCCGGCCGGGTGGCGCCGTTATGGAAAATAGACGGCTTTTTGCCCGCCCGGGATATTGAATGCCGTACCACGCCGGTTAATCTGTTTGGCTTTAAAGACGGTACCGGCAATGCGGATGCGGGAGATGATACCCTGATGAATGACCTTGTCTGGATCACAAGTCAGGAACCGGCCTGGGCGGAGAACGGCAGCTATCAGGCGGTGCGTCTTATCCGCTTTGAACTGGAATTCTGGGACAGAACACCTCTGGAAGACCAGGAAAATGATTTCGGCCGTCACAAAGCAAGTGGTGCGCCGATGGGAAAAGTGCATGAACATGACGATCCGGATTTTAAACAGGATCCGCATGGTGACCGGGTCTTGTTTGACTCTCACATGCGCCGCGCAGAACCCCGATCCACAGAGAGACATGTTGCCAGACTGCGCCGCCGCAGTTACAGCTATTCACTGGGGCTGACCCCGTCAGGACAACTGGATATGGGGCTGGTGTTTATCTCATTCCAGAAGGATTTGAAAAAAGGCTTTATTGATACACAGAAACGGCTGAACGGTGAACCGCTTGAGCGTTATATCAGACCATTCGGCGGAGGGTATTATCTGGTATTGCCGGGCATAACGTCTGAGAAAAGCTATCTGGGTGAAACATTGATTGCTGCCGCGCGGGCACAGATCGGATAAGAGGATACCGGGTGGTATCCTCACTAACGTTATTTTATCAGAGCAGCGCTTCCGGTGACTCCGGCAGAATCTGACCGCCGTCAATAATGATGGTCTGTCCGGTAATATATTTAGCTTCATCAGAGGCAAGAAATGCCGCTGCATAACCGATATCTTCCGGCTCTCCGAGTGTGTGCGCCGGAATGGTGGCGCGCATCTGATCCAGATACGTTTCGCCCTGAGCTTTCAGTCCTTCTGTCAGGATATTACCCGGCTGGACAGCGTTAATGGTGATCCCCAGTCGGGCATATTCCAGTGCGGCACTGCGCATAAAGCCGAGTTGTGCTGCTTTGCTCGCACCGTAATGGCTCCAGCCCGGAAAACCGGTTACCGGGCCGGTAATTGATGAGGTAATCACGATCCGGCCGTATTTCTGCTCCTCCATCACGCTCAGCGCGGCCTGAACCAGAAAAAACATCCCCTTCACATTCACCTTTTGCATGGTATCCCAGTCCTGCTCTGTCATGGATTTTATGGTGCATTGCGGGAAAATACCGGTATTTGAGCAGAGGATATCCAGACGGCCATACTTTTCTCTGACTTCGCTGATAACGGCACGGCACCGGGACTGAAAGGTTACATCCAGAGCCATAAAGTCTGTGCCCAGTTCAGCGGCGGTTGCACGGCCGGTTTTTTCATCAATATCGGCGATAATAATGGTAGCACCGCCTTTTTTCAGGGCGGTTACGATGCCGCGGCCAATCCCTTTGGCGCCGCCGGAAACCACCGCGATTTTACCTGTCAAGTCGAACATATACATTCTCCTGTTTACCGGGGTTAACACTTAAGCCGTAAATCATTACAGCATGGCTGTCCCGGAATGCAATGGTAAAGCAGATGCGATTGATGAAGTATGAAGATTGTCACACAGGTTAGTGTCTGCCACGCGGGTAGTTAGTCGTAACAGATAATTGTGTCAATGGGGCAGAAAACCATTCTTATGACTGAATCGGTTTTAGCAAAATAACATTTCCTCCCGTTTTAATGCTGTCCGGTAATGGATTTTCTCCACAGGCTGGTTGTTATTGTGGTAATCACAAAATCTATAATATTAATATTTTACGGAACAAAACTCTGTGTGAATTATTATAGTTGGTTTATGTTGATATTAGGAGCTATACCCACATGCGGAAACAGGCTATTTCCGTCCCGGGAGAAATAAAAAAGAATAAATCAGGCTATAAAAAAATATAAAGATATCGTTTTTTGATTATTAAATAGAGTATTTGTAAAATTAATCATCCGTACTATTTAGTTCCTGTTTAAAAACGGATGATAAATAAAATTGTCACAAATTTAATATATATTTAATTAATGTGGAGGCTGAAAAAAACGCAGATTCAGGCTAAAAAAACAGCCGTTTAGCTGTTTCCTAAAGCGAACAGTTTTTCTGGGTATCAGGCAAAAAAACGTTACGATTTATGTCATGCAAATGTAACATCCGAGCTTTAAATAGGAATTATTAACATATAAATAAATGATTTGGTGATTTTTTATCCGAATTTAGCCCGGGGCAGAACCCGGTGATAATCCGTACAGATAGGGTGAACATGTTGCGCTTCACTGCAAATCAAGGTTGTTATGGGCAAAAAACATACAAATGCATATTAAACAATGAGATAAATATTTTTTAGTGATTTATATCACAGTGTATTTTCAGGATTGTTAAAAAAATCAGGATATTTTGCTGTGAGATGGGACCTTGGTAAGATTAATTTTTGTCAAAATACATGGCCTTTTTTACGTAGCGGGATCATTTGCACGTCTTTTTATGCAGTGATTTTTTTACAAATTCATAACTCAGATAACAAAAAAATGAAAACAGATCATCACGTGCAGCGCCGCGTTAATTTAATTGCTTAAACTTAACAAATAAGCAACATTAAGTCATTTTCATTTAACTTGGAATGAAATATAAAACATTAAAAAAGACAGAAAACCAAAAGAAATTTGGATTGGATCACACGTTGAGAAAGTTTTTCGGGAATATTTTAAAAATATGATTTGAAATACAGTTGTTTTTAAATTTGTCGGTATAGTTAGACTCAATTTTAATATATATAAAAAGATAGGACGAGGTTTGTCATGATTACATACGATCTTCCGGTAACCATTAAAGATATCATTGATGCACAAAAAACCATCAGAGGACATGTCTATAAAACGGGTATGCCGAAGTCCAACTATTTAAGTGAAAAGTGCAACGGCACAATCCACTTAAAATTTGAAAACATGCAGCGTACTGGTTCATTCAAACTCCGTGGCGCATTTAACAAGTTAAGTTCGCTGACACCAGAAGAAAGAGCACAGGGTATTGTTGCCTGTTCAGCAGGTAACCATGCTCAGGGTGTTTCTTTATCCTGCGCTATGTTAGGTATCAACGGCAAAGTTGTTATGCCTACCGGTGCACCAAAATCCAAAATTGCGGCAACCTCAGATTACTCTGCTGAAGTTGTTCTGCACGGCAATAACTTCAACGACACTATTGCAAAAGCAAGAGAAATCATTGAGCAGGAAGGCCGTATCTTTATCCCGCCATACGATGATGAAAAAGTGATTGCAGGCCAGGGGACTATCGGTCTGGAAATCCTTGAAGATTTGTATGATGTCGATAACGTTATCGTGCCAATCGGTGGTGGCGGTCTGATCGCCGGTGTTGCCGTTGCTCTGAAATCCATCAACCCGACTATTAATGTGATCGGTGTCCAATCTGAAAACGTTCATGGTATGGAAGCATCATACCGTGCTGGTAAAATCACGACCCATCGTGATGCCGGCACTGTGGCAGATGGTTGTGATGTTTCGACTCCGGGCAGTATCACGTATGACATCGTGAAAGAGCTGGTTACAGACATCATTCTGGTAACAGAAGAAGAAATCCGCGAAAGTATGATTGCGTTAATTCAGCGCAACAAAGTAGTGACCGAAGGTGCCGGTGCACTGGCGTCTGCTGCGATCCTGAGCGGAAAACTGAAAAAATATATTGAACACAAGAAGACAGTCAGCATCATTTCCGGCGGGAACATTGACCTGACTCGTATCTCTGAAATTATTGGTACCCACGAAAAATAATATTTGCATAGTCTTTTAAAAGGAAAAGCAACATGAGTACTGACAAAACCCAGATTCCGGCTGAGTATAAAAGCTGGCGTAAATCGGACACGACCTGGACACTCGGTCTGTTCGGTACTGCTATAGGTGCAGGGGTACTATTCTTCCCGATCCGTGCCGGTTACGGTGGTCTGATCCCGATTCTGATCATGCTGGTTCTGGCATATCCGATTGCGTTCTTATGTCACCGTGCATTAGCACGTTTATGTCTGTCAGGCAGCAATCCGTCAGGCGATATCACAGAAACTGTTGAAGAGCATTTTGGTAAAGGCGGTGGTGTTGTTATCACTTTCCTGTACTTCTTCGCAATCTGTCCGCTGCTGTGGATTTACGGCGTAACTATCACCAATACCTTTATGGCATTCTGGGAACAGCAACTGGGTCTGATGCCGCTGAACCGTGGTGTGGTTGCTCTGGCTCTGTTGTTAGCCATGGCTATCATTATTTACTTCGGTAAAGATCTGATGGTCCGCGTAATGAGCTACCTGGTATTCCCGTTCATTGCCAGCCTGGTGCTGTTATCTCTGGCTCTGATCCCTTACTGGAACTCAGCGGTATTTGAAAGCGTGAATGCAGACAGCTTCCAGCTGTTCGGCCACAGCGGTATCCTGGTAACAGTATGGCTGGGTATTTCCATCATGGTGTTCTCTTTCAACTTCTCACCAATCGTATCTTCTTTCGTGGTATCAAAACGTGAAGAGTATGAAGCGGCGTGCGGTAAAGATTTCACTGAGCAGAAAGTTAACAAAATCATCTCCCGTGCCGGTTTACTGATGGTGGGTGTGGTTATGTTCTTCGCATTCAGCTGCCTGTTCGCGCTGTCTCCGGCTAACATGGCTGAAGCGAAAGAGATGAACGTTCCTGTTCTGACTTACCTGGCTTACCACTTCAACAACGTAGGTGGTGCTAACGGTACTCTGGCGTCTATCCTGGTCTGGGCTGCACCAATTATCGCACTGGTTGCAATCTTCAAATCTTTCTTCGGTCACTATCTGGGGACTCTGGAAGGTATGAACGGCCTGTTACTGAAATTTGCTTTCGGTGGCGACAAAAACAAAGTCAGCATTGGTAAACTGAACCTGATCTCCATGGTCTTCATCATGGGTTCTACCTGGGTTATCGCTTATCTCGACCCGAACATCCTGGATCTGATTGAAGCAATGGGTGCGCCAATCATCGCATCTCTGCTGTGCTTACTGCCAATGTATGCTGTTAACCGCGTACCGGCTCTGAGCAAATACAAAGGTCAGGCATCTAACTACTTCGTTACCATCATCGGTCTGCTGACCATCGGTAACATCGTATTCAAACTGATCGCGTAGTCTTACTGACAGTTAATGACAGAAAACCTGCACTCACCGGAGTGCAGGTTTTTTTTTACAGTGTAATCATGCCCCCGTATCCGGAATCAAATTCATGCTATGGTAAAGAGATTATCCGGATAATAAATGGAATAAACAGGAGCCTGTATGAATGTTATTGATGCCGTGCGCCAGCGCAGAGCAACCAAAAAATTTGATCCTGATTTTGTGATCCCGCTGAATGAGAAGAAAGCTCTGCTGTCACTGGCGATGGAAAATGCACCGAGTGCCTTTAACCTTCAGCACTGGCGCCCGCTGCTGGTGGAAGATCCTGCACAACGCCGTAATATCCGCAAAGTGGGCTGGGATCAGCCACAGATGACGGATGCTTCCATGCTGGTGATTTTGTGTGGTGATGTGGCAGCCTGGAGCTCCCGTACCCGTGAAATCTGGCATGATGCTGATCCGCTGGTGCGGGATTTTATGGTCAATGCGGTCGATAACTACTATCGAGGTAAACCGGAAACTCAGCGTGATGAAATTATGCGCAGTGCCGGTATTTTTGCCCAGACTCTGATGCTGCTGGCAAAAGCACAGGGATATGACAGCTGCCCGATGGATGGATTTGATTTTAATGCGGTGGCTGAGGTCATTGATTTACCGGAAAACTATGAAATCTGCCTGATGGTGGCAATCGGCAAATCCGCAGGCGAGCCTTACCCGCGTACCGGCAAGCTGCCTTTTGACCAGTTGGTCAGCATTGACCGTTTTCATCCTGATATGCCGTAACATTGTCTGACTGCTTCCGGCTGTCATCATCCGGCGGCAGCCTTCTGTCACCTTTCTGTTTCTGTTGAATCATCACTGAAATCAATTTTTAATCATGAGATATATTTATAATATTCAGCCTGTTACCTGAAGAATTCCATCTTTATTAAATAACGGTTTAACCAGGGCTTGTATAATTTATTGGCAAATTTATTGAAAATTCAGAAAGGAGTTCTGTGTGATTTCAGTATTGGTGGCAAATGCGAATGAATTTTACCGTGCAGGGATTAGCGCTATTATCACGGCAACATCAGGTATGAAGATGGCGGGGGAAGTCAGAGACAGTAGCAGTGCTGTGCGCTGGTGCCGTGATAATCATGCCGATGTGGCGTTGCTTGATATCGGTTTTCCGGTGATGAGCGGTCTGGATGCCGCAAAGAAAATCACCCGTTATTCCTCTGAAACCAAAGTGATTATCCTGACAGATGAACACAGCCTGATCTCGCCGTATAAAGTGATGAACAGCGGTGCGGCGGGGTATCTGTATCAGAGCAGTGACAGGGAGGACTTACTGCATGCCATCCGGATTATCAGCCGGGGTCAGCGCTATGTGGCGTCTGACATCGCCCAGCAGGCTATTCTTGACACCCGTCTGCATGCACATGACAGCAATCCGCTGGATAAACTGAGCCACCAGGAACGTCAGGTGATGGTAATGATAGCGCAGGGCATTAAAGTCACACAAATTGCCGATAAAATGTGTCTCAGCAGCAAGACGGTGAACAGTTATAGATATAGAATATTTAATAAGCTGAATATTGATGGTGATATTAAACTTACCCATCTGGCACTGCGCTACGGCCTGATCCATATTGACAACGTGGTGCCGCCCGTACCTGCTGAAAGCAGCGGGCGCGATAACCGATGACTGAATAAACGCCGAGAATAGAGAGTCTGTATCCCGTATGGAAAAACCGGTTGTTACTGAATTCGATGCGAAAGCATTTTTAAAAACTGTGACCAGCCAGCCCGGTGTGTACCGGATGTATGATGCTGAAGGCACAGTGATTTATGTCGGGAAAGCCAAAGACCTGAAAAAACGGCTTTCCAGCTATTTCCGCACTCAGGTTTCGGGTAAAAAAACCGAGCAACTGGTTAAAAATATTGCTCAGATAGATGTCACAGTGACGCATACGGAAACGGAGGCGTTATTGCTGGAGCATACCTATATCAAAAAATATCAGCCGCGATACAACGTGTTGTTGCGCGATGATAAATCCTATCCTTATATCTATCTGAGCAGCAATGACAAACACCCGCGGCTGGCTGTTCATCGCGGGGCCAAACATGCCAAAGGAGAATACTTCGGGCCGTTCCCGAACGCGTATGCTGTGCGGGAAACCCTGGCGCTGATGCAGAAACTGTTTCCCGTCCGTCAGTGTGAGGACAGCGTCTACCGCAACCGCTCCCGTCCGTGCCTGCAATATCAGATTGGCCGCTGTCTGGGGCCGTGTGTGAAGGGGCTGGTAAGTGATGAGGATTACGACAGGGAAGTGAACCTGGTCCGCTTATTTCTGGAAGGCAAAGATCAGCAGGTGCTGACAGAACTGGTGGAAAAAATGGAGCAGGCCAGTCAGGCACTGCGTTTTGAGGAAGCCGCACGTCTGCGGGATCAGATCCAGGCCGTCCGTGCCGTCACTGAAAAACAGTTTGTGACCGGAGCCGGTGACGACCTGGATGTTGCCGGTGTCTGTTTTGTCCCGGGTCTTGCCTGCATCCATGTCCTGTTTATCCGCAACGGCCGGGTGCAGGGAAGCCGCAGTTACTTCCCGAAAGTTCCGGCCGGTACTGAACCGGATGAAATTGTACAAACCTTTATCGGTCAGTTTTATCTTCAGGGCAGTGAAAATCGTTCATTACCGGATGATATCCTGCTGGATTTTCCGTTACCGGAAAAGGACATTATGGAAGAAACGCTGTCTCAGTTTGCCGGACGACGGATCCTTATCCAGACGAAACCGCGCGGCGATCGTGCCCGCTATCTGAAGCTGGCACACACTAATGCGGTTACCGCACTGATGACAAAACGGGCGCAACAATCCACTATTGCCACCCGCATGAAAGCCCTGTCAGAACTGACCGGCATTAAAGCCATCAACCGCATGGAATGTTTTGATATCAGCCATACCATGGGGGATCAAACGGTGGCTTCCTGTGTGGTATTTGATAGCAACGGGCCGGTGAAATCGGAATACCGCCGTTACAATATCACCGGCATCACGCCGGGAGATGACTATGCGGCGATGGATCAGGTACTGCACCGCCGTTATGGCAAACATATCGGCAATGAAAAAATTCCGGATATTATTTTTATCGACGGCGGCAAAGGTCAGCTCGGCAAAGCGATTGAGGCTTTTGACAGCCTGGAGGTGGACTGGGATAAAAACAGACCAAAACTCATCGGGGTGGCGAAGGGCAGTGATCGCAAAGCAGGGCTGGAAACGCTCTTTTTCGCCGCCTCCGGGGAAGGTATGGCACTGCCGCCGGATTCACCGGCGCTGCATGTGATCCAGCATATCCGTGATGAATCTCACAACCATGCGATCACCGGCCACCGGCAGCGCAGAGCGAAAGTTAAAAATACCAGTGCGCTGGAATCGATAGAAGGGGTCGGGCCGAAACGGCGGCAGATGCTGCTCAAATACATGGGCGGGTTACAGCCGTTGCGTAATGCCGGTATCGATGAAATCGCCAAAGTACCGACGATATCTTATGCCCTGGCGGAAAAAATTTACCATGCGCTTAAGCATTAATAAACAAGGCTTATTTGTGCGGCCGGTGAGATAATTTTTTCAATAACAGCGGTGAGTTATCTGTAACTGTGGTAGTATAATGTCATCCGGTAGGATTGCGCAGAACCTGAAAATCACGCAACGTGCCCCGGAATCAGCGGGGCGGTAATATGTGCCGGCAGATGCGCAAGCGGCTTTTTCATCTGACTTATAAAATAATGGCTCCGTTATGCGATTAAACATCCCTACATGGCTGACTCTGTTTCGCGTTATCCTGATACCGTTCTTTGTCCTCGCCTTCTATTTACCGTTCAGCTGGGCACCTGTTGTCAGCGCCGCTATTTTTGTCATTGCAGCGATGACTGACTGGTTTGATGGCTTTCTTGCCCGCCGTTTAAAACAAACCACCCGTTTCGGGGCATTTCTGGATCCTGTTGCAGATAAAGTGATGGTGGCGACCGCACTGGTACTGGTAACTGAATACTATGCTGTCTGGTGGATAACACTGCCTGCTATTACAATGATTGCCCGCGAAATTATTATCTCATCACTGCGTGAATGGATGGCCGAACTGGGCAAACGCAATAGTGTTGCGGTTTCCTGGATGGGCAAAGTAAAGACCACGGCACAAATGGTAGCGCTGGTGGGGCTTATCTGGCGGCCGAATGAGCTGACGGAAATCGCCGCTTTCATCCTTTTCTACATTGCAATGATTCTGACTTTCTGGTCTATGTTCCAATATTTACGCGCTGCATGGGCGGATTTGAGCGAAGCCTGATCGATGTGCTGTAAAAAACAGCGAACGATCATTTTTCATGAATTAAGCTGTTGACTCACAGCGTGAAATCAGTAGAATGCAACGCATCCGAACGATACAGTGATTTACAAAAACAAATAAGTAAATCAGTGAGTTCAGAGATGCGGGAATAGCTCAGTTGGTAGAGCACGACCTTGCCAAGGTCGGGGTCGCGAGTTCGAGTCTCGTTTCCCGCTCCAGGGCGCGTTGGCAGAGTGGCCATGCAGCGGATTGCAAATCCGTGTACCTCGGTTCGACTCCGGGACGCGCCTCCATATTCAGCCCAGATGGTGAAATCGGTAGACACAAGGGATTTAAAATCCCTCGGCCGCAAGGCTGTGCGGGTTCAAGTCCCGCTCTGGGCACCATATTATAGTTTCCTGAGGTCTACTCAGGTACACTAACTCTCAGAAAGACCTGATAATTTTATCGGGTCTTTTCTTTTTACGTCTTCTGAAGTCTATTGCAATCTACTCCCATCAGGGGGCATAATCAGGGGCACTCCGATTCTATCAAGTATTGTGCCCCTTATATGAAACTCACCGTCCGTCAGATCGATACTGCTAAACCTAAAGAAAAAAATTACAAACTGTCAGATGGTGGTGGCTTGTATCTGGAGGTTACCGCCAAAGGCTCAAAATACTGGCGGATGAAATACCGGCGACCAACAGATAAAAAAGAGGACCGGTTGGCTTTTGGTGTCTATCCGCTGGTATCTTTGGCTGAGGCCAGGGTGAAGCGTGATGATGCGAAGAAATTGATAGCGCAGGGAGTAGACCCTAAAGCCGAACGAAAAGACCACCAGGCAAAGAAGGTATTCTCGTTTGAGCAGGTGGCCCGTAATTGGCATTCCAGTAATAAGCGTTGGAGTGATGATCATAGTGAACGGGTTATCCGGAGTCTGGAGCAATATATTTTTCCTGAAATTGGCGATGCGGATATCAGTTCGCTCAAGACCAGCCAATTACTGATTCCGGTGAAAGCTGTCGATACGGAAGGAAAGCATGACATAGCACGCCGATTACAACAGCGGATCACCGCCATCATGCGGTATGCCGTACAAAATGACATAATTGAATTTAGTCCGGCTAATGATATGGCTGGCGCACTCACTGCTGTAAAATCTACTCACCATCCGGCACTGCCTCCTGAGCGGTTAAATGAATTTTTAACCCGCATTTCCCGCTATCGTGGCCGACTGATCACGCGTATAGCTCTCGAGTTAACTCTGCTGACTTTTGTTCGTTCCAGTGAGCTGAGGTTTGCGCGTTGGGATGAAGTTGACCTGGTCAACGCGGTCTGGAAAATTCCGGGAGAAAGAAAGCCGATAGAGGGAGTAAAGTTCTCTGGCCGCGGGATGAAAATGAAAACAGACCATATCGTTCCGTTGAGTGATCAGGCAGTTTCACTGTTTAAAAAATTACAGGAATTAAGCGGCTCTTGCGAGGTGATGTTCCCGAATGACCATGATCCCAAAAAAGTAATGAGTGAAAGTACGGTGAATAATGCTTTACGGGTAATGGGATATAACACTAAAACGGAGGTGTGTGGCCACGGATTCAGGACAATGGCCCGTGGTGCTTTGGGGGAGTCTGGTTTATGGAATGATGATGCGATAGAGCGTCAATTGAGTCATATCGAGCGTAAAAATGTCAGAGCGGCTTATATCCATACATCTAAGCACTTGGAAGAACGCCGGTTGATGGTCCAATGGTGGGCTGATTTCTTGGATGCCAACAAAATAAAACTAGTTTCACCTTATGATTTCGCGAAACGAAAACGCCAAAAGACAAAAAATAATTAGGATATAACTCACCTGCAGCATACCGAACCAGCCAGAGTAAAGGCTGGTTTTTTTATATCCGGAATACGTGAACTGGATAAATAGACAGGGGTAGTAGTCTTTAGTAGACTGGCGTAGACGATAAGAATAAAGCTATGCCTAGGCTGATCCCCGAAAACCAGTACACCTCTACTGGCTGGCATAGCTCCTACAGAAAGAGGGGGCTGGGTGGCGTTATGGAAGGTAACTATAATTCATTTATAATATTTAAAAATATGATTTCTGGTAAATCACATAAAGAAATATTACAGGAAGTTCTCCCATTAGTTAGTAAGAATGATATTGATTATTATTTTATTAGAGGGTTTATTGAATTTATTGAGGATACTGACAGTATTGTTAATATTTTTTCAAAAGTAATAAACTTTGCGGAAGATGAAATTATAAAGTCAGGTAATAAAAACCTTCTCCTAATAATAGCTGAATTTAAATCTCTTGCTGAGTTAGCTAAGAATGATCAACATAAATTACTTGAGTTAGCTAATCGTTTTAAAGAGTTATCATCAAAATATAATGATGCGAATTTAATATATAAAACATTTGATCCTAAGTTAATTAGTGATGGTGGTAGGTATTTCTTATCAGTGATTAATAAATTTTTTATTAAGGAAGTCCCTCCGAGTAATGAGGTTTTAATTTCATTCTTAGAAAGGAAGCCAATAGCTGGTTATGAAAGTTACTATGCCAGGTTGGAACAATCAACAACAGATATGGTTAATGCATTGGGATTGCCAGTGAATGTATTTAAACCAATTCTATATCAAATAGTATTACATTTGAAAAATAAAGAGCATAAATTTGCTTATGAATTAGCAACATTATGCTTTTATCATACTATATCTCTTGAGCATGCTTATAAAGTCGGGAAAGGCGCTCCAAAAAGATTGGGTGCAAAAGGTGGACGTAAAGAGCATTTAAGGAAAAATTTTTGTTTAAATGAGGCTGAGCTTAAATGGAGAGAAGCGCCTTCAATGTCATTAGAAGAAATGAGCATATTTATATATAGCAAATGCAAATCTCATTACAACGATTCACCTAAGGCCAAAACAATTAAAGATTGGTTAAGAAATGCCAGTTTTAGGCCAGTAAAAACCGCTTAAGGTATACTGTAACCGCTTTCGGTATACCCTAAGCGGTTAATATAGGTTTTGTTTATTATAACAAAATTATAGCCTTGTATAATCCTATCGTATCTTGCGGTATTTAAAGGAATAATACAGGGGGTTATATGTCAGTAATTACTACACCGAAAGAAAGTCTCATCCGTCTGCCAGAAGTCATTCGGCGTACCGGCTGCTCTAAGCCGTGGCTATACAAACTTATTGATGCCGGCAAATTCCCGAAACAGGTAAAAATCGGCTCTCGTTCCATCGCCTTTGTTGAATCAGAGGTTGATGCGTGGGTAGCGAATAAAATCGCAGAATCCCGCTCCGGGGAGGTGCTGTAATGGATAAATTCATTCCACCGACTGCTGAAGAGCGTCTCGCGTTATTAAATGAATATAGTGAGCCGTATGATCGTCTCATTCGTGAAAAAGAGCGTCAGCACATTACCTCAATTTCCCGATCCACAGCATATACACTCGAAAAAGAGGAACGCTTTCCAGCTCGTAAAATGTTGGGCCGTAATTCCTGTGCCTGGCTGCTGAGTGATTTGCTTTTCTGGATTCATAATCCACCGAAAGTAGACAACGCTAATAACCCGCACAGTCGGAAACCGGACTAACAGAATTAGTCTGCAATTACACGCAAAACAGCTTTTATTTATTCTCAGTTCTGTTTTGCGGGAGTTTGCGACAAATTTAGTTCAGTCTGGATACGTTGTCGCGACAGCTCTTATTAATTAAATAAAGAGACGAAATTATGAAAAAGAAAATGACCGTAATGGATCAGGGCTTCGCTCACCCTGAAATCAGTTCAGACGCTATTTTGGTTCAGCACAAAACTGAACCAAGAATTGACAGTCGCCTGTTTGCCGGACGCGTCGGAATACAACACGAAAGTCTTGTGAATATTATTAAAAAGAACCTTAGCTGTTTGCGTGAGCTGGGTACATTGCCAAGACATAGTGAAAAAGAATTGTCCGATTTGAAATCGGGAAAATCAAAACGCGGGCGTTCTCAGATTTATTATCTACTCAATGAAAATCAGTTCGATTTTATGTGCCGTATTGTCCGTGGGCGGGATCATGAAAAAATGACTCAGTTCAAGTTGGACGTTACCAAAGCATTCAGTAAGAAGCGCGCTGCTGAACCTATCCGCCGTGAGTATCTGCCCCATTACCATGAATCACGGGACGCACTCAGAGACTTAGGCGCAGATAGATACCATTACATCAACCTTGCCCGTGCAGAGAACCGATTAACCGGCTTACTCACCGGCGAACGTGCCAGCGCAGACGAGCAACAATTAGGCTTATTGGTCTGTATGCAGAAAATTGAACAGGCGGCATTTCAGGATGCGATTAGTTCTGGGTTAACCGCTACTCAGGCATTGCGTGAAGTCAGCAGACGGATTGAGCAGTTCGCTATGCTGATGAGTCCGGTCAGCCGGATAGGAGGCTGATGATGATCACCTGCCAGAAGAAATCTCCTCATTGGCCGGGCGGTGTGTGTCTGGTATTTGCAGGGCCGTGCGTAACAGCCGGTTACACGCAAAAGAAAAAAGACAGCGTAGCGGCTGTCTTCATTCAGCTTTATACGGACTACACCAATATTATTGGGTCAGTTCAGAGGCTCCCCGATGATATCGGGTTGGTTCAGCATAGTAACCATGTGAATGATATTCACTCGGTTCAGCCTTTGGGTTCAATACCTCGCCTTTGCAGTTCAGCGCGGCCTAACTCTTTCAACCAGCTTGCAAGGCTTACACCGTCTTTTTGCGCTTCTGAATCAAATTGTTCTTTTAGGTCTGGAGTGATACGCATATGGAACGGTGGTGCTTTTCCTGTTCCTTTTGGTTGTTTATCCCGTTTAATGATAGTTGACATGTGTACACCTATTAATGTAGTGTTATTTTCAATAGGTGTACACACTAACATGTATGTACCTATAAAAACAACGCCCCGGTGTGCGGAAACACTACCGAGGCGTCTGACCACCAACGATACGCAAATTATCGAGGTAGCTATGAATAAGCATATCACACCCGTAACAGGGCGGAACAGTCTCACTCCGAATATCGTTTTCACCTGGCGTTTCGCTGAATGTCAGGAAAATAAAGCCACCTATCACCACGTCATCGCACATACAGAGGATGAAGCCCGTTCGCAGCTTCCTGGTCTGCTGCTGGTCTTCACTGCCCGTATCCGTCAGGGGGTGAACTATGTCTGATGCTATCTGTATTGATACCGCGAAATACAAAGCAAGTTTAGTGAGTTCGCTTTACTGCGTCATTCCGGAACAGGCAGCGAATGAGTGTTCGCCGGATTTACTCAACTTGATTTCAATAGCCTGTGACTTAAACCAGCAGATCAGCCAGTCCTTACGTGATGAAGATGGGGTGTCAGCATGAAAAACAATGAATTAGCGGTATTACTGGAAAACCCGATGATGGATATCCGGAAACTGGAAACCTTGCTGACCACCTGGCTGGACGCGGAAGAAGATACCGAAACAGCCAATATGATCAGTATCGCACTGGACTACGCGGACCGGGTTCAGATTCAGTTGGCTGACGTTCTGAGCGGGGGAAAATAATCATGGCTGATATCTATAACCATTTAATCCGCCGTGATATGGATTCAATGAGCACGGACGAATTACGGGATTTACGTAATGCCTCATCGGACACGCTTGATGGTCTGATGGCTACCTTAAAAGTCATGGGGGAATGTGCATTTTGGGCATGTGACAGTGAAAATTACAGTGATAGCCAGGCAAAAGAAGATTTGCACCGTATCAGTGAATCCCTGATGTATTTACCACGGATCGCAGAGGCTTTAGCTTTCAATGCTGACGAGGCGCAGTTCAAAATTTACCAGCGTGAAGGCTTCCCGTACACGGAGGTAGACAATGGCAAACATTGATTTAATCCGTGAGGTGAAGCGGAGCGCCGTAAATCACTGGAGCAGTGTCCTGTCCGCCTGTGGTGTTGATGTGCCGGAACGGGGAAAGCATGGTGCATGCCCGGTTTGCGGCGGGACTGACCGCTTTCACTTTATTGACGATCACCATAACGGTAACTGGTTCTGCCGTCAGTGTGATGCGCCGAACCACGGGGACGGGCTGGATTTAATCGCAAAGGTGAAAGGGATATCCGTTCTCGATGCGGCCAAAGAGGTATCACAGGCGTTATCACTGCCGTTACCGGAACCGGCCAGACAGGAGGCTCCGAAATCAGCGGCACCGCCGATAGCAGAAAAGGTCAGTAAGCTGGTGGCACAGACGACTACCGGACAATCTGCCTACCTGACTGCAAAGGGGCATACGTGCCCCGTCAGGCTGCTGGAGGATAGTTCCATGCTGCTGGTTATCCGGCGCGGTGATGAAGTAACCGGGGCACAGACGCAGATGGACGCATTACGGAAGATCCAGCAGGAAGAACACAACCGGTCAGGACTCGGGATTAAGCCGACTCTGCATGAAGTCGCCCGGAAACTGGTGGATAAAGCACTGAAGCAGGTGGAGGGGTAATCATGGGAATATTCACGTTATCGCATTTGGTGGGGAGCCGGAAGAAAATGAAAAAACAGAAGAACGCAGCCGCGCAGAGTTTCGGGCATCTGACCGCCGGAGCTGAAAGCGACACTACAGACAATCAGCAGGTTCAGAATGCCGCCGCCCTGATGGTTTCAGATGACCAGCCGGAAGCCCCGAAGAAACACAGCCGCGCTCACAATGTGGCGGTATCGGAAGAAGCGGCAGCGAGTCCGGCACTGGCGGTACATCTGCTGCGTGAGACAGACTTGTCCTCAAAGAAAATCCGTGCCCGTCTGCGGGATGAACCGGAATACCTGTCAAAGTTCACCGTGAAGTACATGGAAGAGAATGATCCGACCTGGGAATTTCTCGACGATGAGGAACGCGTCATAAAGGCATTACAGGTATCGTCACAACACGGTGATATCAACGGTTATATGACCGCCCGGCATCAGGCAGTACAGGCACTGAAAAAGATGGAAGAGCCGATGACCGAAGATGAAGTGCAGAAAATGATTGAGCGCACCCGTCAGGCAATGAACGCATCCAATCCGGATACACCTGACAATACCGAAGCCCGGCAGAAAGCCGATGAGGAATACCAGCGCGATATGGCGAAAGCAGCAGAGAAGCTGAGAGCCACCTACAAAGAAACCGGCGTTACTCTGCCGTAACCGCAGGGGGAGACGATGAAACCTGATACTTATTCATTTGCTCACCTGTCACCGGACACACCACGCGCTCAGGGTTACGCCGGGCGCAGTCTGATGTACTGTGCCGCCGCTGCCTCAGTCAGTGAAAAATCAGACACCGGACAGATGATGAATGGCATTATCCGGCAGGAGTCAGACGCACAGCCGTATACTTATCAGGAAATGATGGCTTCTATTGACGATGCGGTGAACAGCCCGAGGTGGGCGGGACTCCGGCATCCGGATAAACTGGAGGCGCAGCGTGAGCGGTGGGCCGCTGAAAACGCAGTCCCGGATATGCCGGCAATAAATCATCCCGCACAGCCGGATACTCAGCAAATTGTGGATGCTTTGTCCAAAGCCATCCGGGAATCGCTGACCGCCGGGCAGGAAAGTATCCCGATTGAGATTACGTTCATCAATCCGGACACCGGAGCACGTCAGACCGTAAATACGAAACCGAAAGGGCGGGTGACTACGGCAATGAATTATCCGTGATTACAGATGATTCCTCAGATCCTGCCAAACGGCAGGATTTTTTTATGGTAATGACCCGGATAGATGTGATGAAACAGAAAAGACATCAGCAGCTAAAATAACCTCATCAGGGACCGTTACAAAATGAATTCAATCGCCTGAATTATAACGGGAAAGAGGCGATTTCTATCTATCGGGTATGAATTCGTTTGATAGCAATAGCCTCGATATTTATCATTAAATTATTAATCCAGAGATGTATCGTTCAGCTCAAGTTCAAATGTGCCACCTTTTCGCGGCATAACTTGGTCAACCATCTTAATAAATCGATTCCATCCATATCCATTAGCAATTGCTAAACGTTGAACCATTATTAAAGAATGTAAATGCTGGGAGAGCATCGGGTTGCCAACATCATCGGTAAGCCATTGGTGCATTTTATTTTTCCGTTGACCATTAGATTGTTTGGGGGTTTTTTTCTCGAGTTCTTGAAGAATGGAATCTCCCAGGCGCTCATATACAAGATCTCTGGTATAGTGGGCAACTACACTAAATCTGTTTTTACTCATGCCACTCCAAGGCCAATTTCTTAATTTATAGATATTTTCATAAAACTCATCAGGAAATTTTTTTGCCCAAGCAGCGAGTTCCTTGCTTATTATTTTGTCCAGATAAGCTTGTAATGCGTCCTTGGGGCGAATTTCTTGGTAGCCGGTTGCTTCATCAACTAAGGCTATAATTCCGACTTTCGCAAGTGAACGAACTAATATTTCAGCTTTTTGTGCTGTATCCATCTGGTTGGATTTTAAGGCTCCATCTTGACGAGCTTTGAGATAAACATCACAAACTAATGGCAAAATTGAAGCGTCATAACCCTCAAGTTCGGCACCTGAATTGTCCAAAAAACGCTCACGTTTGATCGCGTCCATAAGGTCATGATTTATATATGGAACTAGATTCGCTGCATCCATGAAAGCAGGGAGTATGATCTCGCCATCAAGAGTGGCTCTCACGCCTCGGCTTGGGCGTCCTAGAGCTTTAAATACGGATGATTGAGAAATTATTCGTTTTCCATTATTCAGCACTGCCACTTCCAGCTCGGTGTCATTTATTTTTAAAACACCTTCAAGTTGAGTAGATGGAAGAGCTTTCTTGATTTTTTCCCAGCGTTTGTTGGCTGCATTCTGAGCAACCTCTTTTCGTTCAGTAGCAGTCAATTTCTCAGCTCGAGCTTTGCCGCCTTTGGCTTGGGGTGATTCATTTTCAATAGTCATGCTGAAATCCTTTGATATATGATGTGGCTATTATCATCATCAATATTTAAATCAGCAAGCATTATTTAAAATTATGCTTGCTTGGTTATTATGAATAGCATCAGTTCTTTGCTTAAAATAGACCTTTAGGATTGCCTATGCCAATAGATAAAACTTTCAGTTCGGGGCTAACATACCGAAAAGCAAAGTCCGTCATAGCCACAGTAACCGGCACCGTCACAAAGCCACCTCAGCGGGTTAAGACGGCAACCGGTAAAGTAATGGCAATAATGACCGTTCAGGCAGAAAGCGAACGCCGTAGCCCCTACCCGCTGAAGCTGGTGGCATTTGATATGAACGCACTGGAACTAATGACCTGCCAGAAAGGGAGCCAGATTATTGCCACTGGCTGGCATGAATGGTTTAACGGGTATCAGCTTACCGGAGTGACTATAACTCATTGATATTAAATATGATGCAAATCTACGTATATCCTTTCAAACCAGATAATCCTTTCTCCCCATTGGGGTAAAAGGGATGATCCAAAGATGGGTCATGATAAAAATCAATCAGTTGCCTTGCACACCGGAGGCCGCCGCTGGCGTTCCCCGAAAATATCAATGAGTTAGCTTGTGGTCAGTATGCCAAACGTACCAACCTGCAATCAGGCGGCTTAAGTTCCAACCCTCATAAACAGGTCTCCTTTATATCAAGGAGACTAAAAATTACTTATAAAACATTAATATCCAACTTTGGATAATTAACTGTCAGGAATCTGACCGTCGCTGTTTGAAATGGAGTCAGTGGGAATGATGGATAATTCAGGTAGGTAGACGACCCCGAACGGGTAGACAATGGGTAGACAGCATAAATGGTACTATCTACCCGCTGAAAGCCTTGTAGCATAAGGGATGAGAGCAATTAGGTAGACAGGTAGATAACTAAAGCCCATTTTTCTGTAAACGCGCACACGCATCGACGCGCCCACGTAACAGCAGGCGGTTTTTTCTTGGGGGCATATAAAGGGGCATATTTTGAGGTGTTAATATCTAATTTGTTATATAACAATAAGTTAATGATGCTTGCTAGTCCCGCTCTGGCGCCATATAGAAATTCATTGATTTTTCAGTGAGTTAGAGTCAAGAGAAGCCACCCATTGGGTGGCTTTTTTGTGGTTTAAATCAAACTTCATTATATTTTTACTATATCCTTTCACTATATTCCCTCCTTCAGACACTGAGCTGGTTCAGTATGTCGTTAACGATGTTATACGCTCAGAGGTTTCTGGTCAGGGGTAGGAGGCATAAAGGCTTTTACCTTTGAAGCTGTATAACCCTGCACGATAGAATGAAGCTCCGATAATGTTATTTAGGGCATAGTTCAGATACGTTATTTAAACCTTGCTGAGTATGCTCAAAAGTAATAATTTTTGAGCCATTATCATGGTTAATTCGCAGCACATAGATACTATCAAAATCGGAGCCTTGCCATTTTGGGATCTCGTCAGGGTTACCGCCTTCAGTTTTCATTATACCTTTAGCAGCTTTGACTAAGTTGTCATGCTCCCATGCGATAAAAATGACTGAGTTTTCGTATTGGCTGCTCAATAACGCCTTTTGTAGTTCTTTAGTTTCCCGGGCATGGTAATTCAGATGAATAGGCAAGGACTCTTTTATTGCGGTTGGGGTAATCGTTTGAACCGCGCGTAATGAACTCCCCGGCTTATTCTGCTTCGGTGCGGAGGCAAACAAAGCATCAGGTTTACCAAACTGAGAAATGAGTACATCGGGTAGGGCTAACGCGCGGTTTAGCCCTTTACAGGTTAATTGACCGCTATCATTATTCGGTTTCTCACCATGCCGGACAAAGACAATTGTTTGCATTGAATACGCCATAGAGCTGAATCCCAAAAACAGTACGCTTAAAAATGCCAAGGCATGACGCATAGATTGATACCTTTGTTTAAATTAACGATGTAATTTTCTTATTATAGAGTTTAATTTATCATAAGTTGCAATTTTTTACCTGTCTGGGCTTTATCTGGCATTAATGTTTCTTAGAATGGGATTCAAGTCCCCGGATAACCTGACAGGACGGAAGTCCACTGACACCTTATGGCTGATATCGATGCACGTGAATACAATCCTGACGCTATCAACCAGCAGATCAGACAATCCTACTCGTAGTGTACCCCTGTCTGTAAATTTATCGTGCGGGTATGGTGCTGTTTTTGGGTCATATTGAAAATCAATTTATTTGGCAGGCTGATGTAGACCATGTACAGTAAAGTGTATGGTGTTAACCAAAGATAATTATTATATATCAATGTGATATGCAAATTTATGCTATCAAACTTGTCTATGTGAAGTAAATAATATCTATTTGACAAAAATAGATATATTGTAATAAAAGTAAGTTCTATTAATCAGAATGAATTTATTTTAATATACCTAATATCCGGCTAAGATATTCCCCATCATAAAATTTTGAAATTGAGTTTTTTATTACATTTGGATCTGGTATTACTTCTTTTCTTACTATTTTATTTAAAATATGAGAGAGTTTTTTATAATCACCAACAGGGTATAGTTCTCCATTTTTATAATTACAAACAATATCCGATGGACCCGTCGGGCAATCTGAACTGACAATATAAATACCGTAACTGTTTGCTTCGCATAAAACCATAGGTAAACCTTCGTAGGTGGATGTCAGGACAATTGCAGAAACATTCTTTATCTCATTTTCCACATAGCTCCACGGTTCAGGCTGCCATCCGTGCCAGATGATTTTTTCACTTATTTTCAGTTCATGAGCTAAATTCTTTAATATCATTATTTCTGATTCATCCCCGGAACCAACGATATGCAGAGTCCAGTCATCACTGACATAAGATAATGCGAGAAACAATTCATTCATATTCTTTTGTCCTCCGCTCATTACCCGGCCGAGGTACAAAAAATTTGTTTCATTACCACAAAATATCGTTCTTTCCTGTGCCGGTACAGGATTGTAAATAGTATAAATATCAGATGAAGAAGCACCCATGGCAGATAACTGCTGTGATATACCATTACTGATTGATAGATGTTTATCCGCCATCAGCAGATATTTTGCTTTGTATGAACCGTAGACGGAAAAATGATTCCATGAAAATAATGGTATGTTTTTAAAGGAAAGTCTAAGTGCTAATCTTGAGATATAACAACCAACGGAATCAAATGCTATAATATAATCTGGTTCTGTTTTTTTTATGATCAATGAAAATTGATATGCAAATGAGATCCTTTTTAATTTTCCATTTTTTAATGAAGAATTAAGTCTCGTAAAAATATTATTACCCAACCATACATCATTAACTACATTATTCAGTTCATTAAAAAAAACAAAAGATATTTGATACTTTTTATCAGATCCGGTCAGTAGTTTGCTAAAAGTACTAAAAACAGTCTCCATTCCGCCAAAGCCACTAATATTACGGCCTGTAATTATAATTTTAGTTACATCTGACATCCCGGGGGTTTCCTGATAGTTGAATCATTATTGATAATTTAGCATAAGGAGTTGCTACTTACCAAAAATTATCAACGCATTATAAAGTTTATACTTTTCACAATATCATCATGATATCATATATATCTATTTGTTTTTAAAGCAATAATGGTATCTTTTTTATTGTTAATGGCAGCCTTAACTAATTGATATTTCATTTGGTTAGCGTTAAGAAAAGAGTCATCCCTGCGGTGGTTTTTTTGCAATTGTAATCTGTCATTGAAAACCTGAGGTGGTGATAATTACTGGCAATTCTTATGAAAATTTTACGATCATCCGGAGTATTTTTATACTCCGGCAGCATCAAAAGATTTGCATTCGTATAATTGATAATTATCTATGGTAATGGGTAATAATGTAATTTCTCAGAAAAGAATTTTATTTTAAGGTGTAATGCAGACGTTGTATTATACAGAGATAACTTTACTGATTACCGTTCTTTAAGGTTAACCAATTAGTGATTTGGTATAATCATCTGTTCTGTAATAAAAAAGTATCCTGTAGTCTTCTGGTGAATATCATGTGGAAAAGAAAATAGCAAAACAAATGATTGAAGTTGAAAATATAATGCGTGTCTTTTTGGTTGGTCGTAAAAATTAAAATGACATACAATACGAGATCAGTGTTTTTTTTGAAAAACGGAATAATAATACGAAGCCAGAGGTACCTGATGGATAATGCATCACCAAATAATGTTCAGATCCGGGAATTTGTGGAGCGCTTAAAAACAGTAACCGGACCGCGGTTTTTTCATTATCTGAATGCTAAACAAGTCAAAACCACGTGTCTGATGTGCGGATATAATGGCAGACAGATTATAGATGAAACAAACTATACAACAGCGCAGGACAGGCTGGACAATAAACCACCACATACGTTCGTCACATTTTATTATCATACTCCGGGTATTCCGGCGGACAGTATAAACCATTATTATTATCGTCTTATTTGTGATAACTGTGGTTTTGTTACCCAGCATAGTGCCAGATGTGTCATAAACTGGCTGGATGAAGAAGAACAACGGGAAGAGCAACGGAAAGAGCATCTGACTGATGCTGAATGGGAAAATTCACCGGAACCGGTTATTGCAGAGCCGGAACAAAAACAGCTGTAGCATAATAATACCGGGAGATAACGCCCGGTTTTTCTTTTATGTATTTCTTTTTTTTGCTTTTTTATTCATCACCTTCTTGTTTTTTCATCAAAATATTATGATTTTTAAGAACTTTACTTTACCTTAACGGCAAGGTTCAATGTCATACGCAGAATTACCTGCAGGAAAAGGTGAACGGAGGATATATGGAAGATGGTTTAATGGTGATTGCAGGACTGGCGCTTGTTGCAGCCGTCGCAGGTCTGGTAAAGCCTTCTCTTGTGGGTATGAAAAGCCGTATAGGTGCGTTATTGGGTTATTTAATTATTTTTATTATTTTTTTGGTGCCTGCATTAATACTGATGCCTGATTAATGAAATAATATCTGAATTGTTCAGAGATTGTGGAGAGAACTTTATTAAATGTAAATATGGTAAAGTTATTCTTCATCATATTGACCTTCCCCTTGGGGCAACCTTTATGATTAATACCGTCAACCAGATACGAAAAAAGGAATTAATCATGAAAAATACTCTTATTCTCACTGCATTGTTATCAGGTATTATTACATTTGGCGCTGCGGCAAATCCGGTATTATTAAGTGGTGATATGCATGCCGTTACCACACCGGCGCAGAAAGAACTGGGTGATTCTATGATGCGTATGCATGACGGTATGGCAAAAACATTATCTGAGCAAAATGCGGATATTGCATTTGCAGAAGGTATGATTGCGCATCATAAAGGGGCTGTCGAAATGGCTCAGATTGAACTGAAGTACGGTTCAGATCCGGAAATGCGAAAGTTAGCTCAGGATATTATTGATGCTCAGGGCCCGGAAATAAAGCAGATGCAGGACTGGCTTAAAAATAATAAGCCAACTAAGAAATAAATATTCAATAATAATCACGGTATCTCTGTGCTCAGATATACCGTTTTTTTGTATTTTTAGTTGCAAATTTCTTTTCTGACTTCCATTCGGATCGCAAAAATAAATCTCCGTACCAAAATTTTTACTACTCAGGTAGACAATACTCTTTCAAAGACATATTAAATATCCTGTGAGTTGATGATGTGCGGTTCAATCTCTGATTAAGTTTTCAGTATTATTATCAAACTAAATTATTTTAAGAAAAGGATATTCTATGCCGGACCCGGAAATTACTGCGTTTTTTGCAAAATATCAGGATTCAAAAAAATCGCCGGGATTTTCCCGCCTGCATTGGTTATCTGATGCGGCAAAACGCGCGAAACAGCTGTCACTGACTACACATCCTTTGGCTTTCACTCATCCCTGTGCCCGTAAAAATCGTTATGGGAAAGTGAGTACGGTGCCCGCGATGGCGGGGGTAAAAAAGAAAAATGATGGCTTCCTGCGATCCGGTAATGTGAAAGTTCAGCCGGATGCAGAAGGCAATGCGGCTGCACTGGAAATATATACGTTTCTGATGCTGAAGATGCAGGACGGAAAGACATTACTGGCACATTTGTGTGAAGAAAGTGAACTGGCAAAAAAAATCCTGGGCAAAAAAGATTACCGGACATTGCGGACCGGTTTTTTACAGGTACTGACCGGTACAAAAACAACAGTAACAAGCCCGAAAATCAAGCAGGTTTTTTTCCCTGTACCGGCCGACGGATGCATAACGGGCTATCATCTGTTATCAGTTCTGACGCCGTCGGGATTATTATCTGAACTGCTTCACCGGCTTGATATAGCCGGTACGTTTCCCGGGTATCTTGTTGTTATTCATATTGGCGGTAATAAACCACAAAATATTTCTGCACTTAATATGCGTAATAAAGGAAAAGCCTGTTTATTGTTCTCAATACCACCGGGAACTGTCAGTGCCGGAGGCGATCACTGTGTCCATTAATTATCTGCTGCTGAAAAATATCGTTATCCTGAATGCAAACGCATTATCCGGTGCGCTGATTGCCGGCTTTCCGGCAGTCACAGCCTGGCTGGGATTTGTTCATGCGCTTGAGCGAAAGGTGAGAGCGAAGGGATTCCCGTCAGTCAGGTTTAATTACACCGGTATTATCTGTCACCATTGTCATTTACGACTGTACGCGGAATCCGGAGAATTGACGTATTCCGTACTTAATAACCGGAAGCCGCCGGATAAAAAAGGCAGAAATTCATCATTGGTTGAGGAAGCGTATTGTCATCTCAATATTTCACTGTTTATTCGTGGTGAAAATATAGAGGCAAAAAATAAGGAATTTATCTCTGTGGTATCGGAGGTCATAAAAATACTGAAAATTGCAGGAGGAGATATCACAGATGCAGGCATACCAGAGACAGGTATTTTTCCGGACAATAAACAGAGATGGTATGAATTACGGCAATGCATGACACCGGGATATGTATTACTGGAGTGGCGGGATGTAATGATAAATGCAATGAACAGCGGAATGGATGCAATGGCAGCATTACTGAAATATATCACTGTTCCGGGTACGGTTCTGACTCCGGTAGTGACCGGCTATCAGGGACTTTCACCGCCGGGAATGGCAGAAAATGTCAGAGCAGAAGGTATGCCACACCGGTTTGCGGAAAGTGTTATCACATTAGGGGAATTCCGGCAGTTGGATAAACTACAGCATCCTTCGGATATGTTGTGGTGCTATCACTATTTGCCTGATGAGAACCTTTATCTGTGTCAGCAGGGAAAATATCATTAATGGAAAAGAAAAATGACCGGACTCAGGAATATGCCGTCTGTTTTATCATTTTCAAAAAAACTGATCCCTTCTGACGGTATTTTTTCCGGGACATCGCAGTCACCGGGTTCTCCGGTTACTCCGCTGAATATACAGATGAGAACTGTCCGGGGGACATTCGCTTTCCGCCGGAAAAACCGGGGGGCCGATGAAAGAAAAATATTCTCACCGGAAATTCATGATCCTAATATTCAATACATGGATTGTTGCATGCTCGGGCCGGAACAGGATGTGCTTCTACTCCGGTTTTCACTGAAAATTACCGGCGGACTGATATTTCCGGCAGCCTGTAATAATGAACGATTCCGTCAGCGCTATCAGGCAGTAATAACGGATTATCTGGAAAGGGAAAGGTGCCGGGAACCTGCACGGCGGTACGCACATAATATTGCCGGCGGGCGGTTTTTGTGGCGTAACCGGGTTGGGGCCGGGCATATTGATGTGGTTGTGGATAATCTCAGTGCAGAAAAAAAACAGCGATGGGTATTTGATGCCGGGAAATACAGCCTTCGTCATTTTGAACAGGCGGATAATTCAGTCGATGACCTGGGAGAACAGATTGCCGCAGCACTGAGTTGTGATGAGGGGGTATTATTGCTGGCTGTCACTGCCAGAGTTATAACAGGGAAGGGACAGGAAGTTTATCCCAGCTGTGAATTTGTGGTGAATAAAAGAAAGGGCGGGAAAAGCCGGATACTTTGTAGTATTGACGGAACAGCGGGAATGCATTCACAAAAAATAGGCAATGCTTTGCGTTCCGTGGATACCTGGTATTCTGCTTTTTCTGATTTATCTGTGGGGGCTGGAGCCATTGCAGCCGATCCTTTTGGTGCGGTAACACATCTGGGGGCCGTATTTCGTCCGCCGGGGTCAGGACAGGATTTTTATACGTTGTTTGAAAAATGGGTCAGCGGGGAAAAACTCGCGGCACATGAAGAAAATTATGTTGTGGCGGTGTTAATCCGCGGCGGCGTTTTCGGTGGCGGAGGGTAAGCTGGTGAGATTTTATCAGACAATAACTATTCTGCCGGATGCACTGATATCTGCTGTATTTCTCCGCCAGCAAATCTGGCGGCAGCTTCATCTGGTACTGACAGAAAATAAAACAGGTAAAAATGACAGCCCGGTTGCCGTTGCATTTCCGGATTACTGCCGGGAGCAGCAAACCACGGGGAATCGTCTGCGACTGCTGGCCCGGAATTATCAGTCATTGGCGGTCCCGGCAATCACTGTACGGCTGTCTGCTTTTTATCCGTATATCCGGTTAAGCCGGGTTTTACCTGTCCCGGAAAAAACGCTGCCGGTCAGTTATGTCCGTGAACATGTAAAAGGATTACGGCGCTTTCAGAGTGCAGGCTCCGGGCGGTTATTTATTCCGGAAACGCTGCCGTTTATCTGGACTGAATCTTTGTCAGGTAAAGGCCGGAACCGTCCGTTTCCTTTTTTTATCCGGAAACTGGACGCTGAATCCGCAGCGGATGGGCAGTTTACCTGTTACGGATTGAGCCAAAAAAGGACAGAAAACGGGGCGATTGCAACAGTGCCTCATTTTTGAGGTTGTTTACTGCCATGACGGCAGCTCAGAAATAATTATGATAAAAAAATAATGTACTGCCGCAAATGCCCCCGCACATAAGCACGCAGGGGCGGGCAGTTTACTGAACCGGCTGAAAACCGGTCGGTGCCGGTGTGACACTGTATGAACCGGGATCAACAGCAAAGTGTATATCAGAGGAAAAGCGTTTTTTCGGTGCCAGTTCCCAGACCACGCGTAACGGAAACTCACCGTATTCGGTTGGCGTACCGTGCAGATTACCGGTTTTATCATTAAAACTCAGGCCAATATTGCGCCGGAAATAGATACCGAGGATGGTGACAGCCCGGCCATCATCCAGTGTTGCGGTTACCGGAGAACTGAAAGGTTCGAGTAACCGGGCTCTGGCAATTTTGATGCGGACTGCCGGTTGTCCGGAAGACGGGGACATTGTCTCCGGAGCCTTATTTTCAGGAAGTGCATTTTCTGAGGAAGCCGTATTTTCCGCAGATTCCCGGACTGTGGCCGGTTCCGCCTGTGGCGGAATATTCTCTTTCCCTGCGGCAAACAGAGCTGTCAGCCCCCAGGGTTTCTGTTCTGCGTCAGCAGGTGAATGGTATTCCCCCGGGTCTGTCTGTAACAGAAGGCTGTTTTCTGTATTGAATGACCAGTCGTGGTTCCGCAGAGTATCGCCGGATGAACCGGATGTTGCCGCAACTTGTGGTTCATCCGGTACCGGGAGTTCACCGATGACCGGGGTATCCGTATCATCAGTATCCGGATCCAGGTCGTCAAACAGCCAGCTGCCGCCCTTCAGCGGATCACTGATGGCAGCGGGTTCCGGGAACAGGGATTTATCGCTGAATACAGAGCCGGTTAATGCAGTTGTTTCACCGGTATTATCATCAGCGGGCGGTGCAACAGGATCCGCAGCCACAGGCTCGTTATATAAAAAGGTGAATTCTTCGGATTTGTCATCAGCAGGCGGAGCAACGTTTTTTTCCGTTGCCGGTTCAGTGTGTGAAAAAACCGGTTCTGTGGTTTTATTATCGGATGGTGAGGCCAGCTGATTAATTATCACAGGTTCAGCATATGCAAAGGCGGGCTCTGTGATGGTGTTATCAGCGGGAGGTACAACCGGATCATCTGTAAGAAAGGCATGCTGACCAAATATTGAAGATAAACGATCAATCTCTGCAGAGGCTTGTTCTTCTGATGGGGCTGACTGCGGAGTTGCAGCGGAATAATCCGTAATAACCGGATCTTCCTGTTCAGAAGGAACAATGAGAGGTTCCGGTTCAGCCGCAGACAATGCGGAATGAGCCGTAGCCGGGGGGGAGGCAGGCATATCTGCCGGGACAGAAAGTGTGCTGTCACTGAGCGGGCTGCCCATCATCATCTGCGGGTTAGTACGCTGCTGTTCAGCCTGAGCCGCAGCCAGTGCGGCGGATACCTCGCGGTATTTTACATCAACCAGACTGCTGAGAACGAGCAGGGCGGCGCGGATGGTTTCATCATCACATAATGCCGCGATTTCTGCGCTGCGGATGCGGTATCCGGCCTGTTCAGCTAACATGGCACAGATTGTCCGCTTTTGATCGGAGGTTATTTCCATTAACGTTTCCCTCTGTGACTTACTGATTGTCACGGTTTTCAGAACGGAACTTCGGGTGGCTTCCGCTCCGGCACAGGTTGGAGGCCGGGAGTGTTCCCTGACAGCGGAATGCCGGAAATTATTCAGCAATGATACTGCAAAATCCGGTTGCCGAAATATGGGGGAAGTCTGATTGACGCAGAATGCTGCATAATAAAATAATGACAATCTTATTAATCCGGAATTATCATTATTTTATAAATAAAAAGAATTATCCCGGATTATGTCCGGTGAACGGTTGCCGCACTGAGAACCGGCGTCAGATTTTCATCAATACACCAGTACGGCTGCTGTGGTGTGATACAGATGCTACCGGCACAGCTAACCTCTGTGGTGTGGTTAAGCCGGTTTGTTTCACCCCGCAGGATCTGTCTGCCTGTTTCTGTCAGAGATATGACCGGCGGCTCCTGAGTATCTGTGTTTAACAGCTGCCTGTTCCCGGTGATAAAGGGTTGCATCAGCGAAAAAAACATCTGATCGCCGGAAAACGGCAGTGGTTCTTTTTCGGAGAGCAGAATAAGGAACAGTACCGGTAAGGTCACCGGCCCCTGTTCACCGGGGGGGCAGCGGGACAAACCGGTGTGGCAACTCCGGATGCGGGGGGCGGATAAAAGCAGCCGGCGCAAGCGGGGACGGATCCGCTTTGACAGGTAAGGGGGACGTAAAAAAATTCATCAGACAGTCTCTCAGGCAAAACGGCCTGTTCCGCTGAGGGGGCACAGAGAAGGCCCGCAGCTAATATACGCGCTGAAACGGCTTATGCAATGTTTTTCATGATATCAAACAAAAATTCAGGCATCGCTATTGTTTCTGATATGAGGGGCGTTAAGATAGGTATTCCACTTAAGGAAAAGCGGCAGTGCGGGTAAATCTACCGGAGGAGACGGCGGAATGTCGTATCACGCATTTTTTCAGCCTGTAAAAACCCTGACACAGGCACAGCGTCAGAAAATGGCCTCACTCTATTTTATGTATTACACCGGCAGTGACGGGGCGCAGTTTTTGTCAGATCTCGATCATAAACAGGAGGTGCTGTTTCTGATGTCAGGGGATGAAATGGCCGGGTTCAGTACTCTGCAATTTTATCCCTTCCGCGGACACCGGATTGTTTATTCCGGCGACACTATTGTGCATCCCGCTCACTGGAAGCAGCAGACACTGCACGGTGCCTGGCTGCGGCGTATTGCACTTTTGCGCAGGGAATATCCCGGTGAACGGGTGTTCTGGTTCCTGCTGGTGAAAGGTGTGCGTACTTACCGGTATATGAGCACACTGGCGCATACTTTTTATCCGCACCGGAACGGTAATGCTAAAGAGCCGGAACTGGCACGGCTGGCAGCAGAACTGGCAAAAGATAAATTCGGTTCACTCTATAACCCGGTGCGTGGTGTGGTGGAATGCCCGTCGTCGTTCGGTTACCTGAACCGCGCAATGGCAGCAGTATCTGACGCACAGCGAAGCAAACCGGATGCTGCGTTTTTCCTGTATAAAAACCCGCATTATGTCTGCGGTCATGAGTTGGTCTGCCTGTGTGAAGTTTCCCCTGATAATGTGGCTAAACGTTATCAGCTGCTGTTTGAAGAACCTGATGTTGAGTTTTGCTATGAATAAAGCCTGGCAGCATTTCCGTGACATAACACCGCCTGTTCCGCCGGCGGGTTCATTGCGTGAAAGGCAGTTTTGCTGGTTATCGGCCTGTCTGGCCGCGAATGCGGCGTGTGAATACGGGCGGCAGCATCATTTTTCATCAGTGAAATCGGTAACGGATTATCAGCAGAAGGTACCTCTGACAACGTATTCTGAGCTCAGTCCTTTTATCTCCCGCATGACTGACGGGGAAGAGGATCTGTTGTGCAGTACGCCGGTACTGGCGTTTGAGCTGACCGGCGGCAGTCACAGCGGAGGCAAATTGTTGCCTTATACCGCAGCCGGATTAAACGATTTTCGTCTCGCTGTCACCGGCTGGCTGCGTAATGTTACCCGCCGTTTTGATCTGACTTCCGGCCATGTTTACTGGGCACTCAGTCCGGCAGTGACGCGGATGACACAAACGTCCGGTGGTATTCCGGTCGGAGGTGGTGATGCGCTCTATCTGGGGGCGGATAATCTGGCCGCGTTCAGTGAGTTATCCGCTGTGCCGCTGACACTGGCACAGGTCGGGGATGCGGCAGACTGGCAGTTGCTGACCCTGGTTTATCTGTTGCAGTGTCCGGATTTGCGTCTGATTTCAGTCTGGAGTCCGGTATTTTTATTTCCGCTGCTCAGTGCGCTGGATACCCGGCAGGATGAGATCACTGTGTTGTTACAGGATGGCGGAGTGCTCGCCGGGCATTTTCTGAATGCCTGTCCGGCGGCGCTGGTGCGTTACCGGCAGTATCTGCGGGAACATAATACCGCACTGTTATGGCCGCAGCTGACACTGATCAGCTGCTGGGATCAGGCCGCCTCCGCCTCGCCGGCACAGGTACTGATGACACATTTTTCCGGTGTGACACTCCAGGGTAAAGGGCTGCTTTCCACTGAAGCGGTGATCACCGTTCCGTCTGACTGCGGTGATCCGCATCTGAGTGCTGACAGTAATTTTTACGAGTTCCGGCATAGCGACGGGCATATATATTTAGCGGATGAATTGCTTCCGGGTGAAACATACAGTGTGATTGTGACCACTAACAGCGGGCTGTACCGCTATCAGACAGATGATCTGGTGTTGTGTACCGGCCATACACCGGAAGGGATCCCGCAACTGCGTTTTTGCGGGCGTGACGGTATATGCAGTGATCTGGCCGGGGAAAAACTGACCGAACCGTTCGTTTGTGCCGCGTTACCGGCATCACAGAATTTTGCGGCACTGGCGGCGGATGAGCGGGGCTATGTGCTGCTGCTCAGTGATACAGTTACCAGTGACACACAGGCACAGGCATATTGCGGAGAAACCGAACGCTTTCTGTGTACTAATCCTCAGTATCATTACGCCCGCCGCATCGGACAGCTTAAACCGCTGACATACCTCCGCCTGCATCAACCGGCGGAGCACTATTTTCAGCGGCAGCTGCGACGGGGAAAACGGCTGGGGGAAATTAAAATTCCGGCTCTGCTGACCTCGTCTGACTGGCGTGCCATGTTTGAGATCAGGGAGTCTCTGTGATGACACAGACTGTTTATACGCCTCAGCGGCCGCTGGATCTGGTGCTGCTTTCGCCGAAAGGGCCGCTGTACCGTAAACGGGGCGGAATTTTTAAACGCTCGCTGCGTTATCAGCCGCTGACGCTGACCACGCTGTCGGCGCTGGTGCCGAAATCCCTGCCGGTCACTATTCGTCTGATTGATGAGAGTATTGAGGAGTTGCCTGAGGATTTCACGGCAGACCTGGTGGCTATGACCGTGATCACCGGGAACGCGCCGCGGGCTTATGAACTGTCAGCACAGATGCGGGCAAAAAACATCCCGGTAGTGCTCGGCGGGCCGCACGTCACATTGCTGCCGCAGGAGGCATTGCAGCACGCCGACACTATCTGCACCGGATATTCCGAGCAGAGCTGGCCGCAGCTTATCCGTGATTTTATAGCGGGCAATATGCAGCGTGAATACCGTCAGGGCGCGGATTTCACACTTGATATCCCGGACTTGCCATTTCCTGAACGTGAGCGGTTCGATGCAAAACATTTTCTTACTCGGGGTGTTTTTGAAGCGACCCGCTCCTGTGCGCACAACTGTGAATTCTGTGTAGCGCCGAGTGCCTGGGGACGTAAGCAGTTTCAGCATCCGGTGGAATGGGTCGTTGAAGATATCCGCCGTTATGCGGAGCATACCGGCAAACGGAAAGTGATTTTTGTTGATCTGAACCTGGTATCAGATATCGGCTATGCAAAACGGTTATTTACTGCACTGATCCCGCTGAATATCAGTTGGTTTGGTTTATCCACCGTACTGATAGCCCACAACCATGAATTGATGGAGCTGATGGCCCGCAGCGGCTGCAAAGGGTTGCTGCTGGGGCTGGAAACCGTCAGTGACGGCAGCCTGAAGGATGCAGGGAAGAAATTCAACGGCTCGGTGGATTACAAAGCGTTGATCGGTGATCTGCACCGGCTCGGGATTGCGATTCAGGGCTGTTTTGTGTTCGGTCTGGATCACGACACCACTGATGTGTTTGACCGCACAGTTGATCTGGCCATCGACGCCGGGATTGATTTGCCGCGTTTCTCGGTTCTGACACCATTCCCCGGCACGCCGTTATTTAAGCGTCTTGAGGAAGAACAACGGATTTTAACCACGGACTGGTCGCTGTATGACGCACAGCATGTGGTGTTCCGTCCGGCACTGATGAGTGCACGTGAGCTGGAACTGGGACATGAACGCGCCTGGAAAAAAGTGTACCGCTACCGCAGTATTGCCAGACGGCTGTGGCAGGCGCGTAACTTTAAACCATTGGCACTGACGGCAAATCTGGGTTACCGCTTCTATGCGCATCACCTGCATCAGTATTACACTTGTGACTGGCCGGTTGAACACCGTCCGGCGAAGTCAGGCAGTCACTGATGCGGCTGACGTTTATTCATCCGGCGATCGGCCACCGGCGCAATGAAACGTATCTGCGTTCCTGGCAGATGGAGCCTCTGCCGGTCGCGGCGCTGAAAGGGCTGACTCCGGCTGATATTGAAACCCGTTTTTATGACGATCGCCTTGAACTGCTCCCGTTTGATGAACCGGCCGATCTGATTTCCGTTTCAGTAGAAACTTATACCGCAAAGCGTGCGTATCAGATAGCCAGTGAGTACAGGAAACGTGGTATACCGGTGCTGATGGGCGGGTTCCACGCCACACTGATGCCGGAGGAAGTGAAACGTTTTGCGGATGTTATTATCACCGGAGAAGCCGAGTCAGTCTGGGAAACGATGATTGATGATTTACGTCACGGCACGCTACAGAGGGAATACCACGGCACACAAACCGACCTGCGCAGTATCCGGGTTGACCGTTCTCTGTTTGCGGGCAAACGCTACCTGCCGATAGGGCTGGTGGAAACCGGGCGCGGCTGCCGCTTTCACTGTGAATTCTGTGCAGTGCAGTCGTTTTATCAGCAGCGTTACCGGCGGCGCGACCCGGATCATGTACTGCGGGAGCTGGCCGGTCTGAAAGGTACAAAAAATCTGTTTTTCTTTGTGGATGATAACTTTGCGGGCAGTCTGCGGGAAAGCCGTGAATTTTTGCCGGAACTGGCGAATGCCGGGATCCGCTGGGTGACCCAGATGAGTATTGATGCCGCACATGATGAGGAATTTGTCCGTGCACTGTCGCAGGCGGGCTGCCGGGGGGTACTGATTGGTTTTGAATCCCTGAATGAAGCTAATCTGCGGCAGATGAAAAAAGGCTTTAACATTATGAAAGGCGGCTACAGTCAGGCACTGGCTAATCTGCGCCGCCATCATATTGCGGTCTACGGCACGTTTGTGTTCGGCTATGACCATGATACCCCGGATTCATTTGGTGAGGCAGTGGCTTACGCCCGCGAACAGAGCATGTATATCGCAGCCTTCAACCATATGACACCGTTTCCGGGAACGCCGCTTTATGCGCGGCTGGCGCAGGAAAATCGTCTGCGCTATGAGCACTGGTGGCTTGATGATAACTACCGTTACAACGAACTGCCGTTTTATCCGGCACAGCTGTCTCCGGAGGCAGTAACGCAGGGGTGCCTCTCAGCAAGGAAGGCATTTTACAGTTCACAATCGATTCTTCAGCGCAGCTGGCGTAACCGGGGGGATTTTTTTATGTTTCGCAACTATTTCCCGATTAACTGGCTGCATCACCGTGAAATCAGCAGCCGCAACGGCTATCCGCTCGGTGATGAGAATTGGCAGGGTAAATTAGCAGAGGTTAAATGATAGAGGTTATTGACGCGTCAACGGAGCATATCGCGGATTTACTCAGGCTCCTTGAAGAAAATGCCATGCAGGGAGACTGGGAACTGGTGATGACCCGGCGCCCCGGTTATTTTTCCCCGAAGGACGATTTCGGTGAGGTCTATCCGGCACTGGCAAGAGACGGTGACACTCTGGTCGGCATGTGTCAGCTGACCGTGCAGACCGGCTGGGTTAACGGTGAAGAAGCGCGGATGGGCTATCTCAGCAGCCTGCGTATTGTGCCGAAATACCGTAATCACCTGAAGGTGTTACAGGCCGGATTTTCCTGGCTGCGGCAACTGCCGACACCGGATCACTGCTACACCAGCATTGCGGAAAACAATTCTCTGGCCCGCCGGCTGCTGGAGCGGGGGGTGGAAGGTTTGCCGCTTTACCGGTCACTGAGCAGTATGAGCACGCTGGCGATCAGCAAGAGCAGAGGTAAAAACCACGGATTATGGAAAGTGGTGCCGCCGGAAGACTACACCGATGTGATCCGTTTCTTTGCTGAAGAATCCGTATCCCGTCAGCTGGCGCCGGCGCTGAATCTGAAAGCCATGCAGCAGGCCGGTATCACGGTACTCGGCAGCTATCAGAACGGACAGCTGGTGGCCTGCGGTATGCTTTGGGATCAGCGGTCCTTTAAGCAGGTTATCGTGGCCGGTTACTCCGGCAGCATGAAGATGCTGCGTCCGCTTTACAATACCGTTGCCGCGATGACCCGGCGGCCGCAGATGCCGGCGGCGGGGGAAGTCATTCCGCAGAGTTTCCTGTCGTTCCTGGCCTGTACCGATGATACCAAACTGCCGGATCTGATTGAGGAAGCCCTGCTGCACTGTACCACGCCGGTTATGACGGTCGGGCTGCCGTCCGGGCATATCTGCACCAATGATGTGATTAAACGCACCGGGGCGTCGGTTTACCGCACCCGGATTTACGGTGTCGATCTGACTGCCGCGCCACAGTGGGACGGCCGGATTGTGTGGCCGGAGATAGCGTTGTTGTGAATATCGTGCTTATCTGCCTGAATATGGGGGATTACCGCACGAAAGATGCTGTGACATCGCTGGCGATCGGCATTCTGGCTGCCCTGTCGCCGGGGCACCGGGTGATATTTTAGATGACCGGCCGGATATCATCCCGGAAGAACTGCCGGATGCAGATTTAATTGCAATTTCGGTGGAAATTTTTACGGCACGGCGCAGTTATCAGCTTACTGACCGGTGATGCGGAAGGGGCATGGGAACAGATGCCGGCGGATTGTGAACGGAATGCGCTGAAGCCCCGTTACCGGGGGCTCATGACTGCCCGCTTGCCGGTTACCGCATTGACCGGACCATAGCAGGTTATATAATTCTTCGGGTAACGGGCAGGCGAACGAAAAGCATGCGAGTCATGGATGTATTTACAGCGACTTTTCGTTTTGCCTGTTATCAGGCGTTTCGCAGGCTGGAATAAATGCAGTTGTTTGCCTTATTTTTCCGGCGGAAACACAAACTCCAGATCAGCCGCCGCTCCCATCGGTGGTGCAGGCCGCACGCCATAACGTCACATGGTGAAATAAACGCGCCAGAAAGTCGGGCGCGGCTGGTCATCTGCCAGTGACGGCAGTTCATACCCCGGTGCTGGCACGATTTTGGTGACAAACACGCGTGAGCGGTACACGCCCGGTGTAAAAAACAGATCAGATTTCCCGGCAGCACATAAAAATAGTACAGCCCCGGCAGATTGCCGCCGTACATCCGGATATTGCGCAGCCAGTGCGGCTGGCTTGGCAGATAATAATCATACAGCTCTTTATCCGCCCGGTTACCGGCATGCTACGCCGTGCACCGCTTCATGCAAAATAGCGAACAGCATATTGTTGATCAGCATAAAACCGATCAGGGCAGGCTGGGCATAATACCAGGTGAGATGGCTCACTCCCCGTAAACAGGCTGCTGTCGCAATCATCGAAAAAACCAGCAGAATACGGTTGAGTAAAAGACGTATCAGTCTGTTTTCCCTGTATTATCTGTTACTATCGACGGGTTGAACTGCCCGGTTTTTTCATGGCGTAACCGGCGGGCGTACAGCCGGAAGCCCAGATTGGCTGCCAGGCGGATAAAGCGGCTGCCCGGACGGTACAATACCCGGCGCAATATAGCCGTAAGGCGGTATGTTTCCCGCCAGGCCTCGTGCAGCAGGGCCTGCAATGTTTCCGGTGACATATTTTGCGGCTGAAAAACCACATGCTCGTTGTCATACAGGCTCAGGTCTTGTGTGATTAAGCGGCCGTTTTCCGCCATTCTCTGCCACAGCCGTGTACCGGGCAGCGGGGTGAGGACGGAAAAACGCACCAGATCCAGCCCGAGAGACGGGATCTGCCGTATGGTGTCGCGGATGCTCTCCGGTGTGTCCTCATCAAATCCCAGGACAAAACAGCCAAGCGCGGCAATCCGGCTATCATGCAGCCGCCGGATCTGACGCCGGTATTCACTGACCTGATTACAATTCTTTCCCGTGGCTGTCATGGTCTGCTGACTGAGATTTTCCAGCCCGATAAGCAGCCCTTCACAGCCGCTGTCACACATTGCCCGGAAGACCTCGTCGTCATCTGTCACATTAAGCGTTGCCAGTCCCGACCAGCGGATCTTCAGCGGGATCAGTGCCCGGAACAGTTCCAGGCTGTACTGCCGGCCGGCATACAGGTTAGGGTCGAGAAATATCCAGCGCCGTTTGCCGCTTTGTTTTATCTCATCAATTACCTCCGCTACCGGACGCGCCGTGCCTTTGCGTCCCCACTGATGCTGCACAGAGCAGAATTCACAGGCGAGCGGGCAGCCCCGGTCAGCAATAATGGTGGCGATATTCATATAAGCGCGGGGCGGCGGCAGATCACGGCGCGGAACCGGCATCGGCAGAAAGCCGCGCTCAGGCCGGTGCTGATAGCGTGGCTGCGGATGCCCGTCAGCCATATCCTGCAAAAATTGCGGCCAGATATATTCACCGGCACCGATAAGCACGGTATCCGCATATTCTGCCGCTTCATCCGGTTGCAGTGTGACGTGCGCGCCGCCCATCGCGGTTCTTGCTCCGCGTTCACGCCAGTAACGGCACAGTGCATAGGCGCGGGGAGAAGAGGATGCTGTGGCGGTGATCACCACCAGATCAAAATTTCCGCCGGTGACCGGCGGGGATACACCTTCATCACAGAGGGTCAGTTCTGCATTCAGATGCGGCGGAATAAGGGCGGCGAGGGTGACAAGGGTCAGCGGGGCATAACTGATCGCCACGGAAAACGCACTTTTCCGGTAGCGGTAAGTCCTGTCAAACGGCAAAATCAGTAATATTCTCACCGGCGCTTCCTGCTCCGCAGATGACATAAGAGCTTTAACAATGACACAGTGCGTCCGGGGACGCACTGTGTCTGATCAAAGATCAGGCAACCACCACTTCCAGGATGGAAACATAGCAACCGGTCGGGATCAGTTTATTAATTTTTAACCCGGCCTTTGACAGTAACGTTTCAAATTCCGGAATTGTCCGTTCGCCCGCTTCAGGAAAAGCAGTCAGGCAGATAATATCCATCGCATACCGGGAATCCGTTTTATTAACCGGGTAGATAACCGGCTCAATAATCAGAAGTTTACTGTCATTCCGCATAGATTCACGGCATTTTTTCAGGATGATGAGTGCATTTTTATCCTGCCAGTCCTGCATAATATTCTTCAGGATATAAATATCGGCTTCCGGCAGTTTTCCGAACAGATCACCGGCGACTATCTGCCAGCGGGAATTATCATGCAGTTCACCCAAACGGTTTTGCGGCAGTATATGTTCATGATCAAGCAGGATACCGTAAAGCGACGGGTTTGACCGCAGGATGCGCAGCAGTAATCCGCCCATCCCTCCGGCTATATCGATCACCCGGCTGTTTTCCGGGAACTCATAGGCATCCACAACAAAATGGTTTTCAACTTCAGACAATGCAGACATGCCGGACGGGAAATTATAATCCTCCCGTTTATGTTTTCTCCAGTACTCATAGAATGATTCGTGATAGTAGCTTTCAAAAGGGGGATTTCCCTGAATCGCATCAGTCACCCGGGCAGCAGGTTTCCATATGGTTTCATCTGTCAGCATTAAAATGGCGTGACGTTGGGAATAAGGATGGTCTGATTTAAGAAATTCTGCTTCAGTATTCAGTGCGTAATCATGATCATTAACAGCAATAAAAATGCCATTAGCAACCAGCATCCGCAATACTTTATGCAATAATGCAGAGCGTGTACTCGTCTGTTCAGCCAGCCAGTCAACAGAACGCGGCCCTTCTTTTAACAGGTCAGCCAGCTTCAGTTGCGCTGCTGCACGCAAACATCCGGGCAAAGCAAAACTCAGCGCGAGATCCATTACACGCAGTACAGAAGTTTCTTTTTCAGGTGTCAGTGGTATATTTTGTGACATAAAACTACCTCTTAATTAGTTAAGTAAAATTAAACAATAAGAGTAGGATAGCTGATATGCAGAAAATCGCCATGTCAAAATGAGAATTATTATTAACTAATACATGAATCAAATAGTTAGTGGTGAATGAGTTTATTCCTGCTGATCCGCAGACCGCGCATCATACATAACCAGGCGCAGGCCGAAACCCCGATCAGCAGCAGCCACAGGGTATTTGGCGGGAAGTGTGTCAGCACACCGCCGGTAAGCAGAGGATTAAAGGCACCGCCGAGCCAGCCTAGGGATTGAGCGGAAAAGTAACTGGATTTCATGCCGTCGGGTGCAATGTTGTCGATCAGCATATATTCACCCGGTGCATAAATCAGTTCACCGAGGGTAAAGACAAAAGCCGCAATTCCCCAGAATACAAGGTTACTTCCTGACATCATAAATCCGGCCAGTCCGCCCATAAAAAAGAGGGTGCCGAGTGTCATCAGTCTTTGCAGGTTTTCTGAGCGGATCCGGCGGCCGACCATATATTGCAGTGAAACCACCACCGCAGCATTGACCGGCAGTACCACGCCGATCACTTTTTCTGCCAGTGTGGTATCTGCCACCGTCAGAACATACTGAGAAATACAGGCTGAAAACGAACCGAACACCAGTGATCCCAGGAAGGCAGACAGTGTAAACCAAAGCAGGGCTTTATCGTGCAGCATGACGGAAGGTTGCCAGGCCGTGCTGTTGCTGCCGGATGCTGAAGGCGGCACACTGCGGACAAAGCGCTGAATAAAGAATATCGGGAATGAGGCGGTACAGGCTGCCAGCCAGAATGGCAGGTCCGCACTGTACATCAGCAGTCCGGTACCAATCGGCGGGCCGACGGTCCAGCCCATATTAACGAAGGTGTAGTTCAGGGAAAAAACTTTGGTTTTGCGCGCCGGCGGCAGAGTATCGGCAAAATAAGCTTTGAGTACCGTGGCAAATACGGAATAGGCACAGTTAATCAGTGAAAAGAAGACAACGACCAGCGCGATATTATGAGTCAGCGGAATGGCGATGAATCCGGCGATATAAACCACAATTGCCATCAGCATATAGCGCTTTTTGTCAAATTTATCTGCAATAATACCAAAGCCGAGACTGAACAGTACACCGGTTGTCAGTGCGACCGTCAGTGCAATTCCCACCTGATCAACCTCCATACCATACTGGCGGCTGAGATAAATCGCCATAAACGGGATAGTGGCACCCCGTCCGATAGTAATTAAGAATGAGGAAGTGAGGAGAGCAATGGTGGAACGGGTAGCGGCTTGCATGGTGACATTCTCAGTATTTTTATTTTATTTTTAATATTCACGTAATCAATATCATGCAAATCAGGCGCTGTACAGAGCCTTACGATCACGGCAGCACGGTGTGCTTCGATCTCAGTCAGCAACACATTTTTCTTTCAGCACGCCTGCGTCCGTCACTTTATTGTGGTCAACACCAACCTGCCCTGAAAGAAATAACTGCGGGGTGCCGGTTGTTTCTGTGGCCCGTATGAAATCATATTGCAGGGGTGATAAACAACGCGGGAAGATTAATCCTAATTAATAATACTGTTATTTTTTATCAGCTATTATTTGATACAGATAGCTGCGTTATTTTTATATCGGTAAAGATATTCAAAATTGTCCTCAACAACTGACAGGTGTTGTCGCTGTATTTATTTAATACAAAAATAAAAAAGTCTGTTTTTTTCCGGTATTGGCGTCAGGAATAGTTATTTTAATAAGGGTATATCAATGCAGCATTTTAATGAAATATCCGGGCAGTACAGTGATTTTAAATCCCCGCTCAGTGAGGGGGAGTTTTTTGCAATACCGGCCGAATCCTCTCTGCCTGAAGGTGTAAAACCGGTGATTGATAAATCTGCCGGGCTGTGTATCGGGTATCTGTACGGAATGAATAATATCTATCATCTATATGATATAAAAGGATATTATCAGGCTATGTATGCGTTGCCGCCGGAAGCAGCGTTATTTGACCCGCTGGATTTACTGCTGGTCAGCGGCATATTGGCTGAACCGGACGGGCAGGCATCTTTTCTGATGCGTAACGGTACGAGCCGGGCAGTCAGCAGCGGCGGTGCGGTATTGAATATGCAGATTATTCCGGCACTGAAGGGCAGGCCGGATCTGAGCAGGAAAATAAAAATAAAATACGCCCCCCTGGCAGCGCGCGCCATGACAGAACGCAGCCGTTATATTCCTGCTTATATTTTGGACAGAGCGATAAAAAAGGGTAAACAGGCTAAAATATCCACAGTAGTATACGGGGAGAATTTATTCACCTGTTCTCTGAAAATAAAGAAATTCAGTAATAACGGGCAGTGCCAGGATATAAATCTGAATGTTATTTTTGATACCGATAAGGAAATAATAAAAGAATTTAACTATTAAGCATTAGTTAATTTATCTGCGGTGATGAAAATAAAGCATCACCGTTATTTTTTCTCCGGCTTACTTAATATAAGAATCCAGTACCTTCAGGACAATATCCAGATCACCCTGACGTTTTTCCTCATCTTCCTCATGCACCACGTGTTCGATCAGATGGCCTTTAATCACTTCCCGCATTAATCCGTTTACCGCCCCCCGGATAGCCGCGATTTGTTGCAGCACAGCTGAGCATTCATGCGGTTCATCGAGCATTTTTTTCAGTGAGTTGACCTGCCCCTGAATTTTACTGGCGCGGTTCTGAAGTTTCTGTCTGTCCCTGATGGTATGTGACATGGCAACCCCGTGAAATAAGGTGAAAAGAAAGTGACGGGCAAAATAGTAGCATCTCCGGAGTACAAAGAGGTAGTGTATTTATACTGGGGGGGGAGTATACTGTGATTGTTCTTTCTTCATTCTGAAAACAGGGATCACACTCCATGACTGATTTTGCCTCTTTATTGCAGCAGGGAAATGCTTGGTTTTTTATCCCGGGTGCGATTGCGCTGGGTGCGCTGCACGGCCTGGAACCGGGCCACTCAAAAACCATGATGGCGGCTTTTATTATTGCGGTAAAAGGGACGGTCAGACAGGCGGTGATGCTGGGGTTAGCGGCGACGCTGTCGCATACCCTGATTGTCTGGCTGATTGCACTCGGTGGTATGTATATCAGTGCCCGCTTTACGCCGGAGGCGGTGGAGCCGTGGTTACAGATGGTGTCGGCGGTGATTATTCTGGCGACTGCATTCTGGATGTTTATGCGGACATACCGCGGCGAAAAAAACTGGCTGACAGAAATGCAGCAGGAAAATCATACACACAGCGATCACCACCATCACAGCCATGATCATGGCCACGAACACGAACACAACCATCATGATGATGCATATCAGGATGCGCACGCCAAAGCGCATGCTCATGAAATCAAAACCCGGTTTACCGGCGGCAAAGCCACAAACAGCCAGGTTCTGCTGTTCGGCCTGACCGGTGGTTTAATTCCGTGCCCGGCAGCGATCACCGTTTTGCTGATTTGTCTGCAACTGAAAGCCTTTACCCTCGGGGCAACCATGGTACTCAGTTTCAGTATCGGGCTGGCACTGACACTGGTCACGGTTGGCGTGGTGACGGCAGTGGGGCTGCGTCAGGTCAGCCGCCGCTGGCAAGGGCTCGGCGATATTGCCAAAAAAGCGCCGTATTTTTCGGCAGCACTGATAGCCCTGGTCGGGTTTTATATGGCGATCCACGGCTATATGGGGCTGGTAAACTGATGCCATTTTCACACGTCGTATTTTGAGGTGAATCAAAAACAGCTTGCCGGATAACAAAATGTATGGCTTAATATCGGCATTGGTTTGGAAGTACAGACCTATTTATGTCAGTCCGATTTTAAGTTGTTCTCCGTCAAGCGTTATCCAAGATACCACTTCATAGCGAATTCCTTCTGATAGTTCCCATAGGTAAAACGTAATCAAACCGCTCATATGCCTTATGGCAACAAAATTAATTTAAAGGAAATTCATATGTCCGCAACAATTACCGGTACTGTAAAATGGTTTAACGATGATAAAGGTTTTGGCTTTATCACTCCTGCTGACGGCAGCAAAGACGTGTTTGTTCACTTCTCTGCAATTCAGAGTGACAACTTCAAATCTCTGGCAGAAGGCCAGCAGGTTTCTTTCACCATCGAAAATGGTATGAAAGGCCCGGCTGCGGCTAACGTGGTTGCACTGTAATCACCACTGCACAGTAACAGATTTTAAAAACCTCACTCCGGTGAGGTTTTTTTATGCCTGTAAAACAGAAAAGTAGCGGAAGTCAGAAAATTATGGATATAATTTGCTCATCATTTAAGGAGTAAGCTATGTCTCAGAATATCTATGATAACCCGGATTTCTTTGCCGGTTATGCCACGCTGCCCCGGTCGGCAGAAGGACCGGACGGTGCACCGGAGTGGACAGCTATGCAGGAATTGCTGCCGCCACTGGCCGGAAAATCAGTGATCGACCTGGGCTGCGGGTATGGCTGGTTCTGTCGCTGGGCAAAAGAGCAGGGCGCTGCCCGGGTAACCGGTTTTGATCTGTCGGAGAAAATGCTGGAAAAAGCCGCGTCGATGACCACGGATCCGGATATTACCTACCTGCGGGCCGACCTTGAGACATTATCATTACCGGCTGCACAAAGTGATGTCATTTACAGCTCGCTGGCACTGCATTATCTGCGCGATATCCCGGCACTTTTTACCACGCTGTATCAGGCATTGGTTGCGGGCGGCAGTCTGATTTTCTCCGCGGAACACCCGATCTACACAGCACCGGTCATTCAGAACTGGTGTGCTGATAGTGGCGGTAATAAAGCCTGGCCGGTTAACCAGTATCAGCAGGAAGGGGTCAGAATAAGAAACTGGTTTGCTGATGGTGTGGAAAAACAGCACCGGAAATTATCCACCTGGATAAATATGCTGATTGCCGCCGGGTTTGAAATCACCGCAATGAATGAATGGGGGCCGTCAGCGGTACAAATTGCTGCCAACCCTGCACTGGATGAAGAAAAAGAGCGTCCTATGATCTTTCTGCTCAGTGCCCGCAAGCCGGGCTGGTAGCCGGCAGGCGGGTCAGTTCCGGATTTTACAGCTTTCGTTTATGCTTTCTTATCAGCACAAACAGAGCGGTAACTGCTGCGGAGATAAGGAACCAGGCAAGGTAAGTATGTAACGGCAGGGCAAGGATTGCCGTACTGACAAAATACCCGGCAGACACAATAACGCTTCCCCATATTGCCCCGCCGGGAATATTCAGCACAAAAAATTTCAGCGGATTAATCCCGGCTGCACCGATAATAACGGGGCCGATAGTTCTTAATCCGTAAGCGAAACGTATTCCGATAATAATCAGGCTTTCGCGGCGGTGAATAATCTGTTGCAGGCGGGCTATTTTATCCTCATGTTTATGAATCCGGGGCAGGATCCGGTTTCCGGCAAAATAGCCGATCATAAACAGCACATTGTCGCTGATAATACCTCCCGGCGCGGCGGCCAATATCACATCCGGGTAGGATAATAACTGATGGTGCGCTGCTATGCCGGATAAAAATGCTGCGGTCTCTCCTTCGATCATGGTGCCGAAAAAGGTCGCCCAATAGCCATATTCTGTAATCCAGTGTGTCAGTAATTCGTCCATCAGCTACTCCGTTTAAAATAAACCGGCGGAAATATTAATGCATAATCCCAGTATCGCCATATTAAAAATAAAAGAGACAACGGACTGCATTAACACGGCGCATCGGAGTGGAGGAGATTTCCGCATCCACAGTCTGTGTGGCAACGGAAATAGTAAATGAGTAATACCATCGCGCAGCATATCAGGATCCTGTTCAGAAAGATGACACATTATTATACCAAATATCCGGCAGCAGGGGCGGCGTCACTTTTTCAGATACGTACTTTTTATATACTGATCATCCCTGCCATTTAAAGTGTTTTTCCATGAGCATAACATTTCTTATTGTCATGTTTTTTGTCGCCGTGGCCGCCGGATTTATCAATGTGGTATCAGGCGGCGGTGGTTTTTTGTCTATTACCGCACTTCTGATCTCAGGATTACCGCCTGCTAACGCGCTGGCAACAAATAAAATGCAGGCACTGGGTAGTTCATTAACATCCGGTATTTATTTTTTGCGTCAGGGGCGGATTGATTTAAAAAATAATAAATGGGTTTTTATTGCGACATTTTTCGGTGCCGCATCCGGGACAATCTTTGTACAGTTTATTGACCCGGCTTTTCTGAAGAAATTATTACCGGGATTAATCATCGGTGTCACGCTGTACTTTATTTTTGCTCCCGATATCACTAGATCCAAAGAAAAACAGCGTGTTTCCTTTTTCCTGTTTTCATTTATCTGCGGTGGTGGTGTCGGGTTTTATGACGGATTTTTAGGTGCCGGTGCCGGGACATTTTATACCATCAGTTATATGCTCCTGTTAGGATACCGGATTGATAAAGCACAGATTCATTCTAATTTTCTTAACCTGGCATCCAATACTTCATCCGTTATCTTTTTTATTGCGGGCGGTAAAATGGTGTGGTCGCTGGGATTACTGATGTTTGCCGGACAGGCTATCGGGGCACGGCTGGGTGCCGGTGTTGTGCTGAGTTCCGGGCTGAAAGTGATAAAGCCGATGATTATTCTGGTCTCTGCCGGGATCAGCATAAAAATGCTGTTTGATATGTATTTTTAACAGGGAACAGGACAACGATGAAGAATGTCATTATCAAAGCAGGTGTGTTATTTCTTTCTCTTTTCAGTGCCGCACAGGCAGAGACAGCAGCAACAGATAAAAAATCAGCGGAAGAATACGACGTACTTCAGTCGGATGATCATTAAAAATGAGAGTCAGCTGCTGCCGATCCGGTTTGACGTTTACACCCTGCTGACAGAAGTCACCAGGGAGAATAACGTGATTATCCCGTTTATCTTATTTTAGGGCTTAAAAACCAATGTATTATTGAATTCTTTGCAAGAAATAGTGCCAGTATAATAGTGGATAAGGTTAATAAAATTAAGAGTGATAGCCCTGCTTCAATTTTTAACCAATTCAGCAAGGTCAGCAGAAAAAAACAGATTATCGGGTGAATCAAATATACTCCTAATGCATTATTCGCTATTTTAACAAATCTTGTTGTAGAAGGTGAAGCACAAATTATCGCTATTAAAATAAATATGCTCAGCATGGATTCAAAAATATATGTAAAAATATTATTAATTAGTGTCACTCCGTCTGACAGATATATTAGTTCGGATTTTATTTCCACCCGGGAATAAACATAAATTATTATTGTGATAATCGTGATAGGAACTATAAGAAAGGTTTTTTGTCTAAGTTGCTGAATTTTTTGATCATCAAAAAAGTAAGCCATCACAAAGAATGGAAAATACTTTAAAATAGAATAAAACCCTGTTTTATCAGCTAGGTTATTTATGGAAAGAAAAGCAATAGCGATAGCCAATAAAAAAATAATAAATAACATAGTAATTTTATCCTTCACAAATGAAGGAAGTAATAAAAAAACAGATTGCCATATCGGTACAGCTAAGAAAAACCAAACACCGTTCTGAGGAAAGAATAAATATTCCTCAAAAGTCAATTGTTTTGTAAGGTAAAGTATAATGGCACCTGCCGTCTGGAAGGTAAAATAAATTATAATCGATGGAATTAAATTAATACGCCAATTCTGCCATGATATACCTTTGCTTGTATATGCTGCGATAAAGACAAACATGGGGATTAATGTCCAATCCAATATTTCAGTCAAGGCTGAATAATCGGGTTTCGTATTTGAGTTAACATTTAAATAGAAGTTAAAAACAATCAAAGAACTCAATACTAGTTTTAATGTTTGCCAATTAGGTAAATGACGATTTTTTACCTGCATGGTGTTAGTTCCTGTACTCATATTTTGCCCTGTTTTTCAGTTGGCCATTAAATTGGCACTTTTGTAAAGACCCGCCGCATGATGTGCTGAGGAAAATAATCACAGCGGAGCGTGCACCTGAAAATGTTTAAAGGTCGTCATTTTACCGGCATTATGCTTTTGTTGGTAGTTAGTTGGTATTATAAGTACAACATCAGTTACCGCGAGCTTCAGGAAATGCTGACTGCGTGTGGTGTGAATGCCGGGCACACCACGTTCTATCGTTGGGTTCAGTTATGCACCGAAAATGATTAACACTGACAAAGCGACGTGCAGTGGCCGGACAACCATTTCTGTTCAGTGAAATTCCGTTATCTCGGGCGGTATTTGACCGTGATCGCGAACTGGCCGATGAGGGCAGCGCGGAAGCACTGTTATCCGTGAGCCGGTAATTTCTTTTTTAAGTATAAAAAAGTGATATAAATCAAAAAATAGTATATTTATTTTTAATTATTCCCGTTATTAGTAATTTTCAATTATGTCATCGCTGTAATATTTGCATAGTGTAAATACGTATACCAATCAACTATATATTAACCAATAAAAACGGTCGATACTCATATAATGATAGAAATAACCTATCGAAAGCTGTGAATTCGATCGTTTTTAACGTTTTTACAAGTTTAGAATGCTCTCTTACACTCCGCGTCGTATTTATCGAGATATTAATCTGATATTTACTTATTGCCGATACTAAATACCAGTTATACTTGTTAAATGTCTTGGTAAAGCATCTTTTCACTGAAAAACCAGTGATTCTCACTAATACGAAATAATTTTTGTAATATTTTTAATTCATTGTTTTTATTGATTTTTTAAAGGGCTTACTCATTGAAACATTTCAGGAAACTTAAAATCGCTTCGGCGGTATCTCTTGCTATATTTGCTGTTCAGGCACCGGCTGTTGTCCAGATAAAAGATAACGTACAACTCACCGATGAAAATTACAGTGAGGCCCTGCAATGGACGCCGGGTGCAGAGGATAATACACTTGAGCTTAATAATGTGACGGTTGACACGGATGTCAAAGGGCATGCAGGTGTACTGGTTTATACAGCGAATAAAAATAATATTTCTGTCAATGACTCGAATATTAAAGGCGGTGATACGGGTTACGCCCTGCGCTTTGCCAGTGTCACTGACAGCAATATTCTGATTGATAAAACCGACCTGAGTACCAGCGGGGGGAATGCGTATACCTACAAAAGTGATTTACTGTCCGGCAGTAATCTGACATTTAAAGATTCAACCCTGACCGGAGGACAAAGAGGTATTAGTATCACTAATGCTGAAAATAGCTCGGTGATAACGCTTGATAATACCAAAATCAAAGAGGTCAGCGGGTTCGGTGTGCGGATATCTTCGCTTACTGATTCAGCACTGAACATTCTGAATGGCTCGGAAATTAATGGCCCGGAAACTGCTGCCGACACAACTGGTCTTGGGGTAACTGCTACCGGGTCACAAATCAATGTTGATAAGTCGGCCATTAGCGGGGGAATCCTGGGAATTTTGACCACCCTCAATAGCGGATCGTCTCTTAATGTCACTGATTCTGTCATCAGTGGTGAAAATGACAAGGGTATCAAAACTACATTAAACGATCATTCATCTCTGAACATCTCCGGCTCAACCCTCTCCGGGAAAAACAACGGACTGAATGCGGTTGTTAATGACTCATCGGTTGTAATCGACAACGCCTCGTTCACCGGGATTTATGGAATAAACTTTACCGGACAAGACAGTAATATTGCACTCTCCAATTCACAGACATGAGGGCTATACCTGAACGGGGGTAATATGCAGTTAGATATTGCCGGTTCTGATATTGGTCGGTTTACATTAAATGGGCAATATGGCACCCCGGAAAATCCTAAAGCAAACAACCACGTCAATATCAGTTCCAGTAAACTGGAAAGCATTGGCTTAATATCCGGAGCGGGCCTGAACACCGTCAATGTGCTCAGTTCAGAAATTACCGGTACTAATACTAATGATCATATGGAAGGTATTGCTATTCGTATACAGGATACGAGGAATAACACCGTCAATGTGAAAAATTCGGTTATCAGGGGCAATATCGAGAATATCACCAAGTATGACCAGGACACTGAAGATTTCAACAACGTTATCAATCTTGATAACAGTTATTTTGAAGGGGCTGTAGTTGTAACTGCTACCCACCCGGGGTCTACCATCAATATGGATAACAACACCACCTGGGTGGCCAAAGGTGAGTCTCATGCAGAAAACCTGAATATCACCGACAGTACCGTAGATATACAGGATGCCATTGTCGGGGCAGATAATTGGTATTCCGGGAACACGAATGTATTAATCAACAGCGAGTCTCAGCTGAATATCGGCACCGGCAGCGGTGACATGAACGTCATCATTAAAAGTGACGGCCGCGAGGTGGATACCGCAGGCAGGGAAATTATCCATATTCAGAACGGTGACATAGATATCAAGGCAGATGATGTCGACCTCGGAGCCTACAAATATCAGCTGGTGAACAAAGACGGCAAGTGGGTACTCATCCGGGTCAGTAACGACGATACCGCCGTGGTACTGTCCGGCAGTGCCAACGCCGTGCTGTCCGGCCTTGCAGCGCCGCTGGCCTCTTGGAACAGTCAGACCAATACCGTGTATGAGCGCCTCAATTCCCGTCTGACTGAAAATGAGGGCAGTGTCTGGGGAACCTACTACGGCAGCGAATGGGCCGGGGAAGCCGGTCTCAGCTCTGCTTTTAATCAGAAAATTAACGGTATGGCCATCGGGGCGGATAAAACCCTGTCACTGGACAACGGCCGGGTCACCTTTGGTGCGGCCGTGATGCATGACTACAGCCATCTGTCCGGTTTTGACATCCGCGGCTCCGGCGGCTCAATGAACAGTACCGCGGTTCAGGTATACGGGCGTCTGGCAATGGATAACGGGTTGTTCTTCAAAGGTACCGTCAGCGCCGGCCGTGCGGATTCCAAACTGCATGCCAACGCCTCGGACGGCGCGGTGGCAAGAGCGGATTATAAACAAAACCTGTTCGGACTGACCGGGCAGGCCGGGTACCGTTATCAGGTCACTCCGGATGTGTATGTGGCACCGTACGCCGGGATGAACGGGTATACTGCCTCGGGTGCAGACTTTAACCTGGATAACGGCATGCAGGTAAACAGTGACCGTTACTGGTCAGCACGCGGTGAACTGGGTATGGAGGCAGGGGTAAACACGACTGTTGGCGGGATTGCTGTCACTCCGCACATGACGATTGCTGCCGGTCATGAGTTTGTGAAAAACAACAATGTTCACTTTAACGGCGCGGGTCGCGGATTCAATAATACCGTTGACGGATCAGGCTACAAAGCCGGAGCCGGTGTTGACGCTCAGCTGACGGAAAATCTCAGTGGTGCGGTCAGTGTGAACTACAGCCACAGCAAAGATACGGAGCAGCGTTTCGGGGTGACTGCCGGAGTACGTTACAGCTTCTGATAACAACACAGGACAGGCAGCGGAAGTCCGTCCGGTTGCCTGTATTTTTTCTGATTATTATTTCAGGTGTACTCATTATCTCTGATAACAATATACCTGTATCTCCTCAGGGGAAACCATGCCTGTTATTGATGAACATAAGAAAGCAACAGAATATTATGTAGGCGCAATGATTAAAACGTTACGCAAAAAACGGGGAATGAGCGGGGTTGATCTGGCAGCCGAGCTGGGGATCAGCCAGCAGCAGATATCCCGTTATGAAACCGGCCAGAGTCAGATATCCGTCGGGCAGCTCTTAACGGTGATTTCAGTATTCGGTCTGTCTCCGGAGGCATTTTTTACAGAAATAAGAAATGCATACGGGGAATCTGTATTAGCATATATCGTATCTCATCCTTAATAAGTACCAGCCCAGGCTATGTTCCCAAAACGAGATACAGTCATAGCCATAAATGAGCGGACTCACTGCAANNTTGCAGTGAGTCCGCTCATTTTATAGTGGGTGTTTTATTTTCAATTATCACCTTTTTGATTATTAAAAATAATTTACAGGGGTGATTATCAAATTTCCGTAACCCGGGAAACTATATTCACCAGACTGACGCTATTGCACAGCAATGATATTTTTCTATAAAAGTATTGTGAATTCCGGTTTTTATATAGTTAAGTTGAGTTATCTGCGTCATTAAATAAATAGCATTATACAGGGTTGCATTTAATATTGTGACGCTAATGTGCAGTTATTGAGTTTGTGAGTATTTTGTCGTTAAATTTAAATTTAACCCTCTGTATGTTGATTTTTTATGAAAATTATTTTTTTAATTTATCATCCTCAGAATAACATATGTGTAATAAACTGTAATTTTACATTTCATTATATATATCGATGCTATTTGGTATGTTAAATAGTGTAATAAAGGTATAACAAGCTATTAATTTCATGGGTTCTGGTGAAATTAATAATATCTGTATTTTCAATATGTTATATTTTTATTCCGAATCTTTTGATCGGTTATATCGATCAAATAATTAATTACGATAGTTGTCACCTATCATTGATGCTTTATTGATCGGTACAAACATTTTTACTCCAATGTGTTGTCAATTATATATTGCCTTAAATTATATCTATGTTTAATTATTTGAATCGGGGGGTTTTCTAATGAAAGAGTGCTCTGGATTTATTAAGTCAGATATCCTTAATGAAAGAATTGGTTTTTTTATTAAAAATAAAAGAAAAAGAATGGGTATGGCAGGTAAGGAATTAGGCACGATGCTGAATGTCAGCCAGCAGCAGGTGTCCAGATATGAAAGTGGAGCGACAGGTATTACAGTTGCCAGACTGAATGATATATTAAATATATTAGATGTATCCTGGGAGGATTTTTTATTAAATAATGAATTGATCGATATGGATTCATTGGTTATTTAATTAATTTCCGGGGTGTTCTATAGCAAGAGTGTTTTTTTTGTTGAATGCGTGAAATAGCTAATCTAAAGCATGCCACTGAATTAGTGGGGTGAGTTATTTCAAATTAAATGATGTATTACCAATGTGGAGCTTATTATGAATTTTAGTAAATATATACTGGCCTCGGTTATTGCCACGGCATTCGCCGGCTCTGTCGCTAATGCTGCTGACGGGACAATCACCTTTAACGGAACGGTAACGGACTCTGCCTGTACTGCCATTGCATCTGTTACAGCAGATTCCATGGTCAACGGACCGGCCCCTGTCTCTGCAACCCTTACATTGCCACCGGTCACGGCCACTACCCTGAACGCCTCAGCCGGCGTTTATGTCGGGCAAACCCCTTTCTCTATCCAGCTGACAGGATGTGAAGCCGCAACGAACCTGAACAACGTACGTGCCTTGTTTACTACATCCAATACCCCTTCCGGTGATGCTCATGTCATGGCGAATACAGCGACAACTACACCCGCAGCTAATGTCGGTGTGGCGATTTTGCAGCAAAACGGCACGACACAAATTGACCTGAATGGCGGGTCGAGCAAGGATCCGGGTATGACCTTACCTGCTACAGGCAATTCAGGTCCTGTTACGCTGAATTACAAAGCGGCCTATAAATCACTTGCCGGTGGCGTCACTGCCGGGAATGTGACGGGGGTTGCTGATTTTGTCATCTCCTATTTCTAATCACGAAATAGTACGGGATTAACCTTTGTAAAAAATACTGCAATGGTCGTCAGATCGTTGCAGTCGCCAAGTATTTCCGCAGGCAATGAGAGTTCATCAATATGGCAACACTGTGCACCTGTTCGATAGCGCCTATAAAGAGGCAGTTTTTATCCATGCTGGCTGTGCCAATTTTCTTGTCGTTTTCCCCTGATATTCGGGCGGAGGAAAACGTCAGTGAATTTGAAAGCGCTTTTTTACATCAAGATAAAAATGGGGCCTCCCCGGACATTTTTCTCTATAAAAATACGATAGCTCCGGGCGTAAAACGTGTTGAGGTCGTTGTTAATGAACGTATTGCCGACATTTACGATGTTAATTTTATAGCCGATCCCCAAGGCGGTTTTGTCCGGCCTTGTCTCAGTCGTTACCTGCTTCAGAATGTGGGTGTCAAAACCGAACTTTATGATAACTGGCAAACGTCAGCGGATAAAGAAAATAACATATCTGACCCGGCACAGGCCATCTGCGAAAGTGTTGAGCAACGGATCCCGGCAGCTCAGGTTTTTTACGACGATGCGCACCAGCAACTCCGGCTGACCTTACCGCAGGAAGCTGTCAATAATGTGCGTTTTCAAAAAATATCGCCCGAAGAATGGGATGACGGAACGCCAACACTGCGAACCTCCTACAGTGGCTACCTCTATCATTCCCGCCAGAAAAATCAGGGCGATGACAACAGCCGAGACATTAACAACAGCGCTTTTTTTAGCCTGAACAGTACCGCCAACGTTGGAGCGTGGCGGGTTTATAGTTTTGATACGTTTAATAAGAACGCCCATCGTGGCTGGGATAATAATCACGACAGACTTTATATTGAAAGAAATATCACTCCCTGGACCTCAAAAATATCGGCGGGGGATATTTATACCTACACCCCCGGTAATATTATGGGGGTGATCCCCCTGAGAGGGATTACGCTTCGGACCAATGAGCGGATGATGCTTGAATCTCAGTTTACATATGCTCCCGTTATCCGGGGGACAGCACGCACTAATGCGAGGTTAATTGTTCGTCAGCGCGGTAATATCATTTACAGCAGAACGCTGACCCCCGGGCCGTTTGCCATTGACGATATGTATACCGGTCAGATAGGTGCTGATCTTGAGGTGACAGTAGAAGAAACAGACGGTACTGAGCAAACATTCACGGTGCCCTACACCTCTCTGCCCAATATGATACGTCCCGGCTCTTTGCGTTACAGTGTGTCAGCCGGCGAATATCGGGATGCAGGTCAGTCTGACACGCCGGTCATGGGGGCGCTCAGTATAGAACGGGGTTTTGAGGCTTTTACTATGAATGTCACCGGGCTGGGGGGGAATGACTATCAGTCCGTGGCGGTGGGGGCTGCATGGAGCGTTGGTAATATCGGGGCTTTTTCTCTGGATGCCGCTCAGACACATTACAATTATGACCGGGTTTCTGACTTATATAAAAAGGAAACTAAAAACGGATCCGCAGTACGTCTATTGTATGCCAAACAGTTTGACAGTACCGATACCGGTCTCCGTATTCTGGGCTACCAATATCGTTCAGATGATTTTCTTTCTTTCTCAGAGTTTAATAGCCGTAAACACCATCGTAAGGAAGGCGGCGAATATAACTACGAGGATGGGGATTCACTGTGGAATAAACGCCGCCGCAGCAGACTTGAAGTGAATGTTAATCAGGGAATGCAGGAATATGGCAGCTTTTATATGACATTGAGCCAGGACAGATATTACGGCACTTCACAAAAAACATCTTCATTGTCAGCCGGTTATGGTTTTATTGCGGGCCCGGCCAATGTGAGTCTGTCGTACATGTATAATAAAAACGGAAAAGACGATTATGACAACTCTTTTAATCTTGGCGTCAGTCTTCCATTGCGCTGGGGGAAACGTGACAGAAATTATAATTCAGTCAATTATAGCCTCATGCGCAATAAAGATAATCAGTATAGCCAGTCTGTCAGTTTATCCGGAAATCAGGAAAACAGCCCCGCCACTTACAGCCTGAATTTACAGAAGGATTACAGAGGTAAATTCAGCGAGTCGGCATCGCTGGGCTACAACACCCATTTAGCCGCCCTTAATGGTTCGGTCAGCCACAGTAATTATTCAGATCAACTATCCGCCGGAATTTCCGGCGGGATAGTCCTGTATAAAGGCGGCCCGCTTCTGGCACCAAGGATGGGGGACACGATCGCTATTGTTGAAACGCCGGGGGCGTCACACATTGGTGTGTCAGGGAGTACCAATAAAACGGATTACTTTGGTCGTGCCGTTGTTAACTACCTGAGTCCTTACCGCTACAACACAATCAGTTTAGATACAACAGATGCCCCTGACGTGGAATTAAGCGAAGCGAGCCGGAAAGTTATCCCGACAGAAGGAGCTGCGGTGTTGTTACATTTTTCCACCAGAGTAGGGCGCCGGGCATTGGTGATTATTCAGGGAGCGCACAAGGTACCTGTCGGGGCTGTTGTTATTATCAAAGGGCAGAATGAGGAGGCCGGTATCGTCGGTAATAACGGATTAACTTATCTGACAGGGTTAGACGCCCGCCGGGATGAAACGCTGGTGGTTAATTGGGGGAAAAATAACCAATGCCAATTTGTCTTACCGAAACAACCGAAGAGTGACACTGAGCCCGCCTGGTATACCAAAATACCGGTGGACTGTCGCTAGCCGGCATCTGTCGGGGTTTTCGGGTGAATTGACGTTCAATGAATATGTATACAAAGGAAAATGAAACCATGTTATTAGTACCCCTGAAAAGAATGAAGTTAGTGGCCGTGACCATGTCGGGTATATTTCTTCTGTTATCCGCTCAGGCTCACAGTGCTGTTCGCCCGCTCTTAACGCGTATAATCGCGTACGCTGAAGATAAAGAGACGCCGATCGAGGTGATTAATGAAAGCCGGGAGACGTATCTGATTCAGTCATGGCTGGAGGATATTGATGGCAATGATAATAACTTACCCCTGGTACTGACTCCGCCCGTGATGAAGATTAGAGGAATGCAGGAAGGCAAACTGCGTTTAGTGGTGTTGCCGGCGGAATTACCGAAAGACAGGGAGTCTGTATACTGGCTGTCGATTCAGGAAATTCCCCCGAAAGCGAAGGATGGGGGAGAAAGTAAGCTGGTCCTGGCTATCCGCAGTCGGTTAAAGGTGTTTGTGCGGCCGGAAGGACTAAATAACAGTCAGCCTGCGGACGCGGTGAAGTCATTAACCTGGACGGTAGAGCGTGAAAATGAAGAGGTCTGGCTGAAGGCCGTAAATCCTACCCCTTACTACGTGAGTTTTGGTAAGTTGGAGCTGAAGGCAGGCAGCGCAAAGGGGATCATGCTGGAAGATAAAACCACGATGCCCGCGCCCATGAGCAGCCAGCGCTACGCGGTTCCGAAGAGCCTGAGAGGGAAATTGGCGACACTGACGTACAGTGCGGTGAACGACTACGGCGGAGAAACCGGGATATTGAGTACAGAGGTGAAGTTATGAGGTTCAACCCCCTTATTTTTTCATTCGTTACCGCTATTATCTCTGGTGTGGGTAATATCGGTGAAACGGCGGCGTATTCGTCCTCCTATTCCTTTACATGGGCAGCCCAAAGTAGTTGCCCAAAGTTAAATGGAGGTTCAGTAGCAAACCCCAACTATGGAAAAAATGCGGGTTCTTGTACTTTTATATATCCGGATAACCACCCCTTTACTCAGGCGAAAACGTTAATCGTCGATAATCACCTGCCAATCGGTGCGGTGCTTTATTCCTGGGATTATAATGAGTTTTTGCCTGACTTCGGTTGGCACTGTACAAGCTCAGGCATTACTCAATGTGCAAATACGGTTAAAACTAATACCGGCGTGACGATAAATAACCTTGGTTTTAGCGTGAGTACTTATTTGCTTGGAACGGGGGCGGTAGAGTCATCTCCGGGGATTTATAAAACCTCAATAGAGGGGATTGGGATAAAACTCTATCTGAAGGTATCAGGAGATACTGCCTATAATCGAGGAACCTGCAACTCTAACGAATATATTCGTGCAACCAGTAACGGTATGACAGTCAATGATCCGGCGGCCGGTAGTGAGATAGTCGTGGGGGGGAGTAGTCATCCCTGGGTTAATTTACAATCAGCACTTTTTTGTGATCTAAACACAGATCCGAATGTACCCGGGCTCAATAAGTTCACAATGAAAGGGCGTGCGACTTTTTCCGTTCGGGCAGAATTGATAAAGACGGGGGATGTGACGTCGTCGGGGGCATTAAGTATTAAGGGCGCAAATACAGGCTCTACACAAGTAAGGGAATTAGGACAGATTGTATTTCTTCCGCCGTTCTTAGATGGGAACCTGATTGTGATACAACAGCCATCATGCCGATTACGCGGAGCCACGGACTACCAGATAAATTTAGGTCGCTGGGGGGATAATAGTAGTCACGGAGGTTTACCGGTGATAGGCGCAATACACCCTATCGGTCTTAATCTGGAGTGTTCCGGTAAGCTTGATAATGTTGAATTTAGTTTTCAGGATACAGGGGTATCGCCTTTGAGTAATCGTAATGTGAGTGTTTATGACGGGACAGATGGCCAGCCGATTGACGGATTAGAAATAGAAATGACGTACAGCGGCAATCGACTGGATATTCATAAAATAAGTGAATCCCCCACGAGTTATAAAACTAATACAGGGGCTCATGGCAGCATCAAAACGAATACATCAGACCTTAGTTTCAGCAGCCAAAGTCAGGCTCAGTTCGGGGCGCGCTTTATTCAGCGGGGACCCATTAAACGTAATGGCCATCCTTATACTGGTCCGATAACAGGGAAAGTCAATATGTTTATAACTTACTATTAATAAAAAAAGAGAAAGAAGAAAAGGAGTTCACTTTCCTTAAAGCAGAACTGCCATAATTGAAAGTCAAAATATGCCCGAGTGTAAGATGATGATATTAAAAAATTTAAATGGCTGAGAGATGAAAATACCCGACTTAAAAAATTATTTGCCAAAGTCGGACCGGAAAATTATGTTATAAGGAGCTTTTCGCAAAAAAGGGTTTACCGGCTATATAAAACTGCTTCAGATAAGGGGAAGTGAACAATGTGTCATGAAAATGGCTAAAAGAGATAAAAACGAAAATAGCTAATGAGTGAACTTAGGTTTCTTAAGGAGGGTAAATGACTTTTACAGACAAATTTAAAAATAAAGTTGTATGGATTACAGGGGCTTCTTCAGGATACGGTGAGTCACTGGCACGTGCTTTTTCTAAAGCAGGGGCAAGATTGGTATTGTCTGCACGCCGTCAGGATAAATTAATTTCTCTGGCCGAAGAATTAGGTCAGGCCGTTGTTATTCCTGTGGATTTAGCCAGAATAGATTCTTTCACAGAAAAAAGCAGGCAGGCTATCGAAGCATATGGTCAGATTGATTATCTAATCCATAACGGGGCTTTAGCACAAAATGCAACGGTGCAGGAAACTAATTTATCAGTCGAACGCCAATTGATGGAAGTGGACTATTTTAGTTATACCGAGCTTACTCGTTGTATTCTGCCGCATATGTTACAGCGAAAATGTGGCCATATTATCGTTGTTTCAGGATTACTTGCTCATATTAACCTACCCGGCCGATCGACTTATGCAGCAGCAAAAGCAGCACTGATAGCATATTTCGGATGTTTGCGGGCTGAGTTGGTACAGAGTAATATCCGGATACAAGTTTTAATACCCGGTACAATGCAAACTGAACTGGTAAATAAAGCGATTAAAGCTGATGGACATCCTGTTGAGCCGGTTGATGAGACATTCTCTGCCAAAGGCTGTCCCCCGGAAGAAGCTGCAAGACAAGCACTGGAAGCTATTTATTCAGAAAAAATGTTGTCATATATTGGGTTACAGGATTCATCATATCAACTATGGAAATTAACACTAAATAATCCGGAAGAAGGCATTCAAATGCTTTTGGCTAAACTTAAAGACATATAAACAGAAGGTTATGGCATAATTCCGCGTGAGAATTATTTATTATATTTCGGGAACGGTTTATTCCTGCTGCGTTTATTCCGGCGTTCCGGCTGATCCATTTTATCCGGGGCCGATTTTTGCGCTATACCGGGGCATTAAAAAATAGCAATATAACAATACTGAAGCGCACGACAAACAACCCCTTACCCTTTCTCCGGGAAGAGTAAATTGTTGTACTAAATACCCATGCAGCTTTTGCATAACGAGACGGAAATACAACAATAGCGTGCTATCTATAACGTTTAGGTGTACACTGAAGTCCAACATCTATTCTGGGTAAAAGATATGCCTATTTTTGATAGACTTAATAAGATGTTTCATGACAAATCAGCAGATGTTTCATGTCCTAAATGCTCCCGCTCAGCTAAACAGAGTATGTATAAATTAAGAAATAATATAACGATACTTTGCCCTCACTGCGGATATTATTTTCTGGGCGGCGAAGATTAGTGATTAACTGCATTCTTTTTTTGTTGTTATCGATATAATTAAGTTCGTGAAAATTAACAATAAATAAAATACAGAAAGTAACTTGCTTTGTTCATTGTGATTAATTGTTGCGTTCTTGTTATAATTAAAGAACATTTCCGTTCAGCCAACACTATTCTTTTCTTTAATATTGCAAACCTTATTTTTATATGTGTGTTGGATTGAAGTATTGAGGGTATTTCTCATGATTGCATATTTTATATTAGTTCACCGTTACCCTAATCAATTCAAGAGGTTATTTAAATCCATTTATCATGAAGATAATTATTATGTGATACATGTCGATAAGCGGTCAGGTAAAAATATTTTTGATGAAATAGATTTATTTTTAAATGATTATAAAAATGCCTCATTGCTGGAAAGCAAAGAAGCTATATGGGGCGGGTATAGTTTGGTCGATGCCCAGTTGCGTGCTATTGAGAAACTTATAATTATGGGAGGAGGGTGGGATTATTTCATAAATTTAAGTGGCCAGGATTTTCCATTGAAAAGCCAGAGTTTTATAATGAAATACCTTAGTAAATTTAATTGCTGCGAATTTATAAAAATAGCTAATCAGCATCTGATTCGACCGGAAACCATTCATAGGATAAAAAATTATGTTCAGGAAATAAATGGTGAGTTGGTTGTATCCACAACATCTGACAGACCTTTTTTAAAGGGAGTTACACCATACATAGGTAATCAGTGGATGATATTAAGTAAGCGCTTTTGCGAGTTTATTACTTATAGTTCAGAATTGGAAGTTTTTAAGGATTTTTACCGTAATACATTAATTGCGGATGAAAGTTTTTTTCAAACTGTGCTAATGAATACCACATTTAAATCCAGGATAATTTATGATGATAAAAGAGAAATTGATTGGGTTGAATCAAGTGATATAAAGTTGCGTCCTCGTGATTTTTTAGCTGAAGATTCAGATATGCTAATAAATAGTCAAAATTTATTTGCCAGAAAATTTGATGAAAATATAGATAGTGACATTCTTAACATACTTGAACACTGCATCAAATCGCCCGAAATTAGTGTTTTATCGCATTGATCTCTGTCGCTATGAATAGCTGGCAGAAATGATGCAAGATCATTGAAAAATAGTACGTATAATCCAATGTAAGTGCATCCGGTTTAGTTTCGCACACTTTTTGAGATTTCGGTATTTTCAGCCAGCAACCGGTATTCTTCCGGTGTACAGGGAGTTATGCGGACGCTCACTGTTATATTCCGTCAGTCAGCGTTCCGTGATCTCCCGTGATTCATTCAGTACCCGGAACAGATAAAAATCCGGGATTCCTGTCCGGTATGTCCGGTTAAAACGCCCGGTAAAGGCATTCTGAGTTGGTTTTCCCTGTTTAATAAACTTCCATTATTACATAATGCTCTTCCGCTTCTGTCAGCGCCTGTATCACCGGCTTATCCGGCCGGTAAAAATAACAGTTCTGCCGGATATCAGCCAAAGGCGTGGTCTGAGCAGGCATTGTGTTCTATACTGCGCGCTGCAATAACTCAGCAGATAAATGATTAAGCAGGTGGTAATGGCGATGAACGGAATAATCACAACGTGGTTTGAGGATAAAGGTTTTGGGTTTATCAAAGATGAGAACGGGGATAACCGTTATTTTCATGTGGTTAAGGTCGCCAATCCTGACCTGATTAAGAAAAATGCCACTGTGACATTTGAGCCCACTACCAATAACAAAGGGTTGTCAGCCTATGCGGTGAAAGTGGTGCCGGAAAGCAAATATATTTTTATCGCCGGTGAGCGTATTAAGCTGACATCCATTAAGTCTTTCGTGGTCTACAGTGAAGAAGAAACGGCAGATACCGGGATTGATAAAGATAATATGGTGCTGTCGGTCGGGGTACTGATGAACAGTATCAGACCAAAATCCTCAGCCATGGCTGAAACGCGCACACTGAAAAAACTGGCGATCACCACACAGCATGGTACGACCCTGATTTTTTCAGAAGATGAGATCGATATTGATGCGACGGTGAAGATGCTTAAGGTGTAATACTACGATAAGCAAATATGATTAAATACAGTGGCCTTGCTAAATCGCAGGGCTTTTTATTATGGTCTTAGCCGGGTTAATGTTTCAAATGTAAAATTACTTACTTTGCGGGATTATATTCAAATAGCATCTTTCCGTAACGATATAGATACAGGCAGGAAAGCTTGCTCTTTTAACCGGACTGTGGAATATTTTAATTTAAGTGTCGCAGTGATGGTGGTATTGCATTTTTGTCTGATGTGAGGGAATACATGAGTGACAAAAAGAACGATCCGACAATGAGTGGCTATCTTGGGGATATCCTGAGCGGAAAAGCAAAAATCAATGAGTTGCGTCCTCAGCATGAGTTCTTTGATGCTATCGGGCTGGAGAAGCAGTTACGGGACAATGAACGGGTGATTGTTTTGTTGACCCCGCCAGAGGCCAGGATTGTTCTGGATGAACTGAGAAATAACGGCGTATCTTATAGCCGTGATGCGTATTCCTTTGTCAGCTCCTATATTGGCAATATCCGCGAGGCATCCTATGTTGCTGAGTTATTGCGCGAATTTAATTTTAAATTTGGTATTACAGCAACAGAATACATTGCGGCTAACGGCAGTGTTATGATTAAACTTAGCGGTTACGCTGGGTTACGTCATCAACTGAACGCCACTCATTACCTTGCGAATAACGGTAAATTAATCGGTATGGGTATTGGTCAGCGAGGGCTGAATGCCGCAACCATTGATGGTATGCGTTATACATTTATCGCCGCAGCCGGATTCCGGTTATTACAGCTTATATTTCAGAAAGATTATGACCTGTACAACTTTGTCGGTGATATCACAATGGATATGGCTAAATTAGGGGTAGCTTCGTTTGTTGCGTGGGGATTTGGCACCGGCATGATCGCATTTTTAAGCGCAGCCCCTCCAGTGATAGTTGCACTAGTTGTTTTTGGTATAGGTTTTGGTTTGGCTTATACATTTAATATTTTAGACGAGAAATACAAAATAACAGAAAAATTAACACAAAAACTAAGAGATGTGCAAAATATACCGGAAATCGAACGGTATTGGAAAGGCAATCGTTAATGAAAAAAATAATAATGTTAGGTGTTTTTATGTTAGTTGTCGGTATAGTGATACTATACCCTTTCTTTCTTAGTATTAATTCTATTTATAAAGTTATATCTGAAAAAGACATCTTAGAAATGTCTTATGGTGCTGTTGTATGCTTAGTTATGCCAATGATTACTTATTTATGTATTGATATATCACTAAAAGGAATGTATTTACATTTTTTTAAAAAAGAAAAAATAAAATCAACGTATAAAATAAGTGGGGTAATTATAGCGTCATGGATATTTTTATCCTTTCCCGTTTCATGGGGGATGAGTTTTTATTTAACCTCAAATGGTTATGAAAGATGTCCGTCAACTAACCTTTTCACTCAGTATTATACGACAAATTTGTCTTTGTGCCCAGATCCTTATTATGAAGAAAGAGTAAGCACAGAAAGATAATCTGACCATTCTACTTGATGTGCAGATGTTATACCGTAGATGCTGATGCAACAACTACACTTGCATTTTGTCCGAAAGTGCCTTATCAACCCCGGATAGTGGGCGCCGTCTGAATTAGCCTCACTGAAAATAAGCCTCGCACCCAGCGAGGTTTTTTGCGTCCCAAATTCCGCGCCACCTTCCCTTACTAAAAATAAATTTATCGTAACATTATGTTATTTAATAATTTTATTATTATTTTTTCTGTGCCTGAAAACAGGCGTGATGTCGTGGAGCTTAGGTGCAACATCGGTAAGTGCTACCGCCCCCCCCCCCGCGTTGTGTGGTTGCCGGATGTGCGCGAATCACAGAAAGGTATTCGGCATGAGCATTAAAGAGGTTTGTGACCTGCATCAGCGCAGAGATACTGTGCGCGGCACCCTATTAACTAAATCCTCCACAGTGGGGGGTGAGTATGAAACATATGAACAAAGCCCCTGAATTTTGGGAGCAGATATTCAGTTATCTTTCTCAGTATAAAGACTAAGGCGTGTTTGCCGGACTTGCTGGTTTAGTTGCTATCTTGCGCGGGATGTACAACAGCGGCGGATGGAAAAAGACACTGCCTGATGGTGTCCTGTGTGCATTCCTCGGCTGGTTTGCCAAAGACCTGCCTGCCCTTATGGGAATGAATCCAAACCTGGCTTATATCACCAGTGTCATAATCGGGTACCGGGGCGTTGAGAGAGTAAGCAACATGATTAAAGGTAAAGCAGGTGGGGGCGATAGCGTGTGCAGCATTCGATACCCACCTTAAACTCACGGCGGTAATAAAACCGTTTTTGTTGGTAATGACTGTGCTGATGCTTCAGTCCCCTCCGGCTATACTGACGAGCTGCGCAGATTCAGAAACATCCCCCCGCATCTTACCGCTGACTGTCCCCCGTCCCCCGCCGGAAATACCGGAGAAAATGACCTGGTCACAGCTGGCTGACCTACAGGCAGAGACCATGTCAGCACTTATTCAGTGCAATCACGATAAGCGGGCAATACGGGAGATTGAAGCGGAGAGGGTAAAAAAAAGCCCCATAACAGATGATGGGGCAGGCCGGTAAGTAAACCAGAATTACACATTTCAGCACTCAGGGTTAATTATATATACTTAAGCTAAATGAAAGCTAAACAATAAAAAAATAGCCCATAACCGATGGGGGAATGGGCTGATAAGAGAAGGGATATACTCTGTAAACTTTTGCTGAAAGAATACCGGAATAACCTTAAACCAAACATCAAAGCCCCGCTAAATAGCAGGGCTTTTATGCGCCGCCCGCGTAATAAGCTGTCCGGGCTGAAAGCCAAAGAAAACACCTTCATCGGTGATATCGGTGGCGCTAATGGTGTATGGCAGCGGAAGAAAGCGAAGAAGGGTAAGAAAGGCCGGAAACGTCTGCAGCGGTCACCGACTTATCAAAATATTCTACATCATCAGAGACACTTTCCATTTCCGGCATCCAACTGCCATCCTCCCAAATATCCTGCAATATCTCTTTTATTTTTTTATTGTCCTTATCATTTTCCCGCCGGTTACTGACATCGATGCATTGGTTCCCCACGCAATACGAACGTTCATATCCTGATATTGAGCCCGCAGCTTTGGGCCAATTTCTTTTTCCGGCGCCTCAAATATACCCGGCGGCATCATCTCTTTCTGGTTTCTGCTGAAAATAACATCAATACGGAGCATGTGATCACCTCTTAATTTACTGGTTAAATATACAGTATAAATTAACGGGGCAGAATAATACTGTCAAGGCGGACTTCGATCTTTTTGGTAGTGGTAGAGTAGGGATTCGCTGAAAGAGCACATGAATGCATCAGCTGTTTAGATCATGGTCAATCGCAAAGTAAATGAATTAACCCAGCGTCTGATTTATGACGGCGGTTTTACCCCTGAGTTACCCCAGGATTACCCCGACAGAAATTGCAGGCACAAAAAAACCAACCGTAATTGGTTGGTTTTCTTATAAAAATACTGGTCGGCATGACAGGATTTGAACCTGCGACCCCCGACACCCCATGACGGTGCGCTACCAGGCTGCGCTACATGCCGAATGCTATCTATACTACTGTTTTCTTTGATTAAAGCAAGACAGAGCTGTGCCGGTTGCGCTTTTTTTATCCCGGTATTAATGGGTATCGATAAAGCGTTTTTGCTCTGTCAGAACCTGGAGTAATTCAGCCATATCCGGTTTGGCATTGCGGATTTTTTCATTATCCTCACCAAAGTGCTGATATTTGCCCTGTGAGGTCAGCAGTGATGCTGAGTCCGGTTTGATAATCACCAGATTGCTGTTATCTCCGGTAAATATCCTCGGTTTGCGCCGTATGGCTGTAAAGAGATCCTCACCCTGGGTGTATTCTCCCGGCGGGTTGCTGACGTGCAGCAGGCGCTGCATCAGCGTTGCCATAATATCCGGATGTGCTGTCAGTTTGCTGATAGTCTGCGCCGGGGTATCCGGCCAGTGAATAATCAGCGGAACGCGCAGCTGATCGCGGTTAAATTTACTGTCGGTTACCCATTTGTCCTGTAGTTTTGTCGCGCTGTCACCGGCACCGGCGGTGATGACAATCACTGTTTTATCCCACTCGCCGCGCGTACGGATATCCTGAATCAGTGTATCCAGCGTGTTATCAATATCTGTCAGAGCAGACACGGAATGGCTGCCCAGTAATGGCGTACTGAGGTTAATCAGTGCAAACCACGGCTGATCTTTACGGGTTTGTTTCAGCCAGAGTGACCAGCGTTCTGCCACATCCGCAGATGCTGTGGCTGTCACGCGGTTGTCCTGCCCGTCACGCAGCGGCGGCAGACTGTAATCTGCCAGCAGTGCATAGCGGAAGAGCGGGGAGGCAAAGTTTTCTGTTGAGAAAAACCCTGACTGATAATTCTGTGCGCTCAGTGCAGTCATCAGCGCGGACGGGATCCGCCCGTTCAGGATGCCGTCATAATAGGTGCCGGAGATGCCGTAATAGAGCCCGAACTGTGCCCTTTCCGGATTAATTTCACTGCTGTAGTGCTGTGCGAATTGTATACTTTCCCGTGCAAACCGGTTCAGGTTCGGCATCGTGTTATCGATATCTTCCCGGCTCAGCGAGGTGAGGGTGATAAGCAGTAAATTATAACCGCTGCCGTTATCTGCATAGGTCAGTTTGTTGATCGGGTATTCGACGCCCTGGGCGGTCGGGTCACCGTGCAGAAGTAATTGCTGCTCGTAACTGGTACTGTCGAGCAGTCCGTGGCGCTCCAGGAATTTGCGCGCCGTCATCGGGTAAGACACCGGCAGGTTATAGCGCTGCATGGTGACCGGGCGGTAGAAGTTGGCATCCGCCCAGATATACATAATATGGGAGGTAATAAAAGCAGTGATAAATACCACCGCAACGGGTTTACCGAATTTTTGCCGGTTCAGGCTGCGCAGTTTCTGCCAGCTCCAGGTGCCGAACAGCATCTCGACCAGGAAAATAACCGGAATCGCGATAAAGATAAACTGCCAGCGCCGCGCCATTTCTCCCTGTTCAGGGTTGACGACAAGGTCCCATACTACCGGATTTAAATGCAGACGAAACTGCTCATAGATACCGATATCAAACAGCAGCAGTGTCAGCCCGGCGGTACCCAGGGCGGCGGATAAAAAGCGCAGCAGCCGTTGTGACATCACCACAAAAGTGAGCGGGAACACAATCAGCAGATACAGAGCGAAGGCCAGGAAGCTGAAATGTCCGAGCCAGCTGGTGATGGCGTAAATACGGCCAATCAGCGTGTCCGGCCAGTCAGAAATAAACAGGTAACGGCTGCTGAGTGCGAGACTCAGCAGAATATTAAACAGGGTGAACCAGTGCCCCCAGCTTATCATCTGGGAGACTTTGTCACCGTATTTCGGACGATACGTTACCATAGAGTTTCGTCGTCAGCCGGAATGCGGTCAGTGCGCTTTATCTTCACTGACGGAAGATTGCAGGGCGCGGGCGAAGGATTCAGCAATATGAGCGCGTTGTGACGGCGCAACACTGGTATTGATGAGATTGGTCACCATATTTCCTAACACCATAAGAGAAAGGTCGGTCGGCGTCCGGTTTTTTTCCAGCACGCTGACCAGCTCAGCCAGTAACTTTTCAACGTGTTCATCACTGTAGCGGGATGATTGCGGCATAAACGTAGATATCCTGATTGTACAAAGCTCTATATCATAACTGATGAGCGGGCGTATTTCTGCTTTTTACGGAAAATTATTTCAATTATGGATTCGGTTACGCAGCGAATGCGTCATTTTCAGTATGCGCGCCGCTGATTATCTTGTCTTGTCACATTCTCCTGTGATTGTGACTTGCGCACAGATTGTAACGGTGTTTGAATACGCGCAAATGAGGCCGAAGGAGTAAAAGATGAGTCTGGATATCGTTCAGATTGCGTTACATCAGCTGATTAAACGCGACGAACAGACACTGGAAGTGGTGCTGCGGGACACGCCACTGGAAAAAACCGCCATTGTTGAGGAAATGATGGCAGAACTTCACCGGGTCTACAGCGCCAAAAGCAAAGCGTACGGTGTGTTTAATGAAGAAAGTGAGCTGTCCGCCGCACTGCGTCTGCAGCGGCAGGGTGAGGAAGAGTTTCATGCCTTTACCCGTGCGGCAACTGTACGCCTGAAGGATGAGCTGGCAAAATATCCGTTTGCTCAGGGTGGTGTGGTGTTATTTGCCCATTACCGCTATCTGGCGGTGGAATATCTGCTGGTGGCGGTGCTCGACAACTGCCAGAGCATGCTGGTTAATGAGAGTCTGGAGCTCAGCAGCACCCATTATCTGGATATCCCGCATGCGGATATTATTGCCCGTATTGACCTGACAGAGTGGGAAACCAATCCCGAATCGAGCCGTTATCTGACTTTCCTCAAAGGTCGTGTCGGGCGTAAAGTGTCCGATTTTTTTATGGATTTCCTTGGTGCTGCCGAAGGCTTTAATGCCAAAATCCAGAATAAAGGGTTGTTACAGGCACTGGATGATTACTGTGAGGAAGCTCAGGCGGATAAACAGGAACGTCAGTCTTACCGCAAACAGGTGTTTGATTACTGTACGGAGCAGTTACAAAGCGGCGAAGAGATTCAGCTGACGGAGCTTTCTGCGGAACTGCCGCCGCTCGGTGAGCAGAGTTTTGCGCAGTTTACACAGGAAAAAGAGTACGGACTGGAAGATTCTTTCCCGGCCGATCGCAGTACACTGCGCCAGCTGACAAAATTTGCCGGCAGCGGTGGCGGGCTGACGATTAATTTTGATGCAATGCTGCTGGGCGAGCGGATTTTCTGGGATGCGGCCACGGATACCCTGACAATTAAAGGGACACCGCCGAATCTGCGGGATCAGTTACAGCGCCGTGGTAATAAAGGATAGTGAGAGCAGAAATAAATAACGCCGCAAAAGCGGCGTTATTTACTCGGCGTCCCGATTAAAGCTCGATAGGTGGCGTAATTAAGCGCGCAGGAAATCGATGTGTGTCAGTTTTGGCTTGAACGGATGACGCTGTACAGCCTGTACTTTCACTTTGGTTTCTTTACCATCGATAACCAGGTTCAGAACTTCGTAAAATTCTGCTTTAGCTTCCTGGTTGATCAGGACGTCGTGATCCAGTTCGATGGAAACAGGTTCCTGGTTGCCACCATAAACGATAGCAGGGAACTTGTTTGCGCGGCGCAGGCGGCGGCTCGCACCCTTACCCTGCTCTTTACGTAATTCAGCATTGATAGTTAACATAACTTTTCTCTTTAACAAGAGTAAAAAAAGTCTTTGCTACAGGCGACCCAGCAGCAAAGCCGGTATTTGGCTTCAGCAGGGTTACCCGTGGTGAAGCGGCGTGCATTTTACCGAAAATGCGGACAAACGGCAAATGAAACCCGGCATAAAAGCAAAAAAGCAGCACACCGGGTTATGCCAGGCTGTCGGATTTACGGAACCGCCCCTGATAATCAAAGATTTTTTCGCGGATTTGCCAGTAGTTCTCTTTTTTGCGCGAGACAATAAAATCCGGGTAGCGCAGCAGCACCTGCTGACGGATCACCGACGCCGCATCCTGCCACTGAAAGGGCACGCCGGGTGCGCGCAGGTGCTGTGCCAGAAACTGTTTCTCAAAGACAAAACGCTGTGCGGGCGTGGTCAGCCGGAAACGTTCACTGACGGTGGTACCATCTTCATCGTAATAACTGATGGTCAGCCATTCACCGCGGTTATCCTGTCCGGCAGAAAGCGCCATACCGCCACAGCGCAGCACCAGTGCATCTTTCAGGCGCAGCGCGGCTTTCAGCATGTCGTCGGGATCACTGAGTATTTCATCACAGTGGCAGCAGCGCCGTGCGGCAATATCGTTTTCCCCGTTACAGGACGGGCAGAGTTTAAAGCGGAAACGAAAGTCACACTGATGACGGGCGGATGCATCATCAGCGTCAATAATTCCCTGACAGCGGCGGCCGTAGTGTTCGATGATATGTCCGTCATCGGTACATAACCCCCGGAACAGGTTGGCAAAGCCGCACAGCGGGCAGAATACCTGAACAGGCCGGCTTTTGCTGTCCGGTTGATGATTGCCGACTTCCGGCATATAGAGGTCATGAGGGTTTCCGGCGTAATCAAGGATCAGACACTCCGTTTTCCCCGGTGACAGACGCAGTCCTCGTCCGGCAATTTGCTGGTAGAGGCTGACAGACTCTGTCGGGCGCAGAATGGCAATCACATCCACATGCGGGGCATCAAAGCCGGTGGTGAGTACGGAAACGTTGACCAGATAATGCAGTTTACGGGCCTTGAAATCCCGGATAACCGCTTCCCGCTCTGCGGACGGCGTATCCGCGCTGACCAGCGCCGCTTCGCCCGGCGGCAGCAGTGACATAATTTCCGCTGCGTGCTCCACGGTAGCGGCAAATATCATGCAGCCCTGACGGGGCGCTGCATACTCAATAATCTGGCGGACAATACGCGGTGTAATACGCTTTTGTTTTTTCACTTCCCGTGCCAGCACCTGTGTGTCAAACATCCCGGCGGCGCTGACCGGCACCTGTGAAAAATCATATTGCAGTACCGGCATATCCAGTCGCTGCGGCGGAACCAGATACCGATGGCTGACCATATAACGAAGCGGCAGTTCATAGATACAATCGCGGAAGAAGCACTCATGATCGCCGCGGATCATGCCATGATAGTGATATTGATAGATCCAGCCGCTGCCCAGCCGGTAAGGGGTGGCGGTCAGTCCGAGAATACGCAGGGCAGGATTATTCTTTTGCAGATGCTGTATCACCTGCTGATACTGACTGTCTTCACTGAGGCTGATACGATGGCACTCATCAATGATCAACAGGGAAAATTTGCCGTCAAAATCTGCCGTATTACGGGCGACAGACTGTACACTGCCGAAAATGACTTTTTGTGAGGACTCTTTCTGTGATAACCCGGCGGAATAGATACCTGCTTCCAATCCGTAAGCCTGATATTTACTGTGGTTCTGCTCCACCAGCTCTTTGACATGCGCCAGAACCAGCACCCGGCCGTGTGCCAGCCGTGCCAGTTCGGCAATCACCAGGCTTTTTCCCGCCCCGGTGGGCAGAACAATCACCGCAGGCGTGGTGTGTTTGCGAAAATAGAGCAGGGTGGCATCGACAGCCTCCTGCTGATAAGGGCGCAGGGTAAAAGTCACAGGAGCTCCGGCGGAACAGACAAAATCAGGGCGTCAGTATATCATACTTTGGGCACGACAATTGACTGCATGGCGGCGGATAAACAGCGGAACCGCCGCCAGAAAGACACTGTGATGTTGACGGTTTGTTGTTATAATGGTTACTGTGGTTATTATCAAACAAAATTCTTTCATTTTATCTGCTTATCTGCCGGCAGTACGCTGCGGGCCAGTCAGGTTTAAGAGACATTCATGCGATTAGATAAATTTCTTGCCCATCAGATGGGCATCAGCCGGAACCTTGTGGCCAGAGAGCTGCGTGCAGGGATGGTGACTGTGGATGGTGAGGTCGTGAAAAACGGCGCACTGAAAGTCAGCGCGGAGAACGAAGTGGCGTATGACGGCAATGTGATGACACACGTCACCGGGCCGCGCTACTTTATGCTGAATAAACCGCAGGGCTATGTCTGTTCAACAGATGACCCGGTTAACCCGACGATTCTCTATTTTATTGATGAGCCGGTTGCTCACAAACTGCATGCCGCCGGACGGCTGGATATTGATACCACCGGGCTTGTGCTGATGACCGATGACGGGCAGTGGTCGCACCGCATCACCTCACCGAAGCATCATTGTGAAAAAACCTACCGTGTCACGCTGGCAGAACCGGTGGCGGACAATACCGCAGCCTTGTTTGAGCAGGGCGTGATGCTTAACGGCGAACAGCACCCGACCAAACCGGCAAAACTTGAGATTATCACCCCGCAGGATGTGCGGCTGACGATTTCCGAAGGGCGTTACCATCAGGTCAAGCGTATGTTTGCCGCGGCCGGTAATCATGTGGATGAACTGCACCGCGAGCGTATCGGCGGCATTGTGCTGGATGACAGCCTGGCGCCCGGGGAATATCGCCCGCTGACTGATGAGGAAATACAGTCGGTTCTCTGAACACCTTTTTACTGAATTCAATACGGAGTAACAGGCGTGCAAGTGCAACGTTCGGCCTATTTCGGCCTGATTTTTATTCTGGGGCTGTTATCGATGCTGATGCCGCTGGCTATCGATATGTATTTGCCAAGCATGCCGACCATCGCCCGTGACTTTGGTGTCACCGAAGGTGATGTCCAGATGACACTCAACAGCTATCTGATTGGTTTCGCCGCCGGACAGCTGGTATATGGCCCGATGGCGGATGCTCTCGGCCGTAAACCGGTGATCCTCGGGGGGACACTGATTTTTGCCCTGGCCTCCGCAGGCTGTGCGATGTCACAGGATATCGGTACCTTTATCGGTATGCGCGCGCTTCACGGGTTTGCTGCGGCCGCCGCGAGTGTGGTAATCAACGCTCTGATGCGCGATATGTTCACCAAAGATGAGTTTTCCCGCAGTATGTCATTTGTGGTACTGGTGATGACAGTGGCACCACTGCTGGCACCGATCATGGGCGGGATGATGATGCTCTGGTTCAGCTGGCACGCGATTTTCTGGACAATCATGATTGCTGCGCTGATCGCCGCGCTGCTGGTACTGTTCTTTATCCGTGAAACTCTGCCGAAAGAGCGGCGTCAGCCATTCCGGCTGCGGATCATGCTCGGCCAGTTTGTCTCTTTGTTCCGCCAGAAGCGTGTGCTGTGTTACATGGTGGCATCCGGCTTTTCATTTGCCGGGATGTTCTCGTTCCTATCTGCCGGGTCATTCGTTTACATTCAGCTTTACGGGCTGACGGAACTGGAATTCGGTTACTGTTTCGCGCTGAATATCGTTTTCCTCTTTATTATGACCACCATTAACAGCCGTTATGTCCGCCGTTTCGGCGCACTGAATATGCTGCGCACCGGGCTGATGGTGCAGTTACTGGCGGGATGCTGGCTGGTACTGGCCGCATCCGCTGACCTTGGCTTTGTGGCGGTGATGGCTGGCGTGGCCTGTTATGTGGGGAACATTGCCATGATCACATCAAATGCAATGGCGGTGATTCTGGATGACTATCCGCATATGGCCGGGACGGCTTCATCACTGGCCGGGGTACTGCGGTTTGGTATCGGTGCGGGGGTCGGTGCTGTGGTGGCCTCATTTAACATGACAACCGTCTGGCCGATGATTGGTGCGATGGCGCTCTGTATTCTGGTTGCGGCCTTGCTGGTGCTGTATGCGCGGCGTTTTGCCTGATTTCCTTTCTCTGCTGCCGGCCCGGAGTTCTCCGGGCCGGTCATTCCTCAATATCAGTAAAAGTCGAATGATTACTCCGGATAACTACCCGGGCACGATCCGCTTGATCTGAAGCATGAAAAGTTACATTAATGTGAATTTTGTTTTATGGCGGAATACCATGGATAATACCGTATTCTTTTCTCTTGATTATATAATAAGCTGATATTTCATTGTGTTTTTGGGTAACCCGGTTATTACAACACGGAATTATATCCTTATTCATTCAATTTTAGTTATAAGATATAAAATAAATCAGTTGAGAAAATTAACAAAACAGTATACAAATAGAAGTAATCAGATCGATGACATTAACATCCGGCGAAAAAGTTCTATCGTGCTTAAGTACCGGATCCGGAGTAAATTACCGGTGTTTTATCATCCGTGAACACAGAACGTTCGTTAATTCCGAAGGGATTAGGTCGGAAATTTTATTTCAGATGACTTACCGGCACAGTATGACAGGATAATAGTGTGAATAGTAATGCACTTTCAGTTGTTTCCCGCCTGCCACAGCATTACCGGCTTACCGGTCATGATGACGGCCGCCGGTTAGAGGCATTACCGGAATCTTTGCAGAGCAGGGAAGGCAGCCTGACCGGCTTAAAATTACTGAGTCACGGCCATCATTCAACGTATGATGCACTGTGCGTTATACGGTCGCACCTGGAAGGATTGCAGATTGACAGTCTGATCCTGACCTGGGAAGGGGAGCCGTGCCTGTTTTTACACAGTGATGATGAAAGCATGGCACTGTGTGCCCTGAAAACCGCAGGAGCGGCAATTGCAGAGAATATTTCTGCCCGTTACCCGTTCTGATGTGTAACCCTGCCGGTCTGAAAGACGGGTTTTGATAAAATACAGATACAAAAAAAGCTTCCTGAAAAGGAAGCTTTTTCTTTTTAAATAATACACTGCAAGGGAGTGAATGTATTATTTAATTAAACGGCGTCCGTCGTAATAACGGTTGTTCCAGTATTTATCCGTCATGTTTGAGACGATAACACCGTTTGATGTGGATGCATGGACAAATTTGTCATTACCGACATAAATACCGACATGACGCTGACGTTTTCCGGTTTTAAATAACACCAGATCACCGGCCTGTAATTTAGCGCGCTTTACGCTGGTGCCGACAGACTGTTGTTCTGCTGTTGAACGCGGCAGTTCCATACCGAACTGATCGAGGAAGGTCTGGCGGACAAATGCGGAGCAGTCAATACCGGAGCGGGTGGTGCCGCCGAGGCGGTAAGCAACGCCTTTCCAGCTGGCATACTGAGACATCAGTTTGGATTTAACATCGACATTATTCACTAATTGTTCGAATTCATCCTGAGACGCTTGCAAAATAAAACTGTTTGTACGGGTTTCAGATTGAACTTGACGGGCTGAATTTGGAGATGTACTGCATGCTGACAATGTCGCTGCGATAATCAATGCCGGAACAATCCGGGTGATATATCTCAGAATTGGTTGAGATGTGACCATGTGTGAGTTTTCCCTTGCAGTCCTTATGTGACAAATGTCACTTTAAAAAAACAAAACATACCAACACTAGTTAAATCTGCGTATGTGCACAATATGTTTATTCTGAAAACGTGCGGAGCGGCACGTTTAATCTCCATGAACAATCACTGAGGAAATATTAATCAGTCATCCGTAATTATCGGTGAAATTAATCAATTCCTAATAATCGGACGGATTGATACTACATAAAGGTACTGAAAATGGCGAGGGGAGAAGCCGGTTATTTACAAAACCTTAAATTTATCAGCAAAACAACCAGGATGTGATGTCGGATATGTATAATTAATGTGAAATTTTCTTTGTAATATCGGATAAACGGGGCATACAGCGTATCAGAAAATTTACACACCGGTCACTCAGTGGTGTCAGTAAAATCCAGGGGAGAGTGATTAATGTCAGCGACAGCGAACCGGCCAGAATATCACTGAACCAGTGTGCGCCGGCCATTATCCTTGGTAAGGAAAAAATAACAATCAGTAAAATGGCCGCAATAAAATAATAAAATCCGGCATAGCGCCAGACAAAGGCGGCAAAAATCATCAGCATCAGCCCGTGGTCGCCCGGAAAACTGCTTTTTGAGGCATCTTTTGTAAATATTCCGGTGATATCACTGATACGGTGAACAGAATCCAGCTCCAGTGTCGGGCTGAGACGATTAAAGGGGATTGCCTGTCCTGCCTGATTAATCAGCACAGCACTTATTACCATCACAATTCCCGCCATCACCAGACGGCGTTGACCGGCGCTGTCCTGTTTACGGAAAGCGGCGTAATAGATCAGCCCCATCAGCAGAAGTGCAGCCAGGTCAAACGCGCGGTTATTAATGACTGCAATAAAGATCGCCAGTGAATGGTTACCGGCGAGCGGATCATTGAAAAAACGGAAGATTGCATGGTCAGGTATCGCCCACCAGCCGTGATCAACCGGCAGGTACCAGGAAAGGAACAGCATGATACCTGCGGGACTGATAAAAAGCGGAAGAGTGAAACGTTGCACTGCCATGACGAAACCTGATGATAATTAAATATTTTAGTGAGAACAGCATGCGGTAGTCTGACAGAAATACGGATAAGGTTTTATACAGAAAAAGGGAAATAGTGTATGTTGTTTTTATGTGAAAGTTGTTAATTTCAGGTTGATGACTATAATCATAACTACAGAGAGTAATGTAGTTAATAAGACCGAATAAATATCATATAATAATAAATTGCGGAATATAACGCTGGCTGTGTGCTAAAGATACGGCTTTTTGTTATATCTGCGTAAAGATTAGTGACTTATTGTCGATAAAGACTAAGCGAATATTTTTCATCCCGGCGGCAAACGGATTGCCTCTGCGAATACTTATCTGAAGAGGTATGTTATGAAAAAGCTACAGTTCTTTATCGCTGCCGCAGGTTTATTAATGAGCAGTTTTGCTCCGGCAACTGAAAGTAAAGGCCGGTCAGTATCCGGCGTGATCATTTTTCATGGTGCGATTGTTGAAGGTCCCTGCACAATGGCCTTTCAGACTAATGACATCAGTTCCAGCTGTTACCGTTCCGGAATGAAGAAAGAACGGCTGACGACCCGGACGATTACCCGTAATACCCGGTCAGTTTCCGATCTGATCCCGGCCAGTATGGGTGAGGCAAAACTTCACTGGCTGGATGACAGTAAACGATTAGCTATGGTTGTTGTCAGTTATCTTTAATGCAGACTGAGCATCACAATTAATATATGAAGAGGAAACCGGTAAAAATCGTGTGACGTACCACTCCGCGATCTCCGTTTCCTCTTCTTTTTTTGTGCCCGGCGCGTTATAACAAGGATAGCGGTAACGTTAACACGCTGGTCGTCAGTCCGACGAAACAACAGTGAGGTGCCTGTGATGAATCATCTTAAGGCTATTTTCAGTGGTATGTTGTTTAGCTTGTCAGTTATCATGCCGGGTACAGCATCCGGTATCAGTGAAGGGACGATTCTGCTGTCCGGCAGTGTGGTGAATGCCGCCTGTGAAGTCAGTGTCCTGACGGCGGAAAAACAGCATGACAGACAGCCGTCGTTTGAATACCGTTGTCTGCGCAATGGTGAACCTGCCAGTATGCAGGACAATACCGCAGAAGGTGAACTTGCCCAGGGTCGTCTGCCGCAGTCAATGGGGCGCACGTCTTACACGGTGCTGAATGAAAAGCGCCGGGAAGCTTATCTGCGGGTGGATTATTTCTGAAGGATGCGGAAATAACGGCGGGTCAGCCGGTTTCCGCAAAGCGCAGAAAACCGGTAACCCGGTAACAGACAGTTTTACCGGCAGCGGGAATTAGTCCGCGCGGCCCATATAACGGCGTTCCGCGATATGAATGCGGATCTTTTCACCGTTACTCAGGTATTCAGGCACCTGAATCACCAGCCCGGTCGGCATGGTTGCCGGTTTGGTCCGCGCACTGGCGGATGCCCCTTTGATGCCCGGAGTGGTTTCAGTGATTTCCATATCAACAGTCTGCGGCAGTTCCAGCGCCAGCACCCGGCCGTCCATTGTCAGCACCTGCATACCCGGCAGACCTTCCTCCGGAATAAACAGCAGCTCTTCTTCAATCTGATCTTTTTTCAGCGGATAAGGCGTGAAGTCTTCATCATCCATAAAGACATATTCATCACCGTCAACATAAGAGAGCTGAACAGCGCGGCGGGTTAACGTAATGGTCTCGATAATATCATCGCCTTTAAAACGCTCTTCTACTTTCTGACCGGTACGGACATCAGTAAAACGCATTTTATACAGGGTGCTTGCCCCGCGGGCACTTGGCGTCTGGACATCGATATCTTTGACCATCAGCAGTTTGCCGTTATGGCTCACTGCGGTTCCGCGTTTAATTTCATTGGCTTTTGCCATAATTTGTCCCGTTACATAATTAACGTCAATAATAAAGCAGGCCTTCAGACCTGCGGATTGGCGACAAAATTACCCGCAGTTTTTCCAATGTGCAAGTCCAAATTATCATACCCGCATACAGAAGTGCAGCGGGTGTGATATCAGAGTTAAATCAGCGGTAAAACGGCAGGAGATCCATCATGGACAAAATATGTGCTGCGGCGTTGATAAGCCCGAACAGAATGATAAAGATGATCATCGCATTACCGCCAGGCACACGGTAGGCTGCCTGCGGGAAGCGGCGGCGGGTGGCTTTCGCCATCAGCGCCGGGACAATGACGGCCCAGATAGTTGCAGCCAGCCCGGCATAGCCGATGGCATACAGAAAACCGTTCGGGTACAGCACTGCCAGAATGGCCGGCGGAATAAAGGTGAATACCGCTGATTTCAGGCGGCCGGTACCGCTATCCTTAAACTTAAAGAAGTCCGCGATATAGTCAAACAGCCCCAGTGACACCCCCAGGAAGGAACTGGCCAGTGCCATATAACTGAAGGCGTTGAGTAACTGCACCGTGGTATCACTGCTGATGGCCGCTTTCATCTGGCCTAACAGTGCGGTGATGTTGCCGCCTTCCGCGATAATCTGCTTAAAGTTTTCCCGCGGGACGTTACCCTGGGCGGCCAGCTGCCACAAGATATAAATCACCAGTGAAATCAGGGAACCGATAAGCAGGCTGCGCACCACAGATTTTGCATCATTGCGGTAATATTTCACCAGCCCCGGCACGTTACCGTGGAAACCGAACGAGGTCAGCAGGAACGGCAGCGCCACCAGCGCATACGGCAGATAACGGGCTTCCGGTTCCTGTGTGTTAAATAATACCGCTGTTTTCACTTCCGTGATCATGCCGCCTGCGGACATGATAAATGTAATCACCATACCGCCGATAAGAATGGTGCAGAGGCGGTCAACGGCCCTGGTGGAGATCCAGACAATCACCGCCACCACAGCGGCAAAGAAAATTCCGCTCGTCGCAGGGCTGATAACAAACCCGCGTGCTGCCAGGTTTTCCTGTAACATCGAACCGCCCGCCGAGATATAGGCATAGGTCAGAATGTAGAGCACAAAGGCAATGGACAGCCCGTTAATCACCGACCAGCCGTTACCCAGCAGATCTTTGGTAATAGTATGAAAGCTGGAGCCGGACGGGTAATTCAGGTTTGCCTCGAGGATCATCAGTCCGGAGGTGTACATGCAGAACCAGGTGTAAATCAGCAGCAGAACAGAGCCTGTAAACCAGACACCGGCCGTCATCACAGGAATGGAAAACATACCTGCACCGACAGCGGTACCGGCGATAATCATGGCACCGCCCAGGACGGAAGGGTGTTTGGTTTGTGTTATTGCGTCGCTGCTCATTAAATCCTCCGGTTATTCAGCTCCGTGTACTAGCTTGATGATACGGCGGCAAAAAAAGGTTGTAAAGGTTGTAAAGGATATAAACTGATAAATAAGCGTGATTGAGTGATAAACGAGCTATTGCCGTACAGTGTATGCGGGTATGGCATATAACAGATTATTTTGTCAGATAAAACTGACCGGTCTGCCACAGATGAATGGCGTTACGGCTGGCTTCAAAATGTGGTTCCGGCAGATTGTCCGGAGCGCACCAGATAATACCGTCAAATTTATCCGGCTCCTGAATCGCCGGCAGGGTGCCGCTGTCATAATGTGCCAGCAGACAGACCGATACGGTGTGCTTTCCTTCCGCCTGATAGGTTTCCAGATTATTGCACAACCCGATAACCTTTGGATTAGTAATGGTAATGCCGATCTCTTCCTGAATTTCACGGATGGCACAAGCTTCAAAGGTTTCACCGGGATCAACATGTCCTCCGAAAATGGACCAGTAAGGGGCATGTTTACCGCTGCGTTTACCCAGCAGCACCTCACCTTTGTTGTTCACAATAACCACTCCGGTACCGACGACGACAGACATTATTTTTCCTTCTTTTTAATCAGATTGCGGGCGCTATGGTACACTGCTGCCCGCCGGAGTGACAGCCTGTCTGTTTTTGACAGCCTTTTCCTGCAAATTGAATGATTCAGAGCATAGAATATCCGCGTGTGTGTGTTATAACTGAAACGATTCAAAAGCAGCTGTAGTATCATGCTGCACAATATTACTAATGATTATAACCCGTTAGCCAAAAATAACAGAGGGAGCACCCGGCTGATGACCCGTCGAGTAGCCACAATTACCTTAAATCCGGCCTATGACCTTGTGGGGATGTGTCCGTCCCTTGTCCCGGGCGAGGTGAACCGTGTCAGAACGGTTGGGTTACATCCTGCGGGCAAAGGCATAAATGTTGCCAAAGTTCTGCGAGACCTCGGGGTGGATGTGACTGTCAGCGGCTTTCTGGGGAAAGATAATCAGGAAGAGTTCCAGCATTTCTTCAGTGAAAACGGGCTGGCAAACCGCTTCCATGTGATCCCGGGGCGCACCCGGATCAATGTGAAACTGACCGAAAACAGCGGTTCGGTAACGGATCTGAATTTTTCCGGTTTCCGTATTACCGAAAGCGGGTGGCAGAAGTTTATGGCGGATTCGCTGACCTGGCTCGGGCAGTTCGATATGGTGGTGGTCAGCGGCAGCCTGCCGGAAGGTGTGGATCCGGCGTGGTTTACCACCTGGATGAGCCGCCTGCGCCAGCTGTGCCCGTGCATTATTTTTGACAGCAGCCGTGAGGCGCTGGTGGCCGGTCTGAAAGCCACGCCGTGGCTGGTGAAACCCAACCGCCATGAGCTTGAGGTTTGGGCGGGTAAACCCCTGCCGGAACTGAAAGATGTGATCAGCGCTGCACATGCCCTGCGTGATAAAGGGATTGCCCATGTGGTGATTTCGCTGGGGCAGGAAGGGGCACTGTGGGTGAATGCCTCCGGTGCCTGGCGTGCGCTGCCGCCGCATTGTGAGGTGGTCAGCACAGTCGGGGCGGGGGATTCGATGGTCGGTGGCCTGGTATACGGTCTGCTGATGAGTCAGAGCAGCGAACACACGCTGCGTATGGCCACTGCGGTGTCTGCACTGGCAGTGAGCCAGCCCGGCGTCGGTGTCCGTGACCGCGCCGAACTGGCGGCAATGATGGCAAAAATCAAACTCAGCCCGGTAGTATAAACCGGGTTATTTTGCCAGTGATTTCAGCCAGGCAATTTCCTGTGCCCAGATATCCGGATTCACGGTTTCCAGCACCATCGGGATGCCGTCAAACCGCTTGTCTTTCATGATAAACTCAAACGGCGCGTTGCCGATGTTACCCTGACCGAGACTGTCGTGGCGGTCAACGCGGCTGGCAAACTCACTTTTGGCATCATTCAGGTGCATGCCCTTCAGATACTCAAAGCCGACAATGTTTTCAAAATCCGCAAACGTGGCTTTGCAGGTCTCTTGTGTCCGCAGATCATACCCGGCGGCAAAGGCGTGACAGGTATCGATACAGACACCGACGCGGGATTTATCTTCCACACCCTCAATTATGGCGGCCAGCTGTTCAAAGCGGAACCCGAGGTTACTGCCCTGTCCGGCGGTGTTTTCAATCACGGCAATCACGCCGCTGGTTTTATCCAGTGCGATATTAACGGATTCCGCGATCCGGGCCAGACACGCCTTTTCCTCAATCTTATTCAGGTGGCTGCCGGGATGGAAATTCAGACGGTCGATCCCGAGCTGTTCGCAGCGCTGTAATTCATCAAGAAATGCCCCGCGGGATTTTTCCAGTGCTTCGGTTTCCGGATGCCCGAGGTTAATCAGATAGCTGTCGTGGGGCAGGATCTGCCCGTGGCCGTAGCCGTATTTTTTACAGTTGGCCTTAAAGGCCGCGATGACGTTTTCAGGCAGGGGGGCGGCTTTCCACTGGCGCTGGTTTTTGGTGAACAGGGCAAAAGCAGTGGCACCCAGTTCATGCGCACGGATAACCGCCTGATCAACACCACCGGCGGCGCTGACGTGTGCTCCGACATATTTCATTGGTTTTTCTCCTTCTTTGTGCCGATTATGGCATAAGGAGCCGGAGAATGCAGTGACAGGATATCCCGGCCGCACAACCGGGATATCACGGAGAGAAAGGCAGGATCAGCCGGTGATCAGCGGGATAAGCAGGTTAATGGCCGCACCGCCGCCAATCAGCCAGCCGAACAGCACCAGCGCCATCAGCATTGGTTTGATACCGGCCTGACGGATAGCACTGACGTGTGTGGTCAGGCCGAGTGCCACCATCGCCATGGCCAGCAGAATGGTATCCAGCACGATAATCTGGCGGACAATCACGTCCGGGATCAGATGGAAGGAGTTAAACCCGGCCACCAGAATAAAGAAGACGGCAAACCACGGAATGGTGATTTTGGATTTTTCCTTCGCTGCACCCCCGGCGCTGCTTTTCCGGCGGCTCAGATACTGAGACAGGATCAGCAGGAACGGCGCGAGCATCATGACGCGGATCATTTTGCTGATGACGGCACTGTTCTCCGCATCCGGACTGATGGCGTGACCAATCGCCACCACCTGCGCCACTTCATGCACGGAAGACCCGGAATACACCCCGAAACTCATGTCGGTGAACGGCAGCCAGCCCAGCGCAGCATTCAGATGGAACAGCCACGGATACAGGAAGATACAGATGGTGCCGAAAATCACCACGGTGGAAACCGCCACCGCCACTTTACCTGCCGGGGCTTTGAGCACCGGCTCGGTTGCCATTACCGCCGCCGCACCGCAGATGCTGCTGCCGGCACCAATCAGAATCACGGTTTCTCTGTCCAGCCCGAACCATTTGCGGCCGATATACATGGCGATCAGGAAAGTGCTGGTCAGCATCACCGCATCAATAATCACGCCGCTGATCCCGACATCAGCGATCTGCTGGAATGTCAGACGGAAACCGTACAGGATGATCCCTGCCCGTAAAAAATAGTGTTTGGCAAAACCTACGCCGGCTTCGCACTGCGGTTTGATATGCGGGTAAACGGTATTACCGGCAATAATCCCCAGCAGAATAGCCAGTGTCAGTGCGCCCAGTCCGAGGTTGATAAACCAGGGCATTTCCCCGAGCAGCATAGCGGCGGTGGTCAGAGCCCCTGCCGGGATAAAGCCCGGAAGCAGTCTCACCCACATCGGTTTTGCTGTGCAGCGGGCTTTTTCGGTTTTGATATGACTTTCAGACATAAGTAACTCACAAAAAGGAATAACGATGTGCAAAGCATAGCGGAAAGCGTAATATTTTTAAAATTCATAATAATTCTATAATTAATCTAAAAATCAGGTTAGCGGTAATGGCAATGTTAAATTATAAGTATAATGTTAATATGATGATAATAATCGGGATAAAATAAGGGAGCGCTTTGCCATGCGCATCACACTGCGACAGCTCGAAGTCTTTACAGAAGTTCAGAAGTCCGGTTCGACGACACAAGCTTCCCTGCAACTGGCGCTTTCACAGTCCGCCGTGAGTGCATCTTTGACGGATCTGGAAAATCAGCTGAATGTTCAGCTATTTGACCGGGTCGGTAAACGTCTGGTGACCAATGAGCACGGGCGGCTGCTGTATCCGAAAGCCATTGCCCTGCTGGAACAGGCCGGTGAAATTGAACAGCTGTTTAAAACCGATGCGGGGGCACTGCGTTTTGCGGCCAGCACCACAATCGGCAACTATATGCTGCCGGAAATGCTGGGTGCATACCGCGCGGTGCATGAAAATACACCGGTTGAATTATTTATCTCCAATACCGAAGAAGTGATTAAAGCCGTGCTGGAGTTCCGTGCGGATATGGGGCTTATCGAAGGGGTCTGCCATTCACCGGAACTGATTACAGAGCCCTGGCTGGAAGATGAGCTGGTGATTTTCTGCAGTCCGGATAATCCGCTCAGCCAGAAAAGCAATGTCACACCTGATGATCTGAAAAATGTGGCCTGGGTTCTGCGTGAGCGGGGTTCCGGTACGCGGGAAGTGCTGGATCAAATTCTGTTTAACCGTCTGCCGGGTTTTCGTGTGGAAATGGAGCTGGGGAATTCCGAAGCTGTCAAACATGCGGTGCGTTTCGGGCGCGGGGTCAGTTGTCTGTCGCGGCGGGTGATTGCGGAACAACTGAGTAACGGACTGCTGTCGGAAGTGAAGATTAACGGACTGATCCTGAACCGCACACTTTTCCGGATTTACCACCGTCAGAAACATATCTCCAACGCCCTCAATACTTTCCTGACCTATTGCCGCTGATGCGGTATCTGTTTCTCCTGCCGCCGGTTTCCGGCGGGCAGCTGCGGTAATTATAAGCCGGGTGCTTATAATGCCGCAGCGATTATGCAGGTATCTTATAATGCCGCATATTTGCTGGGTACTGCCCCGGGATTTCGCTACAATCACGCCCGGTGGATGAAAAATAACTACATGAAACAGGATTGTAATGTCTCAGCAAGCAAATCAAACGGCGGGTGAACAACCGCAGACACTGCGCCGTGAATTAAAGGCGCGTCATCTGGCGATGATCGCTATCGGCGGATCTATCGGTACGGGGCTGTTTGTCGCTTCCGGTGCCACCGTTGCCCAGGCCGGTCCCGGCGGGGCACTGTTAACCTATGCCATTATCGGGCTGATGGTGTATTTCCTGATGACCAGCCTTGGTGAACTTGCGGCTTATATGCCGGTATCGGGTTCATTTGCCACTTATGGTGCCAAATATGTGGATGAAGGCTTTGGTTTCGCGCTGGGCTGGAACTACTGGTACAACTGGGCGGTGACTATCGCGGTTGACCTGGTGGCGGCACAGCTGGTGATGACCTACTGGTTCCCGGCAGATCAGATCCCGGGGTGGGTCTGGAGTGCGGCGTTCCTGGCCATCATGTTCCTGCTTAACTTCATTTCTGTAAAAGGATTTGGTGAGGCGGAATACTGGTTCTCCTTAATTAAGGTCAGTACCGTTATCCTGTTTATTATTGTCGGTGTGATGATGATCACCGGTATTATGAAAGGTGGCGAAGGTGCGGGCTGGCACAACTGGACTGTCGGTGAGGCGCCGTTCAAAGGCGGGTTTGCCGCGATGATCGGGGTGGCAATGATTGTCGGCTTCTCCTTCCAGGGAACCGAGCTTATCGGTATCGCTGCCGGTGAATCCAAAGATCCGGCCAAAAATATCCCGAAAGCGGTGCGTAAAGTGTTCTGGCGTATCCTGCTGTTCTATGTGCTGGCAATTCTGGTGATCAGCCTGATTATCCCGTACACCGACCCGAACCTGCTGCGTAATGATGAAACTGATATCAGCGTCAGCCCGTTCACCCTGGTCTTTGAACGCGCCGGTCTGCTCTCTGCGGCTGCCGTAATGAACGCGGTTATTCTGACGGCGGTATTGTCTGCGGGTAACTCCGGGATGTATGCATCCACCCGTATGCTGTACACCCTGGCGAAATCCGGCAAAGCGCCGAAACTGTTTGCCAAACTGTCCAGAGGCGGTGTGCCGCGTAACGCGCTGATAGCCACGACCGTGATTGCCGCACTCTGTTTCCTGACATCGATGTTCGGCAACCAGTCGGTATATCTGTGGCTGCTGAATGCTTCGGGGATGACCGGCTTTATCGCCTGGCTGGGGATTGCCATCAGTCACTACCGTTTCCGCAGAGGTTATATCAAACAGGGTTATAACCTGAACGACCTGCCGTACCGCTCCGGTTTCTTCCCGGTCGGCCCGATTTTCGCCTTTATCCTGTGCCTGACCATTACCCTCGGCCAGAACTATGAAGCCTTCCTGCAGGATCAGATTGACTGGGTGGGCGTGGTCGCGACCTATATCGGTCTGCCGCTGTTCTTCGCCATCTGGTTTGGTTATAAAATTATTAAGCGTACTAAGTTTGTCCGCTACGGTGAAATGGACTTTCCGGAAAGCCATAAGTAAGGCTGTGTGACACATTTTTGTGACATATAACGTAAATTGATAAAAAACCTGACGATATTGGTCAGGTTTTTTTTATGTTTATCGTTACAGGCTTTGCGGGGTATCTGCGGGGTTGAAACTGTGTTTATTCGTTAAGTCAGTTGTTTCATCTGCTAATCAGGACAATTTCTTCCGTATTATTTTTCGATATATCGTTATCATCGGGTGATAACGAATATTGTAATGAGGAAGATAACTATTCCGTATTGATAAGAGTTCTTATTTGCTTTATTGTTAACGCCAATTTCTGACAGATAACAGGAGTCGGTAACGTGAAATTAGTATCTGTAGCAAAAGGGCTGACCATGAGCCTGGCAGCAGGGGCTGTTCTGATGAGCAGCGCAGCATGGGCAGAAACGGTGGTTGACGCCGCTGGGCGCACGGTGGAAGTACCGGAAAAAGTGGAGCGCATCCTGTTAGGGGAAGGGCGTATGATCCACGCGGTGGCACTGCTGGAAGGCGATAAACCTCTGGCGCGTATTGCCGGCTGGCAGGGTGACTTCCGTAAACTCGATCCGCAGTCTTATGCTGTCTACAAAGCTAAATTCCCGGAAATCGACAAGATCCCGCTGATCGGTAACACGACAGAGGATAGTGTCAGTGCTGAAAAAGTATTAACTCTTAATCCGGATGTGGCTATTTTCGGTCTGGCAGGTCACGGACCGGGTAAAAACAGTGAGCTGGTCGGTCAGCTGGAAAAAGCCGGTATTCCGGTTGTCTTTGTGGATTTCCGCAATGAGCCGCTGAAAAACACCCTGCCGGGTATGCGTGTGCTGGGTAAAGTGCTGCACCGCGAAGAAAAAGCCAAAGCCTTTGAAGATTTCTATCAGAAACAGATGAAGTTAGTCACCGATGTGACAGACAAAATCCCGGAAGATAAAAAACCGACGGTGTTTATCGATCTGCGCGCCGGGTCTTTCCCTGACTGCTGTGGTACCGCCGGTAACGGCAACCTAGGTAACTTTATCGATGTGGCGGGCGGTAAAAACATCGCCAAAGATGTTCTGCCTACACCACTGGGCACCATGAACCTGGAAAAAGTGATTGCGGTTGATCCGGATATTTATCTGGTCAGCGGCGCGAAAGCACCGGGCAGTACAGATGCGGGTGTTCAGCTGGGTGCGCAGGCAACAGAAGCTGATGCAAAAACCAGTCTGAAAGCCATCACTGAGCGTAAGGGTATCAATACGCTGACGGCAGTGAAAGAAGGGCGTGACTATGCCATCTGGCACAACTATTATAACTCACCTTATAACGTGATTGCCGCGCAGGTGTTTGCCAAGTGGTTCTATCCGGAGCAGTTTAAAGATCTGGATCCGAAGAAAACCATGGATGAAATGTACAGTCAGTTCCTGGCTGTCGAACCAACCGGAACATACTGGGTCAGCGGTAAATAATTTTAAGTAGTCAGCAGGTATTTGAATAATGAGTATTACCACAGAAGCAATGCTACAGACTAAGCCGGAACAGTCAGACGGTGAATTAAGCTGTGATGTTAAATCACATTACCGGCGTGTACTGCGCAGGCGGCTGATGTGGATGTTTGCGGTGGTTGCGGTAATACTCTGTACCGTGGTGCTCGATTTCACCATGGGGCCATCCGGGCTGACCCTTGATGCGCTCTGGCAGACTCTGGTGTCGCCGGAAAGTGTATCGGCGGGCACCCGTGTGATTGTCTGGGAAATCCGTCTGCCGTATGCCCTGATGGCTGTAGTGGTCGGCATGTCCCTCGGTCTGGCCGGGGCAGAGATGCAGACCATCCTCAATAACCCGCTGGCGAGCCCGTTTACCCTCGGCGTCTCCAACGCCGCATCATTTGGTGCGGCGCTGGCGATAGTCCTCGGGATTGGTATTCCGGGTGTGCCGGATCAGTGGTTTGTTTCCGCTAATGCCTTTATTTTTGCCCTGTTTTCCGCACTGATGCTTGACGGCATCACCCGCTGGACACGTGTGGCAACCTCCGGTGTGGTGTTATTCGGTATTGCGATGGTCTTTACCTTTAACGCACTGGTATCAATGATGCAGTTTATCGCCACAGAAGACACCTTACAGGGTCTGGTTTTCTGGACGATGGGCAGCCTGGCGCGCGCCACCTGGGTGAAACTGGGTGTGATGACACTGGCATTCGCCATCCTGCTGCCGCTCTCCATGAGTAATTCGTGGAAGCTGACAGCACTGCGTCTGGGTGAAGATCGTGCCGTCAGTTTCGGTATTAATGTGCGCCGTCTGCGTCTCGGCACCCTGCTGCGTATCAGTATTCTGACCGCGCTGGCGGTGGCGTTTGTCGGCCCGATTGCCTTTATCGGCCTGGTGGCACCACATATTGCCCGCATGATGTTCGGTGAGGATCACCGTTTCTATCTGCCGGCCAGTGCATTAATCGGGGCGCTGGTATTGTCGATGGCGTCAATTGCCTCGAAAAACCTGATTCCTGGTGTAATTATTCCGGTCGGTATTGTGACATCACTGGTAGGTGTGCCGTTCTTCCTGAGCATGATCTTGCGTCATAAAGGGAGCATGTAAGATGGATTTGAATGCAATGTCTGCTCAGAGCGGGTTACAGATTAAACACTTCAATGCAGGTTATCCGAAACGGAAAATCATTGAAGACCTGAATGTTGAACCACTGCCGCGCGGTAAAATCACCGTGCTGCTGGGGCCGAACGGCAGCGGGAAATCCACCCTGCTGCGCTCCCTGGCGGGGCTGAACAAGGCGGAAGGACAATTACTGCTCGACGGTCATGACCTGACGCGGATGAATTTTGCCGAACGCGCGAAGCAGGTGGTTTATCTGCCGCAGACACTGCCGGCGGGAGTGCATCTGCATGTGCTGGAATCGGTGATTGTCGCGCAGCGTGCATCCGGCGGGGTTTCTGACCGGGACAGTGAGCAGGAAGTCATGTCTCTGCTGGCACAACTGGGTATTGAACATCTGGCACTGCATTATCTGGATCAGTTATCCGGTGGTCAGAAACAATTAGTCGGTCTGGCTCAATCATTAATTCGTCAGCCGGCGCTGTTATTACTGGATGAGCCGTTAAGTGCGCTGGATTTAAATTATCAGTATCATGTGATGGATTTAGTGCGCCGTGAAACACAGCGCCGGAATATTATTACAGTAGTGGTTGTGCATGATATTAATATTGCGCTGCGTCACGGCGATCATATATTAATGCTGAAAGACGGAAATTTAATTGCGGAAGGGGATCCGGAAGCGGTTATTACCCCGGAGAGCCTGGCAACGGTTTATGGTGTACGCGGTCGCATTGAGCACTGCTCACAGTCTGTGCCGCATGTTGTAATTGATGGTCTGGTGCCGCGCGCGGTTGCGGCACTGGCATAACAGAACCGGTTTATATTACTTATTCTTTTTGTTCTCTGCGGAATATATTTCCGCAGAGAACGATTATCTGCATAATGATAAATTAGTACTGCACTGATAATGAAGCGTTTTTCTATATAAAAATAAATAACCTTATAAAAGGTGGTAATAAAAATAATGTCAGATGCCTGAAATGGCAGGGTCATTATTATTAAAAAAGGGATATAAATCCCTGAGAGCAAATGTCGATTGTCCATAAATATATTATCTCTTGGAGAATCAAAAGAATGGTTATTTTTTCAAAACGAAAAGTGGCGGTATGTGTTATGGCAGCACTCGCCGCTCAGGTTATAGCTGCTCAGGCTGCAAATAAAGAAGACGTGATTGTGGTGACCACCGCATCCGGTTTCCAGCAGAAAATTGAGGATGCACCTGCATCAATTTCTGTTATTTCCCGTGAACAGCTGGAAAATAAGGCTTATCGTGACGTAACTGATGCATTAAAAGATGTCCCGGGAGTCTTGGTGACCGGCGGTGGCAGTAAATCGGATATCAGTATCCGCGGTATGGATGCAAAATACACTATGATTTTAGTGGATGGCAAACGGGTTGATACCCGGGGAACCCGTCCTAATAGTGATAACTCCGGCATTGAGCAGGGATGGTTGCCACCGCTGACGGCTATAGAACGTATCGAAGTGGTGCGTGGTCCGATGTCATCACTTTATGGCTCGGATGCCATGGGCGGGGTTATCAATATTATTACGAGAAAAATCCAGGCAAAATGGGTCGGAAGCGTCAGAGCTGAAACAACGCTGACGGAACGTAAAAATGAAGGAAACAGCGTGCAGAGTAGTTTATATGCAGCAGGTCCGTTAATTGACGGCAAGCTGGGTATGAAAGTAAACGCACTCTATTCTCATCGTGGTGAAGACAGAATTATTGATGGTTTTAACCGTCAGATTGTCCGCAGCGGCGGTGGTACATTGTCGTGGACACCGGATGAACAAAATACCTTAGACTTTGATTTCAAAGTTGACCGGCAAAACCGTGATTATCATCAGGGCAAATCCACAGAAAGTGAAGATGGCTATAACCGTTATGAACGTACAAACTATGCATTAACTCATGATGGTTTATATGACTGGGGAAATATCAATACGTTTGTTCAGCGTGATGAATCTAAAAACCCCGGCCGTCAGATGAAATATACAGATACTCTGGTAAAAAATCAGACAGTATTTAATTTTGATGCACACACATTAAGTATTGGCGGACAGTACCGCTATGAAGATCTGAAAGATGACAGCTCAAACCAGCTGGAAGGCGGAGCAAATGCCTTAAATCGTTATAGCTGGGCATTATTTGCAGAAGATGACTGGGCGCTTACCAATGATTTCACCCTGACCGGCGGTTTACGTATGGATAAGGATGAAAACTTCGGGTCACACTGGACTCCGCGCGTTTATGGTGTTTGGCATATTGATGAAATGTGGACATTGAAAGGCGGGGTTTCTGCAGGCTACCGTTCTCCGGATCTTCGCCAGGTGTCACCAAACTGGGGACAAATTACCGGTGGTGGCGGTGATCCTGCCATTATCCTCGGTAATGCCAATCTGAAACCGGAAAAAAGCGTTACTGAAGAAATTGGTATTATCTGGAATAACCAGGATAACCTGAATCTTGGTTTGACAGTTTATAATACTGATTTTAAAGATAAAATTATGGAAACACGGGCTTGTACTGATGGCGATGGTAAAAAAGCGCGGGGAGAGTGTGTTTACCAGGGGAAAAAATATAAATTTATCAGTACCCGCGAAAACGTAGATAAAGCCCGGATTACCGGCGTGGAAGCCACGATGAATTGGGATATTATTGATAATCTCGATTTGGCAGCGAACTATACCTTTACAGATTCTGAACAGCGCAGCGGCGATTTTACCGGTAAACCATTAAATAAATTACCGAAACACATGGGTAATGCCACGTTAACCTGGAATATAGATGCTGACTGGGAAACATGGACCCGCTATAACTTCCGCGGTAAAACATCCGATTTCCGTGGTCGCCGCGGCATGAGCGACGGTACGCCATCATACGGTTTCATGGATATCGGAGCCAGCTATAAGGCATGGAAGGATGTGACGATAGCAGCAGGGGTATATAATATCTTTGATAAGCGTGTTGATTCCGAAAATTATGGTGCAGCTCTTGAAGGCCGCCGTTACAACATTGGCCTGAATTATAACTTCTGATGTAACCATCATTCATTATTATGTGTCGAAACACGGCGTCCTTTTCCGGGCGTCGTGTTTTTTTATGGCAGGCAGAGTGACTGAGAAATGCACGATTCGCCGGATTTTTTAACGTTTTGGCTATAAATATTCAAAGTTTCGTCACGGAAATTCTGCCGCTAAACCGGTATAGAAAAAAATTGCCTGATCAGGGCGAACAAAGCTTGAAATTTATGACCGGGGGGTGCAGAATGCGCCATCCAAAAAAATAACTGATGCATTTATACGCATCGGTTTTTTTTTTGCACTAAAATATTGTCACCGACAAAAAGGGGCCGATAGGCCGGATAACTGTTTACTGAATTACACCGGACGATAAACACCGGTATGAGGATGCGATAAATGGCGCAATTTTTCACTTTTGCACCTGTGCCAATCGGCGCTGGCTGCTGTAACGATGACTACGGAGCACGGCGCTCCTGCTCAGCACTCCAAACCTCTTCTTACTTCACTGCCTACAGGCAGATGCGAAGTCTTCCCGGTAACACGCCATCTGATAGTAGTATCAGTATGATTGTCGGTGTTACGGGAGGATTCGCTCATGTCGCATAATTCTGCAATTGATATTGGCCTGAACCGTACTGCTGCCAATAACCGCGTACAACTCGCAAAAACACTAACTCTCGTTCAGGTTGTCATGATGGGGCTTGCTTACCTGCAGCCGATGACCATCTTCGATACCTTCGGGATTGTGTCTGAAATTACCAGCGGTCATGTTGCGACCTCTTATGCTATCGCACTGACAGCCATTCTTTTTACTGCGCTGAGTTACGGAAAACTGGTTAAACGGTTCCCGTCCGCAGGCTCGGCGTATACCTATGCCCAGAAATCCATGAGCCCGCATATCGGCTTTATGGTCGGCTGGTCATCACTGCTGGACTACCTGTTCATGCCGATGATCAACATTCTGCTGGCAAAAATTTATCTTCAGGCTATCTTCCCGGACTGTCCGCCATGGATCTTCGTCGCGGGTCTGGTCTTCCTGATGACATTATTTAATCTGCGCGGCATTAATGTCGTGGCAAACCTGAATACCGGGATTGTCGTGGTACAGGTTGCCGTGATGATTGTGTTTGTCGGTCTGCTGGTCCGTGGTGTGTCTGCGGGTGAAGGGGCGGGTACGCTGCTTTCCGTCCGTCCGTTTGCCTCCATTGACGCGGAAATGATCCCGATGATAAGCGGGGCGACCATACTGTGCTTCTCCTTCCTGGGATTTGACGGTATCAGCTCACTGTCGGAAGAAACACCGAATGCCGGGAAAGTGATCCCGAAAGCGATTTTCCTGACCGCACTGATTGGTGGTCTGATCTTTATCGCGGTCTCTTATTTCCTGCAGCTCTATTTCCCGGATGTGTCCCGTTTCAACAATCCGGAAGAGTCACAGCCTGAAATTATGTACATGGTGGCCGGTGCCTTCTTCCAGTCCATCATTCTGGTATTCTCCTGCGTGACCGTACTGGCTTCCGGTATGGCGGCACAGGCAGGGGTATCCCGTCTGATGTATGTAATGGGTCGTGATGGCGTGTTCCCGGAGAAATTCTTTGGCTACGTGCATCCGAAATGGCGTACTCCGGCACTGAACGTGCTGCTGGTGGGTATCCTGGCGATGAGTGCAGTCTGGTTTGATCTGGTTACCGCAACCGCACTGATTAACTTCGGGGCACTGGTGGCGTTCACCTTCGTCAATCTGTCTGTAATTTCACAGTTCTATATCCGCGAGCGCCGTAATAAGACGCTGGGTGACCAGATTAACTACCTGCTGCTGCCGATTATCGGTGCCGCGACAGTCACCGTGCTCTGGTTTAACCTCGATGCGAAATCGATGGAATTAGGACTGAGCTGGGGCGCACTGGGGTTGATCTATATGTTATGGCTGACCCGCCGCTTCCGCCGCCCGATGCCGCAGATGCCGGAACAGTAAGTTTTTAAGCAGTTCCTTATCCCTGAAACGGCACACAGTTTGGTTCTGTGTGCCGTTTTTTTATGTGTAATCGCATATAGTAACCCACTGAAAGTAAAGTAAATAATAATAATTAAGGAATGCGGATGTATATTGAGCACAGTCTGATGGCAGACTATTTTTATGCGGGGCTGGCACTGCTGGTGATCGCCTCTTTTGTGGCAGGATATATTGATTCCATTGCAGGCGGTGCGGGGCTGATTCTGATCCCTGCTTTTATGCTGGCCGCTTTTTTTAAAGGCAAATCCGGTGGTACGCAACAGGGCAGTACAGTATGTAAATCTGTGCGGCTGGTTTTCTTTACCTGCTTTATTGTCGGTTTTTATGACGGCTTTTTCGGGCCGGGTACCGGCAGTATCTTTATTATCTGTTTGTTTCTGATTAACAACCTTGATCTGCCGAAATCCTCCGCCACCCCCGAAAATCTTTAACCCGGCCTCGAATGCCGGCGGACTGACCGCCTTTATTATGGCCGGGCATATCGCGTTCCTGCTCAGTATCCCGATGATTGCCGCCAGTTTGCCCGGGAATCACCTCGGCAGTCAGCACGCCATTCGCACCAACGGTGAAATTGTCCGCAAAATCCTGATCCTGACGGTCGGGATTATGATGGTGACGCTGCTGATCAATCTGTTTAAATAAAAGAGTTTCGTGGGTAATCTGTTAAATTTGTTAAAAATAGTATTTGTATTATAAATAAGATAAGAGGCATAATTACTTAATGAACAATAAGTAATCAGAATCGGGGGGGAAGTATGATCAACAGTCAGCAACCTGACAGCGCACGTCTTATTCAGGCACTGACAGACATTGTCAGTCATAAACACATTTTAACCGTGCCTCGTAAAACAGAGCGTTACCGTAAGGGCTTTCGTTCCGGTGAGGGCAGCGCGCTGGCGGTAGTGTTCCCCGGCACGCTGTATGAATTGTGGCAGGTGTTTAAAGCTACCGTTGAGGCTGACAGAATTGTGATCATGCAGGCGGCCAATACCGGTCTGACAGAGGGTTCCACGCCGAGCGGGGATGATTATGACCGTGAGATTGTCATTATCAGCACACTGCGCCTCGATAAAATTCAGGTACTGACAAAACAGCAGCAGGTCGTGGCGTTACCGGGCAGCACCCTGTGGCATCTGGAAAAAGTGCTGAAACCGCTGGGCCGTGAGCCGCATTCCGTGATTGGCTCTTCCTGTATCGGGGCATCCGTGGTCGGCGGGATTTGTAATAACTCCGGCGGTTCGCTGGTGCAGCGCGGTCCTGCTTATACGGAACTGGCGCTGTACGGCCGCGTCAATGCGGACGGCACTGCAGAGCTGGTAAACCATCTGGGGATTGATTTAGGATCTACTCCTGAAGAGATTCTGAATTGCCTGGAATATCGGCAGTATCAGGATGCGGATATTGAGGATACGGATAAACCGGCCTCTGACCATGATTATCATCAGCGTATCCGTGATGTGGATGCCGATACCCCGTCCCGTTTCAATGCCGATGAACGCCGTCTGTTTGAAGCCTCCGGCTGTGCCGGTAAGCTGGCGGTGTTTGCGGTCCGTCTTGATACCTTCCCGTCTCAGGGAGAGAGCAAAGTTTTCTATATCGGCACCAATACCCCTTCGGTACTTGAAGATATCCGCCGTCATATTCTTGCCAATTTCGATCACCTGCCGGTGGCCGGTGAATATATGCACCGCGAGTGTTATGACATTGCGAAAGTCTACGGCAAAGACAGTTTCCTGATGATTGATAAACTCGGCACTGAAAAAATGCCGAAAATGTTCACTATCAAAGGGCGGATGGATGCCGTCTTTAATAAAATTCCGCTGCTGCCGAAAAATTTGATTGACCGTACGATGCAGCTGTTCAGTCATTTGTGGCCGAATCATCTGCCGCGCCGGATGGAAGAGTACCGTGATAAATATGAGCATCACCTGATGCTGAAAATGGCCGGTGAGGGGATTGATGAAGCCCGCCGCTGGCTGAGCGGTTTCTTTGACAATGCAGAAGGTGCCTTCTTTGAATGTGATGCCAAAGAAGGCGCTGCTGCTTTCCTGCACCGCTTTGTGGCTGCCGGTGCCGCTATCCGTTATCACGCGGTCAACAGCAGTAAAGTGGAGGATATCCTCGCCCTGGATATTGCACTGCGCCGCAATGATCAGGCGTGGCTGGAAGTTCTGCCGCCGGAAATTGAGAACAAACTGGTGCATAAACTCTACTACGGACATTTTTTATGCCATGTTTTTCATCAGGACTATATTGTGAAAAAAGGGGTGGATCCGCATGCACTGAAAGAAGAGATGCTGGAAATCCTTAATACGCGCGGGGCGGAATATCCGGCAGAGCATAATGTCGGCCATTTGTATAAAGCCAAACCACAGCTGAAAGCCTTCTATAAAGCGACGGATCCGACCAATACCCTGAACCCGGGGCTGGGTAAAACCAGTAAATTAAAATACTGGGGTGAAGGGTACGAAGGATGTGGCTGTAGTCAGCATCAGAAATGATCTTTCAGATGTATAAAAAATCCGGTTATGTTTGTAACCGGATTTTTTCATTACTATGCCGTATAAATCAGTAATGTTAATAAGGGATTAATTTTATTATAATCAGCTTTTCTCCCTGTTTACTGGTGATTATGTTTAAAAGACTCAAAAATGCCTTCGGCAAAGCGGTTCAGGTTAAATGCCATAAAGCAGAGGTTTTGCATAACCTCAGCGCTGATGAGCGGGCGCTGATTGTGTATATTCTTAATGCCCGTGATGAAAATGTCAGTATCGGCATCAAGCACAGCAGTGCGGATTCACTGATTACCAAAGGGGTGCTGAAAGAATTGGGACGGGATACAGAGAGCCGCACGCGGCTGGTCTCTGTTTGTCCGAAGTACAGGGAATCCCTGTGCCGGGTGTTCTATACCGCTAATAAAGCAGGATAATTTTGCCGCCGGGAGTGTTCCTCCCGGCGGTCTGTCCGGTTATTCCGCCAGGCGCTGCGCGTATTGCACCAGTTTCTTCAGTAACTCTGTCTTATTCGCATCATGCTGATATTCCTGCATCATTTCGCCAATTTGCTCAAAATAACGCGTTAAATTGTCCTGATTAAATACGTTACGACGGTGAGCAAGCCAGCGCTGTTGTTCGCTTTCATCGAGTGTGCCGGGGAAATTTCGTGCGCGGTAACGGAACAGTAACCCGGGCAGGCGCGCATCCTGATAACTCAGTGCCAGCGCCGGCAGATTTTTCGGATCTGTTTCGCGGATAATGGTCATTGCCGCTTTATCCGAATCACTGAAAAAGCCCTGATAAATCATACGATCCACATCATTCTGCGCCGGAAATTCACGCGGTTTTGCGAAAACAGCCACTACTTTTTCACGGATCTCAGGATGCTGATGCAGCAGTTCCGCATTGCGGGCGCATAAGTCTTTATCGAGCCCGATACGTTGTGCATCCTGCGGGCGCAGCGTATTTTCCGGTGCGAGGATAGGACACTTATTGATATGCACCAGTTTGAGCGGCACCGGTGATGCGCCGTCCGGCAGTTCATCACGGCGGGTATACAGGTGTTCGCGCAGGGTATCGGCGTCCAGTGTCAGCAGCGGGGTCAGGTCACCGGCCAGGTCACACATAATCACGGCATTGCGGTTATCCGGATGCCACGCCAGCGGGGCAACCAGACTGGTATTGGCGCGGGCAGCCCCGAACATGCCGGACACGTGCACCAGCGGCTTCATGGACGGAATATCAATCAGTGCCGCGAGTTTGCGCTTATCGCGCAGACTGAAAAAATAATCAAACAGGCGTGGTTGTGCTCCCCGCAGATGTTTTGCCATGGCGATGGTGGCGTATACATCAGCCATCGCATCGTGGGCATTTTCATGGGCGATGCCGTTGGCAGCGGTCAGGTGCTCCAGCTTAAAGCCCGGCAATCCCTCGTCATTTTCCGGCCAGTTTGTACCATCGGGGCGCAGAGCATAACAGGCGCGGGTGATATCAATCAGATCCCAGCGCGAATTGCGGTTCATCCAGCTGTAGGCATACGGATCGTAAAAATTCCGGTAAAAAATATTACGGGTGACTTCATCATCAAAACGAATGCTGTTATAGCCGAGAATACAGGTATCCGGCTGTGTAAAGGTGTCATGAATCAATTTGGCAAACTGCGCCTCATTAACTCCCTTCTGCAGGGCTTCCTGCGGTGTGATACCGGTTATCATCACAGCGGCCGGTTGCGGCAGATAATCATCTGCCGGGGCGCAGTAGGCAATCACCGGGTCGGCGATAATATTGAATTCACTGTCAGTGCGGACACCGGCAAACTGCGCCGGGCGGTCACCGGCAGGATCCTGTCCGAAGGTTTCGTAATCGTGAAAGAAAAATTGTGCTGAAGACACCGTATGGCCCGTTTTCTGATAAATGATAGGCTACAGGGTAACAAATCGGAGAAAAAATACCAATTTCAGTACCGGTTATCCCCGTAACGGTATCTGATGGCGGATCTCACAAAATTGCGGTATTTTGTGCGGAACTTACATCGGCTGAAACAATTCCGCACAGAAATACGCTACACTGAATAACACTGACGAAAACCGGCGGAATTGCTTGTCGGCAGTCATGGTTAACCTGTATTGTTTAATGAATCACATTTCAGATATGACTAAGGGTAGAATAATGGACAACACAACCAAGCCTTCCTTTCACAATGTCCTGGAGTTCGTTCGTATGTTTCGCCGTAAAAACAAAATACTGCGTGAAATAACTGACAACGAAAAGAAAATTCGTGATAACCAGAAACGAGTACTTCTGCTTGATAACCTGAGTGAATACATCAAGCCGGGTATGTCCATTGAAGATATCCAGGCCATCATTGCTAATATGCGCAGTGACTATGAAGACCGTGTGGATGAGTACATCATCAAAAACGCGGATCTGTCAAAAGAGCGCCGCGAAATCTCCAGAGAACTCAAAGCGATGGGCGATATCAAAGATATTAAGTAATCGCGTAAGCAGAACAGCAGGAACCGTGGATAATGTATTCGCGGTTTTTTTTGAAAAAAAGATGAAAAAAAGGCTCCCGGGGGAGCCTTTTTCAGTGCAGTGCAGGTTATCAGAGCAACGTTTTTGACGGCTCTGATGCAGCATGGCTGGTAGCTGCATGACCGCCTGCGCCGTGCAGCGGATATGCTTCACGGGCTTCACGCTGATATTCGGTGACAACAAAGATTTCGCCGGTGGTTACCGGAGCAGGAGCTTTGGTCATCGGTGAGTACGCATGGCGTCCGGCTGTCACGACCGTTGTTTCAGTAACCGGTGCTGCAACCGGTGCGGTAACAGGTTCTGCAACTGCAACAACTTCTTCAGTTACCACAGGTTCATCTGCCGCAATCTCAGCGATTTCCGGTGCCGGTATTTCTGCCGGTACCGGCTCAGCCACACTATCAGCAACCGGCGTTTCTTCCGGAGCAGCGGCCTGAGGTGCTTCAGAAGCAACGGTCAGAGAGAACTGTTCTGCCACAATGGTTGTTTCTGTGGTTTCAGCCACAACCTGAGTGACAACCGCTGTTTCTGTCATCACAGCGGTGGTTTCGGTGATTTCCGGAATATCTGTTGTCACGTCCTGTTCTGCCTGTGCGGCAGGTGTTACAACCGGATACCGGATCCACACTTTACCGGAAGCCAGTTCAGGAGAGAATACAGCCATCTCCAGCGGAACCGGAGACTGTGTCAGCTGACGGTCTTCACGATAACGGCGGCGGCGCTGGCCACTCACCCGCAGATGACGCGGTGAACGGCGGGAGCGGCGCGGCAGAATGTTATCACTGTGTGTTTCATCACCATTGTTTTCAGCCGTTGCCGGTACCTCTGTCTCCGCAGAAACGGCCGCCGGTGCGTTGCCGGTAACAACCGGAACCGGCTCGGCAACAACCGGTTTAGTCTGTGTTTCACCATCAGTGACACGGACAGACCCGTTCAGCTGGCGGCGGGTACGGCGCTGACGAACCGGAGCCGGTGCATCATCATCTTCCGTATTGCCGTCATTGTTCAGGGCGTCCTGATCTTCCTGCTGGGCACGCAGTTTTTTCGCATCCTGCTGAGCACGTTTCTCTTCCTGACGGCGGCGCTGACGTTCTGCACGCTGTTCACGGCGTAACTGCTGCTGTGCTTCGCGGGCAGCCAGTTCTTCCGGTGTCAGATCTTCGTTCGGCGTATTCTGATTGCGGCCTTTACGCGGCTCATTTACGGTGTCGCGATCGCGTTTGTTACGCGATTCGTTATCACTGCGTTCGCTGCGCTCAGGGCGCTCAGCGCGTTCGGTACGTTCGCCATTGCGATCATTGCGGTCACGACGGTTACGGCGCTGTTTGTTACGATCATTTCCGCCGCGGCGATTGTTGTCGTTACTCTGTTTCTTCTCTTTCTGCTCAGTTTCTTCTGCCGCAGCAGGTGCGGAGCCGAACAATTTTTTGATAAGACGGCTGAAGAAACCACCTTCAGAAGCAGCAGGTGCCTGCTTGTCCTGACGGTTATCGCGTTTACTTTCCGGTTTACGGGCAGCAGCAGATTGTGCCGGTACCGGTGCGTCGGATGTAATTGCAAAGGCATTGATGGCCGGTTGTTCCGGCGCACGGCGTTCCTGCATTTCCTCTTCTTCACCGGCAGCGGACTCTGCTTCGTATTTCTCCGGCAGGCGGTAGCTCAGCGTGCTGACTTCATCACCTTTACGGACACGAACCACGCGGAAATGCGGGGTTTCCATCTGATTGTCCGGCACGATAATGACACTGACACCGGCCTGACGTGCTTCAATCGCACTGACTGCCTGACGTTTCTCGTTCAGCAGATAAGAGGCTACCGGCACCGGTACAATCGCATGTACCTGATGGGTATTTTCTTTCAGCGCTTCTTCTTCAATCAGACGCAGAATGGAGAGAGCCAGTGATTCGTTATCACGCACTGTCCCGGTGCCGCTGCATCGCGGACACACATGGTGGCTTGATTCACCCAGTGACGGGCTCAGGCGCTGACGGGACATCTCCAGCAGACCAAAGCGGGAAATACGGCCAATCTGAATACGGGCACGATCCTGACGCACCGCTTCGCGCATGCGGTTTTCCACTTCGCGCTGATGGCGGACCGGCGTCATATCGATAAAGTCGATAACAATCAGGCCGCCGAGGTCACGCAGGCGCAACTGGCGGGCAATTTCATCCGCGGCTTCCAGATTGGTGTTAAATGCGGTTTCTTCGATATCACCGCCGCGCGTCGAGCGGGAGGAGTTGATATCGATAGCGGTCAGGGCTTCGGTGGTGTCGATAACAATCGCACCGCCGGACGGCAGACGGACTTCGCGCTGGAAAGCGGATTCAATCTGCGATTCGATCTGATAGTGGCTGAACAGCGGCACTTCGCCCTGGTACAGTTTGATTTTGCTGGCAAAATCCGCACGACCGATAGCGGTGATGTGCTTGCGCGCCAGATCCAGAATTTTCGGGTTATCGATGAGGATTTCACCGATGTCCGGGCGCAGATAATCACGGAACGCGCGGACAATAACATTACTTTCCTGATGGATCAGGAACGGGGCAGGGCGGCCTTCAGCGACTTTTTTGATGGCTTCCCAGTGCTTGATACGGTACTCGAGATCCCAGCGCAGGGCATCGGCGGATTTGCCCACACCAGCGGTGCGGACAATCAGGCCCATACCGTCCGGGACATCCAGTGCAGACAGGGCTTCTTTCAGCTCAGTGCGGTCATCCCCTTCGATACGGCGGGAAATCCCCCCGGCACGCGGGTTATTCGGCATCAGAACCAGATAGCTGCCGGCCAGACTGATAAAGGTGGTGAGTGCAGCCCCTTTATTACCGCGCTCTTCTTTGTCCACCTGCACAATGACTTCCTGACCTTCTTTCAGGACATCTTTAATATTCGGGCGGCCGGAGGCATGGTAATTAGCAGGGAAATACTCGCGGGCAATTTCTTTGACGGGGAGGAAACCGTGACGTTCTGCGCCATAGTCAACAAAAGCAGCTTCTAAACTCGGTTCAATACGGGTGATTTTCCCTTTATAGATGTTTGCTTTTTTTTGTTCGTGACCGGGGCTTTCGATATCCAGATCATACAAGCGTTGCCCGTCAACAAGGGCAACACGCAACTCTTCCTGCTGAGTTGCGTTGATTAACATTCTTTTCATTATAAGTTACTCAATTTTTTCATTTAATTAGTGCGCTGCGGGCAATCTCATTGCTACCGGAACCGATGACCTCGTGGCTTTTACCGCACCGTCAGCCTCCCGGCTGTCGATCGTATAGAGGTGCAAATTGTGTCGGTGAGGTTCAGTCTTGTCTGAATCCCCGTTGCCGGCTGAAAATCACGTTTATACGCGATGCCGGCCCGGTAAGCTGCAACCCGCAGCCCGCTGATTATCTGACCGGAAATAACGTCTTACGCCATTGCTGCGTTGTCATCGGTCAGACAAAGATAAAATATCTGTTTTGCCAAAATCGGCGCATGCATTATTCCATTGCCGGTGTGGTTATAGCAAGGTGACATTGCATGTTTCGGTGAAAATTATGCAGAAATTTGTTAATGACGTTAATCCTTGGTCTTTTTCCGGAAAAAATGGGAAAATAGCCGCGTAAAACATTGATGCACATTTGCCGCCTGTTTCACCGGAAAAGTATACCGGTTTACGGAGCAACGGTTCAGAGGATAGCCCCCCGTTTCATGAAAACTGATAATCAGACAGTTCAATTTGTTGTTGTGACCGGCGATGAAGCCGGCCAGCGTATTGATAATTTTCTGCTCGCGCGCCTCAAAGGGGTGCCGAAGAGCATGATTTACCGCATCATCCGTAAAGGAGAGGTGCGCGTAAATAAAGGCCGGATTAAGCCGGAATACAAAATCGCGGACGGGGACAGCATCCGTATTCCGCCGGTGCGTGTGGCAGAGAAAAATGATGCCCCGGTGTCGGTGAAACTGGATAAAGTCTCTGCACTCGCAGAGTGTGTATTATATGAAGATGATCATATTCTGGTGATTAATAAACCGGCCGGTACGGCGGTACACGGCGGCAGCGGTCTGAGTTTCGGTGTGATTGAGGCAATGCGGGCGCTGCGCCCGGAGGCGCGTTTCCTGGAACTGGTTCACCGGCTTGACCGCGATACATCCGGAATTCTGCTGATCGCCAAAAAACGCTCTGCACTGCGGGCGCTGCATGAACAACTGCGTCTGAAACAGATGCAGAAAGATTATCTGGCACTGGTGCGTGGTCAGTGGCAGTCCTCAGTGAAAGTGGTGCAGGCTCCGCTGCTGAAAAATATTCTCCGGAGCGGCGAGCGCGTGGTGAAAGTCAGTCCGGAAGGCAAACCATCGGAAACGCGGTTTAAAGTGGAAGAGCGCTTTGAGTCTGCCACACTGGTCAAAGCCAGTCCGGTAACCGGCCGCACACATCAGATCCGTGTGCATACGCTTCATGCGGGGCATCCTATCGCGTTTGATAACCGTTACGGTGATACTCAGTTTGATGCACAACTGAAAGGGACGGGTCTTAACCGGCTGTTTTTACATGCGGCGGCACTCGCCTTTACCCATCCGTCTACCGGAGAGGCGATGCGCCTGCAGGCGCCGTTAGATGAAAAACTGTGTCACTGTCTGACCGTGCTGCGGTCGAAACAGGCAAAATAAGCCAGAGAACAGGTATAAAAAACCCGCGCCGGACGCGGGTTTTTTCTTATACGGATCTAATTCTGTGGTTACTGCGTCTGTACACCGATAATCTTTGTGGTGCAGCTCTGTGCAATCTCACCGATAGCCTGAGAATCCTGTTCTGTCAGTTTCTGACCTTTACGGATCTGATCATCCAGTTTAGTCAGCCCGTCTTTGCCGAATTTTGCCAGTGAGTTGTCATATACACACTCACAGACCGCCGGGACTTTACTGCGGTTGTCCGGGTTTTTCAGGTTGGTCACAGCGCCTTTTGTACAGTCGGCAACAAAGGTGGTTTTGTCCGCCAGTGACGGGGCAGCCAGGCCTGCTGCGCTGAACAGCAGCGTTGCGGCAGCGATCATTTTCAGCTTCATGTCAGTTCCTTAACAGTCATCGGATACCCCGGATAAATGTCAGCGGGGTATCCGCAGTGGGTTGTATCCGGCCTGAATCAGTAATTCAGTCAGGCGGATCAGCGGTAATCCTATCAGTGTATTAGGGTCATCTCCCTGCAATTTTTTAAATAAGGCGATTCCTAATCCTTCGGATTTAAAGCTTCCCGCACACTGATACGGCGTTTCTGCCAGCAGATAGGCACGGATTTCGTCATTATCCAGTGTACGGAAATGCACGTGGTAAGGTTCACATATCGTGTGATCTTCCCCGGTAGCACTGTTATACAGACTCAGCCCGGTATAAAAGGTGATGCACTGACCGGAGGCTTTGCGCAGTTGTGCAAAAGCGGCATCATAGTGATGCGGTTTGCCGGTGATTTCCCCGTCCAGCACACAGACCTGATCAGAGCCGATAATCAGGCTGTCAGGGTACTGCTGTGTCAGCGAACGGGCTTTTTCGCGCGCCAGACGCATCACCAGAGACTGCGCATCTTCTGCCGGATACGGGGTTTCATCCGTGCCGGGGGCGGCGGACACAAACGGAATGCCGAGTTTCTCCAGCAGGGCTTTGCGGTACAGGGAGGTGGAGGCCAGAACCAGTGAGATCATAAATATTCCGAAAATCGTGGTAAAAAGAATAAACTCATTCTAAACTATGCGCCGCTTATTGAGTGTATTTTTAGCGGGAAGGCAGGTTACCGCCCTCTTTGCTGTCTATATTTTCTTTGACTATATCGTCTTACGAATATAAGATGCGCGCCTTATGCAAAAGATAAAATTACCTCTGACTATTGATGCAAAGCGCGCCGCGCAGAAGCGTCTGGATTACCGGGGGTGCTATGCACCTGAGCAGGTTACGCGGTTAGCCGAATCGGTAGTCAGTGTGGACAGCGACGTTGATGTTGATTTGACGTTTGAAATCGATCCACAGCGTCTGACAGTCATTAAGGGAACAGCAGAAACTGATGTTTCACTTGAGTGTCAGCGGTGTGGTAATATCTTCCCGCTTCATGTCCGCGCAACGTATTGTTTCAGCCCTGTTGTCAGCGATGAACAGGCTGAGGCATTACCGGAAGAGTATGAGCCAATTGACGTAAATGATTTTGGTGAAACAGATTTACTGGCAATGATTGAAGATGAATTAATTCTTTCTCTGCCTGTGGTTCCGGTACATGATTCTGAACACTGTGAAGTGTCCGACGCGGTGAAAGTCTTTGGTGAGCTTCCTCCGGAAGCAGAAAAGCCAAATCCGTTTGCCGCATTAGCCAGTTTAAAGAAAAGTACTTAAGGAGTAAGGTCAATGGCCGTACAACAAAATAAACCAACTCGTTCCAAACGTGGTATGCGTCGCTCTCATGATGCACTGTCAGCAACTCTGGTTTCTGTTGACAAAACCTCTGGTGAAACTCATCTGCGCCACCATGTGACCGCTGATGGTTACTACCGTGGTCGTAAGGTAATCAACAAGTAATCTGCTGCTTTTTAAGCACGTTGATATCTTGACTAATCTAACCATCGCGTTAGATGCCATGGGTGGGGATATCGGCCCCCATGTCACAGTGCCTGCCTCGCTGCAGGCACTGGCATCTAATCCAAAGCTCACCCTGTTGCTGGTCGGGCACCCTGATTCCATTTCTCCTCTGCTTGCAAACCAGAATGCTGAGCTGCTCACTCGTCTGCGGGTGATCCCTGCCTATGAGACGATTGCCGGTGATGCCAAACCTTCTCAGGCTATCCGCCAGAGTAAGGGCACATCCATGCGTATAGCGCTGGAGCTGGTAAAAGAAGGGGAGGCGCAGGCGTGTGTCAGTGCCGGAAATACCGGGGCGCTGATGGGGCTGGCGAAACTGATGCTGAAATCCATTGAAGGCATCGAACGCCCGGCACTGATGACCTTGGTGCCGAATCAGAAGAAAGGCAAAACGGTATTGCTTGATCTGGGGGCAAACGCGGAGTGCAGCAGTGACATGCTGGTGCAGTTTGCGGTGATGGGTGCTGTAATGGCAGAAGATGTGGCGGGCATTTCTCATCCGCGCGTGGCATTACTGAATATCGGCGAAGAGGAAACCAAGGGACCCGACAATATCCGCGAAGCAGCCATTGTGCTGAAATCGATACCGGACATCAATTATATCGGCTATGCAGAAGGTAACGAACTGCTGACCGGTAAAACCGATGTGCTGGTCTGTGACGGCTTCGCGGGTAACGTTACCCTGAAAACCATGGAAGGGGTGATTCGTGTGATCCTTTCTATGTTTAAATCACAGAATGAAGGCAAATCGTCATCTCTGCTGTACAAATTTGTGAAGAAAGTGGTGACAAAATGGCTGAATAAACGTTTCAGCCACCTGAACCCCGACCAGTATAACGGTGCTTCTCTGTTAGGATTACGCGGCATTGTGATTAAAAGTCACGGTGCGGCGAATATAAGTGCATTCAACGCTGCCATAACGCAGGCGGTTCAGACCGTTGAAAAGCAGGTGCCGGAACGCATTGCATCCCGCCTCGCTATGGTATTACCCAAGAGTAACTAACTAATATGTATACAAAAATTTTAGGAACCGGGAGCTATCTTCCTGCACAAATTCGCACAAACGCTGATCTGGAAAAAATGGTCGACACATCCGATGAGTGGATTGTTACTCGTACTGGTATCCGTGAGCGCCGTCTGGCCGGTGATGATGAAACGGTTGTCACGATGGGCCATCAGGCAGCACTGAACGCACTGGATATGGCGGGTATTCCTGCCGGTGATATCGATCTGATTGTGGTGGGCACCACCTCTTCCACTCACGGTTTTCCGAGTGCTGCCTGTGAAATTCAGAAACTGCTGGGCATTGACAGCTGCATCTCCTTTGATGTGGCTGCGGCGTGTGCCGGTTTCAGCTATGCCATCAGCGTGGCGGATCAATTCATTAAAACCGGTATGGCGAAAAAAGCCCTGGTTATCGGCTCGGATGTGCTGGCAAAAACGCTGGATCCGGCTGATCGCGGTACTGTTATCCTGTTTGGTGACGGCGCGGGTGCCTTTGTGGTTGAAGCGTCCGAAGAACCGGGTATCCTTTCCACCCATTTACATGCGGACGGTCGTTACGGCGACCTGCTGACATTACCGAATAAAGATCGCAACGACAGCGAAAAACCGGCGTACCTGACGATGGCAGGCAATGAGGTGTTCCGCGTGGCGGTCCGTGAATTAGCCAACGTCGTTGAAGAAGCGCTGGTGGCGAATAATATTGATAAATCAGAACTTGACTGGCTGGTGCCTCATCAGGCAAACCTGCGCATTATCAGTGCCACAGCAAAAAAATTAAATATGGGCATGGATAAAGTCGTCGTAACCCTTGATCGCCACGGCAACACCTCTGCGGCCTCTGTGCCGACTGCTTTCGACGAAGCGGTTCGTGACGGGCGCATCAAACGCGGTCAGCTGATTCTGATTGAAGCCTTCGGCGGCGGTTTCGCCTGGGGTTCAGCTTTAATTCGTTTTTAATTTATCAGGAAGCTAAATCATGTCTGCATATGCAATGGTATTTCCGGGACAGGGTTCTCAGTCAGTCGGTATGCTGGCTGACCTCGCGGCTCATTTTCCGGTCGTGGAGGCAACCTTTGCCGAAGCATCGGCTGAACTGGGGTATGACTTATGGGCACTCGTTCAGAACGGGCCGGAAGAAGAGCTGAATAACACCCGGCAGACCCAGCCGGCACTGCTGGCGGCCTCTGTAGCCATCTGGCGTGTCTGGCAGGAAAAGAACGGTGCAATGCCTGCCATGATGGCCGGTCACAGCCTGGGGGAATATTCCGCGCTGGTCTGTGCCGGAGTGATCGATTTTAAAGAAGCCATTAAACTGGTGGAATTACGCGGCCGTCTGATGCAGGAAGCGGTTCCTGCCGGTACCGGTGCGATGTATGCGATTATCGGTCTGGAAAATGACGCTATTGCCAAAGCCTGTGAAGAAGCAGCACAGGGACAAGTGGTGTCTCCGGTTAACTTTAACTCACCGGGGCAGGTGGTTATCGCTGGTGAAAAAGACGCGGTTGAGCGTGCCGGGGCATTATGTAAAGAAGCCGGTGCAAAACGTGCGCTGCCGTTATCGGTCAGTGTGCCGTCACATTGTGCATTAATGAAGCCGGCTGCTGATAAATTAGCCGTCGCGCTAAAAAATATCACATTTAATACACCAATCTTTTCTGTTGTGAACAATGTTGATGTTAAGATAGAGACTTCCGCCGATGCAATTCGTGATGCATTAGTCCGTCAGCTTTATAATCCGGTACGCTGGACTGAAACTGTTGAGTTTATGGCCGCGCAGGGTGTTGAAGATCTGCTGGAAGCAGGGCCGGGCAAAGTACTGACCGGGCTGACTAAGCGTATTGTGAAAACATTAACATCATCTGCTGTCAATGATATGGCATCATTGGAAACAGCACTTGAAAATCGCTGAGGTTGAGATGAGCTTTGAAGGCAAAATTGCCCTTGTCACCGGTGCGAGCCGCGGAATCGGCCGTGCAATTGCTGAGAAATTAGCAGCACGTGGTGCAACTGTGATTGGTACTGCAACCAGCGAAAGCGGTGCGGCAGCTATCAGTGAATACTTAGGCGCAAAGGGTAAAGGCCTTGCGCTGAACGTGACCGACTGCGCGTCGATTGACCATGTATTAGAAAATATTCGCGCTGAGTTTGGCGAAATTGATATTTTGGTTAATAATGCAGGTATCACACGTGACAACTTGTTGATGCGTATGAAGGACGATGAGTGGCAGGATATCCTGGACACTAACCTTTCATCCGTGTTTCGTCTGTCCAAAGCCGTTATGCGCGCCATGATGAAAAAACGTTACGGGCGCATTGTCACCATCGGTTCCGTTGTCGGAACGATGGGTAATGCCGGACAGGCTAACTATGCGGCGGCGAAAGCCGGGCTGATTGGTTTCAGTAAATCACTTGCCCGTGAAGTCGCGTCGCGTGGTATCACCGTTAACGTCGTTGCCCCGGGTTTTATCGAAACCGATATGACTCGTGCATTGACAGACGACCAGCGTGCAGGCATTTTATCTCAGGTTCCTGCTAACCGTTTGGGTGATGCTGAAGAGATTGCCAGTGCTGTAGCCTTCTTAGCTTCTGATGAAGCGGCTTACATCACAGGCGAGACATTGCATGTCAATGGTGGCATGTACATGATTTAATGTTTGAGCTAACCATTTGCCGTTTTTGTGTAAACACACGCAAAAGTGAGTATTTATATGGTTAGACCAGCCGGGATTGGGTTGCATCTTTTCCTGTATTTTATAAACTACGAAAACCATCGCATATAGCGAGTTTTGATAGGAAATTTAATAGTATGAGCGCTATCGAAGAACGTGTTAAGAAAATCATCGTTGAACAACTGGATGTTAAAGAGGAAGAAGTAAAAAACGAAGCTTCATTCGTTGATGACTTAGGCGCTGATTCTCTTGACACAGTTGAGCTGGTGATGGCTCTGGAAGAAGAGTTCGACATCGAAATCCCAGACGAAGAAGCAGAAAAAATCACAACTGTACAGGCTGCTATTGACTACGTTGAGAACGCAGGCAAGTAAGCATCCCTCATATCCAGGCGGTCATCCGACCGCCTTGTTTTTTTATTTTCCCCCCCGGAGGATAAGCGTGTCTGAGCGTCGTGTAGTTGTGACCGGACTTGGCATGTTATCTCCTGTCGGTAATACAGTCGATTCATCCTGGAAAGCTGTGTGTGCCGGGCAGAGTGGTATCAGCCTGATTGATCATTTTGACACCTCAAACCATGCGACCAAATTCGCGGGTATGGTAAAAGATTTCAATCACGAAGATTTTAATATTTCGCGCAAAGATGCCCGGAAGATGGATCTCTTCATTCAATACGGTATTGCAGCCGGTATCCGGGCAATTGCGGATTCCGGACTTGAAGTAACAGAAGCCAATGCAACCCGTATCGGCGCTGCGATTGGTTCTGGTATTGGTGGTCTCGGACTGATTGAAGAAAACTGCGGTTCTCTGGCCGCCGGCGGTCCGCGTAAAGTGAGTCCGTTCTTTGTTCCGTCAACTATCATCAATATGGTTGCCGGTCATTTGAGTATTATGTACGGCCTGCGCGGACCAAGTATTTCCATTGCCACTGCCTGTACATCCGGCGTGCATAACATTGGTCATGCTGCCCGGATCATCGCTTACGGTGATGCGGACGTGATGGTTGCCGGCGGAACTGAAAAAGCCAGCACACCATTAGGTGTTGCCGGGTTCGGCGCTGCACGTGCTTTATCCACCAATAATGATAATCCTCAGGCCGCAAGCCGTCCGTGGGATAAAGATCGTGACGGGTTTGTGCTTGGTGATGGTGCCGGTATGCTGGTGCTGGAAGAGTACGAACACGCGAAAAACCGCGGCGCGAAAATCTATGCGGAACTGGTCGGTTTCGGGATGAGCAGCGATGCTTATCATATGACATCACCACCGGAAAACGGTGATGGTGCCGCACTGGCGATGGCAAACGCGATTCAGGATGCCGGTATTTCAGCTGACAGCATCGGCTATATTAATGCCCACGGCACATCCACCTTTGCGGGTGATGTGGCGGAAGCAAAAGCCGTTGAAACAGTATTTGGTGAAGGAACGAAAGTTCTGGTCAGTTCAACCAAATCCATGACCGGCCACCTGCTGGGTGCTGCCGGTGCGGTGGAATCCATTTTCACCATCTTGTCACTGCGTGATCAGATTGTACCGCCGACCATCAACCTGGATAATCAGGATGACGCGGTCTGCAAACTCGACTTTGTACCGGGTAAAGCCCGCAAAGTGGAAGGTATGGAATACGCACTCTGTAACTCTTTCGGCTTCGGCGGAACCAACGGTTCTCTGATTTTCCGTAAGATCTGAGTCTGTTTTCTGAGAAAAAGCGCCTGACGGCGCTTTTTTTTTATCTGACGCCCGGCGTGACCGCAGTTTTGCACAAAAATCACAGCTGTACTATTATACAGGTCTGTCCGGATACTGAATGACGGTTAGATAATAACCGATAAAACAATGAGTTGGCTATGACACAACAGACGCAGTACTGGGTCAATGGTGTACCGCAGCATGCAATTGCGATTTCTGACCGCAGTGTGCAGTTTGGTGACGGCTGTTTTACCACGATGCGTATTGTAAACAGCAAACCCGCATTACTGACACGACATCTGCACCGGTTGCACAACGGCTGTGCCGGGCTGGGGCTGACGCCTCCGGATAACACGCTGTTGACTCAGTGGATAATGCAGGCCGCAGAGGGTGCTGCTGATGCAGTGCTGAAAATGATTATTTCTGCCGGTGAGCAGGGACGCGGTTATCTGCGTGCCGATGTACCGCCGGTGGTGATTCTGATCCGCTCCGCATATCCGGTCAATTATCCGGCATTGCAGGATCGCGGTTTATCGGTGGTGAAAAGCCCGGTGCCGCTGTCCGTCAATCCGTATCTGGCCGGTATCAAACACCTGAACCGGCTGGAGCAGGTGCTTATCCGCCGTTATGTGGCAGAACAGCAGGCGGATGAAGCCATTGTCTGTGATACTGACGGCATTCTGACGGAAGGATGCAGTGCCAATCTGTTCTGGCGCTGCGGTGATGATGTGTTTACGCCGTCACTGACCAAATGCGGCGTGGCAGGTGTCATGCGTGCGCATATCATGGATGTGCTGAAAAACAGCGGTTACCGCTGTTATGAAACCGGACGTTTTCCGCAGGTGCTGGCAAAAGCGGATGAGGTGATTATGTGTAATTCGCTGATGCCGGTGATGCCGGTCAATGACATCCGTGCGGACAGCCGTAATCACTGGCATTATACTTCCCGCTCGCTCTTTACCCGGCTTTTGCCGCACTGTCCGGCAGCAATACCCTGAATTAACAGAGTTAATGACTGATGAAAAAAACACGGATTTTCCTTGTGACATTTTTGGTGCTGCTTGTGGTTGCAGGCGGCATGGCGTACTGGCTCTACAGTCAGGTGGAAGCATTTTCCGGACAAAAAATTTCCGTCACAGAAGAGACGATTTTCACTATTCCTCCGGGCACCGGTCGTGTGGCGCTGGAGAAAAAACTGGCGGAAAGCGGGATTATCCCGGAATCACATAACTATGACTGGCTGCTGCAACTGGAACCGGATCTGGCAAAAATCAAAGCAGGTACTTACCGCCTGACGCCGGATATGACCGTCAAAAGCATGCTGCAACTGTTTGTCAGCGGCAAAGAGGCACAGTTCAGCATCCGTTTTGTTGAAGGCAGTAAATTAGCCGACTGGCAAAAAATTCTGTCAGAAGCGCCTTACCTGAAACAGACCCTCGCGGATTTACCGGCGGATAAACTGACGGAGATGCTCGGTCTGCCTGCCGGTAGTCACCCGGAAGGGCGTTTTTACCCGGATACTTATCTCTATACGGCCGGAACGGAAGATACCCAAATCCTGAAACGCGCGCATCAGCAGATGGAAAACAAACTTGCGGCGGCCTGGAAGACCCGTAACACGGATTTACCGTATGCGGATCCGTATGAAATGCTGATCATGGCCTCGCTGATTGAAAAAGAGACCGGCGTGGACGGTGAACGCAAAAAAGTGGCCTCGGTTTTTATGAACCGGCTGAAACTGAAAATGCGCCTGCAAACCGACCCGACCGTTATCTACGGTATGGGCGATCGTTATCAGGGCACGATTTACCGCAGCGACCTGACGCGGGCAACGCCGTATAATACCTATCAGATTGACGGTATGCCGCCGACCCCTATCGCTATGCCGGGCAGCGCCTCGCTGGATGCGGCAGCTAAACCGGACACCACCGGTTACCTCTACTTTGTCGCGGATGGCAAAGGCGGACATGTATTTACCACGAATCTGCGGGATCACAACCGGGCGGTTGCGGATTACCGTAACGGATTAAAAAAACAATGACAGGCAAATTTATTGTAATTGAAGGGCTTGAGGGTGCCGGGAAAACCACGGCACGTCAGGTGATTGTTGATACATTGCGCAAAAACGGCATCACTGATCTGGTTTATACCCGCGAGCCGGGCGGCACGCCGCTGGCTGAGAAACTGCGCGTCCTGATTAAAGAAGGGATCGACGGTGAAACCGTTACCGATAAAGCGGAAGTGCTGATGTTATACGCTGCACGTATTCAGCTGGTGGATAATGTTATCAAACCGGCACTGGCACGCGGACAATGGGTGATCGGCGATCGCCATGATCTTTCCTCTCAGGCCTATCAGGGTGGCGGGCGCGGCATCGATCGCCATCTGATGCAGTCACTGCGTGATACCGTACTGGGGGATTTTTATCCTGACTTCACTCTGTATCTCGACCTGCCGCCGGAAACCGGCCTGGCCCGGGCCCGCAGCCGGGGCGAACTGGACAGAATTGAGCAGGAGTCTCTGGATTTCTTCCGCCGCACCCGGGCCCGTTATCTGGAACTGGCGGAATCCGATCCGCGTATTGTGACCGTTGATGCATCGCAATCAATGGATAACGTCCATCAATCTATCCGCACCGCAGTGCTGGACTGGCTGGCACAGCAGAAAGAGGCGTAATGAACTGGTATCCGTGGCTTAATCCTGTTTACCGTCAACTGGCAACCGCATGGGTGTCCGGGCAGGGGCACCATGCTCTGCTGCTGTACGGTGTTCCCGGTACCGGTACCGATGAGCTGGCGTATGCCCTGACACGGCTGCGGATGTGTCAGCAGCCGCAGGGCATCAAAAGCTGCGGGGAATGCCACAGCTGCAAACTGATGCTGGCAGGCACACATCCGGATTTTTATCTGCTGCTGCCGGAAAAAGGCAAATCTGCGCTTGGCGTTGATGCGGTGCGGGCTGTGACAGAAAAACTTTATGACCATGCCCGGCAGGGCGGTTCCAAACTGATGCATATTCCGCAGGCGGAGCTGCTGACAGAAGCGGCAGCCAACGCCTTACTGAAAACCCTGGAAGAGCCGACGGAGAACACCTGGTTTGTATTACAGAGCCGGCGGACGGATCAACTGCTGCCGACACTGCGCAGCCGCTGTTTTGCTTATCATCTGGCGCCGCCGTCACCGGAGACTGGTTTACAGTGGTTACAGCGGGAGAACCCGCAGTCTGATGAGGTTTCCCGGCAGACGGCACTGAATCTCTGCCACAATGCCCCGGCGGCGGCACTGTCACTGCTGACCACCGCAGACTGGCAAAACCGGCTGAATCTGTTTACGCAGCTGGCTGCCTCCGTGCGCAGCGGGGATTTTTTGTCGCTGTTATCTGAGCTGAATCATCAGGATGCGGAAAAGCGCATCAGCTGGCTGACAACCCTGTTTATGGATGCGGTAAAATATCAGCAGAATATGGCGCCTGCCTGTCTGAATAAGGATCAGTCTGTCCTTATCGCACAACTGGCGGCGCATTACAGCAGCACATACTTACTGAATGCGGCGGAAAGCTGGCTGACCTGCCGCCACCGGCTGATGACCATCACCGGCGTTAATCAGGAACTGTTGCTGACAGAACAATTGTTACATCAGGAAACCCTGTTTTCTGCATCACCTAATTTAAAATAATGAGTTAATTATGTTTTTAGTCGATTCCCACTGCCACCTCGATTGCCTGGATTATGAAAAACGACATGAAAGTGTGGATGATGTTATGCAAAAGGCCGCACAGCGTGATGTGAAATACGCGCTGGCGGTGGCAACAACCCTGCCGGGTTACACAAAAATGCGTGAGCTGATTGGCGAACGTCCTGATGTGGCCTTTTCCTGCGGTATTCATCCGCTGAATCTGGATGAGCCGTATGATTTCACGCAACTGCGCGAACTGGCAGCGGACAAACGTGTAGTGGCACTCGGTGAAACCGGGCTGGATTACTACTATCAGAAAGAGAATGCGGCGCTTCAGCGTGATATCTTCCGCGAACATATCCGTATCGGTCGTGAGCTGAATAAACCGGTGATTGTGCATACCCGCGATGCGCGGGAAGATACCCTGGCGATTATCCGCGAGGAACAGGCCGGGGAGTGCGGCGGCGTGTTACACTGCTTTACCGAAGACAAAGAAACTGCATCCGCGCTGCTGGATGAAGGTTTTTATATCTCCTTTTCCGGTATTGTGACCTTCCGCAATGCAGAACAGATCCGCGAAGCCGCACGGATTGTACCACTGGATCGTATTCTGGTGGAAACAGACTCGCCGTATCTGGCTCCGGTGCCGTTCCGCGGTAAAGAGAACCAGCCCGCTTATGTGCGTGATGTGGCGGAGTATATGGCTGTATTAAAAGGGGTGAGCGTTGAGACGCTTGCTGAGATCACCACTGACAATTTCTGCCGTTTGTTTCAGGTGTCTGTCCGGTAAATCCGTACACATCTGTCAGGCTGATTAATTACAGGAGCAGGTTATGGCTGAAGAAACTATTTTTAGTAAAATTATTCGTCGTGAAATTCCGTCTGATATTGTCTATCAGGATGACCGCGTAACAGCGTTCCGTGATATCTCTCCGCAGGCACCGACACACATTCTGATTATTCCCAATCATCTTATTCCTACCGTGAATGATGTCACCCCGGAAGATGAACAGGTTCTGGGTCATATGATCACAGTGGCGGCCGGGATCGCACAGCAGGAAGGTATTGCGGATGACGGCTATCGCCTGATCATGAACTGTAACCGCCACGGCGGACAGGAAGTGTTCCATATTCATATGCATCTGGTCGGCGGTCATCATCTGGGGCCGATGCTGGCGAAATAACCGGCGGACAGGAGAAATGTGATGAAACGTCTTTTATGTGTGATAGCGTCTGTCTGGCTGCTGGCCGGGTGTCCTTCAATGGCGCCGGTAACACCACCGGCACCGGTGGATACGGTAACCCCGCCGCCTGCGGATACCACACCGCCGCCGCCACCGGATACGGTACCGGTTCCGCCGAAAATGAAAAAAATCGAGTGGGAACAAAGTATTACACCACTGGTTAATCAGATGGTACACAGTAACGGTGTGAATCAGGGCAGCACTCTGCTGGTGAATAAAGTCGGTAATAAAACCAACAGCAGCCTGCAAACCAGTGTCGCGACCGGCGCCCTGATGAATACCATCGGAAAAACCGGGGTGCTGAATGTGATCCCGGCCGGTGCGGTCAGCAGTGCCATGTCCGTGCTGGGTATGGGAGATAACGATACGCTGACTCTGCGCAGTAAAGCCATCGGCCTGGCGCGTTATCTGAATGCCGAATATGTGCTGTACAGCGTGGTGACCGGTACCCGCGATATCCGTCAGATGGAAATGCAGCTGATGTCTGTCAGCAGCGGGGAAATCATCTGGTCCGGTAAGGGCGCGGTGCTTGAGCAGTAAAAGCGCGTTACTGTTATGTCTCGCTGAACACTTTCCCGCACTGCCTGCCGCCGGCTGGACAATTTGTCCGCTGGCCGGGCTGACGCGGGAAAGTGTCAGTATTGAACAAAAGGGTGTGTCACTGATTGGCAGGGCGCAGACCGTGCACAGTGCGGATATCGGTGTCAGCCGTCAGAAAGAGGCGCGTATCCTGCACCGGCTGGGTGGCAGCGGTCTTGCCCCGTGTGTGGCAGGATTCAGTCACGGCTGGCTGCTGTTGTACCGGGTGGAAGGTGAAACACTGCCGCCGGAAAAGATGCAGCAACCGGCTTTTATGCCGCAGTTGGCGGCGCTGGTCAGCCGTCTGCATAATCAGCCGCGGACCGGCTGCTGTCTGCCGCTCAAAGCCCGGGTGGACAGATATTTTCACCTGACGGATAAACGCCGCCGGACACCACAACTGCTGCGTATTCACCGTCATTTTATGCGCGAAGCGGAACCACAGCCGCTGAAATCAGCTCCTGCACATATGGATATCCACCCCGGTAATATTGTGACGTCGGCGGGGGAGTTACATCTGATTGACTGGGAATATGCCGCTGATACCGATATCGGCCTCTCTCTTGCCACACTTTTTCGTGCCAATAACTGGCCATTGACGTTAATTCACACTTTTCTGCGTTATTATTCTGCTTATCACTGTCCGCAGCGTGTACTGGCGCAGACCCGCCGCTGGCAGACACGGGCAGATTATATGATGGTTATGTGGTTTGAGTGCCGCTGGGGACAAACCGGCGACCCGCAGTTTCTGCAATACCCGGCCGCACTGAAAGCTGCGGCCGGGCTCAGGTAAATATAACGAGGTGTCATCATGGGTCCTGTAATGTTAGATGTCGGAGGGTATGAGCTGGACAGCGAAGAGCGTGAAATTCTGCGCCACCCTTCAGTCGGGGGAGTGATTCTCTTTACCCGTAATTTCCATGACACGGCACAACTGCGTGAATTGACGCGGCAGATCCGTGAAGCCACCCGCGACAACCGGGTTGTGATTGCGGTTGACCAGGAAGGCGGCCGCGTTCAGCGGTTTAAAGAGGGTTTTACCCGTCTGCCGGCGGCGCAGTCGTTTGCTCTGTTTAATGATCTGCTCACCGGTTCCGCGCTGGCGGAAGAAGCGGGCTGGCTGATGGCGGCAGAAATGATCGCCATGGATATTGATATCAGTTTCGCACCGGTGCTGGATCTGGGGCACGGCAGTGCGGCTATCGGTTCGCGTGCTTTTCATGAGGACGGCGATATTGCGGCGCAGATGGCGGAACGCTTTGTGCGCGGTATGCGCAGCGCCGGGATGTCGGGCACCGGTAAACACTTCCCCGGACACGGCGCGGTCAGTGCGGATTCCCATAAGGAAACGCCGCGTGATGAACGCGACCCGGCGGTGATCCGCGGCAAAGACATGGCGATTTTTCGTGAATTTATTCAGCGCGGCCTGCTCGATGCCGTGATGCCGGCACATGTGATTTATACACAGATTGATGATCGCCCTGCCAGCGGCTCGTCCTACTGGCTGAAATCGGTGCTGCGTCAGCAGCTCGGGTTTGACGGGGTCATTTTCTCGGACGATCTGTCGATGGAAGGAGCGGCGGTGATGGGCGGCTATGCCGAACGCGGCCGGGCATCGCTGGATGCGGGCTGTGACATGATCCTGGTCTGTAATAACCGCAAAGGTGCTGTGACTATCCTTGATAATTTGCCTGTTATCACGGCACAACGTATTGATAAGTTGTATCATCGGGGTAAAGGTTATGATCTGGCCGAATTGCAGCGCAGTGAGCGCTGGCAGCAGGCGAACAAAACCTTATCCGTGTTACACGAACAATGGCAGGAGCGAGCATGATTATTTATCTTCATGGATTTGATTCAACCAGCCCGGGCAATCATGAAAAAGTGATGCAGCTGAAATTTGCGGATCCGGATGTCCGTTTTATCAGTTACAGCACACTTCATCCGCGTTATGACATGAAGTATCTGCTGACTGAAGTGGATAAAGCGGTAAAGCAGAGCGAAGGACCGGCCATTGTGCTGGGCGTGGGACTGGGGGGCTTCTGGGCTGAGCGTGTCGGGTATCTGTGCGGGATCCGCCAGGTGATGGTGAATCCTAACCTGTTCCCGTATGAAAATATGGAAGGCAAAATTGATCGTCCGGAAGAGTATCTGGATATCATGACCAAGTGTATCCGGGATTTCCGCACACTGAACCGGCAGAACTGCCTGGTGCTGCTGTCCCGTAATGATGAGGCGCTGGATAGTCAGCGGTCTTATGACACCCTGTCACCGTACTATCAGGTGATTTGGGATGAAGAGCAGGCTCATAAATTTAAGGATCTCTCCCGTCATTTACAGGAAATCAAAGGGTTTAAAACACCGTTTAAAAAAGCCTGATACACTCTGCTCTTTGTAAAAACGCCGCGCCCGCTGAAGGCGCGGTATTTTTTTGTGCTGCAACTGAAGCGATTCCCGTCTCAAATCTGCCTTTCCTGTGATGTATTTCTTACGAATCTTTCTGGCCATTGCGTTATATCAATAACTTTTTACTGCTGAATTAGCAAGATAACAGGCTTTTTTCATCTGTGGTTGAGAAAAGTCAATCCTGTGGTTAAAAAAAGCATCAGAGGTAAATCAAAAGTAAAATATTTTTGTCAAATTTAAAATAATGTTTGCATTTTCCCGCCGGATTACCCAAAATTTGATTATGATCAAATATGGTATGACCAAATTACCGGTTGTGGTATACCATGGTGTGACCCGATTCAGTTTTGTCTGATGTTATCTCACTGTTTTTTCTGAAGAGCCCTGAGATAACGTTAGATTATTTTTCAGAGGATGTTATGACTACACCGAATACGAAGATTGTGATTATCGGCGGTGGCGCAGGCGGGCTGGAACTGGCAACGCAACTCGGCCACAAACTGGGTAAAAAGAAAAAAGCGGAAATCACTCTGGTCGATCGCAACAGCAGCCACCTGTGGAAACCGCTGTTACACGAAGTGGCGACCGGTTCTCTGGATGACGGCGTGGATGCCCTGAGCTACCTGGCGCATGCCCGCAATCACTATTTCAATTTCCAGCTGGGTTCGATGACCGGACTGGATCGCGACAGCAAAAATATCACCCTGGCTGAAATCCGTGATAACAACGGTGACCTGCTGGTACCGGAGCGTAATCTGGATTATGACATCCTGGTGATGGCACTGGGCAGCACCTCAAACGACTTCGGTACGCTGGGGATCAAAGAGAACTGTATCTTCCTCGACAGTCCGTCACAGGCAAAACGTTTCCATAATGAGATGCTGAACCTGTTCCTGAAATATTCCGCCAGCCACGGCGAAGGCGAAAAAGTGAATATCGCGATTGTCGGCGGCGGTGCGACCGGGGTGGAATTGTCTGCGGAACTGTATAATGCCGTTGAGCAGCTTCACAGCTATGGTTTTAAAGGTCTGAATACCGATGCGCTGAATGTGACACTGGTGGAGGCGGGTGAGCGTATTCTGCCTGCACTGCCGCCGAAAATTGCCGGTGCCGCACATCAGGAACTGAGCAAACTCGGTGTCCGGGTGATGACACAAACCATGGTGACCAGTGCTGATGAATCCGGCCTGAACACCAAAGACGGCGAACATATTACCGCGAGCCTGATGGTCTGGGCGGCCGGTATCAAAGCCCCGGATTTCCTGAAAGAGATTGGCGGGCTGGAAACCAACCGTATCAATCAGCTGGTGGTCAAACCAACGCTCCAGACTACCCGTGATGACACCATTTTTGCTATCGGTGACTGCTCATCCTGTCCGAAAAAAGAGGGCGGATTTGTTCCGCCGCGCGCACAGTCAGCACACCAGATGGCAACCCGCTGCTATCACAACATCCTTGCGGTACTTAATGATAAACCGCTGAAGGATTATGTATTTAAAGATCACGGCTCTTTGGTTTCTCTCTCCCGTTTCAGTACGGTTGGCAGTCTGATGGGGAACCTGATGCGCGGAAATATGATGATTGAAGGGCGGATCGCCCGCGTGATGTATATTTCACTGTACCGTATGCACCAGATTGCGCTGCACGGTTATATAAAAACCGGGCTGATGATGCTGGTCGGCGGAATAAACCGGATTATCCGGCCACGGCTGAAATTGCATTAATTGATCTCCTCCAAAAATGACGCCTTCGGGCGTCATTTTTTATAATAATAAACCCTGTTCAGAGCAAGGAAATACATATTGCACGGATTTGATACAGAATCAAAAAATGTATTATTTAACAGAGATACGGTGTCATCACTAACAGATAATTCCTGTGGTAATGAACAAAATAAAGCAGATACTGCTCTTTATTAATTATTGTTGATCGTTGTCAGTACACACACAGCCAAGTTGAATTAATAAATCACAGGGACGAGATTTTATTTCAATATTATTTAACCTTTATTTAGCGGCACTATAGGAATATAGCACGACAGATAAGCAGTTAAAAAAACAATCCCGTCGCGACATGGGAATAATCCTAATAACTACCGCTGGATAATTATATAATTTGACAATGAATAAAATTGAACTAAAACCATTATCACGAATAACATTCAGAGGACTTGTGCTTCTTGTTGTTATTTTTGTGGTAATTATTTCTTTTGCTGTGGTAAAAAATAAACGTCCCGCTGTTGCGGAGGTGCTCTCATCCGAACCTATCATTGCAACAATACCGGTGCGCCATGAATACTGTGACCTGACAACCATGCCGGGGCCGTATAAACGTGAACTCCTGAATATCATTCACCCGACGGAACAAGTCTGTACCCCGTATCTGTTGTATGAAACACTGCTGCACGAACCGAAAGTGTACGGCGGCCCGACATACCGCTCCTGTACCTCGGTGTACACCTATGAGCACCGGATTGTCGGCTATGATGTGGTGTATAAAATTAATGATACCGTCGGTAAGGTCAGAATCAATTATAATCCCGGTAATGCCATGCCGGTAGATAACACCGGGCGGCTGATCATTTTACCCGAACTGAATAATGTGAAATAAATTGCGCTGCAGACAAAAAAATAAAATACCGGTTTATAGCATAAACCGGTATTAATCACTTTTTATTTAATGTAACCGGAAACTAAACCCAACCCTTCTGGCGGAACTGTTTTAATACCGCCACAAATTGCTGCATCTCTTCCGGTGTCCCTAATGTCAGGCGGCTCCAGCCGGTAACAGGCGGAAATTCACGGCCGACCATAATATGTTTTTCTTTCATCCGCTGCTGATACGTTTTTACATCTCCGTTAACCTTATGAAAGATAAAATTAGCCTGTGATGGTGCATAAGGCAGATTTAATTCTTTTAGTGCGGTTACCACAATTTCCCGTGATACATCAGTTGAATGGTGGCTGTAATCAATAAACGGTTTATCATTCAGAGATGCCAGTGCGGAAACAGCACCTGCTATATTAGTATTATCGATAGAATTGAAGTTATTTATCTGTTCCGTCACTACTGGTACAGAAATACCGTAACCGACACGGAATCCTGCCAGAGCAAATATTTTTGAGAATGTCCGGGTTACAATAATATTGGATTTCCCGGCAGCCACCCACTCAACCGCACTTTTGAATTGCGGGTCAGACACAAATTCCGCATAGGCCTCATCAATAATAAAATTCTGCTGTGGCGGTGCCCGGTTCACCCACTGAGCGAGTTGTGATGCCGGGGTGACCATGGCAGTCGGGTTATTCGGGTTGCAGATATAGATTACAGAATGACCGGCAAAATTATCTGCAATCGCCTGCATTGCCGCCAGGTCGAAAGAGAGATCGGCTTTCAGCGGGACTTTGACAATATTCACGCCCAGCGGTTCAGCATACAGTTCGGCATAATTGAATGTCGGATCCGGCACAATCAGTTGCACAGGCTGCTGTTTTTTCTGTGCATCAGCCACCAGCATCTGCACTGCTGCCTGAATGGTTTCTGATGAACCATTCCCGAGGCTGATATGCGCAGTCGTCAGCGAGAAATGTGCGGCAATTTGCTCAATCAGGGCTTCGCGGGCAGCATCCGGATAACGGAACGCGCCGGGCAGGGCATCAATAATCGCCTGACGGGCTTTCGGGGACATCCCCAGTGAATTTTCATTGAAGTTCAGCAGCAACGGATTTTCTGCGCTGAGCGGGGCTGTTTTAGCTGCGGACGGGACAGTATCAGTGGCGGCATGGCTGGTGGTGACCAGAGAGGCGGCAGTCAATCCGCCGAGCGCGATCCCTGTTGATTTCAGAAACGAACGACGATCCATAGTATTTACCCTGTTGTTGTCATTATATTTTGGTAAATACTAACCGAACTAATAATCTCCTTGCAAATTAATATTCAAAATAAATGATTTTTTATTCAGTTTAAGAAGCGCCGGACGAAACCGGCGCCTGATACTGCGGATGTTCTGAGTTATCTCTGCATCGTTATGCCGGATGGGCGGCAAAAACTGTCAGTAAATCTGCGACAAATTCAATGCGCCGGGTGCGATCGGTCAGGTCACAGATAAACTTCAGTTTTGACGGGCCGTCCAGCCGGTACTGTTTCGGATTATTTTGCAGCAGCCCGATAAGATAAGCCGGATCGACATGGTTTTTCTCACTGAACTCAACAAAACCGCCTTTCTCCTGCGCCTCAATCCGGCGGATCCCGAGTTGTTGCGCCTGTAAGCGCAGACCCGCAGCTGCCAGCAGGTGACGTCCGGCATCCGGCAGCAGACCGAAGCGGTCAATCAGCTCAATTTTCAGTTCTGTCAGCTCAGTATCGCTGTGCGCACTGGCAATCCGCTTGTAGAAGGAGAGGCGCATACTGACATCCGGCAGGTAATCTTCCGGCAGCAGGGCAGGCATGCGCAGCTCCACTTCGGTCTGGTTCTGGGTGAGATCTTCGAGTGACGGCTCTTTGCCGCTTTTCAGGGAATCAACCGCGCTTTCCAGCAATTCCATATAGAGTGTGAAACCGATGCTGGCCATCTGGCCGCTCTGATCGTCGCCCAGCAGTTCACCCGCCCCGCGGATTTCCAGGTCATGGGTGGCGAGGGCAAATCCGGCCCCCAGATCTTCCAGGGAGGCGATAGCTTCCAGACGTTTGTGTGCATCGGCGGTCATGGCTTTCGGATGCGGTGTCAGCAGATAGGCATAGGCCTGATGATGTGAACGCCCGACGCGGCCGCGCAGCTGATGCAGCTGTGCCAGACCGAAATGGTCTGCCCGTTCGATAATAATGGTGTTGGCACTGGGAATATCGATACCGGTTTCAATAATCGTGGTGCATACCAGCACATTAAAACGCTGATGGTGGAAATCGGTCATGACCCGTTCCAGCTCGCGCTCACGCATCTGTCCGTGCCCGGTGGCCACGCGGGCTTCCGGCACCAGCTCTGCAATGCGGTCGCGGGCTTTTTCGATATTTTCCACGTCATTATAGAGATAATAGACCTGGCCGCCGCGCAGCACCTCACGCAGAATAGCCTCACGCACCACGAGCTCATCATACCGACGGACAAAGGTTTTCACCGCCAGCCGTCTTGCCGGAGGCGTGGCGATAATGGAGAGGTCACGCATGCCGCTCATGGCCATATTCAGGGTGCGCGGGATCGGGGTGGCAGTGAGTGTCAGAATATCCACATTGGCGCGCATTGCCTTGATACGTTCTTTATGGCGGACACCAAAGCGGTGTTCTTCATCCACCACCAGCAGGCCGAGGTCATGCCAGTGTACATCACTCTGCAACAGCTTGTGTGTGCCGATAATGATATCCACCCTGCCTTCCCTTGTGTCATCCAGCACCTGCTGCTGCTCTTTGGCGCTGCGGAAACGGGACAGGACTTCAATCCGCACCGGCCAGTTGGCGAAACGGTCACGGAAGTTATCATAATGCTGTTGTGCCAGCAGGGTGGTCGGTACCAGTACAGCAACCTGTTTGTGGTTATTGACGGCGAGGAACGCCGCCCGCATCGCGACCTCGGTTTTACCGAAACCGACATCACCGCATACCAGTCTGTCCATTGCCACCGGCTGACACATATCACTCAGCACGGCATTGATAGCCTGCTCCTGATCCGGGGTGGTTTCAAACGGGAAAGACTGACAAAACTCACGGTATTGTTCTCGGTCATGCTTAAAGGCAAAGCCGGGTTTGACTGCCCGCTGTGCATAAATATCCAGTAACTGTGCCGCCACATCCCGGACTTTTTCTGCCGCTTTCTGGCGCGCTTTGCTCCACGCTTCGCCGCCGAGTTTATGCAGCGGGGCGCTTTCATCCGCGCCTCCGGCATAACGGCTGATCAGATGCAGGGACGATACCGGCACATACAATTTATCTTCCCCGGCGTAGGTGAGGATCAGGTATTCAGCTTTGATCCCCCCGGCTTCCAGGGTGGTTAAGCCCTGATAGCGGCCGACGCCGTGCTCCAGATGCACCACCGGCTGGCCGGGACGCAGTTCCGCCAGGTTGCGGATCAGGGTATCGGTATTAATCGTGCGGCGGGTATCCTGACGGCGGCGCACCACGCGTTCCCCCAGCATATCGCTTTCGCAGATCAGGACGCGCTGACGGTTGTTATCAACAAAACCGTGCTCGGCAGCGCCGATCATGACATAAATGCCCGGTACGGCCGCGTCCTGCAAACTGCGGATTTCCGCCGGCTTGATTTTTATCCGCGCCAGCAGTTCCTGCACACTCTCGCGCCGTCCCTCACTCTCCACCGAAAAAATCACAGCGGCATCCGTGCTTTCCAGGAAGCGGCGCAGCGGGTCAAGCGGGGATTTCAGCTGCGGATTAACTTTCAGATCCGGCAGCGCGGTATACCCGAGGTTGGTATTGGCGGCTTTACGCGGCAGTTTGTCATTATTAAGCTGTACACGCGGCAGCGTTTTCATTTGCTGATTGAGTTCTTCCGGTGTCAGCCACAGCTGTGACGGCAGCAACAACGGCCGCATCGGATCCACACTCCGGCTCTCAAAACGCTGCTGTACATCACGGCGGAAGCGGTCGGCGGACTCCTGTAAATCCTGAGTGACCAGCAGCGTATTGTCCGGCAGATAGTCAAACAGCGCTACCAGCGGCGCGGTGAAAAACAGCGGCTGCCAGTATTCAATCCCGGCGGGCAGGGTGCCTTTGCTGACTTGCTGATAGATATGTTCCGGGTCGCGGCGCACCTCAAAGGTTTCCCGCCACTGACTGCGGAATAGCTCAATGGCCTCTTTGCCGGTCGGGAATTCGTGGGCGGGCAGCAGATTGATCGCGTCCACCTCATCCAGTGTGCGCTGGGTATCGACATCAAAGGTACGCAGGCTGTCGATTTCATCATCAAAGAAATCAATCCGGAACGGCAGTTCGCTGCCCATCGGGAACAGATCCAGCAGTGCCCCGCGGATCGCAAACTCGCCGTGCTCCAGCACCTGTTCCACACTGCGGTAACCGCCCTGAACCAGCTCTTCCCGCAGCTTGTCCCGCGATAATTTTTCCCCTTTTGCCATTACCAGCGCATGGCTGGCCAGAAATTCAGGCGGACACACTTTTTGCATCAATGTATTGACCGGCAGAATCAGTGCACCTTTTTCCAGGGTTGGCAGGCGGTATAAAGTAGATAACCGGTTGGAGATAATCTCCTGATGAGGCGAAAAGCTGTCATACGGCAGAGTTTCCCAGTCAGCAAGGGTTTCTGCCGGGAGTGCGGTAAACTGGTGAATTTCATCCCGCAGCCGCAGCGCATTCTGCATATCGCGGGTGACGAGGATGACGGGGCCGTCGTGTTGTTCAATTATTGACGCGGTTTCCACCGCACAGGCTGCGCCGGTCATTTCACCAATCTGGCGGGTATCTGCGGCACGGGCCGGGAGTTCATAGCGTGTTTTCAGCGGCATTCGGTTTTCCATCGGGCTGCGTGTTTCTGTCAGGTAACAAAGTTCTGCCATACCGGAGTGGCTTGTCCGGGCAATAAAAGGCCGCCGCGCCGCCGGATCGGAGGTGGTCTGATACCGGCAACACGCTGACCGTCAATGAAAAAAAACTGCCGCAAACGGGCGGGAGTGGTTCCATTCATCAACCGGAGCCTTTATTATCCCTGAACACTTCGCTTTGGCAACAGGGGCGTTCAGATTTCATGTTTCAGTCTGTCTCATTTTTAATCGGTCTGCGTTACATGCGGGGGCGCGGTACGGATCGCTTTGCCCGTTTTGTATCGCTGCTTTCCGCCATCGGCATCACGCTGGGGGTGACAGCACTTATCACCGTGACATCCGTGATGAACGGTTTTGAACGCTCATTACAGCAGAGTATTCTCGATTTTATGCCACAGGCGGTGATCACGACCGGAAACGGTGTGCTGGATCCGCAGGCACATCCGGTCTCACAACTGGCCGGGTTGCGTGATGTGGTAAAAACTGCTCCCATTGTGACCGGTGACGTGGTCTTGCAGAGTACCGGCAATGTGGGGATCGCCTCCGTGACCGGAATTGACCCGGCGGGGGATGAGCCGCTGCTGGATTATCTGGTGAATACCCGGCCGTCTGACCTGGCGGCCGGGCTGTATCACGTGGCGATCGGCGAGGGCGTGGCGAAACGCATGGGGCTCAAACGCGGGGATACCGTCCGTGTGCTGGTGCCGAACGTGTCACAGCTGACGCCGATGGGACGTATCCCGAGCCAGCGCCTCTTTACCGTGGCCGGCTTTTTCGCTTCCGGCAGTGAATCCGATAACACTCAGGTGCTGATGAATCAGGAAGATGCGGCGCGCCTGATGCGCTATCCGGCGGGTAATATCACCGGCTGGCGTCTCTATCTGTCGCAGCCGCTTCAGGTGGATACCCTCAGTCAGCAGACATTGCCGGAAGGGCTGGTCTGGACGGACTGGCGGGTACAGAAAGGCGAGTTTTTCCAGGCGGTACGCATGGAGAAAAATATGATGGGTCTGCTGCTCAGCCTGATTATCGCCGTGGCCGCGTTTAATATCATTACCTCACTGGCACTGCTGGTGATGGAAAAACAGACTGAAGTGGCCATTCTGAAAACCCTGGGTATGACACGCGGCAAAATTATGCTGATCTTTATGATCCAGGGAGCGGGGGCGGGCATTCTCGGCTCGGTGATTGGTGTTCTGCTGGGCACGCTGCTTTCTTCACAACTGAATATTCTGATGCCGCTGCTGGGGCTGATTCCGAAAGGTGTTGCCCTGCCGACGGTGATTGAGCCGCTGCGCGTGATAACGATTGGCGCGGCAGCCATGCTTATCTCTTTATTATCCACACTCTGGCCTGCGTGGCGGGCGGCAGCGGTACAACCCGCGGAGGCTTTACGTTATGAGTGAGTTATTACTGGCATGTCGTCAGTTATGCAAATCCTATCATGAGGGCACAGTGGAAACTGATGTCCTGAAACAGGTGAATTTTGAACTCCGGCGCGGGGATATGCTGGCGATTGTCGGCAGCTCCGGCTCCGGGAAAAGTACGCTGCTGCATCTGCTCGGCGGGCTGGATTCACCCACTTCCGGTGATGTGATTTTTAACGGCACAGCTCTCTCCGCCATGAGTCAGAATGCGCTGTCGGCACTGCGTAATGAGGAAATGGGCTTTATTTACCAGTTCCACCATCTGCTGCCGGATTTTACAGCGGCGGAAAACGTGGCCATGCCGCTGCTGATCGGCGGCATGGCACGGGATAAGGCGCTGGCACAGGCGGGTGACATGCTGGAACGGGTCGGAGTGGCGGCACGTGCCCATCACCGGCCGTCTGAGCTCTCCGGTGGTGAACGCCAGCGGGTGGCAATTGCCCGTGCGCTGGTGAACAAGCCGTCACTGGTACTGGCGGATGAACCGACCGGTAACCTGGATCAGCGCAATGCACAGAGTATTTTTGATCTCTTATCAGAACTGAATAAAACCCTCGGTACGGCCTTCCTGGTTGTTACCCACGATCTCGCTCTGGCGGCGAAAATGGGGCGGCAGATGGAGATGCGCGACGGTATTCTGAATGCACAGCCGGAGACGGCGCTATGAATGCATTACCGCTGTCATTACTGACTGCGCTGCGTTTCAGTAAAGGGCGGAAACGGGCGGGCATGGTCTCGCTGATTTCCGTGATTTCCACCCTGGGGATCACACTCGGGGTGGCGGTACTGATTATCGGGCTGAGTGCCATGAACGGTTTCGAGCGCGAGCTGGAAAACCGGGTGCTTTCCGTGGTACCGCAGGGGCAGATTTCCGCGGTTGAACAGCCGTTTGACACCTGGGCACAAAGCCTGCTGCGGATCAAAAACACCCCGGGCGTAGTGGCAGCCAGCCCGTATATTGAATTTACCGGACTGGCGGAGAAGGGCAGTAAGTTGCAGGCGATGCAGCTGATGGGCGTGGATCCGGTCACTCAGCAGTCGGTGAGCGGACTGCCGGAATTTGTCGCGGATAATGCCTGGGCCGGATTTCAGGCCGGGAAAAGCCAGATAATTCTCGGGGACGGCGCGGCAAAATCCCTCGGTGTAGCACCGGGTGACTGGCTCACCATTATGATCCCGAATCATGACAGCAGCGAGCGCCTGTTACAGCCGAAACGCATTCGTTTGCAGGTCGCGGGAATTTTCCGCTTAAGCGGTATGCTGGATCACCGGCTGGCGCTGCTTCCGCTGGAGGATGCACAGCAGTATCTGGATTACGGCGAGGGTGTCACCGGTATCGAAATCCGCGTGGATAATGTCTTCAATGCCAATGAAGTGGTGCTGCGGGCGGCGGAAGCCAGCCGTGAGCATGTCTTCTATAAGAGCTGGATCAACGAATACGGTTATATGTACAGCGATATTCAGTTAGTGCGCAGTATTATGTATCTGGCCATGATTCTGGTGATTGGTGTGGCCTGCTTCAATATTGTTTCCACCCTGATTATTGCGGTGAAAGATAAGAGCGGTGATATCGCCATTTTGCGTACTCTGGGCGCGAAAGACAGCCTGATCCGCGCGATTTTCCTCTGGTACGGGCTGCTGACCGGCATGGTCGGCTGTATCAGCGGGGCGGTATTGGGCACGCTGACGGCGCTGAATCTGACACCGCTTATCCGCGGCATTGAATTCCTTATTGGACACAAACTGTTGTCCGGCGATGTCTATTTTATTGATTTTCTGCCGTCGGAGCTGCGGCTGACGGATCTGCTGTATGTGGTCTTAACCACCATTGTGCTGAGTCTGCTGGCTAGCTGGTATCCGGCGAGACGTGCCTGCCGCCTTGAGCCGGCGCGTATTCTGAGCGGGCAGTAAATCCCGCATAAACTGTGATGATTTTTTGAATCCGAAGTGCAGATGCATTACCCTGAACGGAGACAGTGATGAACAAAGGCCGGATTATGCGCAGAACGCACCGATTAAGGAAGTTACGCAAACAGCGGCGGATCCTGCGCCAGCGTTTTCACTTACGCTTTTTCTATCGCGACAAATGGATGGCCGGAAAAATGGAACAGTTTAAACCCAAAGTTGTTGTGCTGACCGGCGCGGGTATTTCCGCCGAGTCCGGGATCCGGACATTCCGTTCGGAAGACGGGCTGTGGGAAGAACACAATATTGAAGATGTGGCGACGCCGGAAGGCTATGCCCGCAACCCGGGTCTGGTGCAGCAGTTTTATAATGACCGCCGTCGTCAGTTACAATCCCCTGATGTGCAGCCGAATCCGGCGCATGTTGCACTCGCGGAACTGGAGCAGGTGCTGGGGGATAATTTCCTGCTGGTCACCCAGAATATTGATAACCTGCACGAACGTGCGGGCAGTCAGCGGATTATCCACATGCACGGTGAACTGCTGAAAATCCGCTGTGCGATGTCCGGACAGGTTCAGTCGTGCACCGGTGATCTGTCAGCCGATGAGCGCTGCCACTGCTGCCAGTTCCCGTCACCGCTGCGTCCGCATATTGTCTGGTTCGGTGAAATGCCGTTCGGTATGGATGAAATCTATCAGGCGCTGAATGATGCGGATATTTTTATCGCTATCGGCACTTCCGGGCATGTCTATCCGGCGGCCGGCTTTGTCCATGAGGCACGGCTGTGCGGGGCGCACACTGCGGAGCTCAACCTGGAACCCAGTAAGGTGCAGAGTGAGTTTGAGGAGTGTCACTACGGGCCTGCCGGGCGGGTGGTGCCGGAGTATGTCCGGCAACTGCTGGCGCAGATTAACAACACTAAATCTGATTTGACGCAATAACTCAATTTATGTTTCCCCGATAATAAGAAATCAATGTTATTGGGGGAACACATGGATAAGTTATTAGAGCGCTTTTTCGGTTATGTCTCTTTTGACACACAGTCGAAGCCGGCAGCCAGGCTGACACCGAGCAGCGACGGTCAGTTAAAGCTGGCGCGTGCTCTGGAAAAAGAGCTGAAAACGCTGGGGTTATCAGATGTCTCGCTGGATGATAACGGCTGTGTTATGGCAACGTTACCGGCGAATGTTGACTGGCCGGTGCCGGTTATCGGTTTTATTTCTCACCTCGATACCTCTCCGGATTTCTCCGGACGTAATGTGAATCCTCAGGTTCTGGAAAATTACCGTGGTGGTGATATCGCACTCGGCATCGGTGATGAAGTGCTGTCACCGGTCATGTTCCCGGTGCTGCATACCATGCTGGGTAAAACCCTGATTATGACAGACGGTAAAACCCTGCTGGGAGCTGATAATAAAGCCGGTATTGCGGAAATCATCACCGCGATGGTGCGTCTGAAAAACAGCGATATTCCGCACGGCGATATCCGTATTGCATTTACGCCGGATGAAGAAATCGGCCGTGGTGCGCAGTATGTCGATCTGAAAAAATTTGGTGCGCAGTGGGCCTATACCGTTGACGGCGGTGGCGTCGGTGAGCTGGAATATGAGAATTTCAACGCGGCGGCAGTCGCTATCCGTATTGAGGGGAATAACGTGCATCCCGGCAGTGCCAAAGGCGTGATGGTGAACGCGCTGTCACTGGCAACCCGTATCCACAGCGCATTACCGTCGGAAGAAACCCCTGAAAATACCGAAGGGTATGAAGGTTTCTATCATCTGCAAAGTATCAAAGGCACTGTTGAACGTGCGGAAATGCACTATATCATCCGTGATTTTGATCGTAACAACTTTGAAAAACGCAAAAGCAATATGATTGCGATTGCGGAAAAAGTCGGTAAAGGTCTGCATCCGGATTGTTATATTGAGCTGACAATTGATGACAACTATTACAATATGCGCGACCATGTGGTGAAACACCCGCATGTTATTGAAATCGCCAGGCAGGCAATGATTGACTGCGATATTAAGCCGGATATCAAACCCATCCGCGGTGGTACTGATGGTGCACAACTCTCTTATCGCGGTTTACCGTGTCCTAATCTGTTTACCGGCGGCTATAACTTCCACAGTAAACACGAATTTATTTCGCTGGAAGGAATGGAGCAGGCGGTTTCTGTGATTATGCGGATTGCAGAATTAACCGCACGGAATATGAAAAAATAAATAATTTAAATACCAATCAGATGTTCTATAAGCCACCTTAATATAAGATGGCTTTTTTATTAAATAAGCAGACTTAAATAAATAGTACACTTCCTCTGTTGAAGTGATATTTTTTATCACTCATCATTTAATCTTTGTTTTGTGTTTGTTTATCTGTTGCTGGTATAGTCATTAGCCTGTCAATATCTGTTGCGTGATTATATATACGGGTAACACATATCATTAAAACTATATATTCATTGAATGTTTGAAAGGTAATTTTTATGTCTTCATTTAAAAGAAAGTTAGTGGTTTCCTCTTTGCTTTTACTTTCGTTTAATTCATTCATCAGACGATGGTGAAATAAATGAAATTATACCAGAGTTTAATGCGCCGGAAGTTAAGGAAATAACAGGTAATATTATATTTAAAGGGAAAATTACAGACTCAAGCTGTGATATCATTCAGAAAGATAAAGAAGTGGAACTGGGTGAGCACTCTGTTGCAGATCTGAAAAACAAAGATGACAAAACACAGGCAGAAGAATTTGATATTTCTTTGATTAATTGCTCATTAGCCATGACGTCGTTAAAAATCAAAATGGAAGGTACGGCACATAAAGATAACGCAGCATTGTATGCGTTGGATGCCGGTGAGAAAAGTGCCGGTAATGTCGGGATCGCTGTGACTGACAAACAGGATCAGCCGATAACACCAGCTGGTATTTATCAGAATATTGCACTGAAAAATGACTCCCGCGACTACACGCTGACCTATAAGGCAGCCTATCAGGCTACCGGTCTGGCAACACCGGGTACGGGTAATGCCACCATTAATTATACTGTCTCTTACGAGTAACAGTTAATACCGGCGGCAATTATTATTGCCGCCGCGGATAAATTGTACGATGAAAAACTATTTTACTTTTCTTATTATCACGTGCCTGATGATAAATCAGGCAATTGCAGCGGTAGTTGTTGGCGGAACCCGGTTTATTTATCCGCAGGATAAAAAAATGATCACTATTCCGGTCGATAATACGGATAAAAAATCCGCATATTTAATTCAGAGCTGGATTGAGAAAGAAGATGGCATGACAAAAAGTAAGGATTTTATTCTCACTCCGGTAATCTTTCAGCTGGATGCCGGGGGAAAAGGAATTTTACGTGTTATGCTGAAAAAAACAGAATTTCGGGACGACAGAGAAACATTACTCTGGCTGAATGTAAGAGGCATTCCGGAAACAGAAGAACACAGGAATAATAAACTCCAGGTGGTTATTAACTCAAAGTTTAAATTATTCTATCGTCCGCAAGCATTAACTGAGCCTGATTATAATAACCTGAGGTATGAACAGAAAGGGAATAGAATAAAAATAATTAATGATACACCTTTTCATATAACCGTCAGAAATATTACCGTTAATAATAAAGAATATAGTGTTTCAGAGATGATTGTTCCGTTTGCTTCATTAACTGTTCCGGTAATGTCTATTCATAATAATGACAAGGTCACAGCCAGTTATATTTCTGATTTCGGCGGAATTATTTACAAATCTGTGACGTTTAAAAAATAATAATATTATGCAACTGAGAATACCTTATTTTTTTATCCTCGTGGTACTTCCGGTTTTTTGTTCCGCCGGGGCATCTGCTGCACCGTACTTTAATCCGGCGGCACTTGGCCTGAACGGAAATGACCCGGTAATGAATTCCGTACAGTTTCAGTATTTACGTGAACGGCAGTTTCAGGAGGAAGGGCGCTATTTTGTTACGGTCAGGGTTAATCAGCGGACAACAGGTAACCAGTGGCTGGAACTGCATTATCATCCTCAACAAAAAATACTGCTGCCGCGGGTGACCCGCAGACAATGGCTGGCATGGGGATTACGGCCGGATGCATCGTCCGCATTTGCTGAAACGGAAAATACGGAACAGATTGAGGATATTGCCGGGCTGGTCAGCGGAGTTTCTCTGAGTTTTGATGCAGCACAGCAAATTCTGAACATCACTATTCCGCAACGGTTTTTTCTGACGGATGAGCAGCGGGGGGCGGACGCTTCATTATGGGAATCCGGAATGACCGCGTTTATGCTCAATTATGATTATCGCTTTTCCCGTAACCGCAGCCGGTTCAGCCATAATACCGGGCATACCCTGCTGCTGCAAAGTGGTTTTAATACCGGATTCTGGCGGCTGCGTCATCACAGCAGAGCCGAGTACCGGGACGGGAAAATGCGGTGGCAGTCAGAACGCCTGTGGGGTTATCGCGCCATTGCCCCCTGGCGCAGCGAGTTACAGCTGGGGGAGCTGTTCAGTGGCGATGTGTTATTTGACAGCCGGGCGTTCCGGGGGATCCGTCTGGCCTCACAAAGTGATATGTATCCGCTGAATCAGCAGGGGTATGCGCCGGTTATCCGTGGTATTGCCGGGCAGAGCGCGGAACTGACCATCAGGCAGCAGGGAATGGTTATCCGTCGTGAATCATTACCCGCCGGTGAATTTGTGATTAATGATCTGAACAGTGCTTTTCAGGGGGCAGAGCTGGATGTCACCCTTGAGGAAGCGGATGGTACGGTGCAGCGTTTTACACAATATGGCGCCTCCGTGCCGGTTATGCAGCGGGAAGGTCAGCTGAAATACACACTGGATGCGGGAAAGCTTAACCGGTACGGGAACAGCAAAAGCCCGCTGTTTGTGCAGGGCACTGCGGCGTATGGCATTAACTCCCTTCTGACATTATACGGCGGTGGCTATGCAGCACAGCATGCCCTGAGCAGCGGGATGGGCGCAGGTATCAATATGGGGGCGGCAGGCGGGATTTCGGCCGATATTCTGATGCGTCACACGGCAGCAAAACAGTATCCGCGTTACCGGCTGAATTATCAGATATTCTTTCCGCTGACCGGCACACTGCTGAATACCGGAGCGGGCCATGATCAACAATCCCGGCAATGGCAGACCCGGCTGGTACAGCCGTTACCGGGGGATAATGGCTCGGTATCGGCGGGCTATCACTACAACCGTACCGGATATGACGGACGCGGATACAGGACGCTGATCAGCCATGATGCCGGTTATTTCAGTCAGACCGGCCGGATACATTACGGCGTGAATGCTCAGTACCGTACCGGCAGCCACTACCGGAAAGCAGATAAGCGGGTATCCGTTTCGCTGTCGGTACCGTTGGACTTTGCCGGTCAGCAGGTACGCAGTCACTTTCATTATCACCATCAGGCCGGAAAATCGTCTCTGCAGACATCAGTGAATGGCCTGCTCGGGGATGAACAGCGTCTGGGATACTCGGTCACTCACCGTTATCAGCAGCAGGCCACTGCTCACCATAAAAGTGCAGAGCTTCGCTGGCGTCATGATCTGGCCGATATCCGGGGGCATATCAACCACAGTCATGGGCAGAATACGCTGAGCGGGGATATTCAGGGCGGGCTGGTTATTCACGGCAAAGGTATCACATTGTCACGCCCGCTGGGTGAAACCAACGGGCTGGCAGATACCGGCGGCACCGGCGGGATCCGTGTGGCATCACGGACAGCGGCGCGGACTGACAGCGCCGGGTTCAGCGTCATTCCGCAACTAAGCCATTATCATCAGAATGTTGTCCGTATCGACCCGGAAACCCTGCCGGATAATGCTGATGCCGATGACCCGGTCGTACAGGTGATCCCGTCAAAAGGTGCCATGGTGCCTGTCAGTTTTGCGGTGAACACCGGTTTTCGTGTGATATATGCACTGCGGACAGCACAGGGCGTGGTGCCGTTCGCCACCCGTGTAAAGGTGATAAAAGCAGACGGCAGCACTATCAGCGGTATTGCCGGTGAAGACGGGGAAGTGTATCTCAGCGGATTACCGGCGCAGGGACGCGTACAGGCTGTCTGGGGAAAAGGAATGCATGAGCAGTGCGGGGCAGATTTTACTCTCCCTGAAGAACAGCAGGGGCTGATAACCCTCCCGCTGATGTGTCAGTAAAGGAGCAATGATGTATATTCAGATCAGAACACTATGCCGTGCCGGTTTTTTACTGTGGCTGACAGCAGGATGTATTTCATCTGCCGCAGCCGGAGAAGCCTGTGCACTTATAACGCCGGAAACGACTATCCGCATCCCCGCCGGGGTTATCACCGCTGCTCATCATGTCCCGGTTGGCGGCGTTATCGGAGAAACCATTTTTTCTGACAGTATTGATGTCTATCAGTGCCGGATTGATCCCGGTAAAGTGATTGAGTTTGTGCTGGTGGGCGGAATGCCGGGTAACAGAACACAAAATGCATTCGGACACACAATTTATGAACTCTCTGACGGAATCGGCTACAGTCTGGGGGCGGTTGTGGATCATCCGGAGTGCCTCAGTTCACAACGCTATGTGGACGGGCGCGACTCACCGGACAACAATTCCGCCAATAAACGTCTGTGTACTATCAACAGCGGAATGAAAGATTCACAGCCTTATCGTGTGCGGGCGGCCGTCACGCTCTATAAACTGGCTCCGGAAATAGCATCTCATTATCCGGGAGGGTATCTGGGGGAAATTGCCATGCGGATAGGGGAACAATGGGCCGGCGGATTGTATGGCGTTCCTGAAACGAAAATCTATCTCGGCGGATTTACTATCCGGCAAAATTCCTGTGATCTTGACCCGCAAACAGAAACGGATGTGGATTTAGGTACTGTGTCACGGACCGGTTTCAGCGGCAAAGGATCGGTTGCACCGGGAAGCGTCCGCAGTCTGACCATCGCGCTGCAATGCGGCTATCTGACAAAAGCGGATGTCCGGTTGACCGGCAATACTTTTACTGTCAGAAACAGCCCCGGAACACTGAAACTGACGCGGGGAAACGGCAGTGCGTCAGGTGTGGGAGTCCGGCTGACACATAACGGCAGACCGGTAACATTCGGGGAGCCGCTTTCGTTTGATGAAGTCACTGCTCAGCGGGCCGTATTGCGGTTACAGGCTGCTTTTGTGCAGACGAAGGACAATATTGAGCCGGGAACGGCAGAAACAATCCTGCATTACACTGTCCGCTACTTATAAAAAAGTGCCGCGTGATAACGCGGCACTTCTGTCTGAACGGTGAATGTTATTTTATGGCTGATTAATCATCAAAATACCAGTAACCGTTATTAATCAGCACGGTCAGCAATGTTACGAATTCCGTATCACTGAATGCATCCCCCAGCATGGCGGCGGTGATTTCATCATACTGACAGAGCACATCTGCGGCTTCAATATGCGGGGTTTTCAGGGCTTCACCGTTGACGAAACAGGTATCACCGACACGCAACATCCGCAGACCATTCAGGCGGAACAGGGATTCTCCCTGTGACAGCAGTTCCTGAATTTCATCCGGGCTGTACGGCGGCTCCGGTGGTGCCAGGTCCAGCTCATGGCGGGACTGGGAAATAAACTCACCAAACCACTGGCGGAATACATCCGGCTGGTCGAGCAGATCCTGCATCATTCGGTGCAGTTTGGTCAGTTCGCCCTGTTGTATCAGCGCCGGGTTATCACGGAAGGCCAGGTCCGGGTCGCTGTAGCGGTAACTGCCGAGTTCGTTGGCAATCACATAATCGGCAAAACCGCTGAACAGTTCGCGGGCATTCGGGGCGCGGAAACCAACAGAATAGTTCAGTGATTCTTCAATGGCATAGCCTTCGTGCGGGAATCCCGGCGGAATATAGAGGATATCGCCCGGTACCATCTCGTCATCAATAATGGCGTCAAACGGATCCACCTGTAACAGATCCGGATGCGGACAGTGCTGTTTCATCGGGATTTTTTCCCCGACACGCCAGCGACGGCGTCCCTGACCCTGAATAATAAACACATCGTACTGATCAAGGTGCGGGCCCACACCACCGCCCGGTACGGAATAAGAGATCATCAGATCATCAATCCGCCAGTCAGACAGGCAGCGGAATGGTTTCATCAGTACAGCAGACGGAAAATGCCAGTGATCAACGGCCTGAACCAGTATCGACCAGTCTTTCTCTCCCAGGTCTTCAAATTCCTGAAACGGCCCGTGGCGCACATCCCATTTCCCGTTGAAACGGGTGACCATGCGGCTGTCGACTTCATCTTCCATTGCCAGCCCCGCCAGTTCATCCGGGGAAATTGTGTCACGGAAATTGCGGAAACCGCCTTTGATCAGTAACGGACGTTTTTGCCAGTGGCTTTCCATGAAGGTCTGCCAGTCTAAATTCAGTTCATAATCCATGTGTTCGTCCTCAATAAACGCCGTGATCAGGCAGATGAAAGGAGTATAGCGGAAAAAGACACGCTTTATTCATGCATATATTTATAAATTACGGGCAGCCCGGACTGATTATTAGTCCGGCTTTTCGTCGTGAACAGCCTGGCGGCGGAAGGTCACGGTAATACGGGCCCCGCCCAGCGGACTTTCGGTGACAACCGCGCCGCCGTCGTACTGCTCCAGAATATCCGTGACAATCGCCAGCCCCAGCCCCTGCCCCGGCCGCAGGGTATCGGCACGCTGCCCGCGGCTGAAAATCAGTTCCCGTTTCTCTTCCGGCACTCCGGGACCATCATCATCGACAATCAGAATAACGGCATCATGCTGCCATTGAGCTGTCACCTCAACAAACTCCAGACAGTATTTACAGGCATTTTCCATTATATTACCCATGACTTCCATAAAGTCATTCTGTTGTCCCAGCCAGGTGATATCCGGCGGAATATCGACGGTAATATCGACCCCTTTGCGCTGATACACTTTGGATAGTGCGCTGGCGAGGTTGTCAATCAGTGCCGGTACAGAGGAGATATCCCGCATCAGCACCGTATTATCACCGCCGATACCGGCACGGTGCAGGTAATAACCGACCTGCTGGGAAATTCGTCCGATATGCTCGAGCATGACCGGCTCAGCGGTTTCAATGGTCATATTTTTGCCGTTGCGCAGTGAGCGCAGGGTACTCTGCAGCACCGCCAGCGGGGTTTTCAGGCTGTGGGTCAGGTCTGAAAGTGTCCGCTGGTACCGGGTATAACGCTCCCGTTCACTGTGCAGCAGCAGATTGAGGTTACGCACCAGTCCGCGCAGTTCGCTGGGCGGCGTTTCATCCAGATCTGCCCGCTCCCCTTTTTCAAGGGCGCTGATCTGTCCGCTGAGGGCATTAATTGGTCGCAGGCTCCAGTGCGCAGCCAGCCAGATCAGCGGCGTGAGCAGGAACAGGTTGGCGAGTACCACATAGCCGAACCATTCCCAGACACGGAACGTTTTTTGCAGATTCTGCGGAATAGTATCAACCACCACAATTGTCAGCGGCGGCATGGTATCGGTTTTGCCGTAGCGGCTGACAGACACGGAGTGGATCATCCGGCCGTCGTGATCATCATCGAGATCGTTAATCCGGATATCTTCCATGGCAAAGAGCGGGGTATTGACCAGCAGGGATTTGGTAGCTTCCAGCGAGGTATTCAGATCATACAATCCCTCTTTGGTCAGCCATTTTGCCGGAATGGCTTTTTCCAGCGCATCGATATGATACTGACGCCAGAGCAGATTCTGGTTTTTGTCATAAATCAGCACCACGGACGGGGCATTCAGGGAGAAATTCGGCGGAAAGCGGATATTGAGTTTGCCGTTATCCCACTGCGACAGGCTGTAAAACAGATTGCTCTGGCTGCGCAGCATGGTGTAGGTGGTTTTATCAAAACTGACCAGGTAACCGACCAGCGCCACCGCACCGTAAGAGAGTGTCATAGCGAGGATCACGGCAAAGGTTGCCAGTAAAAACCGGGTCCGCAGAGAGAAAGGGCGCGTTGTCCGCCTGGTCATGCGCAATACCTCAGTGGTTTAAGTGGCGTCTGTTATTTCCCGGCGTCGAAACGGTAGCCCTGTCCGCGGACAGTGATAATGGCATCAATATCAGTAAATGCCTGAATTTTTTTACGCAGACGTCCCATCAGCACATCAATAGTATGGCTTTCACGCAGTTCGGCATCCGGATAGAGCTGGCGCATCAGGGAATCTTTACTGACGACTTTACCATTATTGCGCATCAGCGTTTCAATAATAGTGTATTCAAATGCTGTCAGTTTGACAGCATTACCGTCAACGAGGAATTCTTTGCGGGAAAGATCGATAACAAAAATACCCAGTTCCAGAGTCTGAGAGGCAAGACCGCTGTTACGGCGCATCAGCGCCTGCATGCGTGCGACAATCTCTTCCAGCTGGAAGGGTTTGGTGACATAGTCATCCGCCCCGGCATTGAGTGCGGCGACTTTCTCCTGCCAGCTTTCGCGGGCGGTCAGCACCATAAGCGGGATTTTGACCTGTTGCTGACGCCAGCGGGCTATCATCACCATACCGTCCTCGCCGGGCAGCCCGAGGTCAACCACCGCGATATCCGGCTGACTTTCCTGAAGAAAATAATCTGCTTCTTTTGAATCTTCTGCCGCATCAACCTGGTGGCCGAGCTCGCGGAGCTGAACCGTCAGATGGTGGCGGAGTAAATTGTTATCTTCCACGATAAGCACGCGCATACATAATTCCTTACAAAAACAGATATTCGAACAGGAAACGATGTGAATTGTAACAGTTTATATGAAGGATGGGGAACTTGTACGCCAAATAATACGCGCGATATACGTTCAATCATAAAAAAGAGGCAGATATTCTCTGCCTCTTTGTGATTAATTGTCAGTGAATGAATAATTACAACTCATCCGCCAGGCGGACAGCATCCCCGAGATAGTTTTCCGGGGTCAGGGTTTTCAGCCGGGCTTTTTCTGCATCAGGCAGATCCAGTCCGTCGATAAAGACCTGCATTGCCTGAGCGTCAACACGTTTGCCGCGGGTCAGCTCTTTGAGTTTTTCATACGGTTTTTCGATACCGTAACGGCGCATTACAGTCTGAATTGGCTCTGCCAGCACTTCCCAGTTCTGATCCAACTCGTCGCGCAGATGCTTTTCATTCACTTCCAGCTTGCTCAGACCTTTTTGGGTGGACTGATAGGCAATCAGAGAGTAACCGATCCCCACTCCCAGGTTGCGCAGTACGGTAGAGTCCGTCAGGTCGCGCTGCCAGCGGGATACCGGCAGTTTGGTTGCCAGGTGACCGAGCACCGCATTTGCCAGACCCAGGTTACCTTCCGAGTTCTCAAAATCAATCGGGTTGACTTTGTGCGGCATGGTGGATGAGCCGATTTCACCGGCAATCGTTTTCTGTTTAAAGTGATTCAGGGCAATGTAACCCCAGATATCACGGTCGAAATCGATCACGATAGTATTAAAACGCGCCACGCAGTCAAAAAACTCAGCAATATAGTCATGCGGCTCAATCTGTGTGGTGTACGGGTTCCACTGAATACCCAGCGAGGTCACAAAGTCTTCGCTGAATTTATGCCAGTCAATATCCGGATATGCGGATAAGTGAGCATTATAGTTACCGACCGCGCCGTTGATTTTGCCGAGGATTTCCGTCTGCTGTAACTGGCGGTACTGACGCGCCATCCGGTATGCCACGTTGGCAAACTCTTTACCGACAGTACTGGGTGTCGCCGGCTGCCCGTGAGTGCGGGAGAGCAGCGGAAGATCGCGGTAATCCGCGGCCATCGCGCGGACAGTATCAATCATCTGACGCCATGCCGGCAGCAGCACGGTTTCACGGGCAGTACTGAGCATCAGGGCGTGAGAGAGATTATTAATATCCTCGGATGTACAGGCAAAATGGATAAATTCAGATACCGCATGCAGGGCAGGCACCGCTTCAGCTTTCTCTTTGAGGAAATACTCCACCGCTTTCACATCGTGGTTGGTGGTGCGTTCAATCTCTTTGATCCGCATTGCATCTTTTTCGCCGAAATTCGCGACAATTGCATCCAGGTAAGCGATTGCGTCATCATCAAAAGCCGGAACTTCGGGGATGTCTGCACATGCTGCCAGTTTTTGTAACCAACGCACTTCGACCTGTACACGGAATTTCAGTAAGCCGTACTCACTGAAAATATCGCGCAGTGCGCGTGTTTTGTCACCATAACGGCCATCGACAGGGGAAACGGCGGTAAGTGAGGATAATTCCATTGGTTGCAACTCCCGGTAATTTTAGTGTTGAGCGAGAAGATATTTGGCTGTGTCCACCAGGCGTGAGCGGGAAAACAGCAGTTGTAAACGGTTACCGCCAACCTGGCGCCAGAGCACGGCGCTGCGGATCCCGCTCAGTAACAGCGAGCGGACTTTAGCCTGAATCAGGGTGTTACGCAGGATCTCCGGTGAGCCGGTCACCTGGATGCGCGGGCCGAGGCTGCTGATGTTATCCACATAGATCCCGGCGATGGTATTGAGCATCGTTTCCTGTGATAAACCGAAATGGCCGCGCTGGTGTTCAAGATTATCAATACGGCGGCCGAGTTCATCCATCGCGCCCGGTGCTTTATACAGGCGGCGCTCCAGCAGCATCACACCCAGCATATAGCGGGTCAGTTCGGCATTTAGCCCCTGAGAGCCGGTCATATTGAACATCCCGGCGAATGCGGACAAACCGGTATGCAGGTTCTGCACATTGTCGCCGTAGACATTCAGAACGGAGGACGGATTATTATTGATAATGCTGTTGATCATCACATCAACCGCATCATTATCTGCCCGGCCTTCATGCGCCAGTTGCTGCACCAGACGCGCGGCCTGACAGATACCGGCCAGGGCGAGGGTTATGTCTTCGTAATTTTTAGCCATAGTCACTCCGTAATACGCGCTTCAATGACACCGCCGCCCAGGCAGACTTCATCCTGATAAAAGACTGCGGACTGACCCGGGGTGACCGCAGCAACCGGGTTATCAAACCGGACACTGATTTTGTCATTACCGAGCGGGGTGACAGTGCAGGGGATGTCTTCCTGACGGTAACGGGTTTTCACCACACAGCGCATCGGTTGTGTCAGTGGTTCCCGTGATACCCAGTCCGGCTGCTGTGCGATAAGCCCGGCAGACATCAGACGCGGGTGTTCGTGACCCTGTGCGACAATCAGAATATTATTTTCAACGTCTTTATCGGCAACATACCACGGCTCGTCAGATCCTTCGCGGGTTCCGCCGATGCGCAGCCCTTTGCGCTGGCCGAGAGTATGATACATCAGTCCGTCATGCTGACCGATTTCCTGACCATCGACTGTCATAATCAGGCCGGGTTTTGCCGGCAGATAGCGTGCGAGGAAATCACGGAATTTGCGCTCGCCGATAAAGCAGATCCCGGTGGAATCTTTTTTCTTCGCGGTGATAAGCCCTAATTGTTCCGCAATACGGCGGACTTCCGGTTTTTCCAGCTCACCGACCGGGAACAGGCTCTGTGCCACCTGGTCGTGACTCAGTGTATACAGGAAATAGCTCTGATCTTTATTGCTGTCCAGGCCGCGCAATAACTGAGTGGTGCCGTTAATATCACGGCGGCGCACATAATGGCCGGTGGCGATATAGTCCGCCCCGAGATCTTCCGCGGCATACTCCAGGAAGGCTTTGAATTTGATTTCTTTATTGCACAGAATATCCGGGTTTGGTGTGCGTCCCGCTTTATATTCTTCCAGGAAATGCCCGAACACATTATCCCAGTATTCCGCAGCGAAATTGATGGTCAGCAGTTCAATGCCGAGTTTATCACATACGGCCTGAGCATCCGCCAGGTCAGCGGCAGCGGAGCAGTATTCGGTATCATCATCCTCTTCCCAGTTCTTCATAAACAGCCCGGTCACCTGATAACCCTGCTGTTGCAGTAAATAGGCTGAGACGGAGGAATCCACACCGCCGGACATTCCGACGATGACTTTTTTCTGGCTGTTATCTGACATGGCTGATCTCGCGGCGATTAGGTCTGCTCCGCAAACAGGTACGCGAAGAAGAACCGGGGAAAAAAACAAGCGCCGTACTTTACCATGATACGCACAGCGGCGCATCATTCAGGAGCAGGATCGGCACTTTTTTCGCAAAGTATTTTCCGCAGTGTATTACGGTGAGACAGGTTCCCCGAATGCATCGCCGAAAGTCCCCAGCAGAGAGAGCGGCAGCGGTTCGGCGGCAAACCAGGCGAACATACTCTCTTTCACCAGCGGGGAGCGCAGAACCGGGCTGTGAATAATGTCATCCGCACTGACCCAGTGGCAGCGGTCAATATCGCTGTCCTGCGGGTGTGTCTCACATTCACTGTCCAGCAGCACGCGGAACAGAAAACGGATAAACGGTGTGCCATCCGGCGCAACCCACTGATGAATTTTCAGAAGCGCATCGGGCGTTGCGCGGATGCCGGTCTCTTCATACAGCTCGCGCTCTGCGGCGGCAATCAGGGATTCTCCGGCTTCCAGGTGTCCGGCAGGCTGATTCCAGGTAGCTTTGCCGTTAACGGTCTCTTCCACCACCAGAAATTTTTCACCGGCGCTGACCAGGCAGGCCACTGTCACATGAGGTCTGAATATCATTTACTTCTCTCCATTCGCCGGGGGCAAGGGTATCAAGGGTAAAATCACCAATCTGCACGCGGATCAGGCGCAGGGTCGGGTGTCCGGTATGGGCGGTCATCCGGCGCACCTGGCGGTTGCGGCCTTCACGCAGTGTCAGTTTCAGCCAGCTGACCGGCACTGATTTCCGCTCGCGGATAGGCGGATTGCGCGGCCACAGCCAGTCCGGTTCATCCACCAGTTCAGCACCGGCAGGGCGGGTCGGGCCATCATTCAGGGTGATACCATGGCGTAACTGATTCAGCACGTTTTCATCCGGCACACCTTCCACCTGGGCATAATAGACTTTGGCGGCTTTGTTCTCCGGCTGTGTCAGTGATGCCTGTAATGTGCCGTCATTGGTCAGGATCAGCAATCCTTCGCTGTCGCGATCCAGCCGCCCGGCGGCATACACATCTGTAACCGGAATGTAATCTTTCAGCGTGCTGCGGCCTGCTTCATCGGTAAACTGCGGCAGCACATCAAACGGTTTATTAAACAAAATAATTTTTCGCAGGCCGCGCGGGCGGGGTTTACGGACAGCTTTCTGGCGCGGATGCGCGCCCGCCGGACGGGACTGCGGCTTTCGGGATATGCGGGAGTTCGTGGTTTTGCCGGTCATTATCTTTTTTTTACATAAAAATGAGACTTACATTATAGCTTAAAACAGTTAGGATTTGCGTGATGCGATTATTCAAGTAGTATTGACAGGGCTATTACAAAAAATTAACAAAGCATTGCGCTTACATAAAGGAGAGGTTGATGGAAAGCAAAGTAGTTGTTCCGGCAAAAGGCGCTAAAATTACCATTGACGCAAAAGGCAAATTAATCGTTCCGGACAATCCGGTCATCCCGTTTATTGAAGGGGACGGAATCGGGGCTGATGTAACACCTGTAATGATTAAAGTTGTTGATGCCGCTGTAAAAAAAGCCTACGGCGGTAAGCGTGAAATCTCCTGGATGGAAATCTACACCGGTGAGAAATCCACAAAACTGTATGGCAGTGATGTCTGGCTGCCGGATGAAACCCTCGATTTTATCCGTGACTACCGCGTGGCGATCAAAGGCCCTCTGACCACCCCGGTCGGCGGCGGGATCCGCTCACTGAACGTGGCACTGCGTCAGATTCTGGATCTGTATGTTTGTCTGCGCCCGGTGCGTTACTACGCCGGCACGCCGAGCCCGGTAAAACAACCTGAACTGACAGACATGGTGATTTTCCGTGAAAACGCGGAAGACATCTACGCCGGTATCGAATGGAAAGCCGGTTCTGCGGAAGCGGACAAAGTGATTAAGTTCCTTCAGGATGAAATGGGCGTGACTAAAATCCGCTTCCCGCAGGATTGCGGTATCGGTATCAAGCCATGTTCTGAAGAAGGGACAAAACGCCTGGTCCGTGCAGCGATTAACTACGCCATTGATAACGACCGTGATTCCGTCACCCTGGTACATAAAGGCAACATTATGAAGTTCACCGAAGGTGCCTTCAAAGACTGGGGATATGAACTGGCACGTGAAGAGTTCGGCGGCGGGTTACTGGACGGCGGCCCTTGGTTAAGCCTGAAAAACCCGAAAACCGGCAAACAGATCATTATCAAAGACGTGATTGCGGATGCATTTCTGCAACAAATCCTGCTGCGTCCGGCAGAATATGATGTTATCGCTTGTATGAACCTGAACGGTGATTATATTTCTGACGCCCTGGCGGCACAGGTCGGCGGTATCGGTATTGCACCGGGCGCTAACATCGGTGATGAGTGCGCGCTGTTTGAAGCCACTCACGGCACAGCACCAAAATACGCAGGTCAGGACAAAGTCAACCCGGGTTCAGAAATCCTCTCTGCCGAGATGATGCTGCGCCACATGGGCTGGTTTGAGGCTGCTGACTTAATCGTTAAAGGAATGGAAGGGGCCATCGCTGCCAAGACCGTCACTTACGATTTCGAACGTCTGATGGAAGGTGCTAAGCTCCTGAAATGCTCAGAGTTTGGTGATGCAATCATCAAACACATGTAATTAAGTTTACAGTGAAATAGTTAACGGGAACTTATTAGTTCCCGTTTTTTAAATTGTTCAGCCTGAAAGTGTTATATTGAAGAAAATACCGCTGAGGCTATTTTTTCCGAGTTTCGTCTTAACTATTTTAAGATATAAGATGGTTTACTTATTTAATATTTCTCATATTAGCCTAATATAAAAAGTAGCTTATACGGATATTGTAAAAGGAACAAACACTGTGAGCAAACGCGATGATATAATAGATGGAAAGAATTACGGTAGAAAATATGGGCTTATTTATACAGAAGTGCTTGGATAGATCTGGGGCATGCACAAGGTAATGATATCAGGGAATTACTGCGCAAGATTGATGCCGCTGAATCAACCATCTCTAAAGAATCGACCTATGATATTCACCATTCTCAATCTATGGTTGACCCAACGCGTACTATGAAAATGGGGAAGTTTGTTGCCTGGCGCATTAAACGTGGACGTTCGTATGAAGAGAGGAAAAGTATAGCGCCAGGGATGATGATGTCAGTTGCCAGCAAATTTGAAGCGCTTCAATCGTCTTTTTTTGTCAGCATGGTAACGGATAGCGGTTTTAGTGGAGAAGATTTAGTATCTGACCTGCTTGGGTTCTATCGGGTGGTAACGAATTTAGATTTATTTCCTATGCTGAAACCTGTAAGTAAAGAATCAGCTATTAGACGCTGGAATTATTATGGGGAAACAGGTAAATGGAAGAATGAAACGTTTGTGCCTTTGTTGTTTCCAGACCCGGCGGAAAGGGTGAATCCTCAGCCAGTAAAAGGGAAGCTCCCCAATGTCATGTAAACAGTCAAACCCTGGAGTGACTTTACCTCTGGTATTGTTGGTATAGCTACTCGTGAAGGATCCTATATGGATAGTACCAAAGGCGGGAGTTTACCTTTTGCGTAATTCAATTAAGATAGTTATTGGAATGGGCGTATTAATTTGTATCGGGTTAATGTATTTTTGGCCATATGTGCAAATGGAATTTGCAGAAAGTGCACATTATACTGAACAAGATAAAAGAGAGTATGATTTTTATACACCTGAGATACTGAAAAAAATGCCAAGAGTTTCAAGTGACTATTCGTTTGATTTTGCAAATATAACAGGCCCTGCAACTCATGTTAACGCTATTAAATTCTCTGGTGTAAATGATGTCAGTCAGATTGAAAAATATCTTATATCATCCGGGTATGTGAAAGAAGTATGTGATTTTGAGCAACCATGCTGGCGTAATTTTGATCCCCAAGAGTCTATTTATATCGATAGTACTGAAAATAACAAGGTGGTTGTACAGGTGGTTTATGATTTCACGAAAAAATAATGAATTGCTTTAGATTCTTATGAATCATGTTCATGTATGGCTGGAAATGAAGGACTAAAAGCAACTTGCATTTTGAATAAAATTACCTTATCACCTCAAAATTAAACCTTACAATAGCGGATTTTTTTATATCTATAATTTTTTTTGATATGATTTTCGTTGATTACATGACGGGAACCATTATGAAAAAAGTGTTGTTGTGTCTTTTTTTGATTTACACGAATACGGCATACTCAGCGGATTGTGAGCGTGATACTCATGATCCGGCATTATGTGAGGCTGCAAATGGTGGTGACGCTGGTGCTCAGGTTACAATCGGGTCTTATTACTATTACGGTGACAGTGCTCCCAAAGATTATAAAAATGCCGCTGACTGGTATACAAAAGCCGCAGTGCAGGGTAATGAGTACGCACAATACCTGCTCGGGGAGATGTACTTTCAGGGGCAGGGTGTGGAGCAGGATTACCAGCAGGCTATTGAGTGGTTTCATAAATCAGGTGAGCAGGGGAATGCTGGTGCCCGGTTCCGCCTGGGCTCTATCTACGAAGACGGTAATGGGGTCAGTCCGGACTTTTTAAAAGCAGCAGAGTGGCATAAGAAAGCCGCCGAACAGGGAAATGCATTTTCTCAGTACCAGCTTGCTGAAATGAATTATCATGGGAAAGGAATAGAGCGTAATTACCGCGTTGCTGCGGAGTGGTATAAGAAAGCGGCAGACCAAAAATATGCATTCGCACGGGTAAAGCTGGCTGAAATGTATCTCTCCGGTGAAGGCGTTGAAAAAAGCAAATTAAAGGCAGAGTCATTGTATGGTGAAGCATGTTCTGATGGATTTCAGCCGGCATGTGACAGCCTTATGGAGCTGAACAAAAAAAGCCGGCACTAATTATGACTGGCCAATATTATATGAAAACCGTGTTTCAGCCTGTTCGGCTAATACATTATTTAATACAGGGTATTGCAATCAATCGGCGGCTGTTTCATATTTATATTTAACTTAAGGAAAATTAACGAGGAATTATGAAGAAAGCGCTGATTGTTATAGATGCACAAAATGATTATCTTGCTGATGGGAAATTTCCACTGTGGAATATAGATGAAACAGTAAAAAACATCTCTGATGTAATCTCGGACTATAAAAAGAATGGTAATCCAATAATTTTCATACAACATTTATCTCCCGCGGGAGCCGCTTTTTTTGACTGTGAATCAGATGGGTGCGGACTCATTCCGGAACTAACTCAACAGAATCCGGATAGTTTTATTATAACCAAGCAACATGGTAACGCATTTGATGAGACCGGACTTGATGACTTACTGATTTCTTTGCATGTAGATACAATTGAATTGTGCGGAATGATGACTCAAAATTGTGTGCTTTTCACTGCAATTGCAGAAGAAGCAAATAAATATGAGTTGTCGGTATTAAGTAAGTGTTGCACAAGTGTATCACCAGTTATTCATGCCGTTGCATTGAAAGGGTTATCGAGGATAGTTAAGGTTCTTTAGATTTATTATCTGAAAGCCCTGCCGATGAAGTGAGGTTTTTCATTTGAACTCTCCGGAATTTCCGGAGAGTTCAAATTCCCAAAGGTCGCTATGCGCGGCCTTTGGGAATATACACCGCCACATATCAATCATCTCGTTATCACTTAACACAAGAGCTGTGTGCGGCTTTTATTAGCAGTCTGGAGAGATCCCATTACAACCCTTCTAAACAGAGAGAAATATGCGATACACAACTTAATCGTTTCTGGGGTATCAGGATCAGGCATCTTGCATGTAAATAAAAACATAACGTTTCATTTTTTCCCCGAGCGTATTTTTATGAAAATTGAAAGCGGTTCATTAACCATTAAATATACAGCCGGCAAAACTGTATGCATAGTAGGGCGCCTGCCAGTAGTAAATAATATAGCAGGCGATGCTCAGAATGTCGGTGATGGTGATTTGATTGTGAGTAAAAACAGTAATGATAAAGCTGAAATTGGCGAAACATAGTAACACCACGATCAGCCTCTGCTTAATCTGTGGGATTCATTTAGCGGACAGCAAAAGTCAGCCATAACGCATGTGATTTTGTTATATCGCGCAATAGAAAGGCTGCGGATAAATCGCTGCAATACGGAAGGTTGAGGTGGATAAGGCAAAAAAATAGCCCGGAAATATCCGGGCAAGACGCTCAGGTAAGCAAAACGGAAGGGATGCTTTACATGGAAACTATAGCGATAATGAATTAAACGAAATATCAACGCCTCGCTAATAGCGGGGCTTTTTATTACCAGAGAAACAAAAACCATGTTTAAACATGAAGTAAGCCAGGCTGTACAGGTCACCATCAGCGGCGAAGAAGGTCACGTCAAGGCCCGTGCCGAATATCATGACGGCCCGAATAAGTATTTCATTCACTATCTGGCAGCAGATGGCCGCGGTATTGATGGCTGGTTTGAAGAAAGTGAGCTGTCACCGGCAGAGCCACAATAACTTACCGCAAAGCCTGATAACTGAGTGGGCTTTGTTTATGCGCCGCGTTGTCGCAGTCTCCCCATATTAGCTATGACCCGTTTATCTTATACAGTGAGTGTGCGGGGAGAATCAAAAACAACGAATCCACGGTGTGGTTATCCGGTAGAATTATCAGCAGGAATTGGTAATGGTAAAAAGTACGAACAGGGAAACTCTGTTTTTATTGCCCGTTATTTGCCGGTTTTTGGATCGCCAACTTGATTGATTGTCATATCGGGAGTTAACTATAGCTATTAATGGTTTGCTTAAGGTGGTGGCGTGAAAAAGAACGACCTGATTGATTACATCCGGACTAACTACGGTTCATCCCCTGAGTACCCGTGGATTAAATATCCGGATTATATAGTATTCAGGCACCGCGGAAATTCCGGTTGGTTTGCACTAATTATGTCGGTATCTGCTGATAAAATAGGTGCGGGAGACACAAAGACGGTGGTGGATATCGTTAATATTAAGGTTGCGCCGGAGTTGGTTGGTTCTCTCCGCTTAAAAGATGGCGTCTATCCGGCGTATCACATGAACAAAGAGCATTGGATCACGATAATGCTGGATGGAAAATTTAACAGCGACGAACTGGAATCACTGATTGATGATAGTTACAGGCTGACCCGGTAAGTGTCATTCCTGTGTCACATTGCTTATAAACTGAAACCCCGCTTTTGCGGGGTTTTTTATATATGTAAGGAGATAAGACCTGTTGTTGAAATTGGTCATGGTTACATGTGTGATGATACGTAATATTTGAGGGATAAAATAATAAAATTTGCTATATGTGATCATCTGTGGCTTAATGTCGTTACTGGTTTGGAAGTACAGGCCTATTTATGTTAGTCAGTTTAAAGTCGTTCACCATTTAGCGTTATCCTTGATACCACTTCATTGCGAATTCCTTCTAATTAATTCCCATAAGTAAAAATAAAAAAACAAACCTTATACGCCTTATGGCAATCAAAAAATTAAAGGAAATTCTATGTCTAATACAATGACTGGTTCAGTAAAATGGTTTAATGATAATAAAGGTTTTGGTTTTATCACTCCTAAAGACGGCAGCAAGGATGTTTTTGTTCATTTCTCTGCAATTCAGAGTGATAACTTCAAATCCTTAAGCGAAGGCCAGGAGGTATCATTTACTATGGAAAATGGAATGAAAGGTCCTGCCGCTGGTAATGTGGTGGCGCTTTAAAGACAACATAATCATTAGTTTCTATTTTAAATGCCCGTGCTGTAGTGGTTCACAATACCGAACATCACAATTTGATATTTCATTAAGTAACCCGCACGGAGCAAGATGTATTTTTTGCAAAAGTGTGATGAAAACAGAAACCAGTTAGGCGTTAAATTGTCAATTATTTTAAACCTCGCAATGTCGGGGTTTTTTGTTATCTGATAATTTAGCCATGCTGATTTTTCGGTAGCATGCTATAAAGCCGGGCCACCTTACCTCATTGCTATAAATAGGAAATCTTGCAACTGCGAGTTTTTATCTAAAAATAAATGTGGTATCCAATAGGAATATTTTCCTGAGGAAATACCTATGAACAGAACCGCCATTTTTCGTTATATTATTATGTTCACTAAAAACCTTTTTATAATTGCACTGCTGCTTTTGGTGGTATTTGCAATGGTGACTTGGTTTAAGTGATTTTTTTTGTGGTATTGGCTTCAGAATCATAGCTTCACTTCGGCGGGGCCTTTTTATTTGATTTTCTCCGGGAATTAGCCATACTTAAAGGGCAAAAGGCGAATACAACGGGCTAAAAAGAATAACGCTTTGAACCCGTATCAGTCTTTTCAGCCCCGCAAGTTAATCACCTCCGCGGGGCTTTTTCAATCCTGTAACCTGTAACGATAGCTTACATGTGAGCTATCAGGAATTTCCGGAAAGTTCACATGTTCGGTTATTCCGAACATGTGATTACTATGCAGTTGAGTTTTGGTGATATGGAATTGCGTAATTAAGCTAAATTGACTTCGGCTTTATATACAGGGTAAACAAGTCAAATGGATTTGTTTATTGATTTCTCAATAGCTCTGCACTCAGGGCTATTTCCATCAACCTGGTCTATTTTCCCTGGCTGGTTCCCTTCAGGAGTATCCATTTTGATTACGCATACGTCTTGTCCGGGTGAGTGTTTGATTTTTGGTGAGCACCCCGCGGCTAAAAGAAAAGGTGCGATAATTAATAATGCCTTAGCCTTAAACATGTAAATTAGTCCTATATAGCAAAGTGTCAGAGCTTAATGCTATCAGAGCAAAAGCGCAAAATAAAAAATATTTTATAAATTCCAACAGTCGCCATGTGTGGTCTTTTCGTTTACGCCTCTACAGCATCAATCACCAGGTTATCACTTAACACAAGAGCTGCGGGCGGCTTTGTGATATCTGTAAAAAGGAATTGAGACGATTGATATGAAAGATTAATTTATGTGCATAAGTTCCGCATCCACACACGTCCTTCGGTTCGCCGCAAACCAAATCTGGTGAGCCGGTTAATCCCGGGAAAAGCATTTGTATTTACCCGGGCGCAGAGGCGGCGATCATACTGTAAACATGAAGTTTTCATGGCAGTCAGTTTTGAGCCGGAAGGCAAAGCCAGCATGGAATAGACAGGCCCCCGAATACTGTGAAAATGATACGAAGAGTACAGATTACTTAACCCGTTACCCGGTTTCGCCAATTGATATTATTCTGGTTGTCTGTGATCGATGGTATCGTAGTGATAATGAGATATTGCGCCGGCAAAATAGGATTTAGTTATCATTACAAAAAAATAATAATTCAAAAATATTATCAATATCAATCTTGCGGGGATTTTTTATGCAAATGTCAGTAAAGTTGATTATTTATTGTAATTACATGTAAGCAAGGCAGTTAAAAAAATAAAATGTGGTAAGCTGTAAAACACATTTCATATCAGCTGACGTTTAGCAGGTTCCGTACCTTCGGTTCTTTATTTTTTTAATTCAATAAAAAATAGATGTGATTTTTAAGAGGGAAACCTCAGGAGTCATCATGTCAGGGTTGAGCCAATCACGATTAATTAGCCGGTTTCTTCAGTGGGTCAGTAGCGCGGTGCTATTACTTTTGGCAATCATATTGATTGCTTTTTTGATAAAAGAAACAGTTATTCTTGCTGCTTTACTGTTTAAAGCAAATGACCGGTTATCTCTGTATTCATTGGTTGATGGGGTAATTATATATTTTTTATATTTTGAATTTATTGCGTTAATAATAAAGTATTTCCAATCAAACTATCATTTTCCGCTGCATTATTTTATATATATAGCAATAACAGCAGTTATCCGGCTGGTGGTGGTCGAACATAAACAACCATCATTATTGATCGTATATTCAATTGCAATTTTGATATTAGTATTTGCTTTGCATATAGCGAATACTGAAAAACCGACTCTTAAACGAATAAAAAGTAAGCTGCAAAACTGAGTAATATCTGGTAAATAAAAATTTTGTACCGATCCGGTGTGATATAGTGACTTTTCAATACCGTGCCGTTGGCTCAGTCTGTGAGCTGACTTTACAACCGTAAGGTTATTTTCTTTACCGGTGAATCCAGGAAATGAGCGGCACTCACAGGACTATGTCCTGAGGAGTATCTATGTTTAGCCCATTTCAATTTGATACAGTGTTTCGTTTATTTCAGTGGTTATCAGTTTCTGCTTTGCTGGTGTCAGCTATAGTGCTGATGGTTGTTTACTTTGCATAAATCACATTTGAAGTATACGTGAGACTACCTGCAGATTACTGGTGTTATGCAAAGGTCCTGAATAAATTGATACAAAATATCATCATCAATAAAACGGTCACTATATTGGAAAATTAAAATCTGATTATGTTGTTTTTTCGGGGTCTTATTGACTTCGCCTGCTATACTTAAAAAGTAAAAGGTGAAGACGGGGAGACTCGGTGCTCCACCTCAATCTTTTCAGCCTCATCAGAATGGTGGGGCTTTTTATTATGTAAATGCGTGTAAAACCAACATCTCTGTTTTTATTTTGTGTCAATATTATTTCTTAACAGAGGAAATTTATTGTGCCTGATATGAAAACAGAAGTAATTGTCGTCCGCCTGACCAAAAAAGAGAGGGCGCGCATGGATGCGGTGAAAACTAAACCGCTGCTTTCTGATTGGATGAGAGAGTTAGCGCTTGCCGAATTGAATAAACAAGAGAACTGTAATGCATAACATTCTGTTTTTTATATAAAAAATATGCGCCAGCCCTATAGGATGACAGACTCTGTTGTATAGCGGAGTTCTCATGACCGGAAATCAGTAGATTTTTTAATTTTTAAATTCCCTGTTAAGGTGTTATTCCTGTTCTGATAAATATAAAGAATAGCAGGCGGGGTATATGGATTATTATTTAACTTTAACTGACCGTGGTGGTTGTTCTGTTTTGCATAAAAATGTATGTCAAAAATTACAACAGGCAAAAAATACAGCGTATGTCGGATATTTCTGGGGAGATCATGCAGCTGTTCAGCAAGCTGTTGTTATAGCAAAAGGATCTGTGGTTTTATGTCCGCTATGCATGAATCAGAATGAGAAAAAACCATAATGATAGCTCACGTTTTCTCTGAATTATCATTAATATGACGGAGACGAGTCTTTCCGGACAACCGGAGCATCAGAAGTGTAAAATATTATGTTGTTTTATCTTTCTTTTGTGTCAGTACTTTCGGCAAATTTATCTCTGTCCGGTCTGCCGGTATGGCGACTTTTTCACTTATCTGTTCACCGGGATCGGTCAGTGTATACTTGACGTGAGGCGGCAATACCGGATATGACACGCGATTGATGAAACCAATCCTGTTCCTGAGCCTGTAAGGATTGCGCTAACATTTTCTCTCTTATTCCGCCAATTTTTCGTGGTAAGTCGCTGAAACAGTGTGTCCCGCATCACGAAGGGAAATTAAAATCAGGATCCCCCGGCGGCTTGTTACAGGTTTAAGAACCTCCCGGGACGGGTACTGCCCTGCAAATAAATTATCGTTGCGTATCGGGTACCAACAGCAACGCCTGCGGAGAGCATCAAAGGTATTCTGTAAACTGATCATTCGGTACTGTTTTCGCAGGAATAAAGCACTGCATTTGCTGGCTAAATACTGGCAGGAAGTGATTAAGCACCCGAAACAGTGGGTACGGTATGCCTGGGTTGAGTGAATTAACCTGCTGCCGATCATATTGAGTAAAATAAATACGGTAACCGATGGATATTATAAAAACAGATACAGCCGAAGCCGAAAGGATAAAAAAATAGCCCGGTTATTGCCGGGCAAATTGATAAATTGAAGGGATACTTATGAATTCAGTAACTTAATATACTCGCTGTATATTAAACGAAATATCAACAAGAATGATTACTTGGTATCAGATTTATAATTAAGGGTAACTAGGTTAATTAATCTTTTTATAGGTCATTAAATTATAGTTTTAGATTTTTATGTTGAATATCTATAATTATCAAGCTATTATTCTGATTTGCTGCTTTTTTACTAATGGTTTGGTTTGTCAGTCAGAATATTATGATTTACCCTTAATACATGTTTATTAGGGGGTTCATAATGAAAGATATTAATTTTATTGTAGGGCAGAACATCCGCGACTTAAGACACCGTAATGGCTTGACTACAAAAATGTTAGCCAAAATGCTGGGGGTATCACAACAACAATTGTCAAGGTATGAACGAGGTGTTAATAAAATAGATGTCAGTGTTGTATTTAAGGTAATAAGTATATTTCATGTATCTTATGACTACCTGTTTCCGGAAATGCAGAATGATTATTCTGAGTCAGTGAAAAACTCCTTTGTATATATGGAGCCTTTAGTAATTCAATAATACAACGTATATAGTCATAAATGTTATTCATTACTAAAAAATAATGAATATCATTCTTATTAAAACATGAAAAATACACAATAAAGCCAGCTTAACTTACTGTGGGCTGGTTTTTAATTTCACCAAAATATCACTCTGTATTTTAGCCTCTGCCGAAAATATAGCAGCATAAAGGCAAGATGCGTCAGTAGCACCATGAAAAACGCTGCAATTTCAGATGGGAAAGGCACTACTTTATGCTCCTGAAATCAGCAATGTGTCTCATTGGAACCGTTTCGCAGTTTCTTCGTCGTATCGCTGATACTGCTTTGAAATAATACAGATTATTTTCATAAAATAATCAACTGATACAAAGTTAAAATATAGTGATTTATTTCATGAATATAAAAAATAACGGGGGAATTTATTTTATATTTTACTTAGGCTCAGGAGGTATTATCAGTTTGTAATGATGAGTTATCTTTCACTGTGTTTACATATAAAATAATCTTATGCAATAATGCCGGGGTCAATTATCAGGAATTAACCTTATGCATTATGTAGTTATATCCCATCTGTCATTATGTCTCCTTGTCGGATGTGCTGAGGCAGGAAATAAAACTAACGCCGAATTAACAATAGCCACCAAAAAAACACGCGATAATCTTATGAATAATACCACCGGTAAGCCGTCATATATGTTTGCCGGACGTTCGAAATTTGAACAGGATGCAGAGAAAAGCCAAAATAAACTTAATGAAATTTTTAAAACCGGACTGAAGGAAAGCAAAAGTACCGGTATCGATAGTGACTTTTCTTATAAAACCAATGAGTTTCCTTCTTATGCATATGGTCAGTATGCGTCACCGGAGTTTGTCTGGAATAGTGAAAAACAAGCCTATGAAGTAAAACCGTCTGCACGCATGACATTAACAATAACACCCTGATTTATATCAGGCTGGCCGGAGCATTATCTCAGTGAAGTAAGGCAGAGAAAACCTATACGGTATTAAACCGCAAACCAATGTCAAATTTTCAGAATCTGATCTTTGATTTGTAGTCTGAAATCGCAGATGATGATTCTATAGTCACTGACAGGAGGTAAGTTGTTATGTTTCCGGAATACCGTGATTTAATTTCCCATCTTCGCCAGAATAATCATCAGTTTCGCACGCTGTTTGACAGACACAACCAACTCGATCATGAAATAGCCCGGCTGGAAAAATCAGACAGAAGTGGCTACAGTGGAGAAGTGGTGGAACTGAAAAAACAAAAGTTACGCCTGAAAGAAGAAATCCACCAGCTTCTGAAAAATCCGCCGGAAGATGACTGAATTTCCTTATATGCCATCGGTTAATCCGGTGGCTTTTTGTTTTCAGGGGTCATAATACACGGAGAAAAAAGATGATTTGTTACCGGCAGATGATAAATGCAGACTGCGGACAGGTGGCTGTATTATTACAGGAGAACGCGCAGTCACGACAAGGGGGATTACTGGGAGAATATCCGCTGAAAAAGGTCGAAAACATGTTTGCGCATGCACTGAGGGTGATGATTGCTCAGTATGAGGATGTAATTGCCGGTGTGGTGTTCAGTTTTCCGGTGGCGTCAGCACAGATATCTCCGGTGACTGCACTAATTTCACAGCAGTTTTCTGATCTGCTGGAAAATAACTGGTTTTATGGCCCGGTCTGTATTGCCGCAGATTATCGCGGGCAGGGAATTTTACCGGCGCTGTATCAAAGGCTGTGTGCGGAAAACAGCGGAAAACCGGTTGCATTTATTAATCAGGATAATGAACGATCGATTCGCGCGCATCTGAAATCCGGTATGAGTGAAGCCGGTCATTTTATCTGTGATGATACCCCGTATTTACTGATGATAGGCCGCTGAACATCAGCAGATTTTATCTTTTCCGGTTTTTATTTCCTGTTTTTACGTATTAGTGACTATACTGAAATCGTCATTATGATTTGCCGTATTAACATGATTTTTCAACCTTAGGAGCTTGTTATGGGGTATTACGAGTTAAAAAAATCGACCAAAGATACACCACAGCCGTACTATTTTGTTTTGAAAGCCGGAAACCATGAAATTATTGCCACCAGCGAAATGTATGCATCAAAGCAGGGCGCAATGAATGGTATTGCTTCCGTACAGAAAAATGGCCCTTCTGAAGTCATTAAAGATCTTACTGATAAATAACCCGGTGAATTAAACTGAGGCTCCTGGTGGTTGCTCTGTCAACGTCAGCGGGCCTTTTATATTTACAGGGAAATACCGGAAAATGACATAAACCCAAGAGACATCAGCCCGGCAGAAATAAAGGTAATACCCAGCCCGCGCAATCCTTTCGGAATATCAGAATATTTCATTTTTTCCCTTAATCCTGCGAGAGCAGTAATGGCCAGCAGCCAGCCGATCCCGCAGCCCGCACCGTATGTAATAGCTTCGGTAAAGGTATAGTGCCTTTCAATCATAAAGATGGTGGCGCCGAAAATAGCACAATGGATAGTCAGTAAAGGCAAAAAAACACCGAGTGAGTGATAGAGGGACGGAATAAATTTATCGAGGAACATTTCCAGGATCTGAACCAAAGCGGCCAAAACAGCAATAAAAGTAACAAAAGATAAAAAGGAGAGATCAATACCCTCAATAATTGCACCGTCAGACAGCAGATAATGATAAATTAAGTTGTTGATTGGTGTGGCAACAGTCAGCAGGAAAACCACGGTCAGACCGAGTTTAAAGGAGGTATTAACTTCTTTGGATACCGCGAGAAAAGTACACATTCCCAGGAAAAAACTCAGCGCCATATTCTCAATAAAGGCTGCTTTTATGAAAATGTTAAGATGATTTTCTATCATGATTCCCCCTTTATTATATTTTGATTGATTATTTTAATAAAAACATTAAATTAAATAAAGTACATTTCCTGTTAAATGAGGTGATGTCATGAAATCAGCCAAAAATAAATGTGCGGCAGCCTTGCTTGACCACTATTTTCCTGAGTTATCTGCTGATTTATCCGGTTATGATGTGGCGGAGAATAATCATTTTTTTAGTGTAAGAGTCTGGATTAAAAACGAAATTTATCCGGATTATATTATTTTTGAGAAATGTGATGTGTCAGGAAGGATGTATCTGATTAAATCGCCGTCAAACAGTAATTAACCGCGTCTTATCCGGTAAAACCCGGAATCTCCGGGTATATTTCCCTGATAATCACATCCTGGCTGAAATACAATACCGGTTGTCCTGCATGCAAAAGCAGATTGCCCTCAGGCTGTTTATAGTATGGGTAACGATTATCTTAAGCGGGACTGGTTCTGTGTTTTTACTCTTATTTGTGTGTGGCTCTCTTGCCGGGTCGACAACGGTATTGTTTGGTTTCGGCGGCGGATTTTTTATTGTTCCGCTGCTTTATGCACTGTTAACGGCTGCGGCAGATAGTCATACAGCAGCTGCTGCTATGCATATCGCGGTGGCAACATCCACGGGAGTGATGATATTCAGCGCATCAATGGCAACGCTTCGCCAGCATCGTGCCGGAATGATTACCTGGTCACAGGTTCGTCCGCTGACGGGGTATATTGCCGCCGGTGCGGTGGCCGGTGCATTGCTGGCGATTGCTGTTCAGGGTATATGGGTTAAGTGGATTTTTATTGCTTACCTTATGGTTACTATTCTGGACAGTATTTTCCGTCCCGGATTTATGACGCAGTCAGCCTCTCATCTGCGTGTAATGTCAGCGGGTGCTACTGCGGTTGCTGGTACTGTGATTGGTGTGGTGGCGGCATTTCTGGGGGTGGGCGGCAGTGTGATGACGGTTCCGCTGATGCGCCGTCGTGGTGCGGAAATGGCACAGGCGACGGCAATGGCAAATCCGTTATCCTTACCGGTGGCACTGACCGGCACATTGACTTACATTCTGCTTGCCCGCCATGAAACGGCGGAATTCGGCAGCGGATTCGCCGGTTATGTGGATATTCAGGCCTTTCTTTTGCTGATTGCCGGTTCCTGGCTGGGGCAGAAACTCAGCGCGCCGCTGATTGGCCGGATCCCGGATAGATTCTATGCAAAATCTTATCTGGTTCTGCTGATATTTGTGCTGCTGGTGATGGTGATTGTGCAATAAACCGGATATCTCCGCCGAAAAATAATGATATGCAGGGAAATAACAGATTATAGGTTGCCGGCCGATTTTGTGATCTATCAGCTTTACTTATATCTGCGGATATCCTTAAATATCTGCGGGTTCTTTGTTTGTCAGATACTAAGTAAGGTTTACAGGAGATTCGATCATGTCACCAATGACGAAAAGTACAATGGTATACCCTATTGGTTTCTTCACCTGCATGGCGCTCATTATCTTTGTTATTGCGTTAGTGATTTGATGACGGGTAATTAAGAAGAAAGGAAAACCTCCCGTATGACGGGAGGTTTTTTTACGGCCCCGGTATGGCGCCGGTTTAATCCGCGGATAACACAGTTATAATGATCAGATTGCGCCCTGTTTTTCCTCTTTAACTTTTTTCGCTTTTTTTCCTTTCTCACTTTTTACTTTTGCTTCGTGTTTTACGGCTTTTGCATGGCTGTCCGCTTTAGTGGCGGTAATACCTGAATGCGCCGCCGAAACTGCCGGAGCTGATGTCGATGCCATTGCACCGAAAGAGAATAAACCGGCCAGAGTTGTAACAATAAGGGCTGAATATTTCATTATGATATCCTCAGGATTGCGGGAGTATTTATACCCGTTCAGCGGGTATGGATGAAACATATTCCTGTTTTTTGCGCCGTACAACGGGATATACACAAACCGCAGCAATATTTTCAAATCTCCAAAAAACTGACAAATCCTGATATTTCGCTATAGTCGATAATTGGTTTTAAATCATTTTGAATCAATATGTTACTTTTAATTTTTTTGTAATTTAAACGAATCATCAACAGGAAGTAAATTTATTATTTCCGGAAATCAATTTTTTTTGTAATTCCTCCGTCAGCAGGAGCTGGTGCAGCTTGTCTTTTTCTGAAAGGTATGCAATGTAATTATTCGTGAAGAGGTTAATGCGCTCCATGCTTTTAATGATATTTTCAGCCGCTTTATCGATATCACTTTGATTTATATTCATTGTTCTTTCTTTTTCAGTACCAATATTATGGCTGTTATCAGAAAAAATAGTGATTAACAGTTTAAATTGAATTAATCAGGTTCATCAGAAAAAATTAAGTCAGTTTTCATTTTCTTTATCCCCGGGAGGATTATCGTAAAAAGTTAAATAAAAAAATCCGGATCTGAATAAGATCAGGTGGCGGTTTTTTTCGTCCGTCAGTTTAAATTTGCCGTACATCACATCCGGCACCAGTTGATCCGGATCTTGTCATTGACGAATTTCAGATCATTCACTATTATATTAATTCATTCAAATGAATTAATATGGGTAACTTATGAAAACAGTAAATGCAGCAATACCGGCAGGATTCTCTTTACAGGAACGGGAGCGTCGCTGGAACCTGGCGCGTGAGATCATGCGTAAGCGCAATCTGGATGTGCTGATTGTTTATGGTGACCGGGAATCCGCAGCGCCGGCACCATTTTGTGTGGATCACTATTTTACCAATGATCGTCTCGGTTCTGTGGTGATTTTTTATCAGGATAATGACCCGATTGTGGTGACATTTGCACCGATGATGATTGCAGACCATATGCAGGCCGCATTGCGCGGCGACAATCAGTGGTTGTCGCCGTCACAGATTATGGTCGGTAAAACAGGGCGTAATATCGGTGCTCTGCTCAGGGAGATTAATGTTCCTGACGCGGTACAAATAGGGGTGATCGGGCTGGAGCCGTATCCGCCGTTCTATTTTGACGGCGCGATGCCGTTCAATACCCTGACCGGGATTAAAGAAGCATACCCGCAGGCAACTATTGTACCCGTATATCGTGACTTTTTTATCCGCGCGTCAGTGAAAAGTGAAGAAGAACTGGCACATATCCGCCACGCTGCGGCTATCGGTGAAGCTATGAGTGAAGCGATGCGCGTGACAGCAGTGCCGGGAAACAGTGAGGCGGATATTGCGGCGGCAGTGACAGCCACCTGTTTATCTGCCGGTGGTTTTACCGCTGAGATTCTGCTGGGTTCCGGCCCGGAATATATCGGCTGGGGTCAGCCCGCCTGGCAGTACCGTTCGCAAAAACCAAGAGAAATTGAGCGCGGTGATATTGTGTTGTCAGAGATTTTTGCACTGTACGGAATGTATGAGACTCAGCATCAGGCGGCGGTTGCCGTCGGAAAAATTCATCCGCAGCTGGAAAAAGCGGCACAGGTCGCCCGGGAATGTTATGACATTGGCGTATCATATCTGAAAGAGGGCGTGACATTCGGGGAAGTGGTGGATGAGATGGAAAAACCGCTGCTGGCCTCCGGTGGCTGGCATGTGCATCCTCTTATTCACAGTATCAATCCGTATGGCCCGATCGGATTCGGTACTGCGCCGGGTATTGAATCTCTGCCGCTGGTGTCCCGTTACCGCAAGGTGGAACGTTTGCCGAATCCCGGCCGGGAGCTGGTACTGAAAGCGGGGATGAGCTTTGCATTTGAACCGAACTGTGCCTTTGGCTATCATCTGTGTAACCTTGGCGGCACAGTAATTGTCGGGAAAAACGGCGGAATTGAGCTTAATGATAATTCCACCCGGCTGATGCGCGCTAATCTCTGATTATAGCGGTGACCTTTGCAGATGACGGAAAAGATGAATAAACATACGCTCTCCTCAGAGCAAACCAGAGAAAAACTGATACAGGCGGGGATCCGCCTGTTTGCTCTCAGCGGTGTCAGCGGTGTCCGGACCCGGCAACTGGCGGAGGAGGCGGGTGTGAATCAGTCGGCCATTCCGTATCATCTGGGTGGTAAGTCGGGTGTCTATGCGGCTGTGATCCGGAAAATTACAGATGACCTGGCCGCGGTGACGGATGTCAGCAGGATCGATGCCGCCACGGAGGCACTGACAGTGCAGGCGCAGCCGGGTAAAACAGCCCTGAAAACGGTGCTGGTCAGCATGATCACCGGATTGTGTAAGGCATTGCTGTCGCCGGAACACACCCTGTATGGCACGCTGATTTTACGGGAACAGCTGGAGCAAACTGAAAATTATAATGTGATTTATCAGTCTTTTATCGCGCCATTCCATGAACGGCTCACCCGGCTGGTACAGCTCGCTGATCCGCTGACGGATACAAAAACAGCTATCATCAGGGCGCATGCGCTGATAGGGCAAATTCTGGGATTTGTGGTGGCACAAAAAGCGTATCTGTGCCGTTGTGAGGAAAAATCTGTCAGTGAAGATGACCAGGCGGTAATTACCGGACAGATTGCACTGCTTTCATGCCGTGCACTGGGGCTGAATGAGGCGTGAGTCACTGTGCCGGACAGTTTCCGGCACTATTTTGTTCTGTAATGATTACCAGCCGGGAACTGCCCCGCCGTTAAACAGGGTTTCAGCGGCTTTGGCCACTTCCGGCGACTGATAGGCTTTAATAAATTTCTGCACATTCTCCGCGTCTTTATTATCTTCACGGGTCACAATAATATTGACGTAAGGAGAGTCCTTATCTTCGATAAATACACTGTCTTTTACCGGTGATAAACCGGTCTGCTGAATATAGGTGGTGCTGATAATCGCCACTGTCACTTTCGGGTCTTTGATCACCCGTGGTAACTGAGCACCTTCCAGCTCCATAATATTCAGTTTTAGCGGATTTTCGGTAATATCGAGCGCGGTAGGTAATAAACCGGTGCCGGACTTTAATTTTATCAGCTTCTCTTTTTCCATTAATAATAATGCGCGACCCAGGTTTGTCGGGTCATTTGGCATAGCAATGGTATCGCCGGTTTTTAATTCGCTGATATTTTTAATTTTATCGGAATAACCGGCCATCGGAAATACAAAGGTATTCCCCACGGCGACCAGGTTATACCCCCCGGCGTTATTATCCTGAGCCAGGAAAGGACGATGCTGGAAGACGTTGGCATCGAGATCACCATTGGCGGTCGGATCATTCGGTAACAATGAGCCGCTGAATCCGACCAGTTCGACATCCAGTCCGTATTTTTCTGCAGCCACTTTTTTGGCGACTTCAGCCACGTCCTGCTCGGCACCATTAATTACACCGACTTTAATTTTTGTCATATCAGTTGTGCCCTTATCACAGCCTGACAGTAAAAATCCCAGTGCTAAAACAGCACCGGAAAAAAACAGAGAGAATTGCTTTTTCATTATGTTCACCATTCTGTTTACTGAAAGTATGTATCAGTAAATAGCGGTAAAATGAAAGAAAGGTCAACGGAAAGGGTGATGCAAAAATTTCATCTTGACAGAAATAAAAAAAAGCCCGCAATCCGCGGGCATAATCACAACATTTCTTCAGGGTACTCTCTACTTGGATGTGCTTATTATACCGGAGCAGATGTGTAGTAGTGTCCGGCTTTTTAAATCCTGGTTAATGTATTATCGGGATTTGTCAGCAAATTATGACAAAATGTGACAGAGCGCACGTTAATAGCTGAAAGTTATCATGATGAGAAAAAAAGAATATAGCAAACCGGAAAACGGCTGTTGTATTAAACAAATACGCCGTTACTGGCCTGTTCAGGCAAATATATTCCGATATACCCACTGCGGAAGCCTGCATAATGATAAGTAACCGAAAGGTTTTGTTATTAATTAAATCACTATAGATATTTAAATTATAAGAATAATTTATTTTCCCGGGGGGGCGCAGCAGTATAACCACAGAGGTGTTGATGATGAAATTCAGTATAAAGAAGTATGGTACTGTCAGTCTGCTTTTTCTGATCTTCACCGGTATTGCTTATGCGGATGTTTATCGTGACAGAAACTGCAACAACAGATGAGTCCGGAAATGTGACATTTCGCGATCGTAATGGTCATGTGACCGGAACACAGCAAAACAAAATTAATGGTACAGACATACCGGGTTTACGTGTTGCGGGGAGTTTTCTGGTGCAGGCAGAAGGCGTTCTGGTGTCCCCTGCAAACACCGAATACGCTCGCATTATATTGGAATTGTTAGTAATTTTATGTTGGTGTGCAGGGGGTGCCCGCAAAGATGCCCACAAAGACATTTTAACGGCATGAAAAAGAGTTTTTCCACTTACGGTAATCACCCATTTTCCAGCGCGACCTTTCACCGATTTTTATCGGCTTTGGCAGGTTGCCTTTATTGATCTGGCTGTAGAAATATTTGGAAGTGAAGCCAGCATCTCGCGTCATGAACTTCATGTCAATTAAAGAATCATCGTTAATGTTATCCATCCTTCATCTCCTTCTGTAACGTACGCACGTAATACCCGAGCACTCTCTTGGCAGGAAAGCGCAGGTGATTAAGTGGTTTAAATTTCGGTGTGTATTTGTCGAGTATTGCGGTGTGTTGTTCGTCTGATGTGTACTGCATTAATTCCTTCAGGCAATCCCTTGTATTCGTCTGCGTCCGTTCTCTGCTTCCTGTGGTGTCATATACCACCTATGCTATTTAATTAATTTCGATACCCTTTAACTGAGATGTTCCCGTTTTTCTTTCTGACTATCCACACTTGCATGTCACTACGACCGTAAGCACAGTCTTTATGTTGCATGCTAATGAAAGTAGATAAACACCAGTGTGAGTATGCAATTAATTCAACATCATCTTTATTTTTAACTGTTGTTGTTATTCTCATTCTCCGCCTCTTTCACCATCAGGAAACAAATCATAGCTGCGCGATAATAATTTTTATCGTAAATTTCCAGCTCGCCTTTTTCTTCATCAAAATGATATGCGCCCCAACCAATATCTTTATCGATATAATTCATACATATCCCATTCTCAATAATAATCGACATCGCGTCCGCCGGGTTGTTGCAGGGGTCGAAGAAGTTTTTACACTTATTCCCGTAGATAACATACGTTCTATGCTCATCAAAAAACAAACCATCTATTGTTTCTTTTGCACCAATGGCTCTTGCTACAGCCTTATTAATCTCAAAGTCTGATTTGTCACGATATTTGTTCATCACGTAATATCTCCTCTATCTTATTTTTAATAGCAATGAGGTCTTGTGTTGTCACATCCATATCCCATGACGGAACTTTCAGCAGAAATTTATCTTTGATATTTGGTTCAATTTCAATGCCATCACGGTAATTTTCTAAACCAATGTAATACGTATCACTCACGAACCACCTCCGCACACACTAATTCAACATTCCGCACAGTCATTGCCTGCACTGCGCGGCTCTCACATTCTTCGAGCGTATAAATATCATCGGTAACAGGCACAGCGGAGCCGTGCATTACTAGTAGTAATACAAATTAGATTGGTATGATTATTTATTCGTCGCTGTTTAATTCCATTATCTTTTCGTTTAATGAGAAAACTCTGCCAGTATCAACCCCGTAGCCTAAGTTTTCTAAAAACTCACATGCATTTTCACCCGCTGACATGAATAGATGCTCGAGTCCGGCATATTGGTCGAATACAGAAATTAAATGCCCAATGGCTTCGTTGCGCTCTTTTTTGAGATTATCGATATCCAAACTTTCGCGGGATGCCATCCAACCAATCCACATTAAATCCACATCCATGTCAGCGTAATTTAATCCGTTATTTGCCTTTTTTAATTTCTGTTCCAACTTTGCTTGGTCGGTATGTAATTTAATATATTCCTCAAGCTGCTGTCGTGATATATCCATCACCCCTCCTGAATCTTTCTGTATCCCATTCTGTATAATTGCCGCGCAATGGCAGGCATTGAGCAGCTAGCCATATTTCTGAGAATTCCATCAAGTTCATTCAATGCTTCGTCTTCTTTTTTCTTCCGATTCTCATCGGCTATTACCTTCGCTAAATCTGCGCAGTCAAAACAGATATTTGCCGCCTGTCCTTGAATTAAATTGTCTTTACCGACATGACCGGCACAGAGGTTACAGATATCTTTCGGGTCTGGTTCTGGTGCGACAAATTGCATTATCTGACCGTGCATCACGTATTCACTTTTCATATTCACCCCTGAATCTGCTTAAATTCGATAACCCATACCCACGGGTTGGAGTCGAAACTCCCACTGCCATTTACTTTGTCCCACCACGCTTTAAACCCGTGCATTTCTGGCATCATGCCAACGTCGATGCCAGCAATATCGTAATGTTCAGCGTGGTTAAATGCCCGCCCAGCGACGCTGTAGCAGTCATCTAGCATGTCTCCCAATTCATCAAGCAGAGTCATATTGTCAGCGTCACGTAACCGCTCAACGCGAACGGCGGTTACTTCTAGGCTGATTCTGCTGGCGTTACGTGGCATGACTGCGCCTGATTGCGGTTTTGTCCAGTTACCCCATTCTGGGTCACCATCAGCCCAGTACCAGAAATCAGGAACCTCATAAGGCACTGCGGAATCAAAGAAACCAAATGATTCAAGGCGAGAGAACTGTTCTCTGACATAAAGCCGATCACCAGGTTGCCCAAATGGGCATTTAAGGCGAATCGGGTCTTTGAGTAACGGTGAATTACCGATAGCCCAGCACGCTTTACCTTCATCTTTCGCGCATGTACTGGACATAATCCAGCCGTGAAAGTTGTGAGTGGTCGGAACTGATTTAACAATCCGACGTGTCTGCGTCTTCCTGCCATCGAGAATGGCGCGTATCATCTCGGTGTTAAAAATTATTCCGTGCTCTTTCATATTCATTCCTCTGTTATCAGCATCCCTGCCGGTCAATGCAGTTATATTTCAACCGCTCCCTCATCCGGATATTCAGTGCAATAAAAAATAGTCACACGCTTATTTTCGCCATTAAAAGTAACGTCAAAGTCAGTATCAATGGTGTATTCCGTTTCGTCGTCAGCATCTAATCCGTGCAGGTCTACTTTCAGCCCGGCAAAATTAGCCATAGCCATTATTTGTTTTGTTGTCAGTGTAATTTCCATCATTACTCTCCTTATCTCAGCATCCCTGCATTACGCTTCATCCTGAAACGGTGGGGTTATTTGGTTAAAAATTCGATTTCTTCCCTGAGCTCTTTCGTGAATTCGCGAATTTCCGTTTCTATTTCACTGGCAAGGCCTTCATCAAAAACAATCCGCGTTTTGAAATAGGCGAGATTTTCCGGAAGCCGGTTGTCATAGCTGACGAAGTCACACCATCTGCGTCCGGTGCACATCATCTGTCCGTGCATCTGAAGAAGATATTCACGCTTTGGCTTTCCTGTTTTTATGGTCTCAATATGAGTTGCTGTGTTCGGGCACTTGATTTCGATTAATCCGTCATCGTTTACAAGGCCGTCCGGGCTGGCGCCGAAAAGCTCAATGGTGGGGTGCTGAATAAAGCCGGTTTCCGTTACCGTGGCATCGAATTCGTTGAGGCAGTACATTTCCCTTGCCACCGCCTCAAGCTCGTTACCACGCTCCATGCTTGCTGATTTAAAGGTATCTTCCTTCTGACCTGTCAGCGTTTCGCAAACCAGCTGAGCCATATAATTCTTCCTTGTCGCTCCGCCGCCTTTCGCCATTACTTTTGCAATATTGCTTGCCGTGACTTTCCCTAGCCTGGCCGCAAACCACTCATCCGTTCTCTGCTCCATCTGTCACCTCAGTGTATTCGGCATCAATGGCGATACTATTTTTGATTCGCTCTTTATCTGCTGACCCGATGATCGTCCTTTCTTCGGGGGTAAGCTCTGTCCACAGCTGCTTAAATGCTTCCATTCCGTTTTTTGCAGCCCCTTCACAGCGCGCGATGAGCTCAGGCCGGTTTTCATGGCTCTCCTGTCCGTTGATAACCCCAGCCGGTGTATTTTCTGTGATGCGCTCAGCTTCATCCTGGTCGTAAATGCCAGCAAAACCGAATGCCAGACGCGCACACTGAATCATGGCCTTATGCCGCAGCATGCGTTTAGGGTGAGATTTCCACGGCTGGGTTCCGCGATTACATTCACTCATGTATTCCGTTACTGATGTCGGGTGATTCCGGTCTTTGCGGTAAATTTTGCATGTGCACGATTCGTCATCCATTTCGAATTCCATGCCGTCAAAATTTTTGTTGCCGTTGATGATCCGCGCCCATCCGTCAACGCCGACAACAGGAACGATCCCCGTCCTGTCCGGGAAAGCGTAAATCTCTTTTGTCCACGGATTCAGGTTGTACTGATTGGCGACAATGAGAAGCGCAAGAAACTGTTGGTCTGTGGCCTCAGCCTTGAATGCCGTAGACCGCAGCGTGTTAATCAGGTCTTTCTCGTCGATTGCCAGATCAAGCTTTTGGGCGAGAGAGCCAGCCATCGACACCAGTGAGTTACTCATGAAAAGAATCTCCTTTTTATTTGTTTACACAGCGAGTTAAAAAGCGCGTCCTGCGCATCGTCACTGAATTTGTCTAAAATTGACTGGTCTATACCAAAGAAAACATCCGACGTTATCTGCTGAACTTCCGTGTCTACGGCATCCTGCCACGCTGCATGCTCCAGCCGTCGCTCTTCCTGAGCATCCTGTGCTGCGTATGCGTTCATGCTGCGCTCCTTCCTGCAAGCTGTGCGATAACATCCATGTCGAAATCTGCTTTCCGTAGCGTCTCAACGACTGATTGCTCATCCATGCTCCGCAGCCAGTTACCGACTAACTCCTGTATGTCGGCATCGCTATTTCCTATAGCCTCTGAATCAAGTCCGTTGATAAATGTCCGTCCGTGGGTAGTGATTACCGACTCGCCGGTTCTGCTGGAAACGCTGAAATGATCGCAAGTTATTTGCATACCTGCCTCCCGTAACTTTCTCTGAGTAATTCCATTGCTAACCACCAGATGTCATCGCATTTCTGGCGTATAGCTACCCGCGCCTGTGCTTGCGCCAGACGGAAAACGTCCTGATTGATAGTCATGTGATTACCGTAAAATTAGTAAGATGAGTGATGCTGATATGAATAGGGTGACTGCGCAGAATGTGTGGTTAGTGGAGTCATTCAACTTTAAGTTCTTTGAGTTTTTCGCTTGCTTTTGCTAACTGAGCAACGGCGTCTATCATCTCATCGAACTTACGGTTAACCATTCCCACAGACTGCATAACTTCAAGTTTTTGCTGTTCAAATTTTGCCTTGAACTCAAGTTTCCATTGCTCAGTTGCCTGATTTTTTTCAGCCTGCTCTGCGGCGCGGATAAGTTCCTCCGCCTCTTTCCTCATTTGCTCCGGGCTTTTTAATGCGCTCATAATTTCACCATTTAATTTTTCAGGTTCTGGTAACTCGGATTTTTTCTTCCCGTAGTTTTCTGTCGCCGTCCAGTCTCGTGTCTGGCTGTTCAGGCTGTCGCATTCCTTGCAGTACGCCTGCCTGCCGTCTTTCCTGCTGTTATTTATGTGAAACTCATCCAGAGTTTTTTCTTCGTGGCATTTCCCGCATTTCTTTAATTTAACCCCGCCGCCAACCGGATACTCATACCCTGGTATTTCACTGGGGTATCCGTATTTTTTATGACGCAGAAATGTCGTTAATCGTGGTGATTTTCCTTTTTTTGCTTTCAGGACTAAAAGCATTGAGCGGTCGCTGATATGGTTAATCAGTTGTTCCCGCTCTTTCTTATTTAATTCATGATAATGATGTACTTTGTTTTGTATGTCGCTGAGGGTTACGCCATCAGGCATTTTTTCCACATATTGCTTAACCTCTCCCAGCGCACGATACAGTTTCGTCGGAAGTGAAGAAGGTGTCATGAATCCTCCGGTCTGATATCCCGAGGTGGGATAGGGTGGTTAGTAGTTCATTGAGAGGTGCGGGATTTCGCCTTTAATTACCAACTCAAGGAATTTTGTTGCGGTTTTGTCGTCAAATCCTGCTGCAATTAGTGCCTGTAAAGCCTCGCGGTTAAATTTGCGCTGATGCTCTTTGTTCGCCTGGCGCTTTAATTCTTCCTGCTTCTGGCGCTCAATTTCAGCCAGCCGTGCACGTTCGGCCTCCTCTGCCTTGCGCCGCTCCGCTTCAACTGCGGCCAGCTTTTCACGCTCAGCCTTCACGATAGCTTCCTGCTTTTCACGTTCTGCGCGTTCCTGCGCCTCTCTGGCCTCACGTTCGCGCCTGGCCGCTGCCTCGACTTCCTGTCGTGCTTTTAATTCCGCAGCTTCACGCTCCTGTTTGGCTTTCAGCTCCGCCGCCTCACGCTCACGCTGTGCTTTTTGCTCAGCTTCGATTCGCGCCTGCTCTGCCGCCTGACGCTTGATTTCGTTCTCATGCTCAATGCGCTTGCGTTCTTCTTCGGCTTTCTTCTCAGCAATCAGACGGTCGCACTCTGCGTTCATTTCCAGCGCTTCAGCATGAAGATACGGCATCAATCTGGCGAGTTCATCAGCCTTTCTTTTCTCTTCATCGGCTACCCTCTGAGCTTCCTCAGCCTGTTTTCTGGCTTCTTCCTGAGCCTCCCATTCTTCTACCGGGCGCTTTACTTGTGCCGCCAGAGAGTCGAGAGCGTCACGAAACATTTTGCGGCTTGCATCTACCTTTTTCGGCAGTTCTTTCAGTCCGTCAACCACTTCCTTACCGGCTTTATCGATGTAAGTTTTTGAGCGGGTGACATCGAAAGCCAGTGATATCAATTTTTTGCGGTGCGCCAATACGGATAAATTCAGCTCACCTAATTCCGCTTTGCGCCTTTCGGTTTCCCGCTCGACACTAACTATTAATTCCTGAACCTTGTCCGGCGCTGTAAAAAGGTCGAGCGCTTTCGCTGGTTCGATAACGACCAGTTCGTTTGCCATAATTAACTCCGTTTATTTATAGGGTGGGTTACTTCTGTGTGAAAGAGAGCAGGGCGGCTATTCGCGGCCGAGTGCTTTGTTGATTGCAATCATTGCCGCATGGGCTTCCGCAGTTTCTTCCAGCTTCCAGTACTCAATCAAATTAATCAACGCATTAAGCAAGTCCGGCGCTGCTGCAATTAGGCGGGCATTAGCTCTCTGCTCTTCCCGAGGGATTTCCCTGTGGGCTTTTTCTGAATCGCTCCAGTGGGCGTAGCCTTTTTCCTCCCAGTCAGACAAGACCGCAAGGTTTGTTACTTCCACATGATTGAAGCCATTACTATCCACAACGTCTGTTGAGTCCACGTAACGCTCTATTGCTTTCCATGGCCCCGGAGTGCCTTTAAATTCCATGTTATTTCTCCCTTGCTCTGAGCATTGCGTCTGCCATTGAGTAGAACGCAATAGCAAGGTACTCCATCTCTTCGCTATATCTTGTTCCGATGTTTGCTTTTGAGCCTGATGCAAAAAAACCTTGCATGGCTTTGGCTGCAAAATAATCTCTGATAGTCGCATCACTCGCCATTTCTACACGTATTGATGCGTGTTCGTATTCTTCTGTCATACTTCCTCCTATGCACTTCCCTGTGCTATGTGATGTTTGATAATTAAATCCGCATCGGCATAATCAATACCGACACAGGTGTTTTATGTGGGTTTACGATGTCGCAAATAACCGCGTCACATGCCGTCTTCACCTGAATTTGAAGTGCAGGAAGTTTCGGATTAACGTATTTGGCTATTTTTTCCAGCTTCGCCATGTATCCGGCGTTAAATCCTATTTTTGATGGCAGTTGTTCATCGGCGTTTCTTGCATTTCTCATTACCCTGGAAACATCCGGATATTTACCATCAATGACACCGCAAAGCGTGACACCAACGGTTACTTCTTCATCGGTCAGAAGTTTCACAATGCCTGCGTCTGTATCAAAAACCGCATAATCAAATGTTTTGGTAGGTAGCTTCCCGACAGACAGGATAACTTCGTGGTCAATCTGGTTATCATGCTCACCGAAAGCAAGCATGTGCCCGTCAGTACCCGCCACATTTCCATTTGGAAGGAAGCAGATTCCGCAGATGTAATAGCGAACATCTCTTACCGCCATGCACTCCATGACAGCCAGAAGCGTTGCTTTGTCTATTCTCAATTGCATGCGCACTCCTGTTAATAGTTATCCCCGCTGCGGGGTGTTAGTCAGTATTGGTGATTGGTGGCAGGGCGCTGATCTCCCATGCTTCCCATGCAGTCCACAATGTGGGAATGGGTCGTATCACTGCTCTTTCTCGTAGCGAGTCAGCATCTCGCATTCACCAATCCCAATACTGACTGGATGCCTGCTTTTAACCACATCAGGCGAGGTGGTTCCCCTGTACCCCTACAGAGAAAAATCGGCTAAAATACACTCACCCCTACAGAATGAGAGAACTTTAACTATGCCGAGTTGGATTGAGGCAGTACTTGCCTTTTTGAAAAAACAAATATCATTGAGGTTTGCTATGTTTTGGTTTCTTTCGTGGATGGTGCTTTTATTGTTTATCCCATCAGGCTGGGCTGAATTTATTGATTCCGGAATTGGAAAATGGGGCGTTCCGTATATTGGGACTGCTATCTTTTTGATCCCGATATCGTTTTTCATTAGCTTAATGATAAAAAACACATGCTATTACCTCTCACTTGTATCAGAGGCAGTAAAAGATAAAAAACAGGCACACAATGTCAGAGAAGCGCTCTTCTCTTTAAATGACGAAGAGGCCGATGTTATCAAATATATTTTTGAGAACGGTAATTCTGATTACATGGATAACTGTACAGCCACCACGCTTTTCAGCTTAGTGGAAAAAGGCATTATCTATAGCTCTGGCCATGGTTCACCACTGTCCAGAACGTACTATCTGAACAAAAAATATGAAAATGCCTTTATCCGAATAATTTCTGAAGTAGATAATAATTAGTATCTGCGCTCACACAATCCATCAGGTTATGCTCTGGCCGTAATACCACCGTTCGGCATAATCGGCTTGCGGCTTAACTTCAGCTGCCTGCGTGGTGCTTCTGGTGCATCTTTCAGCCCGATAATCAGCTGTGTGAATGCGGCCGTTATATGTTTTGGCAATAAAAAACCCCGCGGTTGCGAGGTTTTGCTGACATTTTTGGTTACTTTCTTCGTTTTGCTACGGAAAATAGCTCGGCCATATGAGTTGGTATCACTTCACTTAATTTCAATATCTGATCTTCAAGATTTTCTTTTTTCTTAAATCGCTTTTTGATATGAAGCTGTTTCTTGGTCGGTTTTTTTATTTCAGGGCTACTTTCTCTTATTAATCGTTCGGCATTACTGTTATTTAGTACAATGACATCAGAATTTATAACCATAGTTTCAGAGTATTTAATGCGGATTTCTACTCTTTCATTATTTTCATATAACGTAACTAGCGGCGTATCATCACTTGATGTTTTATCTAAATCATATATGGAGCTTGCGGCTAATGGATTTTCAATAAGGTAGTTAACATTAAATGAGCCATTAAGTGAACCTCTAATGATTATAGATATACCATTTACATTTTCTATCTGTATCGGAACAATTTTATCAACGCGCATAACACCAACGAAACGCATTATCTCTTGATGATCTGGCGTTGCCTGTATATCTGAATCCTCATGATTTAAAAAAATAACTTTATCAGATAGTACATTAAGGCTCACATACATCCCATGTGATAGTGATTTACACTTTAAAGCCATTGGTCTATCTTCGGATGTTTTTCTTATTGGCAAGGTATTGTTTTTTGAAAAATATTTATCGTATTTTTGATTTTGAATAATAGCTCTCGCTATTAACAGTGAATCATCAAGAATATCAATGAGAGTATATTTATCATTAATTATATTTTTTATGCCAAAAATATTATCAACCTCCATGGAGGGGAGATCATTAATTCTGCTGGATGGTTTTTTTAGATCTTCAAATCTTGTTGAAAAGGTTTTCTTACCGTTATGGGTTTGCACCTTTCCTTTTTCAACAGATCCAAAAATTATCAGATTTTCAGCATCCCCTGCATTCACTCGCATCTTTACTAGTATTTTTTCATCGAATGTAAATACTATGTTTCTTGACTTAAATACCCCTTGCACCTTTAGTGAGCCACTTGATGTAATTACTGTTTTCTTTATAACTACGGGCTCCCAGCCAAGCTCTTTGGCTGATAAAATTTCTTTCTTTTTTTCAATGTAACTAGCAAAGCATGGATGCACTGGCCACGGCGGGCCCAGTGAATCAAAAAGCACCCTCGAGCCAAAAGAATTCTCATAATAAAATACATCCTTCCCGCACTTTTGGCATGTTGCATTAGGGATGGTAAATGAGGCTTGATCGCTTAGCTTTCTTTCTTTTGTTGTGTGTTTTGGGGTGGAGACATAGAAAGGTGCCTGCCCATTACTGATAGTTTCTTCATCGACAACCATCGGCACAACACGGCCATTTATCATCCTAAAAATAGTTTTGCTCATTAAATAACCACCGTGAATTCAATTATCTAACACGCTCAATATTTAGCAGTTGACTCTCCTGAGTCTAAGAGACTAACAGATTTTTTATGTTTTATTGAATAAATTGCCACATTAGGCAGGCAGCAGTTATCGCCGGACGGGAAGTATTCTGTTGGTTTCCGAGTCAAAGCAGGTAGTTCTGATTTAACTGGTGGAAACACTGAGTCGAAAATCTCTTCTGTGCTGCGTCCTTTTGCTGCTACGCGCTTTGCGTAATACTCGCCACGCTCTTTGTACCGACGCGCTTTCAGGTTGTCTTTCACTGGTTTAGTGATCACCTTTGGCTTAACGTCTTTTTTATCAACGAGTCCTTTCATGGTAAGGATAGTTTGGTTGTTCATGATGCCTCCTGAGTGATTTTTGGTGGTGACGCCGTATTCACCGGGAGTGCTGACATCCTTGCTGACACCATCACCCCAAAATTCACTTTTAAAGCATGCACGGGGAAGTTGCCCTGTGCTATTTCCGCTATGCCGTACTGATAAACCACACGTACCGGCAATGATGTTAAAGAGCGTTATCTCGGGGTGTGTGCCTTCGATGGAATCAATTAAACATTATGTTGATTCAATAGTCAACACTATGTTGATTTATTTTCTGTGGATGTTGATTTTGTTGTTGATTTGAAATGAATTTTTTTTGAAAAAAAATTAGGATTGAGTGGGTTAGTGGATTTTTGGCAATAAAAAAGCCGCACTAGGCGGCTTGATGTTGGCGGTGTGTATCAGGCGTCCATTACTGCCCACCAGAATACGCGTCCAATAATCTCTACGTCAGAAGCGGTAACCTCTTCATCAGGATAATCTATCTTATTGTAACTTCTAATTATTATTTTATTAGCTGAGGTTTGATGCAATAACTTAATACGCTTCAAGCCTCCTTGGTTTATGGCGTAAATTTTCCCGTCTACAATCTTTTTGTCGGAAGTGTTGACCGCCACGGTGGTTCCGTTGCTTATAACAGGCTCCATGCTATCACCGCGTGCCGGGAATCCAATTACGCCAGTGCCATCTGAATTAGCTCCGATCTTGCGCATGGTCGATTTAGAGAAGCGCAGCTTGAAGCCATTGTAATCGTCCTCGCTGTAAGAGCCGTTTCCGCAAGCAAACTCGATATCTTTCAAGAAAGGTATTTCAACCTCGTCGTTATTAAGTGGGGTTTTGCTATCCCATGTCCTTATTGGAAAAAACTCCTTCTCATCAGGGATCTGATTCTCGCCCACAACCAACTTTGGATTACCCACACCATTCAGAAGCCAGTCGAGTGAGTATCCATATATCTCACTTATTTGCTGTGCAGCATCGCGGCTGATGGCATTTCTTTTCAACCAGTTATTCACTGTCTGTGAGCTGGTGTTAAGTCGATCAGCTAAGTCTTTTTGCTTCAATCCCTCCGCTGCCAGCAGGTGTTTTAAACGCTCTGTTAGTTCCATGAATCCTCCTGCTGACAAGATAAACATTTTGTTGTTTTCATCAATCATCTTTATGTTGATTTTATTCCTCGCGTGGATTAACATCACGTTGATTAATACACAAGGAGTGAAATCTTAATGGATAAAATCAAAACCCCGTTACAGATTGCACTTGATGCGTTCGGCGGAACCCAAAAAGACCTGGCGAAACTGGTCGGAATTACGCCACAGCGAATCTCAGCAATCAAAAAGCATGGCGGAAACCTGCCACGCACAAAAATGAAAGAGTTCTCAAAGGCTACTGGTTTGCCTGTTCAGACACTGTATCCAGACGCTTTCTAGAAACATTGAAACAAAAACCACAGCTCTTTAAAGCCCGCCATCATCGGTGAGCACCCCGGACTAGCTCAGAGCAACTTCTCCGAGCAATTTTCAACACAGCAACACCTCACAGGAAGTGAGCGAATAACTGTTATCTCAATAAGGACATTATGAATTATGGAATTATCAAACGAACGCAAGTTTCGTGAAATCGAGACAAAAATTCTCAAAGGGATTCATTCAACCGGCGCACGTGAAATCGCGCACAGAACGGGCATACACGAATCTCAAATCTCCCGGTGGCAGTCACCACAACATAAAGAAAATCTCAGCTTCATACAGCGCTGCGCTCGTTTACTGGCGGCAATTGAATATGAGGGCGGGGAAGACATGGTTGTGTTGCAGGGTGATGAGGCAAGGGCATTAATTCAGATGCTCGGGCATATCAGAACACCAAAAAGAAAAGCCCCGGCGGTAACCGAGGCTCAGGATCAAATCGAATTAACGATTTAAAAGTGCAATCCAATACTGTATGAATCATCAGTATTAGTCAATAAATAATTCAACTCATAGATAAGCTCGTTTATGGATTTTAAACGGGCTTTTAATTCATGGAGTTAATAAGAATATGGATAATTATGAGTATAACGTCAACGTTTTAATGCCTGATTGCTATTTTGAACAGGATGAGAAATGGATAAGGGAAATGCTTCTCAGGTTAAGACCATCGGTAAGACCGAAAATATCGGTTAAATATTCTGAGGTTTATCAAGAGCATTTCGATAATGAATCCGTTATTTACCGGAAGGAAAATTCCGGCAGGAGAGCGGCAAATACGAGGCTAAGAAACTTCGTAAAAAACTACGCTTCATACCTCGACGGGAATGTCTCAACCCCGAGAGAGTTTCAGGCAGGCACCAGCCAGAGAAACCAACCAATTCCGGCGCTCGTCTGAGATGCCGAAAATCGGCACAAAACAGGGCTTGTTTTCTGGCAAGTGCTGCTATTCATGCAAAAAACACAACGGCTAACTAACTGAAACGAAAAGCAAAAAAGACAAAAAGCAGGTGTCCGGATTGACCCTATAAGGACAAGGAGAGGGTAACTTAAAAAATCGTTATAAATCATCAGGTTAATCAACATCAAAACGACAGGTTCTGTCTCTTTTCCGGACAGGTTCTGTCTCTTTTGCAAAAATCGGACTACATCAAAATGCGAAAATGGTCAAGAGTTTTTAACGCGAGAGAATTTTACAGGCGGCTGTCCACCGTTTCACCGATCGCAGTCGAGCTTTACGGGTACGTAACGGATAACTGTGACTGGAAATTTGGCAGGCACATTGCATCACGGGCGGAGGTTGCAGCAGAGCTTGGCGTGACGGAGAGAAGCATTCAGCGGGCGAACAAGGAACTTGAGTCGGCAGGTTTAATTAAATTCAAACGCGGGATTTACGCGGTGAATCCTGAGTTTAACTGGGGAGGACGAAGCTGGAATATTTCAAAATCCTGTTACTACACGATGGGAGTCAAAGGCGCTCAGGTGATTGATTTTAATCATGCAGCAGAGGCGATTAATTCAAAAAAGCTTGAGGAGATTGGCCGCAGCGCTCTGAGGGGAACGCGCAGCCGTAAATCACAAGGAAATTAAACATGCTAAGTATAACGCCAAAGGCAAAGCAAGTCACCGCTCTGAACATGCTCAGACGGAACTGGAACCAACACCGGACGATGTTACTTTCTGCGAGTGTGGGGTTCGGTAAAACGGCAATAGCCGCGTTCATGACAGCCGGATTGGTATCTCACAATCAGCGGGTGATGTTTGTGGCTCCGTACACGGTGCTGCTTGACCAGACAGCATCCAGGTTTGTTGAATACGGATTACCGGCAGAGGAAATCAGCTTCGTGTGGCGGGATCACCCGTTGTACGACCCGACAAAACTGATTCAGATTGCATCGGCTGACACGCTGATCCGCCGTCAGTTTCCGGACAACATCGACCTGCTGATCATCGACGAAGCCCACATGAAACGGAAAAAAATACTGGAAATTATCCGTGACAGCGGCGTGAAAGTTGTCGGTCTGTCGGGCACACCGTTTGCCGGATGGATGGGGGAATACTACGAGACGTTGATCAAGCCCACCACGATGAAAGAGCTGATCAGCATCGGAGATCTGAGCCGTTATGAGTTTTACGCACCGGATAACCCGGATGTCAGCGGCGTGAAAACTACCAGGCTTTCCGCATTCGGGAATGACTACAACGAAGATCAGCTTGCTCAGATTATGGGTGATTCTGACCTTGTGGGAAACATCGTCAAATTCTGGCTTGAAAACGGCGAAGACAGGCCGACAGTGTGCTTCTGCGTCAACGTCAGCCACGCCAATTTCGTCACGATGGAATTCAACAGAGCAGGGATTAACGCCGAGGTGATGACCGCAGACACGCCGCATGACGAGCGTCAGCTAATCATCAGCCGGTTTGAGACAGGTGCGACGAAAATTATCGTGAACGTCGGCGTTCTGGTTGCAGGGTTCGACAGTGATGTCCGCTGCATAATCTACGCCAGACCGACAAAATCGGAAATACGATGGGTTCAGTGTCTTGGCCGGGGGCTGCGTACCGCGCCGGGTAAAGACAAATGCCTGATATTCGATCACTCCGGTTCGGTTCACCTTCTCGGTTTTCCTGATGAAATCGAATACGACGACCTGCAAAATAAAAACGACGGCATGAAAACCCAAAGCAGCTACCGCGATCAGGTCAGGGCAGAAAAAAAACCGAAGGAATGCCCGTCATGCCACTACATGAAACCCGCCGGTGTTTACGTCTGCCCTAAGTGCGGATTCAAGCCACTGATGGGGGAAAACGTCCAGGTCGACGAGACGCGGGATCTGAAAAAACTGAATGCCGGTGAGCAGATATTCACGAAGGAGCAGAAACAGAGTTGGTGGTCACAGATTAAGTTTTACCAGAAGCAGCGTGAGATATCCGGAAAGCCGATATCAGACGGCTGGTGCGCCCACACGTACAAGAAGAAATTCGGAGTATGGCCGCGCGGACTGCATGACTCGCCGCAGGAGATGACGCCGGAGGTCAGTAATTATATCCGGTCAAAAAATATCGCCTTCGCGAAAATGCAGGAGAAACAGAAAAAATCAGAGGAGCCGAAAACAGAAACCGAAAAAAAGCAGATAGCGCTTAACGGCATTGCTGAAATCAAGAAGGCTCTGAATAACGGAGGTCACAGTGAGGACAGTCGAGGCGGTGCGAGGGCGATGGCCTGAGATCTTTGAGTATTACCAGCTACCACCAGTCACAGGAAAGAAACACTATCAGGGAGAATGCCCGGTCTGCGGGAAAAAGGGAAAATTCAGGATAGACAACAAAAACGATGCCGGTTCATGGATATGCTCATGCGGAGCCGGGGACGGATGGAAATTGCTGGAGCTGACCCAGCAGAAGGATTTTAAAATACTGGCCGGAGAAATCGATAAGCTGATAGGAAACAGCTACTCAGAAGGACAACGAAGGCCACAGACGCAGTCAGATACCAAATCAACCCGCTCTAAAGTTATCGCCAAATTCGGCACGCTCATCCCGCTAAAAGATACTGACGCTCACCGCTACCTGATGAGCAGGGGAATTAACACGCTCCCTGCCGGTCATATCCGGTTTAATCCGCGTGAAGTTACACCGATGGGCGTTAAGCAATCTATCTGGTCGATTGCCACAGATGATCGCGGCAACGGCTGCTATCTCCACCGGACAGTGCTGGAAGGAGACAAAAAGGCCAATTTTGAAGGCAACAAACGGCTACTGAAATTACAGGAAGATAATTACCTGGAATTTGCCGGTTCTATTGCGATCAGGATGACACCGGTAGCATCGACCCTTGGTATTGCGGAAGGGATAGAAACGGCGCTGTCCTGCCAGCAGATATACGGCTGCAACACATGGTCAACGCTGAATGCAAATTTTATGCGGAAATTCAGGGCACCCAAGGGTGTAACTCACCTGATAATTTTTGCGGATGCAGACAGTAACGGCACCGGCCTTGCGGCAGCTTTTGAGTGCGGAAACCGGAATATCCTCAGCCCGACTGATGTTGAAAAAGTCAGTATCAGATGGATTGACGGCACCGGCGATTTTAACGACATGCTGATTAACGGCGCGAAGGTGTTTCAGCAGGAACTCTGGCGCAAACGTGCGGCATAACCCAAGACAGAAGGACTTTTGATTATGGAATTAACCAAAGAAGAACAGACTCTCGTTATTGAGTTACTGGAGCGACTTTTCGAGGAAGGGTTTGGCGGAGAAGCTGAAGACCGGCTGTTTGAAAAACTTATTGCCGCGGTGAATGGCGAGGGGGAATCCTGATTATGGAGCCAACGGATTTTGAAAAGTGGTGTGCGGGGGAAATGGGGCACACAGTCAAATACATCATGAGTAAGCGAAGGAATGACTTTTTCGGCACCACTGGATACAAGCTTAGCGAGATTGAAATCAGATACCGCGCCTACATGGCCGGAGTTCGCAGCAGACTGCCGTACCAGACACAACCACCGGAGGAGTGATGATAGAGAATAAAACAGGAAAAGTTAGTTATTTCAGCCTGAGGAGTTCATTGCTGAAATTCGCAGGGCACTATGCAGATAGTGACTACATGGAATGTATAACCAGTGAAATTCTGGATAAGTACGACATCTACGAAAAGAAACCGTATCGCGATACAACGCTGATTCAGCGCATAAATCACATTTGGGTAATTCCCGTTTTGCTGATTTGCATTATCCCGCAGTGGTTAATCACAGGAAATACCGGGGTTAGACCATCAAGCCGCATCGGTAAAGTCGTATCGTTTTTAATTGGCAAGCCGTAGCCGGAGGAGCAGGAGGATAAATGGAAATAAGCATGGTCAAAGGCGCTAACGGCGTATTTGTACCGGCATTTGAGCACGACCTACCGCGATTGACCAAGTTCAAAAACGGCGAAATGTACGCCTTCAATATCAAACTCTCCCGCAATCCATCCTTTCACCGAAAAATGTTCGCTTTCTTCAAGTTCTGCTTTGACCACTGGTGTGGTAATCGCGCCGGACTGGAGAATATGGACGAGTACAGCCAGTTTGACCGCTTCAGGAAGGATCTGACGATACTTGCCGGATTCTATGAGCAAACGGTCAGGCTAGACGGAAGTGTCCGCACAGAGGCAAAGAGCCTTGCTTACGGTGATATGGAATCAGACGAGTTTGAACGCTGTTATCACGCGATAGTCAATGCCGCATTAAAACACATCTTCCGGGGATGCAGTGACATCACTGAGAACCGGTTGCTGTCATTTTTTTGAGGGAAAAATCATGGCAAGACAATACCTTCACACCAATGAGCAGAAGCAGGACATGTGCCTGAAAATAATCCGGTCACTTCGCCACCATGACACCTTCACGGTCAGGATGGTTGCGCAGGCCACCGGTCTTGGCAGCATGATAGACGCTAAATTTGTCCGGCTGTTGCAGGATATCGGCAGTGTCCACGCCGTTCGCAGGAAAGGCAGTCAGGTTTATTACGCTTTTGATGACCGTGCGGCATCCAAAGTCAGAGCGCATTTCAGCAGCCTGGCCGAAAAGCCGACCCCGGTAGCTAAGGCAAGGATGACGGTAGTCAGGGAGAAGGCATCACGTCCAAAATCCAGAACCCGCCCGTTTGAGCCGGGATTTGGACGGTCGTTCATCAATGACATTGACACAATGCTGCGGGAGGTGCGGGCGTGAAGACCAAGCAAACCAAAATGGAGTTAATCCATTACGAAAAAGGCAAAGATAAAAAGTCAAAAAAGTACATGGTGAGTCATGACAACGGAAAAACAAAGCTGGAGCAGGAGCTGACTGTTACCTGTGATTTGTTTGTTAGCCGCGGCTTCAAAGTTGAAATAGCCATGGACGATTTCCCGCGTTTCGATAATGAAACCGAGGCGGTGCTGAAGTATGCCGACTGGCTTGAGCGACTCGGAATTGCATTACGCAGGGAAGCGAAAAGGTCAATTAAGCGAGGCATACCATGACCTGTGCAATATGCGGCGAAGAACTGGCCGACGATGAAGTTTATGTGTGCGACCAGTGCGCCAGTGAATGCCCGCATCTGGAAGTGGTCGAGAAGATAAAAGGAGATGGTGATGATCAAACGCATCCTGGGATATCTGAGTAATCCGTTAATTCTGTGCTGGGTGATTTTTGCTATCGGGCTCGGCATCCATGAATACTGGGGGTGAGTATGGCAAAACAACCGCGACGAAAGTGCCTGATATGCCGGACGTGGTTTCACCCGAAATTCAGTAACGAATGGTGGTGTTGCCCGGAGCACGGCGCTGAGTTGGCAATAAAGCGACGAAGCAGGGAAAGGGAAAAGGCCGAGGCCAAATTAAAAAAGGAGAAGCAGCAAAAAGAACGTGAAGCAAAAGATAAGTTAAAAATCCGCAAGTTAGCAGTAAAACCCACCTCGTATTTCGCAAAACAAGCACAGACCGCATTCAACGCATACATCCGGGAAAGGGATAAAGACCTTCCGTGTATCAGCTGTGGACGTCATCACACAGGCCAGTATCACGCCGGGCACTACCGGACGACAAAGGCAATGCCGGAACTGCGGTTTGA
>NZ_VKKS01000001.1:968900-1127571 GCF_019402645.1 Morganella morganii
AATTCCGGTAAACCAAGGTTTCCGGGAATGCAGCCATAACCGGATAAATCCGTAATAATCCCGTCATTACAGTAAACATGAGGGAAAACAATGGCTGTCATCGGCTATATCCGCGTATCAACAACTGACCAAAACAGCGATTTACAGCGAAACGCGCTCATCAGCATAAATTGCGACCAGATTTTTGAGGACAAAATGAGCGGTAAAACTGCCATCAGACCGGGACTGAAACGGGCATTAAAGGCCATTCAGCCGGGCGATACACTGGCAGTGTGGAAGCTGGACAGGCTCGGGCGCAGTGTCAAAAACCTGATAGCCCTGATATCTGATCTGCATGAACGTGGCGCACACTTCCGGTCACTGACGGACAGCATTGATACCAGCACCGCGATGGGGCGCTTTTTCTTTCACGTCATGTCAGCGCTGGCAGAAATGGAACGCGAGTTGATAGTGGAGCGGACGTTAGCGGGGCTGGCCGCAGCGAGAGCACAGGGCAGAGTCGGCGGAAGACCGGCAGCACTGACACAAAATGACCGGGAGCAAATCGGCCGCCTGCTGGATAAAGGGCACTCCCGGCAGCAACTGGCGATTATTTATGGTGTGGGGGTATCGACTATTTACCGGTATTTTCCGGCGGGAGACACAGAGAACGTTAATTAGCACATACTTGAATATTAGATAGCGAGGAATATTGAACCAATTTCGCACCGTGCTAAAGTTAAGCTTCAATCTTCCTTCGGATATTCAAACCCGCGCGGGAACTTTTTCCCGACCTCCCTGTAGTACTCCAGTCTCTCTCTGAAGTACGGGCGCAAATGCTCGGGCTGCTGGTTTTCTGTTTCGTACAGATCATACGGCAGTCCGAGTCTTTCTTTGTACGCGATACCGGAGGCGGCTAAATCGGCATTAATTTTGTCTTTTTCGTCTTGGGTCAGGTTGGCGATATTGTGCATGTTGGTTTCCTGTTACTTTGAGATTTCGTCAATATAGTCAGCGAACCACTGCATCATATTTCTGCGCTGATCAAGGTATTCGGCATGGTTATAAATGCCGCGTATTGCGTTACGGTCAACGTGGGCAAGTTGTCGCTCTATCAGGTCACGGTCAAATCCGTTTTCATTAAGTATAGTGCTGAACTGGTGGCGAAATCCGTGACCGCTTGCTATTCCGTCAAAACCTATTTGCCGGATTACCAACAATACAGCATTTTCACTTATTGGCTTTCTTTTATCATTTCTTCCGGGGAAAACCAGGTTGGATATGCCGGATGTCATAGGCTTAATTTGTTCCATCAGCGCGACGACCTGATCTGACATCGGTACGACATGCGGCTTTCTGTTTTTCATCACTTCGGAAGATATGGTGATCACCTTGTTTTCAAAATCGACGTCTGACCATTGCATAGACCGGAGTTCTTTGGTTCTCAGAGCCGTGTATTGCAAAACCTGTGTGGCTATCTTGCTGATGGTGCTGCCGGAGAAAGTCGATAGCGCTTTGTTAAAAGCAGGTATCTGCTCTTTGGTGAGGAATGGGTAGTGCTTTTTCCGGTAACCGCGTTCGGCATCAACCAGGTCAGGGGCTGGGTTATATTTAGAGCGCCCTGTTATAACCGCGTACCTGAATACCTCCCCGCAGCGACGGCGGGCTTTGCTCGCTCTTTCCATTGCGCCACGGCTCTCGAAATGGCGTATCACATCTACAACACGCAGCGGATCCATTGATGCAATGTCTTCTCCGCCGATAATCGGTAAGACATCATCATTAAACATGGATAGCATTTCTTTTCTGTAACCGGCAGACCATACCTCTTTTTTAAACTCGTACCATTCACGGAAAACACTTTCAAAAGTGATGATGCTTTTTTCTTGTGATGTTTCCTTCTTTGTTTCCAGTGATCCGCCGGTGGCAAGGATTGATTTTGCTGAGGCGTGAAGTTTACGGGCTTCTATTAATGATATTTCCGGATACGACCCGATGACATGAGTTTGTTCTTTCCCGTCTTTACGATACCGGAAGCGCCAAATTTTTCCGCCGCCTTTCGAGATGAAAAGAAACAGCCCACCACTGTCTGACAATCGGTATGACTTTTCTTTCGGCTTGGCCGCTTCTATCTGTTTTATTGTCAGCATGTGGGCACCTTTGTGATGATTTCGTTTTGATGCCCACAAATATGCCCGCAAAATTGCGGTTCAGTCAAGTAACGTGTGGTTATGGTCGGTAACAGTGAATTCTGTGAAGTGCTGATTTTTCAAGGGGTATTGGTAACAGAGGGTAATGCGAGGTTATTCGGTCTTGGTGTCCCCTGCAGGAATCGAACCTGCAATTAGCCCTTAGGAGGGGCTTGTTATATCCATTTAACTAAGAGGACGCGCATTGATAGCATCGGAAAAAAGCGGGTTTATCTTACTCAGTCATTCCTGATTAATCAAATTTTTAGCGACTGTATGGTTACTTTGGCACCGGTCAGATAATCACCGGTGCCGTACCGTTATTATTTACGGCTCATTTTCCGGGATTTTTCTGTCGCGCTGCGGACACCAGCCATTACTGCCTGACGCAAACCTGTTTCTTCCAGTTTGATGACTGCTTCAATCGTGGTTCCGCCCGGCGAGCAGACCATGTCTTTCAGTTCTCCGGGATGTTTACCGGTTTCGAGAACCATTTTTGCCGAACCCATAACAGTTTGTGCTGCAAACTCATATGCCTGTTTACGCGGCATACCGCCGGCCACAGCGGCATCTGCCATAGCTTCAATGAACATAAAAACATAAGCGGGGGCAGAACCGCTGACGCCGATCACTGTATCAATCAGTGATTCCGGAACTAATTCGGCGCGGCTGAAGCTGCGGCACAGCGACATGACCTGTTCAGTTTCTTCATCTGTCAGATAAGAATTAACGGTAACCGATGTCATACCCGCATTGACCAATGCTGGCGTATTCGGCATCAGGCGGACGACTTTGGCAGATGGCGGCAGGGCAGCTTCCAGACTTTCCAGAGTCACACCAGCGGCCATCGAAATAATAAGGGTATTCTGTTTCAGACAGGGAGAAATATCCCGTAATACGCCGGGAACGGCATAAGGTTTTACACCTATAAAAATAATATCGGATTGTTCCGCCACCTGCTGAGCGTGAGCTTCTCCGTGAACACCGAATTCCTGAGCCACGCGGTTTGTACTGGCCGGGCTGTGGTTATGCACAAAAACAGTATCAGGGGTAATAATTTGTCCTGAAATCAGGCCATTAAGGATTGCTTTCCCCATATTCCCGCAACCAATAAATCCGACTTTTTTATTCATGATAGCTCCTGTGTTGCCGCTGAAAACTGACCGGAAGAGCAGGATACCACTCTGCGGCTCCGGGGTAACCCGGTAATTTCGGCATGATTTACATACACAAATATACAAAATCCGGGTAATATTGACCTATTATAGATACGTGAAACTGTAAAATTTACTCACGTTTTGGCATGGAGAAACATATGAAGTATCAGGTTAGTGGCCTGACACTTGCTGCGGTGCTGCTCATTGGCGGGTGCGCAAGTTCGGATCAGACACCGGGAACGCGCAGTGATCCGCTTGAAGGGTTTAACCGCACAATGTTCGATTTTAACTATAATGTGCTGGATCCCTATGTGCTCAGACCGGTTGCGGTCGCCTGGCGTGATTATGTGCCGGCACCGGCACGAAACGGTACCATCAACTTCCTCGGTAACCTCGAAGAGCCGGCCAGTATGGTCAACAATTTTCTGCGCGGTGATTTTTATCAGGGATTCAAGCATTTTAACCGCTTTTTCCTGAATACGGTCTTCGGACTGGGCGGCCTGATTGATGTTGCGTCTATGGCGAACCCGAAACTGGCAAAAACAGAACCGGCCCGTTTTGGTAATACCTTAGGAAACTATGGTGTCGGGTACGGGCCTTACGTGGTTATTCCGGGCTATGGCGGCTGGACACCGCGGGTGGATGGCGGCGACTGGCTGGATACCACGTATCCGATGCTGAGTTATCTGACAATCTGGATGGGTGTCGGTAAATGGGCTATCGAAGGTATCGATAATCGTGCACAGGCACTGGATGCGGAAGGTGTTCTGCATAACTCCAGCGACCCGTATCTGATGATGCGTGAAGCCTATTTCCAGCGTAATGATTTCCTGGCATCAGGCGGAGAACTGAAGGTACAGGAAAACCCGAATGCGGCCGCGATTGCCGATGATCTGGATTCAATTGACAGTGAATAGTTTGTCTGTGGCAGATAAACAAAAAGTTCTGATCAGTGATCAGAACTTTTTTTACGCACTCAGCCGGGAAAATCAGAAGGTGTAGTTAAAATTAACGCCGTATAACCAGGCTTTACCGGAGGAGCTGAACTCGTAATTTGGCATTTGCAGGTTCGGATTTCCCAGTTTACCGCCGATAGCTGCAAGCTGATCTTTGCTCATCAACGGCTCAGAGATATCGACTTTGCGGCCATGCATATAGGCAACGCCCACATCAACAGAGGCATCTTTATTAAATGCATAAGTTGAACCCAGGCTGAACCAGATACGATCCTGGTCCGGAATGGAAATTGAGCGGTTGTTTGCCGGTACCGGGCTGTCATCAAAAGCAATACCACCGCGGAAGGTCCAGTTATCGTCGTGATAATAGGTGGTACCTAATGCTACACGGTATGCATTTTCAAAACCTTCATGCTTTTCAAACAGAACGTCGCCGTTTCCTTTATCTGTTGCTTTCAGCTCTTTAAACGTGTCCCAGCCGGTATAAGCAAAGGTATAGTGAACTGCCCATTTTGGTGCTACGCGGTGATAAGCTGAGAATTCCCAGACATCCGGTAAATTCAGATCCAGCTTACCTTTGGCGGAACGATCAAGAAGCCCCGGGATATTTTGGGTGAAGTCCCCGTCTTTAAATTTCACCGTGACTTTGGAACGGTAGGTCAGGCTGAAACGATTGTCTTTATCCGGTTCATATAACATACCGGCGTTCCAGCCGTAACCCCAGCCATCACCTTTCAGCCTGGCAAGATTAGAGTTTGCAGGAATTTTTGCTAATGCAGGATTTTTGGTCAGCCCTGCCGCAACCTGGCCTAATTCACCAGTATGACGGGAAATCTCAGCATCGGCATAAACGGCATTCAGCCCCAGACCAAAGCTGAAATTGTCATTCAGACGGTAAGCGCCCGCCACGTTAAAGTTGGCAGTAACGAGATCGGTTTTACCGCCGATAGCACCGGCGGAGTAGTTATCTTTGAACTCAGTTGCCAGGCCGTAGTTTGTGGTGGTTGATGCGCCGACTGACCATTTTTCATTAATCGGCATAATAAAATGCAGATTCGGTACCACAGCGCTTGGCGCGATATCTTTAGCGTCAGTGCTGTTACCGGTCAGCGGGGATTTGCCGCTGATATCCACTGACGGGTTGATCAGAATCGCACCTGCGGACATAGAAGGGCGATCAAATAATGTCATTGCTGCCGGGTTGCGGCTGCCGACGCTGGCATCATCTGCCACGGCACCTTCCCCTGAAAATGCGCGTCCGAGTGCAGACGTGGAATACTCATTTAATTGAAAACCCGCCGCAAAAGTCTGTGTTGCTGTTAACGAAACTGCCACTGCCAGTGCTGAACGAGTGAACAGGTTTTTCTGGTTCATGACCAAAACCCTCTTGTTTATTTTGTTTATGTACTACTTTGGTAGTTAGAAGTAGCGCCGGATTGTATGTTTGCTTGTGGATATGACAAATCAGACCAGTTGAGAGAGTATAGAATCAGCACACTGAAATGTTATTTTTTTGTATAAAACAGGCGGATTGAGATGCAGAAATGAGATTTAGGTAACAAAAAATTAACAATAATGATTTTTTTCAGGGCAAAAAGTGGCTTTAGCCCGAGTAGATCAAACAATAGATTGAATTTTTATGGTTTACTTTGATAAATGGTATGATTCAGTACTAAGACTGCAGGCTATTTTTAACTAACGGGAGACTGAAATGGCTGACGAAAAAAAACTGTGCAGCGCAGAAGAAACCGCAGCATGCTGCTGTGTGGATGTAGGCACTATTATTGATAACGAAAGCTGCACCTCTTCTTTCGGACGCGTATTTGCATCTAAAGCAGATGCTGAGCAGATGATGGCGACACTGACTGCCAAAGCAAATGCAGCAGCCTCTGAGCCATGCAAAATCCACAGCGAATATAAAGAAACTGCTGATGGTGTTGAGCTGAAAGCGGATTTCACTTTCAGCTGCCAGGCTGAAACACTGATCTTTGAACTGGGTCTGCGTTAATTCATCCGAATAATACGCAAACTAAATTCAGGCCTCCGATGAATATGGGGGCCTTTTTTTATCTGTTTTCTATCTATGAAAAGTTTATTTCCCTGAGCCACCTCGCATTTTTCCGCTATTCATATTGCGTGAATGCAACATGATGTTAACAATGAAATCAGGTCAGACCACCGTCAGTTCGTGATAACCTCTCATCATGTAAGGATGAACGAATGAAGCAGGCACAGGCAGAACGCATTGCAATTGTTGACGGATTGCGGACTCCGTTTACCCGGCAGTCCACGGTATACCGTGATATTCCGGCGGTTGAGCTGGGACGGGCGGTAGTGCAGGAACTCCTTTTTCGTCAGTCATTTCCGGCAGAACTGGTCGATCTTGTCGTTTTCGGCCAGGTGATACAGATGCCTGCTGCACCCAACATCGCCCGTGAAATTGTCCTCAGTACAGGGTTGCCGGTGACAACGGATGCGTACTCGGTTACCCGTGCCTGTGCCACCAGTTTTCAGGCGATTGCGGGTGCCGCACAGGCGATACAGTGCGGACAAAGTCAGATAGCTGTAGCGGGCGGAGCAGATTCCGCCTCTGTGCTTCCGATCGGTGTGTCACGCAAACTGGCCGGGGTGTTGCTGGATCTCAGTAAAGCGCGAAAATTATCGCAGAAACTCCGGCTGCTGGGGGCTTTGCGGCCGCGCGACCTCCTGCCGGTTGCCCCGGCGGTGGCGGAATACTCCACCGGTCTGCGTATGGGCGATACCGCCGAACAGATGGCAAAACGTTACCATATCAGCCGTCAGGCTCAGGATGCGTTTGCGCACCAGTCACATCAGGCCGCCACGCAGGCATGGACATCCGGGGTTCTGCGCGATGAGGTGATGACAGCCCGTTTCCCGCCGTTCAGCCAAATCTGTGAAGAAGATAATACCTTGCGGAAGAATTCACTGCCGGGCAGCTATGCGCAACTGAAACCGGCATTTGATAAACGCCACGGTACGGTGACAGCAGCAAACAGCACACCGCTGACAGACGGTGCGGCTGCCGTGCTGATGACGACCGAAACACGCGCCCGTGAACTCGGTCTGACCCCGCTGGGGTTCCTGCGCAGCTATGCATTCACGGGCAACGCGGTGCAGGAAGATATGTTGCTGGGGCCGTCTTATGCAGCACCAATGGCGCTTGATCGTGCCGGACTGACATTATCTGACCTGACACTGATTGATATGCATGAAGCCTTTGCCGCGCAGGTACTGACTAACCTGCAATGTTTTGCCAGCAATACTTTTGCCTGTGAAAAACTTAACCGGACAGCGGCGATGGGTGAGGTGGATCCGGTGCGGTTTAATGTTCTCGGCGGGTCAATTGCCTACGGGCATCCTTTTGCGGCTACCGGTGCCCGGATGGTGACGCAGACATTACGGGAGTTGCAGCGGCGGGGCGGCGGTTTTGCAATGACCACGGCCTGTGCGGCGGGCGGCCTCGGCGTGGCGATGATCTGGGAAACTGAATAAGACGGGAGACTGATGATGATACCGCATGATGAAATACCTTCTGCCTTCCGCCTGACAGTACGTCCGGATTACACAGGGGTCATCACTATTGATGTTCCCGGTGAAAAAGTGAATACCCTGAAGGCTGAATTTGCCGCGCAGTTTGAGGCAGTACTGCGTGATGCCCGGCAAATTCCGGGATTGAGAGCAATGGTGATTATCTCCGGCAAGCCGGATACGTTTATCGCCGGGGCTGACATTCATATGATTGCGGGGTGTACCGGGGCTGCACAGGCGCAGGCACTTTCGGAATCAGGGCAACGGCTGTTTAATCTGATTGAAAATTATCCTCTGCCGGTTGTGGCGGCTATTCACGGCAGTTGCCTCGGCGGCGGTCTGGAGCTGGCAATGGCTTGCCACAGTCGTGTTGTTACCGACAGTGATAAAACCCGGCTCGGCCTGCCGGAAGTACAACTGGGGCTGTTACCCGGTTCCGGCGGTACTCAGCGTCTTCCTGCCCTGACCGGGCTGGTGGCCGCACTGGATATGATGTTGACCGGACGGCAGTTACGGGCAAAACAGGCGGTAAAAATGCGTCTGGCCGATGACATTGTTCCGTCCGACATTTTACTGGAAACAGCGGTGGCTCGTGCATTGTCGGCAAATCCGGCACAGCGGGCTCCGTTACCTTTCCGGCAGAGGCTGGAAAAAATGAAGGGATTGCGGGATATCATTTTTCGTATGACCCGTAAGCAGGTTCGCCGCCGCAGCGGCGGACATTATCCGGCCGCAGAGCAGATTATTGATGTAGTGCAGTGCGGGCTGGAGAAAGGGCAGGAGGCCGGGCTTAAAGCTGAAGCCGCCGCATTCGGTAAACTGGTGGTCACGCCGGTATCCGGCGCACTCCGCCATCTCTTTTTTGCCTCAACTGCACTGAAAAAAGATGCAACTGATGATGTGAAACCCGCAGAGCTGCATCATGTGGCAGTATTGGGGGGGGGCTTGATGGGGGCAGGAATCGCCACGATTACCCGTCAGCGTGCGGGGTTACCGGTCAGAATTAAAGATGTTTCACCGGAGGGTGTCAGCAAAGCACTGGCTTTTTTTTGGCAGCATCTGAGTAAACAGATAAAACGCAGACGGCTTTCCCCGCGTGAGCGGACACACCTGATGAGTGGTATGACCGGTACTACGGATTACCGGGGATTTCACCGCATTGATTTTGTGGCGGAAGCGGTTTTTGAATCTCTGGCACTCAAACAGCAGATGATTGCTGAAACCGAAGCCGTGACATCACCGGATACCATTTTTGCCTCGAATACGTCATCACTGCCTATCCGCGATATTGCCGCGAAGGCGTCACGGCCCGGGAAAGTCATCGGGCTGCATTATTTCAGTCCGGCTGAAAAAATGCCGCTGGCGGAAATTATTCCTCATGAAGGTACAGATGCCGTGACTCTGGCAACCACGCTGCAACTGGCGCGCAGACAGGGAAAAACGGCGATTGTGGTCGGTGATAAAGCCGGATTTTATGTTAACCGTATCCTGGCACCTTATATTACGGAAGCACTGCGTTGTCTGGTTGAAGGTGAACCGCCGGAAAAAATTGATAAGGCACTGACTGACTTCGGCTTTCCTTTAGGGCCGCTCGCGCTGCTGGATGAAGTGGGTATTGATGTCGGTACGAAAATCATGCCGGTGCTGGAGGCCGCATTTGGTGAGCGGTTTGCATTGCCGCCGCAGTTGGATGCGCTTTTCCCTGACAACCGGCTGGGGAAGAAAAATAAGCGCGGACTTTATGATTACACACCGTTGCCGTGGTGGAAACGCTGTGGCCGCAAAGTGTCGCGTAAAGCAGATAAACAAATTTACCCGTTGCTGGGCATAACAGTGCAGGAACATCTGACACCACAGGAGATTACGGATCGTTGTCTGATGATGATGCTCAATGAGGCCGTAAGGGCGCTGGATGAACAGGTTATCCGCTCACCGGCAGACGGGGATATCGGCGCGGTATTCGGCATCGGTTTTCCGCCGTTTCTTGGCGGGCCGTTTTACTATATGGATAGCCTGTCCGCCGCCGCTGTGACAGAAAAACTGACGGCGCTGGCGGCCCGTTACGGTGATCGCTTCATACCGTGTGAGGCATTACAGCAACGTGCTGCGGAGAATCGCTGTTTTTATTGAAAAGGAGCCGGATACTCCGGGCCGTTGTTTCATTTTTCTGAACAGGTTCTGAACAAAATTCAGGTTTATCTCTGTGCTGAATCATTTTAATTATGACTGATTTGAGGCAGAATGCCTTTCACTTCCCCTGACGGGGACGCAGAAATAACGATAATTTTAAACAGATCATTCTTTGATGTGATACGGCCGGGTAGACATGACCGTATCCGTCCTGTTCAGACGGTGACGTATGCAAGTTTTCATTATGCGACATGGCGATGCTGCTTTGCAGGCCGCCAGTGATTCAGTCCGGCCCCTTACCGAAAAAGGGATAACAGATTCCCGCTGTATGGCAAAATGGCTTGCCGGGTTGCATTTTCAGACAGATACCATTCTGGTCAGCCCGTATCTGCGGGCAGAGCAGACACTGACCGAAATCCGTGATGAGATGAGTTTACCGGTTCAGGAAGAAGTGATGCCGGGACTGACTCCTTCCGGAAATGCGGAGAACGTGGCGGATTATCTTCGTTTTCTGGCAGAAGAAGGGCGTAAAGGGGTACTGGTGGTATCACATCTGCCGCTGGTTGGTTATCTGGTGGCGGCGTTGTGTCCGCAGGAAACAGCACCGATGTTTGCAACATCCTCTGTTGCCTGTATCGAACTTGATAACGACGGACGCGGCACACTGCTCTGGCACCGCGGTCCCGGACAGATTGACTGATTACTCGCGCCGGGCGGTTTCAGCAATCTCAATCAGCAGCAGTAAGGCTGCTGTACCGCCCCATTCCTTCGGTGCCTGGTGAAAGGCGATCACATCCGGGTGCTGTGCCAGCCATAAAGGCGTCTGCTGTTTCAGTACATGTTTGCCGTGTCCGTGCATAATACAGACACAATAAGTGTTTTCCCGACGGGCTGCGGCTATCAGTGCACCAATTTCCTGTTTGGCCTGAAGCTGAGTCAGTCCGTGCAGATCTAAAAACAGCTCCGGCACATAGTCCCCGCGACGCAGTTTCTTCAGCTCATACGGGCTGGCATTTTCCCGCAGATAGCGCGCCGGGCCGTCCATATCCAGGTTCGGGCGGTATTCATCAGAGAAATAAAAACTGGCATCAATCTGATCCTGCAACAGCCGTTCAGGTGCAATTTTAGTCATACTGCCCCGTGGTTTCGGGTGTACAACAATATCCTGTCTGATTTTGCGTGTCCCGCTGATAGCCTCTTTAAACAGGTTCAGGTCATCATCAGTCAGGGGCGTCTTCTTTTTCATAACATCTCATCACTTATTATTTTCCATAGTGTAACTGATTTTTTTAAGGATGTTGACGCCATACTGCCGGTCACGGTTGACAGGCGCTGCCCGGAAAATTGCAGTGCATTTCACAAGATATGCTGATTTAGCAGCAACTTCATGGCAAACTACGCTATCAGAAATCTTATTTTGTTTTACCCCGCCGGAGGCACTTTGGATAAAATTTACGTTGATGAAGCCGTCAGTGAGCTTCACACGCTGCAGGATATGCTGCGCTGGGCAATGAGCCGTTTTAATGCGGCCAACATTTACTACGGCCACGGCACAGATAATGCCTGGGATGAAGCCCTCCAGCTGGTACTGCCGACACTGTTTCTGCCTCTGGATTTACCCGCTGAGCTGTATCAGTCCCGGCTGACATCCTCAGAACGTCACCGCATTGTGGAACGTGTGCTGCGCCGGATCACCGAGCGTGTACCGGTGCCGTACCTGACTAACCGTTCCTGGTTCTGCGGCCATGAATTTTATGTTGATGAGCGCGTGCTGATCCCACGTTCACCGATTGGTGAGCTGATTAATAATCACTTTGCGGGACTGCTGGATTCTGAGCCGGAAACGATTCTGGATCTCTGTACCGGCAGCGGTTGTATTGCGATTGCCTGTGCCTATGAGTTCCCGGATGCAGAAGTCGACGCGGCAGACATTTCCGCCGATGTGCTGGAAGTCACAGAAATGAACATTGAAAATCACGGCTTATCTCACCGTGTGGTGCCGATGCGTTCAGATCTGTTTAACGACCTGCCGGCGGTGAAATATGACCTGATTGTCACCAATCCGCCGTATGTGGATGCGGAAGACATGAGTGATCTGCCGGATGAATTCCGCGTCGAGCCTGAGCTGGCGCTGGCTGCGGGCAGTGACGGCCTGAAACTGGTACGCCGGATCCTCGCAAATGCCCCGGATTATATGTCTGAAGATGCCGTGCTGATTTGTGAAGTCGGTAACAGTCAGGTGCATCTGATGGCAGAATTCCCGGATGTGCCGTTTATCTGGCTTGCGTTTGAAAACGGAGGGGACGGTGTCTTTATGTTAACTCGTGATCAATTAGCAGAACATCATGATGCTTTTAAACTTTTCAAATAACCGTTCATCCTGTAGGAATAGAAGCATAAAAACAGGTTAAAACCATTCACTTGCACACAATCAGAGACAGGAAAACACGATGGCCGGAAACAGTATCGGCGAACTTTTTCGCGTAACCACCTTTGGTGAATCACATGGCCCGGCGCTGGGTTGTATTGTTGACGGCGTACCGCCGGGACTGGCGCTGACAGAGGCCGATATGCAGGCGGATCTCGACCGCCGCCGGCCGGGCACATCACGCTATACCACACAGCGCCGTGAACCGGATCAGGTGAGAATTCTGTCAGGGGTATTTGAAGGAAAAACCACCGGAACCAGTATCGGGTTGCTGATTGAAAATACCGATCAGCGCTCACAGGATTACGGCGCCATCAAAGATCTCTTCCGGCCCGGGCACGCGGATTACACCTATGAGCAGAAGTACGGCTTTCGTGATTACCGCGGCGGCGGCCGCTCATCAGCCCGTGAAACGGCGATGCGCGTGGCGGCCGGTGCCATCGCCAAAAAGTACCTGCATAAAAAATTCGGCGTGACCGTCCGGGCCTGTCTGACTCAGATGGGGGATATAAAATGTGATATCCGCGACTGGGCGCTGGCGGAGCAAAATCCGTTTTTCTGTCCTGATGAACGTCAGCTGGATGCGCTGGACGAATTACTGCGCGGCCTGAAAAAAGAGGGAGATTCCATCGGTGCGAAAGTCACGATAGTGGCGGAAAACGTCCCGGCGGGTCTGGGTGAACCGGTATTTGATCGTCTGGATGCTGATCTGGCACATGCGCTGATGAGTATCAACGCGGTAAAAGGCGTCGAAATCGGGGACGGATTCGGCGTGGTTAACCTCAAAGGCAGCGAAAACCGTGATGAAATTTATCAGACCGGCTTTACCGGCAATCACGCAGGCGGCATTCTCGGCGGCATCAGCAGCGGCCAGCCAATCATCGCACATATTGCCCTGAAACCGACATCATCGATTACCGTTCCCGGTAATACGCTGAACCGGCAGGGCGAAGAGGTGACTATGATCACCAAAGGGCGTCATGACCCCTGTGTCGGGATACGTGCTGTGCCGATTGCCGAAGCGATGACAGCGATTGTGCTGCTCGATCACCTTCTGCGTCACCGCGGACAATGTGCGGATGTCACGCCGCCGTTACCGGCCTGGTCATGATTTAAACAGATGTTCCGGGGATGGTGCCCGGGATTTTATTGGCAGGTAAAAAATGGAATGGTTTCAGTTTGGTGTTGAAATCTATGTATTGCTGTTTTTTGTTGCTCTGATTGCCGGGTTTATTGATGCAATCGCCGGTGGCGGCGGATTACTGACGATCCCGGCGCTGCTGGCCGTCGGTGTACCACCGGTACAGGCTCTGGCGACCAACAAATTGCAGGCGGTCGGCGGCTCTTTCTCTGCCAGTTTCTATTTTGTCCGGCGCAAAGCGGTGGATCTTGCCGGGCAACGGGTTCCGATAGTGATGACGCTGATTGGCGCCGTTATCGGTTCCGGACTGGTACAGTTTGTGAATCCGGAATTCCTCCGCCAGTTGTTGCCGCTGCTGGTCATTGCCATCGGCCTCTATTTCCTGCTGACGCCTTCCATTGGTGCCGCCGACCAGAAACAGCGCCTGATGCCGTTTGCATTCGGCTGTACCGCCGGTATCGGGATCGGTTTTTATGACGGTGTTTTCGGGCCGGGTGCCGGCTCTTTTTATGCGCTGGCTTATGTGACACTGGCTGGTTTTAATCTTGCCAAAGCCACGGCACATGCCAAAGTGCTGAACTTTGCTTCCAACGTCGGTTCACTCTCCTTCTTTATTTTCAGCGGCCATGTTATCTGGCTGATGGGCTTTGCCATGCTGGGCGGACAACTTATCGGCGCACGACTCGGTGCCCGTATGGTACTGAGCCGCGGACAAAAACTGATCCGTCCGATGCTGGTAACTGTCTCTTTCCTGATGAGCATCAAACTGATTTATGACAATCACGGCGATACTATCAGTACGTGGCTGTCTCAGCTTTTTTAATTTTATTAGTGGTTCATATAATCAATGTGTACACATCAATATCAGCAGTTAATTGAGATTTTTGATAACGAATTTTTTGCTGATTTCAATACCCGTCTGATTAAAGGCGACGATGAGCCGATTTATCTGCCCGCAGATGATGAAGCCCCTTATAACCGCATCGTGTTTGCTCACGGCTTTTATGCCAGTGCTATCCATGAGATATCTCACTGGTGTATTGCCGGGAAAGAGCGCAGAAAACTGGTGGATTTTGGTTACTGGTACTGCCCGGATGGCCGGGATGCACAAACGCAGTCAGAATTTGAAGTGGCGGAAATAAAACCGCAGGCACTGGACTGGTTATTTTGTCAGGCAGCAGGTTATCCGTTTAACGTCAGTTGTGACAATCTTGACGGCGATTTCGAGCCTGATCGCGTCAAATTCCGGCGTGTTGTCCACGGGCAGGTGATGGAATATCTGGCGCAGAACTCAATACCCCCTCGTGCAGCAAGGTTTATTAATGCCCTGCAATCGTTTTACAATACGCCACCGCTGACTGCGGACCAATTTCCATGGCCGGAAGATCCGTTTGCCTGATAAACGATTCCGGTGACTGAACTTTAAGGAACAAACATGCTTGCGGATTATGAAACGCGTATCCTCGCCCAGATTGATGACATGGTCGAACATGCCACAGATGACGAACTGTTTGCAGGCGGTTATTTGCAGGGCCATCTGACCCTCGCGGTGGCAGAACTGGAACAGGCTGGTGATCACTCTGTTGAGGCCCTTCACAACCTGGTGGAGGAGAGCATCCGTCAGGCAATCAAAGCCGGAGAGCTGACACCACCGGACCAGGTGCTGGTACTGGAAACCTGGCAGCGCCTGCTGAAAACCGCGCAGGAGCAGGAATGACAGATAAACCGCAATACCGCATCCGCCAGGCCCGCCCGGCGGATGCCGCATTGTTACCGGAAGTGGAATACTCTGCCGGAGCGTTATTTGTGACGGTACCGGGGTATGAGTGGATAGCCCGCAGTGAAGGTCATTCCGAAACGGCATTCCGCAATTTTATCGCCGACGGCAATGCGTGGGTGGCGGCGGACAGTCAGGATCAACCGGCCGGATTTGTGCTTGTCTCTAATTTCGGTACCGGGCTGCATATTGATGAGCTTTCTGTCTCTGCGGCGCATCAGCGCCGGGGGCTGGGGCGTCAGCTGATTGAGCGGGTACAGAATGTGGCGGTTGCGCGGCGGTTACACTAACTACATTCCGTGATGTGGCCTGGAACCGCCCTTATTATGAGCATCTTGGTTTTGAAGTGTGTGATGTTTCCCGTGCACCGGCACTTGAGGCTATTATGCTGAAAGAGGCAGAATACGGGCTACAGTTCGGTGATCGTTGTGCCATGATTTACCGGTTTTTCTGAAAAAAGTAAAATACAGCAGTTAACTGAGAAAGGTCGCACTAATATGCGGCCTTTTTTTATTTATGGAAGATTAAATAATCAATTATTAAATCATGAATAGATAATAATAAAATATCTTGTGATTGTCAGATTAACGGCGAAAATAATGCCGTTTTCTATGTCTCCGGCATGGATTTTTTCATCTGACAGATTGATTTTTAACACTGTGTTCCGCGCTAAAAGTGTGGCTATTTTTCAGGGATAGCAGCCGACATGTTGCAAAAAAGTCAACAACTACGTGCACATGTTGAATAATTGGCATTAATATTTAACTTGATATTAACATTTTTTGTGTCAGAATGTGTCTGTCCCCACAAAACACAGGTATTGATTATGTTTGAATTACAACCGAAAAACACAGCACAACAGGCTGTGACTATTTACACCAAGATAGCGGTTGCTGCGGTGGTTTTGCTGGCACTGTTATTTTCTTTCTGGTTTAAACTTGACGGAATGAGCGTCATCGAAAGAGCAGTCCCTTCCATCGGTATGATTTTATTTACCGGGTTAATAATTTTTAATGCCAAACGGGAATTAGATTCGCTGTACCGTCCAGAGGATAAATGTGCGAAAAGCGTGGTTGCCCTGAACGCCTGACAGAAACAGGATCGCATCACGCGGACTGATAAATATAAAGAAGAAACGATCACGGATCATCAGCAGCAATGCCGATGATCCTTTTTTATGTAATATTATTTGTACAAATCAGCGCCGGTTTCCTGAGCAATATAGCTGATAGCAGCCTGTGCCCTGACACTGTTGCCCGCTTTGTCCAGAGGCGGGGAATATACAGCGACGGCGTATTTACCCGGAACCACGGCCAGAATACCGCCGCCGACCCCACTTTTCGCCGGAATACCGACCTGATACAACCAGGTGCCGGAACCGTCATACAGCCCGGCAATTGCCATCTCAGCCAGTACTTTGCCGGTATTTTCAGGGCTCAGCAGTTGTTTGCCGTTGTACGGGGATTTACCCTGATTAGCCAGCACCGCTCCCATTTTAGCCAGATCAACGGTTGTGGCATCCACAGAACACTGGCGCGTATAGAGATCAACCGCCTCATCCGGATTGCCGTATAACATGCCGTAAGACTGCATCAGCCGTGCCAGTGCCTGGTTGTGCTGATTGGTTTCGGATTCGGAGCGGTACACTTCATCATTCACCGTCAGTTTGGTGTCGGCGTAAGCTTCCATGTTTTCCATAATCTGCTGCCAGCGGTCGTCCGGGTTTTTAGCCTTGATCAGACTGACGGCGCTGATAGCCCCGGCGTTGACCAGCGGGTTCTGCGGACGATCAGGACGCAGTTCAATCGCCAGGCCGGAGTTAAACGGCAACCCGGTGGCATTAGCCCCCAGTTTTTCCAGAACCACTTCTGAACCCTGCTGATTCATCACCAGGGCGAGGGTAAAGACTTTTGACAGGGATTCCAGCGGGAACAGCTTATCTTTATCTCCGGCGCTGTAGATTTTGCCGTCGACTGTGGCAATAACAACGGCGTAGTTATCCGGGCTGTATTTGGCCAGTGCGGGAATGTAGTCCGCCACTTTACCGGCTTTTTCGGTTTTGAATTTCTGATACGCCTGCTCAGCGATCGTGTCGTAATGAACAGCATTATCGGGAATATTATTGTTCTTTGCATAGGCAGAGGTAAAACAAAACAGCGAAAAGGTTAAGGCTATAACTATTTTATTCTTCATAAGTTTCTCCGGTTATTATTTCCGGATGAAGCGTATAGGCGCACTGACTTTTCTGTAAATTGATCATTGGGAAAGAGTAATTGCTGCTGACAGGCGAACTGCGCCGGTTTTTGTGAGAACGAACACAAAATGACCTCGGTTTGTGGCGGTGATCAATAACATCCGGTGAGGATATTTCGTTTCACCACCGGAAAAAAATATCAATAATGTGATGAAGACCAGCCCTGTGGCCGGCCGGATGCGAATTATGATTTTTGCGGCAGCGGACGGCCTTTCAGCAATTTGCGGACATGGAAACGGGCGGGATGAATGGCTGCCAGTGTTTCATCATCCAGCGGCAGGGCCTCACCGAAAATCTGTGCCGCCAGTACCTCGGCAGCCAGCGGGGCGGTGCATAATCCCCGTGAGCCGAGTGCTGCCAGCAGATACAGCTGAGGCAGATGAGGGGCACTGCATACGGTTTCCGGAGCGGTTTTTTGCTCATTCAGATGCGCATAACACACAGTTAATTCTTCAAAGTCAGGGACATTTCCGGCCAACGGCAGATGATCGCGTAATGTGCAGCGGATCCCCTGACGTGATTCTCCGGCGCTGATATCCACCTTCTGCGGCCAGCTGACATCAGGCAGGGACGTGAGCAGCCGCTGCTTATTGGCAGTTTGCTCCTCTTCGCGGTATTCCGTACCCACATCATTGCGCTGATGGCTGGCACCAATGCAATGCAGGCCGTCAGCCGGATTAACAGGAGTCAGATAGCCTTCATAACAAAGTACTTTTTTCAGCCCGGCAATAGCAGGAACTGATGGCACATGGCTGACCTGACCGCGTACCGGGGTGACCGGCAGCGGAGTGGTCTGCGGGAATTGAGTGATGCAGTGGCCGTTTGTCAGTACGACCACATCCGCTTCTGCCGTGCTGTTATCTGCAAAACGGAGCTGCCAGCTCTGTTCTGCGGGGATCAGTTCTTTTACTTCACTGTTGAAATGCAGGAGTAATCCCTCTTTTTGTGCCAGTTCTGCGGTATCACGCACCAGTTCCTGCGGGCAGAGCCAGCCGCCCTGCGGATAGTGCAGGCCGTCAAAATTCACATCTGCCCCGGCAAGCGCAGAAAGCTGTTCCCGTGATAACCGCTGCACCATCCCGCCGGGCCATGCGGCGGATGAAATATTATTGATTTTTTTGCTGCTTTTTTCGTGATACATCAGTTGGATCACGCCGCACCAGTCATGGTCGTATTTTACGTCTTGTGCTGACAGAGCATCATATGTACGGCGGGCAAACGGAAATGCCGCAGTAAAAAAGCGCTCAAGCGGGTCATCCCGTCCGGTCAGCAGCGGATAAAGCGCACCCTGGCGGTTGCCGGAGGCATTGAGGGCTAAAGCCTTATCCGCACAATATAAGGAAACATCCGCGCCGCGGCGCAGAAGGGCGAGGGCAGTGAGTACCCCGGCGATACCACCACCGACAATGGCAATTTTTTGCCTTGTGGTGGCCGGATGGCGATCAAACCACGGTGTTACAGATGGTGCCGCTTCACAGTAATTCACCCCGGCAAGGCATTCCCGTTTATGGGCAAAGCCTTTGCGGCGTTCAACTTCAAATCCGGCCTGCTGCAAACCACGGCGGACAAACCCGGCGGCCGTAAAAGTGGCAAAAGTGCCCCCCGGACGGGAAAACCGCACCATCAGATCAAACAGGGACTGCTGCCACATATCCGGGTTTTTGGACGGCGCAAAACCGTCGAGAAACCAGGCATCGATTTTGTTGTCCAGTGCGTGAGTAAGAGAGGGCAGTAATTCATTCACATCACCCAGCCATAAATCAAGTGTGATTTGACCACCTGACAGCTGAATACGGTGACAACCGGGCAGCGGCAGCGGCCACTGAGCGCACAGTTGTAAGGAGAAATCCGCGAATTCAGGCCAGTGCCGGTGAGCGGCCTGTAAATCAGTTACGGTCAGCGGGAATTTTTCAAAGCTGACAAAGTGCAGACGTTTCAGGGGATGTGCCGGATTGGCGGCACGGAACGTGCGGAAGCTCTGCCACAGAGTGAGAAAATTAAGTCCCGTACCAAACCCGGTTTCGGCCACGGTACAGACCGGAGTGGTCATCTGTGCAAATCTGTCCGGAAAACCGTTTCCGTTAAGAAACACATAGCGGGTTTCCGCCAGTCCGTCGTCGTTCGAAAAATAGACGTCATCAAAATGTTGCGAAACAGGTGTACCCTGTTCATTCCAGGTTAAATGTGCAGTTTCAATTGCGTTTTTTTTCACGTTACGGCCTGAGGATTCTGTTCGGTTTTTCCTGATGTTACTCTGCTTTGCGTTGTACTGCCATGCAGGATGTGACATATCACAACTTCGCTGTGTAAAGATGCGAAAAAACGTCTGATCGGACTTGTTCAGCTTACATGTGTAAGCTAAAGTAGCGCTAAAATCCCGTACTACTTAAAATGACAGAGGTATTGAATGAAGCGTGCAGTAATCACTGGTCTGGGGATTATCTCAAGTATCGGTAATAACCGGGAGGAAGTACTGGCTTCTTTGAGAGAAGGTCGTTCCGGGATCACATTCTCAGAAGAATTTAAAGAGATCGGCATGCGCAGCCAGGTTTGGGGTAATGTCAAACTGGATACTGCCGGTCTTATTGATCGTAAAACTGTCCGTTTCATGAGTGATGCATCTATCTATGCTTATCTTTCCATGGAGCAGGCCATTGCGGACTCCGGTCTGACAGAAGAGCAGGTGTCTCACTACCGTACCGGTGTGGTTGCCGGTTCCGGCGGCGGTTCCCCGCGCACTCAGGCAATCGCGGCTGACGGCATGCGTGCCAAAGGTCTGCGTGGTGTCGGTCCTTACCTGGTGCCGCGTGCTATGGCATCCGGTGTATCCGCAAACTTAGCGACACCATTTAAAATCAAAGGCGTGAACTACTCTATCAGTTCTGCCTGCTCCACTTCCGCACACTGTATCGGCCACGCGGTGGAACTGATCCAACTGGGTAAACAGGATGTGGTTTTTGCCGGCGGCGGTGAAGAACTGTGCTGGGAAATGAGCTGCGAATTTGACGCGATGGGCGCACTGTCCACCAAATACAACGAAACACCGGACAAAGCATCCCGTACTTATGATCAGGGTCGTGACGGCTTCGTGATTGCAGGCGGCGGCGGCATGGTCGTGGTGGAAGAGCTGGAGCACGCGCTGGCGCGCGGTGCACATATCTACGCGGAAGTGGTCGGCTACGGTGCGACGTCTGACGGTGCGGACATGGTTGCTCCGTCAGGTGAAGGTGCGGTCCGTTGCATGCAGATGGCGATGCACGGTCTGGATACCCCGGTTGACTACATCAACACCCACGGTACGTCTACCCCGGTTGGTGATACCAAAGAGCTGGAAGCGATCCGGGAAGTTTTCGGTGACCACACACCGGCGCTGTCAGCGACCAAAGCCATGACCGGTCACTCCCTGGGTGCGGCAGGTGTTCACGAGGCTATTTACAGCCTGCTGATGCTGGAGCATGGCTTTATCGCGCCGAGCATTAACGCGGAAAATCTCGACGAGAAAGCGGAAGGAATGGCAATTATCACCAAACCAACCGGACGCGAACTGACCACAGTGATGTCCAACAGTTTCGGCTTCGGCGGAACTAACGCCACACTGGTAATGCGCAAATATCAGAACTGATTTTGCCCTGATGAGCAGATAAATGCCCCGGTTTAATCACCGGGGCATTTTCTTTTGCAGCAAAGTCTGTCAGGGTATAACGGTGCTGTTTATCCTTTTACTGCCACAGGGGTAATAAATGAAAAAACTGACTATCGCAGAAATGACTGAGCCGCAGAAAATCCGTGTCCGCACCCGGCTGGCTCAGGAACAAAAGAAACTGGGGCGTCCGCTGACCAATGCGGAGCAGAATAAAGTCAAAGATCAGATTATCACTGAGATTTCCAAAGAAGTTGATGCCGCTGCCGCTAAAGTCAGAGCACAAAAAAGAAAGGATAAAATCAAACCCGGCGGTGGTGAAGAAACCTTTAACTGGTCAGCGAAAACCCATACGCGGGGATTGCGCTGAGTTGCCTGCGTTATTCTGACTACCGGAGATATTAAAATCTCAGGCAACAGTCATTTCCGGACGGTGGGAATAGCGCATTTTCGCACATCTGATTCAGAGTAATCCACAGGCCAAATATCGCATTAATACTATACTATACCTGATAAAGAGCGTTTATAATTGAGTGTGGACAACGTAATAACAAGGAAGATAGATAAAATGTCCGATTTTATTATCAGATGGAATAACGGCAGGAGTCTGACCAGACAGGAATTCAGACTGACACCAAATTATTCGGTTACATTAAAAATAGAAGGATTGCATAACCGAAAACATTTAGAGCTGCAAAAAAGTAATGAACGAATACGTTTGGAAGTTAATGCGGATAACAAAAAGGCAGAGCAAACAATAAAAATCACAGCTGTGAGTGAAGGGGAAAGTATTATTACCGCAAAAACAGATGGTATTAGTCGGTGTGATATTCCTGCAGCAGGTGGTAAAATATCGAATTGTTTTCCAAAACTGACTTTTATTGTATTACCTGCAATGTCTATCCCTACCGGATTGACTGTAAATCAAAAACTATTATTGCAGGTTTTACTGGCAGAAACATCAACACCACAAAAAGGATATTTTAATCAGAAAGAAGCCAGAGAGGCGATGTCTCTGATGCATGATTCACTTTATAACCGAATCAACTCGCCAAAATTCCGTTATCTTGATGTACCGGAGAGCGGCGATAAACTGCAGGGGTTAATTTACAATGGCAGGGTTATAAAGGGTTTCAAAGCAGGTAAAATAGACCAGAATATTCAGAACAGAATTAATAAACTGATAGATTATGCAAATGACGGCGGAGATAATATGGATAAATACAGAATGTTATTATCAGACGCTATAGACATTGCAAAAAAAGATAACATTATTTTATCACATGACGTCATCGGATGGCGAACAGATAACCGTGGTCTTGGCGGAGGAAGTGTCGAAGTGCTTAAAAAACTCCAGGGGCAGGTCTTTCTGAAATTAAATGATAGTTTTCATAAATAATAAATGAGCCTGAACATGAAAAAATACATATTCATGACGCTGTTATTACTTACTGCAGTTTCAACAGTTAAAGCCGGGACATGGAAAGAGTCGGGAAACTGGGGGATATACGACAGTAAGCCGGAAGTGACATTTAAACCACTTGATATTCCTGTATATAAAAAATATTTTACAAGAGCAGCAGAATATCTGATTTCAGTTTCCGGAGCTAATGATAAAACGAATAAATTTTGTCTGATTGGTTATAAATGGAACTCAGATAGTCATGATGAGAGAGTCAATGTTATCTGGGATGGTCACTATTTAATTACCTGGGAAACACCGGATAATTACTCTGATGACTCAACATATATAAAGTCACTTTCTATGTCCAGGGGAATGATTAATCTGAAAGAAAATGTTGTTCCGTATAACGAAATCGGTGTGCACACCGCCCTTTGGCCGGAAGAGGGTGTGAAGCAGATAACGGATGACTGTTTAAATAACGGTAATATCGTTGAGATTAAGCCATTTATAAAAAATACAGATAATTAAGTAATCCGGACAATAATAACATGCTTAATCTGTTTCCTGTTTTCAAAGAAGTTTATAACACCGGGACAGAGCCGGTATTACTGAACTTATATTTATTACCGGTAAAGTGAAAGGCAGAAATCTATCACTGCCTTTCACTTTACCGGTTATTTTTGAATACCGGCAGAGGGTTTATTCCCCCGCATTACACCGCTGCGGCTGTGTTTTTTTCGCTTTTCGGCGGATAATCTGTGTCAGTGGGGTGCGCAGACGCTGCGCCATAATTACCCCGATCAGTACCACGCCGCCGCCGATAATATGATAGCTGTGCAGCTCTTCTTTCAGGAAAACAGCGGCAATAATGGCGGTCAGTACCGGTGCCAGGTTCATAAAGATGGAAGCGGCGTTTGCGCCCAGCCGGGTGACACCCAGGATCCACAGCAGCGGCGCGAAAATAGAAGCCGCAATCCCCGCATACAGCACCAGCCCGATATTATCGCGGTTCAGTGTCACATCTCCGGCGCTGAGGAAAACCGGGATCAGCAGCAGCACACCAAAAACAATCTGCATATACAGCGAGTGAATGCTGGATAACGGGATTGCCCAGCGTTTGGTCAGTACGCCGTAGAATGCATAAGCGAGACCGGCGATAAACATCAGCATTTCGCCCTGTCCCAGCCCCTGATGCAGTAAATCTGCCGGATATCCCTTGCTGATAAGCCAGGTCAGGCCACTCAGGGAGAGAATTGTCCCCAGCACAATACCGATGGTTGGTGCGATCCGCAGTACCGGAATACTTAATACCACGGTCAGCAGCGGGATCAGTGAGGTGATAATCCCCATAAAGGTAGCGCTGACGGTATACGCCGCGTAATACGCCAGGCTCTGATACAGTCCCATGCCGAGAAAACCGAGGATAAACAGTTTCCACGCGTGTTGTTTGATCACCGCGCGCTGCTGCCAGACCGGCATAATCAGAAACGGTGTCATCACAGCGAGCGCCAGCGCCCAGCGGTAAAACGAAATCGCACCGGGGGCAATGGCACCGGCGGCCAGTTTATTCACCACGGCATTCACAGACCAGATTAATACAGCCCCGAGGGGTAAAAGCAGGTTTTTCATTCTTAAACTCATTTTCATTATCAGGCAGGTGATGTAGTGTAATCTGTCTTAATTATTCTATATAACGATATCCCGCCAATTTATAGAGAGGATCTGACAAGATGGCCCGTAAGTCAGATATTACGTCACTGGGCGTGAAAGATCCGGTGACATTAATCTGCCGTCATGAACAGTTTTATTCGGAAACGGAGTTTGCCCTTCATCATCATCCCTTCGGCCAGTTGCTGTATGTCGCCAGCGGCGTGATGGAAATGACCGTTGAGGGACAGCGCTATCTGGCTCCGGCCGGGTTTTGTATCTGGATCCCGCCGGGGACGGAACATGCCAGTTATAACAAAGCCTGTGCGTCTTTCAAAATTATTGATATTTCGCCGCAGTGGGCACCGCAATTACCGCAGATGGCGTGTGTGATAGAACTGACGCCGGTATTTAGTGCGGTCATGCAGGATTTGTTCGGCCGCAAAGTCCGTGAGCCGGAAACAGCGGCTGATGAACGCCTGGCTCTGGTGCTGACTGACCAGCTGATGCTGTCGCGCTGTCAGCCGACCTATCTGCCGGTGACGGATGATAAACTGCTGGCACCGGTGCTCAGTGCGCTGGAGAACGATCCGTCTGATAATACCCCGCTGGCGGAGTGGGCAGCGCGGCGTTTTACCTCAGAGCGGACATTATCCCGGCGCTGTCAGCAGAAACTGGGCATGTCCTTCAGTGAATGGCGTCAGCGGCTGCGTTTTTTACGGGCGGTGGCGTTATTGCAGGAAGGCCGCAGTGTGCAGAATGTCGCGCTGGATGTGGGCTACAGCTCATCATCGGCCTTTATTGCGATGTTTTCCCAACTGGCGGGTGTGACACCGGAACGTTTCCGTCATCAGCCTTAATTGCTCTCTTTAGCAACAATCAGTGTTCCGGGCGTAGGTTTTATCCCGCAGAAGTGGCAAAATAGCGGCCATCCGTTTCAATTCCGGTTGTGCCGCCGCACCGACAGGTCTCCGCCGGCCGCCGACAGTATGAAGGTGAAGCCCGTGAAAATCGTTGTAGATGAGAATATGCCTTACGCCGAAACCCTGTTTTCCCGTCTCGGGGATGTGGTGGCGGTGCCGGGACGTCCGTTGCCGGACGGGGTGCTGGATGATGCTGACGCACTGATGGTGCGTTCTGTCACGAAAGTGAATGCACAATTGCTGGAAAATACCCCGGTGAAATTTACCGGTACGGCAACTGCCGGTTTTGACCATGTGGATAAGGCCTGGCTGGCGCAGCAGGGGATCGGTTTTTCCTCCGCGCCGGGATGTAACGCGATTGCTGTGGTGGAATATGTGTTTTCCGCCCTGATGCTGCTGGCGGAGCGTGACAGTTTTCAGCTGACCGATAAAACTGTCGGGATTATCGGCGCCGGGAATGTTGGCGGCCGTCTGGCGAAACGGCTGAAAGCACTGGGTGTTAATATTCTCATTTGTGACCCGCCGCGTGCGGATAACGGCGATGCCGGGGAGTTTTATGATATCGATACCCTGGTGGCACAGGCTGATATCCTGACATTCCATACCCCGCTGAATAAATCCGGGCCGTACACCACGCTGCATCTGATGGATGAAACACGTCTCAATGCGATGAAAGACAACGGTATTCTGATCAATGCCAGCCGTGGTGCGGTGCTGGATAACCGGGCACTGCTGGCGGTACTGGCAGGCGGCAAGCCGCTGAGTGTGGTGCTGGATGTGTGGGAGCCGGAGCCGGATCTGTCTGAAGAACTGCTCTCGCTGGCTGATATCGGCACCCCGCATATTGCCGGTTATACCCTGGAAGGCAAGGCGCGCGGTACCACTCAGGTCTTTGAAGCCTTTGCGGATTTTACCGGGCAGCCACAGCAGGTTTCGCTGGCGGAACTGTTACCGGCACCGGAATTCGGCTGTATTACGCTGTCAGGTAAAGTAACGCAAAGTATTCTCAAACGTTTAATGCATCTGGTTTATGATGTCCGTCGTGATGACGCGGCATTACGCGCGGTTGCCGGTATGCCGGGCGAGTTTGATAAACTGCGTAAGTTTTATCCCGATCGCCGCGAGTGGTCATCACTGACTGTTATTTGTGATGATGCGCAGAGTGCGGCACTGTTGTCTGATCTGGGGTTCACGGCAGAATACCGCACATAAAATCATTTTTTCATCATTTTTCTGACTGTACCGCGCTGACGCGGTGCAGTCTTTGTTCCGGAGATAACTATGTCAGAAGGCTGGAATATTGCCGTATTGGGTGCGACCGGTGCTGTCGGCAGCGCCGTGGTGTCATTACTGGAAGAGCGTGAATTTCCGGTAGGTGAGTTATATTTACTGGCCGGGGAGCGCAGCGCGGGAGAATCGGTGCGCATGAACGGCAAAAGCTATCTGGTCACCGAAGCCCGTGATTTTGACTGGTCTCAGGTACAGCTGGCCTTTTTCATGGCCGGTGCGGAAGCGACCGCCGCGTATTATGAAGCAGCTACTGACAGCGGCTGTATTGTGATCGACAGCAGCGGACTGTTTGCGCTGGAGCCGGATGTGCCGCTGGTAGTGCCGTCGGTGAACCCGCAGGCACTGAGCGAATACCGCAACCGTAACCTGATTGCCCTGGCTGACAGCACTGTCAGCCAGTTACTGACTGCTGTCCGCCCGCTGGCGGAAAGTGCCGGGTTATCGCGTATCAATCTGACCAACCTGTTCTCGGTATCCCGTCTCGGGAAAAGTGCTGTGGAAGAGCTGGCGGGGGAGTGTGCAAAACTGCTTAACGGCATCCCGCCGGAAGCCGGACGTTTCAGCAAACAGCTGGCGTTTAACCTGTTGCCGCTGCTGACAGATGAGCAAGGCAGTGTGTCAGAAGAGCGCCGTATCGCGGAAGAAACCCGTAAAGTCTTACAGGATGCCGGTCTGCCGATCAGCGTAAGCTGTGTGCAGTCTCCGGTGTTCTACGGCAATGCACAGATTGTGCAGTTGGAAACACTGCGCCCGCTCGGCAGTGAGGAAGCGCGCGATGAACTGGAACGGGCAGAGGATATTCAGCTCTCTGACGAGCAGGAGTTCCCGACTCAGGTGACGGATGCTTCCGGCAATCATCTGCTGAATATTGGTTGTCTGCGTAATGATTACGGCATCCCGGAGATCCTGCATTTCTGGTCGGTGGCGGATAACGTACAGTTCGGCGGTGCACTGATGGCAGTCGAAATTGCCGAGCGTCTGACGCAGGAGCAGTTTTACTGATGTCAGAGGTGATTTTACCGGCGGAAGAGGGTAAAACCACTATCGCGCTGGGTATTGAATATGACGGCAGCCGTTATTACGGCTGGCAGCGTCAGTCAGAAGTCGCGAGTGTGCAGGGTTGTCTGGAAAAAGCCCTGTCAAAAGTGGCCGCAGAGCCGGTCTCGGTTTTCTGTGCGGGCCGGACCGATGCCGGGGTGCACGCCACCGGCCAGGTGGTGCATTTTCACACGGCGGCTGTCCGTAAAGATGCGGCCTGGACGATGGGGGTGAACACTCATCTGCCGTCTGATATTGCGGTACGCTGGGTCAAAATCGTGTCTGAGAGCTTTCATGCGCGGTTCAGTGCCACGGCGCGGCGTTACCGGTATGTGATTTTTAATCACCGTTTTCGCCCGGCAATCCTCAGCAAAGGGGTGACCCACTTTCATTTTCCGCTGGATGAAAAACGGATGCATGAAGCGGCACAGAGTCTGCTGGGGGAGAATGATTTTTCCTCTTTCCGCGCGTCGCAGTGTCAGTCGAGAAGCCCGTGGCGTAATGTGATGCATGTAAATGTCAGCCGTCAGGGACAGTATGTGATTGTGGATATCAAAGCCAATGCCTTTGTGCATCATATGGTGCGCAATATCACCGGCGCTCTGCTGGAGGTCGGCTGCGGTAATCTGCCGGTCAGCCGGATGGCGGAGCTGCTGGCACTGAAAGACCGGACACAGGCACCGGCAACGGCACCGGCGGAAGGATTGTATCTGGTTTCAGTGGATTACCCGGAAGAATTTGCTCTGCCGTCACCGGCGCCGGGGCCGCTTTTCCTGGCAGATTAATTTATTAGCCGGATAAGCCGAAGGCTGCATCTGGCGGGGTGAAATATGGAATATATTAAATTTCTGATCGATTTTATTCTGCACATTGATTTGCATATGCAGGAAATGGTGGCAGCTTACGGAATCTGGGTCTATGCAATTTTATTTCTGATCCTGTTCTGTGAGACCGGGCTTGTGGTCACGCCGTTCCTGCCGGGGGATTCGCTGCTGTTTGTGGCGGGGACACTGGCGGCACTGCCGACCAATGATCTGAATATTCATGTGATGGTGCTGCTGATGATCACAGCGGCGATTATCGGTGACGCGGTTAACTATACCATCGGACACTTTTTCGGGGAGCGGCTTTTCCGCAATCCGGATTCGAAAATCTTCCGTCAGAGCTATCTGCGCAAGACCCATGCGTTCTTCGAAACTCATGGCGGCAAAGCGATTATTCTGGCGCGATTTGTCCCGATCGTGCGGACATTTGCCCCGTTTGTTGCCGGTATGAGTAAAATGTCGTACCGCCACTTTGCGATGTTTAACGTTATCGGTGCGATTGTATGGGTGGTATTATTTGCCTATGCAGGGTATATCTTCGGGGAAACCAGGATTGTACAGGAAAACTTGAAATTACTTATCGTGGCGATTATTTTCATTTCTATACTGCCCGGTATTATCGAGGTATGGCGTCACCGCCGTGCGGCAAAAAAAGCACAGAAACGTGATGACGCCTGAGTGGTTTGAGCAGTTTTTTATCCACAGTGCCTGAGCAATGTGGTTTAATGGCAGATAATAATTACACTGGCTGAGCCAGATTTCAGACGGAAAGGTCATTAATGAGCTGGATTGAAAAAATTCTGAATAAGACCCCAATGAACCAGACACGCAAGGCGAGTATTCCTGAAGGTGTCTGGACGAAGTGCGACAGTTGTGGTCAGGTACTGTACCGCCAGGAGGTGGAACGTAATCTTGAGGTGTGTCCGAAATGTGACCATCACATGCGGATCCCTGCACGTGCACGCCTGCTGGCGTTTCTGGATGAAGGCAGCACCACGGAACTGGGCACTGATCTGGAACCGAAAGACGTCCTGAAATTCCGTGATTCCAAAAAATACAAAGACAGACTGGTGTCTGCCCAAAAAACAACCGGGGAAAAAGAAGCCCTGATTGCGATGAAAGGCACACTGAAAACCATGCCGGTTGTCGCTGCTGCGTTTGAATTTGCCTTTATCGGCGGTTCAATGTCTTCCGTGGTAGGCGCACGGTTTGTCCGCGCGGCGGAACAGGCGCTGGAAGATAACTGCCCGCTGGTCTGTTTCTCTGCAAGTGGCGGCGCACGTATGCAGGAAGCCCTGATGTCCCTGATGCAGATGGCCAAAACCAGTGCGGCACTGGCCAAAATGCAGGAGCGCGGCCTGCCGTATATCTCGGTGCTGACTGATCCGACTATGGGCGGTGTCTCCGCGAGCCTGGCAATGCTGGGTGATATCAATATCGCTGAGCCGAAAGCCCTGATCGGCTTTGCCGGTCCGCGTGTTATCGAGCAGACTGTCCGTGAGAAATTACCGCCGGGATTCCAGCGCAGTGAGTTCCTGATAGAAAAAGGGGCGATCGATATGATTGTCCGCCGTCCGGAAATGCGTGATACCGTTGCGGAAATTCTGTCAAAACTGACCAACTATCAGTTCCCGCAGGAAGGCGAAATTATTGAAATCCTGACCGCGGATGAACCTGATACCGACTTATCTTCTGAAACAGAGACTGATGTCAAAAAACACGATGTCTGATAAGCGAGAAAGACCGGCAGCCGCGTCATCAATGATGACGTGGCTTTCTTATCTGGGTGACCTGCACACGCAGGTTATTGATATGGGACTGGAACGTGTCGGTGCGGTGGCGGATATCATGAATCTGCGCTATCCCGCTCCGAAAGTGATCACTGTTTCCGGGACTAACGGCAAGGGCACCACCTGCCACACACTCGAATCCATCCTGCTCGCCGCAGGGTTACGGGTGGGGGTATACAGTTCCCCGCATCTGGTGAATTACACCGAACGGGTGCGGATTCAGGGACAAAACCCGCCGGAAGCGGATTTTTGCCGTGTCTTTGCGGATATTGACGCGCAGCGCAGCGATATCACTTTAACCTATTTTGAAGCGGGTACACTGGCGGCATTACAGCTGTTCCGTGAAGCCAGCCTTGATGTGGTGATTCTGGAAGTCGGCCTCGGCGGGCGTCTGGATGCCACCAATATTGTTGATTCCCATATCACGGCTATCACCAGTATTGCGCTGGATCACACCGACTGGCTCGGTGCTGACCGCGAGCACATTGCCCGCGAGAAAGCCGGTATTTTCCGTCCGCACTGTGTGGCGGTGATCGGTGAACCGGATGCACCTTATACCATTGCGGATGTGGCGAACAAGCTGGAAACTTCGCTGTTCTGCCGTGCGGATGACTGGTCTTATACAGAACAGGGTGACCACTGGACGTGGCAGTGTGAGGATGAAACCCTCGGCAATCTCCCGCTGCCGAATGTACCGCTGGCGAATGCTGCGACGGCTCTGGCGGTGATCTGCAATCTGCGTCAGGTGAAAGACAAAACCGGGCGGGCAATCACCCGTGAGGCGATTGATACCGGGTTGCGTCAGGCACAACTGCCGGGCCGTTTCCAGATTGTGTCACAAAAACCACTGACAGTGCTGGATGTGGCGCATAACCCGCATGCTGCCGGTTATCTGGTCTCAAAACTGGCACAGTTGCCGCGCACCGCGCAGAGCCGTGTCCGTGCGGTGATCGGTATGCTGGGTGACAAAGATATCAAAGGCACCCTGGCGGTGCTGGGTGAGCAGGTGACTGACTGGTATGTCGCGCCGCTGACGGAACTGCGCGGAGCCCCGGCAGAACAGCTGGCAGAGCACCTGACAGCCCCGCAGCAGTTTGCGGATGTGGAAAGCGCATGGGAACAGGCGCGCCGTGATGCCTCACCGGAGGATATCGTGGTGGTGTGCGGGTCATTCCACACGGTTGCTCATGTCATGGACGTTTTAGCGAAGGAAGGTGCGGGTGGCCAGTAAATTTCAGAATCGCTTAGCCGGAACCATTATCCTGGTGGCGGTAGGTGTGATCGTCCTGCCGGTCCTGCTGGACGGCGATAAGAAATATAACGAAGACCAGTTCGCAGCCATCCCGCTTATCCCGAAGGAGGGAGAGCAGGATGAGATTGATGCGGTAAATCCGATCAATCAGACCATGCCGACGATGCCGTCAGAAGGGGCATCCAGCGCAATGATTACCGAAGCGGCACAAACCGGGACGGAAGAAGTTCCGGCAGAAGAGTCAGCGGGCGGCAGCACAACGTCCAATGTGCCACCGGGGGCTGATCCGCTGCCGCCGGTCGTGGTACCGGATAAACAACCGCCACCGAAACCGGAGCCGAAACCGGAAAAAGCACCTCAGGGACAGGCTTATGTTGTGCAGTTGGGGGCATTATCCAATGCCCGTAAGGTTGAGGAGATTGTGGCCACGCTGCGGTTATCGGGTTATCAGGTATATACCGTGCCGCGCGGCAAACTGACACTGATTATGGTCGGGCCGTCAGCGTCACAGGCAGAGCTGAAGTCCTCGCTCGGAGAACTGAGACAGCTTACAGGGCTGGATGGCCGGGTACAGGCTTATAAACCGTAGCAAATTTAATGGATTAGCAATATCAGGTAATAAAATCAGTTAACTCTTTGCGGCGATTATAATTTTTTATTTCGCCGCGATTTATTTTCGGACAGAGCAAAAATCCGTTACGCAAACGTTTTCGTTTTCTGTTAGAATGCGCCCGTCTCTGATGCCGGGGCATTAATTTGGATAGTGATATGGTTTGGATTGATTACGCAATTATTGCAATTATTGCTTTCTCGGCATTAGTCAGCCTGGTTCGTGGTTTCGTTCGCGAAGCCTTATCGTTAGTGACCTGGGTCTGTGCGTTTTATGTGGCCAGCGAGTTTTTCCCGTTGCTGGCAGACTATTTCACGCGCTTTGATGACCCGCTGGTCCGCAACGGGATCGCTATCGCGATTCTGTTTGTTGCGACACTGATTGTCGGCTCAGTGATCAACCATGTTATTGGTTCACTGGTTCAGCGGACAGGCTTATCAGGCACAGATCGTGTTCTCGGGGTTTGTTTTGGTGCTCTGCGCGGGGTGCTGATCGTGGCGGCAATTTTATTCTTCCTCGACAGCTTCACGCAGATGAGTCAGAGCAGAGACTGGCAGCAGTCACAACTCATCCCCCAATTCAGTCATGTTATCAGGTGGTTCTTTGACTACCTCCAGAATGCGTCAAGTTTCCTGCCGGAGAATTTTCCTTCTCCGCCCGGCTGATGAGGAAAAAACTACATGTGTGGTATTGTTGGTATCGTTGGTTTTACGCAAGTCAATCAATCAATTTATGACGCACTCACGGTGTTACAGCACCGTGGTCAGGATGCAGCCGGTATCGCAACCATTGACAGTAATAATGGTTTCCGGCTCCGTAAAGCCAACGGACTGGTGAAAGATGTTTTCGAAACCCGCCATATGCTGCGTTTGCAGGGCACACTCGGGATTGGCCATGTCCGCTACCCGACCGCAGGCAGCTCCAGCGCATCGGAAGCACAGCCTTTTTATGTTAATTCACCTTTCGGTATCACTCTGGCGCATAACGGCAATCTGACCAATGCGCACACGCTGAAGTATCAGCTGTTTGAAACGGCACGGCGTCATGTTAATACCACATCAGATTCTGAAATTCTGCTCAACGTGCTGGCGTATGAGCTGGATCGCTTTGATGCGCACCCGCTGGAGCCGGACAATATTTTTGCCGCAGTTAGTGCGATGCATACTAAAATCCGCGGCGCGTATGCCTGTGTGGCACTGATTATCGGTCACGGCCTGCTGGCGTTCCGTGACCCGAACGGTATTCGTCCGCTGGTGCTCGGTAAACGCGCCCTGAATGACGGTCGCGAAGAATACATGGTGGCGTCTGAAAGTGTCGCACTGGATACCCTCGGTTTTGAATATCTCCGTGATGTGGCACCGGGTGAAGCGGTTTACATCACTGAAACCGGACAGCTCTATACCCGTCAGTGTGCGGCGAATCCGTCACTGACACCATGCCTGTTCGAATTTGTCTATTTTGCCCGTCCGGATTCCGTTATCGATAAAGTCTCTGTCTACAACGCCCGTCTGCGTATGGGGCAGAAACTCGGTGCGAAAATTGCCCGCGAGTGGGAAGATCTGGATATCGATGTGGTGATCCCGATTCCGGAAACCTCGATGGACAGTGCGCTGGAAATCGCCCATATGCTGAATAAACCGTACCGTCAGGGGTTTGTGAAAAACCGCTATGTGGGACGCACCTTTATCATGCCGGGTCAGCAGGAGCGGAAAAAATCTGTCCGCCGCAAACTCAATGCCAACCGCACTGAGTTCCGGGGCAAAAACGTGCTGCTGGTGGATGATTCCATTGTGCGCGGTACTACCTCAGAGCAGATTGTGGAACTGGCACGGGAAGCAGGGGCAAAGAAAGTCTATTTTGCCTCTGCGGCACCGGAAGTGCGTTTCCCGAATGTCTACGGTATCGACATGCCTAACGCTAATGAGTTAATCGCTCACGGTCGTGAAGCGGATGAAATCTGCCGCCTGATTGGTGCAGATGCTCTGATTTTCCAGGATTTGAGTGACCTTATCGATGCGGTACGTGAAGAGAACCCGGATATCCGCGGTCTTGAAGCCTCAGTGTTTGATGGTATCTATGTCACCAAAGATATCGACCAGGATTATCTCGATTATGTGGAAAACTTACGTAAGGATGATGAATTAAAGTTGCGGGATCATAACGAAATTGAGAACCTTGAGATATATAATGAGGGTTAATCTCTTTTTTGTCAGGTGATGTTATGAAAAAACTGATTGTGGGGCTGACCGGCGCAAGTGGTGCAGTTTATGGTGTGCGTCTGCTGGAAGTCCTGCAAATGGTGCCGGAGGTGGAAACCCACCTGATTGTCAGTCAGGCTGCGCGGCAGACACTGGTGCTGGAAACGACGTACAGTCTGCGCGATGTGCAGGCACTGGCGGATGTGGTGCATGATGAACGCGATATCGCCGCCAGCATCTCCTCCGGCTCGGTAAGAACACTGGGGATGGTTGTCCTGCCGTGCTCGGTGAAAACCCTGTCAGGGATCGTCCACAGCTACACAGACACCCTGGTGACCCGGGCGGCGGATGTGGTGCTCAAGGAAGGGCGCAAGCTGGTGCTGGGCGTGCGTGAAACACCGTTGCATCTGGGACACCTGCGGCTGATGACTCAGGCGGCGGAAATCGGCGCGGTGATTATGCCGCCGATGCCCGCATTTTATCATCAGCCGGAAACCGTGCAGGATATTATTGACCAGACGATCAACCGTGTACTCGATCAGTTTGATATTGAACTACCGGAAGATTTATTTACCCGCTGGAGCGGGGCGAAAAATCCCCGTTTCTCACAGCCGTAATCTGAATCACCCGGCCGTTTGTCACCGGCCGGGTTCTGCATTAATAACTTACCGGACTGTTCAGTAAATCCCGCAGGGCTTCTTCCAGATTAATAAACTGACAGCCGAACCCGGCTTCCTCCAGCCGTTTCGGCAGGGCATTCTGGCCGCCCAGCACCAGTACCGCCGCTTCTCCCATCAGGGCCTTAACCACAAATGCCGGTACACGCAGCAGATGCGGGCGGTGCAGTATCTGCGCCAGTACTGCCGCAAACTGTTCATTATGGGACGGATAAGGGGCGGTCATATTGAACGGGCCACTCTGTGCGGGGTCATCCAGCAGAAACAGAATGGCGCTGACCATATCATTGATGTGGATCCACGGCATATACTGGCGGCCATGACCGACAGGGCCGCCAAGACCGGCACGGTACACCGGCAGCAGTTTCGCCAGCGCTCCGCCTTCCGGGGACAGCACAATTCCGGTGCGCAGCAGACAGACGCGGGTTTTCTCACTCTGTGACTTCATGGCCAGGGATTCCCAGCGGTCGCACAGTGTGTGGGTGAATTCCGGATGCGGCTCGTCATCCTCTGTCACCACGGTTTGCCCCTGATCACCATACCAGCCCACGGCAGAGCCGGAAAGAAATACTGCCGGCGGTGTCTCACTGGCGTTGATCAGCTCACTGAGCCGTTCGGTTATCTGCCAGCGGCTCTCACACAGCAGCTTTTTCTGTTCTTCACTCCAGCGTTTATCTGCGATAGGCTCACCGGCGAGGTTAATCACCGCGTCAATATCATTAAGATGCGTTATCTCATTGAGTGAACTAAGGTTTTCTGCGGCCGAGCAAAAACGGGAATAGACTTTCTGCGGTGAGCGGCTCAGAACCACCACCTGATATTTCCGGGCAATCAGTGCCTGCACCAGCGGGGTGCCGATAAGCCCGGTACCGCCTGTGACCAGAATACGCATAGCTGCTCCTTCTGCCGGTAGGTTTCTCTGACTATAGCATTTTTTGTTGCCGGTGGATGTGATCGGCAAGAAAGAAAAACAATCATAGAACCGCTATCAATTCTTGATATACTGATTGAATGACCATAATGGCACACTATCATTATTAGTTTGGTATATAAAAGCGGTATAAAGCAGAGGCTCACGGATTATCGGCGTGCGTCACTGAAAAAACAGAAGCAGCATCCGTAATGCTGATAAAAAAGAAAAGGTTAGAGGATGGAACAAGATAGCGCTATCGAGTGGGTGGACGTGGTCGATGAGAATAATGATGTCATCGGTCAGGCGACCCGCGAGCAGATGCGGGCGGAAAACCTGCGTCACCGGGCAACCTACATTGTTGTGCATGACGGCATGGGTAAAATTCTTGTTCAGCGCCGGACTGAGCACAAAGATTTCTGCCCGGGCCTGCTGGATGCCACTGCCGGCGGCGTGGTGCAACAGGGCGAGCTGATGCTTGATTCTGCCCGGCGCGAAGCAGAGGAAGAACTCGGGATTGCCGGTGTGCCATTTGCCGAACATGGCCTGTTTTATTATGAAGAGCCGGTCTGCCGTGTCTGGGGCGGGTTGTTCAGCTGTGTGACACACGGCCCGTTCGCGCTTCAGGAAAGTGAAGTATCGGAAGTGACCTGGCTGACCCCGGCAGAAATCACCGCCCGCTGTGACGAGTTTACGGCGGACTCACTGAAAGCACTCTCACTCTGGCTGACGCGGAATAATCAGAATTATACTCCGGCAGAGTCGCAGAAAGCGGCTGTAACACCTGAAGCGGAAATGAGCAGCGACAGCGAATAAAAAAAGAATAAAAACCGGATAAGCCTGCAATATGCAGGCTTTTTTATATTTAAAATTCCGTTAAATAAAATGCAGACAGTAAAAATATCGGTAAAAAAGAATATAACCAGACGCGGAGCAGTATAATTTGATGTATTCCGGTTTTTGGCTTTAATCATTTTCCTGTAGAATGCCGTTCTGAATACAAACAATAATATCAAATCATAAAAATCTCCGTTAATAGCATGAATTACAATGGTTTTATGTGACCAGTGCTATGTCTTATTAAAGGAATCTTAAATAATAAGATCGGGTTAATGAGAATTATCCGGAAATAAGCGGAAGATTATAAAATACAACCTGAACGAGAATAATGATGAGAAATAAATTAGCAGGATGGCTGTTGTTATTACCGCTGCTTCTCACTGCCTGGGGTGCATTTCAGTATTGGCGGGTCAGTGATGAATATCAGGCTTACCAATATATCATGGCCGATAAAGCGGAACTCCAGCGTCTGATTGCTGACGATCCGAATACACAAATTACCTACGATGACGGGGAAACGGTTTCTGCCGGTCAGCAACTGGGGATGATTAACCGCGGGCTGAATAAATACAGCAGCGAAATTACCATGATTCTGGCCGGGGCGGGTATCAGTCAGGGGACTATCGCCACCGGGATTTTATCGCTGCTGTTTGGTGCAGGAGCGATTTATCTTTGTATCAGCAGCGGCCGTACTGCCCGACGCTCCCGTGATGCTCTGCTGAACGTCTTTGCCCGCTGCCGCAAACTGCTGCCGTTTATTCTGACCGGGCAGATGACGCTGGTCGGCCTGAGTATTATCTGTATTATGGCCTATGAAGCACTGTGGTTCGCCGGTAATTTCGTGTTAAGCGGCGGCGGTGCGAAAATCATGATCTTTATTCTGATCAGTATTGTGCTGATTATCTGGTACATCATTAAAGGGTTGTTTAAGCTGCGCAAGAGCTTTGCCATGTTTCGCAGCGAACCGTCTGATGTGACGGGGCATGCGGTCAGCCGTGAGGAAGCGCCGGGGTTGTGGCAGTGGGTGGATGATATTGCCGCGAAAGTCGGCACAACGCCGCCGGACCATATTGTTGTTGGTATGACGGAATGTTTTTATGTGACATCCCACAGCATTAATCTGAATGAAGATCAGCTGATTGAAGGGAAAACCCTGTACTTCCCGCTGCTCTATTCCGCGCTGCTCAACCGCGAAGAAGCCAGTGCCGTTATCGGGCACGAACTGGGGCATTTTACCGGCGAAGATACCACTTACAGCCTGAACTTTGCGCCGATCTATGCCGGTATGAGTCACAGTATTTCGCTGGTGGCCAATGAGGTGCAGGATTACTACAGTAAAGTGATTATGAGCCCGTCAGTGTATCTCGGGATCTTCTTCCTTGAGCAGTTTGATTTCGCTGTCAGCCACTGGAGCCGCATCCGCGAACTGGAAGCCGATAAAGCCGGGGCATCTGTCAGCTCACCGGCGGCAGTGGCGTCATCACTGCTGCGTATCTCTGCGGTCAGTGAGGTGATTTCTGAAACATTGGGTGAGCTGTATGAAGGTACCCTGAAAACGGATGATTTATTACCTGTGGTGATGGCACGCCTGCGTGAGCGAGGTGTGCCGGAAGCCGGACAGTTTCTGAATGAGGCAACCAGCCACCCGAGCGACAGCCACCCGCAGACCCGCACCCGCATTGAAGCGCTGTCTCAGGATATCAGTGATGAGCTGCTGGCAGCCGCTGCGCGGGAAGTGCAGTCGGACGATTACGCCAACATAGCGGTTCTGTTCACGGATGCCAAAGCCATTTCCATGATGCTGACGGCGTCACTTTCCGGCATGGTCGCGGAGTACACCACACAGCGGACAGAAGCACTGGAGACCATGCTGCATGAATCTGATGCGGCAGATGAAGTGATTATCAGTGAGCGGCGGAAAATGTTCCGGATGATGTTCATCTCTGGCCTGGCGGTGGCGGCCGGGATGGGGATTGCCACGGTGAAACTCGGAGCGGAAAATTTGATCGCTTCCGGTGCGGTTCACGGTTTGTGGCTGTTATTGCTGTTTTGGGGAGTGGCCTTTATGTACCGCGACAGAGGAAAAGCGCCGCTGTTTGCTTTCCGTCACGGGCAACTGGTCAGTGATAAGCTGACACAGGCGTATCCGCTGCACTACGTTGTGGATTATGACATTGCGGAAACCTCCGGTGTGGCGACACTCACACTGCATGTGGCCGATGGTGCACCGGCGCCGGTCACGGCAGCAAAAAGCCGTTTCTTTAAATACGATGCCAAAAAGCAGAAACTGATGATTGCGATGGCAGGGATCCGGATCTGGCAGGGAAAATCGCTGTCTCTTCAGGATTTGTCGGAACTGGTACACAGCCAGTTGCAGACGGCACATGTGAAGCACGAATTGCGGCAGTAATACAAAAAAATCCCGGCAGGGAAACCCGGCCGGGATTATTGTCTGTGGCTTTTCAGTCAGCAGAACTTATTTTTTCTTCGCTTCGTCCTGAGCTGCCTGAATAGCAGTCAGTGCGATGGTGTACGCGATATCATCAACTAACGCACCACGGGACAGGTCGTTAACCGGTTTGCGCATACCCTGGAGCATTGGTCCGATAGAGACCAGGTCTGCTGAACGCTGAACCGCTTTGTAAGTGGTGTTACCGGTGTTCAGGTCAGGGAAGATGAAGACGTTTGCTTTACCTGCAACCGGAGAGTCCGGTGCTTTGGTTTTCGCAACGTCAGCCATCACGGCGGCGTCATACTGTAACGGACCGTCGATGCACAGGTCAGGACGTTTTTCCTTGGCAATACGGGTCGCTTCGCGGACTTTCTCAACATCATCACCCTGGCCGGAAGTTCCGGTAGAGTAAGAGATCATCGCAACGCGCGGGTCGATACCGAATGCTTTCACAGAGTCAGCAGACTGGATGGCAATTTCTGCCAGCTGTTCAGGGTTCGGATCCGGGTTGATTGCACAGTCACCGTAGACCAGGACTTCTTCCGGCATCAGCATGAAGAAGACAGAAGAAACCAGTGAGCTGCCCGGTGCAGTTTTGATTAACTGTAACGGCGGACGAATGGTGTTCGCAGTAGTGTGAACCGCACCGGAAACCAGACCGTCAACTTTATCCTGCTCCAGCATCATCGTACCCAGTACGACGTTGTCCTGTAACTGCTCGCGGGCAACCACTTCGGTCATGCCTTTGTTTTTACGCAGTTCAACCAGACGCGGAACATACAGCTCGCGGATATCAGCCGGATTAACCAGTTCGATACCGGTGCCCAGAGTCACGCCCTGTGCGGCAGCAACGCGGCGGATTTCTTCCGGATCGCCTAACAGTACGCAGGTCGCCAGACCACGTTCAGCACAGATAGCCGCTGCTTTGATAGTACGCGGCTCATCACCTTCAGGCAGAACAACGCGTTTTTTCGCTTTGCGTGCCAGTTCGGTTAACAGGTAACGGAATGCCGGTGGTGACAGACGGTTCGGACGCTCAGAATCTGCAACCAGAGAATCGATCCATTTGGTATCGATGTGGCTTGCCACGTAGTTCTGAACCAGTTCGATGCGCTCACGGTCATCCGCAGGGACTTCCAGGCTGAAGCTTTGCAGATTCAGCGAAGTCTGCCAGGTGTTGCTGTTCACAGTGAAGATTGGCAAACCGGTCTCGAAAGCACGTTCGCACAGTCTGGCGATGCTGTCGTCGATTTCATAACCGCCGGTCAGCAGGATCGCACCGATTTCCACGCCGTTCATTGCTGCCAGGCAGGCGGAAACCAGCACGTCAGGACGGTCAGCAGAAGTCACCAGCAGAGAACCCGGACGGAAGTGCTCCAGCATATGAGGGATGCTGCGTGCACAGAAAGTCACAGATTTCACACGGCGGGTTTTGATGTCGCCTTCGTTAATGATTTTCGCGCCCAGGTGGTTCGCCATGTCGATTGCACGGGTGGCAATCAGTTCGAAGTTCCACGGTACACTGCCGACAACCGGCAGAGGCAGGGATTTCAGATCATCCGCGCTCAGGTGAGCGATAGTCGCTTTGGAAGAATCATCAAAGATTTCTGACAGGTCAGGACGGGTACGGCCCTGCTCATCAACCGGTGCGTTAACTTTGTTAACGATAACGCCGGCGATATTGGTGTTCTTGTGACCACCGAATTCGTTGCGGATCAGTTCCAGACGCTCTTTGATTTCCGCTGCGGTGTCATTGCCCGGTGCTGTCACGAAAACGATTTCCGCACCCAGAGTCTGGGCGATATCGTAGTTCAGGGACTGAGCATGCGGATAGTTGCGGGTCGGTACCAGGCCTTCAATCAGGATCACTTCCGCACCCTGAGTATGCTCGTGGTAACGGGCAACGATTTCTTCCATCAGAATGTCTTTCTGATTGGTAGTCAGCATGGTTTCAACATAATCCATATCCAGCGGCTCTGCCATCTTCAGGGAAGAGTGAGCACGTAAGATCTGGGTGGTCTGATCTTCAATACCTGTACGGCGCGGCTGTGCAACCGGTTTGAAGAAACTCAGGCTGACGCCTTTTTGTTCCATTGAGCGGACAACCCCGAGGCTGACGCTGCTTAAGCCGACACTGGTGCCGGTAGGAATGAGGATAATAGTACGGGACACATGAACCTCTTATTTTTTCACAATTCGGTGTTCAAAATAAATCCGCCGGCGATGGCCGGCGGAGAGCAAAGATTATGCAGTCAGACGGGCTGCATCCTGTGCGATGACTAATTCTTCGTTAGTCGGGATCACCAGGGCAATGCTGCTGTCATCAGTGGTGATTTTGCCTGCATTACCGAAACGGGCTGCCAGGTTACGTTCGTGATCCAGTTTGAAGCCCAGCAGAGCCAGTTTTTCCAGCGTGTGTTCACGAACCATGGCCGCGTTCTCACCGATACCGCCGGTGAAGATGATAGCGTCCAGACGGCCTTCCATCAGCGTTGCGTAACCACCGACGTATTTCGCCAGACGATGGCAGAATACATTCATTGCACGGGTGGCATCAGCCTGTTTACCGTAGTTTTCTTCAACATAACGGCAGTCGCTGGTGACTTCAGTCAGACCCTGCAGGCCGGATTCTTTGGTCAGCATTTTGTTGATGTCTTCAACGCTCATGCCCATAGAATCATGCAGATGGAAAATAATTGCCGGGTCGATATCACCGGAACGGGTACCCATGACCAGACCTTCCAGCGGAGTCAGACCCATAGAGGTGTCCACGCACTCGCCGTTAACGATAGCTGCAACAGAACCACCGTTACCTAAGTGGCAGGTGATCACGTTCAGTTCTTCAACCGGTTTGTTCAGCATTTTAGCCGCTTCACGGCTGACGAAGTAATGGCTTGTACCGTGGAAACCATAGCGGCGGATGCCGTGGTCTTTGTACAGGCTGTACGGCAGGGCATACAGGTAAGCTTCTTCAGGCATGGTCTGATGGAAAGCGGTATCGAAAACGCCGACGTTTTTATCAGCCAGGTGAGGGAAGGCTTTCAGTGCTTCTTCCACGCCTAACAGGTTAGCCGGGTTGTGCAGAGGAGCAAAGGCAGAGCACTCTTCCATTGCTTTGATAACTTCGTCAGTGACGATAACAGAGTGAGCGAATTTCTCACCACCGTGAACCAGACGGTGACCGATGCAGCCGATCTGTGCTGAGAGTTCAGGTTTGTCACCCATGATATCTTTCACGATGAAACGCAGTGCTTCGCTGTGAGCAGCGCCCGCGCCTAATTGTGCTTCGTGTTTAGCACCATCCATTTTCCACTTGATACGTGCTTCCGGCAGGTTGAAGCATTCTGCCAGACCCGTCAGATATTCATCACCAGTTGTAGGGTCAATGATCGCAAATTTCAGTGAAGAACTACCGCAGTTAAGTACCAGTACCAGCTTACTTGACATGGAATTACCTATAATCTTGTTGTGGATAAGTCTTATGTATTAAGACAGTGGTTAAAACGTAATCTAACTAAGCGTAGCGCAATATTTCAGCGCCGTTCATGATTAACATCATGCAATTTTTATATTGAACGATAAATCGTCGCTGCAATCTGTTGCCTGAGGCGTGATAGCGTAAAAACACACATTTTGCCCTTGAAAAAGGCAGCATCAGACAAAATAATTAACTCAGGATTATTTCACCGTGATTAAACGGGCGTAGCATACCCGCAGATGACAGCAATTTCAAAATATACTTAATCCTACAAAAATATTTTGACTGAATGTAGCCATATTTTAATTATTATGTTTTTTATTGATTGAGGTCATAATGCCTGATAACACACCGGCAAAACCGGGTCTGTTCCGCGCTCTGCGTCTCGGCAAACGTTATGCTGCCACCTGGCCGGCCGTGAAGCAGCTTGCCCCTGTTTTTCCGGAGGGTCGTGTCATAAAATCCACGCAGTTCGGTATCCGTTTTATGCCGCCGTTGTCGGTGTTTACCCTGACATGGCAGATAGCCCTCGGCGGGGCGTTAGGGCCTGCGGTTGCCACCGCACTGTTTGCCTGCTCACTGCCGTTGCAGGGATTATGGTGGCTGGGGCGCCGCGCCGCCACACCATTACCGGCCGGGCTGCTCAGCTGGTTTTATGAAATCCGCGCAAAGTTTGCCGAAGCAGGTATTGCGATTGCGCCTGTTGAAGGCACTCCGGATTATATGGCACTGGCGGAGTTACTGAAACGCGCTTTTAAGCAGCTGGATAACTCTTTTCTGGATGACCTGTAAGTCCTGCTGTATTCCGCCCGTTTCTGCGGGCGGAATAATTCCTTCCTTTATTAATCGATTCAGCTATTGTAATCCCCTGTTTTTCTTCTGCGTATAATTACTCACCCGAAATTCCCCGCTGAGATCAAAAAAGGTGTGTATTTCACTATCTTATAGATTTGAGTAATGCGATGATTCTGACCATACCCCGGATTACTTTTTCAGGAGATACACCATGGAAATGACCAACGCACAACGCCTTATCCTTTCTAACCAGTATAAAATGATGGCTATGCTGGATCCGGATAATGCCGAGCGCTACCGCCGCCAGCAGACCATTATTGAGCGCGGCTTCGGACTACAGATGCGTGAGCTGGATCGCGATTTCGGCGAACTGCCGGAAGAAATCTGCCGTCGTGTGATTGATATGATGGAAATGTATCACGCACTGCGTATCTCCTTCGATAACCTGAAAGACGCGAAAGATATCGATCCGCGCCGTATTCACTTCTTGGGTTTTGATGCGGCGACAGAAGCACGTTATTTAAGTTATGTGCGTTTTCTGGTAAATACGGAAGGGCGTTATACCCACTTCGACAGCGGCAGCCACGGCTTCAACTCCCAGACACCGATGTGGGATAAATATGTCCGTATGCTGGGTGCATGGCATAATTGCCCGCGTCAGTATCACCTGAGTGAAGTGGAAATTAATCAGATCCTTAACGCATAATATTCCGGCATCCGCAACGGCGAGGCACGCATGACACTGACTGCAAAAGGTTTCTTATTTGATCTGGACGGTACACTGGCTGATTCCCTTCAGGTGGTGGAGCGTGCCTGGCTGGCCTTTGCCCGCCGTATCGGTGCGGATGAGGATGATGTTAAGCATTTTATTCACGGCAAACCGGCAGTTGAGTCCATCCGCCATTTTCTGCCGGATGCGGATGAGAGTGAAATCGCCGCGCAACTGGCGTGGGTGACCGGGCAGGAGATCAGGGAAAGTGATCAGGTCACTGACCTGCCCGGGGCACAGGCACTGCTGACGCGTCTGACTTCTCTTCAGATTCCGTGGGCGATAGTGACCTCCGGTTCAGTGGCGATTGCCCGTCCGCGTCACAGTGCGGCGAATCTGCCGGAGCCGGATGCCTGGGTGACGGCGGATAATATCACCCGTGGTAAACCGGATCCTCAGCCTTATCTGCTGGGGGCGGAAAAACTGGGTCTGGCTCCCCGTGACTGTTTTGTGTTCGAGGATGCCACCGCCGGTCTGCTCTCCGGGCTGGATGCCGGTTGTCAGGTGATTGCCGTGCATGTCCCGGCCGGGACTCCCCGCACGGATGAACTGGCGATGCGGGTGGACTCACTGACAGAAATAGAGATTCAGAAGGCGGCGGATGGTACGGTAACGCTGACCCGCCGCCCCGGCTGATAGCCGGTAACCACATGGTACAGTACCCGGGCAGATGATGAGGGAAACCGGGGCTGTGCATTAACAGAAAACGATGAGACAGGATGTTCGCTGTCCGGGCATTAACGAAAGAGGACGTTGGTGAATACGGAACTCGTGTGGGTGCTGACCCTGCTGTTTATCGCCATTGTTTTATTTACCACCAACAAAGTCCGGATGGATGTTGTGGCGTTGCTGGTGATCACCGCCTTCGTACTGAGTGGTACGCTTACCGTTAATGAAGCCGTTGCCGGCTTCAGCGATCCCAATATTCTGCTGATTGCCGCCCTGTTTGTTATCGGGGAGGGACTGGTGCGCACCGGCGTTGCCTACCAGATGGGGGACTGGCTGGTGCGGGTGGCCGGTTCCGGTGAAACCCGCCTGCTGCTGTTTTTGATGGTCAGTGTTGCCGGGCTCGGCGCGTTTATGAGCTCGACCGGCGTGGTGGCTATTTTTATCCCTGTCGTACTCAGTGTATCCGCACGCATGAAAATCTCCCCCTCGCGGCTGATGATGCCGCTCGGTTTCGCCGGGCTTATCAGCGGCATGATGACACTGGTGGCAACGCCGCCGAATATGGTGGTAAACAGTGTGCTGGAAATGGAAGGTATCAGTGGTTTTCATTTCTTCTCCATTACGCCTGTCGGGTTACTGATATTGCTGGCCGGTGTCGGTTATATGTTAATTGCCCGTCACTGGCTGGGCAGCAAACAGCCGGAAAAAGCAGGGGATAATGTACAGCGCACGTTCCGTGATCTGATCCGTGACTACAAACTGAGCGGCCGTGCGCGGCGTCTCGCTGTGCGTAATGGTTCGCCGCTGATCGGCAAAACGCTGGATGAACTGCATCTGCGCACCCGCTACGGTGCTAACGTGGTGGGGATTGAGCGCTGGCGGCGCTTCCGGCGGGTGATGGTCGGCGCGACCGGCGGCATGGAATTACGCGATCGTGATGTGCTGCTGATTGACATGTCAGCCAGTGATATGGATCTGCGCGAGTTTTGTGCCGAGCAGATGCTGGAGCCGATGATTTTACGCGGCGAATATTTTTCCGAACACTCCCGCAACGTGGGGATGGCGGAAGTCTCCCTGAATCCGGAAAGTGAACTTATCGGTAAAAACCTGCGGGATATCGGCTTCCGTACCCGTTACGGACTGAATGTACTGGGACTGCGCCGGGGTGGTTCTGCCCTTGACGGCAACATTGTGGATGAACCGCTGCAACTCGGGGATATTCTGCTGGTGGTCGGTGACTGGAAAATTATCCGCGTGCTGGCCACCAAACGGCGTCACTTTATTGTGCTGAATCTGGCGGCGGAAGCGGAAGCTGTGGTACCGGCCGCATCTCAGGCACCGCATGCTCTGTTTTGTCTTGCACTGATGGTGGCCATGATGGTCACCAATGAAATTCCGAATTTTATCGCAGCGCTGATTGCCTGCCTGCTGATGGGGAAATTCCGCTGTATCGATATGGAGAGTGCTTACCGGTCAATCCACTGGCCGGGCATTATTCTGATTGTGGGGATGATGCCGTTTGCGCTGGCGTTACAGAAAACCGGCGGTATCACGCTGATTGTCAGCGGGCTGATGGACGTGGCCGGTGATCTGGGGCCGCATGTGATGCTGACGGCTCTGTTTGTCCTGTGTGCCACCATCGGGCTGTTTATCTCGAATACCGCGACAGCGGTTCTGATGGCGCCGATTGCTATCCAGGCCGCACATGAAATGCAGGTCTCGCCGCTGCCGTTTGCTATGGTGGTGGGGGTGGCGGCCTCGGCTGCCTTTATGACACCGGTTTCATCACCGGTAAATACTCTGGTACTTGGCCCGGGGAATTACACCTTCGGGGATTTCGTGAAAATCGGCGTGCCGTTTACGCTGGTGGTAATGGCAATCAGTATCGCGGTGATCCCGTTACTCTTTCCGTTCTGACGGCGTGCCCTGATGAAAACGCCGCTGCCCGGTTACTGACTGATTTCATCCAGTGACAGACTGAAACCCGGAATAAACACGTCGCGGAAATAATCCATTTCCGGGCTGCGGCGTTCTTCAAGGGTTTTTTCCAGCCGGGCTTTCGCCAGATGGAATTCGGTATTGCCCGCGCCGATCTCTTCCAGACACTTGAGATAGGCACACAGGGCATCTGCCTGTTTGACAATGGCCGCATCTTCCGGCGAATGGACATCCTCATCAATCAGCGGTGCAAAATCCGCCTGTAACTCTCCGGGGATCATGGCTATCAGTTTCTTTTGCGCCATCCGCTCGATTTTTTTGTATTCATGTGCAATCTGCGGATTGTAATACTTGATAGGCGTCGGCAGGTCGCCGGTGATCACTTCACTGGCATCATGATACATCGCCAGCAGGGCGATTTTTTCCGGATTGAGCGTGCCGCCGAATTTTCGGTTTTTAATCACGGCCAGCGCATGTGCCACAAAAGCTACCTGAAGGCTGTGCTCAGAGACATTTTCCTGAATCACATTGCGCATCAGCGGCCAGCGGGTGATTAGTTTCAGACGGGAAAGATGGGCAAAAAAGTAACTCATAGACAACATTCCTGACAGCAATCTGTTGATAACAAGAGCAGATATTCTGCGGTGTTCCGGGCGGGATGTAAATAAAAACGGCTTCCCGGGGGAAGCCGCTGACAGTATAAGCAATTACTGACGGTAGTGGGAGAGGAAACGCCCGAAGCGGTTAATCGCCATCTCCAGGTCATCCTCACGCGGCAGTGTCACGATACGGAAGTGGTTCGGTTCCGGCCAGTTAAAGGCAGTACCCTGTACCAGCAGCACTTTTTCCTGTAACAGCAGGTCGAGGATCATTTTCTGGTCATCGTGAATATTAAAGCGTTTGGCATCAAATTTCGGGAACATATAGAGTGCGCCCATCGGCTTGACACAAGAGCAGCCCGGTACCTGGTTAATCAGTTCCCAGGCTTTATTGCGCTGCTCATACAGGCGGCCGCCCGGATGAATAAACTCGTTGATGCTCTGATAACCGCCGATAGCGGTCTGGATCGCGTGCTGCATCGGCACGTTGGCGCACAGACGCATAGAGGCGAGCATTTCCAGCCCTTCGATATAACCTTTAGCGTGTTTCTTCGGCCCGTTCAGTACCATCCAGCCCTGACGGAAACCGGCGATACGATAGGTTTTTGACAGACCGTTGAAGGTCACTGTCAGCAGATCTGGTGCCATGGCCGCGATAGAGTGGTGGACAGCATCATCATAGAGAATTTTGTCGTAGATTTCGTCAGCAAAAATAATCAGATCATTCTGACGGGCGATTTCGGCAATTTCCTGTAACAGGTCTTTACTGTAGACAGCACCTGTCGGGTTGTTCGGGTTAATCACCACAATACCGCGGGTGCGCGGGGTGATTTTCTTTTTGATATCCTCGATATCCGGCATCCAGCCCTGTTCTTCGTCACACATGTAGTGGACGGCAGTACCGCCGGAGAGGGAGACCGCACCTGTCCATAACGGGTAATCCGGCGCCGGTACCAGCATTTCATCACCGTTGTTCAGCAGCGCCTGCATGGACTGCACGATCAGTTCAGAGACACCGTTACCGATATAGACATCTTCCACGGTCATATCGCGCATGCCGCGTTCCTGGTAGAACTGGACAATGGCTTTACGGGCGGAGTAGAGGCCTTTTGAATCGCTGTAACCCTGGGAGCTTGGTAAATTACGGATAACATCAACCAGAATTTCGTCCGGAGCATCAAAACCAAACGGTGCCGGGTTACCGATATTCAGTTTGAGTACTTTCTGGCCTTCCTCTTCGAGACGTTTAGCCTCTTTGAGTACCGGCCCGCGAATGTCGTAACAGACATTATCGAGTTTGTTGGATTTCTTTATTATATTCATCTGTTCAGGACCTTAGCGCGTTAATCTTATATTTTCTCAGGTAAAACCCGTTATAACCCACTGTACTCTTACCGTCCGGGGTTTTGAAGACAGCAAACGTCTTTTGGTTAAAAACAACAGGATTTGTTTTGGAAAGGATCGGGAGTGCCGGTTAATTATTGATATGACGAAATATTATTCTTAGTGTTGCGTTTAATTTGGAGCTTATAACTGGCAGAGGGGAAGTGTTGGGTTTTGTAAAGTTATCTATCGGAAGATCATAATTAGTAAAGTAATACAGTGTTTTTACTAAATAGTCAGCAGATGTTGAAATTGTATAATCTTTTCTTATATATTAAACACTGATGCTGGTAATTATTAGTAGTATAACTAATAGGATTTTACGGCATAATGTGGTTTCCGGAGTATCAGACCTTAAAGTTGCAGAATAATCAGGTTTATCCTGCAGCAAGGCTTATTTGCAGCATACATTTTCGTCAGTTATAAATAGTTTTATTTCACAATATCCGGAAAACAGTGTTGTAAGATACGAAAAATTTGTATGTTTGTATACAAGGCCTGCTGTTTTAGTATGCAGCATTACATAATGGAGTTACTCACAGTTAGGTATTTTTGTTAGTGTTAGTTATGTTTTACTCTGCCCTGAGGTATAGGGTAATGTCTTAGTTGGCGAAGCCATTTTTCACGCCAATAAACACCAGGTAGTTATTAAAAATCAAAATTAGTGAAGAAAAAACAATGATAAATTCAAACCGTCCAGTGTTAAATCTGGATCTCGATCTGCTGCGGACTTTTGTGGCAGTCGCTGATCTGAACACCTTCGCGGCGGCAGCTGCGGCAGTCTGCCGCACCCAGTCTGCCGTCAGTCAGCAAATGCAGCGTCTCGAGCAGCTTGTCGGGCGCGAACTGTTTGCGCGTCATGGCCGTAACAAGTTACTGACCGATCACGGGCTGCAACTGTTAGGTTACGCCCGTCAGATCCTGCGGGCAAATGATGATGCCACCGCATCACTGGCTTACAACGACGCAGAAGGGGAGTTACGCATCGGCGCGTCCGATGATTCCGTTGACTCACTGCTGCCTTTCTTACTCAACCGTATTGCTTCCGTATACCCGCGTATGGCAGTTGATGTCCGCATCAAACGCAGCCAGTACATTGAAGGTATGCTGGATAACCATGAAATTGATCTGGCGCTGACCACCGCGCGTATTGCCCATCACCCGCGTACTGCTCTGCGTACTGCGCCGGTGCTGTGGCACTGCGCGCCGGACTTCCAGTTACAGCCGAATGAACCGATCCCGCTGGTAGTGATGGATGAAACCAACCCGTTCCGTCATCTCGCGGCTGAAACCCTGGATGAGGCAGGGGTGCAGTGGCGGGTTGCTTACGAGGCCGCATCACTCTCCGCTGTCCGTGCGGCGGTGAATGCCGAGGTCGGGATCACCGCCCGTCCGCTGGAAATGCAGAATGCCGACCTGCGCATCCTGAGTGTCAGCGAAGGGTTACCGCGCCTGCCGGAAATCCAGTACTGGTTATACCGCAACAGTGACGAGCAGAGCGAGTCAGTGCTGACGGTGTACCAGGCCATTGAAAACAAAAAGACACCGTATACTGTCACACCGGCAGACGATGATAAAACAGCGGAGTAATGCTGTCATAATCTGACGCGGAACAGATATAATTTGTGACAGTCAGACCACGGCCGGGGGATCATTTCCCCCGGCTTTTTTGTACCTTCTTCTCTTGTGCGGAAATATCATATAAATGTTAACAGCATCACGCCGCACTCTGGTTTTTGATGTCGTTTTAAGCGCCGCATCGCAGTTTTGTTTACTTGTTTGTTACAATGTTAACAAAACGCATGTTCAGTGATTGCCAAAATTAACAGTGCTTATTACATTGCAATAAAACTTTGTTAAAAACCTGACTGGTTTTCTCAGGTTTTAAGAAATGGTTATTAATTAATCATTTGTTAAATAATTTTCAGCCAAACTGTGATTGAGATCAAAAATATTGCCCCTGTTTACCGATGGAAAGACAGGTTTTTCCTGAGATAATGGATTAGTAAAAGCGATGTATCCGTTAATATAATAAAGTTAATTTTCAATTTAGTTACCTACTGACACGTTTTAGCGATAAAGTCGCACAACGGGTTAATCTGACGTTGATAGTTTGTAACATAATTGGGAAGAGCGGGGAACAAACCGGGTCACCGGCTTTCTCATCACGATAAGTGTTGTATCCGCCACTGAGTTGTTCCTCTCGTGTGTCGCTGTGGTGCTGTATGCAGGTACGGCAGGCAACACCACCTTTAATGAGTAAGCAATGAGTATGTCAACAGCCACTGAAGTTCTGGCCCATAACTGGGCATTTGCCATCTATCTTTTAGGTGCTCTCGGGTTATGTGCATTTATGTTGCTGGGCGCCCGTTATCTCGGGGGCCGTGCAAAAGCACGCGCCAAACATCTCCCTTACGAATCAGGTATTGACTCGGTCGGCAGCGCACGGCTGCGGATGTCAGCAAAGTTCTATCTGGTTGCTATGTTTTTCGTGATTTTCGATGTTGAAGCCTTGTATCTTTTCGCCTGGTCTGTCTCGGTCAGAGAAACCGGCTGGATAGGGTTCACCGAAGCCGCAATCTTTATTCTGGTGTTATTGGCAGGGCTTTTCTATCTGGCACGTATCGGCGCGCTGGACTGGACACCTGCACGTTCACGCCGCGAGGTGAAACACCCGAGCGTTGTAAACAAAATCAATAACAATCAACCGTAGTCAATAGTGAGGCACAAGATGGATTATACGCTCACCCGCATCGATCTAAACGGTGAGAATGACCGTTATCCCCTGCAAAAACAAGAAGTTGTAAGCGACCCGCTTGAGCAGCACGTTCACCGCAGTGTGTATATGGGGAAACTCGAACATGCATTACACGATATGGTTAACTGGGGTCGTAAAAACTCCCTGTGGCCGTATAACTTCGGTCTTTCCTGCTGTTATGTAGAGATGGTGACCTCTTTTACTGCGGTACACGATGTTGCCCGTTTTGGTGCGGAAGTGCTGCGTGCCTCCCCGCGTCAGGCGGACTTTATGGTTGTGGCCGGAACCTGCTTTACCAAAATGGCGCCGGTCATTCAGCGTCTGTATGACCAGATGCTGGAACCGAAATGGGTTATCTCCATGGGCTCCTGTGCCAACTCCGGCGGCATGTATGACATTTACTCCGTCGTGCAGGGTGTGGATAAATTTATCCCGGTGGATGTGTATATTCCGGGCTGCCCGCCGCGTCCTGAAGCCTATATGCAGGCACTGATGCTGTTACAGGAATCTATCGGAAAAGAGCGCCGCCCGTTGTCGTGGGTGGTGGGTGATCAGGGCGTTTACCGCGCCAATATGCAGTCAGAAAAAGAACGAAAACGCGGTGAACGGATTGCAGTGACAAACCTGCGCTCCCCGGACGAAATTTAAGGCTTTCGGGCCACCGGGCGCAATTGCAATGTGTTGCGTCCATTGAACCCTGAACAACTGTTGTGGTGAAGAATGATGACAGAAAGTAATACGCAGACCGCACAGCGTCCCGCGTGGCAGACTCACGATTACCTGGATGATCCGGTAATTGAGGAACTGCGCCGTAAGTTCGGTCCTGACGCATTTACGGTTCAGCCGACACGTACCGGGATGCCGGTCGTCTGGGTGAAGCGTGAGCAGCTTCTGGAAGTACTGTTTTATCTTAAATCGCTGCCGAAACCATATGTGATGCTGTTCGATCTGCACGGTACGGATGAGCGCCAGCGCACCCACCGCGAAGGTCTGCCGGCGGCGGACTATTCCGTGTTTTATCACCTGATTTCCATTGAGCGTAACCGCGACATCATGCTCAAAGTGGCGCTGAGTGAAAACGATCTGCATGTGCCGACGGTGATTTCCGCGTTCCCGAATGCAAACTGGTATGAGCGCGAAACCTGGGAGATGTTCGGTATCATCATCAGCGGACACCCGAATCTGCGCCGCATTATGATGCCGCCGACCTGGGAAGGGCATCCGCTGCGCAAAGACTACCCGGCGCGGGCAACGGAATTCGATCCGTTCGTCCTGACCAAACAGAAAGAAGATCTGGAAATGGAGGCGCTGACCTTCAAACCGGAAGAGTGGGGCATGAAGCGCGGCAATGAGAACGAGGACTTTATGTTCCTGAACCTCGGCCCGAACCACCCTTCTTCTCACGGTGCTTTCCGTATCATCTTACAGCTCGATGGTGAAGAGATTGTCGACTGTGTACCGGATATCGGTTATCACCACCGTGGTGCGGAAAAAATGGGTGAACGCCAGTCCTGGCACAGCTACATTCCGTATACCGATCGTATTGAATACCTCGGCGGCTGCGTCAATGAAATGCCGTATGTGCTGGCGGTGGAAAAACTGGCGGGGATTGAGGTTCCGGCGCGTGTGGATGTGATCCGCGTGATGTTGTCTGAGCTGTTCCGCATTAACAGCCATCTGCTGTATATCAGTACCTTTATCCAGGATACCGGGGCGATGACACCGGTCTTCTTTGCTTTTACCGACCGCCAGAAAGTGTATGACGTGGTGGAAGCTATTACCGGTTTCCGCATGCATCCGGCCTGGTTCCGCATTGGTGGTGTGGCACACGATCTGCCGAAAGGCTGGGATCGCCTGCTGCGTGATTTCCTCGACTGGATGCCGAAACGTCTGGAATCCTATGTCACCGCTGCACTGAAAAACTCCATCCTCAAAGGCCGTTCTGTCGGCGTGGCAGCCTACAGCGCGAAAGAAGCGCTCGACTGGGGCGTGACCGGTGCCGGTCTGCGTGCCACCGGGATTGACTTTGACGTGCGTAAATGGCGTCCGTATTCCGGTTATGAGAATTTCGATTTTGACGTGCCTGTTGCCGCCAACGGTGACTGCTACGACCGTGTGATGCTGAAAGTGGAAGAAGTGCGCCAGAGTCTGCGCATTCTGGAACAGTGCCTGAAAAACATGCCGGAAGGGCCGTTCAAAGCGGATCACCCGCTGACCACGCCGCCGCCGAAAGAGCGCACGTTACAGCACATTGAAACCATGATTAACCATTTTCTCCAGGTGTCATGGGGTCCGGTGATGCCGGCTCAGGAATCTTTCCAGATGATTGAGGCGACGAAAGGAATTAACAGCTATTACCTGACCAGTGACGGCAGCACCATGAGTTACCGTACCCGAATCCGTACACCAAGTTATGCCCATCTGCAGCAGATCCCGTCGGTGATCAGCGGCAGTCTGGTGTCTGACCTGATTGTGTACCTCGGAAGTATCGATTTCGTTATGTCGGATGTGGATCGCTGATTATGCAAGAACTGAACCCTGAAGCAAAAAAAGCACTGCAAGGCGCAGTGAATGCGGCGCAGCCTGCCGGAAAACAACCTGAATTTGTGCTGAGTGACGAAGAGCGCGCCGAAATCGAAGCGGAAAAACACCATTACGAAGATCCGCGTGCCGCCTCTATCGAAGCCCTGAAAATCGTGCAGAAACACCGTGGCTGGGTGGAAGATGGAGCGATTTACGCCATCAGCGATGTGCTTGGCATCCCGGCAAGTGACGTGGAAGGTGTGGCGACATTCTACAGCCAGATCTACCGCCAGCCGGTCGGTCGTCATGTGATCCGTTACTGTGACAGCGTGGTGTGTCACATCACCGGTTACCGGGGGATCAAGGCGGCACTTGAGCGCAACCTGAATATTCAGCCGGGACAGACAACCGCCGACGGCCGCTTTACGCTGCTGCCGACCTGCTGCCTCGGGAACTGTGACAAAGGGCCGACCATGATGGTTGATGAAGATACCCACAGTCACGTAACGCCTGAAGCCATTGAAACGTTACTGGAGCAGTATCCATGACAGTGAAAACGGTTTGCCGTACTGCGGAAACCCATCCTCTCACCTGGCGGTTGCGCGACGACCATCAGCCGGTGTGGCTGGATGAATACCGCAGTAAAAACGGTTATGCAGGGGCGGAACGCGCCCTGAAAGGTATGGCACCGGATGAGATCACCGGTCTTGTCAAAGACGCGGGTCTGAAGGGCCGCGGCGGTGCGGGGTTCTCCACGGGTCTGAAGTGGAGTCTGATGCCGAAAGACGAAAGTATGAATATCCGTTACCTGTTGTGTAACGCAGATGAAATGGAACCGGGTACCTACAAAGACCGGCTTCTGATGGAACAACTGCCGCATCTGCTGGTGGAAGGGATGCTGATCAGCGCCTTTGCCCTGAAAGCATACCGGGGTTATATCTTCCTGCGCGGCGAGTACATTGAGGCAGCGAAACATCTGCGTCACGCCATCGAAGAAGCGAAAGCAGCCGGTCTGCTGGGGAAAAATATTTTCGGCAGCGGGTTTGATTTCGAACTGTTTGTTCACACCGGTGCCGGACGTTATATCTGCGGGGAAGAAACCGCGCTGATTAACTCCCTGGAGGGACGCCGCGCGAATCCGCGTTCCAAACCGCCGTTCCCGGCCAGTTCCGGGGTATGGGGAAAACCGACCTGTGTTAACAACGTCGAAACCCTGTGTAACGTACCGGCGATTCTGGCGCATGGTAAAGAGTGGTATATCGGCCTGAGTGAAGGCAAAAGTGCCGATGCCGGAACCAAGCTGATGGGCTTTTCCGGCCGCGTGAAAAATCCGGGCGTCTGGGAACTGCCGTTCGGCACCACTGCCCGCGAGATCCTGGAAGATTACGCCGGGGGCATGCGTGACGGACTGACCTTAAAAGCCTGGCAGCCGGGCGGTGCAGGTACTGACTTCCTGACACAGGATCACCTTGATTTACCGATGGATTTCGAGCATATCGGCAAAGCGGGCAGCCGTCTGGGAACGGCGCTGGCGATGGCGGTGGACAATGAAATCAACATGGTGTCACTGACCCGTAACCTCGAAGAATTTTTTGCCCGTGAATCCTGCGGCTGGTGTACACCGTGCCGTGACGGACTGCCGTGGAGCGTGAAAATTCTGCGCGCAATAGAAAAAGGGGAAGGCCAGCCGGGAGACATTGAGACATTAGAGCAATTATGTCGTTTCCTGGGACCGGGTAAAACCTTCTGCGCACACGCGCCGGGCGCGGTAGAGCCGTTACAGAGTGCGATCAAATATTTCCGTGATGAGTTTGAAGCGGGGATCGTACAGCCGGTTTACGGCAACGTGCAGACCATTGCCGGGATCCAGCCGAATCTGCTGAAGCAGCGCTGGTGATCCCTTACGGATTTTCGTTTAACGCCTGCATAGCAGGCCTTTTGGAAGCATGCTGACTATGGCTACAATACATGTAGACGGCAAAGAATATGAAGTCGACGGCGCGGATAACCTGCTGCATGCCTGTCTTTCGCTCGGACTTGATATTCCGTATTTTTGCTGGCATCCGGCGCTGGGAAGCGTCGGCGCTTGCCGCCAGTGTGCGGTAAAGCAATATCAGAATGCCGATGACACCCGTGGTCGTCTGGTAATGTCATGTATGACACCGGCACAGGACGGCACCTTTATCTCGATTGATGATGAAGAAGCCAGACAGTTCCGGGAAAGTGTGGTGGAATGGCTGATGATCAACCACCCGCACGATTGTCCTGTCTGTGAAGAGGGCGGTAACTGCCACCTTCAGGATATGACCGTCATGACCGGGCATTCAGTACGCAAATACCGCTTCACAAAACGTACCCATCAGAATCAGGAGCTGGGACCGTTTGTTGCACATGAAATGAACCGCTGTATCGCCTGTTACCGTTGTGTCCGTTACTACAAAGATTATGCGGACGGTACGGATTTCGGAGTTTACGGCGCACACGACAACGTGTACTTCGGGCGTCCGGAAAGCGGCACGCTGGAAAGTGAATTCTCCGGTAACCTGGTGGAAATCTGTCCGACCGGGGTCTTTACCGACAAAACACATTCTGAACGTTATAACCGCAAATGGGATATGCAGTTTGCACCGAGCGTCTGCCAGCAGTGCAGCGTCGGCTGTAACATCAGCCCGGGCGAGCGTTACGGTGAACTGCGTCGTATCGAAAACCGCTATAACGGTACCATCAACCATTACTTCCTCTGCGACAAAGGCCGCTTCGGTTACGGTTATGTCAACCGTGACGACCGTCCGCGTCAGCCGCGGCAGCGCCGTGGTGATGACTGGCTCACAATCAATGCGGAGCAGGCTGAACGTGCTGCCGCTGATATGCTGTATCATGCCAAACGCACCATCGGTATCGGTTCGCCGCGTGCCAGTGTGGAAAGCAACTTTGCACTGCGTGAACTGGTCGGGGCGGAAAACTTCTTCAGCGGCCTGTCAGCCGGTGAACAGCACCGTCTGGAAATGATGCTGGAAATCTTACAGCAGGGCGGTATCTACACCCCGTCACTGCGCGAGATGGAAAACTATGATGCGGTGCTGGTGCTGGGCGAAGATCTGACACAAACCGCTGCGCGCGTGGCACTGTCTGTTCGTCAGGCCGTGAAGGGCAAAGCCCGTGAAATGGCGGCGGCCCAGAAAGTGGCAGACTGGCAGATTGCTGCTATTCAGAATATCGGCCAGCGTGCGAAATACCCGCTGTTTGTCACGGCGGTGGATACCACCCGTCTGGCGGATGTGGCAGCACTGCACTACAACGCGCCGGCGGATGATCAGGCACGTCTGGGGTTTGCGGTGGCTAATATTATTGATAACACGGCACCGGCAGTGACGGATTTACCGGCGGATGTGAAAGCTCAGGCGGAAATGATTGCACAGGCACTGAGCGGTGCGAAAAAACCACTGATTATCAGCGGCAGCAACCCGGGCAGTGATGCTCTGATTCAGGCGGCGGCAAATGTGGCCTGGGCACTGAAAGATAAAGGCATTGACGCCGGACTGACCTTTGTCGGCGCGGAAGCCAACAGCTTTGGTGCCGCAATGACGGAAGCACAACCGCTGGATAAAGCCCTGGCTCTGCTGGCAGACGGCAGTGCGGATACCGTGGTGGTGATGGAAAATGACCTTTACCGCCATGCGGATAAAGCCGCCGTTGACCGTGCGCTGGATGCCGCAGAAAATGTGATTGTGCTGGATCATCAGCACACTGACATCATGGATAAAGCTTCGCTGATCCTCTCCGCCAGCAGTTTTGCGGAAAGTGACGGCACTCTCATCAACCACGAAGGCCGCGCGCAGCGCTTCTTCCAGGTGTATGAGCCATCTTTCTACGACAAAACTATCATTATGCATGAAAGCTGGCGCTGGCTGACAGCTCTGTACAATGATCTCAATGAAAACACCCGTGACTGGTCACAGCTTGATCATGTGATTGATGCCTGTATTGAACATATGCCGCACCTGGCCGGTATCAAAGATGCCGCACCGGATGCCGAATTCCGTATCCGCGGACAGAAACTGGCCCGTGAGCCGCACCGCTACAGCGGGCGTACTGCGATGCTGGCGAATGTCAGTGTGCACGAGCAGCGTCAGCCGCAGGATAAAGACACCGCGTTTGCCTTCTCGATGGAAGGGAACAACAGCCCGACAGCACCGCGTCAGCAAATTCCGTTTGCCTGGGCACCGGGCTGGAACTCACCGCAGGCATGGAACAAATTCCAGGCGGAAGTGGGCGGTCATCTGCGTTTCGGTGATCCGGGAGTGCGTCTGTTCAGCGAAAAAGACGGCGGTATGGATTATTTCAGCTCCATCCCGGCGGCATTTGTGCCGCAGCAGAATGTCTGGACGGTTGCGCCGTATTATCACCTGTTCGGCAGTGAGGAGTTATCACAGCGGGCACCGGTGATTCAGGAACGTATGACGGACAGCTATGTGATGCTGAATGCACAGGATGCACAGCAGCTGAATGTGGCAGAAGGTCAGGTACTGTCGGTACAGCTGGCTGACGGCACACTGACACTGCCGGTGCGCATCAGCACTCAGCTGACAGCCGGGCAAATCGGTCTGCCGCTGGGTATGCCGGGCATTTCGCCGGTACTGGCGGGTGCGGCGGTTAATCTGCAGGAGGTGGCACAATGAGCAGTTGGTTTACACCTGAATTAATCGATGTGCTGATTAATGTTCTCAAAGCCATTGTGATCCTGCTGGTGGTTGTGACCTGCGGTGCCTTTATGAGCTTCGGTGAACGCCGCCTGCTGGGGCTGTTCCAGAACCGTTACGGGCCGAACCGTGTGGGCTGGGGCGGGTCGCTCCAGCTGGTCGCGGACATGATCAAAATGTTCTTTAAAGAGGACTGGACACCGAAATTCGCTGACCGTTTTATTTTCACCCTGGCACCGATGGTGGCATTTACCTCGCTGCTGCTGGCCTTTGCGATTGTACCGGTCAGCCCTGACTGGGTGGTGGCGGATCTCAATATCGGGATCCTGTTCTTCCTGATGCTGGCGGGACTGGCGGTTTATGCTGTGCTGTTCGCGGGTTGGTCGAGTAACAACAAATACTCGCTGCTCGGGGCGATGCGCGCATCCGCTCAGACGGTCAGTTATGAAGTGTTCCTGGGTCTGTCGGTTCTGGGCGTGGTGGCGCAGGCGGGTTCTTTTAACCTGCTGGATATCGTCAACTCCCAGAGTACCGTATGGAACGTGATCCCGCAGATTTTCGGCTTTATCACTTTTGCGATTGCGGGCGTGGCTGTATGTCACCGTCACCCGTTTGACCAGCCGGAAGCTGAGCAGGAACTGGCGGACGGTTATCACATTGAATATTCGGGGATGAAGTTCGGTCTGTTCTTCGTCGGGGAATATATCGGTATCGTGACAGTTTCCGCCCTGATTGTGACGCTGTTCTTCGGGGGCTGGCACGGACCGTTCCTGCCGCCGTTTGTCTGGTTCGCGCTGAAAACCGCTTTCTTTATGATGATGTTTATCCTGATCCGCGCTTCGCTGCCGCGTCCGCGTTATGACCAGGTGATGTCATTCGGCTGGAAAGTGTGTCTGCCGCTGACTCTGATAAACCTGCTGGTGACAGCAGCCGTGATCCTGATAGCTCAATAAGGGGTGATTGAACCATGACATTGAAAGAATTAGTGGTTGGTTTCGCCACCCAGGTACGCAGTATTTGGATGATAGGGCTTCATGCCTTCCATAAACGCGAAACCCAGATGTACCCGGAAGAGCCGGTTTACCTGCCGCCGCGCTACCGCGGCCGGATTGTGCTGACGCGCGACCCGGACGGTGAAGAGCGCTGTGTTGCCTGTAACCTGTGCGCTGCGGTATGTCCGGTCGGCTGTATCTCTCTGCAGAAAGCAGAACATGAGGACGGCCGCTGGTATCCGGAATTTTTCCGCATCAACTTCTCACGCTGCATTTTCTGCGGATTATGCGAAGAAGCCTGCCCGACCACCGCAATCCAGCTGACGCCGGATTTCGAGCTGGGTGAGTTTAAGCGCCGGGATCTGGTGTATGAAAAAGAAGATTTATTAATCTCCGGTCCGGGTAAATACCCCGACTATAACTTCTATCACAAAACCGGGATGGCGGTTGCGGGCAAAGCCAAAGGCGAAGCCGACAACGAAGCCAGGCCGATTGATGTGAAAAGTCTGCTGCCATAAGGGGAGAACATACATGGAAATTACCTTTTATGTTGCCGGACTGATCGCCATTCTGGCCACACTGTGTGTGATCACACAGACCAACCCGGTGCATGCGCTGCTTTATCTGATCACCTCGCTGCTGGCACTCTCTGCGGTCTTTTTTGCACTCGGCGCGTATTTTGCCGGTGCGCTGGAGATTATTGTCTACGCGGGTGCCATCATGGTGCTGTTCGTGTTTGTGGTGATGATGCTCAACCTCGGGCGGGCGGTTGTTGACCAGGAGCGCAAATGGCTGTCTCCGTCTGTCTGGATGGGACCCGGCCTGCTCTCGGCGGTTCTGCTCGGCGTGATGATTTACGGCATAAGCTCACTGAAAGATAATGGTATCGCCGGTGACGTGGTTACCGCGAAACAGGTGGGTATCAGTCTGTTCGGCCCGTATGTTCTGGTGGTTGAACTGGCCTCCTTCCTGCTGCTGGCCGGTCTGGTGGTGGCATACCACATCGGGCGTGACGAAAAAGCGGGCGGCGATATTGTCAGTCAGCGCAACACGGAGGAAAAAGCATGATCCCTCTGCACCACGGATTAATTCTCGCGGCTGTGCTCTTCATCCTCGGCTTCACCTGTCTGGTGATCCGCCGCAATCTGCTGTTTATGCTGATTGGCCTGGAAGTGATGATTAACGCGGCGGCTCTGGCGTTTGTCGTCGGCGGCAGCTACTGGAACCAGCCGGACGGACAGGTGATGTATATCCTGGCCATCAGTCTGGCGGCGGCTGAAGCGAGTATCGGGCTGGCACTGTTGCTGCAATTGCATCGTCAGCGTCAGGATCTGGATATTGATAAAGTCAGTGAGATGCGCGGATGAACTTACTCTTTTTAACCATTTTGCTGCCGCTGATTGGCTTTCTGTTGCTGGCCTTTTCACGCGGCCGCTGGTCAGAAAATGTGTCAGCCACCATCGGCACCGGCTCGGTGGGACTGGCGGCACTCACGGCCCTGTGGGCGGGGATGGATTTCTTTGCCAACGGCGGCGGGGTGTATCAGCAGACACTGTGGACATGGATGGATACGGCTTCCTTCTCCATCCCGGTCACCCTGGTGCTGGATGGCCTGTCGCTGACCATGCTGGGTGTGGTCACAGGGATCGGTTTCCTGATCCATATGTATGCCTCCTGGTATATGCGCGGTGAGGAGGGATATTCCCGCTTCTTCGCTTACACTAACCTGTTTATTGCCAGTATGGTGATTCTGGTGCTGGCCGATAACATGTTGCTGATGTACCTCGGCTGGGAAGGGGTGGGGCTGTGCAGTTATCTGCTGATCGGCTTCTATTACACCAATCCGGCGAATGGCGCGGCGGCGATGAAAGCCTTTATCGTTACCCGTATCGGTGATGTGTTCCTGGCTATCGGCATGTTTATTCTGTGGGATAAACTGGGCACCCTGAGCTTCCGTGAACTGGCGGTTCTGGCACCGCAGCATATTGCGGCCGGTTCTGACCTGATTTTCTGGGCGACCCTGATGATCCTCGGCGGTGCGGTCGGTAAATCCGCACAGTTACCACTCCAGACCTGGCTTGCGGATGCAATGGCCGGTCCGACACCGGTCTCGGCACTGATCCACGCCGCAACCATGGTAACCGCGGGTGTGTATCTGATTGCCCGTACCCATGAGTTGTTCCTGTTATCACCGGAAGTGCTGCATTTAGTCGGTGTGGTTGGTGCTGTCACTCTGGTGATGGCCGGTTTTGCCGCGCTGGTGCAGACGGATATCAAACGTGTTCTTGCCTACTCCACCATGAGCCAGATTGGTTATATGTTCCTGGCGCTCGGTGTGCAGGCGTGGGATGCGGCGATTTTCCACCTGATGACCCATGCCTTCTTCAAAGCCCTGTTATTCCTGGCCTCCGGCTCCGTGATTCTGGCCTGCCACCACGAGCAGAACATCTTTAAGATGGGCGGACTGCGGAAAAAAATTCCGTTTGTCTATCTCTGCTTCCTGGTCGGTGGTGCCGCTCTGGCCGCGCTTCCGCTCATCACCGCCGGTTTCTACAGTAAAGATGAAATTCTGTGGGGTGCAGTTGTTCAGGGTCAGAACCCGCTGTTTATCGCCGGTCTGGTCGGTGCCTTTATGACCTCCCTCTATACCTTCCGGATGATTTTCATCGTGTTCCACGGCAAAGAGCATACACAGGCGCATGCGGTGAAAGGTTTTACCCATACTTTCCCGTTACTGGTGCTGATGGTGCTGTCCACCGCAGCCGGTGCTTTTATCCCGCAGCCGCTGCACGGCGTGTTTCCGGCGGAAACCCTTACCGGTTCTGCTGACGGCAAACTGACCATTGAAATTATCTCCGGTGTGGTTGCTGTGACGGGGATTGTGCTGGCCGCGATGCTCTGGCTGGGACGGCGCACGCTGGTGACAGCGGTTGCGAATTCTGCACCGGGACGCTTCTTCTCGGCCTGGTGGTTCCGCGCGTGGGGCTTTGATGACCTGTATGATGCGATTTTTGTTAAGCCGTTCAAAGCGGTGGGCTGGTTGCTGCAAAGTGACCAGCTGAACAGCCTGATGAATCTGCCTGCGCTGTTTGCCCGCTGGAGTAACAAAGGACTGAGCCTGAGTGAAAACGGACAGGTCCGCTGGTATATCGCCTCTATGGGGCTGGGTGCAGTGCTGGTTCTCGCTCTGCTGTTTTTGGTTTAAATAAGGGACACATTGCGCCATGCTATTACCCTGGCTGATTTTACTTCCCTTCATCGGCGGCCTGCTGTGCTGGCAGGTTGAGCGCTTCGGCACAAAGCTGCCGCGCTGGATTGCGCTGCTGGCGATGGGGATCACGTTATTTCTTTCTCTGTATCTGTGGATGCAGGGAAATTACAGCTTAGTTAACCCGAAAGGCATTCCGGACTGGCAGGAGCAGTATTTCCTGGAGTGGATCCCGCGGTTCGGCATCAATATTCATCTGGCTCTGGATGGACTGTCACTTCTGATGGTAGTGCTGACCGCGCTGCTCGGTCTGCTGGCTATCCTCTGTTCCTGGGGTGAAAACCAGCCGTATCAGGGCTTTTTCCATCTCAATCTGCTGTGGATCCTCGGCGGTGTGATGGGCGTGTTCCTGGCGATGGATCTTTTCCTGTTCTTCTTCTTCTGGGAAATGATGCTGGTGCCGATGTACTTCCTGATTGCACTCTGGGGACACAGTGGTTCAGACGGCAAAACCCGTATCGGGGCGGCGACCAAATTCTTCATCTACACCCAGGCGAGTGGTCTGGTGATGCTGATTGCCATTATGGCACTGGCGATTGTTCATCAGAACGCCACCGGCCAGTGGAGCTTCGGGTATGAAGATCTGCTGAATACGCCGATGAGCTATGGTGTGCAGTATATGCTGATGCTGGGCTTCTTTATCGCATTCGCGGTCAAGATGCCGGTGGTGCCGCTGCATGGCTGGCTGCCGGATGCACACAGCCAGGCACCGACAGCCGGTTCTGTTGACCTGGCGGGGATCCTGCTGAAAACCGCTGCGTATGGTCTGCTGCGTTTCAGCCTGCCGCTGTTCCCGGAAGCCTCTGCGGACTTCACACCAATCGCCATGTGGCTGGGTGTGGCGGGGATCTTCTACGGCGCGTGGATGGCGTTTAAACAGACGGATATCAAGCGTCTTATTGCCTACACCAGTGTGTCGCATATGGGCTTTGTGCTGATTGCGATTTACTCGGCAAGTATGCTGGCGTATCAGGGCGCGGTGGTGCAGATGATTGCACACGGTCTGTCTGCGGCGGGGCTGTTTATTCTGTGCGGTCAGTTATATGAGCGCCTCGGCACCCGTGATATGCGTCAGATGGGTGGTCTGTGGAAGCGGATCAAATTCCTGCCTGCACTGTCACTGTTCTTTGCGGTGGCGACGCTCGGGATGCCGGGCACCGGTAACTTCGTCGGTGAATTCATGATCCTGTTCGGCAGCTTCGGCAGCTACACCCTGATCACCGTGATTTCCTCGGCAGGCCTGGTGTTTGCCTCTGTTTACGCGCTGTGGATGATGCAGCAGGCGTATTACGGTGCACCGAAATCGGATAAACCTATCGCGGGCATGAATCTGCGTGAATTTTCCATCGTGATGCTGCTGGTGGTCTTACTGGTTATTCTGGGTGTTTACCCGCAGCCGGTGCTGGATACCTCATCTGCGGCGATGGCAAATATTCAGCAGTGGTACACTGCTTCAATTTCAAATACAGGGTTGTAACGCGCCATGACAATAACTCCTCAACAACTGATCGCACTCTCACCACTGCTGATTATCGGGTTGACAGTGGTGGTTGTGATGCTGTCCATTGCGTGGCGACGCGATCACTTTATTAATGCCACACTGACCGTCGTTGGTCTGAACCTCGCGCTGCTGTCTCTGTATTTTGTCGGGCAGCAGCCGGCGATGGATGTGACACCGCTGGTGCATATCGACGGCTACAGCATGTTTTACACCGGGCTTATCCTGATTTCATCACTGGCAACCACGACATTTGCGTATTCGTGGCTGGAGACTTATCCGGATAACAAAGAAGAATTCTATCTGCTGGTGCTGATTGCCACTCTCGGCGGCATCCTGCTGTCGGGGGCGGATCACCTGGCGTCCTTCTTTATCGGGATTGAACTGCTGACGCTGCCGCTGTTCGGGCTGATCGGCTATGCCTTCCGCCAGAAACGTTCGCTGGAAGCATCCATCAAATATATGCTGATGTCAGCGGCGGCCTCGTCTTTCCTGCTGTTCGGGATGGCGCTGCTGTACGCGGAATCCGGTGATTTATCCTTTGAAGGCTTAGGCCGCAGCCTGGCCGACAGTCAGATTCACGAGCCGCTGGTGCTGACCGGACTGGGTATGATGATTGTCGGCATCGGCTTTAAACTGTCACTGTTCCCGTTCCAGTTATGGACGCCGGATGTGTATCAGGGTGCTCCGGCACCGGTATCCACCTTCCTGGCAACCGCCGGCAAGATCGGAGTTTTTGCAGCGGTGCTGCGTCTGCTGGTGCTGGCTCCGATGGCGGATTCCGGAACATTGCAGATCGTACTGACAGTGATTGCTATTGCCTCTATCCTGTTCGGTAACCTGATGGCGATCACCCAGAACAGTATCAAACGGATGCTGGGTTATTCTTCCATTGCGCACCTCGGTTATCTGCTGGTGGCCTTTATCGCGGTTAATGACCCGAAACTGGCGGAAGAAACCGCCGGTATCTATCTGGCCGGTTATCTGTTTGCCAGCCTCGGTGCATTCGGTGTGGTCAGTCTGATGTCCAGTCCGTACTCCGGGCCAGATGCGGATTCTCTGCATGCCTATCGTGGTCTGTTCTGGCGTAAGCCGGTTCTGGCTGCGGTAATGACAGTGATGATGCTGTCCCTGGCCGGGATCCCGATGACCTTTGGTTTTATCGGTAAGTTCTTCGTGGTGGCAACCGCCGTAAATGCAGAATTGTGGTGGCTGACGGCAGCAGTAGTGCTCGGCAGTGCGATTGGTCTGTACTATTACCTGCGTATGATGATCAGCCTGTATATCCGCGGTTCGGAATCACCGGCCCGCATGGCACCGTCCAATTGGGCAATGAGTGCCGGCGGTATTGTGGTACTGCTCTCCGCGATTATCGTGTTTGTGCTCGGTGTCTGGCCGCAGCCGTTTATCACACTGACCGGATATGCGGTACTGAGTTACTGACCGTTGTTCTGATATAAAAACCGGGCTGATTTCAGCCCGGTTTTTTTATGCCATACCGATAAATACCGAGAAGTAGCGGCGGTGTGCCAGGATAAGGGTATCCAGCCCCTGAAGAGGCACGTTTTGACTGAAATAAGGTTCATACTGATTAACACTTTGCAGCCAGAATAACAGCACGGAATTGATCCGGTTATTCAGTTCCCGCAGTTTAGGCAATAATATGAGCGCATTACTGACTTCCTGCATCTGATCCTGCAAGCGTTTCAGGTCTTTTTTCAGATTGCGGATAATCTTATTAAGATCATATATCCGCTGACTGAGTGTTGTTCTGGTATCCACCAGATGAGCATAGCTCAGTCCCTCTGTCAGAGTATTCACAACAGCAGAAATAACACGGTGGAGTTCATCCAGAATAAACCGCTCGGAAGAGGATAATTCCACATCTTTCAGTTGTTCAGTGGTCGGCAGGGTTGTTGTACCGAAAATAGACTGAAATCCGCGTTGGTGAATAATCTCTTCTGACTGGATAATCACCGCCAGTTTTTCCTCCCAATATAATTTATCGCAGGTGAATTTTTCAATATCCGGCAGGGCAGTGGTAATAGCCTTATCCAGAAAAGATTGGTGATGTAATAAATTGCCTTGCAACATCTGGATAGCTGCGGCGTCATATTCAGTATTAAATTGGGTATTAATGCTGTTCACTGAATGATATATGATATTAATCTGGCTAATCAGAAACTCATAAATCTGTTTCTCATGAGGCAGGGGGGCGGAGGGTGTTTTTGTATCCGAAAAAAGTGAATTAAATAAACTTTCCAAATCAAAATTATGCAGCCGGGAATAAATAGTTGAAGATTCAGATGAAAGAATATTCAGAATCCGGACTTGCCATTTTTTTATATCACGGAGCTGAGTATGCAGGTCAGCGGTAGGTAATGACAATGTTTCAGTATCATTACTGATATCATGAATCTTAGCTTTAATATGTGCCAGGGTAATATTTTCAGGACTGAGGTCAGAATGCATCATGATAATCTCCTTCATTATGCTGCCAGATTAACGGTATCAAAAATAGCGACGAGTTCTTTTGCATAACCACGGACACGTTGCCAGGGGAGGGTGATTTTTTTCAGCTGTAATGAGAACTGTAAAAGGCTGTATGCATCATTTATCTGCATAAAGGTATTCAGGGACTCGTTAATTTCAGTCAGCATGACCTGCCACATAAAATCGAGATGGTCGACAGCAACATGGGCATCAGTAAAATAACCGTCCAGCGTACTCAGTTCTTTATCCAGTCTGATAATCAGCTGCTGTATGGTCTGCTGGGTAATAACCTGTTCTTCCAGTTCTGCCACTTCTTCCAGCAGTTTATTTTTACGGCGGCGCACCTGCTCAGCGCGGTAACCGAAAATACCACCAGTGATAATAAGCCCGATAATACCGCCGATCAGGCCGGAGAATGAGAGCTTCACAAACTGGCTGTACTCCCGCTTCAGGATTTCAATCTCTTCATTTCTGGCCCGTATCTCAGATTGCAGATCACTGGCGGCATTGCTGTTCTGATTTTTTAGTAATGTTTTCTGTTTGCGTTTTACTGCATAAATCAGCGACGGAATTTCATTCCCGGACTCATCTATTCCGCCGATCAGTTCCAGCCGGAAGCGGGAAATGATATTTTTCACTTTCTGTGTTTTTTTCCGTTCCTCCGCAATATCGTCTTTCATTGCTGACAATATTTTTGTAAGTTCTCCGGAAATAACTCTGTCTTTCCTCTTATAGGTAATGTCTTTTAATTTATCCGGTACTGCATCCTGTAATATAATTTTAGCCCGGCTGATAACCGGCATTTCATTGATGGCGTTCAGAATATAATCACCGGTTGTCGTGATACCGGCACCGGCAATTTCAAGATCAATTGCCTGTTGCTTGGTCATGTATTCAACATGCTCCCAGCTCAGTGCATGCTGGTGAATATGAGAAAATAACCGCTGAATATTATGCGGTTCAAATCCCGGCAGTGCAGTATCGCGGTATCCGATAAATTCAATAACATCTTCTGTTTCTCTGGGAAGTGTCATTCCGTAATTAATGTAACGTCTGATATGAACCAGATCATTATGAGTGAATATACCCGCAGGCCGGAAAGTATCCTCCTCTTCATTCAGAAGTAACTTTAATGTGGTGGGACCTATTTCATCTGCCGTAATAATCAGGTCAGCCGGCATAGTTTGTGTGTGCATAAATATCTCCCTGTAATGAGATACATAACGTCGTAGTGAATGGGCCGAAACAGCATCGGTTTCAGCATTAATTGCTTAAAATGCACAGTGGTGACAAGGATAAAAAAGAAGGATGGTTTTAATAATTTTTGTCTCACCGTATAATCACGGTGACCCGCGCATTTTGCATATCCGGAGTAAGCAGTGACTCTTTTTTCTGATTTTATTTCTCAGGTCTGTCTTGAAATAACGCATAACAAAAATAAACCCGATGGTCTTTATCAGTATGCGGTGACCTTACCGCCGTTACTGGCGGCAGCATTACCGCTGTCATCCCGGATCGGCTGGCTGAATGCCCAGACCTGCTGGCCGCAGTTTTACTGGCGGCACCGTGATGGTACAGAAACAGCGGCAGTGTGCGGGGAAGTGTGCCATTTCACTCATATCAGTGACGCACAGGCACTGCTGGATACCTTACCGGCACAGAGTCAAATCCGGATCTGGGGTCTGAACAGCTGGCAGTTTGATACCTTGTCTCCGGCACAGGGCACCGGCGGCAGTTGTCTGTTTGTTCCCCGCACAGAGCTGCGGACAACCGGAAACGAAACACAATTTCTGGTGAATATTGACGGTCGCCGCCCGCCGGAAGAGACGCTGGAATTTCTGCGTTCACTGGTCTGGCAGACCGGGATCCCGGCGCTGCACAGCACAGTTATCAGCGCGCGGCACCAGCCGGACGAGACCGGCTGGACACAACTGGTGACTGATGCGGTGACCGCCATCACCGGCGGACAGCTGGAAAAAGTGGTGACAGCCCGCAAAACAGAACTTGAACTGTCCGCGCCGGTCTCTCCGGCGGCCTTTATGCAGGCCAGTTGTGACTGCAATCACCACTGTTATCACTATATGCTTGTCACCGGGCCGGACAGTGCGTTTGTGGCCTCACCGCCGGAGCGCCTTTATTTAAGAGCAGGAGCGCAGTTGTATACTGAAGCCCTGGCGGGAACCGTGGCGAATTACCCGGAAGATGACCGCGCGGAAGAGGCGGCACAATGGCTTCTTGCTGATAAAAAAAATGTGCATGAAAACAGTGTGGTGGTTGATGATATTTGTCAGCGCCTGAAGGGTACGGTCAGCACACTGGATGTGAGTGCGGCGGCGGTTATCCGTCTGCGCAAAGTACAGCATCTTTACCGCGTTATTTCTGCCAGGTTATATGCCCCCCGTGACAGCGATTGTTTACAGCGGCTTCAGCCGACTGCCGCTGTTGCCGGGCTGCCGCGCAGCGCAGCGCTGGCATTTCTTCGTGATAATGAACCGTTTGATCGTGACTGGTATGCGGGCAGCGGCGGCTATTGCAGCCCGTCCCGCAGTGAATTTGCGGTGTCGCTGCGCTGCGCGAAAATCAGCGGCAGCCGGGTGGATTTGTATGCCGGAGCGGGAATTGTCGCAGGTTCTGATCCGCAGGCGGAGTGGAGCGAAATTGAAAACAAAGCCGCGGGTCTGAGAACCCTGCTGGAGAGCGAAGCACACTGATTGTGCAACTTTCTGCTTACCGGGACAGTAATCATGAAATAATCCACCGGTTTATTGAACTACATTAAGGTATTTCCTGAATCAATCCGTAGACTACGGAAAACTACAGGTCAGGAAAGGTGAGCTATGTCAAACAGTGCATTGAACCGCCGCTGGGCGGAAGTGATTTTGGAGGCGCTGAGCCGTCACGGGCTGCGTCACATCTGTATCGCGCCGGGTTCCCGGTCAACACCATTGACACTGGCCGCTGCTGCCAATGACAAATTTGTCTGTCACACCCATTTTGATGAGCGCGGACTTGCCCATCTGGCGCTGGGGCTGGCCAAAAGCACCCGGCTGCCGGTGGCTGTGATTGTCACTTCCGGAACGGCGGTGGCAAACCTGTATCCGGCGCTGATTGAAGCAGGACTGACCGGCGAACGCCTTGTTTTTCTGACAGCGGATCGCCCGCCGGAACTGATTGACTGCGGCGCAAATCAGGCTATCCGCCAGCCCGGTATTTTTTCTTCCCATCCGTTTGCTTCGCTTGCACTGCCGCGTCCGGTATTTGATATCCCGGCATCCTGGCTGGTTTCTTCCCTTGATGACATCATGAACCGTCTGCAACATGGTGCGGCTCATATTAACTGTCCGTTTGCCGCGCCGCTGTATGATGATGACGGACAGACCGGCAGGGAGTGGCAGGCGCAGCTCGGCAACTGGCGGCAGAGTGATAAACCCTGGTTGCAGCAGACCCGCTGTACCTCTGTGATCAGCGTGGATGACTGGTTCTTCTGGCGGCAGAAAAAAGGTGTGATTATCGCCGGACGTATGCAGGCCGCTGAAGGCAAACAGCTGCGTCAGTGGGCGGAGTGTCTCGGCTGGCCGTTGATCAGTGATGTCCTTTCCCAGACCGGGCAGCAGCTGCCGCATGCGGATCTCTGGCTGGCTTCCCCGCGTTACCGCGAGGTTCTGGCACAGGCGGATGTGGTGATCCAGTTCGGCTCAAGCCTGACCGGCAAACGGCTTTTAGAGTGGCAGGCTGCCTGCACACCGCCGGAATACTGGATTGTGGATACCATCCCGGGGCGGTTGGATCCGGCAAATCACCGGGGCCGCAAATTTGAATGCAGTGTCAGTGAATGGCTGGATGACCATCCGGCACAAAACCGCACGCCATGGGCAGCACAGCTGGCGGAATGGACCAAGACACTGAATTCACATGTCACAGAAACCCTGGGTGACGGATGGGGCGAGGCGCAGATTGCCTGCCGCCTGCCGGAATTGCTGCCGCCGCAGGGCGTATTATTTGCCGGTAACAGTCTGATTGTCCGGCTGATTGATGCCTTTGCGCAGTTGCCGTGCGGCTACCCGGTATACAGTAACCGGGGGGCGAGTGGTATCGACGGGCTGATTTCCGCGGCTGCCGGTGTTCAGCGCGGCAGTGCCAAACCCACACTTGCTGTCGTCGGGGATATCTCCGCGCTGTATGACCTCAACAGTCTGGCGCTGCTGCGTTATACCTCCGGGCCGTTTGTTCTGTTGATCGTCAACAATAACGGCGGGCAAATTTTCTCCATGCTGCCGACACCGGAACAGGAGCGCCAGCGTTTCTACTGTATGCCGCAGTCGGTCAGTTTTGCCGGCGCGGCGCAGATGTTCGGCCTCAGCTACAGCGCCCCGCAGGACTGGCCATCACTGAAAGCGGCGGTCAGCAAAGCCTGGTCACAGCACTCTGCCACTGTGATTGAAGTGGTGACGAACGGCGACGAAGGCGCGAAATATCTTCAGAAACTGGTTCGTGAGGCGGCACAATGACGGTTCTGGCCGCACAGCGCTGTTATCCGGACAGACCCGGCCCGTGGTTGGTCTGGCTGCACGGTCTGTGGGGTAATAAAGAAGAGTGGTTGTCTGCGGCAGAGGTGGCCGGAAACTATCCCTCATTACTGATTGATTTGCCGGGGCACGGCGGCTCGCAACCGGTCCGCGCAAAAAACTTTCCGTATGTCAGCCGGCTGATTGCTGATACTCTGGCCGCTCATCAGATAAAGGATTACTGGCTGATTGGCTACTCTCTCGGCGGGCGGCTGGCGATGTATCATGCCGCATACGGTGACCCTGAAGGATTGCGCGGACTGATTATTGAAGCCGGGAATCCCGGGCTCGCCACACTTGATGAGCGCAATGCCCGGCTGCTGCATGATAACCGCTGGGCACAACAGTTACGTGAACGCCCGTTGGCGTCTGTCCTGTATGACTGGTATCGTCAGGGCGTCTTTGCTGATCTCAATGAGATTCAGCGCCGGCAGCGGGTTGAGCAGCATCTGCATCATAATGCGTTTGCGGTTGCGGATATGCTGTCTGACACCTCGCTCGGACATCAGCCGCTGCTGGCGGAGAAACTGCATACCCTGAATCTGCCGCTGCTCTATCTCTGCGGCGAACGGGACAGCAAATTCCGCGCTATTGCAGAAGCACACCATTTTCCGTCACGGACTATCCTGTACGCCGGGCATAATAGCCATCAGGCAAATCCCGCCGCGTTTGCGGAGGAAGTCCGGACATTTTTATCATTACATTCTGTTTAAAGGAACTCACCGCTATGATGTATCCGAGCGAAAAAAAGCTTTCTGCCCCGGTTGAATGGGTCGACTGCACCGGGGATTATCAGGATATTCTGTTTCATAAATCAAAAGATGGTATCGCCAAAATCACCATTAACCGTCCGCAGGTGCGCAACGCGTTCCGCCCGTTAACGGTGAAAGAGATGATCAGCGCTCTGGCGAATGCCCGTTATGATGACGGCATCGGCACCATTATTTTTACCGGGCAGGGCGAAAAAGCCTTCTGTGCCGGCGGTGATCAGAAAATCCGCGGTGACTACGGCGGCTACCGTGATGACAGCGGTGTGCATCACCTGAATGTGCTGGATTTACAGCGTGATATCCGTACCTGCCCGAAACCGGTTGTGGCAATGGTGGCCGGTTATGCAATCGGCGGCGGTCATGTGCTGCATATGATGTGTGACCTGACGATTGCGGCGGATAACGCCATGTTTGGTCAGACCGGCCCTAAGGTCGGTTCTTTTGACGGCGGCTGGGGTGCTTCTTATATGGCGCGGATTGTCGGCCAGAAAAAAGCCCGTGAAATCTGGTTCCTGTGCCGTCAGTACAATGCACAGGAAGCGCTGGATATGGGATTGGTCAATACCGTCGTGCCTTACGCGGATCTGGAAAAAGAAACCGTGCGCTGGTGCCGTGAGATGCTGGAAAACAGCCCGATGGCGCTGCGCTGCCTGAAAGCTGCACTCAATGCGGATTGTGACGGGCAGTCCGGTCTGCAGGAGCTGGCGGGTAATGCCACTATGCTGTTTTACATGACCGAAGAAGGTCAGGAAGGGCGTAACGCATTCAACGAAAAACGCTCACCGGATTTCTCTAAATTCAAACGTAACCCGTAATGCGCCACGCCACATTGTACAGCTTCAGCCTGCCGATGGAGGCAGGCGTTATTCTGCGTAACCAGCGTCTGAAAACCCGTGACGGACTGCTGGTCTGTCTGCGGGAGGATGACCGCGAAGGGTGGGGAGAAATTTCCCCTCTGCCGGAATTCAGTCACGAAACCCTCGCCGAAGCACAACAGGCGGCAGAACTGTGGATTGCCGCCTGGTGTCAGGACGGCAATCCGGCGGAAAGTCCGCTGCCGTCCGTAGCGTTCGGCCTGAGTTGTGCGCTTGCCGAGCTGGACAGCACACTGCCGCAGACTCTAAATACCCGCAAAGCGCCGCTCTGTACCGGCGATCCGGATGATTTAATTCTCGCACTCGATGCTATGGAAGGTGAGAAAATCGCCAAAGTGAAAGTCGGGCTGTATGAGGCCGTTCGTGACGGGATGGTGGTCAACCTGCTGCTGGAGGCAGTGCCGGATCTGCGTCTGCGCCTGGATGCCAACCGCAGCTGGACCCGCGCCAAAGCGGATGGTTTCGCCAGATATGTGGCACCGGAACACCGTGCCCGGATAGATTTTCTGGAAGAGCCGTGCAAAACACCGGAAGAATCACTGTGTTATGCGCAGGACGCCGGTATTGCTGTCGCCTGGGATGAATCTGTCCGTGAGCCGGGATTTATGGTAAAAGCACAGCCCGGTGTGGCCGCGATTGTGATCAAACCCACGCTGACAGGCAGTATTGCCCGCTGCCGTGAACTGATTACGGCGGCACATCGTGAAGGATTGCAGGCGGTGATCAGTTCCTCGGTGGAGAGTAGTTTCGGGCTGACACAACTGGCCCGTCTTGCCGGATGGCTGACGCCGGATACCCTGCCGGGGCTGGATACGCTGTCCCTGATGCAGTCACAACTGGTCCGCCCGTGGCCGGGCAGTACACTGACGCTGATAACCGCAGATCAATTAACTCAGACAGGGCAATGGTGATGACGGCAGCACAATGGCCGTGGGTTGCGCACGCTCAGCAGACGCCGGACAAAACCGCGCTGCGTTGTGCGGATTCATTGCTGTCATGGACAGAACTGGCGGCCCGGGTGGATGCCCGCGCTGCCGGGTTTTATCAGCAGGGATTGCGGGAAAGTAACTGCGTGGTACTGCGCGGTAAAAACAGCACAGAACTGGTGACGGATTTCCTGGCGCTGCTGCGCTGCGGAGCGGTTATTCTGATACTCAATCCCGCACTTCCGCGCTTGTTACAGGCAGAGCTGGTCGCGTCACTGGATGCGGATTTTTTGTGTGACCGGAGTGACGGCACAGTGACACTGCCGCTGAAAACACTGGATCCGGCCGTGAACGGCACAGAACCGCCGGAAGTGATCCCGCACCCGAAACGGCTGGCAACACTGATACTGACTTCCGGATCCACTGGGCTGCCGAAAGCTGTTGCTCACCGTCCGGTGGCGCATCTGGCGGCGGCTCAGGGAGTGGTATCGCTTCTGAACTATCAGGCCGGTGACAGCTGGCTGTTATCACTGCCGCTGTGTCATGTTTCAGGACAGGGTATTCTCTGGCGCTGGCTGTTGCAGGGTGCTGAAATGGTGGTGAGGGCAGAAGGGGAAACGCTGGCGGAGTCGCTGCGCGGATGTACTCACGCCTCCCTGGTGCCGACACAGCTCTGGCGTCTGCTGCAATCACCGGAAACCCTGCCGCCGCTGCGTGATGTTCTGCTCGGTGGTGCGGCTATTTCCGTTGCGCTGACTGAAGCGGCAGAAGCACGGGGGATCCGCTGCTGGTGCGGTTACGGCATGACAGAATTTGCGTCGACAGTCTGTGCAAAACGGGCAGACGGCAAACCGGGGGCGGGAAATCCGCTGCCCGGCAAAGACATCCGCCTGGATGAACAGCAGCAGATCCTGATCAAAGGTGACAGTTTTGCCTCTGGCGTCTGGCTGGATGGTGCACTGCATACATTGCCTTCTCTCGACGGCTGGTATCCGACCCGCGACAAAGGCCATATACAGGAAGGGGAGCTGGTGATCGACGGGCGGCTGGATAATCTTTTCTGCTGCGGCGGTGAAAATGTGCAGCCGGAAGTGACAGAAAAGCAGCTGATGCACTATCCGTTGATCACGGAGTGCCTGGTGGTACCGGTCAGCAGTGACGAGTTCGGTGCCGTACCGGTATATCTCATCCGTGATTATGATGACTGGACAGAGGAACAGCGGCGGCATTTCAGTGACTGGTGTCAGGCGGAATTGCCGGCCTTTATGCGCCCTGCTGCCTGCTATGCATTACCGGAAGCTGAAGCGGGCAGCGGTATAAAACGCACCCGCACACCGCTGATTCAGATGGCGCAGGATCGTTTTCGCGCCGGCTGAGTTCATATAAAAAACCGCTGCGGTCACTGACGGCAGCGGTTTTGTCATTTTATCCCATGATTACTTTTTCAGTTTTGCGATAGCGGCTTCCACACCGGCACCGTATTCCGGATGCACCTGTTTAAACAGGGCTATCTGACGGGCCTGCGTTTCTTCAGCGGCCTGTACCAGTTCACCGGCGATACGGACAAACATGCGCTGATGTTCGTCGTCGCTGAGTAATTCATACAGTGCACGCGGCTGACTGAAGTAATCCGTATCTTCGCGGTGGTTCCAGTGATCGGCGGCACCGTCAACAGACAGTGGCGGTTCGCTGAAGTCCGGCTGTTCCTGAAAGAGACCGGCACTGTTCGGCTCATACGTTTCTGCATTTCCGCTGTTACCGTCGATACGCATTGCGCCGTCACGGTGATAGTTGTGGAACGGGCAGCGTGGTTTATTCACAGGGATCTGATGATGGTTGACCCCTAAACGGTAGCGGTGTGCATCGCCGTAAGAGAACAGACGACCCTGCAACATTTTATCCGGTGAGAAACCAATGCCGGGAACCACGTTGGCCGGGCTGAATGCCGCCTGTTCCACATCAGAGAAATAGTTTTCCGGGTTACGGTTCAGCTCGAAATAACCGGCATCCATCAGCGGATAATCCGCATGCGGCCACACTTTGGTCAGATCAAACGGGTTATACGGCACTTTTGCGGCATCGGTTTCCGGCATCACCTGAATTTGCAGGTTCCAGCGCGGATAATCGCCTTTTTCAATGGCACTGAACAGATCACGTTGTGAACTTTCCCGATCTTTCCCGATTAACTGCTCTGCTGCATCATCCATCAGGTTGGCAATACCCTGTTGGCAGCGGAAATGGAATTTCACCCAGAAACGCTCATTATTGCTGTTAATAAAGCTGTAAGTATGACTGCCGAAGCCGTGCATATGGCGGTAGCTCTGCGGCAGACCACGGTCACTGACATCAATGGTCAGCTGATGGAGGGATTCCGGCAGATGAGAGAAGAAGTCCCACTTATAAGCCATATTGCGCAGGTTGGTGCGCGGGTCACGTTTTACAACGTGGTTCAGGTCCGGAAATTTCAGCGGGTCGCGAAGGTAGAATACCGGGGTGTTGTTACCGACCATATCCCAGTTACCTTCTTCGGTATAAAATTTCAGGGCAAAGCCGCGGATATCCCGCTCTGCATCTGCCGCTCCGCGCTCACCGGCAACGGTGGAGAACCGGGCGAACATATCGGTTTTTTTGCCGACCTGAGCGAAAATTTTTGCGCGGGTAAAACGGGTAATGTCATGGGTGACAGTAAATGTACCGAATGCACCGGAGCCTTTGGCGTGCATACGGCGCTCCGGGATCACTTCCCGGTCAAAATGCGCCAGTTTTTCCAAAAACCAGACATCCTGTAACAGCATCGGGCCGCGTTTTCCGGCAGTTATGACATTGTTATTATCAACGACGGGGGCACCCGCAGCTGTTGTTAATCCTTTCTTTTTCATCACATATCTCCAGTCGGTAAGGGAAAAAAGACACTGATTGCAGAAATTGGTGCGATGTGCAAAATCAGTATGGTAAATCATAAATTGCACGGAGCGTTGTTGTTTTTATCTGTATTTATGACTTGGTATAAAATATAGCACTGTCATAAAAAGAATGTGTCGATTTGATAGATTGGTGTGACCTATTGATGGACTATATAGATAACTTTACATAAAAATCAGAATATTAACTTTCAAATGGTGACAGTTTCGGGGAAAATGCCGAAAACTGGGTCTGAATTTATGTGGTGGCAAAAAATGAGAAAATATAAAGCAGCGGCAGCTGCAACACTGATGTTTGCGGCGGGCGCTGCAAATGCAATCTCTATGGATGTTGAAGCCGGTAAGAAATTTACCGATATCAATATGGGATTTGGTGACCCGTACTCCGGGCTGTCATTTGACGGTAACTGGGCACGCAGTGATCATCAGGGGCAATTAGGCGGTGCACGTGCCAAATTTGCTTTCCCGCTGGGTCCTGTCTCTGCGAGTGTCGGCGGTAAAGCGATTTATCTCGATCCGGAAGTGGGTAAGAAAGGTATAGCCGTTGCACCGGGTGTTGGTGTGGCGTGGAGCATCCTGCCGTCTGTGCGTGTTTACGGTGAATTTTACGGCGCACCGTCAGGTCTGACGTCCGGTAACGACTCTTATAAAGAAGCAGATGTTGGTGCAAACTGGACTGTGTTTGCTCCGCTGAATGTAAAAGCAGGCTACCGTAAGATTGAAGTTGAATCCAACAGCGGCCATGAAAACCGTATTGCGGACGGCGCTTATCTGGGCGCGGGTCTGAGCTTCTGATCTCTGTTTTGCAGACAAAAAAACCCGTTCACTGAACGGGTTTTTTTATACGGAAATTGTGTAATCAGGCGTGACGTTCACCAATCGGTAGAATAGTCCGGCCGTACTGTTCATTCAGCACTTCAGCCATTGCCAGATAAAATGCGGTTGCACCACATAAAATACCTTCATAACCGGCAATTTTCAGTAATGCGGCATTACCGGTGGCATTACCGATAACGAGCAGGGCAAATAAAATCACCAGCAGGAAGAAAACCACGCGCAGAGTCAGATTTGCTTTCAGTGTGGCAATAAACATAAAGAATGAGAAAATACCCCACAGTGCCAGATAAACAGCCAGAAATTCATGGCTGGTTGCCTCGCCGAATCCCATTGACGGCATTAATAGTATGCCGACCAGACTTATCCAGAAAAAGCCATACGAAGTAAAGGCAGTCGCACCGAAAGTATTTCCTTTCTTATATTCAAGAATACCCGCGATGACCTGTGCAATACCACCGTAGAAAATCCCCATGCTCAGAATAACAGAAGCCATGGGGAAGAATCCGGCGTTGTGGACATTCAGCAGGATAGTCGTCATACCAAATCCCAGTAAGCCCAGCGGGCCTGGATTCGCAATACGGTCAGAGCTCATAGAACCTCAATCAGATAAATAAAAGAGAGACATGCTATTCAAAGGCGCGGATGATAAGGGGAAACGTACAGAAATACAACTATAAAAAACTGATTTTCGCAGAGTAAATGATAAATATTAATATATTGTAAAACAAGATGTCTTGTTTACGACAGATTTGTTTAAAAATATGGCAAAGATAGAGGGGTATCCTGCTGTTCAGAATAACGTGTTTTTTTAACCGGTAATAAGTGTATTCGAATTATGATTAGTCACAATTACGATGATATATTTTATTATCTTATATAAATGAAAAAATGAGAGTAATAATATGGAGTGATTTTTCTATTGCTGTTATTAATAAAAAGATAATTAACTATGGTAATAAAACTACGTACTAATGAATCGTATATATCGGTAAATACGTATAACATTATGATAAGTAAATATCTTTATTACCACATAAAGAGTAAAGGAATAATGCGAATCACTGCCTGCTGAAGGAGTATTGAAATTTTATATGATTATAATAATCCATAAATGAGTATGGCGAAGTGATTTAATATATTTTATTTATCCGGTAAGGAAGGACGTTATTTATGCAGGTAAAAATTTATGAATTTATGTATTTTAATAGCGAAAAAGCACAAGTCGCATGATATAGTATTAACCAATGATCAACCAGAAAGTAACAATCCGTAGCTATGATAACATAATTAGTTATAATTAATTGATATTGTTTATTTTTTTGTTGTTTTCAAAAAATATTTTCCGGAATAATATGTTTTTCTTTGAACATTAAACGCAATGTGGCGATAATAAATCACTGGGGATTTTTGGATAATTCTTACCTGGGTGTCAGTCAACAGCAATGCCGGAATGTCTTAAGTAAAGGACAGAGAGGCAGTAGTTATATTAAAAATAAATAGGCACAATTATGATTTCAGAACGAGTTAGCGACGCATATGTTTATGGCGAAATTTGCCAGGCAATCGGCAGAGCCGCTGTCCTTTTATGCAAAAGTGGTGAGCCTGTTACTAAAGAAGCCATTCAGGTAATGCTGGAAATATATTGGGAACAGCAGAATGATGACTTTATGAATGTCATCTATGAAAAAGCCATCAATGCACTGGACTGATTGTTATCTGCTTTAATTCTGAATAAAGGAGGACTCTGCAGCACAATTTGTCCCTTTTTTGTGGTTGTGGTTCTCTTTTATGATATTCCCGTAATAACTATCTTTCGGGAGTACCGGGTTTCACATGCGTTCTCTTTCTCAGCAGAGGCGTGTATGAAATCACCACAATCCGGCTCGTTCCGTCTTTTCATTACCCGCTATTGTCCGCCGTCGTATTTGTCAGCGCGGCTATGCTCCGGCACCTGAAATAAATATGCTGTGGCAGCAACAGGGCAGCTTTCTGAGTTGGGGGGCTGATGCTTTTTCTGGCGTCAACTGCAGGAGGATTGCGGCCCGGAATGTTGTCAGAATAGTGAGAATAAAATCACTACCGGTAACGACATCGGCCAGGTGAGAGCTATCAGCAGGCAACTGAGCAGGCGAAAAAACGGATTCGGATCTTTTGTCAGGAAAAAAGTCAGAATGAATGAAAAAAAACCACCTGTTGCGTAGATAGTCAGCAAAATCTGTGCAGAAGACATAACGGTTACATTAGTTAAACTGATGCAGTTAGTGTACCTCACCCGCAACGATAAATCATGGCGGATCTGCTGCCGGCACAGGAATTTATGCTATCTCCCGTACCGGCAGCCGTGTTTTACAGCCCGGCAGATAAGAAAATGCTCCCGTGAGGGAGCAAAAAATAAAAAAATAACGAAGAAATGCACGATTATCTGTTCTGATAATAATGATTAATGACAAAATTACTACACGGTTATTCCTGTCTTTATGCTAAATGCCGGGCAGGATCACATTTTCATAAGTTGTAATCAGATATAGCAGGTAAAAAAATTGCCGGTCAGCTGACCGGCAAAAAATATATTAAGAGCAATGTATACAATCCGATATATAACAGATTATATAGCGATATGTTAGCGGAAACGGGTCTGCTGCGAAAGCTTTTTTTCACAGGAGTGTGTCACAGAGCAAAGTTTGGCCCGGCATCAAAGTCTGTCTGTGATAAACAACCACCGCAGGAATGCCGGGATCGTTTTCCTTACAACGGATTACCGGTAACTGAAAGGATTAATATTATTCAGTAATAATGCTGGTATTTATTTTTTATTCGGATTGAAAATTTTTTTATTAATTATTTCTTCCTCTGGAATAAAGAATTTAATGAGTTGATATGCTATGTTAAAATAACAGATAATATATAATGGCTTTTCAGATAAATGTAATCACATGTTTTAATTCAGAAGGTGAAACAGATTATGGTGGTAAATTGAAAGAAGAAGGCGGTAAATCAGGCCATACAGAGAATTATGTCATAACCAATTGTTATTTTTGATAAATTCCACAGGTGTTTTATTGATTCCATAGCCCGGGTTAAACACTGTATTAATGCGAAAAAGTAACGTTGATTAATAGAACGAAAAAAAAGAAATAAAAAAATATACAGGGAAATATTTCTTATGGTAAAGTCGGGCTGATTCTTAATAAGAGGTGTCTTTTTTTTAAACAATCACTATCAGATATGACAACACGGATATTACCTGTCATTCGTTAAGGGGCTTATTCGCCGCAAATCAGCACAGCAATATAAGAGGTATAACTTTGACCGATATAATTAATACATTAAACGGACTGCTCTGGAACCATCTGCTCATCTATTTATTACTGGGTATCGGATTGTACTTCACCTTTCGTACCGGATTTATCCAATTCCGCCACTTCGGACACATGTTCAGCGTGCTAAAGCACAGTAAGAAATCGGATAAATCCGGCATCTCGCCGTTTCAGGCGCTTTGCACAAGCCTTGCCGCACGGGTCGGCACCGGAAATCTGACCGGGGTGGCCATTGCTCTGACAGCCGGGGGACCGGGTGCTATCTTCTGGATGTGGGTTGTTGCCCTGATCGGTATGGCAACATCATTTATCGAAAGCACACTCGCCCAGCTCTATAAAACACGGGACGATCAGGGGAACTATCGCGGCGGACCGGCGTATTATATGGAGCGCGGACTGAAAGCCCGCTGGATGGGAGTTCTGTTCTCTGTCTTCCTGATCATTGCGTTCGGACTGGTCTTTAACGCCGTTCAGGCAAACTCAATTGCTCAGGCGTCAAAAATGGCCTTTGGCGCGGATGCCGCTTATGTCGGTGCCGGGCTGGTGGTTATCTGCGGCGTCATTATTTTCGGTGGTCTTCGCTCGATTGCCCGCGTGGCGGAGCTGGTAGTGCCGGTGATGGCGGTTGCGTATCTCATTCTCGCATTCTGGGTGATGGGCCATTACGCGGAGCGTCTGCCGGATGTCTTTATGCTGATTATCAAAAGTGCCTTTGGCTTGCAGGAAGCGGTTTCCGGTGCCGTCGGTTATGGTGTGGCGCAGGCAATGATTAACGGCGTGCAACGCGGTCTGTTCTCTAATGAGGCCGGTATGGGTTCCGCGCCGAACGCCGCTGCGTCAGCCGCACCATTCCCGCCGCATCCGGTTTCTCAGGGGTATGTGCAAATGCTGGGTGTCTTTATGGATACTCTGGTTATCTGCAGTGCCACAGCCATGATTATTCTCTCTTCCGGTGTGCTGGATAATCCGCAGGGGGATATCAACGGTATTGAGATCACGCAGCTGGCGCTGAGTTCGGTTGTCGGCAGTTGGGGATCCACCTTTGTGGCCGTGGCTATCTTTTTCTTTGCTTTTACTTCTATTATTGCTAACTACGCTTATGCGGAGAGCAATATGGTGTTTCTCGAGCATAAACACACCAAAGGGCTGTTTGTTCTGCGCCTGGCTGCGCTGGGTATGGTGATGTTCGGGGCGCTGTCAGAAATGCCGCTGGTCTGGAAAATGGCGGATTTCTCGATGGGGCTGATGGCGGTCACTAACCTGATTGCTATCCTGCTGCTGTCCGGCGTTGCATTTAAGCTGGCGAAAGATTATAACCAACAGCGCAAAACGGGAAAATTACCGCAGTTTGATATCAACCTTTATCCTGAAATACGTAAACAGGTCGAAGACGGCATCTGGGAGGAAGCTCCGGAACCGCTTGTTGAACAGAAGGTTAATTGATGACAACACCCGCTTTGGCGGGTGTTTTTTTATATGGGAGAGCATGATGGACAATCCCCGGCTGAAACGGGCGAGGATAACCCGGCGTGATGTGCTTTGAACGCGGGCGCATCACCACAGAGCAGCGTTCTGTGGTAACTATCCATCAATAATGAGATTTACCATGAAACAAAAACATTGGTCCGTTTGCGAACGGCTGCATGAAACGGTCACAAACCCGAATATTCATATCAAAGGCATACACAGCTATTACAGCGACTGCTGGGATAAGGGCTTTGAAGCCTCTGTTGTCCGCTATTTACCGGGTGATGAAATAAGCCGTGACTGGCAGCTCAGTTGGGAAACCGATGAACTGTATATCGGGGATTATGTCTGTATCGGGGCAGAAGCGGTGATCCTGATGGGCGGAAATCATACACACCGCCATGACTGGTTCAGCCTGTATCCGTTTCCGGATATGATTGATGAGGCATATATCGGTAAGGGGGATACCCGCATCGGTGACGGTGCCTGGATAGGCATGCGGGCGATGATTATGCCCGGTGTGACTATCGGTGAGGGCGCGGTGATTGCCGCAAACAGTGTGGTTATCCGCGATGTGCCGCCGTATGCGATCGTCGGCGGTAATCCGGCGGCATTTATCCGCAGCCGGTTTAACGAAAATACTGTCCGCGAATTGCTGGCGTTGTCGCTTTATGACTGGCCGCAGGCGAAATTCGATGCCCTGAAGCCGCTGATTTGTTCGGCGGATCTTGCCGGGCTGAAAGCCGCGTCAGAACAGTATGACAGGACGGAAAATAACACTCAGCCATAAGTGCATTATTTAATACCCGCTGCGGCGGGTATTCTTCAGCGCGCATTTTCGGCAGACATCCCATCGGTAAAGTGACACTGATAATCAAGACCCGGCTCTTCCGCTATCCGGGTGGCGCGAATGGAACACCACTTCGGGCAGGTATAAATTTCTGTTTCATTCTTCGCATGAATAAAAAGCCAAAGAACATCATTATGATTCGCTTTCTGAGCATAGCACTGCCGCAGTGAAGTCGTCATAATACACTGCCGTGATATTATGTCCGTTGTGAATAATGCGGTCGTGATGCTTCCCGGAAAGGGTGTTGTACCGGCACTGTGCCGGATAAAATTTTACAGGATAAAGAAAGATGTGGCGTAATGTGTGTCTGGTGTGTGTACTGATACTGACAGGATGCAGTAATCAGAGCCGGTATGTTGATCGCGGTGAGTTTATTGTTGATCAGCGGAATATCAAAGAGCCGTGGTTATCCAAGCCGAATAATTATCTGGTTTTCCATTATACCGCGCTGAATGATGAGGCATCGCTGCGTGTGCTGACCGCCGGCGGGGTGAGTGTTCAGTATCTGGTGCCGACAATACCTGCGGTACGTGACGGTAAACCGGTGGTATTGCAGCTGGTGCCGGAGGGCAGTGAAGCCTGGCATGCCGGAAAAAGTTACTGGCGCGGGGAAAGCAGCCTGAATAAAAGCTCGATCGGGGTGGAGATTGTCAATCCCGGCACGGTGAAAATGTCTGTCGGGCAGCGCTGGGTGCCGTATCAGACAGCGCAGATCAATCTGATTGTAAAGCTGGCACAGGATGTGATCGCTCGGCATAACATTGCACCGCAAAATGTGGTGGGGCACAGTGATATTGCGCCGCAGCGCAAACTGGATCCGGGGCCGATGTTCCCGTGGGAATATCTGGCGAAGCGCGGGATCGGCGCCTGGCCGGATGCTTCTGATGTGAAACGTTTTCTCGGAAACCGGCATCCTTCGGATAAAATCAGTGTCGGTGAGTTACAGCAGGCACTGAAAAAATACGGCTATGAAATATCAGTAACCGGTAAGGCGGATGGCAAAACCCGCAACGTTATCAAAGCATTTCAGATGCATTTCCGTTCTCATAAGGTGGACGGTGAGGCTGATGCAGAAACACTGGCACTGGTGAAAGCCCTTCTGAAAAAATATGGCGCACAATAACCCTGTTATCTTTCAGGTGATAAATCATGCTGTTTTGTTATGGTACGGGAATTCACGGGAACAGCACAACAGGAGTGGCAGGGTGAAAAAACGCATTCTGAGTGCCGGCAGGCTGATTGGGTTATCCGGTATTATTTGTCTTTCATTGATAACAATGGCAAAAGGTATGACAGAAACATACAGACCCGGCTTGGTCACCGCAGCGGAAAAGGGTGATCTGATTACAGTTAAGCAGTTAATCAAACAGGGCGGGGATATTGAACAGCGTGATAACCGCCTGCGCACACCGCTGATGGCGGCTGTACACGGTAACCGCACAGACGTGGCACGCTATCTGATTGAACAGGGCGCTGACGTGAATGCTGCAGATGCAATTATGGATACTCCGTATTTATATGCCGGTGCGTGCGGGTTACAGGATATTCTGGAAATGACGCTCAGTCACGGGGCTGACCTGAAAAGCACGAATCGTTATGGTGGTACTGCGCTGATCCCCGCGTCAGAGCGCGGACATGTCAAAACAGTGAAGACACTGATTGATGCGGGAGTGAATGTTAACCATATCAATAATCTTGGCTGGACAGCGCTGATTGAAGCGATCATCCTCGGCGACGGCAGTCAGAAATATGCGGATATTGTCACTCTGCTGATTGAGGGCGGAGCGGATGTCAATCTGCCGGATGCCTCCGGTGATTCACCACTGACCCTGGCAAAACGTCATGGCTACCGTAATCTGGCTGCCATTCTGGAACGGGCCGCAGCACAATAAATAGCAGCACAATAAATAATTGAGAAAAGCCCGGTCAGTTAACCGGGCTTTTATGATTATACGGCCGCATCCGGCTGTGGTTTGACCGGTTTCATATTTCCGGTAACGAAAGAGATGATAAAGGCAACCACGCCCGGCAGTAACCAGCCGATCCCTTCCTTAAACAGCGGCATCCGGTGTAACACCGCCAGAACATTTTCACTGAGCAGGCCGATGTTATTCAGGGTGTCGAAAGCACTCATCACAACCAGCACCGCGACAGTAAAGCCGTAGGTAAAGCGCGGGTTACGCATTTTACTGCGGGCAAATTGCAGGAAGACCAGCGCAACGGTGGTCGGGTAGATCAGCAGCAGTACCGGAATAGTGACGCGCAGCAGGGTATCGAGACCGAATGTGGAAACGATGGTTGTCAGCAGCGCGGAAACCACCACCCAGAAACGGTAATCCAGACGCGGATGGAATGTCGCGAAGAAATCCGCACAGGCACTGGTCACACCGACAAAGGTGGTCATACTGGCGAGCAGCACAATGCCGCACATCAGCCAGGTGCCCAGTGCGCCGTAAAGGGCATCGACATAGCGGGAGAAAATCTGTCCGCCGTTGGTGGCAGTCTGTGAAACCGCATCACTGGTTGCTCCCAGATAAAACAGGCAGATGTAGAGCGCGGCCAGCAGTCCGACAGCAATCAGTCCGGCCCTGATGGTGATAACCACCACCTCCTGCGGTGAAGTGATCCCGCGTGACGCCAGGGCGCGCGCAACAATACCGCCGAATGCCATTGCTGACAGCACATCCATAGTCTGATAACCATCAACGATACCGGAGAAGAACGCAAAATCCACATACTGATTGATCGGTTCATTGATCGGCGAAAGCGGTGTGCGCACCACTGCAATACCCACGGTAACCAGCAGGAACAGCAGTGCCGGGGTCATAAATTTACCGATAGCACTGATCATCGTTCCCTGTTTCAGCATAAATAACATGGAAACGAAGTTAAACACAAAGGCAAAAATCAGATGGCTGGCTGTGTTTTTTTCAACAAAACCGAGCGGCAGAAAACCCAGCTCATATGCGGTGTTGGTCACACGAGGCATAGCGAACGTCGAGCCGAGTATCAGATAGAGTGCTAGCCAGAATGTCACAGAGACCCAACGCGGCAGATCGACGGACAGACGCTCACCGCGGCCTTTGACCGCAACAGTAATCAGGGTGATAAACGGCAGAACCACACCGGTGACGATAAATCCGAGAGAGGTACTGAACCAGTCAGTACCCGAGTGATAACCCGCCATCGGCGGAAAAATGATGTTGCCCGCACCCAGGAAAAGCGCAAAAACCATCATCCCGAGAACGAGCATGTCTTTTGTTGAAAACATAAAACAACCTGTACATGTTAAAATTAAATACTGTGATTTAGTTATTTTTTAAATGAAACCGTTAAAATAGTAACAAAATGCAGGTTGATTAAAAGGTTCAGAAGAATAAACGGAACAAATTCATTAATTAGGGGAATTTGAAAAAATATAATCCCGGTCACACAAACTTTTCTATAGCGGCAGCCACACCATCTTCATCATTAGAGGCCGTTACAAACCCGGATTTTTGTTTAATGTGGTCAGCGGCATTGCCCATGGCGATACCCACACCGGCATACTCCAGCATGGAAATATCATTGTTCTGATCGCCGATACACATGACTTTGTCCGGTGTCAGCCCCAGTTTTTCGGTGATTAGCGCAACGGCTTGCCCCTTGGTGGCATTCTTTGCTGAAACCTCCACAAAATGCGGTGCTGTCCGCAGAATATTGTAGCTGTCAAATGAGACCTGCGGGATATAACCGGCGGCTTCATTCAGACGTACCGGATTATCAATCATCATAAATTTGCTGAACTGCATTTCGCTGTCCATTTCCGCCAGCGGCCGGTAGTGCAGCGGTGTTTGTGTCAGGTAAGCGTCCATCAGGGTGTAGTGACTGATATCGCGGTTTGTGGTGAACATTCCACCGTTACTCAGTACATGAAAATGCACGTTAATATCACGGGCCAGCGCCTCAAAATAGCGGTAATCCTCAAAATCCATCAGGGTTTCAATCACCGGTTCGCCGGTTTCGGCGTCATGAATAACCGCGCCGTTGTTACTGATGCAGTAATGATTTGCCTTATCCAGCCCGAGTTCCCTGAGATAGGGCAGAATACCGTTAAACGGGCGGCCGGATGTCAGGATGATATGCAGTCCTTTCTCTTTTGCGCGGGTGACAGCAGCACTGACAGCGGGGGTAATCTGATGGTGAGAGTTAAGCAGGGTGCCATCGAGGTCAATGGCGATAAGTTTTACAGACATGCAGGCTCCTGAAAACAGCGGCAACAAAATAACAGACAGTTAAAATGTTATGCCGCCATTTCAGGGGGATGTCAATAAAACTGCCTGCTGCGCGATAAGATTACCGTTTTTCATCAAAAGCAGCGGAATGCACCACCGGTTGTGCTGCGGCAGGAATTTGTCCCGTCGATCTGAATGTTGAATATGATAGTTGGAATCATATGGCTAAATATAGTTCTGTTATTAATTGTTTAAGTTACCTTAGTTACAGTCGTGACTGAAATGCCACGGCTCCTTGATATCCAGGGTGATATCAGGGTTTTGGCGGTAGTCGTAAGGGGTGATGTTATATTCTTTGCGGAACATATAGGTGAAGTGAGATTGCGACCCGAAACCGAAATCAAGGGCGATATCAAAGATAGTCTGTTCACTCTGACGCAGGGCATTAACCGCGCCGGTGAGACGGCGCTGACGGATGTACTTGCCGAGAGAGATGCCGGCAACTTCCTTGAAAATCTTTTGCATATGCCAGAGCGAGTACCCGGAATAGGCAGCCAGTTCTTCGAGGTGGATGACACGGCCTGTGTGGTTTTCTATCCATTTACTAAGAGCGCACACAAGTGCGACATGATTATCTTGTGGCATGACGATTTCGACTCAGTTTCAGGGTTTTCCCAGTATACAAGTTTATTTCATTATGACAAAACAGGGTGTTATCTGTTTATGCGCTTCCTGCTGATGAAATGAATTTTTTTGTGAAACAGTCCTCTTAATCCGCTAAAGTATGTGACGATACCGGAATGTAACGAAATCTTTTTAACGGGTATAATTCAGATGAAAATAGGCGAAACATGAAAAAAATCATAATTATCCTGCTGCTGATTGTTGCCGGTGTGCTTTTTTATATCGCGGCGCTCGATAAGTATTGTGATCAGCGTGAGGATTTTATGCTGGGAATCTGTGAAATTACGAAATTTATTCCGTCAGATAAGGGCTGAGTTTTGCCTTTTCCCTCTGATTATCTTGTTGCTAACGGTATTCAAGGCAGCAAAATGATGTTTTAATAACGGCTTAAATTTTTCAGGATGCAGTGATGCACGACGCAGAATAATAATATAGCCGTTACAGAGGATATAATGTCAGAAGTACAGCAGGAGCAGACGCTCAAGCGCGGGTTAAAAAACAGACACATACAGCTTATTGCATTGGGTGGTGCTGTGGGGACGGGGCTGTTTCTGGGAACAGCCACAACGATTCAGATGGCAGGGCCTTCTGTCCTGCTCGGCTACGCAGTTGCCGGATTTATCGCGTTTCTGATCATGCGCCAGCTCGGCGAAATGGTGGCGGAAGAGCCGGTTACAGGGTCATTCAGCCACTTTGCGCATAAATACTGGTGCGGTTTTGCCGGCTTTTTATCCGGCTGGAACTACTGGGCGATGTTTGTTCTGGTTGGTATGGCGGAACTGACGGCGGTCGGCGAATATATTAAATTCTGGTGGGATGTCCCGACCTGGGTCTCTGCGGCCGTCTTCTTTGTGCTGATAAACCTGGTGAACCTGGTAAACGTTAAAGTTTACGGGGAAACCGAATTCTGGTTTGCCATGATCAAAGTGGTGGCCATTCTCGGCATGATTGCCTTTGGTGCCTATTTGCTGATCAGCGGTAACGGCGGCCCGCAGGCGTCAGTCAGTAACCTCTGGGAGTTCGGCGGGTTTATGCCGCACGGCTGGGGCGGTCTTATCTTCGCGATGGCGATCATTATGTTTTCCTTCGGCGGTCTTGAGCTGGTCGGTCTGGCCGCGGCAGAAGCAGAAAACCCGCGCTACAGTATTCCGAAAGCCATTAATCAGGTGGTTTATCGTATTCTGATTTTCTATATCGGTTCTATTACCGTTATCCTTTCACTCTATCCGTGGACAAAAATTGTCGAGAACGTCAGCCCGTTTGTGCTGATCTTCCGTGAAATAGGGCATGCCTTTGGTGCAGCCGATTCTGTACAGGGCAATATCAACCTGTGGATTGCGCATGTGCTGAACGTGGTGGTACTGACTGCCGCACTCTCTGTTTACAACAGCGGTGTATACAGCAACAGCCGGATGCTTTACAGCCTGGCGCGCCAGGGCAATGCGCCGTCATTCCTGAAACGCATCAGTCCGCGGGGTGTGCCGGTTAACTCCATTATTCTGTCTGGTCTGGTCACCTCTGTGGGGATCCTGATCAACTACCTGCTGCCGAAAGAGGCATTTTCCCTGCTGATGTCGCTGGTAGTCACCACGCTGGTGATTAACTGGATTATGATTTGTATCTCCAACCTGAAATTCCGTCAGGCGAAGATGAAAGAGGGCGTGGAGCCGTTCTTTAAGGCACTGTGGTATCCGTGGGGGAACTATATCTGTCTCGTATTCCTGGCCTTTATCCTGGTGCTGATTGCCCTGATGGACGGCCTGCGGATTTCTGTGATCCTGCTGCCGTTCTGGATCGGCTTCCTGTGGCTGACATACCGTTATTATGAACGCCGCCGTGCAGCGAGAGCATAATCAGTTTTTCAGGCAATAAAAAACCGGGGGATCCCCGGTTTTTTTATGTTAAAAAATCCTTAAAACTGCCAGCGGGCCCACATAAACAAGACGTTACCGTTATTATAGGTGCCCGGAATATAGGTTGCCTGAATCGCCAGGCGGTTATATTCCACGGATGCCAGCGGCAGCGGTACCGGAATCGGAATATAATGATAGTCATCCCGCGCCGTCACACCGATAGTAAAGCCGATACCGGCTTTGAAGCCATCCTGCCCCTGCGGCATCCACATCTTCTGGAATCCGTAACCGACAATCGGTTCCCATTTGTTGTGTGAATCTTTAAATGCCATGGCGTACAGGCTGTGCCAGTCGTTATCCTCATCATAGTAGGATTTGCCGAATCCGGCACCCCATGGCTTTTCATTGTATTTATCCGTTTTTTCTTTGTCGTAGGTCAGGCGGTTATGCCATGTCCAGAACGGGATATATAAATCATACTGGTCAGATTGCCAGACATTGGTAATGTTCTGTTTAAATGTTCCCCACAGTCCTTCTGAAGCTGCTGCATTATTTGTGACGCTGTCACTTTTTGATGTGACCTGCTCCTGTGCTGCCGCGGGCTGTGCGGTCATCAGCAGAGAAGTGAGCGACAGAGCGCTGATTGTGGTTAAAGAAAGCTTCATGAATGACTCCTGGTGTGACAATAATCATTTATCCTAAAACGATTATTTTGCGGATAACAAAGAATTATAATTAATAGATAACTATTATAATAACATAGATTTCATATTATTTTTGTACTGCTGGTACGGCTTAAATCTAAACAAAATATCAACGGAACCCGGTAATAGGCAGATTCTTAGTATGGAAATAATGAAGTAAAGCAGCTTATCGTTCTTGCAGGAAAGAAACAAAGTTGTAGTTTTTTTATATGTTCAAACACAAGCGGTTATCAATTTTGCGTATAAATTTATCGGAACATGTTATTAATATTTCTAAATATGTGCACCAGATCTTCCCGCTGAAAAAATCGCTTGATTTCCGACCTGTCCTATGTGATAACTCAAATGGGTAAACGAGGTACGCTTCTGTTTTTTAAGCAGTAACGACTAGTTTGTATATCGCCGGTTATCGGCAAATTTGTAGGATAGGAATTTTATCAATGGCTAAACTTAAAGGCACCGTTAAGTGGTTTAACGAATCAAAAGGTTTTGGTTTCATCACTCCAGCTGATGGCAGCAAAGACGTGTTCGTACACTTCTCTGCAATCATGACCGACGGTTTTAAAACACTTGCTGAAGGCCAACAAGTTGAATTTGAAGTGCAGGATGGTCCTAAAGGCCCAGCTGCTGCCAACGTCACTAAAGCATAATTATCTCCGGCAGCAATAACTGCCCCTGATAGTTGGTTTTACCAGCGTGGTCAACGCGACAGCCTGATAGCCGTTTTAACAACGAGTGTATATCACTGACGCAAATTCAGACCCTGTGCCCTTGCGGGCATGGGGTTTTTTTATTGCCTGTTCTGCGGTGGTTTCCTGTCACCGGATGCGTATAATTCACTATACAGAGCGGTACAGTAAAGCAGGAGATATCAGGTGAGAATCAACGCATTAACCATTGCAGGGACTGATCCGGGCGGCGGCGCGGGTATTCAGGCGGATTTAAAAACCTTTTCCGCACTGGGCGTTTACGGCACCACAGTGATAACGGCGCTGGTGGCACAAAACACCTGTGGCGTAAACTCTGTTCATTCCGTCCCGCCGGAATTTGTCGGGGTGCAACTGGATGCGGTACTGACCGATGTCAGAATTGACAGTGCCAAGATTGGCATGTTGTCTGACGGCGGCGTGATCTGCACGGTGGCCGAAAAATTGCGTCAGTACCCGGTACCGTATGTGGTGCTGGATACGGTAATGCTGGCGAAAAGCGGTGATCCGCTGCTGAAAGCCGAAGCGGTTGATTTACTCATATCTGAATTATTACCTCACGTTTCGATTATCACCCCCAATCTTCCCGAAGCGGCCGCATTGCTGAAAACAGCTGTTGCCACAGATGAAAAAATGATGCAGCAGCAGGGTGAGGCACTGATGTCTGCCGGGGCAAACGCTGTTCTGCTGAAAGGCGGACACCTGGATAATGCCGAAAGCCCTGACTGGCTGTTTCTGCCGGAAGGCTGTCATCGTTTTACTTCTGTCCGCATTCCGACCAAAAACAGTCACGGTACCGGCTGCACATTATCTGCGGCAATGGCGGCATTACGGCCGCAGTGTGCAGACTGGGCGGAAACCACAGAGGCGGCGAAACAGTATCTGCACGGGGCACTGGCGGCAGCGGACAGCCTCGAAGTGGGGCACGGGCATGGCCCGGTTCACCATTTTTATCAGTGGTGGTGATATCGCACGATAATTCGTGTATATTGCGCGCTTTTCAGGGGGGAAGATATGGAAACGGGTTCATCTGTGCGTCTTAATAAATATATCAGCGAAAGCGGCATCTGCTCCCGCCGGGATGCAGACCGGTATATTGAACAGGGATTAGTGCTGATCAACGGCAAACGTGCAGCTATCGGCTCACAGGTTATGCCGGGTGATGTGGTTAAAGTCAACGGTCAACTGATTGAGGCGCGGGAGCAGGATGATCTGGTGCTGATTGCCCTCAATAAACCTGTGGGTATCGTCAGCACAACCGATGAAGGTGAGAAAGACAATATTGTTGATTTCGTCAACCACAGTACCCGTATTTTCCCGATCGGTCGTCTGGATAAAGACTCGCAGGGATTGATTTTTCTGACTAACCACGGCGACCTGGTGAATAAAATTCTGCGCGCCGGTAACGACCACCAGAAAGAGTATGTGGTGACGGTGAATAAACCGATCACCGATGATTTTATCCGCGGTATGGGCGCAGGAGTACCAATCCTCGGTACGGTGACCAAAAAATGTAAAGTGAAGCAGGAAGCGCCGTTTGTTTTCCGCATCACCCTGATTCAGGGGCTGAACCGTCAGATCCGCAGGATGTGTGAGTATTTCGGCTACGAAGTGATGAAGCTCGAGCGCGTCCGCATCATGAATATCAGCCTGACCGGAATTCCGGTGGGGGAATGGCGTGATCTAACGGATGATGAGTTGGTTGAACTCTTTGATGCGATTGAAAAATCTTCATCTGAAGATAAAAAAATCAAAAAACCGGCAGCAAAACCGCAGAAGCGTGATAACAAAATCAAAGTCGCACCGCCGGTTTATCCGGGATCAGACAAGCCGAAAAAGAAAGAGAGCGGCAATGATAATAACCGCCAGCGCTTTGCGCAGGCCGGGCGGAAGAAGAAGAAAAGATAATTATCTGTTTGCTGAAAAGTGATTCGTGGTACAGGTAATAATGCGGATAACAGGCAGGCGCATGAGCGAGCAGGGATGTGTTTACAGCGGCTTTTCGTTTTGCCCGTTATCAGCAGCTCCCCGGAACAAACAGGGAGCATAAAAATCAGGCCGGTTATCCGGCCTGTTCTGCATATTAAGCAATCGTGACTTTCTTATCGAGATACACATCCTGCACCGCATTAATCAGTGCCACCCCGTCTTTCATCGATTTCTTAAAGGCTTTACGGCCGAGGATCAGCCCCATGCCACCGGCACGTTTGTTGATCACCGCAGTGCGAACGGCATCCGCGAAGTCATTATTGCCGGATGCGCCGCCGGAGTTAATCAGCCCCGCACGACCCATATAGCAGTTCGCCAGCTGATAACGGACCAGATCAATCGGGTTATCTGTGGTCAGTGTGCTGTAAACGCGCTCATCAGTATGGCTGAAGCCGATGGCTTTAAAGCCGCCGTTGTTTTCCGCCATTTTTTGTTTGACGATATCCGCGCCGATTGTAGCCGCAAGATGGTTTGCCTGACCGGTTAAATCCGCGCTGGCGTGATAATCAACTCCGTCTTTTTTGAAGGCCGGGTTACGCAGGTAAGCCCACAGTACAGTCACCATACCCAGCTCATGAGCGCGTTCAAAAGCCGCTGAGATTTCCTCTATCTGACGGCGGGATTCCGGTGAACCGAAATAAATCGTTGCTCCGACAGCCACAGCTCCCATCTCAAAAGCCTGTTCAACGCTGGCGTACAGTGTCTGATCATACTGCGCGGGCAGGCTCAGGGTTTCATTGTGGTTGATTTTGACGAGGAACGGGATGCGGTGTGCATAGCGGCGGGCAACAGAAGCCAGTACGCCGTAGGTGGAGGCAACACAGTTACAGCCCGCGTCAATGGCCAGCTCAACAATATTCTTCGGATCAAAATAGAGCGGGTTAGCCGCAAAGGAGGCGGCAGCGGAGTGCTCAACGCCCTGATCCACCGGCAGAATGGAGAGATAGCCGGTTCCCGCCAGACGGCCGTGATTAAACAGTGACTGCATGGAGCGCAGCACGGTATTCGGCCGGTTATTATCAATCATCACGCGGGTGACAAAGTCATCGCCCGGCAGATAAAGATTGTCTTTGGGAATGGTGGTGCAGGTATGTTCAAGAAGAGATGATGCATCATTGCCTAACAACTTAACGATATCAGTCATGGTATGTAAACTCCGATTCCTGTAGCGTGTTATAAAATTGTCACGGATTGTCGTGGATTGTGTTTAAGATAACAACCCGCAGTGTGGCGGTAACCGGCACTGGATCGCTTCAGGCAGCACGGAAAAGGTGAATTGCTGACCAGTCAGCGGCTCGCCGTCGAGATTAAACACCATCTCATGTGCCGCGCTGATAGTGATCCGCGAGCTGCATTTCATGATGACGCCTTCCGCCCCGCCGTCATTAAAAAGGGTGTTCCGGAGTGAGCGCGGCCAGTTACGTTCCGGCAGAATGCTCAGGTTGAGCAGACCGTCGTTGATCAGCGCATCCGGACACAGTTTATGTCCGCCGCCTGCCTGACAACCGTTACCGATACCGATAACCAGCGCGTCATCCTGCCAGTGAAAACCATCACAGCTGATGGTGCAGTGGTCGGCTTTCAGCAAATCGCTGCGGGTCAGTCCGTGGAGGAAATAAGCGGCACCGCCGAAGGTGCTTTTCAGGGTTTCCGGGGTATCGGTGGTAATTTTCGGGCCGAATCCGCCCGTGGCCATATTGATGAAATAGCGGGATTCATTGACAGAGCCGATATCAATAGCGATCGCATTGCCTTTGACGGCCAGAAGCAGGGCTTTGGTTTTATCCGCAGGAATTCCGGCGGCAGTGGCAAAATCATTGGCGGTACCGAGTGGCAGAATGCCGAGAACAGGGCGTTTCTCCGCCGGATATGCCATCAGTGCGCTGCATACGGCATTAATCGTACCGTCGCCCCCTGCCGCAATTACGGTCGCCGCTTTCAGGTGATGTGCTTCACGGACAAAGCGCGGAATATCCTCCGGCTCCCACGTCACCCGCACCTGAATATCCTCACCGTTTTCCCGTAAGTGCCGGACAGCCTGACGAATACCGTCATCACCGGCACGTTTTCCGTTAAGAACGACTATATGCGTTTCTGCCATATCAGACTCCGTGTTCAGAATACGTCTTATTAAAGATAACAAACACGGGCGGATTATGCCGGGAAAAAAGGCGGAGAAAAAAGGGAAGGGCACAAAAAGAAAAGGTTGGCTCAAGGGAGATTGAGCCAACCAAGGAGGTGGTTCCTGGTATTACATGTTGCATTTTAGTTCTTCATTTTCTTGTCCGATATTACGAAATAACCAAAGTGATTGTTGTGATCGGATTCGAAAATTCAGAATATTACCCGTTTGTGGCCGCCGCGTCAGTAAATTCCGGCATATGCGGATTACGGGTGCTGGTACCCGGTAAGTTACGGATCAGCAAGGCAAATTCCAGGTTCACATCATCAGGTACCGGCAGATACACAATATGACCGTTACCCGGTGCGACGTCCGTGGCTTCCCCTTTGCGGTTATTCATGGCATCGAGGGTAAAGCTGATATTGCCGTTCGGGGTCATCAGTTCCAGGCTGTCGCCGACAGAGAATTTGTTTTTGACATCCACTTCGGCCAGTCCGTTCACGCGGTTGCCGGTAAACTCGCCGACAAATTGCTGGGAATCGGAAACAGAATAACCGTATTCATAAGTCTGATATGAATCATGAGTATGACGGCGCAGGAACCCTTCGGTATAACCGCGGTGTGCCAGGCCTTCCAGGGTGGTCAGCAGCGACGGATCAAACGGTTTCCCGGCAACGGCATCATCAATGGCACGGCGGTAAACCTGTGCGGTGCGGGCACAGTAATAGAAGGATTTGGTACGACCTTCGATTTTCAGGGAGTGAACACCCATCTGTGTCAGCTTTTCGACATGCTCGATAGCCCGCAGATCTTTGGAGTTCATAATATAGGTGCCGTGTTCATCTTCAAACGCGGTCATATATTCGCCCGGCCGCTGTGCTTCCTCAATCAGGAACACTTTATCAGTCGGTGCCCCGGCGCCGAGGGTCGGCTCAATGTTTTTCACCGGAATCGGTTCCTGCTTGTGGACGATATTGCCGATCACATCCTCTTTGCCTTCTTCCACTTTATATTCCCAGCGGCAGGCATTGGTGCAGGTACCCTGATTAGGGTCACGTTTGTTGATATAGCCGGAGAGCAGGCAGCGGCCGGAATAGGCCATGCACAGCGCGCCGTGAACAAAGACTTCAAGCTCAATTTCCGGTACATTTTTGCGGATATCAGCAATTTCTTCCAGTGAAAGCTCGCGGGAGAGGATCACCCGGGTCAGGCCCATCTGATGCCAGAATTTCACCGTTGCCCAGTTCACGGCGTTTGCCTGGACGGATAAATGAATATCCATCTGCGGAAAATGTTCGCGCACCATCATAATCAGACCGGGGTCGGACATAATCAGCGCATCCGGACCCATGGCAATCACCGGCTCCAGATCACGGATAAAGGTTTTCAGTTTAGCGTTATGCGGGGCGATATTGACCACGACATAGAATTTTTTACCCAGTTCGTGGGCTTCCTGAATGCCTTTGGCGAGGTTTTCGTGGTTAAATTCGTTGTTACGGACACGCAGGCTGTAACGCGGCTGTCCGGCATAGACCGCATCCGCACCATAGGCGAACGCGTAGCGCATATTCTTCAGCGAGCCTGCCGGAGAGAGTAATTCGGGTGTAAACATAATGTATTCCGATCTGAGTTCAAGTCAGAACCTTCCCCTGCGGGGGAGGCGTAATCAAGGCGATGGATTCTAGCGCGTCATCCGCCCGGTATCAAATGAATTACTGAAAATGGCATGAATATCGGATAACGATTTGATATAGTTTCGTTAAATTCAGTGGCGCGGCGGATAATCTCCCCAGCGTTATCATTTACTATAGTCTGTTACAGCGTGGATATATGGAAAAACGTCATATTGCAGTCTGGATTGGTCTGGTTCTTAACCTGATTTTCCTGGGAATTATCTCTTATATACCGTCGGCTCTTGAGCCGTACCGGGATCAGCTGGATTATCAGACACAGCAACTGATTGAAGTCTTACCGTACGTGAAAATTCTGATGACCGGCGGGATAGCCGCACAGCTTGCCAGTCTGGCATTTCTGCGTAACCAGCCGAAATTCGGTCTGACTCTCGCCATGATTGGCGGCATCATTTTTATTCCGCTGGGATTTATATTTATCGTCGGTTACCTCTACGACTATAACCGGGTGGTCTACCGTTCACTGAAAAGTATACCGAAACTGGCTCAATTACCGTTTGAGGTACTGCTGAAATTTAATAAACAGCGTCAGATCAGCATGGCAGTGATGTATGGTGTGCTCGGTGTGGTGTTGCTGGTCATCGGTATGGACTTCGGCGGCATTATGGTTGCGGTGGGTATTGTGTTGCTGATTAACGCACGGCGTATCCGGTATTATCCGATGCTGGCGATTGTCGGCGATAACCTGTTGTTTACACCGGGGCAGTACGCCGTCTGTTATGAAGCACCACTGAGTGCTTTCACCGTGATAACAGACAGCCGCTCTGTGCTGAAACTGCATATCAGAACAGCAGAACTGGATCGGACATTCCGTATTGCCAAAGCTGATTTATTACAGGATGAGCAAAATACACTCGATAAAATCCTGGCACGGCTGAAGCGTCCGTCACTGATACAGTAATCAGAAAAATAAAAAACGGCGGATATCCGCCGTTTTTTATATCTGTCCGGCCGGTGCTCTCAGATAATGGTAGCGGCAATAATCTCTGCGGGCCCGCCTTCCCAGCGGTAACCTAATCCGTACACCGAATGAATAAAATCGCGGTCACTTTCTAACTGTCCGAGCTTGCGGCGCAGGTTTTTGATATGGCTGTCGATAGTGCGGTCAGTCACCACACGGTAATCATCGTACAGATTATCCAGCAGCTGGTTGCGTGACAGCACGGTGCCCGGTTGTGACACCATGGTGCGCAGCAGGCGGAATTCGACCTGGGTGAGATCCAGACTTTGTGCACCGAAACGCACCTGATAATTCACTTCATCAATAATCAGCGTGTCAGATTTATCTTCCGGCGCATCTTTACTGCGCTGACAGCGGCGCAGAATAGTTTTGATACGTGCCACGACTTCACGCGGGCTGTAAGGTTTGCAGACATAATCATCCGCACCGATTTCCAGTCCCAGCAGACGGTCAATCTCTTCCGTTTTGGCTGTCACCATCATGACGGGGATATCACTGAACTGACGCATTTCACGGCAGAGTGTCAGGCCGTCTTTCTCCGGCAACATCAGATCCAGCAAAATCAGATCCGGCCGGTTTGCCTGCACCCAGGCCGTTACTTCTCCGCCGCGGGCCAGCCAGTGAGTACGGTAATGAGCAGCGTGCAGATAATCCGTCAGTAACTGAGCCAGTTTCGGCTCATCTTCCACAATAAGAATCAGTTCAGTATTTTGTGCCATGCAGTAAACTCCTGTCAGTCCGGGCGGGGCAGTATCAGCGTGATAGTTACGCCGCCGAGCGGGGACACGGACGCGCTTATCTGCCCGTGATGCGCTTCTGCTATTTTATCACAAATCGCAAGACCGAGTCCGGATCCGCCGCTGGCGCGGTTACGGGAGGATTCGCTGCGGTAGAAGCGATCAAAAATCTGTGAAAACTGTTCCTCTGTCAGCCCCGGCGCACTGTCTGACCAGTCGATCCGGATTTGTGTTTCATCCTGCTGCCCGCGTACCACAATTTGCCCGCCGCTGTCGGTGTAGCGCAGACTGTTTTCCAGCAGATTATGGAACAGCTGTCCGAGCCGCGCATCGTCCCCGAAAATCATCAGTGTTTCCGGCAGTTCGGCTGTCACTGAGAGGTTTTTTTCCTGCAACCGGTGGCGGAACACGCCGATTGAACGGCTGATCACATCGGTCAGGTTGCATAACTCTTTGCGGTAAGAGAGTGAGCCGCGATCGGATAATGAAAGCTGATGCAGATCACTGACCAGTTTTGTCAGCGTCTGTACTTCCGCCAGCAGAGATGCCAGGGTTTCCGGTGTCGGCCGGCGGATCCCGTCCTGAAGCGCTTCCAGCTCGCCCTGTAACACTGCCAGAGGTGTGCGCAGCTCGTGTGAGACATCCGCCATATAGTCGCGGCGCATTAGTTCATTTTTCTCCAGCGCGGAGGCGAGCTGATTAAAATCATCAGCCAGCTGCGCAATTTCATCTTTGCCGTGAACCGGCACACGGCTGCTGAAATTACCCGCCGCCAGCTGATGTGTTCCTTCCGCCAGGCGTTTGACGGGACGCAGGAAGCCGCGGGTCAGCAGCCAGGTGACCACCAGGGTAACCAGCAGCACCAGCGCTGAAACTATCCAGCTGGTGCGCGCCTGCTGATGTGAAAAGCTTTGATCGGCAGCACGGTTGATATTGTCATCCGCCGGCATCACCACCCAGCCGACAACGTTACCGTTGTATTTTACCGGTTTGCGGTAGAGTTCACCGGGCGGTACCGGGCCATGTCCGAACAGACGACGGTCATCCTCATCCAGCAGCCAGAAACGCATTTTCCAGCCGCGCTCCATATGTTGCATATGCCGGTCCGTATCCAGTGCCCGCAGTGCCTGCATAAATCCGCGCTGATTATTGCGCAGAAAATACCAACTGCCGTAATCGGCATACTGCTCAGCGACAACATCGGCGATCATCTCCGTCCGGTCTTCGGCGGAGCGCTGAAGATAGCCGAGAAAGCCCTGCTCGAAACTGAAGCGGATAGCCAGATGCATGGTCAGTACCACCAGCATACAAGTGGCAAAAATGGCGAGAAACAGTTTATGGCCAATACCGGTTTTCATGTATTTCCCTCCGTACTGAGAACGGATTTCCCGGCGGATTCCCCGGTTTTTTTGCGGCGCAGCCGGTCAAAAAACAGGTAAATCACCGGCGTGGTATACAGTGTCAGTATCTGACTGACCAGCAACCCGCCGACCACCGTAATGCCTAGCGGCTGGCGCAGTTCCGCGCCGTCACCGCTGCCGAATGCCAGCGGCAGTGCGCCGAACAGCGCGGCCAGTGTGGTCATCAGGATCGGGCGGAAACGCAGAAGACAGGCCTGAAAAATCGCATCCCGCGCACTTTGCCCGCCGCGCTGGGCGGCAATGGCGAAGTCCACCATAATAATGGCGTTTTTCTTCACAATTCCGATCAGCAGCATAATGCCTATCAGGGCGATCAGGCTGAACGGCGTATCAAAGAACCGCAGTGCCAGCAGTGCGCCGACGCCCGCAGAGGGCAGGGTGGATAAGATGGTCAGCGGATGAATAAAGCTCTCATACAGCATGCCGAGCACCAGGTACACAGTGATAATGGCAGCGATAATCAGCAGCACCTGAGACTGTAATGTCTCCTGAAACAACTGTGCTGTCCCGGCAAAAGTCCCGCGCACCCCGGACGGTACACCCAGCTCCACCATGGTACGTTCGACAGCGGTCACCGCATCCGACAGAGAATAACCCTCTGCTACGTTAAAGCCGACAGTCGTGGAGGCCGACAACCCCTGATGGTTAACACTCAGCGGCGCATTCGCCGGCCGCCACTGTGCGAAATACGCCAGCGGAACCGGTTGTCCCTCTTTATTGATGACAAACATTTTTTCCAGCGCACTGACATCCTGTGTATATTGCGGTGCGACTTCCATCACCACTTTGTACTGGTTCAGCGGCTCATAAATCGTGGAGATCTGCCGCTGGCCGAAGGCGTTATTGAGCAGATTGTTGGCATCATTCACACTGATCCCGAGCTGTGCCATCACATCACGGTCATAGGTCAGCGCCATCTCCGCGCCTTTATCCTCTTTATCCGAGTTAACATCAGTCAGTTGCGGCAATTCACCGAGTGCTTTGCGGATTTTCGGTTCCCATTCGCGCAGCAGGGATAAATCATCCGCCAGCAGGGAATACTGATAACCGGAGTTGGACTGACGCCCGCCTGCCCGGATATCCTGTACCGGAATCAGAAACAGGTTGGCGCCCGGTTCATCAGCGAGGGTAACACGCAGCCGGTTGATCACATCCTGGGCACTGTCTGTCCGTTCATCCAGCGGATTGAGCGAGATAAACATAAATCCGCTGTTAACGCGGCCGCCGCCGGTAAAGCCGGTGACACCGGCGACATCTTTATCACTGTAAATACGCTGCATAAAAGTGCGCATTTTCTGCTCCATCGACTGGAACGAAATGCTCTGGTCGGCACGGACAAAACCCAGCAGCCGCCCGGTATCCTGATCCGGGAAAAAGGTTTTTGGTACAGAGATATAGAGCCAGACCGCCAGGGCAATGGTACCGGTGAAAATCAGCAGTACCCAGCGGCTGTGTGCCAGTACCACGGTCAGGCTGCGCCCGTACCACTGCTGAATACGGAACAGGATCCTGCCGGCGCCGCGTTTTCGCTCCCGTGCCGGGGCTGCATGGTTTTTCAGCAGATGTGCGCAGAGCATCGGGGTGAGTGTCAGGGAGATCACCAGTGAGATAGCAATGGCGGTAGTCAGGGTGATCGCAAACTCACGGAACAACCGTCCGACAAGGCCATCCATCAGCAGCAGCGGAATAAATACCGCCACAAGGGAGATACTCATGGAAAGTACGGTGAAGCCCACTTCGCTGACCCCTTTGAGGGCCGCTTCTTTCGGTTTCAGGCCGTTTTCAATATGACGGGCGATATTTTCCAGCACCACAATCGCATCATCCACCACAAAGCCGGTGGCGACCGTCAGTGCCATCAGTGACAGGTTATTGAGGCTGAATCCGCACAGATACATGGCGCTGAAGGTACCTATCAGGGAGACCGGTACGGCCAGTGCCGGGATAATGGTGGCGCGTCCGGATCGCAGAAACAGGAAGACCACCAGGATCACCAGTCCCACAGCAATAGTCAGCGCGCGTTCCACTTCCGTCAGTGAGGCGCGGATGGTCGGCGTGCGATCCTGCGCGACCTGTAAATCCGCACCGGCGGGAATAGCATCCTGCAATACCGGCAACTGCTCGCGGATGCGGGCTACGGTGGCGATAATATTGGCGCCGGCTTCACGGCGGATCACCAGCAGGATAGCGGGCTTGCCGTTGCTCATCCCGGCTGCGCGGACGTTTTGTACCGAGTCTTTTACGGTTGCGACATCTGCCAGGCGTACTGCCGCGCCGTCATTGTAATGCACAATCAGCGGGCGGTAATCATCCGCCGTTTTCAGCTCACTGTTACTGCCAATCTGCCAGCGGCGTTCATTATCAGAAACGGAACCCTGCGGCCGCAGCACGTTGGCATCGGCAATCGCTTTGCGCACACTGTCGAGAGAGACGCCCTGATTAAACAGTTGTGACGGATTCAGTTCCACACGCACGGCAGGCAGCGAGCCGCCGCCGACCGAGACTTCACTCACACCCTCAATCTGTGACAGGCGCTGTGCCAGCCTGGTGGAGGCGATATCATAGAGTTTTCCGGTACCAAGGGTATCTGATGTCAGCGTCAGGATCATAACCGGTGCATCGGACGGGTTGGATTTATAGTAACGCGGCCGGGACGGCATCCCGGAAGGCAGCAGATTTTGCGCGGCATTCAGTGCGGCCTGCACATCCCGGGCCGCACCGTTGATATCCCGGTTCAGCTCAAATTCCAGGGTGATGCTGGTACTGCCGAGAGAGCTGGATGATGTCATTTCTGACACCCCGGCTATCTGCCCGAGCGAACGTTCCAGCGGCGTAGCGACGGTGGATGCCATGGTTTCCGGAGAGGCGCCCGGCAGTGATGCCGTGATATTAATCACCGGATAATCCACCTGCGGCAGTGGTGCCACCGGCAGGAACAGAAAGCTGATCGCCCCGCACAGAGTGATGGCGAGGCTTATCAGCGTCGTGGCCACCGGGCGGGCGATAAACAGGGCGAACAGCCTCATGATGAGGCTCCTGTATTGTCACTTTCCGGGGTAAAGCGGGCTTTATCGCGCCAGTGTGACAGGCGGTCAAACAGCAGGTAAATCACCGGGGTGGTAAAGAGTGTCAGGATCTGGCTCATAATCAGTCCGCCGACCATACAGACCCCGAGCGGCTGGCGAAGTTCGGCACCGACCCCGGTACTGAGCATCAGCGGTACCGCGCCGAACAGTGCAGCCATGGTGGTCATCAGGATCGGGCGGAAACGCAGGAGACAGGCCTGATAAATGGCATCATACGGCGACAGTCCCTGTTCCCGCTCCGCCGCAAGGGCGAAGTCAATCATCATAATGGCGTTTTTCTTCACAATCCCGATCAGCAGAATAATACCGATAATCGCAATCACATCCAGCTCATTACCTGCCATTATCAGCGCCAGCAAGGCACCGACCCCGGCGGTGGGCAGGGTGGAGAGGATGGTAATCGGATGAATAAAACTTTCATACAGAATGCCGAGCACGATGTACATCGCCACCACAGCGGCGAGGATTAGCCACAGGGTGTTGGACAGGGCATTTTCAAAGGCGAGAGTGGCTCCCTGGAATTGTGTGGTGATATCTTTCGGCAGGCCGATACGCTGTTCTGCCGATTTCACCGCATTGACTGCTGCTTCCAGTGAACCGCCCGCCGGGATATTAAAGGAAAAAGTGGCGGACGGGAACTGTGCCAGGTGGTTAATTGCCAGCGGTCCGAAACGCGGCGATACAGTGGCAAAGGCTGACAGCGGCACGGAATTGCCGTCTTTGTTGATCATGCGGATGCTGCTGAGGGCATCCGCGCCCGGTGTCAGTGCAGTGTTATTTTCCAGCACCACGCGGTATTGGCTGGCCTGGGTATAAATAGTGGAGATCAGGCGCTGACCAAACGCATTGTACAGCGCGTTATCAATATTGGTCATGGTCAGCCCCAGCCGTGAGGCAGTATCGCGGTCAATATCGATATAGGCCACCAGCCCTTTATTCTGCCAGTCATTGCCGGTATCAGTCAGGGCATCACTGTTCTGTAGTTCTGTCATCAGACGCGGCACCCACAGATCGAGTTCCTCGAGGGAATTGGCCTGTAAGGTAAACTGATACTGAGTCCGGGAAGTCTGGGTATCAATAGTCAGATCCTGAGACGGCTGGAGATACAGTTTTACGCCGGGCAGGGTATCTGCTTTTTTCTGTAACCGGGTGATGATGGCTTCCGCGCGATCATCCCGCTCAGACAGCGGTTTCAGCGTGATTTGCAGGCGTCCGGTGTTCAGTGTGGCGTTGCTGCCGTCGATACCGGCAAAAGCCGCGATATTATCCACCGCCGGGTCATCTGCCAGCAGACGGCTGACCGCCTGTTGTTTCTCACTCATCGCCTGAAACGACACGGACTGCGGTGCTTCCAGAGTCCCCCGGATAAGCCCGTTGTCCTGAACCGGGAAAAAGCCTTTCGGAATAAAAAGATAGAGCACAACGGTGATTGCCATAGTACTGAAAGCGACCCCGAGTGTCAGCCACTGATGGCGCAGTACCCACGTCAGCCAGCGACCGTAGCCGGCAATCACCCGCTCAAAAAAGCGCTCAGTAGCCCGGTTAAAACGGTTATGGCGGTGAGCAGATTCCGGTTTCAGGAAACGGGCGCACATCATCGGTGTCAGCGTCAGTGACACCACACCGGAAATCAGGATTGCCACGGCGAGGGTGATCGCAAATTCGCGGAACAGGCGGCCGACAATATCCCCCATAAATAACAGGGGAATTAACACAGCAATCAGCGAGAAAGTCAGTGAGATAATGGTAAAACCAATCTCACCGGCGCCTTTAAGGGCGGCGGTCAGCGGTTTGTCACCTTTTTCCAGATAGCGGGCAATATTTTCCACCACTACAATCGCATCATCCACCACGAAACCGGTGGCGATAGTCAGCGCCATCAGTGTCAGGTTATTGACGGAAAAGCCGCAGAAATACATCACTGCGAAGGTGCCGACAAGCGAGAGCGGCACCGCCACACCCGGGATCAGGGTCGCGGCCATATTGCGCAGAAACAGGTACATCACCATGATCACCAGCGCAACAGCTAAAAACAGTTCAAACTGCACATCTTTGACCGAGGCCCGGATAGCATCTGTCCGGTCAGTCAGAACCGTCACCGTGACTGACTCCGGCAGCGTTTCCACCAGCTCCGGGATCAGTGCGCGGATAGTATCGGTGGTGGCAATCACGTTAGCGCCGGGCTGGCGCTGCACATTGATGACAATTGCCTGTTTATCATTAACCCAGGCGCCCAGCTGTGTGTTTTCCGGCCCTTCCTGCACCGTTGCCACATCACGCAGGCGAACAGGTGCATTGTTTTTGTAGCTGACAATCAGGTTCTGATAATCTTCCGCCGATTTCATCTGGTCGTTGGCGGACAGTGTCACAGAGCGCGCAGGGCCGTCGAGGCTCCCTTTGGCGGAGTTGACGTTGGCACTGTTAATTGCGCTGCGGATAGTTTCGCTGTCCAGCCCGTAAGCGGCCACGGCATTGGCATTTAACTGAACCCGTACGGCAGGGCGCTGACCGCCCTCCAGTGTCACCAGCCCGACCCCTTCAACCTGTGAGATTTTCTGGGCGATGCGGTTTTCCACCATATCCTGTAACCGGGTCATCGGCATGGCATCGGAGGTGACGGCAAGGGTCAGCACCGGCGGATCGGCCGGGTTAACTTTGCTGTAAATCGGCGGATAAGGCAGGTCATCCGGCAACAGGTTGGTTGCTGCGTTGATGGACGCCTGTACTTCCTGCACCGCCACATCGAGCGGCAGGGAGAGCTGGAACATCAGGGTGATCACCGAGGCGCCACCCGAACTTTGCGACGACATCTGTTTCAGACCTGACATCTGCCCGAACTGACGTTCCAGCGGCGCGGTCACAGCTGAGGTCATCACATCCGGACTGGCACCGGGATAAAGTGTTACCACGCGGATGGTCGGGTAATCCACCTCCGGCAGAGAAGAGACCGGCAGCATGCGGTAGCCGACAATCCCTGCCAGCAGAATTGCCAGCATAAACAGGCTGGTGGCAACCGGACGCAGAATAAACAGGCGGGACGGGCCGCCTGCACGGGTTTCTGGATTATTTCCGGACATCAGACCTTATCTCCGGCAGCGGCTTTTTTCTGACCGGACACCACATCAACCTGTGCGCCGTCGGTCAGGCGGTCAATCCCGTCGGTCACCAGAGTATCGCCGGCGCTGACGCCGCTTTTGATCACCACGCGTTCCGGGGTCTGTAACTCCACATCCACAATTTGTTTACGGACTTTATTTCCGGCTTCCAGCAGCCAGACATAATTACCTTCCGTTCCCATCTGCAATGCGGCATTCGGGATCACCACCGCATTCTCCAGCTGGCCGACCTGTAACAGCACATTGACAAACTGGTTCGGGAACAGCAGATCGTCATCATTGGTAAACCGCGCCTTGGCTTTTACTGTGCCAGTGGCGGCATCAATCCGGTTATCCAGTGTCAGCAGTTTGCCCTGCGCCAGCCGGATGCTGTTATCTTTGTTCAGAGCGGTGACCGTGAGTTCCGGCAGGGTGCGCTGCGCCATGCGGATCAGCGGGATATCATTTTCCGGGACGGTAAACAGCACATCCGCAGGGGCTGTCTGGTTGATCACCACCAGCGGCATGGCTGTTCCGGCGGTGATAAAGTTGCCGGTATCTACCTGACGCAGCCCCATTTTTCCGCTGATAGGCGCGGTGATGCGGCTGTAGGTCAGTTGCAGTTTCGCGCTGTCGATAGCTGCCTGATCGACCTTAATACCGGCTTCCGCTGACTTGACCAGTGCCTGCTGGGTGTCCAGTTCCTGTTGCGAAATCACATGAGTGGCCGCGAGTTTCTGATAGCGGCTCAGGTCACGGCGGGCGTTGGCAAGCGTAGCCTGATCTTTGGCTGACTGTCCCTGTGCCTGCGCCAGCTGAATCTCAAACGGACGCGGGTCGATGGTGAACAGGAGGTCACCCGCATTCACTTTCTGCCCTTCCTCAAAATGGATCTGCATCAGTTGCCCTTCCACGCGGCTGGTTACCGTCACGGAATTTGCCGCCTGTACGGTACCGAGTGCTGACAAGGTCCGCGGAATGGTCTCAGAAACAGCTTTTGCCACCTGTACCGGTGCCAGCGGCGGCCGGCCCGGACGGTTATTGTTTTTACCTGCGGAAGCCCCCGGTTTTCCGGCAGCAGGCGGGGAGGCCGGTGCCGCAGAATGAAAGTAATGATAGGTGCCGTAACCGGCTGCGCCCAGAAGGAGAACGGCAATCGTAATGCCTGTGCGTTTCTTTCTCTTTTGTACATTGTTCATTATGGGATTACTCATCATTCCTTTTTACCCGGTGCTGCCGGGGTACGCGTAAGGGCACAAAACAACCTGAATTATGATGGGGATAGTGTACCGGTAAATCTGATCGTAAAAATGGAAGAATTGTGAAAATAACGTTGATACAGGTAAATGTACATGGTTTCAGCGGTGTCCGCTTTTATGTCAGGCACTTTATCGTCCCTTAAGGAAATATTACCGGTGTGGTTTACTCAGTTTATGATGTGCAGTAACATTACGAATTATTAACAAGCTGATAATGCGCATTATAATGATGAAAAACAGACTTATTATTGTCTCTGCTCTGCTGCTTTCCGGCTGTTCCTCTGTCTGGGTGGAAGTGCCGGGCGGCTCTGTATACACAAGGGCAGAAGCAACTGCTTTCTGTGAACCGGAATCACACAAGCTTTATCCGGTCAAAAATGAAGTTGCCCGGCGTAGTGTGATGCGGGATGTGGAAAAACGCTGCAAAAAGGATGATGACTGCGGTGACAGCAAAACTTACAAAGAGCAGACGCCGGTGACGGAAAGTTATGTGATGGATGTGAATGAAGACAGCAGAAACCGCTATTTCTACAGTTGTATGAGAACAAAAGGCTGGGATCGGGAAGACCGCTGGATGTGGGAATAAACAGGGATTTCAGGGCAGATATTGTACTGCCCTGACGAAAATTCCGCGCTCCGTATTGCGCAGTATTCGGCCTTTTTCATACATCGCCCGGCCATTTAAAAACTGAATTCTGCCGGCTTCCGGCTGTGGCGGCATCATTGCCCGGCGGGATTGCGGCCAATGCGGAAAGGGAAAACAGACAACCCGCGATAATATTTTTCTTCATGACATCTCCTTGTCAGATACAGCAGTATTACTCAGAAGCCCGTTCGCCAGCGCAGGGCGGAGGAGTGCCGATTGCTGTTAACTCTTTCAAAAAAGAATAATGAAGCAGCCGGAAAATAAGTAAGTATTTTTGATGATGACTTTCAGATAATTTGATAGAGACAGCGATATTTTTGTTAATATACTGATAAATAAAACCAGTGAAATATGATGAGGAAAGATAATACACAGATATTATAAGAAAATATAAAGAGTCAGGTTTTATTTTTGTCATCATATTATTAACAATTAAAATGAATGAATCCCCCGGCTTTTGCCGTGAATCACTGTTGTCGCTACACGCTTTGTGTATCACTGCGTATACTCACAATGAGTAAGATTCTCATTCAACAGAGGTATATTATGACAGGTGTAATCAACAGGCTGTTATCACACGACGATGCCGGAAAATTATTACTGCGGCTGGCGGTCGGCGGATTAATGTTGTTTCACGGTATCGGTAAATTGCTCACCGGTGCGGCGGGGATAAAAGGGCTGCTGGCCTCCTTCGGGTTACCGGAGTTTATCGCCTACGGTACTTATTTCGGGGAAATTGTCGCACCGGTCTTTATTATTCTCGGTATTCTGACCCGGCCGTCCGCGTTGCTGGTTTCCTTCACGATGGTGGTTGCCTGGCTGATGATCGGGGTGAATAAAACCTTTATGCTCGACCCGACAGGGGCATGGGCGATTGAAAGCCTGATGTATTTCTTTATCAGTGGTATTGCGCTGGCCTTCATTGGTCCGGGAAAATACTCGGTTATGAAAAACCCGGCCTGGCGCTGATTCAGACGATAAAAAAAGGCGGATCATCATCCGCCCTTGCTGTTTTTGTTGTTCCGTTATGACGGCTGTGCTGTAACGGCGTTCATATCTTGTGCTTTGCGCGCCGTCCAGCCTTTGTGAGCCAGCGGCATAAAGCCGATGATAATCGCCAGTACTGACACACCTGCCACATAATACGCCGGTGCCATTGCACTTTTTTGTAACCATGCGCCGGTCAGCATCGGGGTTAACCCGCCGAATACTGCGTAAGCCATGTTGTAGGCAAAGGACAATCCGGAGAACCGGATTGCCGGCGGGAATGTGCGGGTACTGATGATTGGCGTGGTGACAATCGCACCGACAAAAAAGCCCATGACTGCATAGTTAATCACCAGGGATGTCGCCGCGATATCCGGTGACAGCGCACTGTAGAAGTGAAATGCCGTTACCGCTAATCCGCCCCAGGACAATGCCAGAGTCACACGGCTGCCGGTTTTATCTTCCAGCCAGCCCCAGAAAATGCAGCCGAGAGTCAATGTCAGTGTGGCCACGCAGTTTGCCTGCAATGACAGTGTGCGATCAATGCCGTACATTTTTTCCACCACAACTGACGGCGTCATCAGAATGATAACCACGATAGCGGTGGATAATGACCAGGTCAGTCCTGCGGTGACAAAGCAGGCCATTTTGTGGTTTTTCAGTACCGTTTTTACCGGCATCTCTTCGGATAATGCCCGTTTGGCGGCCATTTCTTTAAAAATCGGTGTTTCCTGCAAAAAGCGGCGCAGATACACTGAGATCAGACCAAATACACCGCCCAGGATAAACGGAATACGCCATGCCCATGCGGTCACTTCTGCCGCGCTGTAAGAGGCCTGAACTGCGATAGCGACCAGCGAACCGAGCAGAATACCGCCGGTGATCCCGGAGGTCAGCGTGCCGACACCCAGTCCGTAGCGCTGTTCCGGCGTGTGTTCCGCGATAAATACCCAGGCGCCCGGCATCTCACCACCGATAGCCGCACCCTGTAAGATCCGCATCAGCAGTAACAGAATGGGGGCCGCCACACCGATGCTTTCATAGGTCGGCAGCATACCGATCACCAGCGTCGGGACGGCCATCAGGAAAATACTCAGGGTAAACATGCGCTTGCGGCCGATAATATCGCCGAAGTGCGCCATAATGATTCCGCCGAGCGGACGCGCCAGATAACCGGCTGCAAAAATCCCCAGCGTTTTCATCTGGGCGATAAACTCATTATCACCCGGGAAAAACAGGTGAGTTAGTGTACCGGTAAAAAACACAAATATGACAAAATCATAGAATTCAAGCGTGCCGCCGAGGGAAGATAACCCCAGTGTTTTATAATCGTTTTTATTTAATGGCCTTGCCTGAGGCTGACTTAATGGCGATGTGGTTGTTGTCATAATTATGTCCTTTTATTTACTCACTTATTCAATGACGGGGGTCGTGTCATTTTTTTTCTCATTTGTATTTCCCAAAAGAGAGATGGCGGCAACAATATCCCGGCTATCACAGGGATAACCGGAAATAAAAAACGGTAATTGTCTGTTGCCGGAGGGTATGCTTTGTTATAGCAAGAAATTCCGTATATTGTAAACAGCACCCGCAAAAACAAGGTGTATATTCTTATTGGTTGGATTAGGTTGGCGCATTAAACTAAATATGATTTACATCACGGATGATAACGTTAAGGAATCCGGAATAGCAGAATATTATGAAAACCGGGGTCGGTAATTAACGGAATAATTGTAGTTTCAGACTTCATTATTATTTTACCGGGAATAAATAGTGGTAAATAAATATAAATAAGTGTGACCGGCATGACGATTATTTCACGGCAACAGTACAGAAGTGATCATATTCACCTGATATTACCCGTCCGGTGCCATAATCCACTGTTCCGGGAGTGCAAAGGCAGGGCGGGGATCCGGCGGGAGGAAGTAAAAACGGCCACGGAGAACAGAAGCAAAACTTCTCTTTCCGTAGCCGCAGCGGATTACCCGGGCAAAAAATCAGACCAGAAACAAGGTGGCAAGACCTAAAAAGATGAAAAATCCACCGGTATCAGTGATGGCGGTGATCATCACACTGGAGCCGAGTGCCGGATCACGGCCGAGTTTCATCATCGTCAGCGGAATCAGTACACCCATTATGGCGGCCATCAGCAGGTTAAGCACCATTGCCAGTGTCATCACGGCGCCCATGGCGATATCGCCGTAGAGCAGATAAGTGACGACCCCCATAATCCCGCCCCAGACAACGCCGTTGATAAAGGCGACTCCCAGCTCACGCAACAGCAGGAAGGAGAAACTGCCTTTCTGGATCTGGTGAAGCGCCAGTGCGCGGACAATCATGGTGATTGTCTGGTTACCGGTGTTACCGCCGATACCGGCGACAATCGGCATCAGGGTGGCGAGTGCAACCAACTGGGAAATGGTATGCTCAAACACGCCAATCACGCGGGAAGCCACAAACGCGGTACAGAGGTTAATCGCCAGCCACGCCCAGCGGTTTTTTACCGCCTGGCCGACCGGGGCAAACACATCCTCTTCCGGACTTAAGCCCCCCATACGGCGGATGTTTTCCTCGCTCTCTTCATTCAGGTTATCAACGATATCCTCAACGGTCAGTCGTCCGAGCAGCCGCCCGTTATTATCAACGACGGCGGCGGAGATTAAGTCATAACGTTCGAACGCACCGGAGGCATCTTCGCCTTTTTCATCCGGCAGGAAAGTGACCGGCTCGGTTTTCATCACATCAGAAACCAGTTTATCCGGTGACTGGGTAAGAATGGTGGTCAGCGGCAGTTCGCCCTGTAAAATATTATTGCTGTCGATAACAAAGATTTTATCTGTGGCTTCCGGAATATTGCTGCGGTAACGCAGAAAACGCTGAACCGTTTTCAGCGGGACATTGCCGCGCACAGTGACAAATTCAAAGTCCATCATCTGCCCGATACTGTCAGCCGGATACTGAAGAACGGTGCGGATGCGGTTACGCAGACTCGGTTCCAGGTAGGTCAGCAGGCGGCGCATGGTATCGCGCGGCAGGTGCTCGGCGATATAAGCCTGCTCATCCACATGCAGCGTGGCGACGGCACGCAGCAGCTCTTTGTCTGACATATCTTTAATCAGACTGTCCCACACGGAAACAGACGCTTCCACCAGCACTTCCCCGCGCTGGTGGTTATCAATCAGATGCCAGAGTGCGAGACGCTCATCATAGGGCAGGGCTTCCAGCATATCCGCAAGGTCAGCGGCGTGGAGGTCAGTCAGCAGATTTTTGACTAATTTTGATTTTGAATGCAGCTCATCATCACTGAGCCTGGCATGTTCATCAGCGGTGCCCAGAATGGTTTCCACGAACTGTGAGTCGTTGAGAAACAAGGGCAAAACCTGCTGACGAATGTGTGCCAGCCGCTGGGAGTGCGGATTGACCGGTGATGAATTATCAATGGAGAAACTGTGTTCAGACATGATTTTCCTTTACACATAAAACTTTAAACAAATAAGACTGGCCGGGGATTCTCCCTGTTAGACGTCTTCTTCTTTAATTCCGAGGTGCCAGCCGGGCACATCATCCCAGTAATCCTGCTCTTTTTCCAGATCGAGCTGCATTAATGTATTGATAGTCAGATAGTGGCGCGGAAAAAACAGTGTCCAGTGTCCTTCATTGGTTTCCAGACGCAGCGATGAGCGTTTGGTGGTGGACTGGCGCTGATTATTCAGTAATACCGCGAGACGCAGGATCTGTATCAGGGGGATGACCTGTTTACGTTTAAACAGTGTGAATTTCGGGATATCGTCACTCTTAATCGCTTTGCGGTGATAGCGCACCAGCGTGGCGAGCAGCAGTTGCTGTTCCTGAGTGAATCCCGGTAAATTGGTATTTTGCAGAATATAGGCTGAATGGCGCTGCAGGCCGGACAGGTTGATGCTCAGCCCGACCTCGTGGAGCCAGACAGCCCATACCAGAATCGCTTCCTGTTGCGGATCAGCCAGGGACGGATTCTGCTCCGCCCATTGCCGGTACAGGTTTTTCATGGTGGTCAGGACACGCAGTACCTGAGCGTTGTCCACATTGTAGTGCTCCACCAGGCTTTGTGCGGTGCGCTGGCGGATGTCCTGATGACGGAAACGGCCTTCCATCTCATACAGCACCCCTTCGCGCAGGGCACCGGCAGACAGGCGCAGTTCCGTGATTTCCAGCGCATCAAACAGACCGCACAGAATCGCCAGGCCCGGGACAAACACTTTTTTGCGATCGTCCGACAACCCCGGTAAATTCAGGGCATCAAAACGCTTATAACGCAGTACCTGTTTGACCAGCATTTCCAGGCGGACAGGGGTGATAATACCGTCCCGTTCCCCCAGTTCACGCAGGATCTCACAGGCTGCTTTGATGGTGCCGGATGCGCCGAGACATACATCCCAGCCCTGCACACGGAAAGCAATCGCCAGATTTTCCAGTTTGGAGACTGCCATCAGCCGGGCTCGGTTAAAATTGGCTTCGGTGATTTTGCCGTCCGGAAAAAACTGACGGCTGAAACTGACACAGCCCATGCGGCGGCTTTCAATCAAAATCGGCTCAAAACGTTCGCCGATCACCAGTTCTGTCGAACCGCCGCCGATATCAATCACCAGTTTGCGGCCTTTTTCGGGTTGCGTGTGCTCGACGCCCATAAAAATCAGGCGCGCTTCCTCGTGACCTGAAATAATTTCAATCGGGTAGGGGATAACCGTTGCGGCGCGTTCGAGAAACTCGTGCGCATTGATCGCCTCACGCAGACTGTGTGTACCGACAATGGTGACCTGCGCGGCGGGAAAACCCTGAAGACGCTCGGCAAACAGTGCCAGACAGGCCAGCCCGCGCTCAATGGCTTCTTCACTCAGCTCATTTTTATCATTTAAGCCTTCAGCCAGATAAACCCGCTGTTTCAGGCGACTGAGAACCTGGAGTGCGCCGTTGACAATACGGGCAATCACCATATGAAAGCTGTTCGACCCGAGGTCGATGGCTGCAATTTCCAGCGGACGATCTTTTTCAGTGATCAGTGATAATGGCATGCACGGGCCTTTTAGTTATCCGGTTGTTCCAGGGAACGAATATAGTCATAAATCGCCATCTGCGAGCGGACTTTCCGCTTGTTGCCGCGCGGCACATAATGGTTGGACATCTCTTTGTCGAGATAACGCGCCTTCTCATTATCACTGAACTGAATGTCCAGAATATCGAGCACCCGGCGGCGCAGCACCGGATCCAGCAGACGAACCGCCACTTCAATCCGGTAGTCGATATTGCGGGTCATCCAGTCCGCAGAGGAGAGATAGACTTTTTCATCCCCTTTATTGGTGAATACATACACCCTGTCATGCTCCAGGAAACGGTCAACGATACTGGTTACCTGGATATTCTCACTGTATGGCACCTGTCCCGGTACCAGTGCACACATCCCGCGCACCAGCAGACGGATTTTTACCCCGGCCTCTGAGGCATCATACAGACGCTCACTCAGCTGTTTATCAACCAGGTTATTGATTTTCAATGTGATCCCGGCGTCATAACCAGCCAGTGCATTGGCAATTTCATCATCAATCAGCTGATTAAACATCGCCCGTGAATTCTGCGGGGACACCATCAGGTTATCAAAGGAGACCGGCCGGTACGGGTTCTCAATAAAGTTGAATACGCGCCGGACTTCATTGGTGATCTCTTCGTTGGCGGTCAGCAGCGAGTAATCCGTGTAGGTACGCGCGGTTTTTTCGTTGAAGTTACCGGTGCCGATATGGGCATAACGGCGGATCACATCCCCTTCTTCCAGCCGCGAGATAATAAACAGTTTGGCGTGGATTTTCAGCCCCGGCGCGGAGAAAATAACATGCACGCCGGCTGCCGTCAGGTGTTTTGCCCAGTGGATATTGGCCTCTTCATCAAAACGCGCCTGTAATTCCACCACCACGGTAACTTTTTTTCCGTTGTGTGCCGCGTGGATCATGGAATCAATAATGCGGGAGTCCTTGGCGACACGATAGATATTCATCTTGATGGAAATCACGCTCGGGTCAAAGGAGGCCTGGCGCAGCAGTTCCAGCACATGCTCGAACGTGTGATACGGATAATAGAGCAGCACATCCCGCTCGCGGATAGCATCAAACCCGTTGCGGTGATGATCAAACCAGACGTGGCGCAGACGCGGCAGCGGTTTGTGTAATAAATTCTTATTGCCTTCATTCGGGAAGCGGATGAAGTCCTTGAAATTATGATAGCGCCCGCCTGCAATGACCGAGTCATCATTGGTCAGGCCGAGTTTTTCGCGCAGCAGTGTCACCATTTCATCCGGCATATCGCGCTGATACACAAAACGCACCGGCTCGGCGGTCAGACGCTGTTTCAGGGTGGAAGACATCAGCTCCAGCATCCCGGATTCCATTTCGGTGGCGAGGTCATATTCCGCATCGCGCGTCATTTTCATGGAATAGGCGTTGAGGGCGTCGAAATCGAAAAAGCCCTTGAAAATTTCATCCAGACAGTAGCGCAGAATGTTATCGATAAGGATCATTGACTGGCGGCGGCGGCCATTTTCTGTCGGCAGAGTGACAAAGCGCGGCACTTTATCGGACGGAATTTCCAGCAGCGCATACCGGGTCTCACGGCCGGATTTGACAATTTCCACCACCAGATAGGTGTAATCATCTTTGAGAAATTCGACCAGGTCAGTGCTGGTCTGGATCATAATCGGCGTGATGTGCTGGCGCAGATGCTGGCGGAAATACTGACGCAGCCAGATTTGCTGTTTCGGTGAAATCTGGCGCTCGTTGATCAGAAAAATCTGATTACGTGCCATCTCCAGCAGCAGATCATTATACAGGGTATCAAATGCCTGATCCTGTTTTGCCACTTTTGTTTCAATTTTGCGCAGCAGATGGCGTGCGCTGGCGCCGGAACCGCGCTGTTCCTCATTAATCAGGATGCGTCGTTTGACATCCGCATAGCGGACTTTGTAAAACTCATCCAGATTATTTGAGTAAATGCCCAGAAAACGCATGCGTTCAACCAGCGGGTTGCGTTTGTCGGCGGCCTCCTGAAGAACCCGCTCGTTGAACGACAGCCAACTGAGTTCTTTTTCCATATAGAGCCTATCTTGGGACATTGTTACTCCGGAACGGGTTACTCTGAATCAGGGTTAAACACAGCATACAGTCTACTAAAAAATCGTTACAGGTTCTGCTTTACGCGGGCATTTTTTTCAACGTAGCTTTCTGCATCCGCCGATTTATTTTTCATCACCAGATATTCCGGCTGAAAGATACACATGCGGATAGCTGTGCGGTATTCTCCGTTGACGAAAAACTCATCAATTAACTGACCTTCGGTATGAAAACCGAGTTTTTTATAAATGTGGATCGCTTTTTCGTTCTCCACATCCACAATCAGATACAGTTTATATAAGTTGAGGACAGAAAATGCATAATCCATGGCCAGGCGGGCGGCACGGGAAGCAAATCCGTGACCCTGATGTGCCGGGGCGATAATTATCTGGAATTCAGAGCGGCGGTGTACATGATTGATTTCCACCAGTTCCACCAGCCCGACTTTGGTGCCGTCGCTTTCGACAATGAAGCGGCGTTCTGACTGATCGTGAATATGCTTATCGTATAAATCACTTAATTCAATAAAGGCTTCATACGGTTCCTCAAACCAATAACGCATAATGCTGGCGTTATTATCCATCTGATGAACAAACGCTAAATCTTCACGCTCAAGCGGGCGCAGTTTTACAGGCGGAACAGCAGGACCACCGGACATAAATCACCTCGGTAATGATTGTATTTTATCAGTCAGTGTAACACATAACAGAAACGGAATTATCCGGGGATCCGTTTTTCCGCGTCATTGCAGGGGGGGTCGTGTAAAATTATGACAATTACCTGTTATTCGGGTACCGGTCACTGCCGGCAGGTGATAAAGTATGTGATAATACGCAGATAATTAATAAATACCGGATATTCCCATGAACCCGACAAAAGTGTGCCGCACCCGTCTTAATACGCTTACCGATCTGCCGAATATCGGCGAAGCGATGGCGGAAGATCTGCGTCTGCTTGGGTATGAGACACCGCAGGATATTACCGGTTCAGACCCGGTGATTATGTATGAAATGCTCTGTGCGATAACCGGTGTCCGTCAGGATCCCTGTGTCATTGATGTGTTCTGGTCCGTCACCGATTTTCTTGCCGGACAACCGGCACAACCGTGGTGGAATTATACCGGACAGCGTAAAGCCTATCTTAGTGAGATGGCGAAACTGCGGTAATGCGGTGGTAATAATGAAAAATGCCCGGAAATACCCGGGCGGAGAAAATCAGAGAGTATTGTGAGAGAGTAATTTCCCGTCCAGATACGCGCCGTCTTCCTGCAACATTAAACGCCCCCGTACAAACCAGTTAACCACCTGCGGATAGATGCGGTGTTCTTCCTGTTGTATCCGTGCGGTGAGGGTTTCTTCGGTATCATCCGGCAGAACGGCAATTCGCGCCTGCAAAATGATCGGTCCGCCGTCCAGTTCTTCTGTGACGAAATGTACTGAGGTACCGTGTTCGGCGTCCCCGTTTTCCAGAACTTTGCGGTGGGTGTGCAGGCCCGGATATTTTGGCAGCAGAGAGGGGTGGATATTCAGCATTCTGCCGTGATAATGACGGACAAAGGCAGGTGTCAGAATCCGCATATACCCGGCGAGAATAATTAAATCAGGCTGATACTCATCAATTTGTGCCTGCAAAGCGGCGTCAAAATCATCCCGTGAAGGGAACTCAGCCGGACTGAGAGTCAGTGAGGGAATACCAGCCTGTTGTGCACGGACTAACCCGTAAGCGCCCGCTTTATTACTGAATACCGCGACGATTTCCGCATCGAAGGCTTCCGGGTGCTGCGGATTGCAGGCGTCAATTAACGCCTGCAAATTACTGCCGCTGCCGGAAATCAGAACAACAAGGCGTTTTTTCATCAGCGGATGATGACCTGCGGCTCATCTTCACGGCAAACTGCGATGTCGCCAATCAGCCATGCGGTTTCACCCGCTTCTGTCAGCAGGGCGAGGGCAGCAGGCACAGAAGCGGCAGGCAGGGCAATCACCATACCGACACCACAGTTAAAGGTGCGGTACATTTCATAATCATCCACATTTCCGGCCTTTTGCAGCCAGTTAAAGACGGACGGCCACTGCCAGGATGAAGCATCAATCCGCGCCTGAGTACAGGCCGGTAACACACGCGGGATATTTTCCCAGAAACCGCCGCCGGTCAGATGGGCGATTGCGTGGACACCAGTGTTTTCGATCAGTTTCAGCACAGATTTGACATAGATTTTTGTCGGTGCCAGCAGATGATCTGCCAGGGATTGACCGTCAAGCTCTGTTACCGCCGGGTCAGTATTGCTGACCTCAAGGATTTTGCGGATCAGCGAATAACCGTTGGAGTGCGGGCCGCTGGACGCCAGCGCTATCAGCACATCACCGGCGCGGACTTTGCTGCCGTCAATGATTTCTGATTTTTCCGCCACGCCGACACAGAACCCGGCCACGTCATAATCATCGCCGTGATACATGCCCGGCATTTCAGCCGTTTCGCCGCCGACCAGAGCACAACCCGCTTGTTTGCAGCCTTCGGCAATACCGGTTACCACACGTGCGGCGGTATCGACATCCAGTTTGCCGGTCGCGTAATAGTCGAGGAAGAAGAGGGGCTCTGCACCGGCCACCACCAGATCGTTTACACACATGGCGACGAGGTCGATACCGATAGTGTCATGACGGGCCAGATCCATTGCCAGGCGCAGCTTGGTGCCGACGCCGTCAGTGCCGGAAACCAGCACCGGCTCTTTATATTTCTGCGGTACTGCGCACAGCGCACCGAAACCACCCAGCCCGCCCATAACTTCAGGACGGCGTGTCTCTTTGACAACATGCTTAATACGGGAAACTAAGGCATTACCGGCATCAATATCAACACCGGCATCTTTGTAACTCAGGGAAGTTTTGTCAGTCACTGCGGCCCCCAACGGCGATTGCAAGTAAGTGGGTGAATCGAAAACGCCGCTATTCTAACAGGCCACGCAAACGTTTGCGAGACTATTTACGCCGGATTTTATCAAAATGCTTCAGATCACACTTATTCATGTAACGAACATGAAACGCGTGATAATTGACTATAATCAACAAATCAAGGATGGCGCTGCGGGAGAAAAGCGGTATAATATCGCGATTTTTTTGTCCGCCAGGGCTTACACAGTAGGAGAACCCATGAAAGTCGTCGAGGTAAAACACCCGCTCGTTAAACACAAACTTGGCCTGATGCGGGATCATGATATAAGCACAAAACGCTTTCGTGAACTGGCCTCAGAAGTCGGTAGCCTGCTGACCTATGAAGCAACTTCAGACTTAGAAACTGAGAAAGTGACTATTGACGGCTGGTGTGGTCCGGTCGAAATTGAACAAATCAAGGGTAAAAAGATTACCGTTGTGCCAATCCTGCGTGCGGGTATCGGTATGATGAACGGTGTGCTGGATAGCATCCCGAGTGCCCGTATCAGTGTTGTCGGTGTTTACCGCGATGAGGAAACGCTGGAGCCGGTACCGTACTTCCAGAAACTAGCCTCTAATATTGAAGAGCGTATGGCGCTGGTGGTTGACCCGATGCTGGCAACCGGCGGCTCGATGATCGCCACTATTGATCTGCTGAAAAAAGCAGGCTGCACCGCGATTAAAATCCTGGTGCTGGTTGCTGCGCCTGAAGGTCTGAAAGCACTGGAAAACGCGCATCCGGATGTTGAGCTGTATACCGCATCCGTCGATGATCACCTCAACGAACACGGTTACATTGTTCCGGGCCTGGGTGATGCGGGCGATAAGATATTTGGTACGAAATAATATAATGAGCCGACTTGATAGTCGGCTTTTTTTTGGCATATCCCTGAGTAATCATTAAGAGGTTTAAGATGACGCGCCGCGTTATTGAAGTCGATGAACGCCCACCACTGCTGGTCACCATTCCGTTAAGTTTACAGCACCTGTTTGCGATGTTCGGTGCAACTGTTCTGGTGCCGATCCTGTTTCAGGTAAACCCGGCCACAATCCTGTTATTTAACGGTATCGGGACGCTGCTGTATCTGTTTATCTGTAAGGGAAAAATTCCGGCGTATCTGGGATCCAGTTTTGCTTTTATTTCACCGGTACTGATTTTGCTGCCGCTGGGCTATGAACTCGCACTCGGCGGGTTTATCGTCTGCGGGCTGCTATTTATGCTGGTGGCGGGGATTGTCAAAATCGCCGGACGCGGCTGGATCAACGTGTTGTTCCCGCCTGCGGCGATGGGGGCGATTGTGGCGGTTATCGGTCTTGAACTGGCCGGAACGGCAGCCGGAATGGCCGGACTGAAATTTGAGAACGGCGCATCGCCGGACAGCACCACGCTGATTATCTCCCTGACCACGCTCGGGGTAACCATTCTTGGTTCTGTGGTGTTCCGCGGTTTTCTGGCGATTATCCCGATCCTTATCGGGGTGCTGACCGGTTATGCGCTGGCCTTCTTTATGGGCGCGGTGGATTTAACTCCGGTGAGTGAAGCGCCGTGGTTTGCGCTGCCGACGTTCTACACACCGCGTTTTGAGTGGTTTGCCATCCTGACCATCTTACCGGCTGCGCTGGTGGTGATTGCCGAACACGTCGGCCACCTGGTGGTGACGGCGAATATTGTCAAACGAGACCTGATGAAAGACCCCGGCCTGCACCGCTCTATGTTTGCCAATGGTTTCTCGACTGTGCTGTCCGGCTTTTTCGGTTCCACACCTAACACCACGTACGGCGAAAACATCGGTGTTATGGCGATTACCAAAGTATACAGCTCCTGGGTTATCGGCGGGGCAGCGGTACTGGCGATTCTGCTCTCTTGTGTCGGTAAACTGGCTGCTGCGATTGCCGCTGTTCCGGTTCCGGTGATGGGCGGGGTATCGCTGCTGCTGTACGGGGTTATCGGTGCATCCGGTATCCGTGTGCTGATTGATTCCAAAGTGGATTATAACAAGCCGCAAAACCTGATTCTGACCGCGGTTATCCTGATCATTGGTGTGAGCGGGGCGACCATTCATATCGGCGCTGCCGAGCTGAAAGGGATGGCGCTGGCGACGGTTGTCGGCATTGGCCTGGCGCTGGTGTTCCGTGTGGTCAACATTCTGCGTCCGGAAGAGCGGGTGGTTGATGTGAATTTGGAAGAAGTGAAAAAATAATGATGGAGTAAACCCCGTCTGTAATACTGACGGGGTTTACCGGAAAGAAAATACAAATAATAAAATAACGTATTATCAGCAGGCTATTACACTGAATAGTGGATAACGTTTAGTTTTAAAGCTTAGTACTATCGTTGAAACGGGCACTGCCGTGTAAAAAAGATTTATTTATAACTTTCATTACTCCGTTATTTTTTGCATCTATATTGTTGAGGGTCATATTGATACCAGCATCAATATTTCCATTATTTATAAGTGCCAAAAGGGAGTTGTAATAAGTTTTTTCTTCAAAATATAAAATATAGGAGTAAGTGGGGTCTAAGTAGCCTCTATAAGGTAGTTCTTTTGCATTCAGATTGAATAAACCGCCGTATATCAAGCCAGCGTTATGTAATGTTGAGGAGTTTAATGTAGCATCTAATTTATATGAGGATATCTTACCATTGTTATTAAAGGTGGAATAATCTGAATTCAAATTAATACGTTTACTTGATAAATTACCATTGTTATTGATAATCCCGAAATTTGAATTTATATTTAAAACATCAATTTTATCAAATGATGATTTTTCATCAATAAATAATTCAGATGGTGTTCTTTCTTTCTGTATAATTTCTTCTGTACGAGTATATGAATCACCACGAGTAATAATCGTTTCCTCTATATATTCGCCGGTGTGGTGAGGTTTATATTTTTCTGTTTTTAGTAAATCAATATTAACTTCAGAAGCTATAATATTACTATTAATAACCGAAATTTTATTTGCTATAAGTGATAACTTGTTATTTTTGTCAGTTACTACCTTTGATGAGTTAATTATCTCTATTTTGCCATCAACACTTTTATAAGTTTCAGGCTCATCTTTTACTGAGTCTTTGGTAATTTTAGCTGCAATAAAAGTAGTATGAAGTGCATTAGTTGTGCTGCAACCGTTGCAGGTAATACCATTTGGATTGGCAATGATCAAATCAGCCTTACCATTTGTTATCATAATATCTGACTTTAATACTGATGATGAATCAGAAACAACCTCATTAATAATAACAGAGGCGCCCTTTCGGTTATTAATATATAATCCATTATCACTAACATTGAATTTATCAAATTTGTTGTGCGAAATATTATTGCTGTCCGGTTTTTCAATAATCAAGGTAGGCCAGGAAAAATTAGGTCTTTTAATGATAGATGCATTTTTGTTTTCGTCACTTAATTTAATTTCCAGGCCATCACTGTATTGATAGCCGGAAGCAGCAAATGCTGAAGATGAAATAATTGCAGATACAACAAGTGAGACTGTTTTAAGCTTCATATTAAATCCTTTTAATTAGCTTGGTTAATGTACTATTTAAATTATCATAGTAAAGTTAAATAATAACTAAACGTAACGTTGTATAATTTCTGTGAATAATTAGTATATGGCTATTTATATTAAGTAATTTATGCTAATTTTGAATGGATGTTATCACTGTTCACCAAAGACAGAATAATCACCATAAATATATCCGTTATTCTCTAAGTTTGAGTGAAAGGTTATCCCGCTGAAATGACTATTGATTGTACCGTTGTTAGTAAAAATGGTATCCATCAGGCTTAGTTTTATATTGCCGGATTTTATTTTTGATTCATTATCAATGAAAACCCGGCTTTTCATGGTTCCGTTTTTAATCGTGCTCTTCATATTAGTAAAAGTCAGGCTGTCGAATGTTAACTGACTGTTGATTATCTCAATGTTTTTACCATTCAAAATGATATTACTCATTTTTTTATTGGTATCAATAATGGTTATTTTCGCATTATGATCGCCACCCCATTCTGCAGGACGTTTTGAATCCTTAATTTGGCCCACGATAAGATTTGTGTTAATCGCATTTTTAAAATTACAGGCAGAACAAGTTATCCCATTTTGGTTGACTATCATCAGCTTTGCCGGATGTTCAGTTATTTGTATTTCTCCGTTAAGCATGGTCGGGTTATCGGAAATGACCTCATTAATAATGATGTTTGAACCTATTTCATTATTGATGATTAATCCGGCATGACTAACGTTAAAATTATCATATGTAATATGTGAACGGCCATCACTGTTTTTTTCTGTTACTTTTATTATTGGTTTATTCTTGCCGTTAATAAGTTCTGCCGCAGTATTACTGATTTTTATACCATCATTATCAGCATGAGCCAAAGTTGCTGACGTATAAAATGATGATACTAACAATGCCGGAATTAAAATGGTACTTGTTTTCATGATATATCCTTATATGGGTTGAGAAAGATGTTTTATCATGAAATCGGGATGCGTAAATTAAAAAAAATACATTATAAATAACAGGGTTGTTATTTATAAATTATAAGCAGGAGAATAGTGTGAAGACAGCAACTACCCGGTAACATGTCATCCGGCCTGCTGTTATTTCAGGCACTCCGGCGGGGAATTGTGTTGTGAAGGTTCATTTGCACCATGAATTTATGTTAAACTAACGGTGTTTGTTCACCCGTTGGCCGAGGTAACTCTGAACACGCCATCACAGCTGTCACTACCGCTCTCTCTCCCTGATGATGAGACTTTTAACAGTTTCTACGCGGGGGAAAACGCATCTCTGTTATCCGCCATTCAGGCGGCGATCAATCAGCCGCACGGCAGCTATCTCTATTTCTGGTCCCGTGACGGTGGCGGAAAAAGTCATCTGTTACATGCCGCCTGTGCGGAAGTCTCTTCCAAAGATCGGGCGGTCGGCTATGTGCCGCTGGATAAACGCGCCTGGTTTGTGCCGGATGTGCTGGAAGGTATGGAGCATTTGTCGCTGGTCTGCATTGATAATGTGCAGTGCATCGCGGGGGATGAAGAGTGGGAAATGGCGCTGTTTAATCTCTATAACCGCATTCTGGAGACCGGCAAAACCTGTTTATTGATCACCGGGGACAGACCACCGCGTCAGATCCCGCTGCAATTACCGGATCTCGCTTCCCGGCTGGACTGGGGGCAGATTTATAAACTTCATCCGCTCAGTGATGACGAAAAAATTCAGGCACTGCAACTGCGGGCAAAGCTGCGCGGGTTTGAGCTGCCGGAAGATGTCGGGCGCTTTATCTTAAAACGCCTCGATCGCCAGATGCGCACACTGTTTGATATGCTGGACAGGCTTGACCACGCGTCGATTGTCGCGCAGCGCAAGCTGACAATTCCGTTTGTCAAAGATATTCTGCGGTTGTGATTATCAGTTAAGCAGGGCAATTACTGTCACTACCCACTGAAGCACCATGCAGAGCACGCCCTGCTGAAAGAGCCGCTTTGTGCCGTGCCAGCGTTGAGAGTAGCGGGTGTGTTGTGCTCTGCCGGGAAACAGCGTGGTCAGCGATTCATCAAAAATAGCTGTATCGTCGGATTGCGCCAGCCGGCGGAACAGATGGTGATCCAGCCACAGCCGGAAGATAAAATACGCGGCGCACAGGAAGAACAGGATCCCCGCCGCCATCGGGTACTCACCGGAAAACCCCGAAATATAGAAAAAAAACTGCGTCAGAAAGGCCAGTATCGACAGTACGGCAAGAAAACGCCAGCCCGCCGTGAAAATCACAATAATCTGTTCATCATGAGGTCTGTTATTCATTGTTTTTTCCGTAACGGGATGCCCAGCGGGTCAGGGCGGCAATTGTCTGTTCCTGCAGAACAATCTGCGGTCTGGCCTGCCTGACAGCCGCCAGCGCCTGTTCCACATTGTCTGCCAGTCCGGTGCGTATCAGCCACGCGACCACGACTGTCGTACTGCGGGTGTAACCCAGTTTACAATGTACATAAACCTGACCGGATTGTGTCAGGCGGCTGAGATTACGCACTGCTGTTTCGATCTGCATTTCCGTCAGCGGAAACAGATCCAGCTGCGGCTGGCAGTGATAAGCCAGCCCGGCGCTATAACGGCTGCGGGGAAACTCCCCGGTCATATCCAGCACCGCGGCAGCCGTCAGTGGTGCGGCGGGGTAACCGCCCAGCGCGATAAACTCATTCACCACGCTGGTGTGACGGCACCGTTTTGCATACCAGTAATAGCTGAGCTGCGCTGCAATCCGGTAAGGCAGCAACAGGAGTGCCGCAGATGGTGAAATCTGTCCGGTGCTGTCTTTCTGAAATACCGATGCCCCGGCACCGAGATAACCGGCAGTTATACACAAAAATGCCAGCGCGGGCCACAGCAGCCACCAGCCCTGGCCACCAATCACAATGGCGGCGGTTATCAGCACCAGTGAAATAATGGCATACCGTCCTGCCAGCTGATACCCCCGGCGGATACGGTGCGGTGTCCACTGCCAGCGCGTGCTGATCGGCAGGAGATAGCTTATCACGACACCGGTTGCGGCACCGGTGATCACATCAATAAAATGGTGCTGCCATGTTGTCAGCACAGAAATTAAAATCAGGGCAGACCACAGATGCAGAAACCAGAGCCACTTCTGCGGTGTATGAGCCCGGAAACGCAGCCACAACAGCCACAGCAGAATGATATGCAGAGAGGGGGCCTGGTTAAAGGGCAGATCAAACATTTCCAGCTGGTCAAACATCCAGCCTGCGGTGCCGTCCGTCTGCGGACGGGGAAAACTGAATTTCAGCGGAAACAGCAGAAATCCGGCACAAGCCACCAGTGACGCAGTCACCAGCCGAAGCCCGTGAATACATTGTTCGCGCAGAGACGTGCAGATAAACAGGGATAATCCGTAGAAGAGATCGATGCTCCAGTACGGAATGATAGTCCACGGCAGAAACGGAATATGCATTTCCCAGCTGAAAGCAAAAGAGGGGACTGACGGCAGCGATGCTGTATAGGTATTGACCTGCCCGTAAGTCAGAAAAAAGAAAGGTGCCAGAAACAACAGCCAGAGCAGGGCAAATCCCCATCGTTTGCGGCGTGAGACAGGCAGCGGCAGTGCGGCATCAGCCATAGTTTTTTATTCCCTGTAAAACAGAAGATGCGCAGCAGGCGCATCTTCATCAGTAGTATGACAACAATCAGCGGCGTCTGGCTACCGAGACGCTGAAAATACCCCAGTTATCAATCAGCTGATCCAGTTTTTCAAATCCGGCTTCATCCACCAGCGCATCCATTTCTCCCTGGCTGCGGCAGCGCATCACCCAGGCTTTGCCGCCCTGATGGCTCGGCAGAACGCGGGCTATCATTTCAACCTGCGGGTGCCATGGCTGACAGGTGTAGACAAGATAACCACCACTTTCAATGGCCTGTGCCAGCCCTGCAAGGGAATCGCGCAACAGGTGGTTTTCCGGAAACAGTTCATATAATCCGCTCACCACGCCGAGGGTCGGTTTCGGGGTGACAGCCGCCAGATCAGCAGTATCAAAGGCATTGCCCTCTTCGAAGCGAATTTTATCCTCCAGGAAACGCTCTTTGATCTGCAAACGCCCCTGTTCCACATTGATTGTGCTGTAATCACGCATCAGAACGGATTCTATCCGGCTGTAATCATTAATTGCATCAAAGATATAGCGCCCCTGACCGGCGGCGATATCCATGATCCGAACCGGCTGACCATTTTCCTGCAATGCCCGGATGGTGCGGCGCAGGATTTTCTCAATATTCACTTTGCGCTGGCGGATCCCCTGCCAGCCGATGCTGTTGAGATACTGACGGTCAATTATCCGGCCAAAAATACCTTTGCCCTGAGCCTGGTTGCGGTAGATATAATCCAGGGTGGAGCCGGAATCAAAGCCTTTGTCATAGCCGATGCTGATTCCCTCTGAGGCTTTGCCGGGGATGGACATGGCTTTGCTGAGCAACTTGTAGCCGAGATTTTTCGGGCAATAATCCGGCAGCGGAACCTGCAATTCACGGTAAGCATCCGCTCCGGCGCTGCACACATCCTCAAACCGGTAGTCATGTTGATAGCGTGGTTGCTCAAACAGGGTGGTGACAAAGCGGCGGATTTCCGCCAGCGGAATGTGACGATCTTTTTCACCCAGTGTGTCGTGATAGAAACCCGGCAAAATATGTTTTTCTTTATACGGGGTGTTGAGGCGCGCATAGAACTGATTTTGCGGTTTTCTGTGTACCACATGGTCACTGCCGGAGATAAACAGCTGAGTCGGCACAGTGATTGCGGCGGCATCCGCCACCAGACGGTCGGCGGTTTTGTAGAGCTCCAGCAGAATATTGACGGCAATCGGCCGGGTGATCAGCGGATCGCGCTCAAACGAGGCGATACGTACCGGGTCGTGGGTCAGGAATTTGGCTTTGACATAGGAGTTAACATAAAACAGCCCGCGGATTTTCTGCATCAGCGCCAGCCCGCTGCGGGCAAACGGCACATAGAGTTTGACTTTAAAGGCCGGAGAGGCCAGGATCAGCCCGCGGATTTTTGGTGCGAAATCATGCACCCAGCCGGTTAGTGTGACAGCGCCGACACTCTGTCCGAGCACAACCATGTTTTCGGTCGGAATGTCATATTCAGATGAAATAAAATTAATAAATTCATTGATATCACTGATTGATGTACCCATCGACGGGCTGTAGCCTCTTGGTCCGTCATTGCGTCCATGGCCGCGGGCATCCCAGGCAAATACAGCGAAATCAGGTAACGCCAGCTCATCCGCCAGATGTGCCACACGTCCGGAGTGCTCATGCCCCCGGTGAAACAGCACAATGGCCTTCTTTTCTGCGGTTGCAGAAGGCCAGTAACGGAAAAATAACCGCTGCTGATCACTGGTGGTAAAGTGAGATTCAATACATTCACGCTGAGTCGGATAATCAGAAGATACACTCATAATCAGTCCTTTTGAGATGCGCTTTGTTGCGCAGATTCCTGCAACGCACGCCGGATACGGTGATAGCAGGTGAGAAACAGCAGGGCGGAAAAGACGGCAAACAGCACCGGAAACAGTGCCGAATCAAGAGATGCAGGAAAAACCGCAGCCCACAGCCCCAGCGCGCCGAACAAAAAGGCGCGGTCACTTTTTCCGGCAGGGCCGTCATAGCGGCGTGATGCTCCGGCAGTTTGTGCCAGCACACCAATAAATTCAGTCAGTACAGAGAGAAACAGTATCAGAAGTATCCAGATGGCTGCTCCCGGAAACAGCAGTACAAACGGGAAATAAAGAATTGTATCAGATACCACATCACCCAGTTCATTGAGAATCGCGCCGAAGCGGCTTTTCTGGTGATGTTCACGCGCCAGCATACCGTCAATGGCGTTGAGCGCCATCCGGATAAACAGCACCGGCGGCAGCAGCAGAAACAGGCGGGGATCGGGAAATAAAATCAGTATAAAACCAGTGAGCAGGGAAAGGAACATCGCCGCCAGTGTGACCTGGTTGGCGGTGACCCCGGCATTAAACAGCCGGACAACGACGGGACGCAGTAAGTTTTGAAACTTCGGTTTTAGATCATAAATGGTCATTTTTTTCCCTGATGGTACATAGTCAGTTATCTGCATTATCAATACGTTATTCTGCGATCGCTGCAATGAGAGTTTTCTTAAGTTAATATGGCGTGGTCACGGAACTGTGTTGTTACAGGTATGACAGTCAGGGGCAGGGAAAGTTTCGGTCAAAAGAAATACCGCCGTGAATACGGCGGTATAACAGGGATCAGCGTACTGATGACAGAGAGATATTATGGCTGATACCTGTCAGACTCTCCGATTTGTGCAGAGGTTTGCGGGCATCAAATATCACCTTATTATTCTGTGCGGTATTGATAATCACCGGCAGTGTTTTGCGGTGAAAATAGAGAGAGGTATTGGTTGAGCTGCAACCCTGACATACCACACCGTTCGGATTGACAATCAGCAGGTTGGCTTTGCCGCCGGCAATAAAGGTATTGCCGCGCAGATGGGTTTTCTTCTCCCCGATCACTTCATTGATGATGGTATTGGCATTTTCATTATTGATAATGACCAGGCCTTCTTCACCGACATTATAGTCGGTGAAAATATTATGAGAGATCCCGTGGTTATCCGGAGAATTAATTTCCAGAACCGGTTTACCTGATTCATCTTTAAACAGTGATGTTTGTACTTCCGGACTGGCCACTCGGATTTTATCTCCGTTACGGTAGGTGTATTCGGTGCTTCCCGACCCGGCAACGGATTGTGCGGAAAATAATGTAGCGGAAATTAATGATAATACAGTTAATGTCTTTTTCATGATTTATTCCTTTAATCATTATGTTAAGTGTAAATAACCAAACAAACTTTAACACCTGAAATAAATGACGATTTCATAAAAAGAACATGGCGTATGAAAAATAACTTTTGGTACTAATAGATTGAATGGTAAATATTTGCATTGAAAGTAAATAATGTTTATTTATGAAGTTATCATGAGTATCAGTAACGTTTATTGATTTATAAAATATCTTCCGGCAGATATATCCCTGAGTTTTTCAATCAGCACACCGGAGGAACGATGTGTTTTATCAGAAAAATTAAAAAAAAGTCATTATCCTATTTTCTTCTTTTATCTGTATCTTACAGGCTTCTGAGATAATTCCGGTTGATAGCTAGGCAAAAGTACATATCAAAGATAATATAACCATCATTGATATTTCAAAACCAGATAAAAATGGATTGTCATATAACAAATATAATCAATTTAATGTTTCGGAATCAGGGGCTGTATTAAATAACGGAATAAAAGAAAGCGAGTCTTATCTGACAGGTAATATTTTGAATGCCGGAAAGGTTATATCGAAAGGTAATATAAGTATCTTTTCTGACATAGTTACTAATCAGGGTAACCTTGCTGCAAATAACAATTGTGAAAGGTGAATAATAATGAATCAAGCAGCTGAACAGGAACAGGGATTAAAAATATAATTGAATTACGCGGCTACAAAAATAAAAAATCACTTTTTAAACAAATGAATAAATGCAATGCAAGACAAGTCGGTGATCTTATTACAATAAGGCCTTTAAATCACGTTAAGCTTGAAGCTTGAAGCTTGAAGCTTGAAGCGGTGATGGTATATCAGAAACCGGCCATGTCATTATTCCTGCATCGGCTTCAGATGAAGAATTGGGTAATGGCATTATCGAAGCGTTTTCCCGTTGTAAGGGAAGGCGATTCTGAATCCTGTCCCCGGCAGTCACCGGGGACAGAAGATGCTGGTTCAGAGAATCTCCAGTACCTGTTCCGGCGGACGGCCGAGGCGTGCCTGTTTTCCCTTAATCACAATCGGGCGCTCAATCAGTTTCGGGTTGTCATGCATGGCCTGAATCAGTGCATCCTGATCTGTCACGGCGGTCAGCCCCAGTTCGCTGTAGAGTGCTTCTTTGGTGCGCATCAGTTTGCGGGCATCATCGAATTGCAGTTCGCGGAGTACAGTTTTGATTTCCGCTACTGACGGCGGGGTTTCCAGATAGAGCATCACCGCCGGAGACACGCCGTTATCTTCCAGTAGTGCCAGGGTTTCACGGCTCTTGGAGCAGCGCGGATTGTGCCAGATAGTGACAGTATCAGTCATGATATTCCTCATTATTTAAATTGTTTGAATTGCAGCTGTAGCTGGCGGATCTGGTCAATCCGCGCATCATAACGGGCCTGATCATAACTGCCGGGTTTGGCCTGACGGGCGGCTTCGGTCAGACTGCGGATAGCGCCGTCAAAATTCCCCATTAAATTCTGGTATTCCGCCCGCGCCGCCAGTTCATCTGCCCGGTGGCCGGATTTTCCGCCCGCTTCCGCCAGCAGATCCCAGCCGCTTGGGTCTGACGGATGGTCAAAGGTATAATTGCGCAGAATTTTAGTGGCTTTATCATATTGTTTATTCTGAATATAGGCATTGCCGAGGTTTATCTGATACACCGAATTACCCGGTTCCCGTTTCAGGACATTTTCCAGCCGTGTCACCGCCTGCTGCGTTCTGTTGAGTCCGATATCCACATCCGTCATCACGTCGATAAACCAGACATTGTCCGGGTCAGCGGCCAGTAATTTCGTCAGAATCTGTAAGGCAGGCTCATATTTGTTATCACGGTAAAGCAGGATGGCACGGGCATAATCTGCGGCCATCTGCTCTTTGCTGTTGCCTCTGCTGTAGTTATCGATCATCTGATCAGTGGCGTGACGCAGCGGCTGTCCGCCGTACATAGCCATAGCCCTGGCACGGGCCAGCAGGAAATCAAAGGATTGCGGCGGATTTTTACGCGGCATCTGACCGGCGCGGCTACGTGCATCTGCCAGACGGCTGTCCGGCAGGGGGTGTGTCAGCAGCATTTCCGGTGGTTTGGAACTGTAGCGCGACATATCCACCATGATGGTCATAAAGTCCGGCATGCCCTGCGGATCAAACCCGGCGCGGCTCAGTGTACCCATGCCGATGCGGTCCGCTTCCTGCTCGTTGGACTGAGTAAAGCTGATCATATTCTGCTGGATCCCCGCCATGGTCGAGGTCATGGCGGCGGCACCGACCGGCGTGCCGGTCATCAGAAGCAGGATAGAGCCCAGCGTGGCCGCCCAGGCCAGCGGCGCTTTGTTCCGCTGATCTTCCATCATCCGCGCCAGGTGGCGCTGGGTAACGTGGGCGATTTCGTGCGCCATCACAGAGGCCAGTTCACTTTCTGTCAGGCTGTAGCGGAACAGGGAGGTGTGCAGCACCACGTTACCGCCGAAGAAGGCAAAGGCGTTAATGTTCGGGTTGGCGATCAGGAAAAAATTAAACGGGGTTTTGACCGAGTCAGCGTTTGAGACCAGGCGCTGACCGAGATTATTGATATATTGCAGTAAAACAGGATCATAGACCATCGGGGAACTGCTGCGGATCATCCGCAGATAAAAATCCCCCATCAGGTTTTCCTGTCCGATACTGAGTGTGCCGCCGGCGGTGGTGCCGATTTCCGGCAACGCATCTTCAACGGCAGCCTGTGCGGCAGGCAGAACCGGGAAGGTCAGGGCAAGGCTCAGTATGACGGCTAACGGTTTTTTCAGAAACGTATTCATAGGATGACGCTTTCCCCGTTGATTATCACTGGTAATAATTCGTGTATCATAGCAAACACTCAAGTAAAATCCTCACACAGTCTGCCCGGTGGGCAGGATTTGTCATATTTTTGCCGCTAATCCCGGGAGCAGAATAATGTTAGATTTAATCATTCAGTGGTACCGACGACGTTTCGCCGATCCGCAGGCAGTTGCTTTGACCGTGATTTTACTGGCGGGTTTCGGAATTATTTATTTTTTCAGCGGTATCTTAGCGCCGCTGCTGGTGGCAATTGTGCTGGCATACCTGCTGGAGTGGCCGATTCATCAGATGGAAAAGCGCGGCTGCTCGCGCAAACTGGCGATTATGCTGATTCTGACTCTGTTTATCGGGGTCAGTGTGCTGGTAATCTTTATTCTTGCGCCGACGGTCTGGGGACAGGGGCGCAACCTGCTGCTGGATATGCCGACTATGTTCAGCCGTTTCAATGAGTTTGCCCGCGAGCTGCCGAACCGTTTCCCGGCACTGATGGATGTCGGGCTGATGGATATGATCCTCGATAATGCCCGCAGCAAACTGCTCTCAGTCGGGGATTCGGTGGTCAAAATGTCACTGGCGTCTCTGGTGGGATTACTGACACTGACGATTTATCTGATTCTGGTGCCGCTGATGGTGTTCTTTTTACTGAAAGATAAAGAACAACTGCTGCGCGGTTTTCAGCGTATTCTGCCGCGTAACCGCTCACTGGCCGGAAAAGTGTGGGTGGAGATGAATCAGCAGATTTCCAACTATATACGCGGCAAAGTTACGGAAATGATTATTGTCGGTGTTTGTACTTATGTTGTCTTTGCGGTGGTCGGTCTGAATTATGCTTTACTGCTGGGCGTGCTGGTGGGATTGTCTGTACTTGTCCCGTATGTGGGTGCGGTGATTGTGACGGTGCCGGTGATTCTGGTCGGATTGTTCCAGTGGGGACTGGATTCTGATTTCTGGACTATGTTTGTCGCCTATCTGGTGGTGCAGGGGCTGGACAGCAATATTCTCGTGCCGATCCTGTTTTCTGAGGCCGTGAATCTGCATCCGCTGGTGATTATTCTTTCCATTATTATTTTCGGCGGATTCTGGGGATTCTGGGGCGTCTTTTTTGCGATCCCGCTGGCAACCCTGATTAAAGCAGTGATTCACTCCTGGCCGGAGGAGGCTGCGCCGGCCGAAAAAATGCCGGACAAAACGCCGTCAGGGCAGGTGTAATCTGACACGATAAAAAAAGACACCGGTATGATACCGGTGTTTTTATTCCAGATAACCGCCGTAAAAAAACACCATGGACAAGATGGTGTTTATAGCAGGGCAGACTGACAAATCAGCTGTGAGTTTTGAGGTATTCAAGCACGACCTGGTCGTGGTCGCTGGTTTTGAATTTATCAAAAACATGCTCGACTTTACCGTCAGTGCCGATTAAAAAGCTGATGCGGTGAATACCGTCATAGGTTTTCCCCATAAACTGTTTTTCACCCCAGACACCAAACGCTTGCGCAACCGCGTGGTCTTCATCTGACAGCAGGGTAAAATTCAGTAACTCTTTTTCCGCGAAACGGGATAGTTTTTCGGGTTTGTCTGTACTGATCCCCAGCACTTCAACATTGAACTGTTTCAGTTCGTCCATATTGTCGCGCAGACCGCATGCCTGGACAGTACAGCCCGGCGTCATGGCTTTGGGATAAAAATACACCAGCACACGCTGACCGGCATAATCGGCCAGGCTGATTGATTCACCATCCTGGTCGGGAAGGCTGAACAGGGGCGCCTTATCTCCGGCGTTCAATGGGCTCATTACACACTCTCCGTAAACGTAATAATAAACACAAAAATTAATGATTCATCAGGGTAATAGTGCCTTCGGCCTGTAATTCAGCACAAAGACGGTAAAACTGCTGTTGCAGTACCGCGTTGTTCTCCCCTGTCGGGTGATGCGCGGTGATCTGAATCTCCAGCAGTACTGCGTCTGTATCCTCCGCCGGCCGGGTTTTGGATACCAGTTCGGCCAGGGTGTAATCCAGTCTCATAAACAGATTGGTAAAGCGCTCCACCAGCCCGGCAGCATCGGGCACGGTGATCTGTGCGCTGACACCGGTGGTGGCGGCAGGCTGATGCCCGCGTTGTGTCCGTTTCATGACCGTCAGCAGATCAAGTTCCGCCGCCAGTACCGGCAGGGTGGCCTCCAGCATGGCGATGGCATTCCAGCTGCCTGACAGCATCATAATAAACGTGAACTCCTCACCGAAAATCGCCAGACGGCTGTCTTCGATATTACAGTCACACTCTCCGGCATGACGGGTAATCGCATTCACAATCCCTGCGCGATCCCGTCCCAGTGCAGTGATAACCAGATATTGCTGATCGCGTTGCGGCAAACCCTCATTCCTCTTCGTGACACCGTGAATGTGTTAAACATAAAGAAAGATAAGGCCGATAGCAATAACCTGTTGTGTCCTCTGCGGTAATAATCAAATGATTGCGGCATATCAAATTTGCCGGATACAGACACGCTATCATGTGTTCCGCCATTTTACCGGTGAAAAAAGCGGACATTATTACTTCTTTTTAAGGTGTGCCGCCGGGTATTAACAAAATTCATTAAAAACGTACAGTTAGGGTGTTTTTTTCTGCGCTCTGAACAAGTACCATTAAAATGTTGTCCTATATTTATCCGATTATGAGGGTTTCGTACATGTCACACGTAAATGACGTTTTAAAAGGCAGTATCGTTGCGATGGTTACACCACTGGATACACAGGGTCGTGTTGATAAGGCGGGGCTCCGTAAATTAGTGGATTACCATATCGCGGCAGGCACGTCCGCCATTGTGGCTGTCGGAACCACCGGGGAGTCTGCCACGCTGTCACATCAGGAGCATGTGGATGTGGTGCTGGCGACGCTGGAGCTCGCGGAAGGCCGTATTCCGGTGATTGCCGGCACCGGTGCGAATGCGACCAACGAAGCTGTCTGGTTTACTGAACAATTTGAAAACAGCGGTGTGGCAGCATGCCTGACCGTCACCCCGTATTACAACCGTCCGTCACAGGAAGGTTTGTATCAGCACTTTAAAGTGATTTCAGAGAATACCGCATTACCGCAAATTCTGTATAATGTGCCAACGCGCACCGGCTGTGATATGTTACCTGCAACTGTTGCCCGGCTGGCAAAACTGGACAATATTGTGGCAATTAAAGAAGCGACCGGGAACTTAAGTCGTGTGAATGAAATCAAAACCCTGGTGAATGATGATAACTTCATTCTGCTCAGTGGTGATGATGCGTCAGCACTGGATTTCACCCTCCTGGGCGGTAAAGGTGTGATTTCTGTGACAGCCAACGTGGCTGCGGCAGAAATGGCACAGATGTTTGATTTTGCCCTGCGCGGGGATTTTGACCGTGCGCGTGTGATTAACAATCAACTGATGGATCTGCATCACACATTATTCTGTGAGCCGAGCCCGTCACCGGTAAAATGGGCCTGTCATCAGCTGGGTCTGATCGCAGAGCAGACACTGCGTCTGCCGCTGTTACCGCTCACGGAAGCGGGACAGAATACGGTCGGCCGTGCCATGAAGACGGCGGGCATACGATAATATTTTAGGGAATCTGAATGGCAACACTACTGCAAAAATCAAAGGTTACGAAGCTCGCTGGTCTTTCCGTGGTCTTATTACTGGCAGCCTGCTCCGGCGATCAGCACTACAAGCGCCAGGTCAGCGGCGATACTTCGTACCTGGATGCGCCGCAGTTACAGGCGCTGAATGTTCCTCAGGGGATGATCCTGCCGTTACAGAGCGGCCAGTATGATATTCCTCAGATTAAGCAGGATGGTGCGACCGGTCTGGCGCTGGACATCCGTCCGCCGGTACAGACTGTCAGCCTGTTAGCAGGTTCCCGTACGGAAACAGCAGGAGATGCAAGCCGTCTCCTGCTGGAGAATTCAGCGGAAAACAGAACACTGTGGGCACAGATCAACCGCGTACTGACTGACCGCTCAGTACCTGTCAGCCAGCGTGATGAAGCCGGTGGTGTGATTGTCACTGACTGGATTGTCTGGCAGCGTGCTGATGAAGATCTGCCGTTACAGTCCCGTCAGCGCATTAAAATTGAACCAGCCGGTTCACAGGTGGCGGTTGTCGTAACCAGTGAAGGTCTGAAGCAGGGGGAAAACCCGGTGACAGACAAAACTGAAATCACCCGCTATAACAACCTGACACTCAATGAGCTGGTCGACGGCCTTGACCGTATGCGTAATGCCGCACGTCAGGACAGCAATGTATCACAGTATGCCACCCCTGACGTTCAGAGCGGCAGCGATAAAACCGGTTTGCCGCAGATTATTGTCCGTGCACCGTTTGATGTGGTCTGGTCCCGTCTGCCGGTTGTACTGGAAAGCGTCGGCATGAAAGTGGGCGATCGTACCCGTTCCACCGGTAATATTGAAGTGACATACAAAGGTCTGAGCTCAGCAGAGTGGAGCAGCATGGGTATGGATGATCCGTCAGTGGCTGAAGGTGATTACACCTTACAGGTCGGTGATCTGGATAACCGCAGCAGCCTGCAGTTTATCAGTGCTAAAGGGAAACCGCTGACACAGAAAGAAAATGATGAAATGGTGAAAGCACTGGAAGCGGCATTCAGCAAATCATCTGTAAAATAACATACTTACGCGGTATCTGAATGGCGTAAATATAATTATCAATACCGGCTATTATTCGTGGCCGGTATTTTTTTATGTCGTTATTATTCTGTAATAAATTGATACACAACATAATAATTTTTAAGATAAATTTTTATTACCCGGCCCGTTATACCGCATTATTAGCCACGTTTATACCTGACTCTCCGGTTATATTTAAAAGCTTATAACTATTTTGCTCCTATATTCAGCTTTATTGTCCGCTGAATATTTGGCTATCCGGAATTGACAGGGCTGATATGAATTTATCTTCGGATTCTTCACGACCTTTACTGAGTATTGTTGTTGCGGTCTATAACGGGGAAAAATTTCTTCCTCAGTTTTTTGACTGCCTGCTGAAACAAACTCTTCCTGACTGGGAGCTGATTCTCGTCAATGACGGCTCCAAAGATAATACGGATGCTGTATTGCGTGAATGGCAGGATAAATTCCCGTCAGTCACCATACTGGATCAGACAAATCAGGGCGTCTCTGTGGCGCGGAATACCGGGTTTGCTGTTGCAAAAGGAAAATACATCACTTTTCCGGATATTGACGATGTGATCTATCCGCAGATGTATGGCCGCCTGCTGGATATTGCGCTTGCCGGGCAACTGGACGTGGCAACCTGCAACGGCACATATATTTATGAAGACGGGCGCGAAGCGCGGCCGATTTTCCCGCCTGACCGTCTGCGTTCCACCGGGGTTATTTCCGGGCCGGACTGGCTGAAACGGGCGCTCAATTCCCGTAAATTCCTGCATGTGACCTGGCTGAATCTGTACCGCACTGATTTTCTGCGTGAGCAGGGCTATAACTTTGAGCCGGGACTGCACCATCAGGATATACCGTGGACAACCGAACTGCTGATGACGGCAGAGCGGGTGGAATATATTGATGAGCGTTATTACGATTATCTGATCCATTCCGAATCGGTATCGCATACGCCGCCGGATGATAAAATTCGTGTGAGGACAGTCCATAATTATATGAAAATTCTGGAAATGCTGAACGATATTAATCAGCGTCATGCTGATGTTGCGAAGCAGATTCCGGCCTGTTACTGGCAGATTTCCAAAGAAGGGCTGGGGATCCTGCACACGATCAGTGAGATAGAATCACCGGATGTGAAACAGGCGATTGTGCGCGAGTTGTTTGAGCGCGGGATCTGGTCACTGATTTGGGATAACGCCAAAGATTTGCGGCTGCGCTGGCGGCTGGCACGCCGCTATCCGCGCCTGAAAGCAATTCTGAAAGAATCTGCGGAGAATACAGCAACACCGGCCTGATGGCCGGTGTTTTTACATCAGTTACATCCGGACTTTGCGCGACAGTAAAGCGACCAGCAATAACAGCACGACCACTGCCAGCAGTGCGGCGGGCAGGGTAAAGCGGTAAGCAATCAGCCCGACAGACGCCGGTCCCGCCAGAATACCGAGATAACCCAGAGTGGTTACCGCCGGCACTGCAACAGCCTGCGGCATACTGTTCTGGCGGCCGATAGCGGAAAACATTACCGGCACCACATTGGCACACCCCAGGCCAATCAGCCCGTAACCGGTGAGCGCCAAAAGCCAGTTATCACTCAGTACACTCAGCAGCAGACCAGCGGCGGCCAGCAGAGCGCCCCACAGTACGACCTGCGGGCGTCCGAGCACAGCAACAATTTTGTCGCCGGTCAGTCTTCCGAGGGACATCAGTACCGCAAAGCAGGCAAAGCCCAGTCCGCCCATGCTTTCCGGCACATGGCGGTACTCTGTCAGGAAAACCGCACTCCAGTCCAGCACACTGCCTTCGGCCAGAAAGGTGGCGAAGCAGATAATCCCGATCAGTAATACCGCACCACGCGGCACAGCAAATGCAGGACCTTCTGACGCCCAGGCGTAATCCAGCATGCCTTTATAACTGAGGGCCAGAAGCAGAAGGCAGATCATCATCACAGCACCGGCCGCCTGTAATACATCTGTCCCGGCCAGCATAAAACCACTCATTGCACCCGCCCCGGCAATCCCGCCGACACTGTAAAACCCGTGAAAGCCTGACATCATCGGCTTTGGTGCAGCTTTTTCAACAATAATGGCCTGAATATTCATGGCACAGTCCGTGATCCCGATCCCCATCCCGAAAATGATCAGTGACAGAGCCAGCAACCCGGTATGGTTAATCACCGCCAGCAGCGGCAGGGTGGCGCTGAGCAGGATTACCGAAATTGTCATCACCCGCCGGCAGCCGAAACGGGTGGTCAGCACACCGGTCAGCGGCATGACCACTAAAGCTCCGCCACCGAGGCAGAGCAATAACAACCCGAGAACCCCGTCATTCACGCCGGTGTTCAGTTTGGCAAACGGCACCAGTGCCGCCCAGGCCGCCGGGGCAAAACCCGCGACAAAAAAGAGGGCACGGGTAGCCATCTGTTCCCGCCGGGCCGGTACGGCGGCGGGGATTACAGTAATCACTTCACTTATTACCAACAACCTTTTAAATACGAATTTATAATCAGAATCATTATATGCTGATTAATCATTTTTGTTCAGAATCATCAGAACCTGCTGATGAAGACGCGGACAACCACCGGCGGAAACGGCACTACCTTGTATGGCAGATCTGTTGTCAAGGATTGTCACCGGGATGGCAGTTGAGTATGGACAAGGTGTGCGGAGATGTACCGGACACCGGTCACTTTTCCGGTCTGTATCTTTTCTTACGCAAACGATTGCTTATTGTGCCATTCTGAGGGAGAATATTCCGTGTCAGGCGATACGCCTATTATTAATCCTGTCTGGAGAGTGCAAGATGCAAAAACATGCTGAACTGTATCGTGGGAAAGCCAAAACGGTCTACACCACGGATAATCCCGATCTGCTGATTCTGGAATTTCGTAATGATACATCAGCACTGGATGGCGAGCGCATCGAGCAGTTTGACCGCAAGGGCATGGTCAATAATAAATTCAACCATTTTATCATGGGTAAACTGGAAGCCGCGGGCATTCCGACCCAGATGGAACGCCTGTTATCGGATACCGAAGTGCTGGTGAAAAAGCTGGAAATGGTGCCGGTGGAGTGTGTCATCCGTAACCGTGCTGCCGGCTCGCTGGTGAAACGTCTCGGTGTGGAAGAGGGTATGGTGCTGAATCCGCCAGTCTTCGATTTATTCCTGAAAAATGACGCCAAACATGACCCGATGATCAATGAATCCTACTGTGAAACTTTCGGCTGGGTCAGTCAGAAAAACCTCGCGGAAATGAAACGCCTGAGCTACATCGCCAATGACGTGCTATCCCGCCTGTTTGATGAAGCCGGCCTGATCCTGGTGGATTTCAAACTGGAATTTGGCCTGTATAAAGGTCAGGTGGTACTCGGGGATGAATTCTCACCGGACGGCAGCCGTCTGTGGGATAAAGAAACCCTGGATAAAATGGATAAAGACCGTTTCCGTCAGAGCCTGGGCGGCCTGATTGAAGCCTATGAGGAAGTGGCACGCCGTCTGGGTGTGGATCTGGATTAATCATTCACTTTCTGAATGCATTGCCGGTGATAACAAAACCCGCGTATCACCGGCGTTAAGCTGATTTATCACTCCCCTGAAAGAAAGAAGCATTTTTCCTCACTTCAATTTCTCTGTACTATGTAGTTATCCGACTATTATCTGATAAGCAGAGAGTCATCATGCGTTGGCAAGGGCGTCGCCAGAGCGACAATATTGAAGATCGCCGCAGTGCGGGCGGCAGGATTCCGCGTGGTTCAGCAGGAGGCGGGCCGCGTATTCCGCTGCCGCGCGGCAAAGCCGGACTGGTTGTGGTTGTTATCGTGGTTGTGGCCGGTTTTTACGGCATTGACCTGACCGGTCTGGTCACCGGTGATCCGGTGAATATCGGGCAGACCACCACACAGCAGCGTCCGGCACAGAGCAGTGCACAGGAACAGAAACAGGCGGAGTTTACCGGCGTGATGCTGGCGGAAACCGAAGCTGTCTGGGGACAAAAGTTCGCGCAAATGAACCGGCAGTACCGCGAACCGAAACTGGTGCTGTACCGGGGGGCCACACCGACAGGCTGTGGTGCGGGGCAGGCAGTGATGGGGCCGTTTTATTGCCCGGCTGATCAAAAAGTGTATATCGACCTCTCTTTCTATGATGATATGCGCACCAAATTAAGAGCGGGCGGGGATTTTGCTCAGGGCTATGTGGTGGCACATGAGGTGGGGCACCATGTGCAGCATCTTCTGGGAATTGACCGGCAGGTACGTGAGCGTCAGCAGCGCAGCAGCCTGAAAGAAGCAAACCGCCTGTCAGTAAAAATGGAATTACAGGCTGACTGCTTTGCCGGAATCTGGGGTCATGAGATGGAAAAAGCCGGAATACTCGAAAACGGTGACCTGGAAAATGCCCTGAGTGCGGCACAGGCCATCGGTGATGACCGTCTGCAAAAGCAGAGTCAGGGGCGGGTTATTCCGGACAGCTTCACACACGGGACATCCGCACAACGTTATGAGTGGTTTAAACGCGGTTTTGACAGTGGTGATATCGCGCAATGTGACACATTTTCTGCACTGAAATAAGCCTTTCTGCCGGTTTTTCCTGCAAAACCGGCAGAGTTTGATTATCATCGTATAACGGCATACTATTGGCACCCTTCATTCCCCCCGACACGCAGGATCTGATATGAGTAATATTGACCCGACCCTGATTATCCTCCTGGTCTTAGCCGGACTCGGGCTTATCAGTAATAATATGACGGTAACCCTGGCCATTCTCTTTCTGCTGGCGGTGCGTATCACGCCGCTTAACGGCTATTTCCCGTTTGTGGAGAAATACGGACTGAAGCTGGGGATACTGATTCTGACGGTCGGTGTGATGGCACCGATTGCCAGCGGTAAGATCAGTGCTAATGACGTCTTAAGCTCTTTTCTGAACTGGAAATCCCTGCTGGCGATAGCGATAGGCATTCTGGTCTCCTGGCTCGGCAGCCGGGGGGTAACACTGATGAGTAATCAGCCGTCCACCGTTGCCGGGTTGCTGGTGGGCACCATTATCGGTGTCGCGCTGTTCAGAGGGGTGCCGGTCGGGCCGCTGATTGCGGCGGGTATTCTGTCACTGCTTGTCGGCAAAATGTAGCGGCTTTCTATGTTACCCGTACTTTTTTACGCTTGTACAGAACAGCTCCGCACACAGGGTATCCGCCGTCTGTGGGTACTGAGCGGCAGTGACCGCTGGTGTGAATCCCGGTGGCGGGAAATCAGAGATGCGGCTCCCGGTGACTGGCCGGTGATTTCCGGCGAACTGCCGGGCGGCATTCCGGCAGAAAAAGCCCGTCTGCTGCCGGGACAGGAATTCCGCCATGGTGTGTTTGATGCCCGGCGCGGGCTGAATAGTGAAGCACTTGCTATGCTGACAGGCACATTACAGGCAGGCAGCTGGCTGATCCTGCTGCTGCCGCCGGAATCTCAATGGCAAACCCGGCCGGATGAAGACAGTCTGCGCTGGAATGACGGGGGGAAGATGATCCCCGCGCCACACTTTATGCGCCACTTCTCCCGCACACTCATCCATCCCGCTCATCTCTGCCGGTATGAAAACCGTCCGTTTGGCATGACACTGCTGCCGCCGCAAAACGTGTGGCAACCGCCGGATGGTACGCCGACACCGGCACAACAGCAGATACTGGAGCAACTTCGCTGTGCGGAAAGCGGTATTTTCTGCCTGACAGCGGCAAGAGGCCGGGGAAAATCTGCCGTGGCCGGTCTGTTCCTAGCAGAAACACCGGGCCGTCATTTACTGTGCGCCCCGGCGAAAGTCTCCGTCACTGTCATACAACGTTATCTGCATCATTCACAGCAAACGGAATTTATCTCTCCTGATAATTTACTGACTCTGGCGGAAACAACGGATGTCAGCACATACGGCTGGCTGGTGATCGACGAGGCTGCGATGATCCCGCTGCCGCTGCTCACCCGCTTTACGGCTGTGTTTCCCCGCGTGCTGCTGCTGACTACCGTGCAGGGTTATGAAGGTACCGGGCGGGGATTTTTGCTTAAATTCTGTCACTCTCTGCCGCAGTTTACCGCACTGACGCTGACGCAGCCGGTGCGCTGGGCAGAACATGACCCGGCGGAAGCCTGGCTGGATGAAGCGCTGCTGCTGACCGAACCGGCGGAAAGAATCACACAGGCCGGAGAGTGTGAATATCAGGCACTGACTCAGCAGGCGTTATGTGATGACCCGGGTTTACTGGCCGGATTCTACGGTTTGCTGACGGCTGCACATTACCGGACGTCCCCTTTGGATTTGCGGCGGCTGGCGGATGCACCGGGGCAGCATTTCGCGCTGTTCCGCAACCGGCAGCAGGTGATAGCGGCGCTCTGGCTGACAGACGAGGGCGGATTATCCGCAGAACTGACACAGTCCGTCTGGGCAGGCACCCGGCGGCCGCGCGGAAATCTGCTGGCACAATCGCTGGCGGCACACAGTTATTTTCCGCAGGCGGCACAACTGCGTTCACGCCGCATCAGCCGGATCGCGGTGCATGCACACTACCGGCGCAATGCGCTGGGACGTGAATTATTACAGCGGGCGGCAGACGCGGCAAAAAAAAGTGGCATTGATTATCTTTCTGTCAGCTTCGGATATACCCCGGAACTGGCGGCGTTCTGGGTATCCTGTGGCTTTCATTTTGCCCGTATGGGTACACATCCCGAAGCCGGCAGCGGATGTTACACCGCAATGCTGTTGCTGCCGCTGACCCCGGACGGGCAGGCACTGGCAGATGCCGCAGAACAGCAATTTTCCCGTGACTGTGTCGTTTTTTCTCAGACACGGGGATTTTCACCGGTACCGCCGGTGCGGGCAGAATCACTCAATGAACGGGAATGGCTGATGCTGGCCGGTTTTGCCTTTGCCGCTAAACCACAGGCGGTGGCGGAACCGGCGCTGGAACTTCTGCAAAAGGAATATCCGGCGCAGACAACGGAATTGTCACAGTTATTATCCGGCAATCCGGAGGTGCTGAAAGTGCGGTATATAAGCGGGAAAAAAGCGTTACTTAATGCGCAGCGGCAGGAAGCGGCAGCAGTACTGCGGACACTGCGCCCGCAATGGGCGCAGCAGACAGAGGCGGAAATCAGGGCTTTTTAGTTTTGTTATCCGGCCAGTCATCCTCATCATCCCACTGTGCGTTATTGTCGCGGTGGGGCGGCAGTTCCCGGCGGTTTTGCAGATATTTTTTATGATCCACCCGCTTGAGATCCTTCATGGCGTTCAGGATAACGCCGACGAACAGCACCAGGATTACCCACCAGTAGTCTGCTAACCAATGCATTGTTGTTACCTTTTTTTTATCTGTATTTATCAAGTAATTAAAAATGACAATTCACAATCATTCAAAATTAGTTCAAAACCATCACTGGACTTTACCCCATTCACTGCCGCGATTGTCTTGATATTCAGCAGTCATCATCGCGGATTTATGACCCGGCAGACGCCGGGCGGATTCTCCGGATACTGTTGCAGTCGCTATCTCTTTCCTGAAAGAGGATGCTATAAGGTTATCACACTCACTATATACTGAGTAACATTTCTTAATCACGTCCTCCAGTGATATGCCAAGACATTCAGGCGATACCGTCATGTCTATAGCAAGCTTATTCCCCGGCCGGTCAGAAGTGCCAATTCCATGCTTAATGACATCCATGGCTGAAGGTTTTTTGAGGATTCCGGTATTTTCATATAGACATCAGGAGACAGGCGCGAACGTTTAACCTCTGTTCCCGGGTTTCTGGTTGCCTCAACAGGGTTAGATGATATATGCCCTTCGGCAATAGCCTCTCTGCGTGATTTTTATTTTAATCCGTGAGATAAAATAATTTTATTATAACAATCCAACCAATCATGAAATAAAATAACTTCGTAGCTTGCTATTCTGTCAGTTAATTTTTCGCGCTTTACATCCATTAATGGTATGTTGGCATCAATTGCCTGATTCACAGCGTCTCTCTTTATTCTTCCGGGGCCATATTCTTTACCCGTCCTTGGTTCTCTGTAGCTCAAAACCGCCGAACAGAAACAGGATGTATGCCTGCGGATAGTCCGGAGTCTTCGCCAGCCGGACAGTTTCACAGTAAAGGCGGTTTCACCGGCAGTTGAGTTAAAAATCATGATGGCGACTACGTTTGTCAGCATGATGAAAGATATCGGCAGTGTCCGCGTCAGCCACAAGCAGGTCTGTTACGTTTTTGATGATTATGCAATGTCAAAAATTAAGGCTCATTTCTGTCGTTTCCCCGGTAAAAAATGCACAGGCATGAAGGTTAAAGCGTCGATATCTGAACATAAGGGCTGCTTCAGGTGACACATGCAATGCTGCGGGAGATGCACCGTTTATAAAGACAGTGTCCCGCAGCTGAACAGGCTTTATCTTACTATAAATACAGATGTTTTTGCGTAATGAGCTAACGATGAAGCAGTTGAACCAAGGATATGTGTTTTAAAGCTCGGATTGCGGGAGCCAATAATAATAAGGTCAGCTTTAATCTGCTGAGAGACGTCGATTATTATATCGGCAGCGCTGCCGATCTTAACGAGCAGGGATACCCGGTTATCGGGTATGCCGAATTTACTTACAACTTCTTTTAGCTCTTTTTCAATGGCCTCAGATGTTTCATCTTCGAATTTTGTATCTTCAGTGATCATCGGATATCCAACGCCGTACTCATTATATTTTTCGGCGGGGGAAATGACCGTCAGGAAATAAAAATGTGTACTTTTATTTGCTGAAAATTCATTTATTTCAGAAATGACCTTGTCGGTCAAATAGTTATGATTTAGGTCTATAGGTACAAGAATAACTTTATGCATAACCAACTCCTTTATGAGGAAATAATATCTCACCATTAATAGTAGAACATTTTATCACCGTTAATCGATGTTTTTTACAATCATACATTTATCAAACTGAAGGAGGAGTAATGACAATGTTTTATTTTGGCTGCTATTTTTCATCTTCGGTTGTTTTCATAATCGGGCCTGGTGCCTGTAAATACCAGGGGGGAGTATGATGAGGGTGTTAAAGCTACTCAGAGTTACAAATGTGCTTATAAATAAAATTTAACATTTCATATTAAAACAAAATGGTATTTTAATAACGGCAGCCGTCATACAAGGAAAGCCCGCCGGAGCGGGCACCTGCCTGGTGTCAGCGGACAACTAAAACAGAGGCTTTTGCATAGCGAACTACGGCTGCTGCGGTAGAGCCGAGTAGTCTGGTGGTTATTGTCGGCTGGCGTGACCCGATAATAATCAGGTCTGCATTTATATCTGTGGATAGTTTTAATATCTGGTCTATCGGACTGCCTGTTTTGACATAGTGGCGGGTATTGGCCGGGTTAATATTGAAAATCTCAGTAATTGAAATCAGTTTTGATAGTGCTTTGTCTGTGATTTTATTTCTTTCATCCAACAGGACATCATATTCCCGCGCATAAGATGCGAAGTTCGGGAAAAAAGGAATTACTGTGAAAAAGTGTACGCACGTATGTGTTTTATCAGCCAGGCATTCAACGTGTGGCGGAAGCTTTGATGTCAGGCCTGCTCCAAAAATATCATCCTCAGCTATATCAATTGCTACCAGAATATTTTTATACATAAATCCTCCCGGTGACTAAACGATGCATCTGATCTGTCTGTATTAAATATAGTGCAAATCCGGTGGTAAGGAAGGTGGTGTGGTGCAGAGCATTACCTCTAATCCTGCAACGCTGACAGTGAAAGCGGGTGAAACTGCTATGTTTACGGCCGGATTAAAAGCCGATGCCCGTACCTATTCCCACAGAAGCCCCTTCTGAGCCTCCGGATGCACCGACACCAAACCCTGCACAGCCTGACAGCAGAATAACGGCAACAAAGCAGAATATTTTCAGCATACGACCTCTTCACATAAATAGTCTGAATAGTCCGGATAGTATACCGAAAATAAAAAAAAGCTCTCTGCATCCGCGGAGAGCTGAAAAAAAATAAAATAACCAATTAGTACCACGCGGCAGACAATAACAGCCCGGAGTTAAACGATACTGTAACGGATTAATCAACAAACAGCATGTTATCGCTTTGTTTACTCTCAATCAGCTCCGGCAGGTGTATTACTCTGACCTTTTATGATGGGGTTATCTGGTCTTACCTCTATCTTTCTGCTTTATATCAGAAATAACGATTCTGCCGGTCTGGTAATCAGCATCAGTGACCCGGGGGAGGTTGTTTGATCTTTATTTTTCACTGTAATAGAGTCTGGGATATCTGATTTTTCCGGTTTCTGATTATTCATTTATCTCCGTTTATTGCTGTTATTTCAGTAAAAATTATCGTCAGGCAGATAAATCAATATGCGTATCTTTTTTCATTCGCCGGTATGTTCAATATCTGCGGAATAATGATTTCACGGGAGCATTACGATGGAAAAAACAATTCGTCAGGTTACATTTGAATTACTCCGGCAACTGAATATCACCACTGTTTTTGGTAATCCCGGCTCGACAGAAGAAACCTTCCTGAAAAACTTTCCGGCGGATTTCCGTTATATCCAGACGCTGCATGAATCTTCTGCGGTAGCTGCCGCTGATGGTTATGCACAATCTACCCGCAATGTTGCTCTGGTGAATGTGCATACTTCCGCCGGACTGAGTAACGCAATGAGTAATATCCTCACTGCGTATATGAACCGCACGCCACTGATCATTACCGCCGGTAACCAGACACGGGAAATGCTGCTGATGGAGCCGTGGCTGACCAATATTAAGCCGGAAACCCTGCCGGAGCCGTGGGTGAAATGGAGCTATCAGCCGGTGAGGGCAGAAGATGTCCCGGCAGCGTTTATGCGGGCGTATGCCATGGCGCTGCAACCCCCGGCAGGTCCGGTATTTTTGTCTGTACCGCTGGATGACTGGGACAAACCGGCAGCATCGGATGCTGCGGTTGTCCGCACCGTGTCTCACCGTATCAGTGCTGACCCGGTGCGGATGCGGGAGTTCGCACAACGCGTGTCAGAGGCGAAAAGCCCGGCACTGATTTACGGCTCATCCCTTGCCCGGGGAGAGGGCTGGGATGCCGGGATCCGGCTGGCAGAAAAACTGAATATCCCGGTGTATTCAGCACCGGCTTCGGAACGTCCGCCATTCCCGGAATCACATCCGCTGTATGCCGGCGGATTGCCGTTTGCGATGAAACCACTCTCGGATAAACTTGCCGGTCATGATGTGGCGGTCATTATTGGTGCGCCGGTATTCCGGTATTACCCGTATGTCGCCGGGGAATATATTCCGCCGGGACTGCGGCTTCTGCATATCACGGATGACCCGGAAGAAGCCGCGCGGGCACCGGTCGGGGACAGTCTGTTGTGTGATGCGGTGCTGGCAGTTGAGCAACTGACTGCGCTGGTGACTGCGCGTCCGGTGCGGGCGGCGGTTGTCAGTAAACAGCCGCACGGTATGGCACCACATCCCGCCGCACCTGAACCGGCGTCTGACGGGATGCTGAGTGCCCCGCAACTGTTCCGGGCAGTCAGAAGCGCGATGCCGGAAGAAACTATTCTGACCGAAGAATCCCCTTCTAATCTCGGAGAACTCCATGCGGCCTGGCCGGTGGACAAACCGGACGCATTCTATACCTTTGCCAGCGGTTCTCTCGGCTGGACATTACCGGCCAGCGCGGGGATTGCTCTCGGTGAGCGGGACAGCGGGCGTAACCGGCCGGTGGTGGCGATTATCGGTGACGGCTCCATGCAGTATTCTGTACAGGGATTATGGACTGCCGCACAGCATCAGTTGCCGATCCTGTTTGTCATCCCGGAAAACGGTCAGTACGGCATTCTGAAATCTTTTGCCGTGCTGGAGGAAACACCGGGGGTACCGGGCCTGGATATTCCGGGACTGGATATTGTCGCCCTCGCGACCGGCTATGGCTGCACCGCGGTCAGGGCAGAAACAGAAAATGAGGTAATTGCGGCCTGTAAAGCAGCGCTACAGCGCAAAGGGCCGACAGTGCTTGCAGTGCCGATCCGCCCGTCGGTGCCGCCGCTGTTATGAGACCCGTATCAATCATTTGATTGTCTGCCGGCAATGATACTGTCAGCAGTCTGAGCGGCTCCCGGTGCGGAACAGAGAGCCGTTTTGTTACCGGATTATCATTTGTGGTCACAAGCCGGTTGAATAAGGTGTTACACAACGATAACATTGAGTTGCATTCTCATTACCGGAAGGTCAGGAACTGATGCCGCTCACCCGTATACTGCTGCTGTTATCAGGCTGGATTGCCGTTATACTGGCAACCCTGGGTGTTGTGCTGCCGGTGTTGCCGACAACGCCGTTCCTGTTGCTGGCAGCGTGGTGTTTCTCCCGCTCATCTCCGCGGTTCCATCACTGGCTGCTGTATCGTTCCTGGTTCGGCGGATATATCCGCCACTGGCAGACACACAAGGGGCTGCCGCGCAAAGCAAAACGGCGGGCGGTGATTGTGATCCTGCTGACGTTCGCAGTGTCGCTCTGGCTGGTGAAACTGATATATATCCGCCTGTTACTGCTGTGTATTCTGGTCTGGTTGCTGATATTTATGCTGCGTCTGCCGGAAACAGAAGAAATGACGCCGGAGAATACTCCGGCGCCGGAGGAAAAATCACCGGATTAGAGATTTTCCGGTAATTTGACATACTGCTGATAAATGGCATCAAGATTCGCCAGTAACCATGTTTTACCGGCAATATCCTGTGTCTTCAGCACCCGCTCCAGTGTTTCCGGAGTATAAAGCTGCTCTGCTTCATAAGAGAGCGGCCAGTAGCTGATATGCCACGGTTCATATGCGACACCGCCGGTCTGGCGCTGTGTGAACGGCAGATAAAAATCAAACTGTGCCATATTGTCTGCCAGCCAGGCGGAAAGGGCGGCAAAATAGCCGCCTTCTTCGTATTCCCAAGGCTCGAGCTGAAGAGATGTCTCTGCGGGCAGACGGAACGGATCGTAATAATCCACTTCTGTTCCCCGGTGATGACGGCTGGCACCCGGGATGGCCGACCAGTGCAGAATCGCCTGACAGCGCTCTGCCTCTGACAGTGCGGAGACATCCAGCGGGCAGCTTTCAGCATCATTGACGGTGCGGATCCCGGCAAATTTTTCATTCCAGATAATCTGCTGACGGGAAAAGTCCCGGAAGGAGCTGGCGGGCATCAGATTAAACCCGGCGGTTGCCGCCGCTTTCTGCATGGCGAGAAACGCTTTGGTGGCATTAAATTGCAGATGATGATTACCGGCAAAATTAATGACATGATCACGGGTCTGCCCGGTCAGCATTTCAAAGGTCATCATAGCAGGATTTGCTCCATAATCCGTTGATAGATACGGCTGAGTTGCTGCAAATCAGCGGCACTGACGCATTCATTCACTTTATGGATTGTGGTATTGACAGGCCCCAGCTCCACAACCTGTGTGCCCATCCGTGCAATAAAGCGCCCGTCTGAGGTTCCGCCGCTGGTGGAGAGTTCCGGCGTCAGGTTACAGTACTGGCCGATGGCGCGGCAGACCGCATCTGTCAGCGGACCTTCCGGCGTCAGGAACGGATGTCCTGATAATGACCAGTGAATGGTATGCTTCAGCTGGTGTTTCTCCAGCAGAGCCGCAATACGGGCTTTCAGTGATTCAGCTGTGGATTCGGTGCTGAAGCGGAAATTGAACTGAATAAACAGGTCACCCGGGATGATATTGTTACTGCCGGTACCGGCGCGGATATTGGCTATCTGCATGCTGGTCGGCGGGAAGAACCGGTTGCCGCTGTCCCAGTGCTCTGCCACCAGCGCCTGTATAAACGGGGCTGCGCGGTGAACCGGGTTATCGGCCAGGTGCGGATAGGCCACATGGCCCTGGGTACCGTGAATGGTCAGGTTTGCGGTGACGGAACCACGGCGGCCGTTTTTTATCATATCCCCTAATTGTGACTGGCTTGACGGCTCGCCGACCAGGCAATATTCCACCTTTTCATGACGCTGCATCAGGGTTTCCACCACTTTCACCGTGCCGTTAACCGCAGAGGCTTCTTCATCGGAGGTAATAAGAAACGCAAGGCGTCCCGGGTAGTCCGGATAACGTGCGGTAAAGCGTTCGGCGGCAACGATCATGGCCGCCAGCGAACCTTTCATATCAGCGGCTCCGCGCCCGTACAGCATGCCGTCAATCAGCGCCGGTTCAAATGGCGGAGTGCGCCAGTGGCTGCGGTCACCCGGCGGCACCACATCAGTATGACCGGCAAATACCAGGGTTGGGCCGCTGCCGCCGCGGTATGCCCAGAAATTTTGTGTGTCACCGGAGGGCATCGGTTCGACGGTAAAACCGGCGGCGAGCAGACGTTCGGTCATCAGTGCCTGGCAACCGTTATCGTCAGGGCTGACCGATTCCCGGCTGATAAGCTGTTTTGCCAGTTCTGTTACAGGACAATGCATGATGTTTCCTTTGTCTCAGGCAGGAAGGCTGAAGAACTGCTGATAATCATCAGCTTTAAAACCAAGGTGATAACGGCCGTCCGGGGAGACCAGCACCGGGCGTTTGATCAGCGCCGGTTTCTCTGACATCAGCCGGATTGCGGATTGTTCGTCCGTCACCGCATCCTGCTCTGCTTTATCCAGCTGACGCCAGGTAGTGCCGCGTTTATTGAGCAATTGTGTCCAGTCAATATGGCGGGCAAACTCACTCAGCAGCCCGGTATCCGCGCCATCCTGCCGGTAATCGTGAAACTCATAAGTTATCTGATGGGCATCCAGCCATGCACGGGCTTTTTTCATCGTGTCGCAGTTTTTGATCCCGAAAATCCGGCAGACGGAGGTTGTATTTTTCATCTTTTATCCTTTGTCGTGAACACGAAAAATAGCATAATGCGGGAATTTGATGTAGTTATCCAGAATCTTACGTGCAGAGAGTATTCGATAAATGCAAAAAAGTGGGGTAGCATTACGCCATAACTATGACAAAAACATCCGGAAGATGTTGAGACAGGATCGATGAAAGAGTACTTAGCCGGAAGCACGCTGTTATTTGCCAGCTTTACCCTTGCGGGACAAACGGACGTGTATCTGAATGAACTTCAGCTCAAATTTACGGAAAACAGCGAACTGTGCCTCGATGAACACAAATGGCCGCAGTTCAGCTCAAGTCAGTCAGAGCCATGGATGATTTCACGGCTGAATGCGCTGGCTTCTGTCGGTTTTATCAGTGCGAGCATCGAACCGTCAGGTGTGGAATATCAGTTGACGGAGAAAGGGCAGGAAGCCTGGCAGCCACATGAGGATTTTTGTTACGGCGCACTGCGTATCAGTAAAATCAAGGCGATAGAACCGCAGGGTAACGGAATCAGTACCGTGTATTTTTACTATGGCGTGACCGGCATGCCGGACTGGGCGCGTGATAAAAATATCCGCTACGCCTACAGTGAAGTGGATACCATTCTCCGCGGCATGAATAAAGAGGTGATCCAGGTGGATGTCCGCGAAAACCCGGACGGCACACTGGAGCTGCTTAATTACCCGACACCGGCGAGTATCGACGAAGAAAGCGAATAACCCCCGGACAGCAATCCCGGGGATTGCTCTCAGCGGGGCAGCCGGTATTTCAGATAGAGCAGGCTGGCTGCGAGCCGTGTGGACACATTCAGCTTCTTCAGGATATTGCGGATGTGAACTTTCACTGTCTCTTCCGAAATAAATAGTGCCCGTGCAATTTCCTTATTTTTCATCCCGCAGGCCAGTTCTTTGAGAACATCTGCTTCCCGTTGTGTCAGGTAACTGACCGGATCGTGATAGTGCTCACGTTCCTGCAAAATTTTATAAATGGCTTCACTGAAAATTTTTTTTCCTTTAAAAGCATTTTTAATCTGACTTAATAAATAATCAACATCGCAATTCTTTAATAAATAACCATCAGCTCCGGCATCAATAGCTGCGTATATATCATTCCGTTCCCGGGATTGTGAAAATACCAGAATGTAGCTGGAGATTTTCTTGTGGCGTAATTTTTTGATGAAATCAATACCGGAAAAAGCACGGATATTAATATCCAATATAATCATTCTGGGGGTATGTTGATGAATATGACTGAACAAGCCATTGTTGTCAGTGAATTCCGGCATAATGGTTAATGCATAATCCGGCTGTAAAAGCATTTTAAAGCCATAACGTAACAACGGATGGTCATCAATAACCATAATTGTGTGATGAGGCATAGAGTTCTCCCTTGCCGGGTGTATGATATGAGATGATTTTAATTAAAACAATTTAATTGATATATTAATTATTAAAATACAAAATATATCTTGATCGCCAAGACAATTAATTTTTACTCAAAAGTGTTATATGTGCAAATAACAAAGTAATTAAAAATAATAATATCCCTAATAACATGAAGAATATTATAGGGATGTAATTCATGGTTTAAGACAGGAAAATATAGTTGGCGGTATAACCGGGGAAGGTCACTATTATCAGGTAACCAATAAGGAATATGTTGTTTTTTTCAACAGGTTCAGCACATTAACTACATGAATATTACACTTTTTTCACTATTCCGCCATTTATCAGTATACTGTTTATGTAGCGCTGAATAACGTGGCCGGCGGCAGATTTTACGCCGCTGACCCGCCCTGACCCTGTTATTAATGCCTGTAAAGGATCCTGAAATGGACGAACAATTAAAACAAAGTGCCCTCGAGTTTCATCAGTTTCCGTCTCCCGGTAAAATTACCGTCACGCCGACCAAACCGCTGACCACCCAGCGTGATCTGGCACTGGCCTATTCGCCGGGAGTTGCGGCTCCCTGCCTTGAAATTGCAGATGATCCGCTGGCGGCCTACAAATATACCGCCAAAGGTAACCTGGTTGCGGTAATCTCCAACGGCAGTGCGGTGCTCGGCCTCGGTAATATCGGGGCACTGGCCGGTAAGCCGGTAATGGAAGGAAAAGGTGTCTTATTTAAAAAGTTCTCCGGCGTGGATGTCTTTGATATTGAAGTCAATGAATCCGACCCGGACAAACTGGTGGATATCATCGCATCCCTGGAGCCGACATTCGGCGGCATCAATCTGGAAGATATCAAAGCACCGGAATGTTTCTATATTGAAAAGAAACTGCGTGAACGCATGAAAATCCCGGTTTTCCATGATGACCAGCACGGTACCGCGATTATCAGTACTGCCGCAGTGCTTAACGGATTGCGTATCGTTAATAAGGCGATTGGTGATGTCCGTCTGGTGGTATCCGGTGCGGGTGCGGCTTCTGTGGCCTGTATGAACCTGATGGTGCTGATGGGGCTGAAACGTGACAATATCATTGTTTGTGACTCCAAAGGGGTTATCTATAAAGGCCGCGAGGCCAATATGGCGGAAACCAAAGCAGCTTATGCCATTGACGATAACGGTATGCGCACCCTGGCGGATGCGATGCCGGGCGCGGATATTTTCCTCGGCTGTTCCGGGCCGGGTGTACTGACACCGGAGATGGTCAAAGGCATGGCGCGTGACCCGCTGATTCTGGCACTGGCTAACCCGGAACCTGAAATTCTGCCGCCGGCGGCACTGGCTGTCCGGCCGGATGCCATCATCTGTACCGGGCGTTCTGATTACCCGAATCAGGTAAATAATGTGCTCTGCTTCCCGTTCATTTTCCGCGGAGCGCTGGATGCCGGCGCAACGGCAATTAATGAAGAGATGAAACTGGCTTGTGTAAAAGCGATTGCTGATCTGGCACTGGCAGAGCAGAGTGAACAGGTTGCCTTCGCTTACGGCGGTCAGGAATTATCTTTCGGCCGCGAATATGTTATCCCGAAACCGTTTGATCCGCGTCTTATCCTGAAAATCGCCCCGGCAGTGGCAAAAGCGGCAATGGAAACCGGGGTGGCGACACGACCGATAGAGGACTTCAGCGTCTATCTGGAACACCTCAATGAGTTTGTCTACAAAACCACACTGTTTATGAAGCCGGTTTTCTCCATGGCACGCAAAGACCGTAAACGTATCGTGCTGGCCGAAGGGGAAGAACCGCGTATGCTGCATGCAACGCAGGAACTGGTCAGCATGGGGCTGGCGTATCCGATCCTGATCGGCCGTCCTGATGTGATTGAAATGCGAATCAAAAAACTGGGACTGCAAATTGTGCCGGATCAGGATTTTGAAATCGTGAATAATGAAAGTGACCCGCGTTTCGCCGAATACTGGCAGGAATATTATCAGCTGATGAAACGCAAGGGCGTGACACAGGAACAGGCACGCCGTGCGATTATCACCAATCCGACCAGCATCGGTGCCATTATGGTGCACCGTGGCGAGGCGGACGGCATGATCTGCGGAATTGTCGGTGATTATCATGAACATTACCGGATTGTGGAAAATGTGTTTGGTTTCCACGAAGGCGTACATACGGCAGGGGCGATGAATGCGCTCAGTCTGCCGACCGGTAACACTTTTATCGCCGATACCTATGTGCATGATGATCCGACAGCAGAACAGCTGGCCGAAATTACGCTGATGGCTGCGGCAGCGGTGCGCCGGTTTGGTATTGAGCCGAAAGTGGCACTGTTGTCCCGCTCCAGCTTTGGCTCCTGTCCGTCACCGTCCGCAGAGAAAATGCGTGACACACTGGCATTGATCCGTGAGCGGGAACCCTCACTGGAGATCGACGGGGAAATGCACGGCGATGCGGCACTGGTGGAAGCTATCCGCCGTGACCTGATGCCGGACAGCCCGCTGAAAGGTGCGGCAAATCTGCTGATTATGCCGAACGGGGAAGCAGCCCGCATCAGTTATAACCTGCTGCGCGTGACTACCTCTGAAGGGGTAACAGTCGGCCCTGTACTGATGGGGATTAACAAACCGGTGCATATTCTGACTTCTATTTCCTCCGTGCGGCGTATCGTCAACATGGTGGCGCTGGCGGCGGTGGAAGCACAGACTCAGCCACTGTAAAACAAAGCCGTAAACCAAACGCCCCGGCAACGGGGCGTCATACAGGAAATGTATGCTGAAGATTGAAAAAGTGGATCATATTGCCGTGATTGCCTCTGATCTTGCGGCCAGCCAGGCGTTTTATTGTGATGTGCCGGGATTTACAGTGATTAGTGAACACTACCGCGCTGAACGGGATTCTCACAAAGTCGATCTGGCGCTGAACGGGGAGTATCTTCCGGAGCTTTTTACCTTCCCGGCAAGTCCGGCGCGGGTAACACAACCGGAAGCCTGTGGTTTGCGCTATCTGGCATTTTCAGTACAGGATCTGACCGCATGGAAAACTCACCTGAAACAATGCGGCGTCTGTTGTGACAGCATCCGTACTGATGAATTTACCGGCAAATCATTTTTCTTCTGTTTTGACCCGGATAATCTGCCGGTGGAGTTTTATGCCCGCTGACGGATAAAAAAAAGCCAGCGCGATGGCTGGCTGAGAAACTTCGAAATACTGGAAGCAATGTGAGCAATGTCGTTTGTCAATACCTTAGTAATTTACTCAGGTACCGACAACGAGAATGATAATTTTTCCTATTTAAAAAGTAAAGTGATTTTTTAATAAAAAACGATGATTATCTGCACAGCAAGCCAGATCGCACAAAACATCAAAAGGTTGTTTTATTAAAATTAAGTGTAAAGTTGTTTAATAATTAAAGTTATTACGTTAAAAAGCCTTGAAATATGGCAAAATATCCTTATTTTCTGAGGCATATGATGGGCACACTATTTAAAGGATCATACTGATATGATGCGGATTGCATTATTTTTACTCACAAACCTGGCCGTAATGGTCGTCTTCGGCATTATTCTGTCGCTGACCGGCGTTCAGAGCCGAAGTGTGACCGGACTGATGATTATGGCTGGATTATTTGGTTTCGGCGGTGCATTTGTGTCATTGCTGATGTCAAAATGGATGGCGCTGCGTTCTGTCGGCGGGCAGGTGATCACCAATCCGTCCACTCAAACCGAGCGCTGGCTGGTGGAAACGGTACGCCGTCAGGCACAGCAGGCCGGTATCGGCATGCCGGAAGTGGCGATTTACCATGCACCGGACATTAACGCTTTTGCAACCGGTGCGCGCCGTGATGCGTCGCTGGTGGCGGTCAGCACCGGATTACTGGAAAATATGAGCCGCGATGAGGCGGAGGCAGTTATCGCTCACGAAATCAGCCATATCGCGAATGGTGACATGGTGACCATGACGTTGTTACAGGGTGTGGTAAACACCTTTGTTATCTTTATTTCCCGGATTCTGGCACAGCTGGCGGCGGGGTTTATGTCAAATAACAATAACGAAAATTCCGGCAGCCAGGGTAACCCGATGATTTATTTTGCGGTATCGATGGTGCTGGAGGTTGTGTTCGGTATTCTGGCCAGCATTATCACCATGTGGTTCTCACGCCGCCGTGAATTCTATGCTGACGCGGGTTCCGCAAAGCTGGTGGGCCGCGAGAAAATGATCGCCGCACTGCAACGCCTGAAAACCAGCTACGAGCCGCAGGAAGAGGGCAGTATGATGGCGTTTTGTATCAACGGCCGTAATAAATCGTTCAGCGAACTGTTTTTATCACACCCGCCGCTGGATAAGCGTATTGAAGCACTGCGCAGCGGTGAATTCCTGAATTAATCACGACCATGATGATGAAAAGGCTGTAACGCAGAGCGTTATGGCCTTTTTTATACCGGTTTGCGGAGGGCGTCAGCGATAATGCCGGGTCTGTGGCACTAACCGGCGGCAGAGTAGCTTTTACAAATTTACTTTTCAGAAAAAATCCGGGTCAGGGTATTGCACTGGAACTGGTATCAGTGCGAATCTTGCTATTAGTATAGAAAAGCAGGCCAAAAAACTGTTCGGATAGTTAACCCGCTGACTGTTAATTATGACCCGGTACTAAGTCGAAAGCACCGGGACTAAAAGTGAGCTTGCGCTTTCACAGGGATTATGGAATATTGCAATTTAACTTAAGTATCGAAGTGATGTCGGTGCTGTATTTTGTCTGATGTAAGGGAATACATGAGCGATAAAAAGTATGATCCGACAATGAGCGGCTATCTCGGAGACATTCTGAGCGGAAAAGCCAGAATCAATGAGCTTCGCCCTCAGCATGAGTTCTTTGATGCTATCGGACTGGAAAAACAGTTACGGGATAATGAACGC
>NZ_VKKS01000001.1:1127621-1178919 GCF_019402645.1 Morganella morganii
TGATGCTATCGGACTGGAAAAACAGTTACGGGATAATGAACGCGTCATTGTGTTACTGACACCGGATGAAGCAGGAAAGGTTCTGAATGAACTGAAAGATCATGGTAAATCCTATGTCCATGATGCCTATTCTTTTGTCAGTTCATATATCGGTAATATACGCGGAAGGGTTTTCCGTAGCCGCATTATTACACGAGTTTAATTTTAAATTCGGCATCACGGCAACAGAGTATATTGCTGCCAATGGCAGCGTTATGATCAAACTCAGTGGTTACGCAGGATTACGTCATCAATTAAATGCGACTCATTACCTGGCTGATAATGGTAAAGTGATCGGCATGGGGATAGGTCAGCGCGGACTGAATGCCGCAACTATTGATGGTATGCGTTATACTTTTATTGCCGCAGCCGGATTCCGGTTATTACAGCTTATTTTCCAGAAAGATTATGACCTGTATAATTTTGTCGGTGATATCACTATGGATGTGGCGAAGCTGGGAGTCGCTTCGTTCATTGCCTGGGGATCAGGAACATTAGGTTTATCTATTTTTATTGTTGCCAGTCCAATTGTTATTGGTGGGGCAGTATTTGTTGTTGGTTTTACAGTTGCTATTTTATTGAATTACTTAGATTCTTATTTTGAATTAAGCGAGAAACTAGTAAAAAAAATGAGAGAAATAAAAAACATTCCTGAACATGAAAAATATTGGAAGGGAAACAGATGATAAATAAACAAAAAATAGGGGCTATCCTCTTTTTCATACTCGGAGTACTTTTCATTCCTTTGTTTTTTTTAGGGGCGAATACGGTACTAGATGTTTTAGAGAAAAAAAGCGACATGATATTTTTATCACAAGGGATTGTATTTACAACCGCAACCCCTTTGTTGTCATATTTTTTCATTAGCGTTGCTATTAAATCCCTTATTCTTCAGAGAAAAAATGAAAGAATAAAAGACACAAACAAATATATATGGATATTCAAAAGCTTGTTTTTTATTTTCTTACTATCTTTCCCTGTTACTTGGTATTTAATATCAGAGTTAACCGCGAATAACTATGAAAAATGCCCAGAAAAAAACATGTTTATTCAAAAATACACGACAGATCTGTCTTTGTGTTCGGATCCTTATTATGAAGAAAGAGCTGGTGTAAAAAGATGAGCCAATCATTCCGTTCAATGTATATACGTGATGTCAGTAAATACTGATGCAACAACCACACTTGCATTTTGTCCGAAAGTGCCTTATTACCTCCCGGTACCCGGCATCTTACGGTTAGCGCACTACACAAATTCTAAACCCCGCAATCGCGGGTTTTTTTATGTCTGAAATTCAAAGAGGGGATTTCTCCCCTTTAACTACCTTCATGTTGTGAATTGGGTGGCTGGCGGGTGTTGGTAGCACTGTCCCGGCCATTCATCCTGTGAGCCTGGTGATTCCCGTACCGAACTGATGAAAGTCATAACCGTGTGTGCCAAAACCGAAGCGATATCCAACCGTAAAATCCGGACGGCAGAACAGGTTATTGAAACCATACAGCTCCCGGTGCAACCGCACCCGGATATCCCGGTGGCGAAAGACAATAACGGTTATGAGCTGGTTTATATCGATGACAACGTGCCGGAAGACAGTAGTCTGATTATTGAAACCAGTCACCGGCAGCACGCGCATTTACGGGAGCGTTTCCGAAAGACATCACCCCGGAAGGTGAGCGTATTTTCTATCAGGACGGTGAACCGTGTGACCTGCCGAAACGATGTGCAGGTGGAAATGTTCCGGGGCTCAGTGTGGAATATGAAGCAGCGTGAACGGGTTGAACAGATGGAACGCGAACAGGCAGAACGTGAAGCCCGGGAAGAAGCCGCACTGGTGGATGTCCGGCGCGGCTGTTTCGTATTATATAGTGACTCTGGTGCACAGTGGTGCATTTTCTGTTATCTGACGATAATCATCGGCGGGATATTACCCCTGTTGCAAGTCCTCGTCGTTATCATTATTAAACAGTGCTTTATCTGTCTGGCCCAGGATCTGGCTGGTGACTGTCCCTGCGGTCATGGAACCACTGACGTTCAGTGCGGTACGTCCCATATCAATCAGCGGCTCGACAGAAATCAGCAGTGCGACCAGTGTGACCGGCAGACCCATTGCAGGCAGGACAATAAGTGCAGCGAAGGTTGCACCACCACCGACACCGGCAACACCGGCAGAACTGACAGTAACAATACCGACCAGGGTGGCAATCCACAGCGGGTCAAACGGGTTAATACCGACGGTTGGTGCAACCATAACGGCCAGCATGGCAGGGTAAATCCCCGCACAGCCGTTCTGGCCGATGGTAGTACCAAAGGAGGCCGCAAACCCGGCGATAGAGTCCGGAATACCGATACGGCGGGTCTGTGCTTCCACGCTCAGCGGGATACTGGCTGCACTTGAACGGCTGGTAAAGGCGAAGGTCAGTACCGGCGCGATTTTACGGAAGAAACGCAGCGGGTTGATACCGGCAATACCAACAATCAGGCCGTGAACCACAAACATCAGCAGGATCGCAATATAAGAGGCAACAACGAAAGTACCTAATTTAATGATGTCCTGAATATTTGAACCGGCAACGACTTTGGTCATCAGAGCAAACACGCCGTAAGGGGTAAAGCGCATTACCAGACGCACCAGTTTCATCACCCATGCCTGGAGGATATCAATCGCCCCGAGCACTTTGGCACCGCGCTCTTCGTTGTCTTTAATCAGCTGAAGTGCGGCAACCCCCATAAAGGCAGCAAAAATCACCACGCTGATGATGGATGTCGGGTTAGCACCGGTCAGGTCAGCAAACGGGTTTTTCGGAATAAAGGACAGGATAAGCTGCGGCAGTGTCAGGTCAGACACTTTACCCGCATACTGGGATTCCAGTTGGGTCAGGCGCGCGGTTTCTTTCACACCCTGAATCAGACCGTCTGCGGTTAAGCCAAAGGCGAGAGTGATCAAAATACCGATTAACGCGGCAATTGCGGTAGTGATCAGCAGAGTACCGATAGTCAGCACGCTGATTTTACCCAGCGATGATGCCTGATGCAGACGGGCAACCGCGCTGAGAATGGACGCGAAGACCAGCGGCATGATCACCATCTGTAACAGCTTCACATAGCCGTTACCGATGATATCAAACCATGGCAGTGCCTGTTTTACGGCATCATGCTCTGTACCGTAGAATGCATTCAGCCCGAGGCCGAACAGAACACCGATCACCAGACCGGTGAGTACCTTTTTGGACAGACTCCAGTCCTTATTGCTGCAGAGCTTCATCAGCACCAGCAGCAGAATAACGAATATGGCGAGATTGCTGATTAATGGAAAGTTCATCCCGGTCTCCGATACCTGTTGGTATGTTGTTATAGTGTGTTGACTAAATCGCATACAGTTATGCAAATGCTGAAACTGTAAAAGATGCGTTATAGATTAACAGGAGTTTTATGCATTACTTATAATGAATCTGAATTATTTATAGCTATATTGTAGATCACAGGGATTGATTTAGCTTGCACAGGCACTAAATGGGCTTTTTCCTATAGCAGATGGTTATATAAAACGGATTATCTATAACCTGGCCGATAGTTGAGCCAGCACCAGCTCCCGCAGATGATCCCACCAGATTTCCCAGTGTGCGGGCAGATAGAACGAAGCCAGCAATACAACCAGCGCCACACTGCGCTCTGCCCGTTTGTTGGCTTTGCTGCCCAGCAGCGGAATACAAAAACGCCAGCGCACCGGCCATAGCAGCGGGATCCCGGAGGTGGTCAGCATATCCCCCGCCAGATGGCTGAGATACCCGACAATTACTGCCTGATAAAAATCGGCCGGGACAGACCAACTGACCGGCAGTTGTGTGCGGAATAAGACAACGCCGGTCAGAATGGCCAGCAGGCTGTGAGTGAAACCTCTGTGGCCGCACAGGCGGGAGATCGGTACAGAAATAAAGCGGACCCACTGGCCCAGCATGGACTTCGGATGGTCGATATCCGGCAGCAGTGCACCGGCGAGGGCGCCGGGGAGCAGGTGCAGCCAATCCCCCTGACTGATATCAGGCGAAATCTGAAGCTGATGAACCATCACTACAGAAGCGACAGAGAAAAGCAGGTGACCCTCAGCCGTCATGATACCGGGTAAATACTCAGGTGTTTATTTATACAGTGTTACAGTATAAAGTCTTTTATGACGCCCGGCCATAGGGTAAGAGAGAAAAAGGCTTATTTATTAATGAATAACTCCGGAATATTTCACTAACGGAGCAGGGCGGGATATTTCCCGCCACAAAAATACTCAGCTGACCATGGCGGCAGTCAGTTCACTGAGTGATGACAGACGGTAATCCGCCAGTGACCAGCGCGGATCTGCTGCCATTTCAGCAGACGGTACCACAATGGAGCGCATCCGGGCGGCTTTGCAGGCAATCATACCATTAACCGAATCTTCCAGTGCAACACATTGTACCGGCGGGACACTCAGCGCTTCAGCGGCATTCAGGTAAACTTGCGGATGCGGCTTGCTGTATGGCAGATCACCGGCAGAAACCACAGCATCAAAATAATGGCGGATGTTAAACATTTCCAGTACGGATTCCAGCATATAGAGCGGCGATGCGGAAGCCAGCGCGATTTTCAGCCCCTGTGATCGGCACAGAGAGAGAGCATGTTCCACGCCGGGCAGAAGCGGGCGCTCTTTTTCCACCATTGCGATAGTGGAATCAATAATTCGCTGTATAATCTCCTCTTTGGAGGGGGTCTGCCACGGCGAAGCGTGATACCACAGTTCCACGACCTGGTCGATGCGCAGACCCAGCATATCGGGCAGTTTATCCCGCAGTGACATATCCAGACCAATGCTGCTGAAAACCTGATTTTCACTCTGAAGCCAGAACGGCTCGGAATCAATCAGTAAACCATCCATATCAAAAATAGCGGCCTGTACCGGTAAGGTGTGGGACATAGTGTATGCTCCTGATATCCTGCAATGAATTAAAACACTCTCTGATTGTAACAAGCCGGGCCGGAGAGTTCATCAGGTGACTTAATAATTTACGGGGTAAAAAAGTCCGGAATAATGATAATGATCTTCTCCTGATTTCTGCGCTATGATTACAGGGAAAAAATCAAATGAGGAAAGCGCATGACGCTGCAACAGGCCCGCTGGGTTGCTGTATTTAAACGGGTAGCTGGTTGGGTGGTTTTTATTCCGGCTCTGATCTCAACCATTGTTTCATTACTGAAACTGGCTCATCAGCAGAGTACCGGCAGTGATAAAATTAATGCTGTTATCGGGGATTTTATTAATGTGGTGACGGAAATGATCCGTGTGAATACCCCTTTCCTGAATACATTCTGGAATAATTCCCCTGTGCCGGATAAATTACTCGGTTTTGAAGGTCATAATCTGAGTTTTTTACTGATTTATATCCTGATGTTTGTGGGGCTGGCACTGAGTGCATCCGGTATCCGTATGTCCCGGCAGGTAAAATTTATTCGCGAGAACATTGAAGATCAGACCATTATTGAAAATGCCAGAGAGAGCGGAAAAACGCCGGCGGATTTAATCGCCAAAATTCGGATTCCGAATCACACTATTTTCCGGCAGATTTTTGTGCTGTATGTGCTGCCGGTATTTATCGGCGCGATTGCGTGGTTCTTAATTAAATTCCTTAACTGGTAAGCAGTACAGCCTGAATAAAAAAATACCCCGCAGAGTCTCTGACGGGGTATTTTTTTAGCCGGAAAACGGGGGTTATCCCGCGAGAATATCGTCAATAATGGCCTGAGCACTCTGATAATAGCGGTCACCGAATAAATGGCTGCGGTGAAGCTGATAATAGAGCTGATACAGCGGCTGACGCTCTAAAAAACCACTCTCCAGCGGCCAGACCTGCTGATAGCCGTCGAGGATTTGCATCGGCAGCTCAGGGAAAAAAGAGAGCATCGCCAGATCACATTCGCGATCGCCCCAGTAACATGCAGGGTCAAACACGACAGTTCTGCCGTCAGCCACTGCTGCACAGTTTGACGGCCATAAGTCGCCGTGAAGCAGGGAGGGTTGTGGCTGATGGTTTGCCAGTTTTTGCTGCACACGCTGAATAATACTGTCGATATCGCCGAAGATAATGCCTTTCTCTTTTGCCAGCTGTAACTGCCAGCCGATACGTTTTTCAGCAAAGAAAGACGCCCATTTTTTGTCCCAGGCATTCGGTTGCGGGTTAGTGCCCAGCAGATTATCTTCATCGAAACCATAACGGGGCTGCTCATGCCACTGATGCAGACGCGCCAGCTGCTGCCCGAACATATATGCGGAATGAGAATCAAAAGGCTTCAGCGGCAGATATTCCATAATCAGGAAGCTGAACTCTTTTGTCGACCCGACACCATAAACGGCGGGGGTTGTCAGTGTACGGCTGCGGCTGAGGGCATCAAGCTGCTCCGCCTCGGTTTTGAATACCTGCAACATGTCACGCCGGTTATATTTGATGAAAACCGGATGATCACCGTAACGGGCACTCCGGGAACGATGGATTTCACCGCCATTGAGTTGTTTTTTGTCAGAGAACGAATGTTCGCCGAAATGTTCACTGAGTATACGTCCTGCTGCCTGCCACATGAGCCACCTCACTAAGCCGTCTATCAGTTAGTCTATCTTACCGCCGGAAAATAAAAGAAAAAAGCGGACATCTCACACAAATTACACAGTAACTGCGGGGAAATACAGAAAAGGACAAAAAAGGACGGCTGTTTCGGAAGAGTCCGGACACGGGGGATATTCCGGTGACAGAATATCCCCCGCTATGCAGAGGGTCAGGCAACCTGTCTGCGGCGTTTCAGGGCAGATAACCGCAGCTGGTTATAAATCAGTGCCAGCACGAAACAGAGCGCCTGCACCAGTACAATACAGGCACCGGTAGCCCCGTCGATATGGAAGCTGACGACAGTACCGATATAACTTGAGCTGACAGAAACCAGAATTGCCACCAGAATCATTTTGCCGAAACTGCGGCACAGCAGGAAGGCGATGATACCCGGTGAAATAAGCATGGCGATCACCAGAATGATCCCGACTGCCTGGAGGGATGCCACGATGGTCAGTGCAAGCAGTGATAACAGTCCGTAGTGCAGCATACGTACCGGCAGCCCGAGAACCCGGGCCTGATTGGGATCAAAGCAGTACAGCATGAAATCCTTATATTTCACCATCAGCACCACCATGGTCAGCCCGGCGATAATCAGGGTCTGACGCAGTTCTGCCTGTGTGATCCCGAGGATATTACCGAACAAAATGTGCGTCAGGTGCTGTTCAGTATCAATGCGGGTAAACAGCACCAGACCGAGGGCAAACATGCCGGAGAAAACAATCCCCATCACTGTATCTTCTTTGATCCGGCTGTGTTCTTTCAGATAACCGGTGGCAAAGGCACAGAAAAGCCCGGATACAAATGCCCCGATAATCAGCGGAATACCCATCACGAAAGCTATCACAATGCCCGGCAGAACGGCATGGGAAATGGCATCTCCCATCAGTGACCAGCCTTTGAGCACCAGAAAGCAGGAGAGAACAGCACAGACCGCGCCGGTCAGGATCGCGGCAAATATGGCCCGTTGCATAAACGGAAAGGTAAACGGGTCGATAAACAGTGAGGTCAGAAAATCACTCATGAGTTTGCCTCCTGACGCAGTTTTGCTGATTCCCGGCGGGCACGGCGGCGGGCGGAGAGCATGCCGTGTTTTGGTGCAAAGAAGAAGGCAATCAGGAAAATAACGGTCTGTAAGGTCACAATCATGCCGCCGGTCGCCCCGTTCAGGAAATAACTGATATAGGCACCGGCACTGCTGGTGACCGCCCCTAAAACGACGGCGATAACCAGCAATTTTTTAAACTGATCGGTTAACAGATAGGCGGTAGCTCCCGGGGTTATCACCATAGCAATGACCAGAATCGCCCCGACCGTCTGGAGTGCCGCGACAGTACAGGCGCTGAGCAGAGTAAAGAAAATAATTTTCAGTGCCAGCGGATTCAGGCCGATGGAACGGGCGTGTGTTTCATCAAAAAAGACCACCAGAAGATCTTTCCGGATAAATATCAGCACGAGGAAAGAAATGGCAGTAATAATTTCCACCTGCAACATATCTTCATCAGCAATTCCGAGGATATTTCCCATAATAATAGTTTGCACATTCACAGAGGTCGGGTTCAGGGAGACGATCAACAGACCGGCTGCAAAGAAAGTGGAAAATATAAACCCGATCACCGCATCTTCCCGCAACCGGGTCAGATGACGGACAAAGGTCATGGAAAGGGCGGCCAGCATGCCGGTGAAGAAAGCACCGACAGAGTAAGGAAAGCCGAGAGCATAAGCTCCCGCCACACCGGGAACCACCGAGTGGGAGAGAGCATCCCCCATCAGTGACCAGCCTTTGAGCATCAGGTAAGCGGACAGAAAGGCACACACAGCACCCACAATGCCACTCACCCAGATGGCCTTCACCATATAGTTATATTCAAACGGCTGGAGTAACAGCTCTGTCATGGCTGTTCTTCCTTACTGCCGGTCTGTACCGTCAGATTATCCTGATGACCGTAGAAAACAGCGGCGCGTTCGTCATCAGTAATGACCGTCAGTGAGCGCGGGTCGTCGTCGTCATGCAGATCCGGCCCGGACAGATTGATATGACGCAGAACACCGCCGAAAGTTTTTTCCAGGTTTTTCTGTGTAAACGTAGTGGCGGTCGGGCCGCTGTCGAGCACAGTACGGTTTATCAGGATCACGTGATCACAGAACTCCGGCACACTGCCGAGGTTATGAGTGGATACCAGCACCAGGTGTCCCTCTTCGCGCAGTGAACGCAGTAAATCGATAATCGCATTCTCCGTTTTGACATCCACACCGGTAAACGGCTCATCCAGCAGCAACACTTTGCCGTTCTGTGCCAGGGCGCGTGCCAGAAACACGCGCTTTTTCTGTCCGCCGGAGAGTTCGCCTATCTGGCGGTGACCTAATCCGGTAAGGCCGACACGCTCCAGTGCAACGGCTACGGCTTTTTTGTCCTCTTTGCCGGGAATGCGCAGAAAGCCCATTTTACCGTAGCGACCCATCATCACCACGTCAGATACCAGAACCGGAAAGTTCCAGTCCACTTCTTCTGTCTGCGGAACATAGGCAATCACATTTTTTTTCAGCGCGGTACGTACCGGTTCATCATTCAGTGTCACCCGGCCCTGTGTCGGAGTGACCAGCCCCATAATGGTTTTGAACAGGGTGGATTTACCGCTGCCGTTAATACCGACGAGGGCACAGATAGATCCGCCCTCTATGCTGAAACTGGCATCAAAAATCGCGGTATGGCCGTTGTTGTAGGTGACAGTGGCGTTATCGACAACCAGCTGTGGTTTGCTGAACTGATCACTCATTGATGAAATCCTTTGGCGATGGTATTTACAGTCGTATTGAGCAGGTCAATATAGGTCGGAACCGGGCCGTCAGCGGCGGACAGGGAATCCACATACAGCACACCGCCGTATTCCGCACCGGTTTCCTTGGCGACTTGTTTAGCCGGTTTGTCTGAAATCGTACTCTCACTGAATACGACCGGGATTTTATATTCACGGACGGTATCAATCATGTGGCGTACCTGCTGTGGTGTACCTTGTTCTTCTGCATTAATCGGCCACAGATACACTTCCTGAAAACCATAATCATTAGCCAGATAACTGAAAGCACCTTCACTGGTTGCCAGCCAGCGCTGGTTTTCCGGGATATTGGCCAGACGGGCACGCAGCGGGGCATCAAGTGCTTTTATCTTCGCTGCATACGCCGCTGCATTCTTATTGTAGGTTTCCGCATTGGCCGGGTCATGTTTCACCAGAGCGGCACGGATATTTTCGATGTACATCAGTGCATTGGTCGGGGACATCCAGGCATGCGGGTTCGGATTGCCGTTATACGCACCGCCGCGGATAGAATTAGGGGTAATACCCCCGGTAATAACAACCGCCGGGACATTCTGTAAATTTTCAAAGAAGCGCTCAAACCAGCGTTCCAGGTTCAGGCCGTTCCACAGGATAAGATCCGCATCCTGTGCCCGCATAATGTCTTTCGGGGTTGGCTGATAATCATGGATTTCAGCACCGGGTTTGGTGATGGACTCCACAATTGCGGCATCACCGGCCACATTCTGCGCGATATCCTGAATTATGGTGAAGGTGGTAACGACCTTAAATTTTTTCTCCGCCGCAGCGGAATACCCGCTGACTGCACACAGGGTAAGGAGCAGCACAGCATGGCGGAATATCTGTGTCAGGGACGGGAGGGAAAACGTATTCTGCTTTTTGTTCATTTTATCAGCCTGCCTGGTTAAAGTGTGACAATAACTAAGGATATCGTTATTGATAATGATTATCAATATCGTTTGATGCTGTCAAGCACTTCCGTAATATCTTTATAACATTCAATACGATCGATTCACACTATGCTATGAATCACATAAAATGTAAAAGTTAAGTAAACTCCTTTTGGTTTATGTGTGTTTTCAGTATTCTTAGCTTCGTCAGAATGCCGGATAAAGGGTAACAGAGTGAAAAAAACCGTTAGTGTGATTGCTATAGCATTATTGTTGGCGGGCTGCTCAGGAAGCAGCAAACAAACCCGTACCGGTTCCGGAGGCTGGATAACACCGCCATCTTCCGGCATCACTGATTCTTCTGTTTATCCTGTAAGGGGCAGTGGTGCATATCCTGCCACACCGTTTGATCAGTTTATCCGCCAGGCATCTAACCGCTATGAGGTCGATGAAACTTTGATCCGCGCAATTATTGAGGTGGAATCCTCTTACCGGCCGGATGTGATCAGCAAATCCAACGCAGTGGGTCTGATGCAGATTAAAGCCTCTGCCGCCGGGCGCGATGCTTACCGCGTGAAAGGCCGCAGCGGCGAACCGAGTACCCGTGAGCTGCTGGATCCGCAGACTAACATCGATATCGGCACAACCTATATCCGGATTATCCGTGATCAGCATCTGGCCGGGATTACCGACCCGCAAACCCTTAATTACGCAACGATTGTCTCCTATGTTAACGGTGCCGGGGCTTTGCTGCGCACGTTTGATAACAACCGTGCGCTGGCGATTGAAAAAATTAATGCATTGTCAGCTGATGAATTTTATGAGCATGTGCAGAGCAGACATCCGGCATCACAGGCTCCGCGCTATCTGTGGAAAGTTAAAAATGCGTACCGTGCACTGGCGATGGCGGACTGATTCTCTGTTTTTCCCTTTATAAATTCCTCTTCCGTTGCAGATACTGCGCCGCAGTGTGAAGCTGCAACGGAAATCGTCCCGCTGAATTTCTTCTGCAATAAAACCTGTCTGATATTTCTGTATCACGCATCAGTTTCCGGTGAATAAAAAGCATACGATCTGCATCATTAATAATGAATAAAAGAATGAGGGAGTGTGAGGAATTGCGTGTTGTGCGAAAAAATGAAAAAAAGCCCTGATTCAGAATCAGGGCGCAATAAGAAATACCAAAAGTTCACTTATCTCTACTACGGGTGGAGTATAACGGACAACATTTTACAATTGGTGAATTAAGAATGATAAATTGTATCAATATCTTACCTGATGGTTCTGCAATATGAATAATCATGTCCTGTGATTATGACAAAGCGGTCGTCCCCGGAGGAAAGTCCCGTTATAATGCGGGACTTTCTCTGTACACTGACAGTTAAAATTACCGGGTATGATAACAACACGTATGTTACGGATTTTTATTGCGACAGGCGGGCTCTTTCTGTCGGTTCTGCATTTAAGTTTTGGTTATGAATATAAGTTCATTTATGTTCTCAGTGCAGCTGATTCATTGCCTGAGGATAATCTGGTTCTTCCCTGAAAACGGTTTGTGGCGGATTTTTATAACAGTATTCTGTTGTACAGAAAATGATTTAAAATCCGCCGCAGGCGCTGTTTTAAAAAGAAAATGCTCATAATTCCTGCATTCTTTGTGATACTGCACACTTTTTAAGATACCTGGTCACATAAATCTATTAATCCTTATTTGCTGTGCTAGTATGGATTTTGAGTTCCGGCAAGGGCGCCCGGCAGATTATGATCCGCAGGTGTGACCCGGCTTGCAATGTACGCAAGAAATTGCCGGTAACGTACTGAAAATCAAATAAATGAGATTTCTATATGTGATCTTACGTATGGGTCACCACTGTAGATAAGGATTTAAAAATGCCTGTAATTACTCTTCCTGACGGCAGTCAGCGCCAGTTTAACCATCCTGTTTCTGTCCTTGATGTTGCGAATGATATCGGAGCCGGTCTGGCGAAAGCCTGTATCGCGGGTCGTGTTAACGGTACGCTGGCGGATGCCTGCGACATGATTGAACACGATGCCGATTTAGCCATTATCACCGCCAAAGACGAGGAAGGACTGGAAATCATCCGCCACTCCTGTGCTCACCTGTTAGGCCATGCTATCAAACAATTATGGCCGAACACCCGCATGGCGATTGGTCCGATAATCGATAATGGTTTCTATTATGACGTTGACCTCGATGAGTCTCTGACCCAGGAAGACCTCGAGAAGCTGGAACAGCGGATGACGGAACTCGCCAAAAAAGATTATGACGTGGTGAAAAAACGCGTCACATGGGGTGAGGCCCGCGAGACGTTCGTTTCCCGTGGTGAAGATTACAAGGTTGAAATTCTGGACGAAAATATCGGTCAGGATGAGCATCCTGCATTGTATTTCCATGAAGAATATATCGATATGTGCCGTGGTCCGCACGTACCGAATATGCGTTTCTGCCATAACTTCAAATTACAGAAAGTCGCCGGTGCATACTGGCGCGGCGACAGCGAAAACAAAATGCTGCAACGCATTTACGGTACAGCGTGGGGCGATAAGAAGCAGTTAGCTGCTTATCTCCAGCGCCTGGAAGAAGCCGCAAAACGTGATCACCGTAAAATCGGTAAACAGCTTGACCTGTATCATATGCAGGAAGAAGCACCGGGTATGGCGTTCTGGCATAACGACGGCTGGACAATTTTCCGTGAACTGGAAGTGTTCGTCCGTGTGAAACTGAAAGAATACGATTACCAGGAAGTGAAAGGTCCGTTTATGATGGATCGCGTTCTGTGGGAAAAAACAGGGCACTGGGAAAACTACAAAGAGCACATGTTCACAACCTCTTCCGAGAACCGTGAATATTGCATTAAGCCGATGAACTGCCCGGGTCATATTCAGATCTTTAACCAGGGTCTGCGTTCTTACCGTGATCTGCCGCTGCGTATGGCGGAGTTCGGCAGCTGCCACCGTAATGAATCTTCCGGTGCTCTGCACGGTCTGATGCGTGTCCGCGGCTTTACACAGGATGATGCGCACATCTTTTGTACGGAAGAGCAGGTAATGGACGAAGTCAGTTCCTGTATCCGTATGGTTTATGATATGTACTCCACTTTCGGCTTTAAAAAGATCGTGGTTAAACTGTCCACCCGTCCGGAAAAACGCATCGGTTCTGATGTCCAGTGGGACAAAGCCGAAGCTGACCTGGCTTCTGCACTGAAAGAAAACAACATCGAATTCGAATATCTGCCGGGCGAAGGTGCCTTCTACGGGCCGAAAATTGAATTTACTTTGTATGATTGTTTGGATCGTGCATGGCAATGTGGTACAGTGCAGCTCGATTTCTCTCTGCCGGCTCGTCTGGGGGCAACTTACGTTGCCGAAAACAATGAACGCGTTACCCCGGTGATGATTCACCGCGCGATTTTAGGCTCGATGGAGCGCTTCATTGGGATCCTGACTGAAGAAACTGCGGGTTTCTTCCCGACATGGTTAGCGCCTAACCAGGTAGTGGTGATGAACATCACTGACTCTCAGGCTGGTTATGTCCGGGAAGTCGTCAAAGAACTGCAGGATGCCGGAATTCGTGCAAAAGCAGACTTGAGAAATGAGAAGATTGGCTTTAAAATCCGCGAACACACGCTACGTCGTGTTCCGTATATGCTGGTCTGCGGTGATAAGGAAATGGAAACAGGCGAAGTGTCTGTTCGTACCCGCCGCGGCAACGATCTTGGCAGCATAAACGTGAGCGAATTTAAAGACGCACTGCTTGAAGAAATTCGCAGTCGCAGAATTGAAGAACAACCGGAGGAATAAGGTATTAAAGGCGGAAAAAGAATTCAAACAGCACGTCCGAACCGTATCAATACGGAAATCCGTGTCAATGAAGTTCGTTTAACTGGTCTTGAAGGTGAACAGCTTGGTGTTGTCAGCCTGAGAGAAGCTCTTGAGAAAGCCGAGGAAGCCGGGGTTGATTTAGTTGAAATCAGCCCTAATGCCGAACCGCCCGTTTGTCGTATCATGGATTACGGCAAATTCCTCTACGAGAAAAGCAAATCGGCTAAAGAGCAGAAGAAGAAACAAAAAGTTATTCAGGTTAAGGAAATTAAATTCCGTCCTGGCACAGATGAAGGCGACTATCAGGTCAAACTACGCAACCTGGTTCGTTTTCTTGAAGATGGCGATAAAGCCAAAATCACACTGCGGTTCCGTGGTCGTGAAATGGCGCACCAGCAGATCGGTATTGAGGTGCTTAACCGCATCAAAGACGATCTGAGTGAATTAGCTTCCGTCGAATCCTTCCCGTCGAAGATCGAAGGTCGCCAGATGATCATGGTGCTCGCTCCTAAGAAGAAATAGTCCGGCAATCCAAGTAATAAATGCCGGGGGCAACCCCGGCTTTTATTCGCCGGACTAATTCGTTGTTTAACAATGCGAAGTGGAAATAAAAATGCCAAAGATTAAAACTGTACGTGGTGCAGCTAAGCGTTTCAAAAAAACCGCTAAAGGTGGTTTCAAACGTAAGCATGCTAACCTCCGTCATATTCTGACTAAAAAATCAACTAAGCGTAAACGTCATTTACGTCCGAAAGGTATGGTCTCCAAAGGGGATCTGGGTTTAGTTGTCGCTTGCCTGCCATACGCATAAGCAAGTTTTTAGCAAAGTTTACGACTTTAGGAGATTAGTATGGCTCGTGTAAAACGTGGTGTCATTGCTCGCGCACGTCACAAAAAAATTCTGAAACAAGCGAAAGGTTACTACGGTGCCCGTTCGCGCGTTTATCGTGTTGCCTTCCAGGCAGTAATCAAAGCTGGCCAGTATGCTTATCGTGACCGCCGTCAGCGTAAGCGTCAGTTCCGTCAGCTGTGGATTGCACGTATCAACGCAGCAGCTCGTCAGAATGGTCTGTCTTACAGCCGTTTCATCAACGGTCTGAAAAAGGCATCCATCGAAATTGATCGTAAGATCTTAGCCGATATCGCTGTATTCGATAAAGCCGCATTTACTGCGCTGGTCGAAAAAGCAAAAGGCGCTCTGGCGTAATTGTTCAGACAGAAGAGGGAGCTTGCTCCCTCTTTTGCTATCCGGCAGAAAAAATCTGCTGAATGAATAATTTGTCATTGTATATCCGTACGTTTTTCGCGTAATATGATGAAATATATCCTGTTAACTGACAAATAGTTGAGAAAATGAATAATATCGTTTCTTTCCGCTTCTTTTTTTACTTTAGCGCCTGAACTCAGGGGGCTTTGTGCGTAAAAAAGAAACGAAAAGTAACGCCGCAAGCCTCCGGATTGGAGGCTTTTTTGTTTCAGGGGTTTGCCGGAACGGGTGAGACAATCACGTCCGGCAGCACCCGTCGTCATAATTGAAGACCACAGGGTCAGAGGAATAGGAAAACATGCCACATCTCGCTGAACTGGTTGCTCAGGCAAAAGCAGCCGTTGAAGAGGCAAAGGATGTTGCAGCGCTGGAATCGGTACGTGTTGAATACCTGGGTAAAAAAGGGCATTTAACATTACAGATGCAATCGCTGCGGGATCTGCCGCCGGAAGATCGTCCTGCTGCGGGTGCAGTGATTAACGAAGCCAAACAAGAGGTTCAGACAGCACTGAATGCCCGTAAAGATTCTCTGGAATCTGCTGCGCTGAATGCCCGTCTGTCCGCAGAGCGGATTGATGTTTCACTGCCGGGACGCCGCATGGAAAACGGCGGCCTGCATCCGGTCACCCGTACCATTGAGCGTATTGAAACCTTTTTCGGCGAACTGGGCTTTTCTGTCGAATCCGGCCCTGAAATTGAAGACGACTATCATAACTTTGACGCACTGAATATTCCGGCACATCACCCGGCGCGAGCGGATCACGATACCTTCTGGTTTGATGCCAAACGTCTGCTGCGCACACAGACCTCCGGCGTACAGATCCGTACCATGAAAGATAAACAACCGCCTATCCGCATTATTGCGCCGGGCCGCGTTTACCGTAACGACTACGACCAGACTCACACCCCGATGTTCCATCAGACAGAAGGCCTGATTGTGGATACTGATATCAGTTTCACCAATCTGAAGGGGACTCTGCATGATTTCCTGAATCATTTCTTTGAAGAAGAAGTGCAGGTGCGTTTCCGTCCGTCCTATTTCCCGTTCACTGAACCCTCAGCGGAAGTGGATGTGATGGGCAAAAACGGTAAATGGCTGGAAGTGCTGGGCTGCGGAATGGTACACCCGAATGTGCTGCGCAATGTCGGCATTGACCCGGAAATATACTCCGGTTTCGCCTTTGGTATGGGGATGGAGCGCCTGACTATGCTGCGCTACGGCGTGAGCGATTTACGCGCATTCTTCGAAAATGACCTTCGTTTCCTCAAGCAATTCAAATAAGGCGGGATACTCTCATGAAATTCAGTGAACTCTGGTTACGCGAATGGGTAAACCCGGCTGTCAGCAGCGACGCGTTATCTGATCAGATTACCATGGCCGGCCTGGAAGTGGACGGCACAGAAGCCGTTGCCGGTCAGTTTACCGGTGTGGTTGTCGGGGAAGTAGTTGAGTGCGGACAGCACCCTAACGCCGATAAACTGCGTGTGACAAAAGTGAATACCGGCGGTGACCGCCTGCTCGATATCGTCTGCGGCGCACCAAACTGCCGTCAGGGTCTGCGTGTGGCTGTTGCGACAGTTGGTGCGGTCTTACCGGGCGATTTCAAAATCAAAGCTGCAAAACTGCGCGGCGAGCCGTCAGAAGGTATGCTCTGCTCATTTTCCGAACTGGGTATCAGTGCAGATCACAGCGGCATTATTGAGTTACCGGCAGATGCGCCAATCGGTACCGATCTGCGCGACTATATGAAGCTGGGTGATACCGCCATTGAAATCAGTATTACGCCAAACCGTGCGGACTGTCTGAGCATCCGTGGTGTGGCCCGTGATGTGGCAGTTATCAATAAAATGGATTGTCAGGCACCGGATATGTCACCGGTCGCAGCCGTTCATCAGGACATGTTCCCGATCCGTGTTGATAGACCGCAGGCGTGTCCGCGTTTTACCGGTCGTGTGATTAAAAATGTTGATGTGACAGCAAAAACTCCGCTGTGGATGGTGGAAAAACTGCGCCGCGGCGGCATCCGCTCTATCGATCCGGTAGTGGATATCACCAACTATGTTCTGCTGGAGCTGGGCCAGCCGCAGCATGCATATGACCTGGATACCCTTGAGGGTGAACTGATTGTCCGTATGGCTGAGCAGGGTGAAAAACTGACTCTGCTGGACGGTAACGAAGTCACACTGACTGACAACATTCTGGTCATTGCTGACCGCCGTGGTGCGCTGGGCATGGCCGGTATTTTCGGCGGCGAGCATTCCGGTGTGTCTGATACCACCAAAAATATCCTGCTGGAAACCGCGTTCTTCAACCCGCTGGCCATCACCGGCCGGGCACGTCAGTATGGTCTGCATACCGATGCTTCACACCGTTTTGAGCGCGGTGTGGATCCGCAGTTACAGCGTATCGCGGCTGAACGTACCACCCGCCTGATTCTGGATATCTGCGGCGGTGAACCGGGTGAAATCATTGAGGTTGTTTCTGAAGCTGATTTACCAAAAGCAGCAACGATCACACTGACCCGTAATAAACTTGACCGTTTGATCGGCCACCATGTGGATGATGCACAGGTAACGGATATCCTGACCCGTCTGGGCTGCGATGTGAAAACCGCACAGGGTCAGTGGCAGGTGACCGCACCGTCATGGCGTTTCGATATGGAAATCGAGGAAGATCTGGTGGAAGAAGTGGCCCGTGTCTACGGCTACAACAGTATTCCGGATGTTCCGCTGCGCGCTGACCTGATTATGACATCCCGCCACGAAGCGCATCTGCCGCTTAAGCGTGTGAAAACACTGCTTGTTGACCGTGGTTTCCAGGAAGCGATTACTTACAGCTTTGTGGATCCGAAAATTCAGACTCTGCTGCACCCGGGTCAGGATGCGATTATTCTGCCGAACCCAATCTCTGCGGATATGTCTGCGATGCGCCTGTCTTTGCTGACCGGTCTGTTAAGCACTGTTGTGTACAACCAGAACCGTCAGCAGAGTCGTGTCCGCCTGTTTGAATCCGGTCTGCGCTTTGTGCCGGATACGGCCGCAGACCTCGGGATCCGCCAGGAAACCATGCTGGCAGGCGTTATCGCCGGTAACCGTCATGAGGAACACTGGTCATCAGAAAAACAGGTCGTTGATTTTTATGATTTAAAAGGTGATCTGGAAGCCATTTTGGAATTGACTGGCAAATTAGATCGTGTATCGTTTAAAGCAACGACAAATCCGGCCCTCCATCCGGGACAAGGTGCTGAGATTTATCTGGAAGATGAGCATATCGGTTATATCGGTGTGGTTCATCCGGAACTGGAGAAAAAACTGGATCTCAACGGCCGTACGGTTGTCTTTGAAATCCGCTGGGACGCACTGACAAACCGTATTATTCCTGAGGCTGAAGCAATTTCACGCTTCCCTGCGAACCGCCGGGATATCGCCATCGTTGTGCCGGAAAACGTCGCTGCACAAGACATTCTGAACGAATGTAAAAAAGTTGGCGTAAATCAGTTAGTTGGCATAAACTTATTTGACGTGTACTGTGGTAAGGGTGTTGCTGAGGGTTATAAGAGTCTGGCGATCAGTCTGACCTTACAGGATACAGAGCGTACACTTGAAGAAGATGAAATTGCAGCAACCGTAAACAAATGTGTTGCCGTGTTGCAACAGCGATTTAAAGCATCCTTGAGGGACTAAACCTATGGCGCTTACTAAAGCTGAAATGTCAGAAAATCTGTCGGAAAAACTGGACCTGAGCAAACGCGATGCGAAGGATCTGGTTGAACTGTTTTTTGAAGAGGTACGCCGTTCTCTTGAGAATGGTGAGCAGGTGAAATTATCCGGTTTCGGAAACTTTGATCTGCGGGACAAGAATCAGCGTCCGGGCCGTAACCCGAAAACGGGTGAAGATATTCCAATCACAGCCCGTCGTGTTGTCACTTTCCGTCCGGGGCAGAAACTGAAAGCCAAGGTCGAGAAATCGACACCGAAAGAGTAAGACCTGAAACGACCTCTTATGAGGTCGTTTTCTTTTCTGTGGTTTGTCAGACATTAACATGCTTCTGACTCAGGTATACTGCCTCCCGTCTTGAACAATGACAGGGAACTCATGCATATTCACAACCCCATCACAAAGCTGGTACAGACGCGGAAAAAGCGGGATGTTCAGCACATAATTTTTCTTTCCGTTACCTTGCTGATAATGATCGCCGTTGCACTCTGCGCCGGTGAAATGTGGATTTTACCGGACCAGTGGTTATCTGAAACCGCACAATTATTTGTCTGGGATCTGCGTTTCCCGCGTGTGCTGGCGGTGATTGCGGTGGGAGCCGGGCTGGCGATGGCCGGTGCGGTGATGCAGGCGATTTTTGAAAACCCGCTGGCGGAACCCGGATTACTTGGTGTGAGTAACGGTGCCGGGGTGTTTGTTGTCTTTATCGTCTTGTTTTTCAAAGGCATGCCACCGCTGTGGGTACTGGGCGGCGGTGCGGTTATCGGGGCAACATTGCTGACACTGATTTTGCTCTGGTTTGCTCATTTCCGGCGGCTGAGTAACAGTCAGTTGCTGCTGGTCGGGGTGGCGCTCGGTGTTATCTGCGGTGCATTTATGACCTGGATGGTATATTTCAGCACCAGTCTGGATTTACGCCAGCTGATGTACTGGATGATGGGGAGTTTTTCCGGGGCGGACTGGCGGCTCAGTCCGCTGCTGGCGGCGATAGCGGTGGTGGCGGTGTGGTTGCTGTGGCAGGCACCGGTGCTTAATTATCTTGCGCTGGGAGAGGTCAATGCCCAGCAGCTCGGGGTATCGGCACACCGCTGGCGTAATGTGTTTATTATCGCCGTCGGGTTACTGATTGGCCTGAGTGTGGCGGTGGCCGGTGCTATCAGCTTTATCGGGCTGATTATCCCGCATATGCTGCGGCTGATGGGCATTACCGATCACCGTACATTATTACCCGCCTGTGCCTTGTTCGGCGCAGTCAGCCTGCTGCTGGCAGATTTATGCTCGCGGCTGATTTTATCCGATGCTGAGATTCCGATTGGCGTGGTGACCGCAACCATCGGTGCACCGGCCTTTATTTATCTGCTGACCCGGCATCACGGAGGGCGCCGCTGATGGAAAACCTGTTACTTGATGTCAGCGGGATCCGCATCGGTCGCCGCCTGTCCTGTGATGCCCTGCAATTTTTTGCCGGACAGCAAATCCATCTGCTGGGGCCGAACGGTTCCGGTAAGAGCACACTGCTGGCCGCACTGGCGGATGCCGTGCGCTATGACGGGCAAATCCGCTATCGCGGCACTGACTTAAAAACGATCCCCAAACGGCAACAGGCGCAGTTTCGCGCTTATCTGACACAAACCACCGACTGTGTGCCGGTTATGACAGTGTTCCAGTATCTGCAACTCTATATGCCGGCGGTACAGGAAAATACACAACTTATTTATCAGCTGTGCGGTGATTTTCATCTGGCGCTGTTATTACCGCGTATGCTCACACAATTATCCGGCGGTGAATGGCAGCGGGTGAAAATAGCGGCGATATTTTTGCAATTATGGACTACGGATGATTTGTCGGGGAAATATCTGTTACTGGATGAACCGCGTAACCATCTGGATATTACCCAGCAGGCAATGCTGGATAAATGGATAGCCCGGTTCTGTGAGCGGCGGGGAACGATTATTACCAGTGGTCATGATTTGAACCACAGCTATCTGCATGCGGATGCTGTGGTGTTACTTAAAGGCGGTCAGTTACTTGCGGCCGGTGAAACGCAGATAATTATGACTGAAGATATTTTGAGCGAACTTTTCCAGTCAGAAATAAAAAGTATCAGACCAACACAAGAAACTCATTGGCAAATAACAAATTGGCATCAACATCACAGCTGATTTTTGTTATGCTGTCACATAAAATCGCGGTTATTTACATCTGCAAAGATTAAGATTTATTTAAACAGGAGCCTGGTGTTGAGCGTCAATTGAATCAATTCAGGATATAATCATCACTTCCGATTCTTATTAGGTTGTATTTATGCTTGAGTTTCTTCCGTTTTCCCGGCCAGCTATCGGGGAGTCAGAAATCGCAGCTGTTGAAAAAGTACTGCGTTCCGGCTGGATCACCACCGGCCCGCAAAATCAGCAGCTGGAAGCGGATTTTTGTCAGCGTTTCGGCTGTAAGCACGCCATCGCCCTGGCATCAGCAACTGCCGGTATGCATGTTGCGCTGATGGCACTGGGTGTCGGCCCGGGGGATGAAGTGATCACGCCTTCACAGACCTGGGTTTCCACCATCAATATGATCGGGCTGCTCGGCGCGGTACCGGTGATGATTGATGTCGACCGCGACACGCTGATGATTCAGCCGGATGCTGTCCGCGCAGCCATTACACCAAAAACCAAAGTGATCATTCCTGTTCATTATGCCGGCGCTCCCTGTGATCTAATCGCTTTACGTGTGATTGCGCAGGAACACAATATTTTCCTGCTGGAAGACGCGGCTCATGCCGTCGGCACCCGTTACCGGGATGAGTGGATTGGTGAAAAAGGCACGGCAATTTTCTCTTTCCACGCGATTAAAAATGTCACCTGCGCGGAAGGCGGATTAATTGCGACGGATGACGATGAACTTGCACAACGTATCCGTTGTCTTAAGTTCCACGGGCTGGGTGTGGATGCGTTTGACCGTCAGATGCAGGGGCGCAAACCACAGGCGGAAGTGGTCGAACCGGGGTTCAAATATAACCTGTCAGATATCCACGCCGCGATTGCGGTGGTGCAGCTGAGCCGGATGGACGAACTGAACGCACGCCGCGCGCATCTGGCACAGCTTTACCGTGAAGCCCTGGACGGGCTGCCGGTTAAATTGTTATCAGTGCCGGATTACCCTCATCTGCATGCTAATCATCTGCTGATGATTCGTGTGGATAAAGCGGCCTGCGGCATCGATCGCGATACCTTTATGGAGCAGTTAAAAGCGGTCAATATCGGGACAGGCCTGCATTTCCGTGCAGCTCATACCCAGAAATATTACCGGGAACAGTACCCGTCATTATCACTGCCAAACTCGGAGTGGAATACCGCGACATTATGTTCGCTGCCGTTCTTCCCGGATATGAAAAACAGTGATGTGACCCGTGTGACAGACGCAATCAGAGCTATTCTTGCGGAGCAGAAATAAGTGTCATTTAACGAAATTAAGAAAGTCTCAGTGGTGATTCCGGTTTACAACGAGGAAGAGAGTCTGCCTCAGTTGCTGGAACGTACAATCAAAGCCTGTCAGTCGCTGACACAAACCTATGAAATTGTGCTGGTGGATGACGGCAGCCGTGACCGCTCAGCGGAACTGCTGACACAGGCGGCAGCGATCCCTGAAAATCATGTGGTTGCTGTCATGCTGAACCGTAACTACGGCCAGCACTCCGCGATTATGGCCGGGTTCAGACAGGCTGACGGTGATCTGGTGATCACCATGGATGCGGATTTACAGAACCCGCCGGAAGAGATTCCGCGCCTGGTTGAAAAAGCAGAAGAGGGCTATGACGTGGTCGGTACGCGCCGTGCGAACCGTCAGGACTCCTGGTTCCGCAAAACCGCCTCAAAAATGATTAACAAAATGATTATCGCCGCAACCGGCAGCGCGATGGGTGACTACGGCTGTATGCTGCGTGCGTACCGCCGTCATATTATTGACGCCATGTTACAGTGCCATGAGCGCAGTACGTTTATCCCGATTCTGGCGAACACCTTTGCCCGCAAAACGATTGAAATTGATGTCAGACATGCCGAACGTGAATTCGGTGACTCAAAATACAGTTTCCTCAAACTGATTAATCTGATGTATGACCTGCTGACCTGCCTCACCACCGCACCGCTGCGTCTGTTAAGCATTGTCGGCAGTATCATTGCCGCGTCCGGTTTCCTGCTGGCGCTGTTACTGATTATCCTGCGTGTGGCCTTTGGCGCGCTGTGGGCGGCAGAAGGGGTGTTTACCCTGTTTGCTATCTTATTTATGTTTATCGGCGCACAATTCGTGGCAATGGGTCTGCTCGGGGAATATATCGGGCGGATTTATAACGATGTTCGTGCACGTCCCCGGTATTTTATTCAAAAAGTGGTCGGCGCTAAGGCGAAAGAGACCAGTGAAACTGAAACTCAGGAAAAAAACTAATGAAAGCAATCGTATTTGCCTACCATGATATTGGTTGTGTCGGATTGAAGGCCCTGAAAAAAGCGGGCTTTGATATTCAGGCCGTCTTTACCCATACGGACGACCCGGGTGAAAACCATTTCTTCTCATCGGTAGCCCGCGTCAGTGCGGACATGGAATTGCCGGTTTATGCCCCTGAAAACGTTAACCACCCGCTGTGGGTGGATCGCATCCGTGAACTGAAACCGGATGTTATTTTCTCTTTCTACTACCGTGACATGCTGAGCGAAGAGATTCTGGCGCTGGCACCGAAAGGCGCGTTCAATCTGCACGGTTCTCTGCTGCCGAAATACCGTGGCCGCGCACCAATCAACTGGGCAGTGCTTAATGGTGAAACCGAAACCGGTGTCACTCTGCACAAAATGGTCGCCAAAGCCGATGCCGGCGATATTGTCGCGCAGGAAAAAGTCACTATCGGTGCGGATGACACCTCGCTGATTGTTCACGGTAAAGTCCGTGAAGCAGCAGAAACATTGCTGAATAAGACCTTACCGCTGATTGAGGCCGGTACTTATAAAACCACCGTTCAGGATGAATCTCAGGCAACTTACTTCGGCCGCCGTTGTGCGGAAGATGGCCTGATCGACTGGAATCAGCCTGCTGTACAGATCCACAACCTGGTTCGTGCGGTGACTGAGCCGTATCCGGGGGCATTCACTTTCCTGGGTGAGCGTAAAATGATTATCTGGCGCAGTCGCGTGCTGGCCGATAACAAAGGCAAACGTCCGGGAACCGTTATCTCTGCTGAACCGCTGGTGATTGCCTGCGGAAACGGCGCACTGGAAGTGATCAGCGGCCAGGGCGAATCCGGTCTGTATGTGCAGGGTGCGCGTCTGGCTGCCGAAATGGGTATCGTGACTGATGTCCGTGTCGGCCCGAAAGCGACGGCTCAGGTTGCCCGCCGTAAGCGTGTTCTGATCCTGGGTGTGAATGGTTTCATAGGTAACCACCTGACCGAGCGCCTGTTACAGGACGGCAACTACGATATCTATGGTATGGATATCAGCTCTTCCGCGATTGACCGTTTCATCGGTGATGAGCGTTTCCACTTTATCGAAGGGGATGTCAGCATCCATACTGAGTGGATTGAGTATCACATCAAAAAATGTGATGTTATTCTGCCGCTGGTGGCGATTGCCACACCAATCGAGTACACCCGTAACCCGCTGCGTGTGTTTGAGCTGGACTTCGAAGAAAACCTGAAAATCGTCCGTTACTGTGCGAAATACAACAAACGGATCATCTTCCCGTCCACGTCTGAAGTGTACGGCATGTGTGATGATAAAGAGTTTGATGAAGACAATTCCCGTCTGATTGTTGGTCCTATCAACAAACAGCGCTGGATCTATTCTGTCTCCAAACAACTCCTTGACCGGGTTATCTGGGCATACGGCGCGAAAGAAGGTCTGAAATTTACCCTGTTCCGTCCGTTTAACTGGATGGGGCCGCGCCTGGACAGCCTGAACTCCGCGCGTATCGGCAGCTCCCGTGCTATTACTCAGCTGATACTGAACCTGGTGGAGGGTTCGCCGATTAAACTGGTTGATGGTGGTGAGCAGAAACGCTGCTTTACCGATATCCATGACGGTATCGAAGCGCTGTTCCGCATCATTGAAAACCGTGACGGTAAGTGTGACGGCCAGATTATCAACATCGGTAACCCTGTGAACGAAGCGAGTATCCGTGAACTGGCAGAAATGCTGCTCGACTGCTTCGAGAAGCATCCGCTGCGTGACAACTTCCCGCCGTTTGCCGGCTTCCGTAAAATCGAAAGCAGCACTTACTACGGTAAAGGTTATCAGGACGTGGAACACCGTAAACCAAGCATCAAAAACGCTGAGCGTTTACTGGACTGGAAACCGACAATTGATACCCGCCAGACTGTGGAAGAAACACTCGACTTCTTCCTGCGCGGTGCGGTTGAAGAGCTGAGGAATGACGAGTAATGAAAAATGTCGGCCTGCGGGTTGACGTGGATACCTACCGCGGCACACTGGAAGGTGTGCCGCAGTTACTGAAGGTATTTGCGCAACACGATATTAAAGCCAGTTTTTTCTTCAGCGTCGGGCCGGACAATATGGGGCGTCACTTGTGGCGCCTTTTACGTCCTAAGTTTCTGTGGAAAATGCTGAGATCCAATGCGGCGTCATTGTACGGCCTCGATATTCTGCTGGCCGGTACGGCGTGGCCGGGTAAAAAAATCGCCCGTGATCTCGGCTATCTGATGAAACAGACGCTGGATGCCGGTCATGAAGTCGGCCTGCATGCGTGGGATCACCAGGGCTGGCAGGCGAAAGCCGGCCGCTGGACACCGGCACAAATCACAGAACAGATTCGCCTGGGAACGGATGCCTTATCGCAGGCCACAGGACAGCCGGTACAGTGCTCTGCGGTAGCAGGCTGGCGTGCGGATGAGAGGGTGATTGAAGCCAAACAGGCGTTTGGTTTTGCATACAACAGTGATTGCCGCGGCACGCATCCGTTTCGTCCGCTTCTTGCAGACGGGACTACCGGAACCGTGCAGATCCCTGTTACACTGCCGACCTATGATGAAGTGGTTGGGCCGCAGGTAGCTGATGCGGATTTTAACGACTTTATTCTGGATGCAATCAGACGGGATCAGGGCGTACCGGTCTATACCATCCACACTGAAGTGGAAGGCATGTCCAAAGCTGCACAGTTTGAAGCATTACTTGACCGGATTAAAAATGAGAATTTCCGCTTTTGTCCGCTCAGTGAACTGCTGCCGTCTGATTTATCGACATTACCGACAGGCAAAGTGGTACGGGGGGATTTCCCCGGCCGGGAAGGGTGGCTGGGCTGCCAACAAGAGGGATAGCATTACATGCTGAATAACCGGGCGAGTAAAATCGGAGCCTTTCTGCTGGCTCTTTTTTTCGTGTTAACTTACCTTTTCCCGATCAATGATCGTCTGCTCTGGCATCCGGATGAAACCCGGTATGCGGAAATCAGCCGTGAAATGGTGACACAGGGCGACTGGGTTGTCCCTGAATTACTCGATCTGCGTTATTTTGAAAAACCGGTGGCCGGTTACTGGGTAAATAACATCAGCCAACTGGTCTTCGGTCATACTAATTTTGCTGTCCGTGCAGGCTCTGTCTTCAGTATCCTTATCAGCACACTGCTGGTTTACCGGATGACCCTCCTGATGTGGCGCAACCGCCATACGGCGTTTGTTGCATCGCTGGTCTTTGTCTCCATGTTTCTGGTGTTCAGTGTCGGCACATACAGCGTGCTGGATCCGATGTTTGCCATGTGGGTGGTGGCCTCGATGGCTTTCAGCTTCAGGGCACTGAAAGCCGAAAACCTGAAAACCAGGATAATCTCCTGGTGCCTGCTGGGGTTGTCCTGCGGTATGGGTTTTATGACCAAAGGTTTCCTTGCGCTGGCAATTCCGGTGGTGGCTATGCTGCCGGTGATGCTGTACCAGCGGCGTTTCACCGAGCTGCTGAAATTCGGCCCGCTGGCGGTGATCTGCGCGGTGCTGATCAGCCTGCCATGGGCGATTGCGGTTCATCAGCAGGAACCGGATTACTGGCGTTATTTCATTGTGGTGGAGCATTTCCAGCGTTTCTCCGGCGAAGATGCCCAGCATGCTTCACCAATCTGGTACTATATCCCGGTGATCCTGCTTGGCTGCCTGCCATGGCTGGCGTTGCTGCCCGGTGCGTTATTTAAGGGCTGGAAAGAGCGGCGTAATAATCCGCCGCTGTTCTTCCTGTTCTGCTGGTTTGTTGCCCCGTTCCTGTTGTTCAGTATTGCCAAAGGTAAACTGCCGACGTATATGCTGCCGCTGATGGCGCCGCTGGCGGTGATGATCGCCAAATACGGAGTTGACTGTGTACGTAAACACCGGATGAAGGCGTTACAGGCGAATGGTATTCTGAACCTGGCTTTTGGTGCGGTGGCGGTTGCCGGACTGATCGTTGCCAGTTATCTGGTTAAAAAACCAATTTATCAGCCTGATGAATGGTCTAAAGTGGTACTGGGGATTGTTGCCTTTACCATCTGGGGCATCATCGGGTATCTCTGTTATCTGCTGAAAGCAAAACACTGGCTGTGGGCAGCATCCTGCTCACTGGTGGTCAGCCTGACTTTCGGCAGCGCGGTGCCGGATCACTCTGTGGATTCCAAACTGCCGCAGGCGTTTATCCGCCAGAATATGGCTGATCTGGAAAAGAGTCCGTTTATTGTCAGTAACAGTGTTGGTATCGGCGCCGGGCTGGCCTGGGAGCTGAAACGCGATGACATTTACCTGCTGAATAATTCCGGTGAACTGACTTATGGTCTGAAATATCCGGACAGCGAATACCGGCTGCTGAATGATGCGAATTTCGCAGACTGGCTGGCAGAAACCCGCAAAAAAGGGCAGGTCGCACTGTTGGTAACAGATAAAAATGATACCTACGACGCCAAACTGCCGCCGGCGGACAAGCGTACTGAAAACAGCAGAATGACGCTCTATATCTATGATAAACAGCCATAAGGTGTGATGGTGTCAGGTCAAATCGTCTTACTGATTATTGTGAGTTTTCTCACCTGCGGCGGACAGATCTGCCAGAAGCAGGCGGTGGATGTCTGGCAGACCGGACAGAAAAACGCAAAACGCAGAGGTCTGTACTGGCTGGTGCTGGCCGTATTTCTTCTCGGTCTGGGTATGCTGCTGTGGCTGAAACTCTTGCAGGTCATGCCGCTGAATATTGCTTATCCTATGCTGAGTATCAACTTTGTGGTGGTTACCCTGGTGGCGCAATTTTTATATGGTGAGCGGGTCACCCGCAAACACTGGTGCGGTGTGGCAGCGATTGTCACCGGCGTGATTCTGATGGGAGCCGGACACTGATGCGCGGATATTTCTGGGTGCTGGGCAGTGTGCTGTTTGTTACCGCAGCTCAGTTGCTGCTGAAACTGGGCGTGACACAATTACCGGACATTGCGCTGAGTTCACAGTGGCTGGATATCCGCTGGTTGTTATCACAATGGCAGCCGTTTGTGGTTGTTTTTACCGGATTAGTGGGGTATGTCCTGTCGATGGTGTGCTGGTTGCTCGCACTGCGGGATTTGCCGCTCAATAAAGCCTACCCCCTTATCAGTCTGAGTTATGTGTTTGTCTATCTGCTGGCGGCATTCCTGCCCTGGTTTAATGAAGGTGTGTCGCTGATAAAAAGTATCGGTATTATTTTTATTCTGTTTGGTGTGCGCCTGATCCACAGTAAAGAGAAACCCGCAGTATAATTACAATGCGGCTTAGTGTTTTATTAAGCCGTCATTAACGATTAAGTCTGAATTAATCCCTCCATTTGTTCTTTCCTGTATAAACAAAAATATCCTGTTACTTCGTGAATTATTCTGCCGGGCTCTGGTCTTAATGGAAGTAACAGAGATTGTTACCTTGTTGTTATCAGATTGTATTCTTGTCCGGAGGTTATATTGGACGTTACCAGCCGTAAGTCCGTGTTTGATGTGGCGTATCCGTCGGCCGCAATGTGGACTGTATTATTTTTGTTGTTTATTGCAGTGACCTATTTTTTACCTCTGGAATTCCGGGCGTTGTGGCAGCCGGATGAAACCCGCTATGCGGAAATCAGCCGGGAAATGCTGGCTGACGGTAACTGGGTTGTACCGCATCTGCTGGATATCCGCTATTTTGAAAAACCGGTGGCCGGTTATTGGGTGAATAACATCAGTCAGATGCTGTTTGGCCATACACAATTTGCGGTGCGTTTTGGTGCCCTCTTTTCGACAATGGTCAGCACACTGCTGGTTTACCGTCTGGCAATGAAAATGTGGGATGAGAAAGTCATCGCCCGCACAGCCGCCTTCCTGTATGCCAGTATGTTACTTGTGCTGGCACTCGGCACATACAGCACGCTGGATCCGATTCTGACCATGTGGGTCACCCTGGTGATTTATCTCAGTTATGGTCTGACAACAGCGCAATCGCGGAGTGCCTTGCTGGGCTACTGGGTTGCTTTCGGGCTGGCCTGTGGCATGGCGCTGATGACAAAAGGTTTTCTGGCACTGGTGCTGCCGGTTATTGCGCTGATCCCGGTGCATATTTTCTACCGCCGGTTTAAAACGATGCTCTGTTATTGCTGGGCGGGGATTGCGGCGGCCGGGCTTATTACGCTGCCGTGGGCAATTGCGGTGTATCATGCAGAGCCTGATTTCTGGCGTTATTTTATGGTGGTTGAGCATTTACAGCGTTTTATGAGTAAAGAGGCGCAAAACCTCTCACCGTTCTGGTTCTTTATTCCGATTTTGTTTGCCGGTGTTTTACCCTGGAGCGGTTTTTTATTCGGGGCATTAAAACAGGGCTGGCAGCAGCGCCGGGAAAATAAGCCGTTATTTTTTCTGCTGTGCTGGACTGTATTACCATTCTTATTTTTCAGTATCGCCAAAGGAAAATTACTGACCTATATCCTGCCGGTCATTGCACCGCTGACGATTTTAATGGCGGCCTATATTCATACCCTGATAAAGAAACAGTCTGTTACGGTATTCAAACTGAATGCCGTGATTAATATTATTTTCGGTTTCGGTGCAGTTATTGCACTGCTGGTGATAAATAATCTGGAAAATACTCTGGTCTATTCTGCGGATGAACGCGGTAAATTTATCGGGGCAATTGCGATTTTCCTGTTCTGGATTGTGGTTTCGGCGGTCACGCTGATAAAAGGGTGCCGCTACTGGATGCTGGCGGCATTTTGTACCGTGGCGATCAGTTTGTCGGTCAGTTCGCTGTTACCGGCCCGCACTGAACGGGCGAATTTACCGCAAATTTTTATTCAGGATAATATCGCTCTGCTGAAAGATGCCCGTTATATTCTGGTCAACAGTGTCGGTGTCGGTACATCAGTGGCCTGGGAATTACAGCGCAGTGATATTTATATGTTTGACCGTCCGGGAGAACTGAAATACGGGTTGAGCGATTTATATCCGGATACAAAATCAAAGTTTATTGCCCATGATGAATTCGAGTCCTGGCTCAAAAATGCCCGTAAAATCGGGAGTGTTGCTCTTATTTTGCGCGGTCGTCACGGGCTGGATGAAGAGGATGTTTCTCCGGCGGATGAATTTATCACTGACGACAATCTGACACTACTTTATTACCGGAAAATGCCTTAACACCCGGTAAAATACGGCAAATATTGACTTTCACCCGCAGATATTAATACAGTATTGCGGGTTGAAGGTCAGCCGTGCCGGGGATAATACAATGAAAATCATATTCCGTTCTCTGCTTTTTATTTGCGCATTAGCCATTGCCGGCTGTTCATCGACGCCGCGTAAATATCATGCACCTCCGGTTAAAACAGAATTATCAGACCCGATTATGGTCATTGCCCAATTGCGGGAACAGTTATCGCAATGGTACGGCACGCCTTATCACTATGGCGGAATGGATTTAAATGGTGTCGATTGTTCCGGTTTTGTCTACCGGACATTTAATGACCGCTTTGCTATTTCACTGCCGCGTACCACCAAAGATCAAACCACTTACGGCACACGCATTGATGTTACGGATTTACAACCCGGCGACCTGGTATTCTTTAAAACCGGTGGTGGCGAAAACGGGTTACATGTCGGTATTTATGATTCTGACCGCGCCTTTATTCATGCCTCGACCAGTAAGGGGGTGATGCGTTCCAGCCTCGATAATGTTTACTGGAAAAAAGTCTTCTGGCAGGCGCGCAGACTTTAAAATCACCGGGATAAATATGCTATCTTAACGGCAGCCTATTTTTTCCGGGGGGACAACATGTCGTCACTTCGTCTTTTTATTTCTGATTCCTATGATCCGTGGTTTAACCTTGCCGTTGAAGAGTGTATTTTCCGGCAAATGCCCGCTGATCAACGTGTTCTGTTTTTATGGCGTAATAATAACACGGTGGTTATCGGCCGGGCGCAAAATCCGTGGAAGGAATGTAACACCCGCAAAATGGAATCCGATCATATTAAATTAGCCCGGCGCAGCAGTGGCGGCGGGGCGGTATTCCATGATACGGGAAATACGAATTTTACCTTTATGGCGGGAAAACCGGAATATGACAAAACGGTGTCCACCAATATTATTCTCGACGGGTTATCACGGCTCGGAATTTCGGTATCGGCATCCGGCCGCAATGACCTGGTGGTCAGCAGTGAAGACGGTGAGCGGAAAATTTCCGGTTCGGCGTACCGGGAAACCAAAGATCGCGGATTCCATCATGGTACCGTATTAATTAGTGCGGACTTAAGCCGTCTGGCGGATTATCTCAATCCGGATCCGAAGAAATTACAGGCCAAAGGGATCACCTCTGTCCGCTCGCGGGTTACCAATCTGGCAGAAATTATTCCGGGGATTGACCACGACCAGGTCTGTGAAGCTATTAAAGCCGCATTTTTCGATTATTACGGCGAGAAAGTGACAGCGGAGCGGATTTCTCCGGACTCTCTTCCTGATCTGCCGGGATTTGCAGAGACATTTGCCAGACAAAGCAGCTGGGACTGGAATTTCGGCAATGCGCCAGCCTTCAGCCATCTGCTGGATACCCGCTTTAAATGGGGCGGTATTGAGCTGCATTTTGATGTGGAGCGCGGCATTATCAGCCGGGCGCAGATTTTTACTGATAGTCTCGACCCGGCGCCACTTGAACAACTGGCACAGTTGCTGACCGGCCAGCGGTACAGTGCTGCTGCGGTGATGGCGGTTTTCACTGACCTGATTGCGGGTTATCCGGATATGCGCAGTGAACTGACACAATTGCAGGATTGGCTGGTGGCAGAGCTTAAATAAAATACTCCGTTAATCTGAAAGACATTATTTCCCGGTACCGTAGGATAGATCAGGAATACTGAACTGAAGGAGCATATGATGAAAAAACTCATTCCGTTGTTAATCCTGACGGGGGCGTCAACCGCCCTGGCGGCGACTGAGCGCGTTACCCTGTATGAAGCGACAGATAATGGTGCCGGTAAGGTTATCGGTACTATTGATATTCAGGAGACTGATTATGGTTTGCTGTTTACACCTTCGCTGGCCGGATTACCGCCGGGCGTGCGCGGGTTCCATATCCACGAAAACCCGTCCTGTGATGCCGCAGAAAAAGAGGGTAAACCGGTGGCTGCATTGGCCGCAGGCGGTCATTTTGATCCGGCAGGCACTAAAATGCATGCCGGACCTTACGCCAGCGGGCATTTGGGGGATTTACCGGCTCTGTATGTGACAGATGATGGTAAAGCGACTACTCAGGTGCTGGCACCACGGCTTAAAAAACTCAGCGAAGTTAAAGGGCATGCCATTATGGTTCATGCGGGCGGCGATAATCACTCAGATTCACCGGCACCATTAGGTGGCGGCGGAGCCCGGATTGCCTGTGGTGTGATTACATCAGAATAAAAAATATCCCCGTTCGGCCGGTTGCGGCGGGCGGGGATATTTTTTCAGCCTTTCAGTGTGAGCCACACTCCATAAAACAGCGGGGCTCCGGCAACTGACCGTGATCACGGAATTTTGCCGGTGTGGTATTGAAATGTTTTTTAAAGATGCGGGTAAAGGTTGCCTGTGAGCTGAAACCATACTGCAACGCAATATCCAAAATAGACATATCGTTATCGCGCAGAGATTTTGCTGCTTCCAGCAGGCGGCGCTTACGGACATACTCACCTAATGTGCATCCCTTAATATCCTTGAAAATACGCTGGAGATGCCATTTTGAATAACCGCTCTTATCTGCAATAGTATCAATCTTGATACCTTCATTGCGCTGTAACTGAGTTTCCAGCCATTTGATAATATCGTTCACTACACTTTCTGACATGTTCACCTCCCAAAATCGGGCTTACAATTTATAAATTCTAATAGTCACATATGTTATTAACCGTATTTTATGAATTTTCCAAGAATTGTGTAGGCAAATCGTGCCTTTCATGATTGAGAATCATTATCAGACCAATAGATGAAACCGATTGATTTATTTTCAGCAGATAGCACCATATGTCACCAATTATAGTTTCTTAATCGATAGAATCTTCCGATTACAAATATAATTCAGGATAGTTATGTCACAGCAATTTCGGTTTCTTTTTGGGGCAATGGGTCGTTTTTTTATGTTGGCGCTGATCATGGCAGCCAGTACAGGACTGTTGTTTATTGATATTCTGGTTCTTAAGAATGATTTGGGTGAAGACTCGGTGACAGAAATCGTCGCGGAGGTGATGCTGCTGGCAGTGATTGTGCTGTTTTTCCGCAAAGGGCTGCGGGAACCGGAGGACAGGGCAGGTTTTTTCCTGATTGCCGGTTTTTTTGCCAGTATGCTAATCAGGGAGCTGGATCAGATTTTTGATTATATTTCCCACGGGGCATGGTTCTGGTTTGCCGTTCCGGTCTCACTGGTTGCGATTATCTATGCTTTTCTGCATTCGCGGACAGCCGTTAACGGGCTGCACCGTTTTGTCACGCATCCTGCATACGGCATGATGATCACCGGTTTGCTGGTGGTGCTGGTATTTTCCCGCCTGTTCGGTATGGGAATTTTGTGGCGCGGTATGATGGGGGATGATTTTAACCGGCTGGCTAAAAACCTGGCAGAAGAAGGTTGCGAACTGCTCGGATATACTTTATGCCTGCTCTCGGCAATAACTTTTTGCCGCAAACAGCGAGTTACGGCAAAAAGTGATGAACATTAATTAAGGCGCAAGTAACACGGAATTATTGCCGGTCAGCGGATGGCGGAGAGTTATCAAATTTGCCTGATAAGTTTCCGCCAGTACTGTTTTTTGCAATACTTCACCGGGTGTTCCCCGGCAGACAACGCGTCCGTTATCCAGCATTATGATATGATCTGCATATAAAGAAGCCAGATTCAGGTCATGCAGAATACAGCAGACGGCCAATGATGTTGTGCTTACCCGACGTTTCAGCATTCGCATCAGGTATTGCTGGTGGTGAAGATCCAGGGCGGCAGTTGGTTCATCCAGCAATAACAGACGGGGAACAGGCAGCGGACAGCTCAGTTGCATCAGCGCCCGTGCCAGATGAACCCGCTGCTGCTCACCGCCGGAAAGCTGATACCAGCGTTTCTCCAGCAATGACTCACAGGCTGTCAGGTGTACCACCTCATCAATAGTTGCCTGGCGTGTATATTCACGGTACAAATCCCCTAAAGCAATAATTTCACTGACCCGGTAAGGGGCAGATATAACACTTTGTTGTGTCATTACCGCCCTGATCTGTGCTAATGCAGCTGAAGACCAGGATGACATGGGTTTTTCGCGCAGCATAATCTGTCCGCTGTCACAGGGATAATAACCACTGAGTAAACGAAAAAGGGTTGATTTTCCCGCACCGTTCGGGCCGGTAACGGCAGTGATGGTTCCGCAGTGCAATGCCAGAGATATATCGCTGAGCACCGGCTGTCCGTGGCGGGAAAAACAGATATTTTCTGCAACCAGTACGGGGGGCGGGGGATTTGCTGTTATACGGGACATATCATTCCTTCACGGAAAAAATCAGCCAGAGAAAATAGGGAGCCCCGAGCAACCCGGTCAGTAAGATGTGGCGATTCTGTGTCATTACGATCCTGAAATTCCATACACCCACGAGTTACTGAACCATGCATCCGAACCAAAACACACTGATGGGGTGGATCATGCTTAATTATATCAATGTTTATGATTTTGTTAGCAAGTATCCTTTTGAAAAGCCGCTACATCGCTTAATCATGTATCGCGTGTGGGCGGCCGGCGGATCAGATGGTCAGGGTGAACGCATTATCAACAACGATGCTATGGCTGAATTTTGCTGCTGTAGCAAACAGGCGCTTTACAAAGAAACTAAGGTGCTTGAGCGTCAGGGCTTTTTAGCTATGCGTAAAATCGCGTCTGTGACTATTGATGCAAAGGCAAAAATTGAACCCGTGCGTGCTTACACTATCATCTCCGGGGGCAAGTAATGATCATTTCGACTCCAACCAAAACAGTTAATCAAATTGGCAGATTAAACCTGTCCGGGAATATTATCCCTTCAAACTGGTGGCAGCACGTGAAGCTTCAGAGCGGAAAACCCGATTGCACGGCTATTGTTCTGTTGTCCGATATCGTTTACTGGTATCGCCCGACTGAGATCCGGGACGAGTTAACCGGGGAACTTAAGGGATGGCGTAAGCGGTTCCATGGTGACAAATTACAGCGAAGCTACCAGTCTTTTGCCAACCAGTTTGGCTTCTCAAAGCGTGAGGCTACAGATGCCCTGAAAAGACTGCGTGATGCCGGGCTAATCACACTGGAACTTCGGACTGTCACCACTGCTGATGGCCTCACCCTGACCAATGTGCTGTATGTGGAAGTTGTGCCTGATGCTATTTTCGCCATCACTAATGAGCCGTTAAATATCACTGACGAAGATACAAAAAGTGGAACACCTATTACGTTTAAACGACTTTAAACTGTGAAATGGGCGGCTGGTGGGTGTTGGTAGCACCTTCCCAGCCATTCACCCGTTTGCGTGATCACGGATAAACCAAGGCCCACTGCTTGTGTGCACAAAGCAAAGGGAGCTTAACAAAAAAGGTTACCCGGATCTATGAAAAACACTGTTAATTTAAACAGTATTAATTTAATCAACGACGACTCACTCAGCTATATCAAAACCCTTCCGGATAATTGCATTGATTTAATCGCCACAGACCCGCCGTATTTTCAGGTAAAAACATGCGCCTGGGATAACCAGTGGCCGGATGTTTCTGCTTACCTGTCCTGGCTGGACGAAATGTTGGCCGAGTTCTGGCGGGTACTGAAACCAAACGGCAGCCTGTACTTGTTTTGTGGTTCGCGTCTGGCCTCAGATACAGAAATGCTGTTACGGGAGAGGTTCAGCGTTCTCAGTCATATCATATGGGCGAAACCTTCCGGACCGTGGCGGCGGCAGAACAAAGAAAGCCTGCGTTGCTTCTTCCCGGCTACTGAGCGGATCCTGTTTGCAGAGCATTATCAGGGGCCGGTAAAAGGAAAAGGCGGTGAGTACCACCAGCGGCGGGATGAACTGAAGAAAAATGTGTTTACCCCTCTGATTGAGTATTTCCGGCAGGCGCGGGATGCATTGGGTATCACAGCAAAAGAAATTGAACAGGCAACCGGCAAGAAGATGACATCACACTGGTTCGGATACAGTCAGTGGCAGTTACCGAATGAAGCTGATTACCGAAAATTACAGGTGTTTTTTCAGCAAATAGCAGCAGAGCGTCAGCGAAACAGCCCTTTATGCCGTGAGCATGATGATCTGGTCAGTGAGCAGCACACCCTCAGGCGTGAATATCACGAACTGGCAGATCAGTATCAGCTGTTGCGCCGTTACTTCATGGTATCAGTCGATGTGCCTTATACCGATGTGTGGACATTCCCGCCGGTTCAGTATTACCCCGGCAAGCACCCGTGCGAAAAGCCGGCCGCCATGATGGAGCACATCATAAAAGCCAGCAGCCGGGAAGGTGACCTGGTCGCTGATTTCTTTATGGGATCCGGAGCGACGCTGAAAGCCGCACTGATGCATAACCGCCGCGTCCTGGGAGTGGAAATGGAAACAAAACGGTTTGAGCAGACGAAGACTGAAATAGCGTTATTGTGATAAGAGTGATTCCGATGTCACATTGCTTGTAAACTTAAACCTCGCGGATACGGGGGTATGCCTGATATGCAGGTAAAAACATTTACAACATACCACTCGATATAAACTTGTTTACAATGATTTTTGTAGGTTTGAATATGGAAAAGTAGAAATAAGGGAGATAAATAACATGTTAATTGATAGTTATTTGTCTCCCGATACTGGTGAATACATTTATGTGCAGCCCAATATTATGAGTAGAAAAAAAGAAGTTATTGGGCAGCTCTTTCTATTGCTTTACCTCCAGCTTGTATGTCTTCTCCTGCGCCCCTTGTTGTGTTGCATGCGGTTAACGTTAAAGCTATAGCTAATGAACAAACTAATAATCCAATTTTATTTAGCATAATTAAAGCCTTGTGTGTGGTGATGATAGATATCATTAGAGTGGCTAATGCTTTTGTCCTAATGATGCATTTGGCTATCTTAAGCCAACATTGTTTTATGATATAACTTCATATGATACCACCAAGGAGGTGGTAATGTTTTTAGTAAGTGTAACACAAAAAGATTGAATTATATTGTTTATAGGGCCCTTGGTGATTAATTTGTTTATCTTATGTATTTGTTGGGGCGAAAGGATTAGCGTTCTAATCTCATCGAAAAACAGTGGGTACAGATGTAATTTTTTCATGCGATATCATTGCTAAAAGTAATACCATTTCAGCTCTCCGGAATTTCCGGATAGTTCGATTTATTTGGTGTCCTCACTGACGAGGGAATCAAATTTATATCTACGGATCAGTCGTATAAAGGTTATTACGGAAGGTTGTTAACCTTCTTATCGTGGTTCGATTCCACGCTGTCTCGCCAAATTCCAAAGGTCGCCCTGAGCGGCCTTTTTTCATATACGCCACCACAGTATCAATCACCTCGTTATCACTTAACACAAGAGCTGTGTGCGGCTTTTATTCCTGCATCTAATCAATATTTTTCTGCTGGAGTTATATACAATGACAATTCAATATGTTTTGAAAGGATACTCCATGTCTGAAATTAATTTTGAAGCTCTCGGAAGATGCCAGCATCTTAAGCAGGTGGTTTTAGATTTACGAAGAAAGCGGGATCAGGCTTTCAATTCAATAAAACACTGCTACGTTTCTCCGACACATGATTCTGCGATGGTAGTTCATCACTTCGACCCTGGTGTTATACGTACCGCCTGTGACAAAATTGAAGAAGCCAATATTGAGCTCATGACGGCAGTAGACGAATACAATAAGTGGGCAAAAGAGGCGGAGCAACCACTAATAAAGATAATTAAATTAGCAAGATGATAATATATTGATATAGGTCGCTCCGGCGGCCTTTTTTATTGTCTGCAACAATAAGAGCATTGGAATACGACAGGCTCATTACCTAATCCGTATTCGGCCACAGTGCTCTTCTTATTGCTTTCCCGCCGCTGGTGGGATGATCCGAATAATGCCGCAGCCACCTCACTTTAACCTGTTTAAAACATATAACCCGGTTGCGGCATTACCCCTATCACTCAACATACGGAACACTCCGCAGGGGGTGGATATGCGCATGCCTGACAAATATTCCAGCCCTACAGCATACGCCTGGGGGCTTATAACCTCTGCTTTTGGCGTTTTATCTCTGGACCAGTGGGCTATTGTGGCCGGGATTATCTGTACTGTCGGGACGTTCCTGGTGAACTGGTATTACAAACGCAAAGAATTTCAGCTGAAAGCCGGAGAACATCATGAATAAGCGATTAGTTAAAAAGGTAATGGCCGCTTGTGCTGCCGGGGCAATTGCCGGTGCGCTGGTGCTGATCCCCGCATATGAAGGTGTTGAGTATACGCCTTATCGTGATGTGGCCGGAGTGCTCACTGTATGTTATGGCCATACCGGCAGTGATATTCAGCCCGGTAAGCTGTATACGGATGCTGAATGTAAGGCGCTGCTGCATGACGATCTGACGAAAGTCCGGCGTGCGGTTGATCCGATGATCAAAGTGCCGATTGACGACAACACCCGGGCGGCCATTTATTCATTTGCATACAACACCGGAACAGGTGCGTTCTCACGTTCTACGATGCTGCGTAAACTTAATGCCGGTGATATCGCCGGAGCGTGTGACGAAATGAAGCGCTGGACATTTGCCGGTGGTAAGCAGTGGCAGGGGTTGATTAACCGACGCGAAACGGAGAAAGCGATATGCCACGGAACCCTTTAACGCTGATCATCATTGCTATCATCCTGCTGACGACTGCGCTGTTAGCGGCATGTTATCTGTATTCACTCCCGAATCACTGTAAGCCACTGCCGGGTAACCCGCTGAACGGTGTGATCCATTATGAGTGTGAAGCGCTATGAAAAGGGTAATCACTGTATTGCTCAACGGCTGGTTGTGGGCGGTAGTGTTCTTCGGGTTGTGGATGTTCAGCTTGCTGTCAGCCGAACAAACGGAAGGCCAACATAAAGACAAGGTTATCACTGACCAGCAAAAGGTGATTGATAACGCTTACACCAGCATCGATATCTTTGACCGCGTGGCCGCAGCGAACGCCAACCGCAGCATGCGCATTGAGGCCAAATCACAGGAGAAGCAGATTGAATACCGTACCATTATCCGGAAAGAGCCTGCCTGTAATCTGTATATTCCTCAGCCTGTTTCTGACGGGCTGCTCAGCCACGTCTACGCCATCCGTGAATCAGCAATGCGTTCCGCTCCCGGCATCGCTGACAGAACCGGTGCTGGCACCGCTGCCACCCGCCGACTGACATACTGCCAGGCGGTTGAGTGGATAGAGCCGCTGTTGACGGCACTGGATCAGGCGAACGGGCAGTTGATGGATATCCGGAAAGCGGATGCGGAGCGTAACGGTAAGCAACGATAAGCGGGCAATCTGTGAAATCGAAAAAGCGAGGTGAACCTCGCTTTAAGTAATCATCACACCTTACGGTAAGAATATCCGGCTTTTTTGACATTAACATAAAGGTATCTGCTTTTTGACGGTGCTTTCATTAATTCGCTATGTACATGCGGTGGTACGCAGAAGTATTGATAAATACCACCATGGTTGAATTCAACTTCCAGGGTATTGGTTGTTTGGTCATAGCCAACGGAACGAAGGTTTAAAGAGGAAACGGGAACACGATTCATTTTATAAATCTCCTGTTATCTGTAAAAGCTCAGGGGGAGTAGATTTTTTTAACAAATATAACGCAGTAGGCGATCACGAACACCTTTTTGAGCCCCGTCTGGACTTCATTAATTTAATTCAGGTAGTCGCACGTTCAGCGAAAAAACTACCACGATAAGAGGGCAATACGGGCGATTGAAGCGGAGAGGGTAAAAAAAGCCCCGTAACGGATGACGGGGCAAGCTGGTAAGGAAACCAGAATTACACATTTCAGCACTCAGAGTTAATTATAAATACTTAGGTTAAATGAAAGCTAAACAATAAAAAAAAGCCCATAACCGATGGGGGAATGGGCTGATAAGAGAAGGGATATACACTGTAAATTTTTGCTGAAAGAATACCGGAATAACCTTAAACCAAGAATCAACGCCCCGCTAAATAGCGGGGTTTTTTATTACCAGAGGAACAAAAACCATGTTTAAACACGAATTAGGTCAGGTTGTACAGGTCACCATTAGTGGTGAAGAGGGTCACATTAAAGCCCGTGCCGAATATCATAACGGCCCGAATCAGTATCTCATTCACTATCTGGCAGCGGATGGCCGTGGTACTGACGGCTGGTTTGAAGAAGGTGAACTGTCCCCGGCAGAACAACAATAACCCATCACAAAGCCTGCTCACTGAGTGGGTTTTTTTATGCGCTGCGTTGTCGCAGTCTCCCCGTGTCAGCCATGAAAGAAAAATTACTTTCATCTTATCAGTAGGGGGAATGAGGGCAAAAAAAGCCCCACAAGAGATAATGGGGCTAATAGCATATTCAAATAGTATTTAAGGATTTTAGATTGAAACGTTGGTTTACAGTTTGAAACAACTGCCCTTCCAGAATACTCAGATTTTAGGAAAATAATATTAGGCAAACTATCCAGGATAATACTTAGTCAAATAATGAAGTGACGCCTCGCTAAATAGCTGTTTAATCCTAGCTATAAATTATTGGTAATAGAGAAAGTAAAGGTGTCAATTGATTTGTTTGCCGAATGAAAGAAAACTGATCGCTTAGTAATCAAACTCATCCGAATGATCTGACGGGGTTATCTAAGGGACTAGTTATGACAACAATACATTATTTATCTGCGTATCAACCGTATCATGGTGGACAAAACTCGGATTTTGACAAATCCTCCGGTATGCTGCTTGATTTTAAAAAGGGTGAATTAAAAGCGGTCAATTACTGGTATCCGCAGGTTGCAAGAATGATACGCTCTCTGGCAGGAAATACTCCGTTTTCAATAGCGACAGTACCGTCGAGCACAAAAGGGAAAAAACACCCTGGATTTACTGAGTTGGTTTCCCGCCTGAGCCGTGAATTTTCTATACTCAATGAGAACAGGAACCTGATAGGCAGGACTGAATCTATCGACAAGCTCGCATCAGGCGGTAACAGAGATATAGGGGTTCATCTTAGAACACTGGAAGTGCCGACATCAGCAAAAGAGTACAGGCCGGTTGTTTTGCTTGATGATGTAACAACGAGCGGTAATAGCATGAAGGCAGCTATATCAAAACTTGAAGATGCTGGTTACACTGTTGTTGCGGCTATAGCATTAGGTAAAACAGCAGAAAAAAAACATGTATGAAATAACAGAAATTCCTCGCGGTAGCGAACTATACCCCCAACATTTATCATCAATTATGGCTCCGCCTCGTATCATATGGGCCATGGGGAATTTGTCGCTGCTCGAAAAGCCAGGTATTAGCGTCGTTGGTGCAAGAGAGTCGTCAAAAACCGGATTAATAATTGCGGAACGAATCGGATCATATCTTGCTGAGCGGGGAATAACTGTTGTATCAGGGTTGGCTCTTGGTATTGATGCAGCAGCGCATATCGGCGCGGTCAAAGTGAAAGGGCCAACAATAGCTGTCCTGGCATCGGGCGTGGATGTGTTTACGCCAAAATCAAATACCCGGCTTGCAAATGAAATTCTGGAAACCGGCGGGCTTATAGTCAGTGAACAACCTCCGGGTTCACCTGCGGCCAAACAAAATTTTGTTCCAAGAAACCGTATCCAGGTTGGATTGTCTTCAGTGTCTGTCATTGTCGAGTGTAGTGAAAAAAGCGGGACGATGAGACATGCGAACTTTTGTCTCGATGAAAAGCATCCGATTTATACAGTGATACCGGAAGACCCGAGAGATATGAACCTTACGGGTGCAAACAAGCTCATAGGAATGGGAGCAAAGGTCATCGCATCGAAAGAGGATTACTCAGCACTACTGGCGGAAGTAATACCTGAATAATTAAATATCATCAGATACCGTATCCCTTATCACAGAGCCTGCTCAATGAGCGGGCTTTTTTATGCGCTGCGCTGTCGCAGTCTCCCTGTGTTAACTATGACCTGCTTATCTCATGCGGTGAGTGCATCAGGAGAATCAAAAACAACAAATCCACGGTCAGTTACTACCGATGTAGGCAGCAACGTCAGCTGCCGGAGCAGTAACCCGATTACCGGATGCTCAGGCAACTGACCGGCAATAAGGCATTTGATGCGGTGTGGGCAGCTGAATACAGCCGGTTTATTACCGCGCACTGGCGCTCATGGGCGAATGACAAAGGCCGGTACTGTGATGTTGAACGTAAACAGACCGTATCGCAGATGCTGCGGCTGGGGTTTCGTCACAAGCTGCTGGATGGTGATGCGCTGGCGGTTCTGCAATACCGTCCTGACCGGCTTGGTCACGGTAAGGCCCGTTATGCGACGACGGTTCAGATTATTGATCCCGACCGCCTGAGCAACCCGCAGCAGAATTTTGATATGCCGAATATCTGGGGCGGGGTGGAGATTGACAGCGACGGTGCCCCGATCGCCTATCACATCCGTGAAGCTCATATGGGCGACTGGTGGGCCGGTAAGAAAACCATGACCTGGAATCGCATTCAGCGCGAAACGTCATGGGGTCGTCCGGTGGTGGTGCATGATTTTGATATGGAGCGCGGTGCACAGCACCGGGGGATCGGTATTCTGGCCCCCATCGTTCAGAAGCTGAAAATGCTGATTAAGTACGATGAATCAGAACTGGAGGCGGCGATCCTCAATGCCATTTTCGGGGCGTATATCGAATCCCCGTATGATGCGCAGATGGTGGCTTCCGCCCTGGGGGATACCGGCGATTTTACCGGTGATGAACTCAGTGCCTACCAGACACAGCGGACAGAATACTATCAGGACAAGCGCCTCAATCTTCAGAACGGCGCACGGATCCCGCACCTGTTCCCGAATGAAAAAATAGTCACACTGTCCGCCGCCCGGCCGACCAGTAATTTTGACGGTTTTGAGAGCGCGGTGCTGCGGAACATCTCTGCGGCAACCGGCCTGTCAGCCCAGCAGGTCACACAGGACTGGTCTGATGTTAACTATTCCTCAGCCCGCGCCGCCATGCTGGAAGCCTGGAAAACCCTGACCCGCCGCCGTGATGACTTCTCAAACGGCTTCGCACAACCGATAGCGGTGGCCTTTGCCGAAGAAATCCACGATGTGGAAGATGTTCCGTTACCGAATGATGCCCCGGACTTTATGGACGCATCAGCATCCTACTGCCGCGCGCGGTGGATGGGGCCGGGGCGCGGCTGGGTGGATCCGGTCGCAGAGAAAAAAGGCGCCATCCTCAGTATGGAAGCCGGTTTCTCAACACTGGAAATGGAAGTGGCTGAAAACATGGGTGAGGACTGGGAAGAGCTGGTCGATCAGCGCAGCTATGAACTTCAGCGGTTTAAAGAGCTCGGATTGCCGCCGCCCAGTTGGGCTGTGGCAGAAGAGTTTGCACCAAATCCGGAAAATAAACAGGAGGCGAAGTGAATTTACCCCACCTGGCACAGAAGCTGTTTAACACGCCTCTTGCTATACACCCGCAGAAAGCGGAAGTGATTGTGTCATCACTGACAGAGCGGCTCGGTATCACGCAGATCCGCAGCGCCATGATGGAAGATGATGACGAATATTTCAGCCGTAAAGCCCGGAAAGACAGCGGGTATGACGTTCTGGAAGGTATCGCAATTATCCCGGTCTACAGCACGCTGGTTCAGAAACTCGGCACACTGCGGCCGTACAGCGGTATGACCGGTTATGACGGCATCCGTCGGGTCTTCCTGACCGCCGTTAACGATCCGGAAGTGAAGGGTATCTGTCTGGATATCGACTCCCCCGGCGGTGAGGTGGCCGGCTGTTTTGACCTGGTTGATTTGATTTATGCCGAACGCGGCAAAAAGCCCATTCACGCCATTCTGTCCGAAAATGCCTTTTCCGCTGCTTATGCCATTGCCAGCGCTGCGGACAAAATTTACGTCCCGCGCACCGGTGGTGTCGGTTCGGTCGGGGTGATCGTCATTCACTGTGACTGGTCACAGCACATCAAGGATGACGGGCTGAAAGTGTCCATTATCACCTACGGGAACCGTAAAGCGGAAAGCAATCCGTATGTGGCGCTGAGTGATGAGGCGAAAGCCGCTATTCAGCACGATGTCGATGAAATGGGGCGTCTGTTTGTGAGCACTGTTTCCCGTAACCGCGGACTGTCCGAGACAGTGATCCGCAATACACAGGCCGCCTGTTATCTGGCAGCCGAGGGCGTACAGATGGGTCTGGCTGATGTGGTTGCCAGTCCTGATGTCGCATTTCAGGAACTGATGAAAGAATCCGGAGTAATTTAACTATGGCAGACAATAAGTTTACCTTTGCACATCTGATCGGCCTGGGTAAAAAAGCCAGAGCCTCGGAAGAGGATGAAGATAAAAAAGTGCGCAAAGCCAAAGGCCGCAAAGCGGAAGAGGACGAGCGTGACGAAGATGCGGAAGACGATGAAGATCGTGAAGGCGCAGAAGATCAGGACGACGAAAAACAAGGCCGCAAGGCTAAGAAAGCCAAAAAAGCCGGAGGCGACGACGATGATCCTGACGCCGAAGATGATGAAGACGCGGAAGGTGATGACGAAGACGCCGAAGACGATGATGAAAATAAAGATGTAAAAAAAGGCCGCCGCGCTGAACGCAAACGCTGTGCCCGCATCTTTGGCAGCAAGGCTGCCGCCGGTCGTCCGGATATGGCTGCACATCTGGCCTTCAATACCCGAATGTCTTCATCCGAAGCGATCAGCACCCTGAAAGCAATGGGTGCGGTACAGCCCGCAACACAGCGCGCATCGCTCGACAGCCGCATGCGGGCAGAGCAGCAGGTACGCATCAGTCCGGATGCTCAGGCACCGGCAGCGGGTACCACCGACGCGCTGGTTCATCAGACGTCCTGATGCCGGTCACGGCAGGCGTCGTGACGTCTTTTATACGAGAAAAAGCATGAATATTTTCGATACCAATGTATTAATCCAGGTTGTTCCGAATCTGATGACCAGTCAGAACTGGCTGCTGGATAAGTTTTTCCCGAATATCACGGAATCCGATACTGAAGAAGTTTCCATTGATGTGGATGTCGGCCTGCGCCGTCTGGCTCCGTTCGTTTCGCCGCTGGTGGAAGGTAAGCTGGTGGAATCCCGTAAGTTCCAGACCAACAGCTTTAAACCGGCGTACATCAAAGACAAACGTGCACCGGATCTGCGCAAACCCATCCGCCGTCAGATCGGTGAGCGCATCGGCGGTCAGTATTCTGCCGCTGAACGTGAAATGCTGAACCTGCAGTTCGAGCTTGCTGACCAGATTGACATGATCAATCGTCGCCTGGAATGGATGGCTTCCAGCGCTCTTCAGACCGGCACGGTGACAGTGAATGGTGAAGGTTATGAAACGAAGGTGGTGGACTTCGGACGCTCTGCTGATCTGACTATTGCCCTGAGTGGTGCGGATAAGTGGCCGGTGAAAGTTGATGCCGGTAAAACCAATACCCAGCCAAGTGACGACATCGAAGACTGGGCGCAGCGTATGCTGAAAGAATCCGGGGCGGTGGCGACCGATATCGTGTTCACCACCAAATCGTGGAAGGCTTTCCGTCTGGACACATCAATTAAAGACAGCGCCATTGTATTCCCCGCGCTTTCTCCGTTTGGTAACCAGATTAACCCGGGCACTCAGGTTCAGAAAGGCGCAGTGTATAAAGGACACTGGGGCAACTATGACCTGTGGGTGTACAACGACTGGTTTATTGATCCGCTGGACGGCAAAGAAAAACCGATGATTGCTGACGGCTCAGTGATTATGTCAGGCGCTGACCTGATGGGGACCCGTGCATTTGGTGCCATTATCGACCCGGCATTCAATTACGGCCCGATGGCGTATGCACCGAAATCCTGGCTGCAACACGATCCGGCGCAGCGTTTCACTATGGTGCAGTCTGCGCCGCTGGTCATTCCGAGTCGGGTTAACGCATCACTGTGCGCCGTTGTGGTTTAACAGGGGGATCAGATGGCGAATAAAAAAAATACGCCGGAGAAACCACAGGAACCGGGCGGTCTGCCGCCCGAACTGATGGTGCCCGGTCAGGTTAATCCGGAATCAACACAGAACGATACCGGTGATAAACAGGGTGATAAAACCGCATCAGAACAGAATACCGCGGCTGATTCCGGTGGCGGGAATGCCGGTGATGATCGTGGTTCTGGCTCAGAACCGGAACAGGACTCAGATGGTGTGTATGTGGTGGTCAAAGGCCGCAGTGTGCAGCATGACGGTGAGTTGTACCGGGAAAACCAGCAAATCACGCTGGATGATGCCGATGCCTGCCGTCTGATGAATCTCGGTGCGGTCATGTCGCTGGAGGCAGTGCGGAAAATTTTGGCGAAAGCCAACCGGCCCGGCACTGTAACCATCAATGGGCGTTGACTGGGATAAGCACCTGCTGAACCCGCTGCACAATGTCTTTGCGGAAAAAGTACGCTGGGAGCCGGTGAAAAGTGCCAAAGGTGCCGAATTTTACGATATTGACGGCATTTTTGACCGGGCCTATTTCCAGAACTATGAAAGCATGGACGGCGAAAGCGGTATCAATACCACCCGTCCGATCCTCGGTGTGCGTGATGTGATTTTCACTGTGCCGCCGGTGAAAGGGGATCGGGTGTTTGTCTACAGCGTCAGCACCCTGTTTGTGGTATCCGATGTGCAGCCGGACAGCCACGGCGGGACACACCTGATCCTGAATAAGGTGAAATAATGAATGCAGCCAGAGTTCGTGAACTGGTTGTTGCCGCCCTGAAGGGGAAAACCAGCGCGGAAGACCGCGTGTATTCCCCGCAGGACTGGCCGACCACCAATGCGGAATACCCCTGCATTATCGTGCAAACCCCGTTTGATGAAAAACACTCACTCGGTCGTAACGTTCCGCAGTTCAACACTGTGACCACGGTCCGCGTCACCGGCCGCCTGGAAGAGTTTGATGAGGAAGACCAGAACGGCGCCATAAAAGCAGAGCTGGCCCTGGAAGCCTTGCGTGAACAGATTGAACGGGCGGTAATTAACAGTTATGTGCTGACCCGGCAAATTCAGCAGTTCCTGAATATCCGCTCTCAGATAACCATCAGTGCTGCCGGCGAAGGTCATATGGCGCAACTGCTGATGGATCTGGACATTGAATATTACCAGGGGCCGGAGGAGTTTTACCCGGTTGACGCGGATCCGCTTACCGGCATCGATATCAGTGTTCAGATGCCTGACGGCAGCCCGGAACGCCGGGTATCAAATGATCAGCCAAGTACCGGAACAAGCCAAGAAAGCGACTGAAGTCTCAACCAGCGCCAAAAATATGGGGATGAACGTTGAGGAAGGCACGCGTCTTACGGGTACGCTTATTCAAAAAGGATCTACAGAAGATGATGCCCGCCAATCATTTGAAAGCCTGTACGGTTCTTTGAATGACGCGGTCAGAGGGAATAACAACGAATTACTGGCGACTATCCGTAGTATTGGTGCCAGTATTATTCAGCGTGAAGATGGAAGTGTCGATCTGACAAAAACATTACTCAGCCTGGAAAAAGCCATCCAGAACATCCCGGAAAGCCGCAATTCTGAACTGCAAAGTAAACTCGGGTTATCTCCTGAGGTGCTTGCTTTGATACGCGAAGGAAAGCTCCAGGAGCGGCTGGATAAATCAGACCGAATGGGACATACCCGTGACGATGCTGTTGTTGAACAGCTCAGTAAAATGGATGAGGTCCTTAAAAACATTTCAGCGGCATACGAGGGAGCAAAAACTAAAACCGGTGATGCGGTCGCAGGGGCGTTACTTTCAGATGGTTCAGTAATTGATGGTTTGAATGGTGTAGAGCAAATATTGACATACGGGCCTGATAACGTGGCACTTATGCAAACAATGGGTTTTCTGCATGGTAATGATTCTGACATTCTGCGAACCACATATAACACGCCGGAGCTTTACGGTAAGTTGGGGATGTGGGATCAGTCGATGGTAGATTTCGGCATCATGACGGATGATATCCGAAAAAATTATGAAGAGTGGGCGAAGGAGCGGGAGTCCGCCAAAAAAACACAGGAAAAAGAAGCAGAAAAACAGCGACAAGCTAATACACCAGAGGATTGGCATCAGGACACAAAATACAATCCCAACAGCCGGGGACTGCGTAATAAGAATCCGGGAAACTTACGTGATGCCAATAATAAAATAGGGTTGCAGGGTAACGGTGATGACACAATGGCGGTTTTTGCTTCAGATCGGGACGGCTTAGCAGCCATGTCAAGGCAGTTAATGCTTGATGCAGAAAAAGGAAAAAATCGAATAGCTGACTATATCGAAAAATATGCCCCGGCCAGTGAGAATAATACTGCTGAATATATTAAGAGCGTATCTAAACAAACTGGATATGACCCATATGAAAGCCTGGATATGCATAACCCAGACGTGCTGGCAAAGCTGATGAATGCAATGATCCGTGTCGAAAATGGCGCGCAGCCATTCAGTTATCAGGATGTATGGAGTGGGATAGATGATTCAATCAATGACGATCGCTGGATTGGCCTGCGAAACCGAGAAAGTGTCCGCGAGCAGCGTGCGCAATGGGCCATGCGGTATAATCAGGATGAATCACAAGCAGCCCCTATCATCAACACAGAGAAGGATCCTGCTGAGGTGCTGACAGGTTTTGCTGAACAACTAGCGCGAGTGCTGGAGGAAAGCAAAGCTGGTGGCACACTGGAAATAGTCTTGGTTAACTCAGAAAACGGGACAAAAAGTACGGTTAATGTAAAGCCGAAAGGCAGGGTTACAACTGCAATGAATATGCCGTAGTATATAAAATGGCACTATCCTAATGGTCTTAGTTGTGTGAGTCAGCAACTGGATATAATGACTTCATTTGGTTTTATTTTTGTGGACATAAAAATGAATACTATATTTATCATATTATCCGTACTATTTGTTTTATCGTTGGTTATTTCTTTTCTCTCAAAAAAAACATGGTACAGAGTTGTCGCAAGAGCATATGTATTAGTTTTCTCTACACTGCTCATTGGTTTTTTTTCATATTTAATGTTCGGTCGTAGTGATGTTAAATGTACAAACAATGTGAGTTCATTCTATGACGATAGTGGAACTTTATGCTACAAAAAAGAGACTTTTCATGGTGTCAATGATATTGATAAAAATAAAGAAATAAAAATTATTGGATTTAAAATAATTTCTGATGATGAAGTTGTTATTGATTTAGAAGATGGGAGAAAATCAGTAATTATATACAGAAATGGAAAGTTTGATTTTTTATCTTATGAGTGGCATAAAATGATGCGTGAAATAGAAGATGAATACAGAGAGAAGCATAAAAAATAGAAGCGACCAAAAGCCCCAACTAGGGGCTTTTATTGTTCGTTATTTAAATGGCTCTTTGGGTTGTGCGGCACTGATAGCTTTCGCCACCATGCTCACCAATATAATAGCTAACAGCACCGCCAGTTAGTCGATTGATTGATACGTTCTGCATGGTCCTCCATTCATCGCCGCGAGACCATTCAATGCGATATTGTATTTGCTCATCGGTGACGACAGGATTTACCACTCGGAAATTTGTTGAATCCCTGCCAAATGATTCACCACCTTCCCATACGATGACAAGGCCGGTCCATTTAGCTGTTTTTCCATTTTTGACGCAATTTGTACCTGAAAATTCGGGCCAACCTTTAACATCGAAACAAAGAGTGTTTGAGTCCTGCATATATAGTGACGGCCATATTGATGCCCCAGAACTATTGGGTGTTTCGCTTTCACAAATTATCGGGGAAGCCGCGAATGCGGCAACGGGAGCAAGTAATGCCAAAGTGGATATTGCTTTTAACAGGTTCATAGAGGTGTATCCTTTTCAAGTGTACCAACTACTTTAATAAATCTGTGCTAATCATCAATAAATAACATCCGCCAATGTTAATCATGCCGCTCAATTGCGGCTTTTTCTGCTGGAGCCCACATGCCAATTATCAAAGACGCCATATCTGATGTACTCGGCATTGAGCCGGACTGGAGTTGGTCTGAACACCTGCAGCAGGCTTCATTCCGTGGTGTGCCGTTCGGTGTGATCAGCGGTGAAAGTGTTTTCGGCCGCCGCCAGGCTATTCATGAATATGCGTACCGTGATCAGTCCTGGATAGAGGATATGGGGCGCAGCAACCGGCGGATCACCATAAAGGGATTCCTGATTCAGGACAGTCTCGTTTATGACGCGCCGGATGTTATCACCCAGCGCGACAATCTGGTGGCGGCCTGTGAGACTGACGAAGCCGGAACACTGGTTCACCCGACACTCGGGGAAATGACGGTCAGCGTGACTGAAAGCGGCCTGCGGGTATCTGAAAACGCAGAAAGCGGCCGGGTGTTTGAGTTTGAGCTGGTGGTTATCGAGTCCGGTGTAGCGCGGCGCGAAATTCT
>NZ_VKKS01000001.1:1178969-1699541 GCF_019402645.1 Morganella morganii
CGATACACTGGCAGTGTGGAAACTGGACAGGCTCGGGCGCAGTGTCAAAAACCTGATAGCGCTGATATCTGATCTGCACGAACGCGGCGCACATTTCCGGTCACTGACGGACAGTATCGACACCAGCACCGCGATGGGGCGCTTTTTCTTTCATGTCATGTCAGCGCTGGCAGAAATGGAACGCGAGCTGATAGTGGAACGGACGCTGGCAGGATTGGCCGCAGCGAGAGCGCAGGGCAGAGTCGGAGGACGACCGGCGGTACTGACAGGTAATGACCGGGAGCAAATCGGCCGCCTACTGGATAAAGGGTATTCCCGGCAGCAGCTGGCTATTATTTATGGTGTGGGGGTATCGACTATTTACCGGTATTTTCCTGCCACAACGTAAATAAACAAAGCCGCGCTGGTGGATATCCGGCGCGGCTGTCACTTACTTATCAAAATATTCTACATCATCAGAGGCACCTTCCATTTCCGGCACCCAACTGCCATCCTCAAAAATCTCCTGCAGTATCTCTTTTATTTTTTTATTGTCCTTATCATTTTTCCCACCAGTTACTGACATCGATGCATTGGTTCCCCACGCAATACGAACGTTCATATCCTGATACTGAATCCGGAACTTTCTGTCTATTTCCTTTTCCAGCGCCTCAAATATACCCAGCGGCATCATCTCTTTTTGGTTTCTGCTGAAAATAACATCAATACGGAGCATGCGATCACCTCACTTATACTGTTTAAATATACAGTAAAATTTAGACGCGTAGCCGATAAATGTCAAGAACAGACATTAACAATCATCAGATATGTGTACATAATGATGCTCATAACCATATTTTTTATTGGCTTTGTTGTTTGTATTATTTTGATATAAAAGAATTTATTTTTATTTATTATTATTCTGGTGGCGGATAATAATGCGTTGTAGTGGCCCGAGAAGTGCCTCACTGCTGATAACCGTGATCTTATCTGTCGCTGTATTTTTATATCCGGTAAGTACGGATATCACAGAATTCTGATTATTTTCAGTCATATAATTTTATTTGATATCAATTCTCATTCGCAAATTATTATCATCAGGTGATGAGGGCTGTTCAAGCAATTTCTGTCCGGCGGGAGAATTTACACGGAAAAAGTGAGCTGCATCTCAACTATATGGTGCAGGAATGATAACTGCGGGTGATGAATAAAACAGGATGCAGAGCATCCTGTTTCAGAATCAGTGCGGAGGTCAGCTGAAACGGGCATCTGCCGCGTCAGTCAGAATATCCAGCATGGTGACAGTATCTGCCCAGCTCAGGCACGGGTCAGTAATAGACTGCCCGTAAACCGGTGCTTTGTGATTCACCAGTTTCTGCGTCCCTTCCTGGATAAAGCTTTCGGCCATAATACCGGCGATAGCCCGCGAGCCGTCTTTGATCTGCTGCGCGACATCCCGGGCGACATCCAGCTGACGGCGGTGGATTTTCTGGCAGTTACCGTGGCTGAAATCAATGACCAGATGTTCCGGCAGATCAAACTGACGCAGCTGATCACAGGCATGGGCAATATCACCGGCAGCATAGTTCGGTGTTTTACCGCCGCGCATAATAATGTGCCCGAACGGATTGCCTTTGGTCTGGTAAATGGTCATCTGTCCGTCTTTATCCGGTGACAGGAACATATGACCGGCCTGTGCGGCACGAATAGCATCAATCGCAATTTTGATATTGCCGTCAGTGCCGTTTTTGAAGCCGACCGGGCAGGAGAGTGCGGAGGCCATTTCTCGGTGGATCTGGCTCTCCGTGGTACGGGCACCGATAGCCCCCCAGCTGATGAGGTCAGCAATATACTGCCCGGTAACCATATCGAGAAACTCGGTGGCGGTCGGGACATTCAGTGCGTTAACGTCGATCAGCAGTTTCCGTGCCAGCCGGATACCTTCATTGACCTGGCAGGAGTTATCCAGACGCGGATCCGAAATGAGGCCTTTCCAGCCGACAACAGTGCGTGGTTTTTCAAAATAGGTGCGCATCACGATTTCAAGGCGTGAACTGTATTTTGGCAGCAGCTCGCTCAGTCGCTGTGCGTAATCCAGTGCTGCTATCGGGTCATGCACGGAGCAGGGGCCGACAATCACCAGCAGACGCGGGTCATCACCGGTTAAAATACGTTCAATACGGGCTCGTGACGTTGTCACATTTTTATTGATTGTTTCTGTGGCCGGAAACTCACCGGCCAGCGCAGACGGGGTGATCAGTTTGTCTATCGCCCGTGTGCGCAGTTCATCCGTTTTTTCCATAGATTAATGTTGTCTCTGAATTCGGTCAGTTGCTGTGTGAAATCACAGTGATACCGATCACAATAAACGAAAACGTGATGATTACAAGATACAAATGCAGAAAGCGGATCACCGGGTGATGTGATCCACTTAACCGTTTCTGCCGTCAGAACATACGGCGGTTTAATCCCAGAGAATCGATAATTTTTGTCGATATCTCTTCGACAGAATAGTTGGTGGTGTTGAGGTAGCTGATTTTGTGTTTACGGTACAGTGCTTCTACTTCTGCCAGTTCCATCCGGCACTGACGGATTGAGGCGTAGCGGCTGTTTTCACGACGCTCTTCCCGGATAGCGGCCAGGCGCTCAGGATCAATGGTCAGACCGAATAATTTATTATTATACGGTTTCAGAGCGGCCGGCAACTGAAGGTTGTCCATGTCATCTGCGGTGAACGGATAGTTGGCGGCCTGAATCCCGAACTGCATTGCCAGATACAGGCTGGTCGGGGTTTTACCGCAGCGGGAAACGCCGAGCAGGATCACCTGTGCCTGGTCCATATTGCGCAGGGAGACGCCGTCATCATGTGCCAGTGCGAAATCAATTGCGGCGATACGGGCGTCATACTGGCTCAGATTGCGTTTGGATAAGCCGTGTGTCCGGTTGAAAATCGGCTGCGGTTCCATCTGAATCTCTTTCTGAATCGGAGCGACCAGAGTCTGAACAATATCCTGGCAGCAGCCCTGACTGCTGGTGATAGCTTCTCGCACGTCCTGACAGATGATGGAGTAGAACACCAGAGGGCGTAACCCGGTAGTTTCAAAAATGGTATCGATTTTTTGTTTGATTTCCAGCGCACGCTCTACGGTTGCCACGAAAGGCAGGGTGTAAGCGATAATATCAATAGGGAACTGTGACAATACAGCATGACCTAATACTTCCGCTGTAATTGCCGTTCCGTCAGAAATAAAGAAGACACTCCGTGTTTCTTTATTTTGTGTATCAGAAGATGAGCCGGTTGTGATAGACATGTTATTTATTTTCCTATGTTTTTTGCTGAATCGATAATCCGGAGCAACGGCACAAATAAATTAAAACATGATTATAAAGGATAAAAAAATATTGTAATCGGGTTGATCGATTCACCTGTCTATATTCTTACAAACATTGTGATAATCTGTTTCTGATGCTCAGCAGAGCCCGTATTTCCGATTTTACCTTCTTTTGAATGTTAAAAGGATTGCTTGCAATGTCCAACAATGGTCAAACCCCGTGTAATGTACTTTGGTATAACCAATTAGGTATGAATGACGTACCCCGTGTCGGTGGTAAAAATGCGTCTTTAGGCGAAATGATAACCAATCTTTCCGGATTAGGCGTGTCTGTTCCCAATGGTTTTGCCACCACGGCACAGGCCTTCAATGACTTTCTTGAGCAAAGTGGCGTCAACCAGCGCATTTATGAGTTGCTGGATAAAACGGATGTTGACGATGTCAACCAGCTGGCGAAAGCAGGTGCGCAGATCCGCGCATGGGTAATTGACACCCCGTTCTCCGCTGAATTTGAGCAGGATATCCGTCACGCGTATGAACAGCTGTCCGAAGGTGAGAAAGGCGCATCTTTTGCTGTGCGTTCTTCCGCAACGGCTGAAGATATGCCGGATGCCTCCTTCGCGGGACAGCAGGAAACCTTTTTAAACGTGCAGGGTATTGATGCGATTATGGTCGCTATCAAGCACGTATTTGCTTCATTATTTAATGACCGCGCGATTTCCTATCGTGTGCATCAGGGCTATGACCACCGCGGTGTTGCACTGTCTGCCGGTGTTCAGCGCATGGTGCGTTCTGACCTCGCGTCTTCCGGCGTGATGTTTACCATCGATACCGAGTCCGGCTTTGACCAGGTTGTCTTTATCACGTCAGCTTACGGGCTGGGTGAAATGGTGGTACAGGGGGCGGTAAACCCGGATGAGTTTTATGTCCACAAACCAACTCTGGCGAAAGGCCGTCCGGCGATTGTCCGCCGCACCATGGGTTCCAAGAAAATCCGGATGGTTTATGCGGATGATACCAGCCACGGCAAACAGGTGCGTATTGAAGATGTGGATGCAGAGAAATGCAAACGTTTCTCACTGACCGACAGCGAAGTGGAAGAACTGGCAAAACAGGCCGTCACCATTGAAAAACACTACGGTCGTCCGATGGACATCGAGTGGGCGAAAGACGGTAATAACGGCAAGCTGTATATCGTACAGGCGCGTCCGGAAACTGTCCGTTCTAATCAGCAGGTGATGGAACGTTATCAGCTGAACGGCCAGAGCAATGTTCTGGTTGAAGGGCGTGCGATCGGCCACCGTATCGGTGCCGGTGTGGTGAAAGTGATTCACGATCTGAGCCAGATGGATCGTATTCAGCCGGGTGATGTGTTAGTCACTGATATGACTGACCCGGACTGGGAACCGATCATGAAGAAAGCGGCGGCGATTGTGACCAACCGCGGCGGCCGTACCTGTCACGCGGCAATTATTGCCCGTGAACTGGGTATTCCGGCGGTTGTCGGCTGCGGCGATGCCACTGAGCTCCTGAAAGAAGGTCAGGAAGTGACGGTTTCCTGTTCTGAAGGGGATACCGGTTATGTTTACGGCGGCATGCTGGACTTTGATATCCACTCTTCCGAAATCGATAAAATGCCGGAAGTGGGCACTAAAATCATGATGAACGTCGGTAACCCTGACCGTGCATTTGACTTTGCCTGTCTGCCGCATGAAGGTGTCGGTCTGGCGCGTCTGGAATTTATCATCAACCGCATGATTGGCGTACACCCGCGCGCACTGCTGGAATTTGACAAACAGGCCCCGGAATTACAGGCTGAAATCCGCAGCATGATGCAGGGCTATGATGATCCGGTGGAGTTTTATATCGGTCGTCTGGTTGAAGGGATTGCCACTATTGCCGCGGCCTTCTATCCGAAGAAAGTGATTGTCCGTCTGTCTGACTTTAAATCCAACGAATATGCTAACCTGGTCGGCGGGGATCTGTATGAGCCGCACGAAGAAAACCCGATGCTGGGCTTCCGTGGTGCAGGCCGCTATGTGCATGATGATTTCCGTGATTGTTTTGCGCTGGAATGTGAAGCAGTGAAACGTGTGCGTAATGACATGGATCTGACTAACGTTGAAGTGATGATTCCGTTTGTCCGTACAGTGGCACAGGCTGAAGCGGTGGTTAACGAACTGGCGGTTCATGGTCTGAAACGCGGTGAAAACGGTCTGCGTCTTATCATGATGTGTGAAATCCCGTCAAACGCACTGCTGGCAGACCAGTTCCTCGAGTATTTCGATGGCTTCTCTATCGGCTCCAACGATATGACACAGCTGACTCTGGGTCTGGATCGTGACTCCGGTGTGGTTTCCACACTGTTTGATGAGCGTAACGATGCGGTGAAAGCACTGCTGTCGATGGCGATCAAAGCGGCGAAAGCACGTAATAAATATGTGGGAATCTGTGGTCAGGGTCCATCCGACCACCAGGATTTCGCGGCCTGGCTGATGGAAGAGGGAATCGACAGTGTTTCTCTTAATCCGGATACTGTAGTGAAAACCTGGATTTCATTAGCAGAAAATCGTTGATTCAGTCATTTAAAATGATTAAAAGCCCGGATTATTTCGGGCTTTCTTTTATCATTCGGTGTTAGAATGTCTGTGCGCACTTAAGGTAAATCAAAATAAAACCAAATCAGATATCCTGTATTACAGGCAAAAAAAAAGCCTATCATGGGCTGACAGGCAAAGACTACACACAGCAATATTTATATTCAGAAGGTATCGTTGTAATGAATAACAATACCTTTTAATTCGTTACTTGATGGCTGATATATTAAAATAATTAAGATATTCCTGCATTAAGAATTGTCTCAATATATATATTTACTGATTGTTAGATAAGTGAAATATATTCAAAACCTCTGTCCGTATCCGGAATAAGTCCGGTGCGGATATCTCAATGTATATTAATATTTCAAATTATTAATGCTATTTATGAACCACAATTGAATAATTAATTAAATATATCAGAGGTGCAGAAATGCACCTCTGATTAGAAAACTTATTCTTTTTCTGAGAGTTGTTCTTCCATATAAGCACGAACCTCGGTCAGATCATCCGACGGCTTCGGCACATCATTCATCCATGCCTTCAGCAGAGTGTAGGAAACTGCCAGTACGACAGGGCCGATAAAGAGTCCTATCATTCCGAGTGATAACATTCCGCCGATAACCCCCGTAAGAATCAGAATCATCGGTAAATCCGCCCCCATTTTGATGAGATACGGACGCAGCACGCCATCCATGGTGGCAACAATGCCGGCCCAGACAATCATGATCACAGCCCAGGTGGTATCCCCTGTCCAGAACAGGTAAATAATGGACGGGATCATAATCAGCAGCGGACCGAGTTGTGCGACACAGCAGATAAAGATGAGTACCGTCAGGATGGCTGCAAACGGCACACCGGCCAGCCCCAGACCCAGTCCGCCGATAATCGCCTGAGTTAAGGCAGTCACAACCACCCCCAGCGCCACGGCACGTACAGACATGGCTGCCAGCAGCACTGCGGCATCACCGCGCATCCCCGCGAGTCGGAGGGCAAAGTGGCGGAAGCCGCGCATCGCTTCTTCACCCTGGAGGTAGAGCAGGCCGCTGAACAGCAGCATAATCGCCAGATGGAACAGGAACTTACCGGCACTCAGTAACTGTGTCAGGAACCAGGCTGCGCCCTGTCCGAGGTAGGGCTGAATTTTCGCCATCATGGCGTTGCCGCCGCTGGCGACCAGGCTTGTCCAGCTGGCGAATAATTTCGGCCCGATAACCGGGATGGAGTCGAGCCAGTAGAGTTCCGGCAGTGTCAGCTGGCCGGGGGATTTTACCCAGCGCATCATCGGTTCGCTGTTTTCGACAATACTGTTGATAAGCAGTGCCAGGGGAAAGACAAACAGCAGAATAATCAGCATGAGCATGATAGATGCCGCTATCCAGCGGCTGTTACGGACACGGCGTCGGATTCCGGTATAAACCGGCCAGGTGGCAATGACTATCATACCTGCCCAGACGAAGCCCGGAAGAAACGGACTTAATACCCAAAAACTAATGGCAATGAGAATTGATATCGCCCCGATGGCGAATATTAGTTTAGGTAAATCATAACCCGGTTGCGATTTTTCCACGGATAAGTTTCCCTTTGTAAATGAATTAACTGGTTGTTCCCGATAAAGGAGCGCAAATATTGCGTTATTTTATTGCAGGCGCAAAATGAATACATTGTGTGTTAAGGTGAATATTCTCGCATGAATCATGCATCAGAATGAAGAGTTAACCACATAATTATATTGTCAGATTCGCAATGTGACCATTTATGATAAAAGAGCCGCAGATAATGATCCCACGATTAACGCAATCCCCTCAGGTAAGCCCGGCGGTTGAACGTTATATTCACGCCCTCAATGAAAGCGGATTTACCGGAGATACCACCACCCGCTATGGCGATCGCCTGACACTCGCTACCGACAACAGTATTTATCAGCTTCTGCCGCAGGCAATCGTTTTCCCGCGCTCGGCCGCGGATGTGGTTCTGGTGATGCGCCTTGCCGCGCAGGATGAATACCGGTCGGTTACCTTTACGCCGCGCGGCGGCGGTACAGGCACCAACGGTCAGTCACTGAATGACGGGGTGGTAATCGATTTATCCCGCTATATGAACCGCATTCTTGAAATTAACCCGGCGCAGGGTTGGGTGCGGGCTGAAGCGGGCGTGATTAAAGATCAGCTCAATGCGTATCTGAAACCTTACGGCTATTTTTTTGCGCCGGAGTTATCCACCTCCAACCGCGCCACGCTGGGCGGGATGATTAACACTGACGCCTCCGGGCAGGGTTCGCTGGTGTACGGCAAAACATCGGATCATGTGCTGGGGCTGCGCTCGGTACTGTTTAACGGCGATCTGCTGGATACCGCCCCGCTGCCGGTCAGTGAGGCGCGGCGCCGTGCGCAGGAGAAAAGTACGGCCGGGGAACTTTACCGCACCACGCTGGAAAGTTGCGAAACCCACCGGCAGATTATCCTGGAAAGCTTTCCGGAGCTTAACCGCTTTCTGACCGGCTATGACCTGCGCCATGTCTTCAGTGATGATATGCAGACGTTTGACCTGACCCGTATCCTGACCGGTTCGGAAGGCACGCTGGCAGTGATTACCGAGGCAAAACTCAATATCACGCCGATCCCGGAAGTACGCCGCCTGGTAAATGTCAAATATGATGCATTTGATTCTGCTTTGCGCAATGCGCCGTTTATGGTGGCAGCTCAGGCGTTATCGGTGGAAACCGTGGATTCAAAAGTGCTGAATCTGGCGCGGGAGGATATCGTCTGGCACTCCGTCAGTGAACTGATCACCGATGTGCCGGATAAAACTCTGCTGGGATTGAATATCGTTGAATTCTGCGGTGACGATGAAGCCCTTATCGACGGACAGGTTGCAGCACTGTGCGAACGCCTGGATACATTAATGACAAATAATGAGGCGGGTGTGATTGGTTATCAGGTCTGCCGTGAGCTGAGTGGCATTGAGCGTATTTATGCAATGCGCAAAAAAGCGGTGGGATTGCTCGGTAACAGTAAAGGAACGGCAAAACCAATCCCGTTTGTGGAAGATACCTGTGTGCCGCCGGTACATCTGGCTGATTACATCGCCGAATTCCGTGCGCTGCTGGACAGCCATCATCTGGAATACGGCATGTTTGGCCATGTGGATGCGGGCGTGCTGCATGTGCGTCCCGCACTGGATATGTGCTCGCCGGAACAGGAAATGCTGATGAAGCAGATTTCCGATGATATCGTTGCGCTGACTGCCAAATACGGCGGGCTGCTGTGGGGTGAGCATGGCAAAGGATTCCGCGCGCAGTACAGTGAGGCTTTTTTCGGTGACACACTCTATCGCGAACTGCGCCGCATCAAAGGGGCATTTGACCCGGAGAACCGGCTCAATCCCGGCAAAATTTGTGCGCCGTTAACCAGTGATGTACCAATGATGCAGGTGGATGCTGTTAAACGCGGCACTTATGACAGAACCATTCCTGTTAAGGTCAGAAACACCTTTTCCGGAGCGATGAACTGTAACGGCAATGGCCTGTGTTTTAATTTTGATGTCAAAAGCCCGATGTGCCCGTCGATGAAGGTGACGCAATCACGTTTTCATTCGCCGAAAGGCCGTGCCGGGCTGGTGCGGGAGTGGCTGCGATTGCTGGCGGAGCAGGGCACGGATCCGGCATTGTTGTCGCAGGCCGTACCGCAGAACCGCATTTCTCTGCGCGGACTGATTGAAAAAATCGGCAACACCCGGCGGGCATCGCGCGGAGAATATGATTTTTCCCATGAAGTGAAAGAATCGATGTCCGGTTGTCTGGCCTGCAAAGCCTGCTCCACACAATGTCCGATCAAAATTGATGTGCCGGAATTCCGTGCCCGTTTTCTGGCGCTTTATCACGGACGCTATCTGCGCCCGCTGCGTGACCATCTGGTGGCGAATGTGGAATCCGGTGCGCCGCTGATGGCGAAAGCACCGCAGGTCTTTAACTTTTTCCTGAAACAGGCGTGGGTACGGAAACTCAGCGAAAAAACGGTGGGTATGACCGATTTACCGTTGCTGTCGTCGCCGTCACTGAAACAGCAGCTGGCGGGCAGCAAAGCCGTTGCCGTCACGCTGGAAATGCTGGAAAGCATGAGTGAGGAACAGCGGCGGGCCGGGCGATATCTCTTTATTGTTCAGGATCCGTTCACCAGTTACTTTGATGCAAAAGTGGTGGCCGATTTTGCCGTACTCACAGAAAAACTGGGCTTTCAGCCGGTGCTGCTGCCGTTCAGTCCGAACGGAAAAGCACAGCATATTAAAGGTTTTCTTGCCCGGTTTGCCCGCACCGCAAACAAAACCGCTGATTTTCTCAACCGGGTGGCGCGGCTCGGTTGTCCGATGGCGGGTGTCGACCCGGCGCTGGTGCTCTGTTACCGCGATGAATACAAAACGGTTCTGCCGCCGGAGAAACAGCAGTTCCGCGTGATGTTAGTCCATGAATTTCTGGCAGAGTATGCGGATACACTGCCGGTTAACGATGTCAGTGAAGATACTCCCCCCTGGTATCTGTTCAGCCACTGTACCGAGGCTACCGCGATGCCGGACAGTGTGAAAACCTGGCAGAGTCTCTTCCGTCGTTTTGGCGCCTCACTGCAATCCGTCAGTACCGGCTGCTGCGGTATGGCAGGTACTTATGGCCATGAAATGCCGAACCTGGCGCGCTCAAAAGGGATTTATCAGCTCTCCTGGGCGCAGCCGTACCAGTCACTGCCGTCAGAACGCTGCCTGACCACCGGGTACTCCTGCCGCAGCCAGGTAAAAAGGATGGAAGGTAAAGTGATGCTGCACCCGTTACAGGCGCTGCTCACACTGGTATCCTGACAGCGGGATAAAACACGACGCGGAGAGCTTATAGATGATATGGAAACGACCTGCAACCCCGGCAGAACTGAATCGCATCGCGGAAGGAAACATGCTCAGTCACCTGGGCATTGTCTTTACGGCAGTGGAGCCTGAACAGCTTATTGCCACGATGCCGGTCGATGACCGGACCAAACAACCGCACGGCTTGCTGCACGGCGGGGCCTCGGTGGTTTTGGCGGAAAGCCTCGGTTCAGTGGCCGGTTATCTGTGCAGTGAAGGGGATGAAACGGTGGTCGGCGTGGAGATAAACGCTAACCATGTCCGGGCGGTGCGCAGTGGTGTCGTTACCGGTTATTGTAAGGCGGTGCATCTCGGACGTAATCAGCAGGTCTGGTCTATCGAGATTTTTGATGAGCAGCAGCGACTGTGCTGTATTTCCCGTCTGACTACTGCCATTCTGTGCGGGATAAGAAGTTAACATTTTAGTAACATTTCAGCCGGTGCTGTGTGGATTCCGTCCGGAATCACCGTGTACCGGCTCCTCTCTGCAAAAGTCATATTTATAATGATCCTTTTGTGCCATTGATAGTGTACTGTTCAGTACGGTAATAAGAATTTATCATTGATAAATAATCTCTTTTACAAACAATAAATTAATTCACTTTCCGCTCAAAAATGATAACGCCCGCCTGATGTTTTTGTCTATTATTTAATCAGTAATCGGAATATCCTTTCAAAGCAAGTGGTTGAAGTGAGAAATATTATCATTAACATGATGTTTACGGAGAGCTCCCGTCGAATTTTATGAGGTTAATAATGACAACACACAGCACAAACCAGGTGGAAACCTTTTCACTGAATGATAACGACTGGACAGGTATCACACTGACAGCGGCCGCTGCAAAACAGATTGTGACACTGATGAAGAATACCCCGGACAGTATCGGGCTTTGCCTGAGTGTCAAACAATCCGGTTGTGCAGGGTTTGGTTATGTTTTTGAAATGATTAATCAGGCGGATGCAGAGGATATGCTGTTTGAGCGCGACGGCGCCCGGCTGTATGTTCCGCGCAAAGCCATGCCGTTTATCGACGGCACCGAAGTGGATTTTGTCCGTGAAGGGCTGAATCAGATATTTAAATTTAATAATCCGAAAGCTCAGCATGCCTGCGGGTGTGGTGAAAGCTTCGGGGTTTAAGAGCGAAGCCATATTATGTCTCAGAGCAATGCAGATATTGGTGAAGACGTCCAAACCTGGCTGAATGACGGGCGCTATAAAGAGGGTTTCTTCACTAACGTCGCCACGGACGAACTGGCGAAAGGGATCAATGAAAATGTGATCCGCGCCATTTCCGCCAAACGAAATGAACCGGAGTGGATGCTCAATTTCCGGCTGGAGGCTTTTCAGCACTGGCTGGGGATGGAAGAACCACACTGGCTGAAGGCAAATTATCCGGATCTGGATTATCAGGATTACAGCTATTACTCCGCGCCGTCATGCGGCGCATGTGATGATACCTGTGGTTCACAGCCGGGAGCGACACAAAGCCCGGCGGGCAGTTTCCTGACCAGCGAAGTGGAAGAAGCATTTGAAAAACTCGGCGTACCGGTTCGTGAAGGACAGGCAGTGGCGGTGGATGCGATTTTTGACTCCGTTTCTGTCTCAACCACTTACCGGGATGAGCTGAAAAAACACGGCGTGATTTTCTGCTCGTTCGGGGAAGCGATTCATGACTATCCGGAACTGGTGCAGAAATACCTCGGCACAGTGGTATCCAATCATGATAACTTTTTTGCCGCACTTAACTCGGCGGTCGCCTCTGACGGCACCTTTGTCTATGTCCCGAAAGGGGTGCGCTGTCCGATGGAGTTATCCACCTATTTCCGTATCAACGCGGCCAAGACCGGCCAGTTTGAACGCACCATTCTGATTGCGGATGAAGGCAGCTACGTCAGCTATATCGAAGGCTGCTCCGCGCCGGTACGCGACACCTATCAGCTGCACGCGGCGGTTGTGGAAGTGATCATCCATAAAGATGCGGAAGTGAAATACTCCACCGTTCAGAACTGGTTCTCAGGCGGAGATACACAGGGCGGGATCCTCAACTTTGTCACCAAACGGGCGCTTTGTGAGGGTGAAAATTCCAAAATGTCCTGGACACAGTCTGAGACCGGCTCAGCCATTACCTGGAAATACCCGAGTGTGATCCTCAAAGGGGATAATTCGGTCGGTGAATTTTTCTCTGTTGCCCTGACCAACGGCTCACAGCAGGCGGATACCGGCACCAAGATGATCCACATCGGCCGCAATACCAAGTCCACCATTATCTCGAAAGGGATTTCCGCCGGGAAAAGCCAGAACAGCTACCGGGGTCTGGTAAAAGTGCTGCCGGGAGCGGAAAACGCCCGTAACTTTACCCAGTGTGACTCAATGCTTATCGGCACAGAGTGCGGCGCGCACACCTTCCCGTATGTGGAGGTGATGAATAACAGTGCGCAGCTGGAGCATGAGGCCACCACCTCGCGTATCGGAGAAGATCAGCTGTTTTACTGTTTACAGCGCGGGATCAGCGAGGATGATGCCATCTCAATGATCGTAAACGGTTTTTGTAAAGACGTGTTCTCTGAGCTGCCGCTGGAATTTGCCGTGGAAGCACAGAAACTGCTGGCGATAAGCCTGGAACACAGTGTGGGTTAATACATCAGAATCAGCGCCTGCGGGATAACCGGCGGGACGGAGTAGTACATTATGTTAAGCGTAAACGATTTGCATGTCAGCGTGGAAGGTAACGAGATCCTCAAAGGGTTATCACTGGACGTGAAACCGGGGGAAATCCACGCCATTATGGGGCCGAACGGCTCCGGAAAAAGCACCCTGTCCGCCACACTGGCTGGCCGGGAAGAGTACGAAATTGACAGCGGATCCGTCACTTTTAAAGGTAAAGACCTGTTGGAACTGGCACCGGAAGAACGTGCCGGTGAAGGAATTTTCCTCGCCTTTCAGTATCCGGTGGAAATTCCGGGGGTGAGTAACCAGTTTTTCCTGCAAACTGCAGTGAATGCGGTGCGCGAATATCGCGGTGAAGTGGCCCTGGATCGTTTTGATTTCGCCGATTTTATCGAAGATAAAATTGAGCTGCTGAATATGCCGCAGGATTTGCTGACACGTGCGGTGAACGTCGGTTTCTCAGGTGGTGAGAAAAAACGTAACGATATCCTGCAAATGGCCGCTCTTGAACCTTCACTCTGTATTCTGGATGAAACGGATTCCGGACTGGATATCGATGCCCTGAAAACTGTGGCTAACGGGGTGAATCAGCTGCGCAGCCCGGATCGCGCCTTTATTATTGTCACCCACTATCAGCGCATCCTGGATTATGTGAAGCCGGATTTTGTTCATGTGTTGTATCAGGGCAAAATTATTAAATCCGGTGATTTCTCACTGGCGAAAAAACTGGAGGAGCAGGGATATGGCTGGCTTATTGACCAACAGTGAACGCGCGCTGAAACGCCGTGAAGTCAGTGAGCGCAATCTGGCCGCTATGGGGCGGATAGAACAGTTTATCGCGCAGCGTCCGCTCTCCGGACATGCAGCGCAGCACTGGCAGCAGGCGCAGAAAACCGGGTTCCCGGCATTTCATCAGGAGGACTGGCACTATACCTCACTGGATGCGCTTCTGGCGGCAGATTATCAGCAGCAGACCGGCATACTGAACACATTGCCGGACGCCGTGCTCACCCCGCTGAATGCATATCGTGTGGTGCTGGTGGACGGCGTTTTTGCTCCGCAGTGGAGTGATGCGGATTTTGGCGTGTTTGAATTGTCGGTGGCTGACAATCGCAGCGAATTCCCGGCACCGGTTAACGGGGAAATTTTCCTGCATCTGACCGAAAGTCTGGCACAGTCACCGCTGATGATCCGCGTGAAAGCGGGGGCTCAGGCGAAAAAACCACTGTATATCGTCAATATTTCAACGATACATAATGATGCGCTGAATATGCGTCACAGCCGTTATCACCTCGATATCGGCGCGAATGCAGCCGTGTCTGTGATTGAGCATTTTATCAGCCCGGATGAACAATCAGCCCATTTCACCGGGGCCAGGATGACGGCAACGGTGGGGGAAAACAGTGATTTCCGCCATCTGAAACTGGGGTTTGAAAATTCGCAGGCGTACCATTTCGCTCATAATGATTTGATTATCTCCGCTCATGCCCGTGTGGAAAGCACCAGCTTCCTGCTCGGCGGTAAACTGACACGGCATCACACCAGCACACAGCTTAACGGTGAAGGTATTGTACTGGCCATGAACAGCCTGGTGCTGCCGAAACACGGCGAAATCGCCGATACCCGTACGTATCTGGAGCACAACAAAGGCTGGTGTGAAAGCCGCCAGCGTCATAAAACCATTGTGATGGATAACAGCCGCGCGGTGTTTAACGGTATGATCAAAGTGGCGCCGCATGCACTGAAAACAGACGGTCAGATGACCAACAATAATCTGTTGCTGGGGCGTAAAGCAGAAATCGATACCAAACCACAGCTGGAAATCTATGCGGATGATGTGAAATGCAGCCACGGTGCGACAGTCGGACGGATTGATGAAGAACAGCTGTTTTATCTGCGGACACGCGGGATCGCGGAAAAAGACGCGAAGCAGATGATCATCCTCGCGTTTGCCGCAGAGCTGACGGATGCTGTCAGTGATGAGACCCTCAGTGACGTGGTGATGGCGCGTATCCGTCAGTCGCTGGATCAGGGAGACAAACAGCCATGAGTTATTCAGCGCAACAGCTGCGGGCTGACTTCCCGGTGCTGGCAGGAGAGGTGAACGGCAAACCGCTGATCTATCTGGACAGCGCTGCCAGTGCCCAGAAACCACAGCAGGTGATTGATGCGGTGAGTGATTTTACGGCCCACCATTATGCCGCGGTTCACCGCGGCATTCACACACTAAGTGCGGAGGCAACGGCTGCCACGGAAGCAGTGCGGCAGAAAGCGGCGGCGTTTATCAATGCACCGCAGACGGAAGAGATTATCTTTGTCAAAGGCACCACCGAAGCCATCAATCTGGTGGCCGACAGTTTTGGTCGTGCGTTCTGTAACGATGGTGACAATATCATTATTACGGAGATGGAACATCACGCCAATATTGTGCCCTGGTACATGCTGGCAGAGAGCGCGGGGATTGAAATCCGTGTTTTACCGATGGCGGATGACGGCACCCTGGTGCTGAGCAAACTGCCGGAACTGATCGACAACCGCACGCGACTACTGAGCTTTACCCATCTTTCTAATGTGCTCGGTACCGTGAACCCGGCGAAAGCAATTATTGCTCAGGCGCGTGAACTGAGCCGGGCCGCCGGGGGAGAACTGGCGGTGCTGGTGGATGGCGCTCAGGGCGCCATGCATCAGCCGGTGGATGTACAGGCGCTGGACTGTGATTTCTATGCGTTCTCCGGCCATAAACTGTACGGGCCGACCGGCATTGGTATTCTGTGGGGACGCAAATCCCTGCTGGATAACATGCCGCCCTGCGAAGGCGGCGGCGCAATGATCGCAGAGGTCAGCCTGACAAACGGTATCACGTATGCGGATGTGCCGTGGCGTTTTGAAGCGGGAACACCCAATATTCAGGGCATTATCGGCCTGGGAGCCGCGCTGGATTATCTGAATAACATCGGCATGGCGGAGATTGCCGCGTATGAGCACACACTCATGCAGTATGCACTGACCCGGCTGGCAGAGGTGCCCGGTATTATTCTGTACGGCAATGCACAGCGGGAAGGGGTGATCGCCTTTAATCTCGGAGCGCATCACGCTTTTGATACCGGTGCCTTTCTGGATCGCTATGGTGTGGCTGTCCGCACCGGGCATCACTGCGCACAGCCGCTGCTGGCGCATTATGGTGTCAGTGCTATGTGCCGCGCCTCACTGGCGCTCTACACCACGGAGGCCGATATTGATATACTGACGGACGCACTGAAACGTACCGCCAAACTGCTGGGTTAAGGATTCTGATGAAAATTACGCTGCCGGATCAGGCAAAATTACTGCGCAATTTCTCCCGTTGTCATGACTGGGAGGAGCGTTATCTGTATCTGATTGAGCTGGGAGAAAAATTACCGGTACTGACAGAGGAGCAGCGGCAGCCGCAGTATAAAATATCAGGTTGTCAGAGTCAGGTCTGGATCATCATGCAGCAGGATGAGGAAGGGCGGGTCTGGTTCGCCGGTGACAGTGATGCCGTTATCGTCAAAGGCCTGGTGGCGCTGGTTATCGCGCTGTATCAGGGTAAATTTCCTGCGGAAATCCGTGAGCTGGATATTGCGCATATCTTCTCGGAACTGGCACTTTCTGTTCATCTGACGCCGTCCCGTACTCAGGGACTGAATGCCATGGTCAGAACAATCATACAAAACACGCAGCAAATGAGATAAAACATCGTTCCCTTTTACTTACTCTGCTAATAATATATTACCTGGCGTGGCCGGAAAGCGGCCACGTATTTTTTTATACCATCAGCTGAGGATCTGGAATGAAACGAATTCTCCCGTTGCTGGGCGGACTGTTGTTAGCGGCCACTGCGTTAACAGCCCGGGCAACCGAATATCAACTCCCTGCGGATAAGGGCCGGGTCATTGGCGAAAACGTCACCTATGTTGTGCCGGATGACGGACGCTCACTGGAAGCGATTGCAGCAGAATACGGTATCGGCCTGCTGGCGATGCTGGAAGCTAACCCCGGGACAGATCCGTACCTGCCGAAACCCGGCAGTGAACTGATTATCCCGTCACAACTGATCCTGCCGGATACACCGCATCAGGGTATTGTGATTAACCTGGCGGAACTGCGTCTGTTCTATTACCCTCAGGGCACCAACACGGTGCGGGTTTATCCGATTGGTATCGGCCAGCTGGGGCGTGATACGCCGGTCATGACCACGTCGGTTTCCCAGCTGATCAAAGACCCGACCTGGACACCGACCGCGAATATCCGCAAAGCATATGCCGCACAGGGGATCACCTTACCGGCTGTTATTCCGGCAGGGCCGGAAAACCCGATGGGGCTGTTTGCACTGCGTCTGGCTCATGGCCGCGGTGAATATCTGATTCACGGCACTAATGCGGATTTTGGTATCGGTATGCGTGTCAGCTCCGGCTGTATCCGCCTGCGTCCGGATGATATCGAAGCACTGTTTAAAACCATTCCGAAAGGCACACGGGTTCAGATCGTTAATGAGCCGGTGAAATATGCCATTGAACCGGATGGTCAGCGCTATGCGGAAGTACATCAGCCACTGTCCCGTAATAAGAACGACGATCCGCAAACCATGCCGATTGTCCGTTCTGCAGGACTGACAAGCTTTATTCAGTCTCCGGACACCAACAGTGCCATCGTTGAGCAGGCGATTGTGCGCCGCTCCGGTATGCCGGTAAATGTCAGCCGTGATGCGCAGTATAAGCAGGAAGCGGTACCGGCAGAGAAAACCAATTTTGCACCGGTGGAAATGGACGAAGAAGCGGAAGTGAAAGCGCTGAACCTGAAACCGGCCGATTTTGCACCGGGTCAGTTAACCCAGCCGGGTCCGATTATCAGTGAGGAAAAAACCGCAGAGTGATAGCCTGTTATCTTCTGTGATAAACAAAAGCCGCTTCCGTTGTGAGGCGGTTTTTTTATGCCCGGCATAAATTGCAGGCATAAAAAAATGGCGTAGCATAATTTATGCTACGCCACCTGTTCTTCAGATCGTGATTACAAATTATTTTTTGTAAGAACGAACCTGGTTGTCTAAGCGCTGGTTAGCGCGTGCTGCTTCATCTTTAGCCTGCTGAACATCAGCGCGGATTGCGTTAACGTCGTTGCTCAGTTGATCAACTTTGGCATTCAGCGTCTTAACGTCGTTGTCCAGTTGGTCAAATTTAGCGTTAGAAGAACAACCTGCTAATAATGCAGAAGCTAAAACTACAGCACCTAATACAATCTTAGAACGACCCATTTTAATACCCTCTAGATTAAAGTTAATCACCAAGTAGCAGTAATGATATTACACATTTCAATAGGGAAAGAGAATAGAAATTCAGCGTTTACAAAGATAATTTTCCTGAAACCGCAAAATAAATCAAAAAAAAATGCCAATTGCGTAATTATCAACCAAATAATCTGACGCGAAGTCAGATACAGCCGCGCAGTATCATCCTGTATTCAGAAAGCGGCAATTATTCTGCGCCCGGTTGCTTCATTTCATGTTCTCCTACAGTTTAGAATAAAAAAAGCACCCGCGCAGCGGGTGCTCTCATTAATTCGGATAATACTGAAAAATACTACAGTAATTGTACGGATGAAGTATTGGTGGTGCCGCTTGGTACTAATGCACCGGAGACCATCACCACAATTTCGCCGTTGGTGGCCAGGCCGCTTTCCAGCGCCGCTTCACGGCCGATACGGTAGAAATCATCCGTTGATAAGATTTCGCTGACCAGTTTGGTGGTTACGCCTTTCACCAGCAGTAACTGACGGGCTGTGGTTTCGTTGGTGGTCAGTGCCAGAATCGGGGCTTTCGGGAAGTATTTACGGACAGATTTCGCGGATTTACCGCCGGCAGTTGCCACCACAATCAGCGGGGCATCCAGGTTTTCTGACATTTCAACCGCACCGCGGCAGACCGCTTCAGTCACACGCAGTTTTTTACCGGCCTGTAAATCGCCGAGACGACTGTGCATCACACGGTCAGTACGCTCGCAGATGGTCGCCATGATGCTGACGGCTTCAACCGGGTATTTCCCTTTCGCACTTTCACCGGACAGCATTACTGCATCGGTGCCGTCGAGGATAGCGTTGGCTACATCACCGGCTTCCGCACGGGTAGGGCGCGGGTTTTTGATCATGGAATCGAGCATCTGGGTTGCGGTGATCACCACTTTACGGGCGGTATTACATTTTTCGATCATCAGTTTCTGAGCGAAAATCACTTCTTCAACCGGAATTTCCACACCCAGGTCACCACGGGCAACCATGATACCGTCAGAGGCTTCGAGGATTTCATCGAAGTTGTTCATCCCTTCCTGGTTTTCAATTTTGGAGATGATCTGGATATGTTCACCGCCGTTGGCTTTCAGGTGGGCACGGATTTCATCAACATCGGCACGTTTACGGATAAAGGAGGCTGCAACGAAATCAACATTCTGCTGGCAACCGAAGATCAGATCCTGTTTGTCTTTTTCTGCCAGAGCCGGCAGGCCGATAGAGACATTCGGCAGGTTAACCCCTTTATTTTCGCCGAGGTCACCGTTATTCAGAACTTCACAGATAACCTCTGTTGCGGTGGTTTCTTTCACACGCATGCCGATCAGGCCGTCATCGACCAGTACGATATTACCCGGTTTCAGATCCTGTGCGAAACCCGCATAGGTGACAGCAACACGTTCGGTGTTACCGATGACAGATTTATCTGTGGTGAAGGTAAAGGTCTGACCCGCCACCAGCGCGACATCATTGCCGCCTTCCAGTTTGATGGTACGGATTTCCGGGCCTTTGGTATCCAGTAAGATGGCTGCTTTCTTACCGGTACGTGCACAGACAGCACGCAGATTTCTGATGCGCTGACCATGTTCTTCGTAATCGCCGTGGGAGAAGTTCAGACGCATAACATTCATGCCGGCATCTAACAATGCTTCGAGTTTCTCTTCTGATTCGGTTTTAGGTCCGATAGTACAAACAATTTTCGTCTTTTTCATGACAGCCCATCTACAGTTATTGAGAGTAAATAGTGAACAACCGCCTGAATTCACACCACATCGGTAAGAATAGGCAATTGTCGGGATCCCCGGTTATTAAAATTAGTCGTTTTTGTAAAAAAACAGATTCAGTATAGCGTGTTTTTTATCGCGTCTCTCTGTTTCAGCGCTTGTAAATCAGTAAGCTGAATCCATTCAACAACTATACAGGCATTATAGAGGGTTATTAGTGTGATTTGAATCATAAAATCAGAAATAAATTAACATTCTTGCGTTAACGCAAGAAACCAGCCGTATTGATACACAGAAGTACAATGAAAACAGAAGATGGCAACTGACTGAAAATGAACCGAAAGGGAAGAAAACGGAACTGCTGAGAAATGGTGCGTCCAAGTGGACTCGAACCACCGACCCCCACCATGTCAAGGTGGTGCTCTAACCAACTGAGCTATGGACGCACTGTGTGATAATTGCTTTACGAAGTAAATGGTGCGTCCAAGTGGACTCGAACCACCGACCCCCACCATGTCAAGGTGGTGCTCTAACCAACTGAGCTATGGACGCATTCTTTAATATCTTCGCTGACAACGGGGACGAATATTAACGATCAGAACCGACTCTTGCAAGGGGAAAAACACATTTTCTTGTCCGACTGCTCGTATTTAATGCTATCGGACTGAAAACTGCGCATTCCCCCGTTAAAAAAGCCGTTAACGACCGGCGCGTTGCAGGATAAAACTGTCCGGCTGTTTCTGCAGCCACAGGATACGGCATGCCATACCGATGGCGGCGGCGGTTAATCCGATAATAAAACCGATCCAGAATCCGGCCGGGCCCATCGCCGGTACCACCAGGTCAGTCAGTCCGAGAATATAACCGGACGGCAGGCCGAGGATCCAGTAAGCCGTAAAAGTGACATAGAAGATAGCCCGTGTATCTTTATAACCGCGCAGCACGCCGGCACCGATTACCTGAACGGAATCCGAGAGTTGATAAATACCGGCAAACAGCATCAGACCGGAGGCCATAATCACTACTTCCGGATTATCGTTATACAGCAGGGCGATAGGCTCACGGAACAGCACGGTAAAGAGTGCTGTCGCAGAAGCTATTATCAGCCCGACGCCCAGCCCGGTATAGGCGGATACCCGCGCTTTCTCCGTGGAGTTTTTCCCGAGGTTAAAGCCGATACGGATAGTGGTGGCGATCCCCAGTGAAATCGGGAACATAAACATCAGCGAGCTGAAATTCAGGGCAATCTGATGCCCGGCCACCGCCGTTACACCCAGCGGGGCAACCAGCAGAGCAACAATGGCAAACAGAGTGACTTCAAAGAACAGCGCCAGTGCAATCGGCAGGCCGAGCTGTGTGATCCGCTTCATCACTGCCCAGTCCGGCGGAGTAAAACGGCTTTTCGGCTGCACATCCCGCTGTGAACGGGCATGTTTCACATACCAGCGCATAAACAGGAACATCGCCCAGAACACAGAGGCGGTCGCAACACCGCACCCGACACCGCCGAGGGCAGGTGCACCGAATTTTCCGTAAATAAAGATATAGTTGACCGGGATATTCACCAGCAGGCCGAGAAAACCAATCACCATCCCCGGCTTGGTTTTCGACAATCCTTCACACTGACTGCGCAGCACCTGATAAAACAGGTAACCAGGCGCACCCCACATAATGGCGTGGGTGAATCCGACCGCTTTTTCGGCCAGAACCGGGTCAATATGCGGCATATTTTCAATGATGTAACGGCTGTTATAGAGCACCGCAATGACCAGGACGGATAAAAATGCCGCCAGCCACATACCCTGACGGATCTGGTTGGCAATCATCGGGCGGCGGCCGGAGCCGTTGAGCTGTGCGACCACCGGGGTCAGTGCCATCAGCAGGCCGTGGCCGAACAGGATAGCGGGAAGCCAGATGGAGGTACCGACAGCCACGGCGGACATATCCGTCGCACTGACTCTGCCGGCCATCACAGTGTCAACCACGCCCATCGCTGTTTGTGTAAATTGCGCGATAATAACGGGAATACCAAGAGCCAGCAAAGTACGCGCTTCTTTTAAATACTTCTGCACGTAACACACCTTATTTATTCTGATAGAAGGAGGAGGAAAGACTTTCCGGTGTACGTAACACATTTACCGGAGCAAGCGGAAAAGTCATTCTAGCGATTAATCAAATACAAGCCAATACAATTAAATGTACGGGATGCCACGGGAAGGGCTGTTTAATTCTTTGTTTCAGGATAAACTGCATAAATCTATCCGAATACTGACTGGAGATCCGCATGTTTACCGGGATTGTACAAGGCAAAGGCCCCGTCGTCGCCATTGAAGAAAAAGAAAACTTTCGTACCCACACCGTGAAATTCCCGCCGGATATGCTGGCCGGGATAGAAACGGGCGCATCAGTGGCACATAACGGCTGCTGTCTGACAGTCACAAAAATAGACGGGGATTTAATCAGTTTTGATCTGGTTAAGGAAACCTTAAGACTGACCAACCTCGGCAGCGTCAAAACCGGTGATGTGGTCAATCTGGAAAGAGCGGCAAAATACGGTGATGAAATCGGCGGGCATATTATGTCCGGCCATATTGTGACCACAGCGGAAATTGCCAAAATTTTTGTCTCTGAAAATAATTATCAGATCTGGCTGCGCATCGAAGATAAATCCCTGATGAAATATATTCTGCACAAAGGGTTTGTTGGTATTGACGGTATCAGCCTGACCATCGGAGATGTGGTGAATAACCGTTTCTGTGTGCATCTGATCCCGGAAACCTGTGAGCGTACCACGCTGGGCAAAAAACGGCTGGGCGATAAAGTGAATATTGAGCTGGATCCGCAGACGCAGGCGATTGTCGATACCACCGAGCGGGTGCTGGCGCAGAAAATGCAGCAGTTGCAGGAAAGTCTGACTCCGCCGGCAGTGACTGAAAAACCACAGGTCTGATTCCGTACAGATAAAAAAATCCGGTACTGATGATTGTCAGACCGGATTTTTTATTGCAGATATTATATTCAGCGGGGAACGCGCAATCCGCCCTCGCAGCCCTGCTGGCTCCATAATATCTGCCACAGCTGGATATCACGGGCACGGAATGCACCGGCACAGGCATTGAGATAATAGGTAAACATCCGTTTAAAGCGCGGGGTGTAATTATTTTCCAGTGACGGCCAGGCCGCCTGAAAACGGGAATACCACGCCATCAGTGTCCGGTCATAATCAGCACCGAAATTATGCCAGTCTTCCATCACTAATTTATTTTCACTGCTGTCGCCGATATTCTGTACAGACGGCAGACAGCCGTTCGGGAAAATATATTTGCCAATCCAGGCATCGACATTCACTTTATTACGGTTTGAACCGATGGTGTGCAGTAAAAATAGTCCGTCCGGTTTCAGATTACGTTTGACCACATCGAAATAAGTGGCGTAATTTTTCGGGCCGACATGCTCAAACATCCCGACAGACACAATCCGGTCATACTGCTCATACAAATCACGGTAATCTTCCAGAATAATATTCACATCAAGATCAGCACAGCGTGCCTGTGCATATTTCTGCTGTTCGGCGGAAATGGTCACACCGGTCACGGACACACCAAAGTGTTTTGCGGCATACGCCGCCAGTCCGCCCCAGCCGCAGCCGATATCCAGCAGCTGCATACCCGGTTTCAGCTGTAATTTTTCGCAGATGAGATGCAGTTTCTGCTCCTGAGCCTGCGCCAGATTAGCGGGATCATCACTGAGATCTTTCCAGTAGCCGCAGGAATACTGCATATAAGGGTCGAGCATCAGCTCAAACAGGTCATTACCCAGATCATAATGTTCTTCGCCGACAATCCGCGCCCGTTTTTTGGTTTGCAGATTACGCAGACGGGCCATGGCGATTTTTATGATATCGTTGATATTCTGCGGCAGTTTATTTTCCAGCCCGGCGCGTAATACCCGCTGAAAGAAAATATCCGGCCGCTCACAGTCCCACCAGCCATCCATATAACTTTCACCCAGTCCCATCGAGCCCTGTTGCAGTACCCGTTTAAAGAACTGGTTGTCATGCACCTGAATATCGAAAGGGCGGGAACCATTAACCTCAATGCCGGCTTCGTCTAAAAGATCGGAGGCAATTCGCTGCCAGGAATCGGCAGGCACTTTTTGATTTTCGACACAATCAGAACTCATATTATCTCCAATTTTTATCAAAGCGGGATTCTGAGAGCTTTATTTATGACGTTTTGCGCGGGAACAAAATAACCGGGGTGATTGGCCGTCACAGATGACAGTCTGCGTATTAACGTGATCGTTAAAACAAAAACAAAGCTCAAAATCCGGATTTAAAACGAATTGTCAGAAAAGTATAGGAGCCTGAAATTAAAATTCAATGCTAAAAAAAGCCGTACATGAGTACGGCCTGTAATTAGGAATATTCCTAATGTTTGTTACAATTTATTGATTTTGCTCCGCAATAGTCACGGAGGTGCGCGAAGGACGGCGCTGGATAATATAGCCGCCGATTGTCAGCACTACAGTTGCAGCCATCACCGCCGTGGTGGAGAGCAGCGGTTCATGCATCAGGGCGGAAACCAGGAAACTGACAGCGGAGCATAAGCCGAGCTGAATCGCATTTTGTAATGCTGCTGCTTTACCGCTGTGTTCCGGGTAAACTGCCAGGGCGTTTGATACTGCAATCGGGTAAGACGCACCATTCATTGCCGCCATAAAACAGAACGGGATCAGGATCGCCACCAGTGACGGGTTACTGAATTTCGCCATGGCATACAGCGCCACCATACTGACGGCATAACCGGCCAGCAGGAACGGCAGCAGTGTTTTGCCGTTAATCCGCGACAGCAGGGCACGGCAGCCGTAGCCCCCGACCATAAAGGCTATCGTCTGCGGAATGTAGCTCAGGCCGATATCATTCGGGTTATACCCCATATCGCGCAGAATAAACGGCGAGCCGGTCAGCCAGGCAAAAAAACCGGCGCTGCACGCAGCATAAATCAGTACGTTACCGCTGTATACCGGTGATTTCAGCAGACGGAAGAAGGAAATTTTCTGTTTTTCTGTTTTGACAGCATCGGGTGTGATGTGATGCTTTTCTTTCAGCATCAGAGTCGGGATCAGCACCAGCAGGGTGATACCGCCGAGCACGAGGAAAATTTCGTGCCAGCCGCCGTGATTGAGCAGCCATGCACCGAGCAAAGGTGCCAGTGCCGGGGAGAGTGCCACCAGTGGCATAATGGCGGCAAAAACACGCTGTGCGCGGTGGTCATCATAACGGTCGATAACCAGCGCCTGCCAGGTGACAGCCGCAGAGCAGACACTGATCGCCTGCACAAAACGCAGTAATAATAATTGTGCCGGGGTGGACACCCATACCATCGCCAGACAGCTCAGGGCAAACAGCCCCAGGCCCATCAGCAGAACCGGCTTGCGGCCGATTTTATCGGAGAGCGGGCCCCATAACAGCTGGCCGATAGCAAATCCGACCAGGAAGATACTCAGACTGGCGCTGATAGCGCTGGCCGTGGAGTTGAGAGATTCCTGCATCATACCGAATGCAGGCAGATACATATCAATCGCGAGATAAAAGAGAAAGCCGCGGGAAGGCGTTTTGTTGACAGTCACAGAGAAATACCTGAATGTTAAATAAGTGTAATGCGTGAGTTGTTATTTTAACTATTCGAGTTTTTCCTTGTAAAACGTTATTATTTGCACACTGCTGTGAAATTTTTTGAAAGGAAGGGTTATGTGGTCAGAATATACGCTGGATGTGGTGGATGCTGTGGCGCGGACAGGCAGTTTCAGCGCGGCGGCAGAGGAGCTGCACCGGGTGCCTTCCGCTATCAGCTACAGTGTCCGCCAGCTGGAAGAGTGGCTGGCGGTTCCGCTGTTTGAACGGCGTCACCGGGATGTTGAACTGACACCCGCCGGGGTGCTGTTTGTTAAAGAAGCGCGTGATGTTATCAAAAAAATGAAAACCACCCGCCACCAGTGCCAGATGATTGCCAACGGCTGGCGCGGGCAGTTCAGTATCGCCGTTGACTGTATCGTAAAACCGGAACGGATAACGCGACTTCTGCTGGATTTTTATCATCATTTCCCGGATATCGAGCTGTATATTTATCCGGAGGTGTTTAACGGGGTGTGGGATGCGCTGGTGGACAGACGGGTGGATGTGGCTATCGGTGCGACACGCGCATCACCTATCGGCGAGCGCTACAACTTCCGTGATATGGGTTTTACGCCCTGGCGTGCGGTGGTCAGCCCGGATCATCCGCTGGCATCTGCCGGTCATGTCCTGACCAATGAAGAAATGGTGCCGTATCCGAGTTTATGTCTGGAAGATACCTCGCGTTCCCTGCCGAAACGCGATACCTGGGCACTGGATAATCAGCGTCGTCTGGTGGTACCGGACTGGGAGAGGGGGATTGCCTGCGTGGAGGCGGGTCTGTGTGCGGCGATGATGCCCGCACACCGCGCCGACCCGCTGATTGCACAAGGGAAGCTGACAGCACTGAAGATAGAGCAGCCGCTGCCGGACAGCCCGTGCTGTATCACCTGGGTGGATAAAGACACTTCTCCGGCACTGAGCTGGCTGCTCGGCTACCTCGGGGACAGCGAAACACTCAATGCCGAATGGCTGAGATGATCTTCAGCGGCGGTAGTCGATAAACGGACCATCCGCCACGGAGCGGCGTTCGACCAGGCGCGGATGCACCTCAATGGTCTGTGCGTCTTCCCGTTTGTTGACGATACGGTCAAGCAGCATGGTCAGCGCCATCTGTCCCAGGCGCTCTTTCGGCTGGTGGATGGTGGTCAGTGCCGGGGTGAAGTAACGGGCATTACGGATATTGTCATACCCGATCACAGAAATATCCTGCGGCACGCGCAGACCCATTTCATCGGCGGCGCAAATCGCGCCCATTGCCATGGCATCACCGCCGCAGAATACCGCTGTCGGGCGCTGTTTGCCGGATAAAATCTGTGCCATGGCCTGATAGCCGGAATCGGGTTCAAAATCGCCCTGGACAATCCATTCATTGCGCACAGTAATTCCGGCCTCTTTCATTGCTTTGCGGAATCCTTCCAGACGGTTGCCGCCGGTATTACGCTCAAGCGGGCCGGGAATAACGGCGATATCGCGGTGACCGCGTTCAATCAGGTAACGGCCGGCAAGATAACCGCCGTGCAGGGCGTTATCAATAATCGCATCGGTGAAATCCCCGCGCGCTTTACCCCAGTCCATCACCACCATCGGGATATTGCGGTAACCTTCCAGCATGGTAATCAGTTGATCCGGGTATTCCGAGCACATTACCAGCAGACCATCGACACGCTTTTGTGCCAGCATCGCCAGATAGGCCTTCTGCTTGTCAGGATTATTGTGTGAGTTACACAGCACCAGGGTATAGCCTTTGCTGTAGCAGCTGTTTTCCACCGCCTCAATCACTTCCGCGAAATACGGGGCTTCACTGGAGGTGGCCAGCAGTCCGATGGATTTGGTGTTATTGACTTTCAGGCTGCGCGCCACGGCGCTTGGTGAATAGTGCAATTCTTTGATAGCAGCCCAGACAGCCGCCTTCGTTTCTTCCGCAACGAAACGGGTATTATTAATGACATGGGAGACGGTTGTGGTGGAGACGCCCGAGCGCTTAGCCACATCTTTAATCGTTGCCATGATGAAAACAACTCCTGACCTGCCGGTCTGTATTTTATTATTCGGTTAATCGATTGCTATTATAGTGCCATTATGCGGTAACAATAGAAAAATTTCTGTAAAAACAGGCATTATTGTCTGATCCGGGTCAAAAGTAAAAAATATTACCTGTGCTATGGTTATTGACATGGTCAGCTATTCGGGTTTTCCGGTCAGGCCATCCGTTTTAATTATTTTGATGATTCAGGATGTCAGGTAATCATCGTTGGTCAATAAGCAGCTATTTTGGAGATAAGAATGGATACAGATCTGAAATATGGTTTGTCAACGGCGGTCGCAGCACTGGTTATGATAGTATTGTTTGCAACAATGCTTTTCTGATACACCCCATCAATATAAAAGGGCGGAATATTCCGCCCTTTTTTGATCAACAGTCTTCTTTATTACGGATTACGCCAGGTTTTCTTCCGCAAATTTCCAGTTCACTAATGCCCAGAAGTTTTCCAGGTATTTAGGACGGGCATTACGGTAGTCGATATAATAAGCGTGTTCCCATACATCAACGGTTAAGATTGGTTTATCGTCACCGCTGACCGGGGTTGCCGCGTTAGAGGTATTCACGATAGCCAGGCTGCCGTCAGTTTTTTTCACCAGCCATGTCCAGCCGGAACCGAAGTTTTTCACTGCGGCATCGGTAAACTGCTGTTTGAATTCGGCAAATGAACCGAACGCTTTGTTAATCGCGTCAGCAATTTTACCGGTTGGTTCGCCACCGGCATTCGGTGCCAGGCAGTGCCAGTAGAACGTGTGGTTCCAGACCTGGGCTGCGTTGTTGAAGATACCGGCATCAGAGGTTTTGATAATCTCTTCCAGTGATTTACCTTCAAATGCGGTGCCTTTGATCAGGTTATTCAGATTAACCACGTAGGTGTTGTGGTGTTTGCCGTAGTGGTATTCCAGTGTTTCTTCAGAAATATAGGGCGCTAATGCATTTTTTGCATAAGGCAGTGCAGGTAATTCAAACGACATTGCATTCTCCTTGTTAAGGTTAAATCAGTAACCTCATCACGGACGGGTTACTGTTATTATTCTGCGAATTATCTTAACAAGTTTTGTCATAAAAAGCAGCGTGAAATACCGGGGGATGCTATTCACATCGTGAAAGATAAAATCGCCCACAGAATGATATCCGTCACAATGAAAGCGATAAGCAGGGTGTACAGCTTATGGCGGCAGATCCAGTTATAGTATCGTTTCATTCTGTCTTCCCCCGAATGACTGCGGTATCTTAAATATAACGGGTTTATATGCTTAAATCCGGGCAAACTAAATAATTTTTACAGAAATCGTGACAGCGGTAGCCGTTTGTCAACCGGTTGCAGACCCTTTACAGTTCCTGTTATGACAACAGTACAAGAATGACCATTATGCTGGCAGACTATATTTCCCGTGCGTTACAAAACCATACCAGTTGCAATGTTATTTGTGATTATTATCAGAAAGATGAACTCTCTGAAGTGATCAGGCGTGTCCGTAAATGGCAGTTCCGGGACGGTATTGAACTGATGTGCAGTGAAGAGATCGAAACTGCCGTGCAGACCGGGGATGTACAGTGTCCGGAGCAGTGGATTGTCTGGTCTGCCACAGGAGATAAAGCGAAAATGATCTCCCCGCAGCACAAAGAATTTTTCAGTTTGTGCCAGCAGCGTTACTGGCTGAAAATGCAGCTGGCCTGATGTACCGGATACAATCCTGAAAATTACCGGTATAATTACCTGCAATATTAAACTGATTCAGAAAAGAACATGACAAAACTCACATTACAAGAGCAGATGCTGAAAGCCGGACTGGTAACCAGCAAAAAAATGGACAAAGTCCGCAGAACAGCAAAAAAATCGCGTGTTCAGGCCCGAGAGGCCAGAGAAGCGGTGGAAGAGAATAAAAAAGCGCAGCTTGAGCGCGATAAGCAGCTGAGTGAGCAGCAAAAACAGGCTGTTTTATCCAGAGAATATAAAGCCCGGGTGAAACAGCTGATTGAAATGAACCGGATTATTATTTCAAAAGGCAGTATTGATTTTAATTTCACTGACAACAACGTGATTAAAAGCATCACTGTGGACAAAACCACACAATCTCAGCTGATCAGCGGCCGTCTGGCCATTGCCCGGTTAAGTACGGAAAACAGCAGTGTATATGAATACGCCATTATTCCGGCAGTTGTCGCGGACAAAATCACACAGTGCGATGCGGAAAGTATTGTATTAAATAATGCGCTGGCGCAGGACGAAGCGGATGAAGATGATCTGTATGCTGATTTTAAAATCCCGGATGATTTAATGTGGTAATCCTCAGTTGTCCGCTTTCCCTGTTCAGAACGGGCAGGGACTGCGGGCATTCACAGGTTCGCCGCTGACAGGATGTACAAAATTCAGTTCACCGGCGTGCAGCATCAGCCGCGGAATATTTCCGGTACCCGGTAACGCTTTCCCGCCATAGAGATCACACCCTAAAATCGGATAGCCCAGATACTGACAATGAATACGGAGCTGATGTGTGCGGCCGGTTTCCGGCGTCAGTTTCACCCGCGTGACCGGCAGAGATATCCCGTCCTCTGTATGATAATAAAAGCGGTCAGTCACCAGATAGTGTGAACGGGCTGGTTTTCCCCGGACAGCACACACCGTCATGCACGGAAACAGCACCGGGTCTTTGGCAATCGCCGCATCAATTATTCCTTCGCCGTTGTTCAGATGTCCGTACAGCAGGGCACTGTAGCCTTTTTGCACCGTGCGCTGACTGAACTGACGACAAAGCGCGGCATTGATAACTTTGTTGCGGGCAACCAGCAGCAGCCCGGAGGTCCCGAAATCCAGCCGGTGAACCAGCGTGCAGCCGGGAAATAGCTGTACCAGCCGGTAATGCACGGAATCCAGATTCTGCGGATTTTTCCCCGAAAGGCTTAGCAACCCGGCAGGTTTGTTAATCAGCAGCAGGTGTTCATCCTGATACAGAATGTCAATCTGCTCCGGGCACGGCGGGGCGATAAAGGTATCAGTAATATCAGACATCGGGCTATCCGGGTAAAAAGCAGAAGGGGATGATAACTAATTTTCAGCACAGTGGCGAATCATGTTGTCCGGACATTCTGTTGCGTAATTTTGCGCAATGAACAATGCCTTTAACCGGCATTAATACGCAAATAATGATATCCCCGTTCTGCAAACCGAATGACTTCAGGTATTTCGGATCCTTAATCAGCGATTGATGAATTGAGCAAGGAAAATGGCCGGAAGTGTGGTGAAAAATTCCCTGTTATGAAGTGTTGTTTGACAGGGGATTCCGATTGTTGGAATACTGACGGTTGGCATAAACTTACGCTCTGTATATACCTCCTTGTAATGGATTATATAAATCCGTATCCTGAAGCTATAGAAATGAATAGTAAAAATAAAAGCGGAAGAGATGTTTTAGTAAGTGATTTGATTGACAGGATTTAATTATGAAAAGATTATTCGATGAAATAATCGCAGTGTTTCTTTTATATCTCTCTTTTTTCTTCATGATACTTGTGTCAATTTTTTTACTTTTTTATTTTGATATTGAAAATAGATTTTTAAAATATTTACTGTTTTTTTTATCTATTATCATTGGTCTGGTTATGCTTTTTATCTCTGATAAAATTAAAGGTAAGTATAGGCGTGAGTAATATTACATATAACGATTGGGTATAATAACGACCCTTCAAAAAGGTATATAACTCACGATTTTACTGTGATTACTGATGTGTAATGAGCGAAAAGGTACAAAATGTAGTGGTTTTCTGTATAAATAATGTTCAGTGTGTGTTTTAATGTATTGATATATAAATAATTATTTAAAATGCTTATGCTTGGCAGTGAAAAGTGGTATTCTGCGCGTAAGTTAACACCGGTGCTAACCGATCTGAAGTGAAGGACGTTTTAAATGACGACTACTATTGAAAAAATTGAACGCCAGATTAAAGAAAATCCGATTCTGCTGTATATGAAAGGTTCCCCGAAGCTGCCGAGCTGCGGTTTCTCTGCTCAGGCTGTGCAGGCGCTGGCTGCCTGTGAAGAGCGTTTTGCCTATGTGGATATTCTGCAGAACCCGGATATCCGTGCGGAATTACCAAAATACGCTAACTGGCCGACATTTCCGCAACTGTGGGTTGACGGCGAGCTGGTCGGCGGCTGTGACATCATTATTGAAATGTTCCAGCGCGGTGAATTACAGACACTGATTAAAGAAACAGCGGCAAAATACCGGACTGAAAACGAAGAATAATCCTGTCCTGTATCATTTATAAAAGCCCCGCAGGGTAAACCTGCGGGGCTTTTGTCTTTCTGATGGCGGCGAAATGAAAGTTCTTAATGCGGTTATTTTTTAGAGTGGCGGTATCAATAACACAAAAGGGAAAAAATATGCAGCCAGTTTCAGCGGGACAGAATGTTATTTTAACAGGGTATATTTCGTATAACGGGCCGGGAGTAGCCCTCGGCACATTAACTGAAGACACAACAGCAAGAGTACCGGGGCTGGCTGAGCGATGCAGTAGTATCCGTAACAGCGCGGCTGAATTTTTTGCTGAGGCTAAATGCAGCATCAGTAGCGCTGCGCATAAATTCGGTGACTGGGTAAAAAGTGTGTTTATCTGCACGGACTCCCGTTCATCAGACGCCGGTAAACCTGCGGATAATTTGTCACCGGAAGTAATGAATCCACAACAACCGTCGGCGTCTCCGGCACAGCAGAAGATAATGCTGGAAATTTATAAGGAAAGTCTGCCGAGACATATTGGCGTGCTGAGAAACGAGATTGAAGGTAAAACGCAAATCGGCCAACGTGAGCTGGAAAATATATCAGCGAGAGCAAAAAATAAAAGTGTAATGCGGGATATTACATCAGCGATGAAAGGCTTAATTCTGTTGAAAGGCCTTGATAAATTATCAGACAACGCAAAGAAAATTCTTGAGACCAAACTTACATTTGACGGACTTGATAAAGGTGTAACTTTCTGTGAGCTGGGATCGGTGGATAACGGCAGAGCTATATGGAATGTTGCTGACAATGAGACGTTCACTGAACAATTTAAACCACAGGTTGAAGATATATTCAATCGTATCGAAAAGGATATTATCCCGTTGTTAGCGTCACCGGCGTCCGGTTTTTCCGGTAATGCCAGCTGAAATGCGGCACCGCAGCCAGAATAACGAACAGTAAAACAGTGTACCTGCGGTTAACCCGCAGGTACCCGATCAATTACTTTCTGCGGCCGGTGGCCAGCCACCCAGTTTTTTCCAGCGGTTGACGATGTCACAAAAAAGCAGGGAGGTACGGTCAGTATCATAAGCCGCGCCGTGAGCTTTTTTGCTGTCAAACGGGATACCGGCAGCGATACAGGCTTTTGCCAGAATAGTTTGTCCCAGTGACAGCCCGCTTAACGCGGCAGTATCAAAGGTGGCAAACGGGTGGAACGGATTACGCTTCAGCCCGCAGCGCTCTGCGGCCGCCATCACAAAGCTGTGATCAAAATTCGCGTTATGCGCCACAATAATCGCCCGCTTGCAATCCGCATCTTTCATGCCTTTGCGCACCATTTTGAAAATGGCATGCAGAGCCTCATATTCTGTCACTGCATTACGTTCAGGATCTGCCGGATTAATGCCGGTGAACGCCAGTGCGGCGGGATCAAGGTTTGCGCCCTCAAAGGGCTGCACATTGAATTCAAGCCGCTGATCCGGTATCAGCCAGCCGTTGTTATCCATTTTGACGGTAATGGCGGCGATTTCCAGCATACCGTCAGTTTTGGCATTAAAACCGCCGGTTTCAACATCAATAACGACAGGATAATAGCCGCGGAAACGTGCACTCAGAGCATTGTAATTTTGATTTTCAGACATGGGACTCTTAATTAAACGAACAAAACGCACTATTCTAGCGCGGCTTGCCGGAGGGAGAAAGGGCTGTGGCGGAAAAGAAGGATCGTTCTGATCCTTCTTACGGTATCACTCAGTTACCGAGAGCGGCCCCGGCGCTTTTATTTTCAATTAATTCAATCTTATAGCCGTCCGGATCTTCCACGAAGGCGATAATCGTGGTGCCGCCCTTAACCGGGCCGGCTTCACGGGTTACATTGCCGCCCGCTTTGCGGATAGCGTCACAGGTCGCTGCGACATCATCCACACCGAGCGCAATATGGCCGAATGCCGTACCCATTTCATAGGAATCCGTGCCCCAGTTATAGGTCAGCTCGATAACAGAGCCTTCACTTTCGTCGCTGTAACCCACGAAAGCCAGTGAATATTTATATTCCGGGTTTTCACTGGTGCGCAGTAAACGCATGCCGAGAACCTTGGTGTAAAAATCGACAGAACGCTGCATATCACCCACGCGGAGCATGGTATGGAGTACACGCATAAAGTAACCTCTCAGTGTGCTTTCAGTTATTTATCAGTAATGGTTCACACTATAACGTGATAATTGACTACAATTCAAATTATCAGGATGCTGATGGTTACAGGATAACTATGACCTGTCCGGCAGGGCATCAGACAAAAGGACATCAGCCGATGGCAGAACAACTTCACTTTTTTGATATACCCTCACCTTGTGTTGGTATATGTCAGCTGAATGAAAAGGGCTACTGCCGGGGGTGTTACCGGAGTCGTGACGAGCGCTTTCAGTGGCTGTCGATGAGCAATGCACAGAAGGAAAATGTTATTCGTCTGTGCCGTCAGCGCCGCTACAGAGCCACAAAAGGTGAAACACCACCGGAAGCATCATCCGGACAGCTGGATCTGTTTTAAAGAAATAATTATAAATCTATATATTAGATATGAATTAATATAGTGGAGTTATTTAGTGTTGATGATTTATATTTTATGTAAATAATATTTTTTTTCGCATTTGAATTTATAATTAAGAATGAGATTATATAAATATAATATAAAATTATCGTCGAGAGAAAGTATAACTATATTTCATCATAACCAATTGTTTAATAAGTTAAATCGTAATTAATAAATTATTTTTTGTTAAAAATAAAATGGTGGTTATGTAAAAAAATATAGATCCCGGCAGTGATGATCGCTATTCTTAATGCCGAACAAGTTCATCAACTTAATCAATTAAATTTGTATAAAAAGCTAATTATTTCGTAGCGGTTAAAATGGCTATGAAATACCCGTGAACTGTTTTTGTTATGCAGCAATATTGCGTCCGCTGTCAATGAACACAATAGTGCTGCGTTTCTTTTTATTGGGTGATTGAAAGACATGAGTGGCGTGTATATGCGTCCGTACCGTATTCACATAAGGAGAGATTTGTGGAGTTAACATTGGGATCAGATTTAGCGAGGTTAGTGCGGATATGGCGATCACTGATTGACCACCGGCTCAAACCACTGAAACTCACACAGACACACTGGATTACACTTTACAATATCAGCCTGCTGCCGCCGGATCAGTCTCAGATTCAGCTGGCAAAAGCTATCGGTATTGAGCAGCCGTCGCTGGTCCGCACGCTGGATCAGCTGGAAGAAAAGCGGTTAATCACACGGCACATCTGTATTAATGACCGCAGAGCGAAACGGATAAAACTGACGGAGGAATCCGAACCCTTTATCCGCGAAGTGGATGCGGTGATTGAAAAAACACGGCGTGAAATTTTGGGCGGGATCACACAGGATGAATTATATACTCTGGCGGAGATTGTCAGGAAACTGGAAAATAATATTGTACAGTTGCATAACCGTAATTAATGTCAGGTAATAAAAAAGGCGAAACGGGTGTTTCGCCTTTTGCCGGTAAGCCGTGAAAGTTAACGCGGGGATACGGTGTAAGTTGAACCGGATTTCGCGATACGGACACGCTGACCGACGGAGAACGGGGTCTTACCTTGTTTTTGTACAACAACAATGATTTCACCGTTATCCTGTTTCAGTTCCAGCTCAACACCGGAGGTGTTGTTCATTGCAGCCTGGACGTTCTGGCCTGCAACGCCGCCTGCGATAGCACCTGCTGCGGTAGCCAGAGTCTGACCGGTACCACCGCCGATTGTGCTGCCCAAAATACCACCCAGAATTGCACCACCTGCCGCACCGAGGATATTTTCGTCACCACCGGCCTGAATAGTCACCGGACGAGCGCTCATCACTGTACCATAGGTAACGGTCTGAACACGTTTCGCCTGGTCTGCACTATAAGTGTCACCACTCAGTGTGTCCATATTCACACAACCGGAAAGGGCCACGACGGTAAATACACCGACGAGAAAACGCTTATACATACTTAACTCCTGATTATTGTATTCACAGATTCAGATGTGTTCATTATCTGTAGTGTAATATCCTGCCTATTATTGCAGAATAATTTAGCATTAAAAATGTTTTATTTGCACCTTCATTAGGAACAGCTTAAAGCGAAACGTTCCGGCGGCAAGGTAAATACTCTTATTTCACAAATGTGAGGCGTGCATCAGATTGAGGATTAAGTGGAGCCACGGTACGAAAAGGGATGAATCTGCGGGGCGCTCTGATTATAGTAGTTACACCGGAATATGAATATTATATTTTTATCAGATGGTTATTGATTAAAAGGAATCGGTTATGCGTTCGGGACGTTATATCGGCGTGATGTCAGGAACCAGCCTGGACGGGGTGGATGTTGTTCTGGCAGCGATTAATGATTCGGTGGTTGCGCAGCAGGCGGCGTACTCGCATCCGTTTCCGCACGCGCTGAAAAAGCGCATACTGGCGGTATGTCAGGGGCAGCAGACGACACTGTCAGAAATCGGCCGTCTGGATTATGAACTGGGCACACTGTTTGCTGAAGCCATCGGCGGGCTGCTGGCACAAACGCGGCTGAACCCGCAGGATATTGCCGGTATCGGCTGTCACGGGCAGACCGTCTGGCATGAGCCGGACAGCGAAACCCCTTTTACCATGCAACTCGGGGATAACAACCGGGTTGCCGCTCTGACTGATATTATGACTGTCGGTGATTTCCGCCGCCGTGATATGGCCTACGGCGGGCAGGGCGCCCCGCTGGTGCCTGCATTTCATCAGGCGGTACTCGGCGTGCCGGATGAAAAACGGATTATCCTGAATATCGGCGGGATCGCCAATATCACCACGCTGATTCCGGGAGCTGAGGTCAGAGGGTATGACACCGGGCCGGGCAATATGCTGATGGACAGCTGGACATGGCGGCACTGCGCAGCACCGTATGACAAAGACGGCGAATGGGCAAAAACAGGGCGGGTCAATGAGGATTTACTGGCACACATGCTGAGTGATCCTTACTTCCGCCGCCCGGCACCAAAAAGTACCGGCCGTGAATATTTCAATATGCAGTGGCTTAGCACACAACTGGATAACTTCCCGGGACTGAAGCCGGAGGATATACAGGCGACCCTGCTGGCGCTGACCACCATCAGTATCAGTGAGCAGGTCACACTATGCGGCGGTTGCGAACGTCTGCTGGTGTGCGGTGGTGGTGCGCGTAATCCGCAGATAATGGCGCAGTTATCAGCACAACTGCCGGGCACTGAAGTGAGTCCGACTGATAAATACGGCCTGAGCGGCGATGATATGGAAGCTCTGGCATTTGCCTGGCTGGCGGCGCGGACTCTGGCCGGTGAACCCGGAAATCTGCCGTCCGTCACCGGCGCAGACCGGCAAACCGTGCTGGGCGCGGTATATCCCGTTATCCGTCAGCGGCCGTAACGAAAGACGACACAGTTTCAGTTATTAAAAAGAAAGAGTAAGAGGATAAAAGGCATGTCAGACGAGTTTCCGGACGTTGCTTCACTGCGACGTGAATACACCAAAGGGGGGTTACGCCGCCGTGATCTCAGCGATGACCCGCTGAAAATGTTTGAGCGCTGGCTCAAACAGGCGTGTGAGGCAAAACTGACCGATCCGACCGCTATGTGTGTGGCGACTGTGGATGAAACCGGCCAGCCGTATCAGCGCATTGTGCTGCTCAAACACTTTGATAAAGACGGGCTGATTTTCTATACCAATATGGGCAGCCGCAAGGCACAGCATCTGGCAAAAAATCCGAAAATCAGTGTACATTTCCCGTGGTATACCCTGGACAGACAAGTTTGCTTCCTCGGCGAAGTGGAGCGCTTATCCACTCTGGAAGTGGTGAAATATTTTCACAGCCGCCCGAAAGACAGCCAGATTGCCGCATGGGCATCACAGCAATCCTCACGGATTTCTGCACGCGGTATTCTGGAAGGTAAATTTCTTGAACTGAAGCAGAAGTTTAAGCAGGGTGACGTCCCGCTGCCAAGTTTCTGGGGTGGTTTCCGGATTAAATTCAATTCTGTTGAGTTCTGGCAGGGCGGCGAACATCGTCTGCATGACCGTTTCCTGTATACCCGTACCACAGACGGCTGGGACATTGACCGCCTCGCGCCATAACCGGTTGTTATCAGAATTTCTTCTGCAAAATCATTTTAATTGCTGGCACTTCACGGAGTGCCGCTTTATGCTATAGCCTTCATATTTCTAATCCACAATTTTTGCATAGACAAAACAGAACTGACGGAGTCATTGATGTCTGGTACGAACCTGATAAAACAACTGCAAGAGCGGGGCCTCATTGCCCAGGTTACGGATGAAAAAGCGTTAGCAGAGAGACTGGCGCAGGGCCCGATCTCCCTCTATTGCGGTTTCGATCCGACCGCTGACAGCTTGCATTTGGGCCACCTGGTTCCGTTGCTGTGCTTAAAACGTTTCCAGTTAGCCGGGCACCGTCCGGTGGCGCTGGTCGGTGGGGCCACGGGGCTGATTGGCGACCCGAGCTTTAAAGCTACGGAGCGCAAACTGAATACACAGGATACGGTTCACGGCTGGGTGGAGAAAATCCGTCAGCAGGTTTCCCCGTTCCTTGATTTTGATTGTGGTGCGAACAGTGCTATCGCAGCAAATAACTATGACTGGTTCGGCTCTATGGATGTACTGACTTTCCTGCGTGACATCGGTAAACACTTCTCTGTCAACCAGATGATCAATAAGGAAGCGGTTAAGCAGCGCCTGAACCGGGATGATGTCGGTATCTCATTCACCGAATTCTCCTACAACCTGTTACAGGGTTATGACTTCGCCCGTCTGAATAAAGATCACGGTGTTGAGCTGCAAATCGGCGGTTCCGACCAGTGGGGTAACATCACCTCCGGTATCGATTTAACCCGCCGTCTGAACCAGCAGCAGGCCTGGGGTCTGACTGTTCCGCTGATCACCAAATCTGACGGTACCAAATTCGGTAAAACCGAAGGCGGCGCGGTATGGCTGGATCCGAAGAAAACCAGTCCGTACAAATTCTATCAGTTCTGGATCAATACTGCGGATGCGGATGTGTACCGTTTCCTCAGATTCTTCACCTTTATGAGCCTCGAAGATATCGATGCACTGGAAGCGGAAGACAAAGCCAGCGGCAAAGCACCACGTGCTCAGTATGTCCTGGCAGAGCAGGTGACAAAACTGGTTCACGGCGAGGCGGGGCTGACTGCCGCCCGGCGTATCACTGACAGCCTGTTCAACGGTGATATCGCTAACCTGACCGAAGATGACTTTGCTCAGTTGGCACAGGACGGTATGCCGCATATCGAACCGGACAGCGATGCGGATTTACAGCAGGCGCTGGTGGTTGCGGAGCTGGTTCCGTCACGTGGCCAGGCCCGTACCATGATCGGCTCCAATGCCGTATCACTTAACGGTAAAAAACAGTCTGATGCGGAATACCGCTTCACTGACAGCGACAAACTGTTCGGCCGTTACACACTGTTGCGCCGTGGTAAAAAACATTACTGTCTGATCTGCTGGAAATAATAGTTTACGGTAAACAAGGGCAACGAAGGTTGCCCTTTTTGATCTGTCAGCAGGATCTTTTTTGTTTCACAGAATATGATATGCACAGTAATAATAAAAAATCAGGTTGTATCAATGAAAAATATTCTCTCTATCCAGTCCCATGTTGTGTATGGCCACGCCGGTAACAGTGCGGCTGAATTCCCGATGCGCCGCATGGGCGTTAATGTCTGGCCGCTTAATACCGTCCAGTTTTCCAATCACACACAGTATGCACAAGGCTGGACCGGCTGCGTGATGAGCGCGGAGCACATCACGGAGATTGTGGACGGCATTGATAAAATCGATCAGCTGACCCGCTGTGATGCGGTACTCAGCGGTTACCTCGGCTCGGCAGAGCAGGGCAAACGTATCCTGGATGTGGTAAAAAAAGTCAAAACCCGTAATCCGCAGGCATGGTATTTCTGTGACCCGGTTATGGGACACCCGGAAAAAGGCTGTATCGTGGCCCCGGGTGTGGCAGATTTCCTGTGTCAGGAAGCGCTGGCGGTCAGCGATATGATCGCTCCGAACCTGCCGGAACTGGAAACCCTGAGCGGACAAACTATCCACAATGTGAATGAAGCCGTGACTGCTGCCCGCGAATTGTGTAAAAAGGGGCCGCGCCTGGTACTGGTCAAACATCTGTCCCGTGCCGGTTACCGAGCTGATCGTTTTGAAATGATTCTGGTTACTGCTGACCATGCCTGGCATGTCAGCCGTCCGCTGGTGGACTTTGGTGAGCGTCAGCCGGTAGGTGTCGGCGATTTAACCAGTGGTCTGATGCTGGTAAATCTGCTTAAAGGCGAAGAATTGCCGAAAGCGCTGGAACATGTGGCCGCGGCTGTATATGAAGTGATGCTGAGAACCAAAACCATGAATGAGTACGAACTGCAACTGGTCGCGGCTCAGGATGAAATGGTGCTCCCGACTCACAAATTTTGCGCTGAGCAAATCGACTGAACCGGTCTGAATTCAGTATCAGCATAAAAAAACGCCGGACTATCCGGCGTTTTTGTCTCCGTGTATCAGAAATATTAAATCAGACCTTCTGCTTCCATGGCATCCTGTACGTGCGGGCGGTGTGCAATTTTAGCCAGATAAGCCTGTAAATGCGGATACGGCTCCAGTGAAATCTTCAGATGCGGTGCCCAGCCGCAGACTGTAAACAGATAGGCATCCGCCACGGTAAAGCTGTTGCCGCTAATATACGGGCTTTTCGCCAGCACGCCGTCAATATAGGCAAACTTATTCGTCAGATTACGCAGCGCGATCGGCCGGTAATCTTCCGGGGTTTCCGGGGAGAACAGCGGGCCGTAGCTTTTATGCACTTCGCTGGCAATGTAGTTAAGCCATTCAATCTGATGATAACGCTCCATCGTTCCCGCCGGGGCAATAAGCTTGCGATCCGGCTTCTGATCAGCAAGATACTGCACAATAGCCACACCTTCGGTCAGCAGTTGGCTGTCACTGATACTCAGTGCGGGGACTTGTCCTTTCGGATTAATTTTCAGGTAATCGTCACCGTTTTCGGTTTTTTTTGCTTTCAGATCAACACGGACCAGGGAAAAATCCAGGCCGGTTTCACGCAAAATAATATGTGGTGATAGTGCACAACTTCCCGGGGTATAGAACAATTGCATGGTATGCTCCTCAGTTAAAACAAAAGAACGGACATGGCAGTAGTGATGAAGTATAGACCGGTATTCGCGGGCGGGATGTATTCAGAATGCGAATTATTTATCGGTTAATGTTATCTTTCCATATAATCGCTACAGATTCAATTTGTGAAAAGATTTTGTAATCCATTGTTACAAAACAATAAAAGGTAAAGCACATATGAAAAAAATCCGTATCGGGATCGCCGGACTGGGCGGGATAGCACAAAAAGCGTATTTACCGGTTCTGACCAGAACGGATAACTGGGTGCTGTCCGGCGGTTTTTCACCGAATCAGGAAAAGGCACGGCAGGTATGTGATGCTTACCGCTTTCCTCTGTTTCCGTCACTCTGCGCACTGGCAGAACAGTGTGATGCCGTATTTGTGCACAGCAGCACAGAGAGCCATTTTCGGGTTGTCAGCGAATTACTGAATGCGGGGTGCCATGTGTATGTTGATAAACCCCTGGCGGCAACCTATGAACAATCAGAGGCGCTTGTCAGTCTGGCGGAGAAAAAACAGCGGGCGCTGATGGTCGGGTTTAACCGGCGTTTTTCGCCGTTTTATCTGCAACTCAGAGAACAGATTGCCGGAAAAGCGGCATCCATTCGTATGGACAAGCACCGCAGCAACAGTATCGGCCCGAATGATGTTAGTTTTACAGTAACAGATGATTATCTGCATATTGCGGATACCCTGCTCTGGCTGGGAAGGGATGGTAATGCCGTTCTGAAAAGCGGGCACATGCAGGTGAATGAGGCAAATCAGCTGTTGTATGCGGAACACCATTTGCAGACGAATAACGGCACCTGGCTGACCGCCTCCATGCACCGCTGTGCGGCGGGTCAGCGGGAGCAGGTCAGTGTGACAGGGCACGGCGGTTGTTATCAGGTGACAGATATGAATCACCGGCGCAGTGAAACTGCTGCCGGGATACAGGAACAGCACCCGAAAGCATGGGATCCGGTACTGGTTCAGCGCGGGTTTGACGGCGCGGTGCGGCATTTTATTGAATCTGTTGCTAATCAGACACAACCGCTGGTCAGCGGTGAAGAGGCGCTTTATGCACAACGGCTGACGGATAAACTGTTAGCGGAAATGATGTGAAATCAGCAGGTTTTTAAAGACAAATAACATCAATACCTGCTATCCGCTGTGACACGGAACGTGCAGAAAACACAGCCTCTGCCATGCAGAGGCCGGTTGCCTTATTTCAGTTCCAGCTCATTCATTGCCGCGATACTGAAACCACCGTCAACGTGCAGAATTTCACCGGTAATACCACCTGCCAGGTCAGAACACAGGAATGCTGCGGCGTTACCCACATCTTCTGTGGTGACAGTGCGGCGCAATGGGGTGACCGCTTCGCAGTGTGACAGCATTTTGCGGAAATCTTTAATCCCGGATGCCGCCAGTGTCCGGATAGGACCGGCAGAAACCGCATTAACACGGATCGTTTCTTTCCCCATCGCGTTCGCCATATAACGGACGTTCGCTTCCAGAGAGGCTTTTGCAAGACCCATCGTGTTGTAGTTCGGAATAGCGCGCTCCGCGCCCAGGTAAGAGAGAGTGAGCAGGGCAGAGTTCGGGTTGAGCATACTGCGGCAGGCTTTCGCCATTGCCACAAAGCTGTACGCGCTGATATCGTGGGCAATACGGAAGCCTTCACGGTTTACCGCATCCACATAGTCGCCGTCTAACTGATCCGCCGGTGCAAAGCCGATGGAGTGAACAAACCCGTCAAACTTCGGCCAGACTTTGGCTAACTCAGTGAACAGGTTTTCGATGCTTTCATCTTCCGCCACATCACAAGGCAGAACAATGGAAGACCCCAGAGACTGAGCGAACTCTTCAACACGGGGTTTCAGCTTGTCATTCTGGTAGGTGAAGGCAAGTTCGGCACCCTGGTCACGCATTGCTTTGGCAATACCGTAAGCAATCGATAATTTGCTTGCAACACCTGTAATCAGGATGCGTTTACCGGTCATAAAACCCATAGCAGTTTCCTTGTGTTTTCTCTGTCACCCTCTGTGCCGCACATCCGGCAGGTGACGCGGTTATTAAAAATCCGGCTGATTTTAATACGTTACCGGAAATTGAGATGTATCCGGCCTGAATTATCAGAACAGCGGCAGCTAATCCACATCCTGACGCCAGGCCTCGGCGGACAGTGCTTCACCAAAATGACTGGTGATAAGGCGGCGTGTCACGTCGTGCAGCGGCGATGCCAGTACTTCAGCGGTATTACCGCGCTCGACGACTTCACCGTTGTGCATCACCAGTATCTGGTCGCTGACATGTTTTGCCATGCCCAGATGCTGTGTGACATAAATATAGGCAATTTTCTGCGTTTCCTGGAGTTCCAGGATCAGATTAATGATCTGTGAACGCAATGACATATCCAGAGAAGCCAGCGCTTCATCCGCCACAATTACTTCCGGCTGCAAAATCAGGGCACGGGCAAGAGCCACACGCTGCTTCTGTCCGGAGGCCAGCATGTGAGGATAGTAATCCGCATGATCCGGCAGGAGACCCACCTGGCGCAGTGTCGCATTAATCCGCAGACGGCGTCCGGTGGCATCCAGGTCAGTATTGAGCATCAGCGGCAGCTCAAGGATTTGTCCTGTGCGCTGGCGCGGATTCAGTGAGGTTGCCGAATCCTGGAATATCATCCGGATGCGCTGGCTGCGATAGCTGTAATCACCGAAAGTCAGTTTGTGCTTGTCGATCAGAATTTCCCCGCCGCCCGGCTCAATCATACCGGATAGCATCCGGGCTAGCGTCGATTTCCCGGAGCCGTTAGCGCCGGTAATGGCGAGTGTCTGGCCGGGTTGCAGTGTGAAACTGACCGGTTTGACCGCCTCAAGCTGATGACGGCGGAAAAAACCATCGCGGTAACGGAAGGTTTTGCTCAGGTTTTTGACTTCCAGCAGCGGACCGGACATTACACATCCTCCATATTCAGCGGGAAGTGGCAGGCAAAACTGCGGTTTTTGACTGTCCGCAGGCGCGGCGCGTCAATACACACTTTCTGGGCATACGGGCAGCGCGGCCCCAGACGACAGCCGACCGGCAGGTGCTCCAGTGACGGAATAGCTCCCGGCAGGGTATTCAGGCGGCATTTGTGCACCAGCGGTTTCTCAAAGTCAGGGATAGCCCGCATCAGTGCCTGAGTATACGGATGATGCGGCTTGAGCAGCAGGTCGTCAGGTTCGGCACTTTCCACCGTCTGTCCGCAGTAGAGCACATTAATGCGATCTACCAGCTGGCTCATCAACTGCAAATCGTGGCTGATCAGCAGAATGGTCATATTGTTGTTCTGGTTGAGCCGGGTCAGCAGGCGGAAAATCTGTGCCTGGGTATCTGGCTCCATGGAGTTGGTCGGCTCATCCGCAATCAGCAGGCGCGGCTGATTTGCCAGCGCAATAGCAATCATCACCTTCTGGCATTCCCCTTCGGTCAGCTCATAGGGATAGCTGCTCATCACATCTTTGTGATCTTTGATACCGACACGGTGCAGCAACTCAACCGCACGGCGCTTGCGCCAGTTAAAGCGCTGCCACCAGCGGCCTTTGTAAGTCCAGCCGGGGATAGTCTGAATCAGCTGTTTGCCGATATCTTCTGACGGATCCAGACAGGATTGCGGTTCCTGGAAAATCATTGAAACATTGTGGCCGATCACCCGGCGGCGCTGGCGGGGTGAGAGTTTCAGCAAATCGATATCATTAAACCGGAAACGGTCTGCCGTCACGCGCAGATTATCTTTGGTGATACCGGCAATCGCTTTGGCGATCAGACTTTTACCGGAACCGGATTCCCCGGCAAGGCCGCGGAATTCACCTTCTGTCAGGGAAAGAGTCACACGATCAACGGCTTTGACCGGCCCTGCTGCCGTCATAAATTCAATGGTTAAGTTACGGATATCCAGTAACGGCATTATTCAACCCCCGCATTAATGGCACGCTGTAACCCGGTGCCGAGCAGATTCACCAGCAGTACACTGATAAGAATAGCGGTTCCCGGCAGGAGTACCGTCCAGGGGGCGACATAAATCAGTTCCAGTGAATCCCCGAGCATCGCTCCCCATTCCGGTGACGGCAGCTGTGCCCCCAGCTCCAGAAAACCGAGCGCGGCAATATCAAGGATAGCGATAGACAGGGCGCGCGTCAGTTCGGTGACGGTGACTGCACTGATATTCGGCAGGACAGTATGGATAAGAATATTGAGATTGGATGCGCCGTCGAGCCGGGCGGCAATCACATATTCCTTATCAAGCTCATCATGTACTGCGATATAAATCATCCGCACGATACGCGGCAGCAGCGCCAGTGCCACGGCGATCATCGCGTGACTGAGGCTGGCACCGAAAAAGGCCACCACAATAATTGCCAGCAGCAGGGAGGGCAACGCCAGCAGCGTATCAAACATATGGTTAAATACGGCGGAGCGCAGGCCGCTGGTCATTCCCGCAAGACAGCCGATAATAATGCCGGCAACGGCGGCGGTGATAGTGACCAGCAGCGCACTGCCGAAGGTCGACTGTGTGCCGATAATAAGACGGCTGAAAATATCACGACCGAGATCGTCTGTACCGAGGAAGAACGCGACATTCCCGTAATGTGACCAGGACGGCGGCAGTAACTGGTGACCGGCAAATTGCTGGTCGAGGGCATAAGGTGCTATCCAGGTGCCGCCGACCGCCAGCACAATCAGAAACAGCACACCGTAAAAACCGATCATTGCCGGAATATCTGCGGTGAAATGCTGCCAGATAACCCGTCCCGGCGACGGCATCCGGTCTTCACGGTAGAAATTATCTGAAGGCATACCATTCCTTATGTTTCAGCGGGCTGCTGATGGCACCCAAAACATCCGACAGCATATTCACAATAATCACCATTGTACCGACCAGCATGACACCGGCGGAAATCGCGGCAAAGTCCTGCTGACGGATAGCGGTGATCAGCCAGCGGCCGATCCCCGGCCAGTTAAACACCACCTCAGTCACCATCGTCAGCGTCAGCATGGTGGAAAACTGTAACCCGAGTTTCGGGATCACCGGCGGCAGTGCATTGTGCAGCAAATGGCGGCGGATAATGGTCAGACGGGATAATCCGCGGATAGCGGCAGCCTTGATGTAGTTCTGGCTGATAATCTCTTCGGTACTGGTGCGCATCAGGCGGATAACTTCGGTCATCGGCGCGATGGAGAGGGTGATCACCGGCAGCACCATATGGGACAGCACATTGAGGATCATCGCCCGGCGGTACGGCGAATCTGACAGCCAGGCATCAATCACCGCAAATCCGGTGACCGGTGTTAAATCATACAGCAGGTCAATGCGTCCGGAGACCGGCAGCCAGTCCAGCCGCAGAGAGAAGAACAGCGTGAGCAGCAGTGCCAGCCCGAATACCGGGACAGAGAACCCGACCAGGGCAAAGGTACTGATGGCGATATCCGCTATTTTATTGCGCCAGACTCCCGCAATAATCCCTGCGGGAATGCCGATTACCAGCGCCAGCAGAAACGCCAGACCGCACAGTTCCAGCGTGGCTGGCAGCACTGCCCACAACTGCTGACTGATCGGCTCGCCGTTAATGACCGAACTGCCGAAATCCCATGAAAACAGGTTTCTGTAATAGAACAGCACCGCATCCGTCAGGGAAGCACCGCTCAGCGGTGCATTCGCCGGAAAGTAACTCAGGCTGAAACTGAGCACAGACAGGAAGCAGAGGGTGATCACCACCAGCAGCAGACGGCGCAGAATAAAGATGATCATGGCTGTGCCTCCGGTTCCGAGGTATCGCCGGTATCGCGATAGACACCGGCGAAGGAAGTATTACCGAATGCGCTGAGTACCAGCCCCTTGATATCATAACGGAATGCCTGCAAACGCAGCGAATAGGCCAGCGGCAGTACCGGCAGGTCCTGTGCCAGAATCTGCTGTGCTTTGTGATAATACTCTATCCGGCTGCTCAGTTGCTGCTCGAGCAGAGCCTGATGGATCACATCATCAAATTCCGGTGAGCACCAGTGGCTCAGGTTGGTCTGTGAGCCGATGGCCGCGCAGCTGAGCAGCGGGCGGAAAAAACTGTCCGGGTCATTACTGTCGGTTGACCAGCCCGCAAGGGTAATATCATGGCTGCGATCCATCAGACTGTTTTCCTGAAAACGCCCCTCAACCGGGCGGATATTCATTTTAATCCCGACACGGGCCAGATCCGCCTGAATCAGCTCGGCCATCTTCAGCGGGCTGGGGTTGTAAGACTGCGAGGCGGTCGGAACCCAGAGATTCAGTGTCATACCACTGAGTCCCAGCTCATTGAGCATCGCTTTCGCTTTTTCCGGATTATATTCTGTTACCCTGGCCTGATTATCATACGCCCAGGAAACGCGCGGCAGGATAGACGCGGCGGTTTCCGCCGTACCGTAATAAATGGATTTCATCAGGCGCTCATTATTAATCGCGAATGCAATCGCACGGCGTGCCTGCGGATTATTAAACGGGGGTTTACTGGTATTAAACGCCAGATACGCGATATTCATCCCCGGGCGAAGCATCAGGCTCAGGCGCGGGTCATCACGCAGTACCTGTAACTGGCTTGCGGCAGGATAGGCCAGCACATCACACTCTCCGGTGATCAGTTTTGACATCCGGCCGGTACCGCCCGCCCCGAGGTCAACCACCACTTCCTGCATGCGGGGTTTCCCTTTGCGGTAATTATCATGGCGTTGCAGACGGACAAACTGGCCGCTCTGGTAATCATCCAGATAATACGGCCCGGTGCCGACCGGTTTCCAGTCGAGCTGCTCCTGACGGCGGGCTTTCAGCAGGTTATCGGCATACTCTTTGGACAGGATCGGCGCGTAATGGGTTGCCAGATGCCACAGAAATGAGGCATCCGGCGTATTCAGTTTAAATTCAACGGTATAGTTATTGATTTTACGGATGGATTTAACATTGGAAGCGAACTGTAAACTGTCAAAATAGGGATAACGTCCGCCGTTGATATAATGATACGGATTTTGTTTATCCACCACACGGGAAAAGCTGAACACCACATCATCCGCATTCATTTTACGGGTCGGTTTGAACCAGTCCGTGGTCTGAAAACCGGTATCGCGGCGCAGGTAGAAACGGTAAGTCGCGCCGTTATCCAGTACCGTCCAGCGGGCGGCAAGCTCCGGGATCAGGCGGTAGGTGTAAGGGTCAACATCCAGCAGACGATCGTAAATCTGTGCCGCCAGCGGCTCCACAATCAGCCCGCTGCTGGCCAGCTGCGGGTTAAATGTACTGATGTTTCCGTTCACACAATAGACAAAACCGGTATCGCGGACAGGCGGCAGCGCAGCGGCCTGAGCCGTTACCGGTTTTACCGGCTGCTCTGTCTGCGGGGCGGGTGCGGCAGCAAAGCCTGAAACAGGCAGGAGAACCGCACAGGCCCGGATAATCCAATGGCGCATAAATCAGTTACCGTTAAAAATGAACAGGGCATTGTATCGCAATTTGTGCGACTAACCAAAAACGGAAGCATTTAGTCCGGCTGCGGGCCGCCGCCATGCTTTTTCAGTAACCCGCGAAACTGATGATAGGTCAGATTCAGCAATTGTGCCGCTTCGCGCTGATTAAATTGTGCGCGTTGCAGCGCGGCATCCAGTGCGTCCTTCTCCTGTGTGTGCTGCCACTGTTTAAGGGAAAACGGCAGCGGCGGCAGAGATTGTGCTCCGGTGTCCGGAGAAAAAACCGGTGTGGTGACAAACGGATTGATCACCAGTTCTGCCAGCAGTTCAGTGGTGTCCCCCTGACGATACAGTGACCGCTCAATCACATTTTTCAGCTCACGGATATTGCCCGGCCAGTGATAGCTCTGCATCTGCTGCAGGGCATGCGGGGAGAAACCGGCAAAAAACGGCGTGCCCGTCTCCTGGCACATCTGCACGGCAAAATGACCGGCAAGTTCTGTCAGATCGCGCGGGCGCTCGCGCAGCGGCGGGATATTGACGACATCAAAGGCCAGCCTGTCGAGTAAATCGGCGCGGAATTTCCCTTCTGCCGCCAGCGCCGGTAAATCCGCATTGGTGGCGCAGACAATCCGCACATCCGCTTTCAGTGTCTGCTGTCCGCCGACTCGCTCAAATTCCCCGTATTCAATCACCCGCAGCAGCTTTTCCTGCACCGTAAGCGGCGCGGTGCCCAGCTCATCAAGAAACAGGGTGCCGCCGTCCGCCCGTTCAAAACGCCCCTGATGGCGGCGCTGCGCTCCGGTAAACGCGCCGGATTCATGCCCGAACAGCTCGGAATCGAGTAAATTATCGTTAAGTGCCGCGCAATTGAGCGCGATAAATGGCTCATCCCAGCGGGGCGAAAGATAATGAAGACGATGAGCAAATAATTCTTTGCCGGTGCCCCGTTCACCGCAAATCAGTACCGGACGGGCAATTTTCGCCAGCCGCGAGACTTTTTCCAGTGCATCGAGAAAGGTATTATCGATACCGATCAGGGTTTCCGTATTATTTTCCATGATTAATTTGACCACTAAATGGTGAATATAACCACTTTACAAAAAGTGATGATAAAAGGGAAATAAATAAATCTTAGCGAAAACAAGCGGGTAAAAAAAATCACGGAATTGGCACGCATTTTGTAATAGTGACAGTGTCATAAGACATAACTGCTGATAAAAGGACATCAATCATGGGAATCTTTTCACGTTTTGCCGATATCATTAACGCCAACGTTGCATCATTGCTGGATAAAGCGGAAGATCCGCAGAAAATGATCCGCCTGATGATTCAGGAAATGGAAGATATGCTGGTCGAAATCCGTTCAACGTCTGCCCGTACCCTGGCGGAACGCAAAAATCTGTCACGTCAGATTGAAAGCGGTGAGCGTCAGGTGAGTGACTGGCAGGAAAAAGCGGAACTGGCGATTGTCAAAGGAAAAGAAGATCTGGCGCGTGCCGCACTGCTGGAAAAACAGCGTGCGGAAAGCCATGCCGATACTCTGCGTCATGAGCTGATTATTCTGGACGAAACTATCGCCCGGCTGAAAAATGAAATTAACGAACTGGAACAGAAACTGACCGAAACCCGCGCCCGCCAGCAATCCATGGTGGTACGTCACGAAGCGGCAAAATCGTCCCGTGCGGTGCGCCGTCAGCTCGACAGCGGCCGGATGGATGAGGCAATGGCCCGTTTTGAGCAGTTTGAGGCGCGGATTGACCATATGGAAGGTGAAGCCGCAAGCTATGGTCTGGGGAAAGAAAAATCGCTGGAACAGCAGTTTGCCGAGCTGAAAGCGGAAGATGAGATCAGCGCGCAAATCGCGGCCATCAAAGCACGTCTTGAAAAAGAAGAAAAGGGCGAATAAGGTCGGTAACAGGCTTTCCTGAATTAATACCATTAAGGACAAAAATATGGCATTTGTATTTTTAGGTATACCACTGACAATTTTCGTGTTGTTCGTGCTGCCGATCTGGTTATGGCTGCACTATAACAGTCAGCGGGGAAGCCGGGCCGGTGAATTCGAAACCCGCCGCCTTGCGGCGCTGGCGGAAAATGCTCAGCAGATGGAAGCACGGATCAAAACTCTGGAAGCGATTCTGGATGCGGAAAATCCGGGCTGGAGGCAATCATAATGGAATTTCAGTCACGTAAACTGTACCGCTATCCGGATGAAGGTATGTTCCGGGGCGTGTGTGCCGGTATTGCCAATTATTTTGAGGTACCGGCCTGGATGATCCGCATCATCGCGGTGGTAGCAACATTTACCGGTTTTTTCTGGCTGACCATTACCCTCTATATTTTACTGGGGATGGTTCTGCCGGTGGTGCCGCGGGATTATCCCGGCCGCGACGGCGGAGTGAATGCGGCCATGCTGCTGGAGCAGACAGAACGCAGCCAGGCGCGTACTGAAAAACGGATCCGCGACATTGAGCGCTATGTGACCTCAGAACAGTATGCGCTCAACCGCCGCTTCCGTGACCTGTAATCTGTCAGAGGGAGAACGGCATGAAGTGGCCGGATAAACACACCCTGCTGCGGGCCGGAAAAACCGGGGCGCAGCTGTTAACCATGGTGGCGCTGGCAACCGCACCCGCCGGCATTGCCGGAGTTATTCTGAAATCAGTTACCCGTCCGGCTCTGCGCGGGGCGGCAATACTGGTACTGGAACCTGTTATCCGTGCCGGTATGAAAAAAGTGATTGGCCGTTTTACACCGGAGAATTATGAAACGACTGCAAAATGAGCTGAGTGCCCTTGTCAACCGGGGGCTGGATCGTCATCTTCGTCTTGCCGTTACCGGACTGAGCCGCAGCGGTAAGACTGCGTTTATTACCTCTTTTGTCAATCAGCTGATGAATGTACAGAGCGGCGCGCGCCTGCCGCTGTTTTCGGCTGCCCGTGACGGCCGCATTCTCGGCGTGAAACGTATTCCGCAGCGGGATCTGGGTGTACCGCGCTTTGCCTACGATGAAGGGCTGGCCTCGCTGTACGGCACACCACCGGACTGGCCGGTGCCGACACGCGGTGTCAGCGAAATCCGCCTGAAACTGCGTTACCGCACTCAGGACAGTTTGCTGCGTCACTTTAAAGAAACTTCCACGCTCTACCTGGAAATCGTCGATTATCCGGGAGAGTGGCTGCTGGATCTGCCGATGCTGGAACAGGATTACCTCACCTGGTCGCAGCAGATGAAAACCCTGCTCAAGGGTGAGCGGGGTGAATGGGCAGAGCCGTGGCTGGCACTGTGCCGTCAGCTTGATCCTGATGCGCCGGCAGATGAACAGCAACTGGCGGCCATTGCACAGGCGTATACCGATTATCTTCACCGCTGCAAAGCGGCGGGTTTTCACTTTATCCAGCCCGGTCGTTTTGTATTGCCGGGGGATATGGCTGGTGCGCCGGGGCTGCAATTTTTCCCGTTTATCACCGATCTGATGCCCGACCCGTCCCGGCTCGCCAAAGCGGCGAAAAGCAGTGTGCTCGGCATGCTGCGCGATCGCTATCAATATTATTGTGACCACGTGGTCAACGGTTTTTATAAGCACTATTTTCAGCATTTTGACCGCCAGATTGTGCTGGTGGATTGCCTGACCCCGCTCAACAGCGGGCCGCAGGCATTTACGGATATGCGTCTGGCACTGACTCAACTGATGCAGAGCTTCCATTACGGCAAACGCACACTATTACGCCGCTTGTTTTCCCCCTGTATCGACAAACTGCTGTTTGCCGCCAGCAAAGCGGATCATGTTACCGCCGATCAGCACGCCAATCTCGTGGCACTGCTTCAGCAGCTGACGCAGTCAGCCTGGCAGCAGGCCGCTTTTGAGGGGATTAAAATGGATTGCACCGGGCTGGCGTCAGTACAGGCCACGGAATACGGCATGGTGATGCATAACGGGGAAAAAATGCCCGCGCTGAAGGGCACCCGGCTGGCAGATAACACCCCGCTGACCTTTTATCCCGGCGAAGTACCGAAACGGCTGCCGGATGCAGACTTCTGGCAACAGCAGGGGTTTCAGTTTGAATCCTTCCGGCCATTACCGATGCGGATGGATACGCCGCTGCCGCATATCCGGATGGACAGTGCGATGGAATTTTTACTGGGAGATAAACTGTCATGAGTGAGCCGATCAAATCCCGGATTGATTTTGAGGAAGCACCGCTGTCACCGCCGGTACAGGACATCATAAAACCGGCGCACCAGTTTGCGGATGATGACAGCATACAGTTTGAACGCACGGAATTCACGGCAGAACAGGCGTCAGACGGGGAAGCGGAAGCCCTGCTGATTCAGGCGCTGAAACCCCGGCGCAGTCTGTGGCGTAAACTGGTCTTTGTGGCGGGCGGCTTGCTGGGGATCAGCGCTGTCGCGCAACTGATTCAGTGGGTGAATGATGCATGGACAGGTAATGACTGGACAGCCCTCGGCGGCATTGCTGCCACTTTTCTGGTACTGATTGCCGCTGCCGGATCGGTTATCACGGAATGGCGGCGTATGTACCGGCTGCGCCAGCGGGCCACAGAGCGCGAAGCGGCAGAGGAATTGCTGCAAAGTCACCGTATCGGGGATGGGCGTGCATTTTGTGAAAAACTGGCGAAACAGGCCAATATCCCGTCACACCATCCCGTGTTACAGCAATGGCAGAGCCTGTTACAGAGCAGTCATAATGACCGTGAAGTGGTGACGCTGTACAGTCAGCTTGTCCAGCCGGTGACAGATGAACAGGCGCGCCGGGTGATCAGCCGTTTTGCGGCGGAATCCGCCCTGATGATTGCCGTCAGTCCGCTGGCTTTGGTGGATATGGCCTTTATTGCCTGGCGCAATATCCGGCTGATCAATCAGGTGGCGGCGATTTACGGCATTGAACTGGGTTATTACAGCCGTCTGCGTCTGTTTAAACTGGTTTTGCTGAATATTGCTTTCGCGGGGGCATCTGAGCTCATCCGCGAAGTGGGGATGGACTGGCTCTCCCAGGACATCACCGCGCGGTTATCTGCCCGTGCCGCACAGGGTATGGGAGCCGGGCTGCTGACTGCCCGCCTGGGAATAAAGGCAATGGAATTGTGCCGCCCGCTGCCCTGGACCACAACGGACAAACCTAAACTCATGGATTTCCGTAAACAGCTGTTACAGCAGCTTAAACAGGCAGTACCGAAAGGGAAAAGTGCGGAAAAATCTGCCCTGTGACCGATAAACCGGCCGGATGCACATTTTTTGATGTCATCCGGCTTTTTATGCAGAAATTTGTGGCCGGTCACTGTTTTTTTCACGGCAATCCCGTTATGCTCCCTGCGGGTCACGGTATCACCTCTCCGGCGCGGTTTGCCGTCCGCGCTGAATAAAGCTTCGTTAACCGACTGACATATCTGTACTTTCATTGCCTTTTCACACGGAACTGTGGATAAACACCGCAGGAACGCATTTATTGTGTCAACAAATCGTGACAGTTTTCATTTTTTACCGTAAAATCAATTTCAATTAACGGGAAAATAATAACTTAAGTGTAAATAGGATCGTAATGATGCGATTGGAAGTAATTTGCCAGGACCGAATCGGACTGACGCGGGAGTTATTGGATCTGCTGGTATTGCAAAATATCGACCTCAAAGGCATTGAAATTGCCCGTAACGGCCGGATATACCTCAATTTTATGCAGATCGATTTTTCTGTGTTTCAGTCTCTGATGGCTGAGATCCGCCGGATTCAGGGCGTGGTGGATGTCAGAACTGTTCACTTTATGCCGTCTGAGCGCGAACAGCGCGCCATGTGGGCATTACTCGAATCCCTGGAAGACCCGATTTTATCCCTCGATCTGCGCGGGAATATTGAACTGGCTAACAGCGCGGCACTCTCCCTGTTTGCCACCACCGAAGAGCGTATCCGTCAGCGTAATATCACTTATTATTTCAGCCAGTTTAACTTCACCCGCTGGATTGAGGATGATGAACCCGCGCCATACAAGGAAACCATCAGTCTCAAAGGCCGTTCTTATACCCTGAGTGTGACGCCGATTAACTTTGATGAAAAAGATGATGCCTCCGCCACTATCGGTGCGGTTGTGCTGCTGCGTACCGTCAGTGAAAACAGCAACGGGCAGAAACGCCGTATGCAGGTGATGCATTCCGGCAGTTTTGATGATTTGGTGGCGAAAAGCGCCAAAATGCGCCATGTGGTTGAACAGGCGCAGCGCATGGCGAAAATGGATTCTCCGCTGCTGCTGGTCGGTGAAACCGGCACCGGGAAAGATGTGTTCGCCAAAGCCTGCCATCTCTACAGTGTACGCGGCAATCAGCCGTTCCTCGGGCTGAACTGCGCCTCGATGCCGGACGACGTGGTGGAAACCGAATTGTTCGGTTACGCTGCCGGTGCCTACGCCAACAGTACTGAGCCGAAAAAAGGCTTCTTTGAGCAGGCCAACGGCGGTACCGTCCTGCTGGATGAAATCGCGGAAATGTCCCCGCAGATGCAGATCAAACTCCTGCGCTTCCTGAATGACGGTACATTCCGCCGTGTCGGGGAAGAGCATGAGGTGAAAGTGGATGTGCGGGTTATCTGTGCGACCCAGAAAAATCTGCTGGAACTGGTGAAAGAGGGCAAATTCCGTGAGGATCTCTATTACCGTCTCAATGTGCTGACACTGACGATTCCGCCGCTGCGTGAGCATCAGGAAGATATCCTGCCGCTGACCCGTGATTTTGTTAAACGTTTCTCTGAGGAGCAGGGCTGTGAGGAGCCGCGTCTTGCGCCTGAACTGGGACAGTTCCTCTGCGCCTATCACTGGCCGGGCAACGTCCGCCAGCTGCGTAATGTGATCTATCAGGCGCTCTCTTCACTGGAAGGCTCACTGCTGCGTCCGCAGGACATCGTTCTGCCGGAGCTGGAAGCGGAAATCGGCTTCAGTGAGGATATCCTCAGCGGGTCGCTGGATGATATCACCAAACGCTTTGAGTGCTCTGTACTGACACGGCTTTACCGTCACTATCCGAGCACCCGCAAACTGGCGAAACGTCTGAATGTATCACATACTGCTATCGCTAATAAATTGCGCGAGTACGGGCTGAGTCAGCGGCGCGGCGCTGTAAAAGAGGGTGAGGACGGGGAGGAATAATTCTTCCCCCCGCAGTAAAAAATAACCCCGCGACCGTCACCGGCTGCGGGGTTTTTACAGATACGGATAACTTATTTCAGTGCATTCAGCGCGCTGTCATAATCCGGCTCTTCGGTAATTTCACCGACCAGCTGGCTGTAAATTACGGTGTCGTTTTCATCCAGCACGATCACCGCACGGGCGCACAGACCGGCCAGCGGGCCGCTGCCGATACCGACGCCGTAATTCTCACGGAATTCCGGATCACGCAGGGTGGAGAGCATCACCACATTCTCAATACCTTCTGCGCCGCAGAAACGGGACTGTGCAAACGGCAGATCAGCAGAGATACATAACACTACGGTATTGGAAAGTTTTGCCGCAGTTTCATTAAATTTGCGCACAGACGTGGCACAGACACCGGTGTCCACACTCGGGAAAATATTGAGGATCTTACGCTTTCCGGCGAATTTGGTAAGCTGGACATCTGATAAATCATTAGCGACTAATTTGAATGGTACGGCTTTCTCACCGGCACGCAGCAGTGCGCCGTAAACCAGAACATCATTACCCTGAAGTTTTACAGTTTGTGTCATTTTTATCATCCTCTGAACGGGCTCATAATTGTCGGTATAAAAAATACCTGGCAGGTGTTTTCTCACCGGATACCGCGGATAAAAATGTAATATCCGGTTGTTGTGTTTCGGTAATCATCAGATAATCTATCGGTTTACCATTTTTAATACAAGGCGCCCGTTATGTTCAGGCCAGCAAAATTTTCCCGTTCCGCACTTCTTGCCGGGACGTTTTTCACTTTTTCTTCTCTGCTTTGTGCAACGGCGGCAGAGATCCCCGCAGGAACACAGCTGGCAAAAGAACAATCTGTTTATCGTCATCTGAAGGATGAGCCGGCTTCCCTGGATCCGATTAAAGCGGTGGGGCTGACGGAAGCCCAGATTCTGCGTGATTTATTTGAAGGGCTGACCAGCCAGGGGGCGGATGGTAAGCCGGTACCCGGTGTCGCCCTCTCCTGGGAAACCCGCAATAATCAGGTGTGGACATTCCGTCTGCGTGACAATGCCCGCTGGTCAGACGGCTCGCCGGTAACTGCTCAGGACTTTGTGTACAGCTGGCAGCGGCTGGTGAACCCGAAAAATCTCTCTACAGTTGCCTGGTTTGCGCCGCTGGCCGGAATTAAAAATGCACAGGCGATTATCGACGGTAAAATGCTGCCGGAAACTCTCGGTGCTGAAGCTGTTGACAACCTGACACTTCGGGTTACGTTAGACCGTCCGGTACCGTACTTCCCGGATTTGGCGGCAAATTTCAGCCTTTTTCCGGTAAATCGTGCCGCTGTTGAGAAATACGGTGACAGCTGGATCCGTACCGGGCATCTGGTCGGCAACGGGGCGTTTGTCCTGCATGACCGTGTGGTGAATGAAAAAATTGTTCTGACACCCAATCGGCATTACTGGGATCATAAACACACAGTACTGACATCGGTCACGTTTGTGCCGATTAACCATGAATCTCAGGCCACCAAGCGCTATCTGGCCAATGATTTGGACATCACGGAATCGTTCCCGAAAAATCAGTATCAGAAACTGAAACAGACGATCCCTGATCAGATTTATATTCCGGATCAGCTCGGCACCTATTATTACGCCTTTAATACACAACGTGCGCCGACAAATGACCCGCGTGTGCGGCAGGCGCTTTCCATGACTATTGACCGCGCGGTAATTGCGGAAAAAGTGCTTGGCACGGGCGAAAAACCGGCCCGGCATTTCACGCCGGATGTGACCGCCGGTTTCACACCGGAGCCGGGCCTGTACCAGAAATTTACGCAGGACGAACTCGACAGCCGGGCGAAAACTCTGCTGGCCGCTGCCGGTTACGGCCCGCACAATCCGCTGAAATTATCCCTGTTGTATAACAGTTCGGAGAACCACCAGAAAATTGCCATTGCGATCGGTTCCATGTGGAAGAAAAAACTGGGTGCGGAAGTGAAACTGGTCAACCAGGAATGGAAAACCTACATCGACAGCCGTAATACCGGCAATTTTGATGTGATCCGTGCCTCCTGGGTCGGGGATTACAACGAGCCGTCAACATTTCTGTCTCTGCTGACCAGTACACACAGCGGCAATATCGCGCAGTATCACAATGAAAAATATGATGCGCTGCTGAAAACGGCTGCGCTGGAAACGGATGATAATGCCCGTAATGCTGACTATAACGACGCTGAAAAATTGCTGGCGGAAGATATGCCGATAGCACCGATCTACCAGTACACTAACGGCCGGCTTATCAAACCATGGCTGAAGGGATATCCGGTAAATAATCCGGAAGATGTGGCATACAGCCATAATCTCTATATCATCAGGCACTAGCTAAGCCTGCCGCCGGTTCCTGCTGCGGACAGCGGCAGGAACCGGCTGAACACACTCATCAGCTGTTTTCGTGAACAATGAGGAGAGACGCATGGGCGCTTTGTACGGATCCGCTTTTCAGGGAACAGATCCCATCTGCCGGGTGCAGTTTGACGGTGAGGGCGGTTGTACGCCTGCGGATGTCAATGCGGTCGCCGGGATAAAACAACCGGTATGGCTGCATCTGGACTATCTTTCCGGCGGCAATCAGCGCTGGCTGTGTGAAACAGAACTGCTGCCGCCGCAGGCGCGTGAAGGACTGACGAAAGAGGTTATCCGCCCGCGCTCAGTCCGCATTGGTGAAGGTGCATTAATTACCCTGCAAACCATCAACAATAATGACGGTGACCGGCCTGATCAGCTGGTGGCATTCCGAATCTGGATCTGCGGCAGTTATATCATTTCCACCCGGCACCGCAAAGTACACTCCATTCAGATAATTCAGGATGATTTGCAAAACGGGGAAGGCGTCAAAAATACGGGGGAATGGCTGGCGGAAGCGGCATTCTGCATCACCGATGAAGTGGCGGATTTTATTGAAGATCTGCACGATACCCTGATTGATATGGAAGATGCGATACTCTCTCAGCACATTCCGGCACGCGGGGAACTGGCGCTGCTGCGCAAACAGCTGATTGTCTTGCGCCGCTACATGGCACCGCAACGGGATGTGTTTTCCCGTCTGGCATCCGAGCGTTACACCTGGCTTTCAGAACAGGACAGACACCAGCTGACGGATGTCAGTGACCGTCTGGGGCGGATTATTGACGATATCGACTCCTGTATCGCACGGACATCGGTTATCTCGGATGAAATCACCAATATGATGGCGGATGCTATGAACCGGCGTACTTACACCATGTCGCTGCTGGCGATGGTCTTTCTGCCGACGACATTTCTGACCGGGCTGTTCGGGGTCAACCTCGGCGGTATTCCGGGCGGGAGTTTTCCGTTTGCCTTCAGTTTATTCTGTGCGGGGCTGGCGTGTGTTGTCGGATTTGTTGCCTGGTGGTTACGCAAGAGTAACTGGTTGTGAAAACGTCTATTTTTATATGATTTTACGTACCGGACTTGAGATATATCAAGAAATACTGTGCCCGGTTAGGGCACTATTACTCCCGCAGGTGAATACAACGTTGAGCGATGAACGTTGTGCTCCATAATTGTAGTTTTTCTCATATTGAGTTCTTATACAGAATATTGACCATTATCATGCCGGTGTATTTTATACATCGGTTTTTTTTTTGCCTGAAAATACGGATCAGTATTCAGGCCGTGCCCTCCGTGGCACGGCAGTATGACCGGGTGATTATCTCACTTCCGTTACATCAAGACGCAATTCTGTAAAATCCGGACTTTCGCGGTCATCATCCTCATCATCCCATACGGGTTGTACAGGTAGTGTTTCACGGTCAAACGCGAGATCACCGCCATCGACAACTTCACTGCCGTGATGGATAGATTTGAAATCGAATAATTCAGTGTCACATAAATGCGATGGTACGACATTCTGTGTGGCGCGGAACATGGTTTCAATCCGGCCCGGATAACGTTTATCCCAGTCGCGCAGCAGATCTTTAATAACCTGACGCTGAAGATTCGGCTGAGAACCGCACAAATTACACGGAATAACCGGGAAACCTTTGGCTTCGGCGAAACGCTCAATATCTTTCTCGCGGCAATAGGCCAGCGGACGGATAACCACGTGTTTGCCGTCGTCACTCATGAGCTTAGGCGGCATGCCTTTGAGTTTTCCGCCGTAAAACATATTCAGAAACAGAGTTTGCAGAATATCGTCACGATGGTGTCCGAGGGCGATTTTGGTTGCGCCCAGCTCAGTCGCGGTACGGTACAGGATACCGCGGCGCAGGCGGGAACAGAGGGAACAGGTGGTTTTCCCTTCCGGAATTTTTTCTTTTACAATCCCGTAGGTATTTTCTTCCACGATTTTGTATTCAACACCCAGTTTTTCCAGATATTCCGGTAAAATATGCTCCGGGAAACCCGGTTGCTTCTGATCCAGATTCACAGCGACCAGGGAAAAACGGATTGGTGCGCTCTGTTGCAGGCTCTGCAAAACAGAGAGCAGGGTGTAACTGTCTTTACCGCCGGACAGGCAAACCATAATCCGGTCGCCATCCTCAATCATATTAAAATCCGCGATCGCTTTGCCGGTATGGCTGCGCAGACGTTTTTGCAACTTATTGATGTTGTACTGTTCTTTCGGTGTATTCATGTCTTACTGTTCTTAACGGGTTTGGCTGATGCCTGTATCAGGCCGGCCGCACGGCAACGGAAATCTGAAATAAGGACGCAATGATAGCAGAAGGACGGGGGATTCCGATACGTATGTATCAAAAAGGATGACAGCCCGTCACGAAATGATCCGGGATGACGGAGCGGGCTGTTGATATTGACGGATGGGGCTATTTTTTGCTGCGGGTTTTTCCTCTTCTTCTGTTCTTCTTATTAATAATGATAATGTCACAGTCAGTTTTCTGATTTTTTTCTCTTTATAATTAAGTGTCTTCAGCCTGTTATTAGTTTTGATACAGCCTGTAAAAAAACGCTTTACATCGACATTAAATAAAAACGAGATTTGTAGCAGTGTATTTGCACTTATAATGGTAATGCCTTGTTCATATCCGGATATTTGCTGCTGACTTAACCCTGATAATTCGGCAAGTGCTTTGCCGTAAAGACCTGATGATTTCCTTTTCCTCATAATTTGCCGGCCGGTAAAGAGACTGATTTATCTTTTATTCATATGTTATGCCCTTAAATAAAATATGGTGTGTAATCTTAAATGTATTAAAGTGGTTTGACATATGAGGTAATAATCTTTTTGAATCCGGAACCCTGTTCAGGATAAAAAATACTCTGTGAACAAAATTTCCCGGTGATATATTAAAAATGCGTAATATTAATGTATCCGGCGGGATAGCATTATCATCATTCTCATAACGGGATATCTGTTGTTGTGGCAACTTTATTATTGAACCTAACGATACCTTTTTATTTTTGTAATATTTTAATTTTCCCGGTCTGGTAACTGCATGTAGTACTTTTTAAAAATCTGATGCTGACAACTAAGTTCGTGGTAATTCTTTACCCTTATAAGTCCTGAATAACTAAAAAAATATCTTTTATTTCATTGTGTTGATGATGATATTTTCTGTTCGTTCTCTTCAGGTAAATCAGTATGCAACAGAATATTATTTATTAAAAATGATAATTCGTTATAAAGATGAAAAATTAAACGCTTGTTTGTATCAAAGCAGAAACAATTATAACAATATCGAAACATATACTAATGAGAATAATAATAACTTATTATATTATTCGTTATTACCTGTTATTCAGTGTTTCTTATGGCTGCAATATCGCAGGAATATATGTCATGGCTGACAACAGATCACGGTGGCAGCCATGACAACGGATGAAGTTTAAGCGTGTTTCTGCATAATCGAATTGAATGTTTTTACGACAAGCAGATTGCCGTTTTTCAGTGCAGCATAGTTTTCCTTTATTTCTGATGCGGCATATTCACGAATTTCTTTATTCAGATACTCAATCAGCTCAGTGTTACAATCCTTGTTTGATTTATCCAGCGAGGAAAAAGGCGCGCTGAGATCTTTATTATCTTCAATCAGACGCTGAAGAAGTGATTTATCTGTCGCCCGGTCAAAATATTGGCCGACAGTAATAACCCTTTCAAGACCGGTCAGTTTCATGACCATCAGGGTTAATCTGGTGCATACAGAATAAACAGTCTTATTACTGACAGACATACTTACCTCATTTACGGAAATCATATGATTCATGCTGGTGTGAAGGTTTACAGTATTTCCCTTTTTTTAAAAGGTAGAATAATCTGAATATTGTGTAAAATAGCCAAATTATACATATGGTGATTACGTATTGATGCGTAATATCCGTTTATTTACGTAACGTTTTATCATATAAGGAGTAACGGCGTGACTAAAAAAATACTGAGTATATTGATGGTACTGATCCTGTCCGGATGTGCGTCATCCGGTATACAACCTGAAAAATATGAAAAAAATAAAGATGACCCGTATAAAGACAGCACTGTAAATACCATCCGTGAAAATCAGGAGATTTACAGGGAACAGCTGAGATCCAAAGGCATTTATTAATCACACCGGATGTCTAAAAAAATCCCTGTATCAAAACGGATAGGGCTATGAAAAAATTCAGTAAACGCGTATTTTCTGAGGGACAGCAGCATACCAGCGGAGATAAGTAATGACAGATATCGCAGATAAACATGAATATACAGATACCGGGTTTGAAAATGCGGATTTCAGTGACCAGACAATCCGTGATGTGGTATTTGAAGAGTGTACATTTATCCGTTGTGACTTCAGTTCAGCGATTGCGCAGCGGTGCCGTTTCACTGACTGTGTGTTTGAGCAGTGTAATATGAGCTTGTTATCTGTTCCGGAAACCCGGTTTTCCGGCACGGAATTTAACGGAACAAAAATGACCGGCATTGACTGGACCAGGGCATACTGGCCGAAGTTTGATTTTTATTCTCAGCTCGTGTTTAAAGAGTGCATTCTGGACAGTAATAATTTTTTTGACCTCAGGTTACATGAATCACACTTTGAATCCTGCCGGATCCATAATGCGGATTTCAGGCATGCGGAGCTGAATAAATCCGTCATACAGGACTGTGATTTAACCGATACGCTGTTTATGCACACCAGTCTGGAAGGCGCGGATTTTACCGGCTCTCACTCTTTCTGTATTGATATCCGCGAAAACAAAACGGCCGAAGCTACATTTTCCGCATACGAAGCCCTCAATCTGCTGCGTGTTCTTGATATCCGTCTGACTGATTAAATCGTGCGGAACCGGGTATATATACCGGATCTCCGCGGAATAAAGCGTATAATTACGCAGTAACATCTTCATCAAATCTGATTTTGATGAATGAAGTGACAGTAAGACTTCTGGTCACTTGCCGGTCTTTGGTATGATCGGCAATAAGTAACTCAATGTATATGGGCGGGACAATGAGAAAATTTATCTTATCAGGGATTATGGCCGCATTATTATCCGGCTGCGCAGGTACAGAAAGTAAAATACCGGAAGCACCCTGGGGCTTTACATGGGGGCAGACACCCGCGGAATTAAAAGCGCTGAATCTGGACGAGTTTGATTGCACCACAACCCGGGACGGCGGGCAATTATGCAGCGCCCTGGAATCACCGGATGTTAAAAAACAATTCTTTATGCTGGTTTTTTCACCGGAAGGGCAGAAATTAAATGCGATATCCCGCTTTGGTGTCTGGAGCCATGATCAGACAGTATTACTGAATGAATATGATAAAATTAATGCGGAAATGGAAAAAACCTATGGCAAACCGGCCGGGGTAAATGAAGAATATGATCGCAAAACGCCGTTCCTAGCAAAAGTAGCCAAAGGAAAAATCGGGCAGTTTAAGCGCAAATATGAATCAGAAGATACTGAAGTTGTGGTGGGCGTGGTCAGTAATGCCAACCTGGTACAGATAAATGATGAAAAAGATGTCACTTACACTGTACTGACCATGTATACACTGAAATAAACCGGTATCTGCGGCTTTTTCCCGCAGGCGTGCCCTGTATTCAGCTAACGTAAGTCATAACAGAAAATATCTATCTGCTGTGAAAAACCGGATTATGACTGTCCTGATAATAACACGTAACCTGCGGAACAGACCCGGCAAAAGAGTGTGATCAGTTTCGCTTAATGCCATCCGTTGCTGATTTTTGATACAGCAAAAAAATAGCCTGTGGTATCCCTTTATGAGTTTTTTTATTTCAAAGGGGATTATCAATGAAATTTATTAATCGTTACAGTGCTATTGCACTGGCTGTCGGTCTGCTGACGCTGAATATGAACGCACAGGCTGAAACTGTTTCTTTGAATACAAACACAGCATCACAGACATCGGCAGAAATACAGGTATTGCAGCAGGGACAGTGGGATAACTTTAATAAACAGCACCTGGATGCCATGATTACAAAAGCAAAACAATCACCGGCACACTCGTATTATGCGGTGTTTGATTTTGATAACACGACAGCATTTCTGGATATTGAAGAAGCGGTGATGATATATCAGCTTGAACACCTGTTATTTGCCATGACACCGCAGGAACTGAAATCTGTTATTTTCAAAGATATTCCTGCTGCGGACTTTTCTGCTGATTTCAACAACAAAGACGGTAAACCGGTCAATATTGATAAGGTCGGAGCTGATATTCTGGAAAGCTACCAGTGGCTGTATGATAATTATGATGGCCTGAAGGGTGACAAGCCGCTGTCAGAAATCAAAAAATCACCGCATTATCAGAATTTCATCACCAAGATGCGCTATTTATATGCGGCTATCGGCGGAACATTTGATCATGCTGTTTCCTATCCGTGGGTTACCTATTTATTTATGAATATGACACCGGAGCAGGTTGCGGGTATTACCGCCAAAACCATTGAATGGCAGAAATCAGAGCCGGTTGAAGGCGTGGTATGGGAAAGCCCTGCATCGTTACCGGGGCAGGCAGGCGTTGTTGAAACCGACTGGCATAATGGTTTCCGTCTGGTACCGGAAATGCAGGATTTGTATCAGGTGTTGCAAAAATCCGGTATTGATGTTTACGTGATTTCCGCATCGAATCTGGAAGTGATTAAATCGATTGTCACACAGGCACCGTATTCTGTGCCGGAGTCACAGGTTTTTGCCATGCATTTACTGCGTACCAAAGATAATAAACTGACATCAGATCTGGATCCGGTTTATCCGCAGACGCAGGGTAAAGGTAAAACAGAGACTATCCGTAAGTTTATTCAGAATAAATATGCCGGTAAAGGACCGTTATTAGTCGCCGGTGACAGTGAAGGCGATCAGAATATGATGTCCGATTTCCCGGATACAGAGGTGGTACTGATTATTAACCGTCTGCGTTCACCGGATACCATTATCGGTCAATTATCAAAGCAGGCCGTGAAAGAACATGGCCAGAAGGATGCCAAAGTATTATTACAGGGGCGTAATGACAGCACCGGCGTATTTGTACCGTCACAGCTTCACACTCCGTTGGGTGCAAAAGAAGGGCGGGCGTTAAAATAACAGTCGTGGCTGTGAATTTAAGGAAATACTGATAACCCCGGCCGGTAATACGCATTATGATAGGATGCAGTGATCATTGCAGGAAATTCAGAAGGATATGGATAAATATATTGTGTGTTATGAAGGTCTGGGGTTAACCGGCTCTGTATTATTCCGCAGCCAGGTGGCAATTCATACGGATATCAGCAGAACGGAGGCGGACCGTTTTATCGCGCTGTTTAATAACGCAGCCGCCGCAGATGCGGCAAAGCATAATATTAACGCGGCACGTTATGTCATCGTGAATATCTGCAAGCTGTAACAGTGAAATACGGCGGGGTTACCGCCGTATTCTTTTGCATGCCGGGATATCTGCCGGGTACACAGGGATCATTTTTTCCCGGAATCTTACTGTCAATCGGCGGTATTTTCGTTATTCTGTCCGGCCTTAATTTCTTTTTATTTTTCCGGCAGCGGAAATTCAGTAACAGGATAGGTTATGAGTTCAGCAGAAACGGTATATCAGGTTGATCAGAAACGCAGAATTATCACCTGCGCTATTACATTCTTTGTGGTTATTATTCTTTATATCGCACTGGCGTATTTATTTCAGACCCGGATGCCGGGTGTGGCTGCCGCACTGGGTCTGACGGTGTATGTCTATATTGCACAATTTCCGGTAATCAAAGTGTATGGCGATAAACTGACGTCCAAAATTGCTGTCGGTAAAGTGGTGTCTATGCCGTTTGACGGCGGACATTTTTCCTTACAGGAAGTGAAGGGACTGAAAGCGTTAATGGTCTCTTTTTCCACGGATTCCTGTATTCTGAGTTATCACCCTGCAAACAGCCGCCGTGTCCGGATTGTCGGGCCGACACTGAAAAAAGAGCAGTTAAAAGCCATTTTTGATGCCATTCCGGCGCAGTCAAAACGCGCGTTATAATGCTGTCGCCCGGTCATGATACCGGGCATTCCCCTCTGTTCCCGCATTTCCCGTAAAAATCATATGTGTTATCATGATCACACTTTTCTGCTAAATAGCTGTATCGATACAGCTATTTTTTACGGGGGGACCATAATGACTGAAACCCTGTCACGAAACCAGGCCTGGTTGCGGGTGATGGTACTTGCGATAGCGGCATTTGTGTTTAATACCACTGAATTTATTCCGGTTGCGCTGCTGAGTGATATCTCGGCAGGTTTTGCGATGCAACCCGCGCAGACCGGACTGATAATCACAATTTATGCCTGGGTGGTGGCGCTGACCTCGCTGCCGCTGATGCTGCTGACGGCACGTATTGAACGGCGGAAATTGTTGCTCTGGCTGTTTACGGTATTTGTGATAAGCCACATTGTATCAGGGCTGGCGCAGCGTTTTGATGTGCTGGTGGTCAGCCGGATTGGTGTGGCACTGGCGCACGCGGTGTTCTGGTCGATCACAGCATCCCTGGCTGTCAGGATGGCACCACCGGGTAAAAAATCACAGGCACTGGGATTGCTGGCGACCGGCACAGCACTGGCAACAGTGCTGGGGCTGCCCATCGGCCGTGTTATCGGGCAGTGGGTCGGCTGGCGGATGACGTTCTTTTGTATCGGTGGTCTGGCACTGCTTACTATGGTGGCGATGGCGCGTTTTCTGCCGTTGTTACCGAGTGAGCATTCCGGCTCACTGAAAAGTATTCCGGTATTGTTCAGACGACCTGCTTTAGCGGGGATTTTTGTGCTGACGGCGATTGTGGTGACAGGGCATTTCACGGCATATAACTATATTGAGCCGTTTGTGCAGACAGTTGCCGGTAAATCACAGGATTTTGCCACCCTGTTTCTGCTGATTTTCGGCGCTGCGGGGATCATCGGCAGCGTGATTTTCAGCCGTTATAACACCCGGCTGCCGCTGGTATTCCTGCCTGCGGCGATAACATTACTGACAGTGTGTCTGATGCTGTTGATGACCAGCCGTATGACGGATACCGGGCTGATTATCCTCGGGATTGTCTGGGGGATAGGTATGATGTGTACCGGGCTGGGACTACAGGTCAAAGTCATTGATTTGTCACCGGATGCAACCGACCTGGCGATGTCTGTTTATTCGGGAATTTTTAATATCGGTATCGGCGGCGGCGCGCTGCTTGGTAATCAGGTAATTATTCATCTGGGTATGGAACAGATAGGGTATGCCGGCGCGGTATTTGCCGTGGCGGGTGTGCTTATATCACTTTTTGTTTTCAGCCGTTACCGGGCGCTGTTTGTGCAAAGACCGAAGGCGGAGAGCCGCATTACCTCTCACAATCCGTCATAAATTAATATAATCCCGCACCGGTCGCTGCGGGATTTTTTTCCGGATTTCTTTATAATATCCGGCTTACTGAATGATAAATACATTAAACGGGTGATTTATGAACGGGTTATTATGGCTGACGCTGGCTGTGGGGGCGGAAGTGGTGGCGACCTCAATGTTACGGGCGGCGGACGGTTTTACCCGGCTGATACCGTCGGTCGTGGTGGTGATCGGTTATTGTGTGTCGTTCTGGGCGCTGTCTCAGGTAGTGCGGATGATGCCGCTGGGGATCGCTTATGCTATCTGGTCCGGTCTGGGGATTGTGATTGTCTCTGCCGCCGCCTATTTTATCTATCACCAGAAACTGGATTTACCCGCAGTTATCGGGATGGCTCTCATTATTGCGGGAGTGTTAGTGATAAATTTATTCTCGGAAAGCAGTGTTCACTGAGCTGCACCAGCAGCTATGAGGCCATTATCATGATATCAGTTCCATTTTTCCGCCGGCCGGGGCGGGTATTGTGCAGTGTTATTGTTGTGGCGGCGACGTTTGCTGCCGGTTGCAGCAGTTCACCGGATACAGTGCAGCAGAAACAGCTCCCGCGTTACCAGCAACCGTTAATTGATTTAACCGAAGATGCCCGTGCCAGTTGCAGCTATGCAGGCGGAACACCGTCTCTTATCCGCGAGCTGAACGGCGCACAGACGCCGGGGTGTCAGTTCGCCAACGGCAAACGTTGCAGCCAGCAATCACTGCTTTCCGGAAGTTGCGGATCGGTATTGTAATGAGTTCTGAACAGCCGCGTCAGGGTGACGCGGCTGTTACTCAGCAGAGCCGGTCAGAACAGACGGCGCGGTTGTTTGCGGTGAATAAACTGGGATAACAGTACCAGCGCACTGATAAGCAGATACACAGCAAAAATACCGATAAGCCACTGCGGCATATCCAGTTTCAGGAACACCCACTGCTGAACCGCACAGTCACCGGATGCTTCAAACACAGACGGCAGCCATGTATTGAGCGGCAGCCATTCCGGGAAATTCACAAAGAAATCACAGGTATTGAACGGGGACGGGTAGAGCTGGATCATGGTATGTTCCCATGACAGTTGCAATCCGGCAATACCGCTGTAAATCCACAGGGCAATGGCCAGCCAGCGGATGATGGCGCTGCGCGGTGCTATCCAGCCGAGGAAACCGGCAAACGCAATACCCAGAACCGCAATACGTTCATAAATACACATCACACACGGCTGTAATCCCATTCCGTGCTGAAAGAACAGAGCGATACCGTCGAGCGCCAGTGCGGAAATCATCAGTAAAAACCATGCACTGCGGCCCCGCGAACACTCATAAAGGTAAGTCAGCATAATTGTATCCGTGTTATCCAATTAGTAAGAAACAGACTAACGCAGCGACTGTACGATAAAAAGTACAGCTGCGCATCCCTTTTCCGCAGTTGCAGCTGACAGAAATAAAAAAACCGGAATAATACGGTTATTCCGGTTAGTGTAGTGTAAAAAGTCGGTTACGGCAGTGTGATCACACCATTTGCAGCCATCCATTCTGAAATTGGTACCAGCCATAATTCAACGCCGAAGAAACCGACCAGCGTCATCACAACGGTGTAAGGCAGGGCCATGATCACCATTTTTCCGTAAGAAAGCCGGATCAGCGGAGCCAGAGCGGAAGTCAGCAGGAACAGGAATGCGGCCTGACCGTTTGGTGTTGCCACTGACGGCAGGTTCGTCCCTGTATTGATAGCAACGGCCAGATATTCATACTGTGTATAGGATACCAGCCCGGCCTTCATTGCCGTCATTGCTTCATTAATATATACCGTGCCGACAAAGACGTTATCGGATACCGCTGAGAGCAGGCCGTTGAACAGATAGAACAGTGACAGTTGCGAGGACGGGTCTGAACTGAGAACGAACTGGATAAACGGTGTAAATAATTTCTGGTCGACAATCACCGCGACAACAGAGAAGAACACGGTCAGCAGTGCGGTAAACGGCAGTGCTTCCTCAAATGCCTCACCCAGTGCATGCTCCTCGGTGACCCCGCAGAATGCGGTCGCCAGAATAATGACGGACAAACCAATCAGCCCGACTTCGGCCAGATGAAAAGCCAGTGCGGTGATCAGCCAGATACCGATAATACCCTGAACAATCAGCTGCATTTTTTCCTGTTTGGTCCGGCGTACCGCGGATTTTTGTGCATTATCCTCGAGTACAGCCCTGACCCGTTCCGGCAGTTCTGCACCGTAACCAAACAGTTTAAATCGTTCCACCAGGTAACAGACCAGCAGGCCGCAGACAAACACCGGAATGGTCACCGGCGCCATACGCAGGAAAAAGTTAACGAAATCCCATCCGGCATGTTTGGCAATAATCAGGTTCTGCGGCTCACCCACCATAGTCATCACGCCGCCCAGAGCGGTACCGATACCGGCATGCATCATCAGGCTGCGCAGGAAGGCGCGGAACTGATCCAGTGTCTGACGTTTTTCTGTGCTGTCGATAAATTCATCATCACTGAGTGTCACTGTTTCTTTGCCGGAGGAGGCGTACTGATGATAAATCGCGTAAAACCCGACAGACACACTGATCACCACAGCAATAACCGTCAGTGCATCCAGAAACGCGGATAAAAATGCGCTTGCCAGACAAAACGCAAGCGAAAGCGCGCGTTTGGAACGGATAGAAAGGAGCAGTTTGGTAAACAAAAACAGCAGCAGCTGCTTCATAAAGTAAATACCGGCAACCATAAAGATCAGCAGCAGGATAACCTCAAGGTTATTCACAATTTCATGGCTGATTTGTGCCGGCGATGTCATTCCGATCAGTACCGCCTCAATTGCCAGCAGACCGCCGGGTTGCAGCGGATAGCACTTCAGCGCCATCGCGAGGGTAAAAATAAATTCAATGACCAGCAGCCAGCCGGCTGTAAAAGGGTCAATAAAGAAGTAAACAACCGGATTTACAATTAAAAAGAGAATAATAGCAAGCTTATACCAGTCAGGAGAGTGACCCATGAAGTTCTTCAGGAAGGCCTGCCGCATTGATATTTCCATTATTGCTGTGTGTCCTCCGCAGGGGGATGAAAAGATGATCCGCATATATTTATAGTGCTTTATACTACGCCGGTATTCTGAATTTATTAAGAATTTAAATCAACTGATGGTCACCGGCAGCACCATTATGATTTATGACCGGATTCACTCTTTCGAAAGCTGATTGCTATATCGCGGCGTCACATTCTGTTATCATCCGGATAATTGGAAGGTTAATTAATTTGCTTTGGACGAAGTCACCTATGGTAATCAAGGCGCAGAGCCCTGCCGGGTTTGCAGAAGAATATATTATTGAAAGTATCTGGAATAACCGTTTCCCGCCGGGTTCCATTTTACCCGCAGAGCGCGAATTATCTGAACTGATTGGTGTGACCCGGACAACCCTGCGTGAAGTGTTACAACGCCTTGCCAGAGATGGCTGGCTGACCATTCAGCACGGTAAGCCGACAAAAATTAACAATTTCTGGGAAACCTCCGGGCTGAATATCCTGGAAACGATCGCCCGGCTCGATCACGAAAGCGCGCCGAAACTGATTGAGAACCTGCTGGCTGCACGGACTAACATTGCATCCATTTTTATCCGTACTGCGTTTCGCAATAATCCGGAAAAATCACTGGAAATTCTCTGTCAGGAAAATGAACCGGATGATAATTCCGATGCGTTCAGCCTGTATGATTATGATGTGTTCCGCGGACTGGCGTTTGCTTCCGGGAACCCGATTTACGGTCTGATCCTCAATGGTCTGAAAGGATTGTACACGCGGGTCGGCCGGTTCTATTTTGCGAGTCCGGAAGCACGCGGACTGGCACGGAATTTTTATCAGCAACTGACCGGTCTGTGCCGTGAAAAAGCTTATGATAAGGTACTGGATTGTGTCCGTAACTACGGCAAAGAGAGCGGAACTATCTGGCAGACGATGCAGAGCGGTATCGCACAGGATCTGAATCCGCAGTAACATATTCCGGATAACAGAAAAACCGGCACAGTTGAAGTGACCCCCGATAGCTGGACATCCAATTATCGGGGGTTTTTTGTGTCAAAATACAGCCGTACCCTAAAAATTATTATTGCTAAGCGATACTTGTCAGGGGAATCATCTCCGGTACTTTCAACAAAATATTCGATAACATCCAGCCAAATCCGGTATTGGGCTCAGGTGACTGCTATTCATGGTGATAATGCCTTTCAGCCAACACTCGTCGGGTAAGATAGTGATGTTTTTGCGCTGATTTTTAATATTCATGGACATTACCGGAAAATATGCCGGAAGGCATAAAAAAAGAAGAAGGTATCTCTGATAAATAACCGCCATAACGTAAATCTGCGGATTATTTTCTCAGTCTGGTGTCATCGGCAACAGAAACGGGAGTCCGGTTGCGTTTCACGATGAGTTCGCAGCGGTGCCTGCGACAGATAGACAGCATACTATTTAACAAACGCTTATATTACAAGATAATAAAGCTGTTTTCGGATAAGAGGATAATTTAATTAATTATTTCAGTGGTTAAAAAAAACACTGTTTTGTGACCGGCTGCAAAGAAACAGACTTAATATCACACGAGGGGATTCCGCTATGTTGGCAAAATGTTTCCGAAATATTATGCTGATGCTAATGTAAAATAAACAAAAAGGCGGCAACATGAACATTGTCATCCTGGGAAGTGGTGTTATCGGTGTCACAACAGCCTGGTATCTCGCGCAGAAAGGGCACAATGTGACCGTCATTGACAGACAACCCGCAGCGGCGGAGGAGACCAGCTTCGGTAATGCCGGGCAAATCTCACCCGGTTATGCCACACCCTGGGGCGCACCGGGTATTCCGCTGAAGGCTGTGAAATGGATGTTTGAAAAACATTCCCCCCTGGCCATCAGGCCGGATGGTTCGCTGTTCCAGTTGCGCTGGATGTGGCAGATGCTGCGTAATTGCGGTCCGGACTATTATGTAATGAATAAAAGCCGCATGGTGCGTATTGCGGAATACAGCCGTGACTGCCTGAAAGCACTGCGTGCAGAAACCGGATTGCAGTACGAGGGGCGTCAGGGTGGCACATTGCAACTGTTTCGCACGCAAAAACAGCTGGATAACGCCGCCAATGATATTGCTGTTCTGAAGCAGGAAGGGGTGCCGTACCGGTTGCTGAGTGCCCGTGAACTGCACGAGGCGGAACCGGCACTGGCCCATGCGGAACATAAACTGTCCGGTGGACTGCAACTGCCGAATGATGAAACCGGGGACTGCAACCTCTTTACCAAACGGCTGGCGGATATGGCGCAGCAGGCCGGAGTGAAGTTCCGTTTCGGCGTAAATATTCACCGTCTGCAATTCAGCGGTGATCGCGTCAGCGGGGTGATTTGTGATGAGGAAGTGATCACCGGCGATCAGTATGTGGTGGCGCTGGCGTCATACTCCACAAAATTACTGCACGGACATATCGCCATCCCGGTGTATCCGCTGAAAGGCTATTCCCTGACCATGCCGATCATTGACGAAAGCCGTGCCCCGGTATCTACAGTACTGGATGAAACCTATAAAATCGCAGTGACCCGTTTTGATCAGCGTATTCGTGTCGGGGGTATGGCGGAAGTGGCCGGCTTTAATCTTGATATTGTCAGACGGCGCTGTGAGACACTGAAGATGGTGGTGCAGGATCTCTATGGCGGCGGCGGGGATATCGGCAAAGCAACCTTCTGGACAGGTCTGCGCCCGATGACACCGGACGGTACGCCGATTGTCGGCCCGACCGCGTACAGTAATCTGTTCCTTAATACCGGTCACGGTACCCTTGGCTGGACAATGGCCTGCGGCAGCGGGCAGTTGCTCGCCGATATAATGTCCGGTGACAAACCGGCTATCCGTGCGGATGATCTCGCGGTTTCCCGTTATCTCAACGGATTTAAGACCCGGCTGGTTATCCCGCAGCAGTTACATACCGCATAAATAAAATAATAAGGAATGGTGATGTTATGCCTCGTCCGATACAGGCCGTGATTGACAGTGAGGCTGTCCGTAATAATCTGGCCCTGGTAAAAGAGCGGGTCAGCCCGTCCCGTGTCTGGGCAGTCGTGAAAGCGGATGCATACGGACATGGTATTGAGCGGATTTTCCCGGCACTGGCGCAGGCGGAGGGCATTGCGCTGCTGGATTTCAGCGAGGCGGTGAAAGTCCGGCAGCTGGGCTGGCAAAAGCCTGTTTTGCTGCTGGAAGGTTTTTTTCAGCCGCAGGATCTGTCACTGATTGATCATCTGCAGTTATCAGTGTCCGTACATAGTGAGTGGCAGATTAAAGCCATAGAGGAAGCATCATTTATTCATTCGCTGAATGTGTATTTGAAACTGAACAGCGGTATGAACCGGCTGGGCTTTTCACCGGCGGCCTATCTGAATGCACTCCGGCGCCTGAAAGCATTGCCGCAGGTCGGCAGTATCACCCTGATGAGCCATTTTGCGGATGCGGATTTAACAGCCGGTATTCATAAGCAGATGTCCCGCATTGCGCTGTTCAGCTCACTCAACTTACCACAATGCCTGGCAAATTCCGCTGCTGCCTTGTGGGAGCCGGAAGCCCGTGCGGATGAAGTGCGCTGCGGCATTCTTCTTTATGGCGCTTCTCCCGGCGGTAACAGTACGGATATCGCTGAGTTCGGCCTGAAACCGGCGATGACACTGCGTAGTGAAATCATTGCTGTTCACGACATCGAGGCCGGTGAAACTGTGGGTTACGGCAGCCGCTTTACCGCGCAGGAACCTATGCGTATTGCCACCATTGCCTGTGGTTATGCGGATGGTTATCCGCGCCATGCACCGGATGGTACCCCGGTCTGGATTGCCGGTCAGCGCTGTCCGCTGGCCGGACGGATCTCCATGGATATGCTGACGGCAGATATCACACACTGCCCGGAGGCGGATATCGGTACGCCTGTTGAATTATGGGGCGCTGACCTTCCGGTGGATGATGTCGCGCGATATGCCGGAACTATCGGCCATGAGTTGCTGACGGCACTGGCACGGAGGGTGCCGGTGATAACTACCGGGTGATTACGTGCTGTTCCGGCTGTTTTTATGATCCTGATAAATACCCGGTCACCCGGAGCGCAGTAAACTGTGGCGGTTGAAATCAAGCAGGGGTGTCTTATGCAGGCGGGTGTGGAAATCCGGGTTAAGGGAAAAGTCCAGGGGGTCGGGTTTCGTCCGGCTGTCTGGCAGATAGCACATCAGATGGGATTGTGCGGGGATGTCAGTAATGATAGTGAAGGGGTGCTTATCCACCTTCCGGCAGATGCGGATATTGCCGGTTTTATCCGTCAGTTACAGGCACAGTGTCCGCCGCTGGCGCGAATCGATCATATCGGACAGCAGCATTATACCTTTGAACAGTGTCCGGCGGCGTTTATGATCACGTCCAGCGGACAGGGTGAAATGGACACAGAGATTATCCCGGATGCGGCCACCTGTGATGTCTGCCTCCGTGAATTATTTGATCCGGATAACCGCCGTTACCGCTATCCCTTTATTAACTGCACGCATTGCGGACCCCGTTTCACTATTATCCGCGGGATGCCGTATGATCGCCCGAACACCGCCATGTCGGTTTTTCCGTTTTGTCCGGTGTGTCAGCACGAATACCGCGACCCGGCAGATCGCCGGTTTCATGCCCAACCCAATGCCTGTCCGGATTGCGGTCCGCATATCTGGCTGACTGACCCGCAGCAGCAGATTACTGCCCGTTTTGATGATGCATTATCAGCCGCTGTCCGCTTACTGAAGGACGGAAAAATTCTGGCGATGCAGGGGCCGGGCGGTTTTCATCTGGTGGCGGATGCTCAAAACAGTGATGCGGTGACTGCATTGAGAGCGCGCAAACACCGGCCCGCCAAGCCGTTTGCGGTGATGATCCCGTCTGTTGACTGGCTGGCGGGATGCTCAGAACATGAGCCGGATCCCGGCCTGATAACCCTGCTGAAAAGCCCGGCAGCACCGATTGTGCTGACAGATGAACCGGGTGTGTCTGCCGCATTATCTCCCCTTGTCGCGCCGGGATTGTGTGAAACCGGAATTATGCTGCCGTCCAATCCGTTACAGCACCTGTTATTGCATGATATTCAGCGTCCGCTGATTATGACGTCCGGGAATGCATCGGGCCATACACCGGCATTGGATCACGCAACGGCTTTTGAGCAGCTCGGTACTATTGCCGATGCTTTTCTGCTGCATAACCGCGAAATCATTCAGCGGGCGGATGATTCTCTTGTCCGCTATCAGTCCGGAGATATTCAGGTGCTGCGACGTGCACGCGGATATGTGCCGGATGCTATTGATGTCAGTGCGGTGACAGACAAAAATCTGCCGGCGGTTATGGCGCTGGGCGGCGATCTGAAAAATACCTTTTGTCTGCTGCATCATCAGCAACTGATTACCGGGCCGCATCTCGGGGATTTGGCGGATCTCTCTGTGCAGGGGCAGCTTGAAGTATCTCTGAAATTGTTTGAGGAGATTTATCAGATGCAGCCGCAGGCTATTGCCGGGGATGCCCATCCGGGCTATATCAGCCATCAGATGGGCGTTGCAATGGCACAGGCGCGTCAGGTACCGTTTATTCCTGTTTACCATCATCACGCCCATATTGCGGCCTGCCTGGCAGAACACGGCTGGCGCCGGGAAGACGGCGCAGTAACCGGGATTGCGCTGGATGGACTGGGATACGGCGAGGATAATACATTATGGGGCGGTGAAATACTGACGGGGGATTACCGGCAGATGATCCGCACCGGCGGGTTACCGGCCGTCAGTCTGCCCGGTGGCGATAAAGCTGCTGTACAGCCGTGGCGTAACCTGCTGGCGCATCTGCATCATGCAGGGATGTGGCCGTCTTCACCACTGGCAGGCCGGCTTGCCGGGAAGAATACATCATTGCTGATCAAAGCTATTGAGCAGGATATCAACGCACCGAAAGCCTCATCCTGCGGCCGCTTGTTTGACGCCGTCGCTTGTGCGCTCGGATTGACGGCTGACCAGATTAGCTGGGAAGGGGAAGCTGCCTGTGCGCTGGAGGCTTGTGCGTTACAGTGTCATAAAAAGAGAGCGCTCATCACCGGTGAAATACTGCCGCTGACTGCGGATAACATCATTGATTTACGTCCGCTCTGGCGGATGCTGGCAGATGAAGCACTCACTGTGCCGGAAAAAGCATTCCGTTTCCATGTGCTGCTGGGGAATACCTTTGCCGCACTGGCGGATGATACGGCAACCCGGCGGAAAACGGATACTGTCGTGCTTTCCGGCGGAGTATTTAATAACCGTTTGCTGCGTCGTTTCATTAAGACCGGATTAAGTCACAGACAGGTACTGGAACCCCGGCAACTGCCGTGCGGTGACGGCGGAATAGCGGCAGGACAGGCGTTGATCGCGGCAATAGCATTACTTAACTGAAACCGGCGGCACAATTTGGTACAGTAAATATTTGTAATTTTTATCATCGCTGAATTATCATTCACCGTAATATACTCGCCCCGCGAATATTTATTGTGGTGATTTGCACATGAATTTAACTCAGGAAATGATAATGCATAAGAAATTAACCGGCCTGCTCAGTCTCGGAATGTTAACTGTCATGTCAGCCTCTGCTTTTGCAGACGACGGGAAATGGTCTGTCGGTGCTTCCATACTGTATCAGGAACAGGCATACCGCGGCACAAAGACGTCTGATAAATTTATGCCGGTTCCGATGGTTAACTATGAGGGTAAAAACTTTTATTTTCATACATTAGCTGCCGGTTATTATCTGTGGAATGACAAAAAAGATCAGCTGTCTGTTGACCTGTTCTACTATCCGCAGGCATACCGCGCCAAGGATAATAAAGATTCCCGTATGCGCAAGCTTGATAACCGCCGCGATACCGCAATGGCCGGACTGAGCTACCGTCACCATGAAGAGTGGGGAACGATGCGTACTAATTTCTCAGGGGATATCCTGGGTAAAAGTGACGGGATGCGTTTTGATGCCGCTTACCTCTACGGGTTCGAAGGTGACAAATGGTCTCTCCAGCCGGGTGTTGGTGTGGTCTGGTCAAGTGAAAAGCAGAACCGTTATGAATACGGGATCACTGCCGCTGAATCCCGCCGCAGTGGCCTGGATGAATATCGTCCGGGCAGCAGCTGGACACCGTATGTCGAGCTGACCGGTCACTATCAGTTTGATGAAAACTGGTCTGCTTTTGCCATGGGCCGTATCGACCTGTTAGCAAGTGAAGCCAAAGACAGCCCGATGGTGGATAAAAAATACACCTCTATCCTGTGGACCGGCGTTACTTATACTTTCTGATAATTCAGTGGTATAACAGAACTGCACCCGACCTGTGTCCGGTGCGGTTTTTTTATGGCTGATAGCCATACCGGAGGTTTCCCTTGGGCAGCGTATTGCGTTATTTTCTGGTACTGCTTTAGTTTCTTTGTTCCCGCAGTGTATGCATGGCAGCCGCAGCAGGGTGATATCATTTTCCATACCCCGCGCTCTTCCCGGAGCCTTGCCATACAAAAAGCAACCTGGTCGGTATACAGCCATATGGGGATTATTCTGCTGCGTGACGGAAAGCCGTATGTGTATGAAGCGGCAAAGACAGTCCGCTTTATGCCGCTGACACAGCGGATCGCACTCGGTACCGGCAGCCACTATGTGGTGAAACGCCTGCGGGCACCACTGAATGCATCACAACAACAGGTATTATACCGCGGGGCACTCCATTATCAGTCGCGGCTTTATGACCTGACGTTTTCATGGGATGATGAGCGGATTTATTATTCTGAACTGGTCTGGAAAATCTATAAAAATGCGCTGAACACAGAGGTCGGACAGTTACAGGAATTGCAGGCGTTTGATTTATCCTCACCGGAAGTGCAGGTGAAAATGAAGGAACGGTACGGAAAGCGTATCCCGCTTAATGAAATTGTGATTTCGCCGGAGGCAATGTTTGATTCACCGTTGCCGGTAACGGTATATGAAAGCCGGTAACTATTCACCGGCTTTATATGTCCCTGAACAGCCAGTCAGCCGATTTTCGGGTTCAGACGGATACGGACTGAGAGGTGCGAGGGTTTATCACCCTGTGGTGCCATAGGGCGGTTAATCCGCGCACTTTCGATACACACCATAGTTTTATAGCCGTCATCGGGCATATCCGCCATTGATGCGGATAATGCTGCACCGGGGTTCCGGGACACCACATCGCTGTGATGGAAATGCATCACTGTCCTTTTTATTCCTGAACAGCCAGTCAGCCGATTTTCGGGTTCAGACGGATACGGACTGAGAGGTGCGAGGGTTTATCACCCTGTGGTGCCATAGGGCGGTTAATCCGCGCACTTTCGACACACACCATAGTTTTATAGCCGTCATCGGGCATATCCGCCATTGATGCGGATAATGCTGCACCGGGGTTCCAGCACACCACGTCGCTGTGATGGAAATGCACCACTTCAATATGACGCTTTAATTTTTTATCGTGAATATAGGTGGATTGTTCCGGCTCGGTATAGATACGGTCAGTACGGCCGTTGAAAACCAGCTTTGCATCATCCGTATAGTCTTCGCGCTGTGACAGATTATCCAGCAGATGTTGTCCCAGCCCGCTGACACTGACCTGTGCAATATCACCGACAGTAAAATAGGTATGCAGCGCAGCAGTTGCCTGATACTGTCCGTAAGCTTCCAGCTCGGCCTCACAGGTTTCCCCCAGGCGGATGCGGGCGATCAGCGTGAATTCATGCGGCCATAATTTGCGGGTTTCCGCACTGTCGCGCAGAGTGAATGTGAGGAATACACCATCTTCGTTTTCATTATGGGCGGTGAATTCCCACTGCATAATGCGGGCAAAACCGTGAGAAGGCGCCTGCACCGGGCCGAACCACGGCCAGCAGATCGGGATCCCGCCGCGGACAGCCACACCCGGGGTAAATGCACTGTTTTCACTGAGCCATAATCCCGGCTGTTCTGAACCGGCCGGCTGCCACGCCAGAACCTGTGCTCCCTGAAAACTGACCGCAGCACGGACTTTCGGATGGTCGATCACAATAACCGGCAGCTCCCCCATCTGACGCTGGGACAGCGAAGGGGTGATCGGACTGGTAACAGGTAACGCAAGAAGGCGCTCAATCATAATTTACCCTTTTGTAATAAAAACAGGACATTTACTCTCTACTTTACGACTGTTTACCGCAAAACAAAAGAGCCGCAAAAGCGGCTCTTTGTGTGGATAACGGAGTGCAGACTTATTTGGAAATGTGTGCAATCAGATCGAGTACTTTATGAGAGTAGCCGGTTTCGTTGTCATACCAGGAAACCAGTTTCACAAAGTTGTCGTTCAGGGCGATACCGGCTTTGGCATCGAAAACAGACGTCAGTACTTCGCCGTTGAAGTCAGTGGAAACCACGTCATCTTCGGTGTAACCCATCACACCTTTCAGTTCACCGGCTGCCGCCGCTTTGATTGCTTCGCAGATTTCAGCGTAAGTCGCAGCTTTTTCCAGACGGACAGTCAGGTCAACAACAGAAACGTTAGGAGTAGGGACACGGAAAGACATACCGGTCAGTTTACCGTTCAGTGCAGGGATAACTTTGCCCACTGCTTTTGCTGCGCCGGTAGAGGACGGGATGATATTCTGGGATGCACCGCGGCCGCCGCGCCAGTCTTTGTGTGAAGGACCGTCAACGGTTTTCTGAGTGGCAGTGGTGGCGTGAACAGTTGTCATCAGACCTTCAACGATACCGAATTTGTCGTTGATGACTTTTGCCAGTGGTGCCAGGCAGTTAGTGGTACAGGATGCGTTAGATACGATTTCCTGGCCTGCGTAATCTTTGTGGTTAACACCCATAACAAACATCGGGGTCGCATCTTTGGAAGGACCGGTCAGAACAACTTTTTTCGCGCCTGCCAGGATGTGTTTACGTGCCGTTTCGTCAGTCAGGAACAGACCGGTTGCTTCAGCAACAACATCAACGCCGGCTTCGTTCCACTTCAGGTTTGCAGGGTCACGCTCGGAGGTAACGCGGATAGTTTTACCATTAACAACCAGATGGCCATCTTTCACTTCAACGGTACCGTTAAAACGGCCGTGAGTTGAGTCGTACTTCAGCATGTATGCCATGTAATCTGCATCGAGCAGGTCGTTGATTGCAACGATTTCGATATCTGAACGCTCTTGTGCAGCACGGAATACGATACGGCCGATACGACCAAAACCATTAATACCTACTTTGATAGTCATAGTATTACCACCAGCTATTTGTTAGTGAATTAAAGTTGCTACTAAAGTTACCAAAACCTTGCCAGCCGTCAAGCGGAATCGTGTCAATTAATGTCATTCAACATTTGATCTGCTCAACAAATCGCCACTTTCAGTAAGTTTGTCGCCGCTATTATCGGGAGTTACCGGAATAAAGACAGCGTATATGGGGCATAAATGTGAAACATGTCACAAACAAGTAGTGTCAATGCTGACATGACAAGTTTAGAATAACATCCGGTCATTTGATGTTAATTTTTTGTTATTCTGTATTCTGACTGACCCTGCACAATAATGATAAGGATTCAGCTATGTCCGGGACTGATAAAAAGCGGGATACACCCGCTGAGCTGACAGAGATTCAGCGCTATGTCACACAGGAAGCGGGAACTGAGCACCCGTTTACCGGCCGCCTGCTCTATAATGAGAAACAGGGGCTATACCGTTGTATTTGTTGTGGTTCTCCGCTTTTTTATTCGGGTACCAAGTTTGATGCCGGCTGCGGCTGGCCGAGTTTTTATGAACCGGTCAGCAAAAGTGCAGTCCGGTATATTGACGATACCTCTCACGGCATGCATCGTATTGAGACCCGTTGCGGTCATTGTGATGCTCATCTGGGGCACGTTTTTCCTGACGGGCCGGCACCGACAGGACAGCGTTATTGTATTAACTCAGCATCACTGAGTTTCGAAGATGAAAAAACAAAAGTAATAACAAATGGTTAGTTTTTGTATATTAAAATTTAACATTTTTATAACGATAGGAAAAACGATTCAGCTTCTGATGTGATAAAAACGTAAAATCAGGAGCTTTCGGGGAAGGAACAGTATGGAAATTGATGATTTATTGTCCACCATGACGCCGGAAGTATACGGACGCCTGGTGACAGCCGTTGAGCTGGGTAAATGGGCGGATGGTGTACCACTGACGGAATCTCAGAAAAACAGCAGTCTGCAACTGGTGATGTTATGGCAGTCCCGGCATAATGCGGACCCGGCACATATGACGGTCGGTACTGACGGGGAAATCAGCCTGAAAAGCAAGCAGGAGCTGAAAGCGCTGTTTACAGATACCCACCTTGCCACACTAAAACCGCAGGACTGAATATAAAACGGGACGGTATTTGCTGTCCCGTCATGATGTTTGCTATTCGTGTTCGCCGCAGAACTGTGCAGATGTCTGCAATACCGCACCGGCGTTTTCCATCTCTTCAAGCGCTGTGAGGCTGTCTTCTGCCTGTAAATTAACACCCCGGCAGCCGTCTGTGATCACGGTGACGGTAAATCCTTCAGCCAGGGCATCCAGCACCGTAAATTTCACACAGTAATCGGTGGCGATCCCCAGCACCGCAAGATGTGTTATTTTCAACTCTGCCAGCAGCGGCAGCAGAGCGGTCGGCTGCCGGTGGTCGTTATCATAAAATGCGCTGTAACTGTCCACCGCCGGGTTTTCACCCTTATAAATAATATGGGTGATGGCCTGTTTACTGAGGGCAGGATGAAAATCCGCCCCCGGCGTGTTCTGCACGCAATGCACCGGCCACCAGACTTGTGGCAGTCCGTTCAGTTCGCCGCATTCACCTATCACAGTCCCGGAGTTGACCGCAAAGCTCAGATGCCCTGCCGGATGCCAGTCCTGACTGGCGATCACCGGAATATCCTGCCGCTGACAATGGGTCATTACCCGGTTTGCTGTGCGGATCACCGCATCGCTGTCGCGGACAGCCAGGCTGCCGCCCTGACAAAAATCATTCTGGATATCCACCAGAAGCAGTGCCGGTTTCATTGCAGACTCCTCAGTTGTCGTTATAACTCAGTTCACCGCGCAGATCCTGCTGCATCAGAATACGGATCTCGTTACTGGTGTAATCCTGGCTGAGCAGGTAATGCAGCTTGGTCAGCGCGGCTTCGAACGTCATATCAAAGCCGCTGATCACACCAGCGCCAGCCAGTGCATGCCCGGTGGCATAGCCGTCCATATTGACGCGGCCGGAAATACACTGTGTCAGATTGATCACAATGATACCGCGTTCGGTGGCCTCTTTCAGTGCGGTGAGCAGTTTCGGCTGCTGCGGCGCATTACCGACACCGTAAGAACGGATAATCAGCGCTTTGACCGGCTGTTTCAGAATGTTATTGACCACATCCACCGACAGGCCCGGATACACAGTTACCACACCGATTGGCTGCGGGATAATGTTATGCAGGATGAAAGGCGCGGTACTCTGCGGCAGCGGGCGGGTGTTGAGATTACGGATATTAATCCCGGCTTCCATCAGCGGCGGGTAGTTCGGGGAAGTAAAGGCGGCAAAGCCGTCAGCATGCGCTTTGACGGTGCGGTTGCCCCGGTATAAACGGTTATTGAAGAATAATCCCACTTCATTGACCGGATAATTCGCCGCCAGATAAAGGGCATTAAGCAGATTGATCTGGCCATCTGAGCGCAGTGCCTCAAGCGGAATTTGTGACCCTGTCACAATTACCGGCTTGGTCAGGTTCTCAAACATAAAGGAGAGCGCTGATGCGGTGAACGCCATGGTATCCGTACCATGCAGGATCACAAAACCATCATAGCGGTCATACTGAGCTTTGATATCATCCGCGATACACTGCCAGTCATCCGGTGTCATATCGGAAGAATCAATCAGCGGCTGGTGCTCGGTGATGGTGAAATCCGGCATCTCCGGACGGAAGAACTCCGGCATTTTGGCAACCTGGCGCTGAAGGTGGCCAGAAACAGGGATATAGCCCTGCGCCGAGTGCTGCATACCGATAGTCCCGCCGGTATAGACCACGTAAATGGATTTCTTTTGCATGTTACTGCTCTTAACAATGAGTACAGGGAAGGAAATTATAGGGGCTTCAGAAATAAAAAAAAGCCTGTTCGTCACGAACAGGCTTTTGTCAGCTGAGAATAAAACTTACTGAATATTGGTACAATTCAGACAGAACGCATAGCGGTACTGCGGATCCGTCAGCATTTTCATAAAGGATGCCTGCTGTGTCAGTTGTGCGCCGACCGGCGCCGGGATCAGCCCCTGAAGGGATAACGGCAGCGTGACCTTCACATTACCGGCGGTTTCCGCGAGCAGTTTATCGATAAAGGACATTTCCGGCTGCATCCAGTTCAGTACCGGATGCTCAACAGACGCCAGTTCTGCTGCTTTGGCAACCGCATCATCAAAATCACCGAGTTTATCGACCAGGCCGTTAGCTTTGGCATCTGAGCCGACCCAGACCCGGCCCTGAGCAATTTTATCCACTTCTTCCGGTGTTTTGTGACGCGATTTGGCAACGAGGTTAATAAAATTGCTGTAACCGTTTTCGATATAAAGCTGCATCAGCTCTGCGAATTCCGGCGTCAGTGCTTTGGTCACTGTGGCGTCTGCCAGCGGCGAGGTGGAAACACCGTCAGTATGCACGCCGATTTTGCCCAGTGTGTCCTCAAAGGTGGTGACCACGCCGAAGATACCGATGGAGCCGGTAATGGTACTTGGCGAGGCAATGATGTAGTTCGCCGGTGTTGAGATCCAGTAACCGCCGGAAGCAGCCAGTCCGCCCATGGAAACCACAACAGTTTTGCCGCTCTGTTTCAGTGCCGCGACTTCTGCACGGATTTGATCCGATGCTGTCACACTGCCGCCCGGACTGTTCACCCGGAGTATCAGTGCTTTCACTTCCGGATCCAGCCGGGCTTCACGGATTTGTGAGGCGATGGTATCACCACCGGCCATTCCCGGTGCATCCGGGCCGTCAACGATCGCACCCTGAACCACGACGACCGCGATGTTACCGGTGGCTTTGCTCTGCGGCACGCCGATATTCATGTTTTTGGCATACTCTGCAAACGGAATGGCATTGATGGTGTTGTTCTGCTTATCCCAGCCGAATGTTTTGGACATTTCAGCCTCAAACACGTTAGCCGGCATAATTTCATCGACCAGCTTCTGCGTGACAGCATAGCCGGCGTTATCGCCTTTCGCGGCTTTCATCAGTGCCAGAATCTGTTGTGCGCCGGGGAAAATGGTGTTCTTACCGGTTTTGCGGTTTTCCGCGAGAGTGGTGAGATAATTATCCCACAGCACGCTGATAAAACGTTGTGTGGATTCACGGGCTTCCGGCGACATATCGTTACGCATCATCGGCTCAACAGCCGATTTGTAGGTGCCGACACGGAAGATATGGGTTTTCACCTTCAGCATCTCCAGCAATTCGTTATAATACAGCGTATTGGAGGAAAAGCCGTAGATACCGACGCTGCCCTGCGGTGGCATGTATATCTTGTCTGCATAGGATGCCAGGTAATATTGGGCCTGATTATAGTTGCCACTGACAGCATAGACCCGTTTACCCTGTTTGCGGAATTCAGTGATCGCTTTGCCGATATACTGAAGGGACGGCTGGTCAGCACCGGCAAAATCATCCAGTTTCAGGATCATCCCGGTAATGTCCGGGTCGGTGGCAGCGGTGCGGATAGTTTCAACCACATCAAACAGGGAGTTTTCCTGTAACTGACCGGATGATGCCCCGAGTAACTGGAGTGAGAGACTTTCCAGCGGACTGTTACGGGTCAGCTGATCGACGACAACACCGGAGAGATTTACATATAATGCACCGGGTTCGCGGTTGGTCTGAGTATCCTGCTCACTCAGCAGAACATAGGCCCCGGCGGCTAACAGCAGTATGATGATAAAAAGGACATTGGCGACAAGCTGACGCACAAAATTCAGTATTCGCCAGCTCCATTTAAATATTCCGGCAATGATAGTCCATAAAGTATGCATGACGGCTCCAAAGACAAAGATGTCCTGCTATCGTAAAGAGGATGTACGGATTTGTCAGCCTGAAAACGACGCATTGCTGAAAATATCGGCAGTTAATCAATCTATCCTTAAAAATAGTGAAAAAAGTGGTAGCTTATTAGCGACTAAAAAAGGGGAAAACCGATGGATGCACTGACATTACTACTCAATCGCCGTTCTGCTTCTCGTCTGACCACACCTGCACCCGAAGGCGAAGCATTAAAAAATATTCTCAATGCCGGGATGCGTGCGCCGGATCATGGCGCGTTACAGCCCTGGCATTTTATCGTGATGCAGGATGACGGCATCACCAAATTCAGTCAGTTGCTCGAAAAAGCGGCAAAAACAGCCGGGTCCGGGCCGGAAGTGGAAGAGAAAGCCCGCAATGCGCCACTGCGCGCACCGCTGATCATCACGGTTATCGCGAAAGTGAAGCCGGAACATAAAGTTCCTGAATGGGAGCAGGTCGCGGCGGCAGGTTGTTCGGTTCATGCGATGCAGATGGCTGCTGTGGCTCAGGGCTTCGGCGGGATCTGGCGCACCGGTTCGTGGACAAAGGACCCGGTGGTACGGGAAGGTCTGGGATGTGAGGAGCACGATAAAATTGTCGGCTTTCTGTATCTCGGCACCCCGGCACTGAAAGCGCCTGCCAAAGTGGCGGCACCGGATCTGACACCGTTTGTCACGTATTTCTGAGCGGATTGACGTTAACAAGGAGACTATCATGTCAGAAGAGGTGCGTTTAACGCAATACAGTCACGGCGCGGGTTGCGGCTGTAAAATTTCCCCGAAAGTCCTCGACACCATCCTGCACAGCGGGCAGGCCAAATTCCTTGACCCGAATCTGCTGGTCGGCAATGAATCCCGTGATGATGCAGCGGTGTATGATATCGGCAACGGTACCGGTATCATCAGCACCACCGATTTCTTTATGCCGATTGTGGATGATCCGTATGATTTCGGCCGTATCGCGGCCACCAACGCCATCAGTGATATTTATGCTATGGGCGGAAAACCGATTATGGCGATTGCGATTCTCGGCTGGCCGGTTGCCAAACTGGCTCCGGAAATTGCACAGCAGGTGATTGAGGGCGGACGCGCTGTCTGCCGTGACGCCGGGATTTCACTGGCAGGCGGGCACTCCATTGATGCGCCTGAGCCGATTTTCGGCCTGGCGGTCACCGGTATCGTACCGACAGACAAAATCAAACAAAATAACTGTGCGCAGGCGGGCTGTCAGCTGTTGCTGACCAAACCGCTGGGTATCGGCATTCTGACCACCGCCGAAAAACAAAGTAAATTGCGTCCTGAACATAAAAATCTGGCGCGGGACATCATGTGTCAGCTTAACAAACCGGGCGCGGATTTCTCTGAAATCAGCGGCGTAAAAGCCATGACAGACGTGACAGGCTTCGGTCTGCTTGGCCACCTGAGCGAAATTTGTCAGGGCTCCGGCCTGCAGGCAGTGATTCACACCGATGCGGTGCCGGTGCTGCCCGGCGTGTATGACTACATCGCACAGGGCTGCTGCCCGGGGGGCACACAGCGCAACTTTGACAGTTACGGCCATCTTATCGGCGAAATGACCGATGTTCAGCGCAAACTGTTATGTGATCCGCAGACATCAGGCGGCCTGTTGCTGGCAGTCGATCCGGCGGCGCGTGAGGAAGTGGAGGCCGTTGCCCGGAAATACAGTCTGACATTAAGCCCGGTCGGTGAACTGACTGAGCCGGACCCGTCCCGCGCACTGATTGAAGTCACCGCATAAACATGCGTTTGTTTATTGCCGAAAAGCCCAGTCTCGCCCGTGCGATTGCGGATGTATTACCTAAACCGCACCAGCGGGGGGACGGCTTTATCCGCTGCGGTCAGAATGACTGCGTGACCTGGTGTGTCGGCCACCTGCTGGAGCAGGCGGAGCCGGATGCCTATGACCCGCGTTATGCCCGCTGGAATCTGGCCGATTTACCGATCATCCCGCAAAAATGGATCCTCAGACCCCGCGACGCTGTGGCGAAACAACTGCGCACGATCGGTACGCTGCTCAGTTCCGCCACTGAAGTTATCCACGCCGGAGACCCCGATCGCGAAGGGCAGCTGCTGGTGGATGAAGTGCTGGATTTCCTGGAACTCGCGCCGGAAAAACGGCAGCAGGTGCAGCGTTGTCTGGTCAATGACCTTAACCCGCAGGCAGTAACACGGGCGGTGGATAAAATGCGTTCCAACCGTGATTTTATCCCGCTGTGTGTTTCAGCACTGGCCCGGGCACGGGCAGACTGGCTTTACGGCATCAATATGACGCGCGCCTACACCATTCTCGGCCGTAATGCCGGGTATAACGGTGTGCTCTCGGTCGGTCGTGTGCAGACCCCTGTACTCGGGCTGGTGGTGCGCCGTGATGAGGAAATTGAAAACTTTGTGCCGCGTGATTTCTTTGAAGTGCGGGCACACATTGTCACCCCGGCAGAAGAACGTTTCACGGCGATGTGGGTGCCGAGCGAGGCGTGTCAGGATTATCAGGATGAAGAAGGGCGTCTGACTCACCGGCCGCTGGCGGAGCATGTGGTCGGCCGCATCACCGGCAAACCGGCGTTTGTGACCGATTTTCAGGACAAAACTGAGAACGAAACCGCGCCGTTGCCGTTTTCATTATCTGCTTTACAGATTGAGGCCGCCAAACGCTGCGGGATGAGTGCCCAGACGGTGCTGGATATCTGTCAGCGTCTGTATGAAACCCACAAACTCATCACCTATCCCCGTTCGGACAGCCGCCACCTGCCGGAAGAACATTTTGCCGGACGTCACAGTGTGCTTAACGCGATTTCGGTGCATACCCCGCATTTGCTGCCGCAGGATAACCTCGATGATTCGCTGCGTAACCGCTGCTGGGACGATAAAAAGGTCGATGCACACCACGCCATCATTCCGACCGCCAAATCGGCCTCCGTATCGCTCAGTGAGAATGAAGCCAGTATCTACGAGCTGATTGCACGTCAGTATCTGATGCAGTTTATGCCGGATGCGCAGTACCGTAAGTGTGTGATTGAGCTGGATATCGCCAACGGTAAATTTGTGGCAAAGGCGCGTTTTCTCTCTCAGGCAGGCTGGCGGACAATGCTGGGAGCCAAAGAGCGTGATGAGGAAAACGAAGGCACGCCGCTGCCGGTGCTGACTAAAGGGGATGAACTTCTGTGTGAGCGCGGTGAGGTAGTGGAGCGTCAGACTCAGCCGCCGAGGCCGTTTACGGATGCCACGCTGCTGTCTGCCATGACCGGGATTGCCCGGTTTGTAAAAGATAAGTCCCTGAAAAAAGTGCTGCGGGAAACGGATGGTCTGGGTACAGAAGCAACCCGCGCCGGGATTATCGAACTGCTGTTCCGCCGTGAGTTTTTGTACAAAAAAGGACGGAATATTCATTCATCACCGGCAGGACGCGCACTTATTCATGTTTTGCCTGAAATGGCCACCTTGCCGGATATGACAGCACACTGGGAATCCACACTGACACAAATCAGTGAAAAACAGTATCGCTATCAGGATTTTATGGTGCCGTTGTCTGAAACATTGACCGGGCTGATAAACCAGGCCAGACAAAACCGGAATGTCCGTGCTTTCCGTGATTTACCACCGCCGCCACAGGCGAAAAAGACCGCTGCGAAAGGAAAAGGTAAGAGTGCCGCGAAGGGCAAAGGGAAAACAGGCGGGAAAAAAGCCCCGCCACAGGAAGAAGGATAAAGAAACGTCCCGCTTTGCGGGACGTTTCTTTATCAGCGGGTCAGATCAAACTCGGCCCAGATTGGCGCGTGGTCAGACGGTTTTTCCATACCGCGGATCTCATAATCAATCCCCGTGGCGGTACAGAGCGGCGCCAGCATGGTGCTTGCCAGGATCAGGTCAATCCGCAATCCGCGGTTGTCATCAAAGCCGCGTGAGCGGTAATCAAACCATGAGAAACGGTCGTCCGTATCCGGGTGCATGGCGCGGTAGGTGTCTGTCAGTCCCCAGGCGAGCAGGCGATCCATCCACTCGCGCTCTTCCGGCAGGAAAGAACATTTGCCGGTCTTCAGCCAGCGTTTGCGGTTGGCGTCACCAATTCCGATATCAATATCCTGCGGGCTGATATTCATATCACCCATAATAACAATCGGATCCTGATTCGAGCGGGCGGACAGATAGTCCTGCAAATCCTGATAGAATTTGGTTTTCGCCGGGAATTTCAGCGGATGGTCACGGCTCTCCCCCTGGGGGAAGTAACCGTTAATCACTGTCAGTACCCCGGCCGGGGTATTAATATCTGCCATAATCAGGCGGCGCTGGGCATCTTCATCGTCCCCGGCGAAGCCTTTGCGCACGGCAGCCGGTTCTGATTTGGTCAGCAGGGCGACACCATAATGGGATTTCTGACCATGATAAAAAATGTGGTAACCGAGATGTTTCAGGTCATCGAGCGGGAACATCTCATCATGAACTTTGGTTTCCTGGAGGCCGATAACATCAGGCTGATGCTGTGCGATAATCGCTTCCAGCTGGTGAGGCCGGGCTCTTAACCCGTTAATGTTAAAAGAGACAAACTTCATAGAATTCCAACCGGTTGATGAGTTAACAACAAAAGGGTAACAGATTGCAGAAAAAAAGTAACCCGTCAGCAGAATAATAAAAACCGGTACACCCCGCAGAGATTAATATGTCTTAATTTTAATTGACAAAATAAACGCTATTAATAATGATTATTCTTTCTTCAGTAAAGTTAAATGAAATGGGTGTAATAAAAATCGGAAGGAAGATTTTTGTATTTATGTATTAATCTTTAAAATGAAATTGAATAAAACAGAATAATAAAAATATAACATTGTATTATTATTGTTGTATGAGTTTTGATGAAAATCGTATTTTAACTCTTTGATTAAGAAAAAAACACCAGAAATAAAGTCGTTACATATCAATAAGTAATTATTTAACTGATTATTGACTACAGCACAGGAATCGACATTATGTTTTTTTCAAGGAAGTTAGAAGCCTTTATGGCTGTTGTTGAATACGGCTCGCTCAGCAAGGCAGCAAAAGTGATGAACAGGACAACGCCTCCGGTGGCGAAGTCTATTAAGGACTTTGAAATTTCACTGGGTAAGCGCTTATTTAAACGTGAAAAATTCGGTATGAGTCTGACGCGTGAAGGTATGGAGTTGTACAATGATCTTAAAGATCTTTATATGCAGGAAAAAGAGATCACCAAAAAACATATCAGCGGAACGATATGTAATAAGGTGAATATATTTTATGACTGGGGGAAAAGTAAATATATTAATTCGTTATACCGGGCGGCATTCAAAGCCGGTATACAAATTAATATATTTCGTTTCCATTATGATGGTATTGATGAAATAAATGATTTTGAGGGAAATACCCTGATATTTTCTTCAGAGCAGGTTATCAGTGAACGTTTTACGTTGCTGCGTCATTTACCGCTGGGACCGATCGGGATTTGCTGTCGTCGTTCACTGTTTCAGGAGTGTGATAATAATTTACGATCACTATTATCCCGCTGCGTCTGGTTATGTGAGCCGTTGTTATATGAAAGCCCGCTGCTGAAAATACTATTGCAGCAGCATGATGAGCAGAGCAAACACGAGCATGTGCATCTGATTGATAATGTAAACAGTTACCTGCATCTGCTGATTGACGGGGATTATCTCTGCTTTATTGATGAGCATCCGAAAACACTGCCGTACAGTGATGAACTCATTTTTCTGCCGTTATCGCAGAGCGAGGCAGGAAACCATTGTTATCTGTACAAATCAAAGTCACATGCGAGCGTGCTGAATAAAATCATGGATTGTATCGAAAATATGAAATAACAGGAGAGAAGAGAGATGGTGGTGGGAGAAGGATTCGAACCTTCGAAGTCTGTGACGGCAGATTTACAGTCTGCTCCCTTTGGCCGCTTGGGTATCCCACCAAAAATCAAATTGTCTGTCCGTTCAGCTGTTGCTTCAGGACGGGCTGCATAATAGCAAATATGCGGGCGCTGTAAAGTAAAAAAAGAGAAAAAATGAATGGTCGTTGTTTTTTTGCCCGAAGTGCACGCTATCCGTGCAACTTCAGGCAATTAAGTCGTTATAAAATAACAGTGCGGTTACCGTAAACGAATACACGTTGTGTCAGAACACGCCCCAGGGCATGACTGAGTACATTTTTTTCGACATCACGGCCGGCCATTACCATGTCATCGGCGCTGTAGGTGTGGTCGACGTTAATCACACTCTGATGAATGATCGGGCCTTCGTCGAGGTTATCATTCACATAGTGTGCGGTGGCACCGATAATCTTCACGCCGCGCTCATAGGCCTGATGGTAAGGCCGTGCGCCGATAAAAGCCGGCAGGAAGGAGTGGTGGATGTTGATAATCCGGTTCGGATAGTGCTGTACAAACGCAGGAGTCAGCACACGCATATATTTTGCCAGCACCACATAATCCGGCTGATACTGATCAATCTGCTGAATGATCTGCATATCGTGCTGCTCACGGGTTAATCCGTCGTGGCTGATATGGTGGAACGGAATACCAAACTGAGTAACCAGATGGGACAGCACATCGTGGTTGCCGATGACCGCCGCGATTTCGACATCCAGGCCGCCGTAAACACTTTTCATCAGAATATCGCCCAGGCAGTGTGCCTCTTTGGTTACCATAATGACAATACGGCGGCGTCCGGCGGTGGTTAATTCGCGCGTGGAGCCTTTCGGCAGAGCATCATCCAGGTCGGCCAGCAGGGTTTCATCGTTAAAAATCCCTTCCAGCTCGGTGCGCATAAAAAAGCGGCCGGTGCGGTGATCAACGAATTCATTGTTCTGGATAATATTCAGCTGATGCTTGTAACAAATATTGGTGATCTTGGCGATAAGGCCTTTTGCGTCAGGGCAAATGGTTCGCAGAATCTTTTTCTGACTCGTCTGGTGTTGCATGGAAGGTGTGGATCCTTAATAACTGATATCGGTGATGTTTGTTTACAGGAGGTGCCTGTCCGGTGTCAGGCACAGCATTTTTTATATTTTTTTCCGGAGCCGCAGGGGCAGGGATCATTACGGCCGGTCTGAGGTTTAACGCCGTCCAGGTACATCCAGGTGCCGTCAGTCAGGCGAAAACGGGAACGTTCGTGAATGAATTGTTTATCTTCGGACTTTTTATCAATAAAGCAAGCACAAAATTCAACGAAAGCCTCGTCCGGTGCGGTACCGGACTGAAAATCTATCACATTCAGCTTCAGCCACTCCGTTTCACCAAACCCGGCGATCAGTTCTGCCCGGAGTGCTTCCGCGCGTGCCTGCGGATACCATGTCCGGATCAGATGATCGGCGTTATGTGTGACAAACGCACTGTAACGCGAACGCATCAGCGCCCGCGCATCGGGTGCGGATTGTGTGCCGGAAAGATAAGGCTGACAACACTGTGCAAATGTATCCCCGCTGCCGCACGGGCAGGGATCGGTATCTGTTAAATGAGACATAATTATCAAATAATGTATTCAGGGTAAATAATCGTAAGGAACAGAGCTCAGATGCTACCGGAAATAGAGATCACGCGCTATCCTTTATCTCAGCAGCAGTGCCGGAGCAACGTTATCACCGGGGTTCCGGACATGCTGTGTTGTGTGGCCGGGCAGAAAGGGGATGCGATGAAACAAGCACTGGACGGAAAAAAACTGTTAGTCATCGATGACGACCCGGTATTTAATATGGCGCTGTCATCTTATTTGCGTCTTCTCGGTGCCACAGTGTTGTCTGCCGGTGACGGTGCCCGGGCCTGGGAATGTATAGAAGAAGGTTTTCAGCCGGAACTGATTTTCTGTGACCTGAATATGCCGGTGATGACCGGCGCGGAATTTATCGCCCGGTTACAGTCTGATTTACCCGCTATTCCGGTCATTGTTATCTCCGCGACACAAAAAATGTCCGATATCGACGAAGTGTTGCGTCTCGGGGCAAAAGATGTCCTGTTAAAACCGCTGAGCAGACTGGAAGAAGTGAAAAAATTGTGTCTGTCACACCTGTATCCGTCATTTTTCTCGCCGGGGGTGCTGGAAAATAATGATCTCTCCGGAATTTGGGCACAATTACAGCATAATGTGGATGATGTTTTACGTTTATTAAAACAGCTGAATCCGCCGCCGAGCCAGGTTTTGGCGAATTATCAGATCCGCTACGCGCAATTATCCGATACCTGCCGTGCCGGACTGGTTTTTGACGTGGCTGAATTTTCTGATAACGAAGTGGCGTTTTATTGTCTTGATATCAGTCAGAATACCGGCAACGGCCCGCTGATGGCGATGTTAATCCGCGTGATCTTTAACGATTTGCTTAAACGCTATATTCATAATCACCACCGGAAATTACCGAGCATGACCGCTATCTTAAATAAGCTGAACCGGTTATTGCAGGAGGCGGGTATTCCGGGTCAGCTGCCGCTGCTGCTGGGGTATTATCATACCCTGCGCAAATCGGTGCTATTGTCCAGCGCCGGCATCAGTGCGGAATTACGCTCTGATAATCATATTATCCGTGTTAACAGGGGTATTCCGCTGGGCACACTCTCATCCGTTTATTCCGGTCAGATAAGTGAATTCAGCCGCCATCTGCAATGCCGGATCTGGAACAGCAGCAGTCAGATTAAATTAAGCCTGACTCCCGGACCGCACCGGGGATAATTACCGGACTTTACCAACCCGTTCAGATATTAAACATCTCTTAACACTAAACCGCATTTACGCGGCACAGAGTATTTATCCCGGAAAATTAGCTGGTATACTCAGTCTCATTATTTTTTATAAATCGCGTATTTATTCTGTTTATGCGCATTGAGGATGATGTATGTCAGTGCAGAAAAATAAGGTACACAAGGCGGTGATCCCGGTTGCAGGATTAGGAACACGTATGCTTCCGGCCACAAAAGCGATTCCGAAAGAAATGCTGCCGCTGGTGGATAAACCGCTTATTCAGTATGTGGTAAATGAATGTATCGCGGCGGGGATCACCGAAATTATTTTAGTGACCCACTCATCAAAAAACTCCATTGAAAACCACTTCGACACCAGTTTTGAACTGGAAGCCATCCTGGAAAAACGCGTTAAACGTCAGCTGCTGGATGAAGTTCAGTCAATCTGTCCGCGTCACGTCACCATTATGCAAACCCGTCAGGGCATAGCCAAAGGGCTGGGCCACGCTGTGTTATGTGCGAAACCGATGATTGGTGATGAACCTTTCGCCGTGGTATTGCCGGATGTCATCATTGATGAATACAGCACTGACCTGGCGAAATTTAACCTCAGAGAAATGATTGCACGTTATGAAGAACACGGTGCAAGCCAGGTGATGGTAGACCCGGTTCCGCAGGAAATGGTGTCAAATTACGGGGTGGTGGATTGCCATGGTGAAAGCCTGGCAGCCGGTGAAAGTAAAGCGATGTTTGCTGTGGTGGAAAAACCGGAACCGGCCAAAGCGCCGTCAAACATGTCCATCGTCGGCCGTTATGTGCTCTCTCAGGATATCTGGCCGCTGCTGGGGAAAACAGCCCCGGGGGCCGGTGATGAGATCCAGCTGACTGATGCTATTGCCATGCTGATTGAAAAAAATCCGGTGGAGGCGTACCGTCTGGTAGGCCGCAGCCATGACTGTGGCGACAAAATGGGCTATATGAAAGCCTTTGTCGAATACAGCATGCGTCATAAGCACCTGGGCCGTGAATTCTCAGACTGGCTGAAAACATTACAGAATTAATAATTGTTGCAATAGGTGAACTATGAAAGTAACCGTATTTGGAATTGGATATGTCGGTCTGGTGCAGGCGACTGTACTGGCGGAAGTCGGCCATGATGTAATGTGTGTCGATGTTGATGCAAAAAAAGTGGAAAACCTGAAAAAAGGTATTATCCCGATTTTTGAACCGGGCCTGACCCCGCTGGTGAAAAAAAATTATGAAGAAGGCCGTTTAAGCTTCACCACGGATGCGGCACTGGGTGTGGCACACGGCACTCTGCAATTCATCGCGGTCGGTACACCACCGGATGAAGACGGCTCTGCGGATCTGCAATATGTGACAGCGGTAGCCCGTACTATTGCACAGTATATGCAGGACTATAAAGTGGTTATCGACAAATCCACGGTTCCGGTCGGTACTGCGGATAAAGTGAATGCCACCATTAAAGCAGCACTGGCTGAACGCGGTGCGGATATTGCCTATGATGTGGTGTCCAATCCGGAATTCCTGAAAGAAGGGGCGGCGGTTGCTGACTGCATGCGTCCTGAGCGTATTGTTATCGGTTGTGATAATGAGCGTGTTATCGATATTATCCGCGAACTGTATGAGCCGTTTAACCGCAACCACGACCGGATGATTGTGATGGATATCCGCAGTGCGGAGCTGACCAAATACGCGGCAAACTGTATGCTGGCGACCAAAATCAGCTTTATGAATGAAATCTCCAACCTGGCAGAAATGCTGGGTGCGGATATTGAAAATGTACGCCAGGGTATCGGCTCTGACTCCCGTATCGGCTATCACTTTATCTATCCGGGCTGCGGCTACGGTGGTTCCTGCTTCCCGAAAGATGTGCAGGCACTGATCCGCACTGCGGAACATATCGGTTTTACCCCACGTATCCTGCGTGCGGTGGAAGAAGTAAACGAACAGCAGAAATACAAACTGCCGTCCTTTATCAAACGTCATTTCGGTGAAAACCTTGAGGGCAAAACCTTCGCGGTATGGGGTCTTTCCTTTAAACCGAATACAGATGATATGCGTGAAGCGTCCAGCCGTATCCTGTTACAGGAATTATGGGCAGCCGGCGCCAAAATTCAGGCATATGACCCTGAAGCGATGCAGGAAGCACAGCGTATTTTCGGACAGCGTGATGATCTGGCGCTGATGGGTACCAAAGAGGCGGCACTGCACAATGCAGATGCACTGGTTATCTGTACTGAATGGCAAAGTTTCCGCGCGCCGGACTTCGATGTTATCAAAGCAGGACTGAAAACCCCGGTTATTTTTGACGGACGTAACCTTTATGACCCGGAACGTTTAGAAAATCGCGGCTTTATCTATTATGGTATAGGTCGTGGTGCTTCCATTAATCCGGTAATCTGAGTCTGAATATGAAAATACTTGTAACCGGCGCGGCCGGTTTTATTGGTTATCATGTCACGCAGCGTCTGCTTGAGCAGGGGCATGAGGTTGTCGGTGCCGACAACCTTAATGACTATTATGATGTTAATCTCAAGAAAGCCCGCCTTGACCTGTTATTACCGCATCCGCAATTTCAGTTTTTTAAAATGGATTTGTCGGAAAAAGCGGTCGTCAGTGAATTATTTGCCGCACAGAAATTTGAGCGGGTGATCCATCTTGCGGCGCAACCGGGTGTGCGTTACTCCATTCAGAACCCGATGGCGTATATTGACGCGAATATTCTGGGACATATGAATATTCTGGAAGGGTGCCGTCATCATAACGTGGGGCATCTGATTTACTCCTCCTCAAGTTCGGTGTATGGCCTGAACCGCAAACAGCCGTTCTCTGTCGAAGATGATGTAGACCATCCGGTTTCGTTGTATGCGGCAACGAAAAAAGCCAATGAATTAATGTCACACAGCTACTCGCATCTTTATCAGTTACCGACGACCGGCCTGCGGTTCTTTACCGTTTACGGCCCGTGGGGACGCCCGGATATGGCACTATTTAAGTTTGTGAAAGCCATGCTGGACGGAGAACCGATTGATGTTTATAACCACGGCAATATGGTGCGCGATTTCACCTATGTCGGTGATATTGCAGAAGCAGTGGTTCGTCTGATTGACGTAATTCCGGTAGTGAATAATGACTGGACAGTGGAAGAGGGGCTGAAATCAGCCAGTTCTGCGCCGTACAGGATTTATAATGTCGGTAACGGTCAGCCGACCCGGCTGGGTGATTTTATTCAGGCTATTGAAACGGCTTTGGGTATTAAAGCCAACAAACATTATATGGATATGCAGGACGGTGACGTGTTATCCACCTGTGCTGATTCCGGCGAACTGTATAAAACGATTGGTTTCTCACCGGATACACCGGTGAATTACGGTGTACAGCAGTTTGTTGACTGGTATATGTCGTTTTATCACGATAAATAACAGCAACAGTTATGAGTATAAAAAAGCCCTTCAGAGAAGGGCTTTTTCGTCAGATACTATCTGCTTACTTGATTAAGAAATCGTTCAGAGATTTACCTTCGTTATCGATAGCCTGTTTGATTACAGCTGGTGTACGACCCTGGCCGGTCCAGGTTTTATTTTCACCGTTTTCATCGATATATTCGTATTTGGCAGGGCGCTGAGCACGCTTGGATTTGCGGGCTGTTTTGCCTGTACCCATAGACTGAATTAACTCTTCCGGATTGATATTCTGCTTTTCAAGCAGTTGACGGAATTCTTCTAATTTACGGGTGCGTTCTTCCTCTTTAGCCTGAGCCTGAGATTCTTCCAAACGGCGTTCTTCAACAACCGAAGTCAGCTTTTCCAGTATTTCTTCTAAAACTTCTAAGCTGGATTCTCTCGCCTGAGCGCGAAGAGTACGGATATTATTAAATGGCTTCAAAGATTCACTCATAATCCTGGTCTCAAATTAAATGTTGGCTGATGTATAGTTAATAATAGATTGCTATTTAAAAATCTGCAATAGCAAATTTCGGGGTAAGGTTAAAACACATTTTTTTTAAAAGCAATTATTTCTGAGGAATAATAAGGGTCTTTTTGGCTTTTTGTTTAAATTTGATAAGGGGACGGGGTGAAAATGCGTTGATGTTCAGCATCTTCATAAAAATTGTTCATAAATGAGGTAGGGAATACAAATTATATTTAACCTTATCTTATGTAAAGAAACGTTATTCTTCGGGACGGGTATAATGAAAAACAGGATAAAGCGAAGAATGCCGATAACAACAGTGAATATCCTGCATGTAACTATGCCTTGTATGAATTTACGGCTGTGATGAACTCAGGATATTGTGCATGCGATCACGGCATGTGTGAAATACAGATTGCGCTGTTTTTAACGCTAATGTGTTAGTATTGCCGCGGGTCTTGAATGTGTAAGGGGAGAGAGCCGGTGGCTCAGCTTTATTTTTATTACTCCGCAATGAATGCGGGAAAATCGACAGCGTTACTGCAGTCATCCTATAACTACAATGAACGCGGTATGCGCACACTGATATTTACCGCAGAGATAGACGACCGCTATGAACAGAGCAAGGTCACTTCACGTATCGGCCTGAGCGCGGATGCACGGGTATTTGGCCCCGGGACGGACGTGAGCACGGTTATTATCCGTGAACATCAGGAAGCCCCCGTACACTGCGTATTAATCGATGAATGCCAGTTCCTGACCAAAGAGCAGGTGGAACAGTTGTGTTATATCGTCGATGATATTGATATCCCGGTTCTGTGTTACGGGCTGCGTACAGACTTTAAAGGTGAGTTATTCAGCGGGAGTCATTATTTATTAGCCTGGGCGGATAAATTAGTTGAATTAAAAACAATTTGTTATTGCGGGCGGAAAGCCAGCCGTGTTTTACGTTATGACGGGCAGGGACGCGTGATGTCAGATGGCGCTCAAATTGACATCGGCGGTAATGAAAAATATGTATCTGTCTGCCGCAAACATTACAATGAAGCGATACGCGAAGCAAAAGCAGCAGAATACCGCTCATAAATCAGGGAGTCTTCTCTGTTATACAAAAAGTGCCGGACGTCATTGTCCGGCTTTTTTATATCTGCGGCCTATTAGCGGGGATATCAAAAAACACCGGAAACGGTTTCTGCAGGGAAAGTGATGAGGCGGTATTTGAGTCAGCGTGGATAAAATACCGGTAAATACCCCCGGGCGCTGTCTCAGTTTTGTGCCGGGTATTAAGTGAAATATTAAAATCGGGTTGTACCGGAAAACATGATCAAAAGTGAACAGCTGTTAATACAAAGACAATTATTTAATTATTATTATGGAATGAATATAAAAAAGCCCTCCGGAGAGGGCTTTGCAGTTATTAGTTGCCGGATTGATGATTATTTCTTAGCATTCCGTTTGGCAACCGGTTTTGGTGCCGCAACAGGGACAGATTCGTCATAGGTGCGGCCGTAATAGGTGTCCAGCATAATTTGTTTTAATTCAGCAATCAGCGGATAACGCGGGTTTGCACCGGTACACTGGTCATCAAAGGCATCTTCTGACAGTTTATCCAGTTTCGCCAGGAATTCAGCTTCCGGCACACCTGCTTCACGAATGGATTTCGGAATACCCAGAGACGCTTTGATTTCCTCCAGCCAGACCAGCAGTTTTTCAATTTTCTGCGCAGTGCGGTCACCGGCGGCACTCAGTTGCAGATGGTCAGCAATCTCTGCGTAACGGCGGCGTGCCTGCGGACGGTCATACTGGCTGAATGCTGTTTGCTTGGTCGGGTTATCGGTGGCGTTATAACGGATGACGTTACAGATAAGCAGGGCGTTAGCCAGACCATGCGGAATATGGAATTCAGAGCCCAGTTTGTGCGCCATAGAGTGACACACACCAAGGAAGGCGTTGGCAAACGCGATACCGGCGATAGTTGCGGCATTGTGCACACGTTCACGGGCAACCGGATTTTTCGCGCCTTCGTGATAGCTGGCCGGTAAGAACTCTTTCAGCAGTTTCAGCGCCTGTAATGCCTGACCGTCAGAGTATTCATTTGCCAGTACAGAAACGTATGCTTCCAGCGCATGGGTGACCGCATCCAGTCCGCCGAACGCAGTGAGGGATTTCGGCATATTCATCACCAGGTTGGCATCGACAATCGCCATATCCGGGGTGAGGGCATAGTCCGCCAGCGGGTATTTCTGACCGGTGGTATCATCTGTCACGACCGCAAACGGTGTTACTTCAGAACCGGTACCGGATGTGGTGGTGATAGCGACCATTTTTGCTTTCACACCCATTTTCGGGAACTTATAGATACGTTTACGGATATCCATAAAGCGCAGTGCCAGTTCCTCAAAGTGGGTTTCCGGATGTTCATACATCACCCACATGATTTTGGCTGCATCCATCGGGGAACCGCCGCCGAGGGCAATAATCACGTCCGGTTTGAAGTTGTGCATCTGCTCCGCACCTTTGCGGACCACAGAGAGTGTCGGGTCAGCTTCCACTTCAAAGAAAATTTCCACTTCCATACCGTAGGATTTCAGCACACGGGTTACTTCATCCACATAGCCGTTATTAAACAGATAGCCGTCAGTCACGATAAATGCGCGTTTTGCGCCGTCACCGGCGATCTCTTCCAGGGCAACCGGCAGAGAACCGCGGCGGAAATAGATAGATTTCGGAAGTTTATGCCACAACATATTTTCAGCTCGTTTTGCCACGGTTTTGGTGTTGATCAGGTGTTTCGGCCCGACGTTTTCGGAAATGGAGTTACCTCCCCAGGAACCGCAACCCAGTGTCAGTGACGGAGACAGTTTGAAGTTATACAGGTCGCCGATCCCGCCCTGTGACGCCGGGGTGTTAATCAGGATACGTGCGGTTTTCATCTTTTCACCGAAGAATTTCACGCGCTCCGGCTGGTTATCCTGGTCGGTATATAAGCAGGAGGTGTGTCCGATTCCGCCCATTTCCACCAGTTTTTCCGCTTTGATCACGGCATCCTCAAAATCTTTACCACGGTACATAGCTAACAGCGGAGAGAGTTTTTCGTGTGCAAACGGCTCGGATTCATCTACAACGGAGACCGCACCGATAAGAATTTTGGTCCAGGACGGCACTTCAATACCTGCCATTCCGGCAATTTTCACCGCAGACTGACCGACAATTTTCGCATTCAGTCCGCCGTTGAGCAGAATAATGTCCTGAACGGCTTTCAGCTCTTTGCCTTTCAGGATATAGCCGCCGTGGGTTTCAAAACGTTCTTTGACCTGCTCATAAACATCATCCACCACGATGACGGATTGTTCAGACGCACAAATCACGCCGTTATCGAAAGTTTTGGACATCAGAATAGAGGCTACCGCGCGTTTGATATCCGCCGTTTCATCAATCACGACAGGGGTGTTACCCGCACCCACACCAATGGCCGGCTTACCGGAACTGTAGGCCGCTTTTACCATACCCGGGCCGCCGGTGGCGAGGATCAGGTTGGTATCTGCGTGATGCATTAAGGCATTGGACAATTCAACAGATGGTTCGTCGATCCAGCCGATAATATCTTTCGGGGCACCGGCGGCAACGGCGGCACTGAGGACAATCTCTGCTGCCCTGTTAGTGGCTTTTTTGGCACGCGGATGCGGGGAGAAAATAATCCCGTTACGGGTTTTCAGGCTGATCAATGCTTTGAAGATAGCGGTGGAGGTCGGGTTAGTGGTCGGGACGATACCGCAGATAATACCGATAGGCTCTGCGATAGTGATGGTGCCGAAAGTCGGGTCTTCCGATAAGATGCCGCAGGTTTTCTCATCGCGGTAGGCGTTATAGATATATTCAGAAGCAAAATGGTTTTTAATCACTTTATCTTCAATAATCCCCATGCCGGACTCTTCAACCGCCAGTTTTGCCAGCGGAATACGGGCATCTGCTGCGGCAAGTGCGGCCGCCCGGAAGATGGCATCCACCTGTTCCTGGGAGAAACCGGCAAACTCGCGCTGGGCTTTCTTCACGCGGGCAACTAATTCATTGAGTTCGGTAACGTTCGTTACGGCCATACAGATCACTCCTGATAAATTGTTAAACTTTTTAAGCAAATCAGCGAATTGATACGATTTGATTATAGCGGTGATATCTTCCGGTAACTAAATCGATTTTGCCGGTAACATAATGCAGATATGCCCGCTGATTTGCTTAAAAAGCCCGTCAGGCCTTTCTGTTCATATTATAGTTGAATCGATTCAACTATAATATGAACAGCTTAACATTCGGAGGAAATATTAAAGTGATCAGTGTCACAAATACATCAAGCTGACACCATTCAGCTTGGGTCGCAACAGGTATAAACCGTAGTGTCAGGAAAGATATAGGGTTTCAATTTTACAGAAGAACTGATGATTGTCTGAAAATCAGACAAAAATGAGGTGATATAACTGTATCGTATCAGCGAACAGCGGAAAATATTCTGTGCAAAGCAATTCCTTTTCCTGCACATTCAACGGTATGATGTCTGTGTTAATAATCACATTTATAATTATTACAACCATCTGGCGATAGCCTGCTGTTATTATCAGCAGAGTATCACTGTATTATCATCAGGTTGAGGATCCTTTGTGGGTAACACGTTGCTGGATTTTTCCGGTTATTTAAAATTTTTTGTCGGCTTATTTGCCTTAGTCAACCCGGTCGGTATTCTGCCGGTCTTTATGAGCATGACCAACTATCAGACTGCCGCAGTACGCAATAAGACGAATATGATTGCGAACTTTTCGGTGGCTGTGATTTTGTGCACATCACTTTTGGTCGGCGATAAGATCCTCATCATGTTCGGTATTTCCATCGAATCTTTCCGGATAGCGGGGGGGACACTGATTGTCCTCATTGCGATGTCCATGATCAGCGGTAAGCTGGGGGAAGATAAGCAGAACAAGCAGGAGCAGTCGGAAACGGCGATCCGCGACAATATCGGTGTGGTGCCGCTGGCGCTGCCGCTGATGGCGGGTCCGGGGGCTATCAGTTCCTGTGTGGTCTGGAGTGCCCGCTGGCAGGGCTGGCAGAACTTTTTCGGGCTGGCACTGACCAGTATTGTGTTTGCATTCTGCTGCTGGCTGCTGTTCCGCTCAGCGGGACTGTGGGTGAAATACCTCGGACAAACCGGTATTAACGTCGTGACCCGTATTATGGGTCTGATGCTGATGTCATTAGGTATTGAGCTGATTATTACCGGTATGAAAATGAGTTTTCCGAGATTATTATCATAATCACGCAGTATATTATTATCAGAACGGGGCCTCAGGCCCCGTTTTTACATCAGTGCATTCTCCATCCGGTGTTCACCTCGCCGCAGGGCGGCGCGGTCAAATTCCCGTTCAATATTCCCGTTCGCCATAAATGCCGCACGATCCGACATATGCGCCACCACATCCGCATCATGGCTGACCAGCAGATAGGTCATACCGTGCGCGGCTTTCAGGTGATTAAGCAGATTGAGAATTTCCGCCTGTACAGACATATCGAGTGCGGATGTCGGTTCATCCAGCAGCAGGATCTGCGGACGCAGCATCAGGGCGCGGGCGATGGCAATGCGCTGGCGCTGCCCGCCGGAAAGCTGATGCGGATAACGTTGTGCCACATCCGGAGGTAACCCGACAGAGGTTATTGCCTCAGTCACCCGGCTATCGATATTTGTCTCCCGGTGAATGTGTAATGGTTCTGAGAGTGCCCTGTGAATGGTATGAAACGGATGCAGGGAAGCATAGGGATCCTGGAATACCATCTGCACGTTGCGTCGCAGAGCTCCCTGATAACGCTGGCCGGGATGGATATGTTGTGACAGCAGCTGCACGCCGCCCTGCCATTCACGCTGTAACCCGGCGATCACCCGCAGAATGGTGGATTTTCCGCAGCCGGACTCGCCGATAAGACTGAAAGTCTCTCCGGTGAAGAGGTGAAAACCGGCCTTGCAGACAACCTGCCGCTGTCCGAAACTGACAGAAAGATTATTAACTTCAATAATCGGTACTGAATTATCTGCCGGCATGATGAGTCTCCTGAGTCAGTAACGCCTGCAAAGCAGGGCGATCTAATACCGGCAAATCAGTGCCGTAAGTCTGTGCATCCGGGCGGCAGGTCCATAATGTTCGGGTGTAAGGGTGAGTAGCCTGCGGCAGTTGTGCAGCGGGCAGTTCATCCACCTGCTGACCCTGATACATCACTATAACGCGCCGGCAATGGGCTGCCACCAGCGGTAAATCATGGCTTATCAGCAGCAGCCCCATACGGCGCTCCTCACACTGGCTGACAATCAGTTCCAGAATCTGATGCCGCAGCCGGGCATCCAGAGCGGAGGTTGGTTCATCGGCAATTAAGACCGCCGGATTGTTGATCAGAGCAATGGCAATCATGGCGCGTTGTCCCATTCCGCCGGAAAGCTGCCCCGGGTAGCGGGAAAGTGCCTGCTCGGATAATCCGGCTGCACGGGCCATCTCAAATACGCGATCGCGGCGGTCAGATTTGTTTAGTGTCTGATGGCGCAGCAATGATTCCTCAATTTGCTGATACAGATTTCTGACCGGATTCAGGGCATAACGCGGATCCTGCATTATCATTGCAATATCATTGCCGCGCAGTGCCGCCCACTGTTTTTCCCGCAGGGAAAGCAGAGCGGTCTGACGGAATGTCAGCGTATCGGCACTGACAATACCGGGTTTCCGTACCAGCCCCATCAGCGCCCTGGCGCTCATAGATTTACCGGAACCGGATTCCCCGACCAGCGCCAGCCGCTCCTGCCCCAGAGTAAACGAGACATTTTTCACTACCTGTGCCCGGGGGTAATCCACACACAGATTGCTGACACAAATAAGCGGCTCAGTCATGTTGCGGCTCCATAATATCCCGTAAACCATCACCCAGAAGATTGAATGCCATGCCGGCAATCAGAATGGCTGCACCGGGAGCGGCGGCTATCCACCACTGGTCAAAAATAACCTGCATACCATCGGCAATCATCGCCCCCCATTCCGCCATCGGCGGCTGTGCGCCCAGACCGAGGAAACCCAGACCGGCGGCGGCCAGAATAATAGTGGCGAGATCCAGCGCCAGCCGGACAATGGCTGACGGCAGGCAGAGCGGCAAAATGTGTCCCCACAGCAGGCGCAGACCGCGGATACCCAGCATTTCAGCACTGGCCAGATAATCACTGTTGCGCAGATGCCGGATTTCACTGCGCGCCTGACGGGCATAGGCGGGCCAGGAGGTAAGGGCGAGCGCCAGAGCCCCGTTAATCAGCCCCGGCCCGAGAATGGCAACAAACGCAAAAGCGAGGATCAGACGCGGCATCGACATTACAATATCGGTAAACCGCATCAGGATAGTTTCCGCCAGGCGGCCGTAAAAACCGGCCAGAATACCGATCAGTAACCCGGCGGGCAGGGTGATTACTGCCACCAGCGCGACCAGCCCGAACATCGGGCGTGTACCGCAGATCAGGCGGGAGAGCACGTCACGGCCGTAGCTGTCCGTCCCGAGCCAGTGCTGTGCATCCGGTGCCAGCAGGCGCTGTGCCGGGTTTTGCAGTACCGGGTCATACGGTGCGAGCCACGGCGCAAGCAGTGCCACCAGCAGCAGAAACAGTATAATCAGGGTGCCCGTCAGTGCGGACGGGGATCGGCGGATTTTCGGCAGTAATGTCATGATTTCACCCGCGGATCTGTTAAACGCACAATCATATCTGTCACGTTATTAATAAAGATAAAGCATATCCCTATCACCAGTGTTCCGCCCATCACGGCAGTAGTATCTCCGGCAAACAAGGCTGCGGTCAGGTAGCGGCCGATACCGGGCCAGGAGAAGACGGTTTCTGTCAGTACTGCACCCTCCAGCATACCGGTGTAGGCCAGAGCAATCACGGTGATCAGGGTGCCGCGGATATTCGGCAGCACATGGCGGAACAGTACCTGCATTTCGGTATTACCTTTGGCTCGTGCCAGCGTGACATACTCTTTATTCATCTCACTCAGACAGGCGGCGCGCGTCAGCCGGGTGATCCCCGCCAGACAGAAATAGGCCAGCAGCGACACCGGCAGGATCAGGTGTGCCACCGCATTAGTAAATGCACCGGGGTCATCCGACAACCAGGAGTCGATCAGCACAAAACCGGTTTTTGCCTCAACGGTATACTGGTAGATATCATCCAGCCGTCCCGGGCCGGGACTCCATTGCAGCGTGGCATAAAACAGAAGCAGCATCAGCAGACCCAGCCAGAAAACCGGCACCGAGTTACCGAGGAGGGTCAGGGTGCGGATGATAAAATCAAACGGCGTGCCTGCATAACGGGCACATAACACGCCGCAGAGGATCCCGAGCGAAGCGCCGATCAGTAGTGCCGTGGTTGCCAGTTCAATGGTCGCTGGCAGTGTGGTCAGCACACCGTCGAGCACCGGTTGCCCCATGGAGGAAGCCATGCCGAGGTCGCCGTGCAGCAGACGCTCCGCATAATGCCAGAACTGAATATAAACGGGCTGATCCAGCCCCAGCTCCAGCCGCACCTGTTCATAGGTTTCATGGCTGGCGTGATCACCGACAATCTGCAATACACGATCAACCGGAGAGAGTGCTGACAGTGCAAAGGTGATCACCAGTAAGCCGAGCAGCGTCAGCGTCAGGGTAAAAACGCCCTGAAGCGCTACACGCAGAGTATGGCGAAACAGTGTGCCGGCAGGGGAAATATCGGACATACAGCAGTTCCTGAATAAAAACAAAACACATAAACCCCGTCAGTAATACTGACGGGGTTGTAACCGGAAAATCAGCAGATTATTTGGTGACTCTGTCGTAATACACCATATCTGCGTTCAGTCCCTGCTGATAGCCTTTCACATTATCACGCAGCACCACCTGGTTTTGTCCCTGTGCCATAAAGACATACGGAGAACTGCGCTGCAATTCTTGCTGCATGGCGGTATACATCTGTGCACGCTTGGCTTTATCCGGCTCCGCCACAGCTTTCAGTGTGGTTTGTGATAACTGCGGAATATCCCAGCCGTTCAGCCACGCGACGGTGCTGCTTTTGCCGTCATTAAAGGCGAAAGCACTGGCATTGGAATGGGCATCAAAATAATCCGGGATCCAGAAACGGATTGCCGCCTGATGCTGGCGTGCCCGTACGCGGGAATAGACCTGGCTGCCTGCTGCCGGCAGTAATTCCACTTTGATACCGCCCTGAGCAAAACTTGCCTGAAGTGACTGAGCAATAGTGATATACGGCGGTTTATTTTCCACATCGAGCGTGAAATGAGCATTTTTAATTCCGGCTCTTGCCAGAATATCTTTCGCTTTGGCCGGATCAAATTTATATGGGTTATTTTCCAGCGCGCCCGGTAAACCGATTGGCAGGAAACTCTGGTGAATAAAATACTGGCCTTTCAGTAAATCGCGGGTAATACCTTCGTAATCCACCAGATAGCGGGCCGCTTCCCACAATGCCGGGTTTTTCAGCAGCGGGTTGGCGCTGTTACCGGTGTTGAAAGCCATATAATCCTGCTCGGCGGACGGAATGTTTTCCACCCGCACCCCGGCGCTCTTTTTCAGTGCCGCAGTCTGGTCGGCACCCAGCTCCCGGGCAATATCCGCATCACCCTGCTGAATAAGCAGACGGCGGGAGGCCGGGTCCGGCACATTTTTAATAATAATGGACGGGATTTTTGCCTCGCCGGTGGACACATGCGGGTTGGCTGCCATCACAATCGCCTGGTTAGGCTGATATACTTTCAGGGAATAAGCGCCGCTGCCGGCGGAGTGCATTTTCAGCCAGGCATTGCCGAAGTCATTATTTTTAATATTCGGTGTTACCAGTTTTTCATCCACCACAGACGCTATCGGGGTGGATAACAGATTCAGCGCCACATCCGGGCTGATATCTGCACTCCATTTTATTTTCAGAGTGCGGTCACCGGTTTTTTCAAACTGCTGCGCAATATTATCTTTATTCCAGCCGAGAATATTAAGAATAAACGCCGGGGATTTATTCATGATCACGGCACGCTGGTAAGAGAAAATAATATCTTCCGGGCGCACCGGGTTGCCGGAGGCAAATTTTGCATTCTCTTTAATACGAACCGTCAGGGTTTTATTGGCGGCATCGGCCTGCCAGTCTTCCAGTAAAATCGCATCAAGCTGTTCCGGGTTATCCCGGTTCGGTTGTACCAGACGCTGATATAAGCTGGGAACGGTCTGGATACTGGAAAGTTCATTACTTTCTGCCGGATCAAGGCTGACAATGTCATCCAGACTCTGGACAACAATTAAGGTATTCGGTGGTGTGGCGGCAAATGCGGAGACGGAAAAGAGCAGAGCCAGTGACGCTGCCGGATATGTTTTTTTCATATATTTCCCCTGAAACGCGGTGTTATTGATTTTTTTAATACTGACACGTTAAAAAAAACAGCGGTGTTTTGCAAAGTCTGTTACGTGCTTGTTTATAACTTTTCGTTATAGCCAAAATTAATCATAGTCTGAAATTGCTGACCGGGAGATTTCACCGGCAAAAAAAAGCGGAAAAACAGTTTTAATATAACAACAGGTTATCAGCACATAAAAAATAACACTAAACATGGTGTTGTATTGGCGGATGCGGTAACCCGTACAATTTAGTCATAAACGGGTATAACAGATAAAGGTGGTTAAATAAACAACAGAAACTATATTTGCTGTCAATCCTTTATTTTCAGTGCTCACCAGATTGATATTCCAGTAAAATTTTTTCCTTTACTCTTTTTATTTACAGTTGTTTTTTAATTGGTTATTAATATTTAATCAGTTAAATCTGTGATAGAGGCAGGGTTTTTATCTGGAAAAATTGCTTTTTGTTAATTAAATGTTTATTTTTTATCCGGTGGGGGGAAAAACTGCCGGGTCATAAGCAACCATGGATCAATGTTTTATTTCAGCGGCAGAAAGGCACTGTTTGCAGATAAAAACAATCACTGCCCCGGAAAATGTTAATCAGGCCGGAAAACAGCACAGAAAAACAGGCTGAACCCGTCGCTGACGGCACTTATAAATAAAGCATTTGCGATTTTTTAATCACGTTGTTCGTTTAACAGGTGTTATTCAGAAAGGGACGGAAGATGAAAAAACACATTATTGCTGTTTCCCTCACGCAGGCGCTGCTGCTGAGTACATTCTCTTATTCCGCATGGGCGGCACACGTCCCGCCGGGAACAAAGCTGGCGGAAAAGCAGGTTATTGTTATCAATAACGGTACTGAACCGGTATCACTCGATCCGCATAAAGTGGAAGGGGTACCGGAATCCAATATTATTCTCAATCTGCTGGAAGGCCTGGTATCCACTGACGGCGACGGTCATATCGTGCCCGGTGTGGCAGAAAGCTGGTCGTCTCCGGATAACCGCACCTGGACATTCACGCTGCGGCCGGATGCAAAGTGGAGCGATGGCTCACCGGTGACCGCGCAGGACTTTGTCTACAGCTGGCGGCGGTTGTCTGATCCGAAAACCGCGTCACCTTACGGCAGCTATCTGCATTATGCTTATGTCGAGAATGTGGATGATATTATCAGTGGTAAAAAACCGCCGGAAAGCCTCGGTGTTAAAGCGGTTGATGACAGAACTTTTCAGGTACAGCTGACACAGCCGGTGCCGTATTTTCCGGATATGCTGAGTCATACCGCACTGAAACCGGTACCGAAAGGGGCAATTGAACAGTTTGGTGATAAATGGACATCCGCCGGAAAATTTGTTGGTAACGGCGCTTATACTCTTTCCGCCTGGGATGTGAATGAGCGGCTGGTGCTTAAACGTAATCCGAACTACCGGAATGATAAAGAAACCGTTATTGAGCAGGCGACATTCCTGCCGATCCAATCAGAAACCAGTGATATAAACCGCTATCGCGCCGGTGAAATAGATGTCACCAACAGTGCGGTTCCGCCGGTTTTATTTGCTAAACTGAAAAAAGAGATCCCGGCTCAGGTGCGGATTTCCCCGTATTTATGCACATTCTATTATGAAATAAATAATACCGCGGCACCGTTTACTGACCCGAAAGTGCGTGAAGCCGTTAAACTGGGGCTTGATCGCGATATTATCACCCGTAAAATCATGGGACAGGGACAAATTCCCGCATATGGTTTTACCCCGCATTATATTAACGGCGGTCATTTCACCACGCCTGAATGGGCATCCCTGACACAGGAACAGCGCAATGAAAAAGGGCGCAAACTGCTGGAAGAGGCCGGTTACAGCGAAAAAAATCCGCTGACTTTTGAATTGCTCTATAACACGTCAGATCAGAATAAACAGCAGGCGATTGCTGCTGCATCCATGTGGCAGAAAAATATCGGCGCTAAAGTGGTGCTGAAAAACCAGGAATGGAAAACATCCAATCAGAACCGCCATGAAGGGAATTATCAGGTGGCCCGGGCGACCTGGTGTGCGGATTATAATGAGCCGTCCTCTTTTCTGAATATTTTTCTGTCAGACAGCAGTAATAACACCAGTTTCTACCGAAATACCACTTTTGACAGTGCAATGCAGCGCGCCTTGCTGGCAACCGATGAAAAAACACGTCAATCCGCTTATCAGGAGGCAGAAACTCAGTTAGATCAGGACTCTGCATTAATACCTGTTTATTATCGCGTGAGTGTCCGGCTGATAAAACCATCAGTCGGCGGAATTACCGGCAATGACCCGCTTGATTATATGGATATTAAGCGCTTATATATGGTAGAAACATATTAATAATAAAAATTTGCACTCATGAGTGCGAAAAAAAATGAAGGTGCGGAAGATAAAACGAAAAGCACCGGATAAAAACGCAACAAACGCAAAACACATTCGTCAATGGGGAGTTTATGTAAGATGGTTAATTCAACGAAAAAAACACTGCTGGCACTCAGTGTGGTGGCAGCTATGGGGATGGGTATTGGTACACAGGCGTTTGCTGCGGATGTACCGGCCGGTGTTCAGCTGGCAGATAAGCAGGATTTAATCCGTAATAACGGCTCAGAGCCGCAGTCACTCGACCCGCATAAAGTGGAAGGGGTACCGGAAGCGAATATTATCCGCGACCTGATGGAAGGTATTACCCTGGAAGGGCCGGGTGGTGAAATTCTGCCGGGCTCAGCAATCTCCTGGGAAAATAAAGATTTTAAAGTCTGGACGTTTAAAATCCGTGAAGATGCGAAGTGGTCCAACGGCGACCCGGTCACAGCACAGGATTTCGTTTACAGCTGGCGCCGTCTGGCAGATCCGAATACCGCCTCACCGTATGCCAGTTATCTCCAGTATGCACACGTGGTGAATATTGATGATGTGATCGCCGGGAAGAAAAAACCGGAAGAACTTGGCATCAAAGCGTTGGATGATAAAACCCTGGAACTGACACTCTCCGAAGAAGTCCCTTATATTCCGAAACTGCTGGCGCATAATTCTATGTCTCCGGTACATCCGGCCACCGTCGGGAAGTTCGGTGATAAATGGACGCAGCCGGGTAATTATGTCAGCAACGGTGCATACACCCTGAAAGACTGGGTGGTTAACGAAAAAATTGAACTGACCCGTAACCCGGAATACTGGGATAACGAAAAAACCGTTATCAATAATGTCCGTTTCCTGCCTATTTCTTCTGAAGTCACCGATGTTAACCGCTACCGCAGCGGTGAAATCGATATGACCTATAACAACCTGCCGATTGAACTGTTCCAGAAACTGAAAAAAGAAATTCCGGACGAACTGCGCATTTCACCGTATATGTGTACCTATTACTACGAAATCAATAACGAAAAAGCGCCATTTGATAACCCGAAAGTCCGGGAAGCCCTGAAACTGAGCCTTGATCGTGACATCATGGTCAATAAAGTCAAAGCACAGGGTGATACCCCGGCATTTGGTTTTACACCGCCGTTTGCAGATGGTATGTCAGCTAAAGAACCTGAGTGGTTCGCGAATATGACGCAGGATCAGCGTAACGAAAAAGCACGTAAACTGCTGGAAGAGGCCGGGTTTAACAAAGATAATCCGCTGAAATTTAATCTGCTGTACAACACTTCCGACCTGCATAAAAAAATGGCGATCGCCGCATCGTCGATCTGGAAGAAAAACCTTGGTGCGGAAGTTCAGCTGGTTAACCAGGAATGGAAAACCTTCCTCGATACGCGTCACCAGGGTACCTATGATGTCGCCCGTGCCGCGTGGTGTGCGGATTATAACGAACCGTCTTCATTCCTGAATATGGTTCTCTCTTACAGCAGTACCAACACACCGCATTATAAGAGTGCGGAATTTGATAAGCTGATGAAACAATCCCTTCAGGTGAAAACCGATGCGGAGCGCGCGCAGATCTACCAGCAGGCGGAAACTCAGCTGGATAAAGACTCAGCCATCGTGCCTGTCTATTACTATGTCAGTACCCGTTTAGTGAAACCGTACGTAGGTGGCTATACCGGAAAAGATCCGCTGGATCACTTCCATACCAAAAACTTATATCTGATGAAAAAATAATACCGACGGTTGGCAGCCCTGCGAAGGGCTGCCTGTGTAGTGTGTACCCCGGGAAGCGGGTACTGTATAGGAACGGGCAATGTTTAAGTTTATTCTTCGCCGTATACTCGAGGCGATCCCGACGCTTTTTGTATTAATTACCATCTCTTTCTTTATGATGCGTCTGGCTCCGGGCAGCCCATTTACCGGTGAGCGTAAATTGCCGCCGGAAGTGATGGCGAATATTGAAGCCAAATACCATCTTAATGATCCGATTCACGTTCAGTATTTTGATTATTTAGTTCAGTTATCAAAAGGGGACTTCGGACCTTCCTTTAAATACAAAGATTACTCTGTTAATGATCTGGTCGCGTCTGCGTTTCCGGTCTCCGCAAAACTCGGGCTGGCAGCCTTTGTGCTGGCGCTGATTGCCGGGGTAAGTGCCGGGGTGATAGCCGCACTGAATCAGAATACCAAATGGGACTATACCGTTATGGGCTTTGCCATGACCGGGGTGGTTATCCCAAGCTTTGTGGTGGCGCCGCTGCTGGTACTTATCTTTGCCATCCATCTGCACTGGCTGCCGGGCGGCGGCTGGAATGGCGGGCAGCTCAGCAATATCATTCTGCCGATGATCGCACTGTCACTGGCCTATATCGCCAGTATCTCCCGTATTATGCGCAGCTCCATGATTGAGGTGATGCACTCCAACTTTATCCGTACCGCACGGGCCAAAGGATTGCCGATGCGTAAGATTGTCTGGCGGCATGCGCTGCGTCCGGCACTGTTACCGGTGGTTTCCTATATGGGACCGGCATTTGTGGGGATTATTACGGGCTCAATGGTGATAGAGACGATTTTCGGTTTGCCGGGCGTAGGGCAGTTATTTGTTAACGGTGCACTGAACCGTGACTACTCCCTGGTACTGAGCCTGACCATCCTGGTCGGCACACTGACTATTGCCTTTAACTGTATCGTTGACGTGCTGTATGCCGTTATCGATCCGAAAATCCGTTATTAGTCCCGGAGCACGCTATGTTACCGAATGAAAAAAACCGCGAAGCTCTGGAAAATTTCACGGAGCAGCTTGATGTTGAAGGACGCAGCCTGTGGGCGGATGCCCGCCGCCGCTTTATGCATAACAAAGCCGCGATCACCAGTCTGTGTCTGTTGTTTTTAATTACTCTGTTTGTGATTTTTATGCCGATGCTGTCGGAGTTCGCTTATGACGATACCGACTGGGGCATGATGTCCTCAGCACCGGATATGGAGAGTGGTCACTATTTCGGCACGGACTCCTCCGGCCGTGACCTGCTGGTGCGTGTGGCCATCGGCGGTCGGATCTCACTGATGGTGGGACTGGCGGCAGCGCTGGTCGCTGTACTGGTGGGAACACTGTACGGTGCGATGTCCGGCTATGTCGGCGGCAAAACTGACTCTGTCATGATGCGTGTGCTGGAAATCCTCAATTCTTTCCCGTTTATGTTCTTTGTTATCCTGCTGGTGACCTTCTTCGGGCAGAATATTTTTCTGATCTTCGTGGCTATCGGTATGGTTTCCTGGCTGGATATGGCGCGTATTGTGCGCGGTCAGACTCTGAGCCTGAAGAGTAAGGAGTTTATTGAGGCGGCGAAAGTGTGTGGCGTGCCGACCCGCAATATCATTCTGCGTCATATTGTCCCGAACGTACTGGGCGTGGTGGTGGTTTACGCCTCACTGCTGGTGCCGAGTATGATCCTGTTTGAATCCTTCCTCAGCTTCCTCGGACTGGGTACACAGGAACCGTTAAGCAGCTGGGGCGCGCTGCTCAATGACGGAGCTAACTCCATGGAAGTTTCGCCCTGGTTACTGATGTTCCCGGCAGCATTCCTGGTGGTGACTCTGTTTTGTTTCAACTTTATCGGTGACGGGCTGCGTGATGCCCTTGACCCGAAAGATCGCTGAGGAGGCCGCCAATGACTCAGTTATTACAGGTTAACGACCTGAACGTGACATTCAAAACGCCGGACGGCGATGTCACCGCCGTGAATAAACTTAACTTTTCACTGGCTGCGGGCGAGACACTCGGGATTGTCGGTGAATCCGGCTCCGGGAAATCACAAACAGCATTTGCACTGATGGGGTTGCTGGCCCGCAATGGTGTGGTCAGCGGCTCTGCGGTGTTTAACGGTCGTGAAATTCTCAATCTGAAAGAGAAAGCACTGAATAAAATGCGGGCGGAAGAGATTTCCATGATCTTCCAGGATCCGATGACTTCGCTCAACCCGTATATGAAAGTCAGCAAACAGCTGACAGAAGTGCTGATGCTGCATAAAGGCCTGAGCAAACACGATGCCTTTGAGGAATCAGTCCGGATGCTGGATGCGGTGAAAATGCCGGAAGCCCGCAAGCGGATGAATATGTATCCTCACGAGTTCTCCGGCGGAATGCGTCAGCGCGTTATGATTGCCATGGCGCTGTTGTGTAAGCCGAAGCTGCTGATCGCCGATGAACCGACGACCGCGCTGGATGTGACGGTACAGGCGCAAATCATGACGCTGCTTAATGAACTGAAGAATGAATTCAATACCGCGATTATTATGATTACTCATGATCTCGGTGTGGTGGCCGGTATTTGTGACAAAGTGCTGGTGATGTATGCCGGACGTACCATGGAATATGGCACTGCCCGTGATGTATTTTACCTTCCGTCGCATCCTTACTCTATCGGGCTGCTTAAGGCTGTTCCGCGCCTTGACGGGCCGGAAGATGGTGAGCTCGCCACTATTCCCGGCAACCCGCCGAACCTGCTGCGGCTCCCGTCAGGCTGTCCGTTCCGTCCGCGCTGTCAGTATGCGGCTGACGAATGTGCGCGGCATGAACCGCCGTTACAGGCATTTTCTCAGGGCCGTTTGCGTGCCTGCTTCAGAACTGCGGAGGAGTTGGCATAATGACAAATTCAGAACGTCCGGTTCTGCTGGAAATTGAAGATTTAAAAGTGCATTTTTCCATCAGAGACAATAAACAGTGGTTCTGGCAGCCGGCCAAAAGCCTGAAAGCCGTGGATGGTGTGACTGTCCGTCTGTATGAAGGGGAAACACTCGGGGTGGTTGGTGAATCCGGCTGCGGGAAATCCACCTTTGCGCGCGCTATTATCGGCCTGGTCACATCCACCGCCGGGCGGGTAACCTGGCTGGGCAAAGACCTGTGTGGTATGAGTGAAAAAGACTGGCACAATGTCCGCAATGATATCCAGATGATTTTCCAGGATCCGCTGGCGTCACTCAACCCGCGTATGACTATCGGCGATATTATCGCAGAGCCGCTGCGCACATACTATCCGTCAATGAGTAAGACGGAAGTGACAGATAAAGTCAAAGCGATGATGATGAAAGTCGGGCTGCTGCCGAACCTGGTGAACCGCTATCCGCATGAGTTTTCCGGCGGGCAGTGTCAGCGTATCGGGATTGCCCGTGCGCTGATCCTCGAACCGAAACTGGTTATCTGTGATGAACCGGTTTCAGCGCTGGATGTGTCTATCCAGGCTCAGGTGGTTAACCTGCTGAAGGAATTACAGCGGGAGATGGGATTATCCCTCATTTTTATCGCTCATGACCTGGCGGTGGTGAAACACATTTCTGACCGCGTGCTGGTGATGTACCTTGGCCACGCCGTGGAGCTCGGTACGTATGACGAGGTGTATCACAACCCGCTGCATCCGTATACCAAAGCACTGATGTCTGCGGTACCGGTTCCTGATCCGGATAAAGAGCAGAATAAAGCAATTCAGTTGCTGGAAGGGGAACTGCCGTCGCCGATTAATCCGCCGTCGGGCTGTGTATTTCGTACCCGCTGCCCGCTGGCGGACAGTGAATGCGCAAGAACCCGTCCGCTGCTGGAAGGCAGTTTCCGCCATGCGGTTTCCTGTCTGAAGGTTGACCCGCTGTAAATACGGTAAAGCCGTTAAATCCGCACTGCCGCGGAGGATGCTGAATCCGCCGCTGTGAATGCACAGGTGGATTCAGCCCTTGCCGGTCTGATTGATATTGCAGAACTGACCGGTATGTCACATCAGGCAATCGCATTACTCAAAGATGGTGCACGCGAGCCCGGTACCTTTCCGGGGCCGGTGCAGCGGCTGCGCGGGTCATCTCCGTTGTGGAACCGGGCTGTGGTCACGGCCTGGCTGCACATTCTGAGCTGGCGGAAACTTATTCCCGCCAGCGGACAGCATATTCCGGTATACCGGTAAAATGGCGGGAAATCAGCACCCGGGCAAAAATCTGGTCGATATCTGCGTTTTCATCAGGTGCCAGGCCGATTACAACTTCGGCACATGCCGGGTTTTGTGCCAGAAAAGGTGCAAATTCTGACCAGTCACTGCCGGCAGGCACAATTTCAGCACCGCCGCTCTCTTCAAACTGAAGGTTAAACAGCAAAACATCTGCCGGGTCAAGGTTATCCATTGCCTGTTCCAGAAACAGGTCATAAGCCATTTCAATCGCTTCTTGTTCGCTGAGGTGGCGGGGCAGAGAGGTACTCATAGGTCAGGTTACATTCCGGTGATCCCCCGCCGTTTTATACCGGCGGGGATAGTAAAGGATGCAGTTTATCACAGCAGCGGGCTGAAGAAATAACATAACCGTTCGAGGATCCGGTTTGTCAGCGGACGTTTTTCCCACTCGGCGTAATCGAGGCGGGTAGCGCGTGAAATATAGTCATTCTGGACAATATTCAAATCACCGGCAAAACTTTCATCATCAATAACGGCGGTAATTTCAAAGTTCAGCCACAGGCTGCGCATATCCAGGTTTACGGAACCGACCATACTGAGCTGGTCATCCACCAGGACACTTTTCGTGTGCAGCAGGCCATCCTCAAACAAATAAATTTCCACACCGGCTTCCAGCAGTTCGGTATAAAACGCGCGGCTTGCCCAGCGAACGAGGAATGAGTCATTGAGGCGCGGCATCACAATCGCAACACGTACACCACGCATCGCGGCGGTACAGATGGCGTGCATCAGGTCATCGCTCGGTACAAAATACGGTGTGGTGAGGGTCAGGCGTTCCTGTGCGGCAAAAATAGCGGTCATCAGAGACTGCTGAATAAGCTCTTCGGGGAAACCCGGCCCGGAGGCAACAATATTGACGGTATGGCCGCTGTCTTTTTCAAACGGCATTTCAATGTCATCAGGCGGAGGCGGGAGCCGGCGTTCGCCGCGTTCCATTTCCCAGTCCAGTGCATAGATAATACCGAACAGGGTGGTGACAGGGCCTTCCATGCGGACAAGAATATCCACCCATTCACCGACACCGGCATCCTGTTTAAAGTAGCGCGGATCCACCATATTCATACTGCCTGTGTATGAAATATAGTTATCGATAGTCACAATCTTCCGGTGCTGACGTAAATCCATCCGGCGGAGGGCGAAACGCAGAATATTCACCGGCAGTGCTTCGACAAACTCGATCCCCGCATCCCGCATCATCTTCGGATAATCATGACGGAAAAAGTGCCAGCTGCCGGCGGAATCGACCATAATCCGGCATTTTACGCCCCGTTTTGCAGCGGCGAGCAGGGCATTGGTGACATTGTCCACATCACCGCCCGGTTTCCAGATGTAAAACACCATATCAATGCTGTGTTTTGCATTTTCGATATCTTTGACGATCTGGCGTAATGAATCTTCACAGGTGGTAAATAGCTGAATCTGATTGCCTTTGACCCCCGGAATACCCTGACGGTGTTCGATCAGCTGAAACAGCGGGGCCGCCTGAGTGCTGTTTTCAGTGGCAAAGATGTGTTTTGACTGGCGCAGATTTTCAACCCAGCCGGAAACGGACGGCCACATGCCTTTTGCCTGCTCAACCCGGCGGCGGCCGAGATGCAGTTCACCGAAGGCGAGATAAGCAATTATTCCGATAAAGGGCAGAATATAGATGATCAGTAACCAGGTCATAGTAGATGTCACCGGACGGCGTTTGTACATCACGCGGACAGAAATACCGGCCACCAGCAGCCAGTAGAAAAGAATACTCAGCCAATATAACAGCGTATAAAATGTCGACATAGGTATTATCTTTCCCTAAGAATAAGGTTCGCAGACAAAACAGGTACAGGATCTGATTGATACTCCACCGGAAAATGTATCAGAAAGCTTTCTGTAATGCTGCTATATTTGTGATTTAAGTCAGTTTAACCACTTTTTTCTGTCAATGTTGGCGGATATTACGGGAAAGCGGTTGGTTATTGTGTCAGGCAGTTTATAATAATTGCCCTTATTATTAGCTTATTTTTTCACACAGTCTAAAAAAGGGTTTAGTTATGAGACACAGCAGACCGGAAGTTGCACGTTGGCGTATGTTACGGCAGGCAACCCGTCGTCGTCGTCGCTGGCTGGAAAGTCAGTCCCGGCGGAACATCCGGATTTTCGCCCTGCGTAAGCTGGATATCGCGAGACAGCGCCGTTCTCTGCTGTTTGCTCAGGCAGGATTAAGCCACTGAGAAGTGACCATCAGCACGATAAGTGACAATGGTTGCGTCTTTCTTATTGAAACTGATTGCTATTTGCATTTACACTAGTGCCCATTGTCATTATTAGCTGCTTATAAGATTGTATTGATATGTCTATTTTTCGCTGGATCAGCTGGCCAATTCTCATTTCTCTTTGTCTGCATGCCTCTGTGGCTGCGGCGATTTACTACAACATGAACAAGGAGGCTGAGGAAGAACCGAAGGTGCTGATGGTGGAAATGGCGGCTTTTGCGCCTGCACCGGCTGTGGCTGAACCTCAACCTCAACCTCAACCTGAGCCGGAACCCGAACCGGAACCTGAGCCGGAGCCTGAACCGGTAGTGAAACCGGTTATCGAAAAACCGGTAGAAAAGAAACCGGTTGAGAAAAAACCAAAACCGAAAAAAGAGAAAAAAGTTGAGAAACCGGTAGTAAAACCGGCAGAAACTAAAGCACCGGTCTCTGATAAACCGTTGTTCAGCGGCACACCGGATGGTCAGCAGAACGTGGAAAAAGCGCCGGCAGGTCCGGTCGGGAATGTGGTATCAGCAGGACAGAGTGATGCCGGCGGCGGTGATCCGAAAGCGTTAAACCGTGCTGATCCGGTTTATCCGGCGCGGGCACGCAGTCTTGGCAAAGAAGGGAAGGTGCGGGTCAGATTTGATGTCGATAATGATGGTCGCATTCAGAATATCGATATTATCGAAGCATCACCGAAAAATATGTTTGAGCGTGCAGTCCGTGACGCGATGCGTAAATGGCGCTACGAGAAAAAAGCGAAGAAAGGAATGACGACAACCATTATTTTCCGGATAGACGGTAAAACCACCATTCAGTGATCAGATAAAAAAAGAAAACCCGGCACATAAAAATGCCGGGTTTTTTGTTTTATTTCACCGGGAAAAGATCAGTACGTAAATTCACCAGGTTATCCGGTACCACATGAATAACACCTTCACCCGGAATATCAATCTCTGCAATCATAAACAGTGCCATGGTTGTCAGCAGCGGCAGAATCAAAATCATAATATTGCTGCCGCGTAAACCACGGATATTATACCCGATCAGCACATTGGCACTGACGGCAAACAGAATCAGTAATACCCAGGCGGCTCCGGGGATCTGATAGCGCCAGCTGGCCATGGTTTTTTCTTCGGAAATATAGAGGTCACTGAATGCCGTCAGGACGGAGGCAATAACCGGATTGGGGGCGGCACGGGCTTCAGATGCAGCCAGTTCCCACAGGGCAGACTGGGCATCAAGGGCGATATCCCGCCATTTTTCATTTTTTGCCTGTGAACCGCTGTTAAAAAAATCAATACGGGCATCAATATAAGTGTTAAGCAGTGTATTTGCCCGCAGGTTATTTTCCGGAGAAAGTAATTGTGCCCGCTGGAATGCATTACCGACAGCGATAGCCTCATTTTCTTCCATTTGTTCACGGTTATTATAACCACCGATAGAAATCGTCAGTAAAAAACCGATTAATAAGCCCAGCAGGGATAATACAGCACCGAGAACAATTTTGGTTTCATCATCTGCTAATGCTGTTTTGCCGTGTCGTTTTTTGAACAGGTATTTTCCGGCATAAGCTGAACCGACAGATAAAATAAAGATAACAACAAATAAAATAACTGAATCTGAGACTAAAGCGTTAAACAGCGCTGCCATACAGAGACCCTTTAACAGAAAATACCCTGGCAGAAAGCCGGGATGCCGGTTGAATAAAGCCGGCCTGAAAAGGCCGGCCGGATACAAAACAGAGATATCATCCGCTGACGGGAAATACTGTCCTTTGTGATTATTTCAGCAGTCTGACTCTGACAGCCTTACCTTTAATTTTACCCTGCTGAAGCTGTTTACGGGCCTGCTGTGCGATACCCTGACGTACCGCCACATAAGTATGCATCGGATGGATCACAATTTTGCCGATATCTTCTCCGTTCAGCCCCATATCACCGGTCATCGCACCGAGGATATCCCCCGGACGGATTTTGGCTTTTTTGCCACCGTCGATACACAGTGTCGTCATTGCCGCATCCAGCGGGGTGATACGCAGCCCGGCCGGGATTGGCTGCCAGTTCAGTTTCATATGCAATATTTCTTCCAGTGCATTTGCACGGACGGCTTCTTCCGGTGCGCACAGGCTGATTGCCAGTCCGCTTTCACCGGCACGGGCGGTACGGCCGATACGGTGGATATGTACTTCCGGATCCCACGCCAGTTCATAGTTAATCACCAGCTCAAGGGCTTTGATATCCAGCCCGCGTGAAGCCACATCGGTGGCGACCAGCACACGGCTGCTGCCGTTGGCAAAGCGGATCAGTGTCTGGTCGCGCTCGCGCTGCTCCATATCACCGTGCAGTACCAGGACACTCTGTCCGTTGCTCTCCAGGGCCTCATACACATCCCGGCAATCTTTTTTGGTATTGCAGAACACCACACAGGATGCCGGCTGTTCACGGCTCAGTAATTTCTGTAACAGCTCAATTTTACCGCGCCGCGAAACTTCATAAAACTGCTGCTCAACAGCCGGCAGTTCATCCGTACTGTTGATTTCAATGGTTTGCGGGTCATGCTGAAAGCGGCGGCTGACTGCGGCAATTTCATCCGGCCAGGTGGCAGAAAACAGCAGTGTCTGGCGTTTCTCCGGGGTGCGGGAGAGGATTTCGTTTATATCGTCAGCAAAGCCCATATCCAGCATACGATCAGCTTCATCCAGCACCAGTGTGCGGATGGCCTCAGGGTTCAGCGTGTCTTTGTTCAGGTGATCAAGCAGACGGCCGGGGGTTGCCACAATAATGTGCGGCGGGTGGATCAGCGAATCACGCTGGGCACCGAACGGTACACCACCGCATAAAGTCAGGATTTTGATATTCGGCAGATAACGCGCCAGACGACGCAGTTCACCGGCAACCTGATCCGCCAGTTCACGGGTCGGGCACAGAACCAGAGCCTGAGTCATAAATTGTCCGGCATCGATATGCTGTAACAGCCCCAGGCCAAACGCCGCGGTTTTCCCGCTGCCTGTTTTTGCCTGCGCACGGACATCCTTACCCGCCAGAATAGCCGGTAATGCTGCGGCCTGAACCGGGGTCATGGTCAGATAACCCAGTTCATTCAGATTGGTAATTTGTTCTGCGGGAAGTGCATTAAGTTCAGCAAATGAGATCACGATGAAAATTCCGGATTAAATAAAAAGAGAGATTTGCGGCAATGATACTATTACCGGGCGCCGGTGTCGCGGGGAACCTGCGCTTTATCCCGGCAGATGAAACGGCCACTCAGAAGAGTGGCCGGAATGAAGGGCATTATTTTAAATCACTGTTACTGCTGTCTAACTGAAAATGACGTTTTCCGTCAGGCAGCGGACGGGGACGGTTATCCGCATCCACCGCAACATAGCTGAAGACAGCTTCTGTTGCCCGGTAGCGGTCACCGATAGGATCAGTGGCCACTTTTTTCACCCAGACCTCGACTTTTACCGTCATGGATGAATTACCGGTTTTCAGGCAGCGCGCATAACAGCAGACCACATCACCGACAGCGACAGAACGCAGGAAGGTAATACCATCCACACGGACTGTCACCACGCGGCCGAGTGCAATCTCCTTTGCCAGGATAGCACCGCCGATATCCATCTGCGACATCAGCCAGCCGCCGAAGATATCCCCGTTGGCATTGGTGTCTGTCGGCATGGTTAAGGTGCGCAGCACCAGTTCCCCGTTGGGTAAACATTGTTGTTGAGTCATGAGAAACACTTACATCCGTTTAACGAAAAAGGATACCGGCGGAAACAAACCGATATCCGGTTGATTTTATTATTTTTCTTCTTCCCGTGGCAGATGACGGTAGATATATACCACACTGGCAACGGTAAATACCAGTGTTACAGCAGTCAGACCAAACACTTTGAAGTTCATCCAGGTATCCATCGATAACCAGAAAGCGACATACACATTCACAGCCGCACAGGTAATAAAGAAGACCGCCCAGGCGAGATTCAGGCGCTGCCAGACCTGTGGCGGGAGCGTCAGCTCTTTGCCCAGCATTTTCTGAATCAACGGCTTACCGAAGATAAACTGACCGCCCAGTAAAACGAGGGCAAACAGGGCATAAATAATCGTCACTTTCCATTTGATAAACTGCGGATCATGGAAAACGATGGTCAGTGTGCCGAAAATTGCCACAATCACGAATGTGATAACGGCAGATTTCTCCAGATGTTTATACATGAACCAGCGGACAGCCAGCGCCACAGCAGATGCGGCAATTAAGGCACCGGAGGCGTAATAGATATCCACGGTTTTATATATGGCAAAAAAGATAACCAGGGGGATAAAGTCGAGTAGTTGCTTCATAATTGAGTCTGTCCGAAATTTAAATTTATTTTAAGCACGCGGCATCCAGTCACTTATTTTTAAAGAAAAAAAATATATTACAATTGATTTTGCAATATTTTACCATAAGACGCGGTCAGACTATCTTCTTTATCCGCGTTCGGTTATAAATCAGTTTAACTATTAGCAGTAAAACTAAATTGTACATCTTGATACGATATTTTTATAAGGGGCGATAATGCCGTCGAACCGACTTTTGCGCTGGATGCCGGGGCTCTCTGTTTTTCTGCACTATGAACGAAAAAACCTGCGCTTTGATATCCGCGCGGGGCTTTCTGTTGCCGCTGTGGCATTGCCGGTGGCTATCGCTTATACGGGGCTGATGGGTATTAATGCGATTGTCGGCCTCTATGCCTGTATCCTGCCGATGGTGACGTATGCACTGTTCGGCTCCTCCCGTCAGCTGATTGTCGGGCCGGATGCGGCGACCTGTGCGGTAATTGCGGCAGCGATTATTCCGTTGGCGAAAGGCGATCCTGATACGCTGTGGCAGCTGGCGATTATCATGACGCTGATGACCGGCGTCTGGTGCCTGATTGCCGGACACTTCAAACTTGCCGCATTCGCGGATTTTTTATCACAACCGATTTTGCAGGGGCTGCTCAACGGCGTGGCAGTGACGATTATTGTCGGGCAGATAGGGAATGTGCTCGGGCTGGATGAACTGCCGTCCCAGCTGATTGAGTGCCTGGTGGCACTGCCGGAGCACCTGCATTTTATGCATATACCGACGCTGATCCTCTCCGGTGCCAGCCTGGCGGCGCTGTTTTTATTGCGGGCTGTCCGCCGTAACTGGCCGGGGCCGCTGATTGTGATGACAATTGCCACACTGGTCAGTGCACAGCTGGATTTTGCCTCAATGGGGATTGCGGTGGTCGGCAATCTCGGTAACGGCCTGCCGCATATCAAAATGCCGGCGTTTGATCCGGGCCTGTTGCGTGAACTGGTGATCCCGTCACTGAACCTTGCGGTGATCAGTATTGTCAGTTTTATGATGACAGTGCGCAGTTTTGCCGAGAAAAACGGCTACGCCATCGATGTGGATCAGGAGCTGCGGGCACAGGGATATATCAACATTGCCTCCGGGTTATCCCAGGGATTTGCGGTCAGTGCCGCGACCAGCCGTACCGCAGTCAACGATGCCAGCGGTGGTAAAACACAGATGGTGTCCCTGATTGCCGCCGGTCTGATAGCACTGGTGCTGTTTTTTCTGACCGGCTTCCTCGGACACATTCCGCTGGCAACACTCGGGGTGGTATTGATTTATTCCTCCTGGTCGATGTTCAGCATCCGTCAGATTTTCTCTTTCCGCAAGCGGAATAAATCTGCGTTCACGCTGGCGTTGTTTACCCTGGTAGCCGTGCTGGTGGCGGGACTTATCAACGGTATCGGGTTTGCGGTTCTGCTGGGACTGATGCAGTTCCTGCGCACGGTTTTCCGTCCGACAGACCAGCTGCTGGGTGTTGATGAGCAGGGGATGATCCATTCCATCAACAACAGTAATGTGGATATTAATCAGGTCGACGGATTATTAATGTATCGTTTTAATTCACCGCTGACCTATTTCAATGTCGCGTATTTTAAAAAGCGGGTATTGCAGGTGGTGAACACTGCACCGAAACGTCCCGGATGGGTGGCGGTAGATGCGACCGTCAGCTTTATCAACAATGACATGAGTGTGTTCAGCACACTGAATGAGCTGGTGACAGAGCTGAAAATCAAAGGTGTCACGCTGATCCTGGCCGGACGGCGCACAGAACTGACGCGCTGGGTGTCGGAAAATAAAATCAAACGCAATGATGATGATTTGATTATTGTACCGGATCTTTATTTTGCCATCCGGTTGATCCAGAGTAAACAGCAGAGCCGCGTCAAAGCGATAGAAGAGGCGATGATACAGGCTGAAGAGGGCGCGGAAAAACCGCTCACCAGCTGATTTCAGCAATAAACCCGCCCGGCGGGTCGTTGCGGAACTGTATTGTCATGTGATGCAGTTCCGCAATCCGTTTCACGATAGATAATCCCAGGCCGCTGCCGGTTTTTTCCTGTCCCGGCGGCCGGTAAAAACGTTCTCCCGGCCTGGCCAGTATCTCATCACTGACACCCGGCCCATCGTCCCTGATCACTAATTGCTGCGGCGTCAGCGTCAGCTGAACAGTGCCGCCGGTTTTGCCGTAGCGGACAGCATTATGCAGCAGATTGCGCAGCATCACTGTCAGCAGCAACTGTTCGCCGCTGACGGTCAGTTCCGGTACAGTCAGGTCCGGTATTATACTGACCTGATGCAGTGCAGCATCCGGCGCAGTTTGTGCAATGGCGTCATTGATAATGGCTGACCAGAGCAGTTCTGTGCTTTCCTGCGGGTGTGATTGTGATTCCAGCCGCGAGAGGGTCAGCAGCTGATCCACCAGACGGGTGGCACGGTCAATTCCGGTGATCAGGTTGGCCGTCACATGTTCACGGGTGGCGGGGTCATCTCCGGCAATCTGCATCACTTCAGACTGTACTTTCAGCGCCGCCAGCGGGCTGCGCAGTTCATGGGCGGCATCAGAGGTAAAACGGCTTTCCCGCTCCCGCAGATCGCGGATCCGCAGAAATAATCCGTTCAGTGCGTTGAGCATCGGGCTGACCTCTTTCGGCAGTACCGGCGGGGTAAGCGGAGTGAGCTCTGCCGGGCTGCGGCGCTGTAATTGCCGTGCCAGCAGACGCAGCGGAGTCAGTGCGCGGGTCAGAAGCCACAGAAACAGGAGCAGCATCAGCGGCAGTGCCACCAGCCACGGAACCGCCTGAGCTGTGATAATGGTCAGCCCCATATCTTCGCGGTATTCCCATTCCTGGCCAACCACAATGATATAGCGGCCGTCGGCGGAGGGCAGTTGTACAAAGCGCCAGCGGTCATTATCATCCGTCAGCGAACCGTCACGAAAACCATTTTTCTTATCTGAGTACGGAATTTTCCGGCCATTTTCGCCGTCATCCAGCACCCGCTCTCCCTGCGGGGTAAAAATAGCAAAAGCGAATGCATCATCATCCTGCTTTCCCCGGTTGCCGGAAAGCATTTTTTTTGTTTTCTGAATGGCGGACGGCGGAAATTCAAGCCCCGAAGGCAGAACCGACAGACGTTTGGCAAAAGCCATCTGTTGCGTATCGAATAATTCATTGATGGATTTTGTGGTTTGCATCCAGGCAAACACACTGGCCATACCCCAGGTCAGCAGGGTGAGCAGCAGCAATAATCCGCCCAGGCGCAGGCGCAGACTATATGTCTTCATCATTTTTTCCCGCGACATAACCAATACCATGGATGGTTTTGATAAATCCGCGTCCCAGTTTACGGCGCAGATGGTGAATATGCACCTCAACGGTATTACTGGAGACATTTTCATCCCAGTTATACAGTTTCTCCTCAATCATTGCACGGGACAGCACTTTCTGCGGATTGCGCAGAAACAGCGCCAGCAGCGCCATTTCTTTGCCTTTCAGCGATACCGGCACGCTGTTGCGGGTGACGGTCATGGCCACCGGATCCATCTCCACGTCGCCGAGCACCAGTTTTTCAGAGACCCGGCCGTAACGACGGCGGATCAGCGCCTGCAAACGTGCGGCGACTTCTGCCAGTGCAAACGGCTTGCACAGATAATCATCTGCCCCCTGCTGTAAGCCGCTGACCCGCTGTTCAAGGGCATCACGGGCAGTCAGGATCAGTACCGGCTCGTCGCGTCCCTCTGAACGCCACTGTTTCAGTATGTCCGGCCCGTCCATGCCGGGCAGGGAGAGGTCAAGTATCACGGCATCATAAGGGGCAGAATAGAGTGCCTGCTGACCGGTCAGGCCATCGGTAAACCAGTCCGGGGTAAAACCGAGTCTGCTCAGTCCGATTTTAAGCCCGTCACCAATCAGCCGGTCATCTTCAATTAATAATATCCGCATAATTCTTATCCGTATAAATAGCGTTATACTAGTTTTAACTCAGATATCTCAGGATAACCACCTGTTTTTTCTTAAATTAAAAATATAATCAAAAAGGATGTTCTCTTAAGATCCTGTTAAGAACTTAATGGTTTAATAGTATCCATGAAGCAAAGACGCTTCCTCATAAAGGAGATAAATGATGAAAAAATTACCTGCACTCGCATTACTTGCTACTTTACTGGCAGGATCAGCCGGTTCTGTTTTTGCAGCAAACGGCGGTTTTGACGGTCCGGGCGCGACAGCGGCGGCAACCACCACAACCGTACAAAACGGCGGCTTCAGCGGCCCTGATGCCCGTAAAATGACCGTTGCTGATGCACTGAAATTATCCGATGATGCACCGGTTGTGCTGCGCGGTACGATTGTCCGCCAGCTGGATAACAAGCATTATGAATTTAAAGACAGCACCGGAACTATCCGTGCTGAGATTTCCCCGAAACGCTGGAACGGACTGAAAGTCACACCGCAGGATGAAATTGAGGTTGAAGGGGAAATCGATAAAGAGTGGAATAAAACAGAACTGGATGTGAAAGCCGTGCGCAAAGTACAGTAATCACCGCCGCAGACACACCGGATAATCAGGCCATATTATTGGCCTGATTTTTTACATGTATACGTTGTATTATTTATAACGGAAGATACAAAATATCGCTATTTCTACCCTAAATTGATTATCCTGCCGTCACATCTTAATAATGCGCACAAAAAAAGATAATCTCATTTTCTGTATGCATCATCCCGCCTTACTGATAGTCGCTGACAGATTGTGATTGTGTAAATAACTGATAGAACCGGAACAGATAAATAATCACCAGTCCGCTGATGACATTATTAATAAACAAAACAATGGTCATCAGAATATGCTCATTCGCCACAGGAAGTTTACTAAGAAACACTACGGATGCCTGTTTCAGGGCAAACCATATTAAAATAGCCGGCAGAAGTATTCTGATATTTTTCAGTGCAATATTTCCGCTGATTTTAATAGCGGTAAATACACTGTTCTTTTCGGTGAACATAATGATCGGTGCCAGAGCCAGTAACATTGCCAGAATTAATCCCGGCAGATACATGGCTACCAGCCCGAGTGCAATCACCAGCGAGCAGATTAACAACAATACCAGCATGCGCGGAATGCGTCCGGCAGACCCGGTGATTGCCTGCAAAGCCGACACAGGCTGACCCTGCGAAGCACTGAAAATCAGAAAAATCATTGAGGTCACAAAGACGGCATTGCCCAGCAGGGAGCTGAAGATAGTCCCCAGACCCGTTTTCAGCATCTGCCGCTGGTCATCAGATGTCAGCTCGGCAACAGCCCGCTGAAAGCCGCCGGAGCCTTCGGTGGCATAGGTGGTTTCCAGCGCACGGATAAGTGCCAGCCCGTTGGAACCGGAGGTCAGCAGCACATTGATCCCGACGGTAACTGCGGCGGTGAGCAGCGAAATAATCAGGACAGACATCAGTTGATTGCGGAAAAAATTAAGGCTGTCACGGGCAAGAACCGGCACCGGCATGGACATGGAACAACTCCTGTAAGGCATGAAATAAAAACGTTTATGCAATTGTAAAGCAGTATGACGGGGATTGTAACCTGTTCGTCCGGCGGAAATACAGTGCTCAGGCTGAATATCCGGGAAAAAACAGCTGAAAACTCACATAATATTAACAATAATAAAACAAAATATTCGGCTGAATAGTAAACGTTGCGCTTTATAAATTGATATAAAGCACACAAACAATGATTGCGTTAAAAATGGCCGATGACGTTTTTGATATAAATCAATAAATGAAAATATAGTCATGGAATAGTAATTCAGGTCTTTGTGAAAAATGCGTTTTTTATTTAAATGTTGTGATCTGTCTTAGATCATAATTGGATTTAAGGTTGTATATTTCAAACTGTACTTATTGTGTTTTTTTCTTTTTTTAGGATGGGATAGATAATGAAAAAACTTTCTGCAGTGTGTTTAGCACTGGCAACTGTTTTACCGTCAGTTTCAATCGCACACCAGGCCGGTGATTTTATCGTCCGTGCCGGTACTGCAACGGTGCGCCCGAATGTCAGCTCTGATAACGTTCTGGGCTTCGGTTCTTTTGAAGCAAATAATAATACTCAGTTAGGCTTAACGTTCAGTTATATGATCACCGATAATATCGGTGTGGAATTACTGGCGGCAACGCCGTTTGAGCATAAAATCTCTGTCCCGGCTGCCGGTGAAATTGCAACGGCTAAACATTTACCGCCAACCTTAATGGCACAGTACTACTTCCGCACGCCGGAAGATAAACTGCGTCCGTATTTAGGTGTGGGTGTTAACTACACGTTCTTCTTTGATGAAGGATTTAACGATACCGGTAAAGGCGCAGGCTTAAGCGATCTGAGCATGAGCAGCTCATGGGGTGTGGCAGCACAGGCAGGTCTGGATTATGAATTAGACCAGAACTGGATGCTGAACGCTTCTCTCTGGTGGATGAACATAAAAACGGATGTTGATTTCAAAGCCGCTGGTGCAAGCCAGTCTTACAAAACCAACCTGGATCCGTGGGTATTCATGTTTGGTGTCGGTTACAAATTCTGATAATTTCCGTTATTGGTACCATAAAAAACGGCGCAATAATTTTTGCGCCGTTTTTCTATCCGGTAATCTGATATTCAGGGTCACCGCAACTTCATTGAGTTAATAACAACCTGCACACCCGGAACTTTACGTGCGGTATCGACGGCCAGGTTAGCTTCTTTCTCTGAAGAGACAAATCCGCTCAGCTGAACTTTACCTTTAAATGTTTCCACGCTGATTTGAGTGGATTTAATGCCTTTTTCACCCAGCAGCGCTGTTTTTACTTTTGTTGTGATGACAGAATCATCAAAATAGCCCCCGGTACCTTCACTGGTAGCCGTCGGGGCACAGGCGGACAGGGTGAAAGCCATAAACATGACAACAAAAAATGAGGTGACCAGTTTCATGTACTTCATTATGTTCTCCTTATTACCGGCACGGATAGCAGAATAATGTGTGCCTGACCCTTTCAGTATTGATGAAAAACGAATGTTTCACAACAAAAAATAACCCGCGGTTAACAGCGGGTTGAGTGAATAATTATAATTGCGTTGCGTTTTTCATTTTTTGCGTAAATTCCCGCAGTTTCTGACACATTTGCGGTACATCATCCAGATTTGCGGCGATGATTTTTACCACCGCCGAGCCGGAAATTGCCCCCGCTGCACCATTTTGCAGTGATTCCCGCACCTGTTCCGGTTCGGAAATCCCGAATCCCTGAACCGGCGGAGCGGCATTCAGTGCGGTCAGTTTTGCCGTCAGATCGGCCAGGGATTTCTCCGCCCGTTTCTCGGTTCCTGTCACCCCGGCACGGGAAAGCAGATAGGTATAACCTTTCCCGGATACGGCAAGTGTTGCCAGCAGGGCATCATCCGCATCCGGCGGGCAGATAAAGACAGGCGCGATATTATTTGCCAGCGCGGCATCCCGGAACGGCTGAGATTCATGCAGCGGCACATCGGCAATCAATACGGAGTCCACACCGGCTTTTGCCGCCGTTTCATAAAACTGACTGATACCATTGTGGAATACCAGGTTGGCATACATCAGCAGTCCTACCGGCAGTTCCGGGTATTTTGCGCGGATTTGTGCGATCAGTTCAAAGCAGCGCGCCGGGGTTATACCGGCTGCAAAAGCGCGGAGGTTAGCATCCTGAATTACCGGGCCGTCTGCCAGCGGGTCAGAAAACGGAATACCGATTTCCAGTGCATCAGCACCGCCTGACACCAGAGCATCAATAATTTGCAGGGAAACCTCAGCAGACGGGTCACCCAGGGTAACAAACGGGATAAACGCGCCCTGATTACGGGACTGCAAACGCTGAAAAAGTTGTTCATACCGGCTCATCAGAAGTCACCTCTTGCTTTAAAAATGTCATAAACAGTGAAAATATCTTTGTCTCCGCGACCGGAAATATTAACGATAAGAATTTGTTCTTTTTCCGGATTTTCGCGGATCATTTTCAGTGCGTGTGCCAGGGCATGGGAAGATTCCAGTGCCGGGATAATCCCTTCCTGACGGCTCAGGGTTTTGAACGCCTCAAGTGCCTCATCATCGGTGGCGGAGACATAATCCGCCCGGCCGATAGCATTCAGATAGGCATGCTGCGGCCCGACGGACGGGAAGTCCAGCCCGGCGGAGATAGAGTAAGATTCCTCGATTTGACCGTCTTCTGTCTGCATCATCGGTGATTTCATGCCGAAGTAAATACCAATGCGGCCATGTTTGAGCGGCGCACCGTGTTCACCGGTTTCAATACCGTGCCCGGCCGGTTCGACACCAATCAGGGCGACTGATTCATCCGGAATAAACCCGGCAAAGGCACCGATAGCGTTTGAACCGCCGCCGATACAGGCGATCACTGCATCCGGCAGACGGCCTTCACGGGTGAGAATCTGTGCCCGCGCTTCATCACCAATCATACGCTGGAACTCACGGACAATGGTCGGGTACGGATGCGGACCCGCAGCTGTGCCTAATAAATAGTGAGCACGGTCATAATTACCGCTCCAGTCGCGCAGCGCCTCGTTACAGGCATCTTTCAGCGTGGCGGAGCCGCTGTGTACCGGAATGACTTCCGCACCCATCAGCCGCATGCGGAACACATTCGGGGACTGGCGCTCCACATCTTTCGCGCCCATATACACACGGCATTTCAGACCTAGCAGCGCACTGGCCAGAGCGGCCGCCACACCGTGCTGTCCGGCACCGGTTTCAGCAATAATTTCGGTTTTTCCCATCCGTTTTGCCAGCAGTGCCTGGCCGAGTACCTGATTGGTTTTGTGCGCACCGCCGTGCAGTAAATCTTCGCGTTTCAGATACAGTTTGGTTTTGCTGCCTGCCGTCAGGTTTTTGCACAAAGTCAGAGCCGTCGGGCGTCCGGCATAGTTTTGCAGCAGATCGGTAAATTCACGCTGAAATTCCGGGTCCGCCTGTGCGGCAATAAAGGCATCTTCGAGCTGGTCGAGTGCCGGGATTAAAATCTGCGGCACAAACTGCCCGCCGAATTCACCAAAATAGGGATTTAATTTACTCATTGTTTTCTGATCCTTTTTCTTTTCAGTCGTCAGTCAGGCAACTTGCTGATGTAATTGATTAAATATTTGACGGAGTTTTTCTGCATCTTTAATACCCGGGGCGGACTCTGCACCGGAGTTAAAATCAAGCCCGGCGGCACCGGAGGCGGCTGCACAGACACAATTTTCCGCATTCAGCCCGCCCGCGAGGGTAAAAGGCACAGGCAGTGCGAGCGGCAATGTCTGCCAGTCGAAGGTCTGCCCGGTGCCGCCTTTGCCGTTATCCAGCACCAGCCGCACCACGCCGTCCGGAACCGTAATTTTTGCGTCGTGAGACATATCCAGGGCTTTCCAGATCTCACACTGAGCCGGGAGATGCAGGCGCAGCAGCGCGATATCATGTTCATTTTCATCGCCGTGTAACTGAACGGCGTGCAGCTTCAGGCGGCGGACAACAGCGGCGATTTCTGCCGGATCGTGGTTACGGAATACGCCGACATACGCCAGCGGAGCACCACGCATCACATCCGCTGCCTGTACCTCATCCACATAACGCGGGGATTTGCTGACAAAAATCAGTCCGCCGAAGGTGGCACCGGCCTCATAGGCGGCGCGGGCATCTTCCGCACGGGTCAGCCCGCAGACTTTATGTTCTCCGTAAATCAGACGACGGATAGCCAGATCCAGATCCGGCTGCGCCATAATGGCACTGCCGATCAGAAACCCGTCAGCATGCGGACGCAATTCGCGGATATGCTGGTGAGTGGTAATACCGGATTCACTGATAACGATACGGCCGGCAGGAATTTGCGGCGCAAAATCGGCTGTCCGGCGGCGGTCAATGGAGAGGTCGCGCAGATCCCGGTTATTGATACCGATAACTTTTGCATCAAGGGTAATGGCACGGCTCAGTTCCTCTTCTGTACTGACTTCTGTCAGTACGCCCATATTGAGGGAGTGGGCCAGTGTCGCCAGCGAGTGATAGTCCGCATCATTCAGTACAGAGAGCATCAGCAGAATGGCATCTGCGCCGTAGTGACGGGCGAGATACACCTGATAAGCATCGATAATAAAATCTTTGCATAATACCGGTTGTGTGATCAGTGCACGTACCTGCCGCAGATACGTATGTTGCCCCTGAAAATATTTTTCATCGGTCAGCACAGACACCGCTGAGGCATACGGGGCATAGGCCGCTGCGATTTCACTGAGATTAAAATCCTGACGGATAAGCCCTTTCGACGGAGACGCTTTTTTGCACTCCAGAATAAAAGCGGTTTCCGCGCCGCGCAGTGCCTGATAAAAATCCCGGTCACTCAGCGGCAGGTTATCCGCGAAACTCAGCAGCGGCTCCTGTTTTTTCCGTGCGATCAGGGAGATACGTTTATTATTCACAATCTGTTCTAATACGGTGCCTTTCATGGTTTATCCTCTCGCGGCCAGGGCGGTGATGCGCTCAAAGGCGTTACCACTGCGGATCATTGACAGCGCGTGCTGTGCATTGTCCTGTAAGTCTTCGTTATCATTGAGTTTCATCAGCAGTGCGACATTGGCGGCCACGGCGTGACTCTGTGCTGCTGTGCCTTCTCCCTGCAATAACCGGGTCAGCAACTGACGGTTTTCTTCCGGCGTGCCGCCGCGCAGTTCCTGCATGTCATAACCCGTCAGGCCGAAATCCTCTGTGGTCAGGCGGTATTCACGGATCTCACCATTATGCAGTTCGGCAACCTGAGTAGGTGCGTGCAGGGAGACTTCATCCATCCCGCCGCTGTGTACCACAGCAGCACGCTGATAGCCGAGCACTTTCAGGGTTTCCGCGACAGGGCGGATCAGCGCAGGGCTGTACACGCCGATCAGAGCAACCGGCGGACGGGCCGGGTTGATCAGCGGACCGAGAACATTAAATAAGGTGCGGGTTTTCAGCTGCTGACGCACCGGCGCGGCGAAACGGAAGCCGTCGTGATAATGCGGGGCGAACAGAAAACAGACACCGACATCATCCAGCGCGCTGCGGGACACATCCGCCGGGGTATCCAGCGCGATCCCGAAGGCGTTCAGCAAATCGGAAGAGCCGGTTTTGCTTGATACACTGCGGCTGCCGTGTTTGGCAACTTTTATCCCGCATGCTGCCGCCACAAAAGCACTGGCGGTGGAGATATTGATACTGTCAGAGGCGTCGCCGCCGGTGCCGACAATATCACTGAAACGGTAGTCCGGACGCGGGAAAGCGCGTGCATTGTTCAGACAAGCCAGGGCAGCACCGGCGATCTCATCCGGCTGCTCGCCGCGCATTTTCATACTGATCAGCGCTGCCGCCAGCTGGGTTTCACTCAGTTCTCCCCGGATAATGGCGGAGAATAATTCCCGGCTTTCCGCCAGTGTCAGTGTTTCGCCCCGGTAAAGTTTTTCAAATAATGTTTGCATCTCTCTGTTCCTTAATCTGTTTTTTTATCTGTTTTTCAGGTTGAGTTATGCCTGCGCCCACGCCAGGGTATTGGCCAGCAGGGCTGCGCCGTCCGGTGTCAGGACGGATTCGGGATGAAACTGTAAGCCGCAGATTTTGTCCTGTTCATGACGGACGGCCATCACTATGTTGTCGCTGGTGGCGCACACTGTCAGGGTATCCGGGATAATTTCCGCAGCCAGGGAGTGATAGCGTGCCACTTTCATAGGGTTCGGCAGGCCGGAGAACATGGATTGCTCATCATGGTGCAGCAGACTGGCTTTACCGTGAAGCACTGCGCCGGCGTGGCTGACTTTGCCGCCGTAAGCTTCCACAATTGCCTGATGACCCAGGCAAATACCGATCACCGGGTAACGGCCTCTGACGCGATTCAGAACTTCCGGCTGACATCCTGCATCCGCCGGTTTTCCCGGCCCCGGAGAGAGCACCAGTACCGGGTTTTTCATCGCTTCCAGCGCGGAAAGGATGACGTCTGCCGGTACACGGTTACGGTAAATTACCACCTGATGCCCCTGAGCACGGAACTGATCGGCCAGGTTATAGGTAAAGGAATCGACATTATCGAGCAGTAAAATATCAGCCATCAGAATGTCTCCTCTGCATGATGGGCGCGGGTGATGGCGCGGATCACCGCGCGGGCTTTGTTGCGGTTTTCATCGGCTTCCGCCTGCGGGTCGGAATCCAGTACTACGCCGCCGCCTGCCTGCACAGTAGCAATGCCGTTTTCCACATAGGCAGAGCGGATGACGATGCAGGTATCAAAGGCAGTATCGCCGCGGAAATAGCCGACGGCGCCGCCGTAGCTGCCGCGCCGGACTTTCTCTGCCTGTGCAATCAGTTCCATCGCGCGGACTTTCGGTGCGCCGGTGAGAGTGCCCATGTTCATACAGGCCTGATAGGCGTGAAAAATATCAAGGTCATCACGTAGCTCGCCGGTGACGCGGGACACCAGATGCATCACAAACGCGTAGCGATCCACTTTTGTCAGCTCCGCCACACTGCGGCTGCCGGGACGGCAGATACGGGCGAGGTCATTACGGGCCAGATCAACCAGCATAAAGTGTTCGGCCAGCTCTTTCTGATCCGTGCGCAGATCCAGTTCCAGACGGCTGTCTTTATCCGCATCCACTGAACCGTCTGCTGACAGGCCGCGCGGACGGGTGCCTGCAATCGGATAGATTTCAATCTGACGGGTTTGCGGGTCATATTTCAGAGCGCTTTCCGGCGATGCGCCGAACAGGGTGAAATCCGTATCCTGCATAAAGAACAGGTACGGGCTCGGGTTACGGGTTTTCAGTTCGCGGTAAGCCGCCATCGGTGACGGGCATGGCAGCTGAAAGCGGCGTGACGGCACAACCTGGAAAATATCACCCTGCACAATGGATTGTTTTAACTGATTAACGATAGTGCAGAAATCGGTATCTGAATGTGACGTTGTCACGTTAATGTTTACCGGTGCAACAGTTCCGGATGCGGTTACCGGCTGTGCCAGTGCGGTTAATACTTGCTGATGCTGTGCCGTCAGGCGGGTCTGTTCTGTGGCATTCGTCGTAAATGTCAGGGTGGTAAGTTCACTGGTTTGCTGCTGGTGATCGATAGTCAGCAGAGTTTCCGCCAGATAAAAACAGTAATCCGGACAGCGGTTGGTGCGCTCAACCGGCGGCAGTGCTTCAAACGCAGCGACCAGGTCATAGCTGAACAGCCCGCCGCAGAACAGGGCGTGACGGTCATCTGATGGCAGGTTCATCAGAGTGCGTAGCACATCAAAGACAGAGGCAGCGCGCAGCCGGGTATCTTCATCCGCATGAGCAGCCGGTGCCGTGAAATGCAGCACCAGGGTATCACCGCTGATAGTCCCGGCAGACAGACAATTTTGTATTACCGGCAGCAGCGCCGCACCGTTAGCGGTCAGGGCTTCCGCTGTCACTGTGTGGCCGGTGCAGCGGATACGCAGTGCGCTGTGCAGTACCAGCATGCTTTTTAAATTTGCTCTGGACGCAATTTCGGCGGATTCTAATAACAGCGTGGCAGAGCGCTGTGCACAAAGTGCGGTAAATACCGCCGCCGGGTCGGGCTGATAAGCCGGATGATCTGTCCGTGTGTGTTGTGTGAAGATCGTGCTGTCCATGATAATTACCTTGCTAAGTGAATTTTTGCCATAAAAAAACCCGCCTCGGGGGCGGGTTCTGTGCTCTGGTACAGCCGGTTAACTGACATGCACGCACAACCATTCCGCCCGACGGGAAAGATTGCGCCACCAACGATTGTTCAGTTTGTGCATGTTCATAGGATGTCCTCAGTATAAGCAGTGATTGCAGATAACTCGTTCTGCGTACTAGTTAACTAGATCACGATTGGTGTGTCAAGGCTTTTTGTGGAATACTGTGCTTCCCGCAAAAAGGCGGGTGAAACAAAGCGTTGTCAGAACAGAAAGGAGATGCGATGGAGCCGGAGAATACAGGTATTGACCTGTCGTGCTATGATTTACACAGCCATACCACTGCGTCAGACGGCATGCTGACACCGGAGCAGTTACTGGACAGAGCCGTTGAAATGGGGGTGACCGTGCTGGCAATTACGGATCATGACACCACTGAGGCACTTCCGGAGGCACATCATTATCAGCAGGTAAATAATTTACCGCTGGCAGTGATTAATGGTGTTGAAATATCAACGCTTTGGGAACATCATGAGATTCATATTGTCGGGCTGAATATTGATATTTCGCATCCGGCAATGACAGAATTGCTGGCACAGCAGTCTGCCCGGCGCCGGGCCCGCGGTATGCTTATCAGTGAACGGCTGGCAAAGGCCGGAATTGAAGGTACCTGGGAAGAGGCGAATGAACTGGCGCAGGGCGGTGAAGTCACACGCGGACACTTTGCCCGGGTACTGATTGCCCGCGGCGTGGAACCGACCATTCCGAAAGTGTTTAAACGTTATCTCGCCCGCAACAAAACCGGTTATGTGCCACCGCGGTGGTGTGATATCCCTGACGCAGTGCAGGCCATTCAGGCAGCCGGCGGGCAGGCGGTGCTGGCGCATCCCGGCCGTTATGGTTTATCCGCCAAATGGCTTAAACGCCTGTGCGGTTTCTTTAAACAGGCCGGGGGCGATGCCATGGAAGTGGCACAGTGTCAGCAGGCCCGGGATGAGCGCCGGACACTGGCGCAGTATGCAGTAACTTACGGATTAAAAGCTTCCCAGGGATCCGATTTTCATCAGCCGTGTTCGTGGATAGAACTGGGCCGTAAATTGTGGTTGCCGGGTGATGTGACACCAATCTGGCAGGATTGGTCATTGAAGGATTAACAGAGGAAACAACATGGGCCAGATGTTTTATATCCATCCGGATAACCCGCAGGCACGCCTGATTAACCAGAGCGTGGATATTTTTAATAAAGGCGGCGTGGTGATTTACCCGACCGATTCCGGCTATGCCATCGGCTGCCGCCTGGAAGATAAAGATGCGTTACAGCGGATCTGCCGTCTGCGCCAGATAGACAGTAATCATAACTTTACCCTGATGTGCCGTGATTTATCTGATATCTCCACCTATGCACATGTGGATAATACCGTATTCCGTTTAATCAAAAATAATACACCGGGTAACTACACCTTTATTTTGCGGGCGACCAAAGAGGTGCCGCGCCGCCTGATGAGCGAAAAACGTAAAACTATCGGTCTGCGTATTCCGGCAAACCCGATTGCGATGGATTTACTTGCCGCAATGGGTGAGCCGCTGATGTCAGCCAGTCTGATCCTGCCGGGCAATGATTTTGCGGAATCTGACCCGGAAGAAATTAATGATACCCTGGGTAAGCAGGTGGATCTGGTGATCCACGGCGGTTATATTGGCCAGCAGCCGACCACGGTGGTTGATCTGACTGACGATGTGCCGGTCGTGGTGCGCGAGGGAACCGGAGATGTAACACCGTTCCTGTGACCGCTATGTGCGTCACATGTGTAAAATGCGTTAGCGCCGTGCATTAACCTGTGTATAATGCTGCGGTTGATTTTATGACGCCTGTGAAGGCGACAGCAGAGGGTGCTCAATGAGCCAGAAAACAGAAAAGTTACAAAAGGTGTTGGCGCATGCAGGGCATGGCTCACGCCGCGAAATTGAAAGTTACATCGAAGCGGGACGTATCTCTATTGATGGTAAAACTGCCACGCTGGGTGACCGTATCGATGTCAATACCAATGCTAAAATCCGCCTCGACGGCCGGATTTTAGGTATCAAAGATGCACAGAAAAACCCGTGCCGTGTGCTGGCATATTATAAGCCGGAAGGGGAATTATGTACGCGCCACGACCCGGACGGCCGCCCGACGGTCTTTGATCGTCTGCCGCGTATTCAGGGAGCCCGCTGGATTGCTGTCGGCCGCCTGGATGTGAATACCAGCGGATTGCTGTTGTTCACCACTGACGGGGAACTTGCAAACCGCCTGATGCACCCGAGCCGCGAAGTGGAGCGCGAATATGCGGTCCGCGTCTTCGGTGAAGTGGATGATACCAAACGTAATCAGCTGCTCAAAGGCGTGCAGCTGGAAGATGGCCCGGCCTCATTCCGTTCGCTGAAATTCAAAGGCGGGGAAGGTATCAACCAGTGGTTTAATGTCTCCCTGACTGAAGGCCGTAATCGTGAGGTACGCCGGATGTGGGAAGCGGTCGGTGTGCAGGTCAGCCGCCTGATCCGTGTCCGTTATGGTGATATCGATCTGCCTAAAGCGCTGCCGCGTGGCGGGTGGGTCGAGCTGAACCTGGAAAAAACCAACTATCTGCGTGTACTGGTGGGGCTGCCGCCGGAAACCACGACTAAGGTTTCTGTGGAAAGTGATAAACGCCGGATCAAAGCCAATCAGATCCGACGTGCGGTAAAACGCCACTCGCAAATAGGCACCACCGCATCAAAACGTAATTCCGGACGTCCGTCATCAACCCGTCAGGGAACCGGAAATACACAGAAACGCCGTACCGGGAAATAATAATCCGGTTACATAAAGCCGGTATTTTGTTATTTCAGTCTGTATTCGCGTTTTATAAACGTCCTGTGCCAAAACACGGGGCGTTTTTTTGTACAGGGGTCATGCAAATACCCGCAGTGTGGGTTAAGATAATTAAAACAATATTTCCCGCCGGTGAATGAACGGGAAACAAAGATATATCTGCAAGGAGATGATTATTGCGATAACCAGATGCGGTCTGTTAACGCTCATCTTTCTGCTCCCGGGATGTGGTGACGAGACACAGCACAGCACGTCTGAACCGGGCCGGTATTACTACAGTAATATTACCGGGGATGACCTGTTTTTTACGGTAAACGGAAAAAGCTATCACCTTGCACACGGCGCGGAGGGCATTATTTATCTGCCGTCCGGTCTGAATAAGCTGGAAACCCCGCAGGGGCAACAAATTTCCTTTATGGCTTATCCCGGAAACAGCGGCGGGATCCTCAATCCGTCCCGTGCCCGTTATTATTCCTATACCATTCATGACGGCGATACACTTTATTCGCCGCAATTTAATTCCTTTGTAAAAACATTCAAATTTGACGGTCACTATTATCAGGGACCATTGCAGATCAGTAATGCGGAAGTTATCGATAATAATCTGTTTAAATGCCGTTATCCTTCCGATATTCCGGATATTAAGGCAGTACTGGACAGATTTGTTGCCGGAGAGAAAGGAATGGTAACAATTTGTATGAATGAAGAGGAATTTCGCCGCTTTCTGGAATACAACCCGCGCGGTGTCAGTTTATTACCGGATGATACAGTGATTGCGCCGGAACAGGCTGCGGATACCGGTTATCATACCCGCCTGCGTGATATTCAGTTTCAGGATCCGGAATTACGTGAGGATGCTGCGGAAATAGCAGATATTATGACAGAGTTCCGGCATCAGACGGATGTGACCAGAAAATATGAAATATACAGCCGTTATCACGCGGTACTGATGCGTATGGCAAATCATTACCGTCAATCACTGCTGCAAAGTGATAAAGAGAATAAAATAAATAAAGAAGAGAGCCTGAAATTCAGTAAGTTTATGCAGGAAACCGGTGATATTTTTGGTGCCGGGGTTCTATTACTGCAAGCAGATGAAGCCGGCCCGGCACACTGATATTACTCTCTTTTATTATTCCGCCGGTCCGGCTTTGCGGCCGGGCTGCGCATCATAGCTGATTCCGTTTTTACCTGTACTGTCGTCACACATCACATATAAGTAGGTTGGCATTATATCTGCCGGGGTTTTCAGCTTTTCTGATGCTTCATCCGGGAATGCCCCGGCGCGCATGGCAGTACGCGTACCGCCCGGGTTAATACAACTGACACGCAGGCCGGTGTCTTCATATTCCTGAGCCAGAACCTGCATCATACCCTCAGTGGCAAATTTGGAGACCGCATAAGCCCCCCATCCTGCACGGCCTTCGCGGCCGACACTTGATGATGTGAATACCAGCGAGCTTTGCGGGGATTTCAGCAACAGCGGTAACAGTGCCTGAGTCAGTATAAAGGTGCCGTTAACATTCACCTGCATCACATCCTGCCATAACTGCACCGGCTGCTCAGTGACCGGTGCCACCACACCCAGAATACCGGCATTGTGCAGCACACCATCCAGCCTCGGTACTTCCTGTGCCAGCGCATCAGCGAACTGCCGGCTCTGTGCTTCAGTCAGTGTCAGTAAATCCTGATGATAAATGCGGGGCGTTGTCCCGTAACGCTGTGCGATATCATCACGGACGGCCTGTAATTTGGATTCTGTCCGGCCGGTCAGAATAAGCTCTGCGCCGTAACGGGCATAGGTCAGGGCGGCTTCGCGCCCGATTCCGTCACCGGCACCGGTTATCAGTATGATTTTATTTTTCAGTGCATCAGGTGAGGACGGGGAAAAGCGGGATACATCATTATTATGCATGGCAGATAACTCCGGAAAAGCAAATGGACGGGTATCACATCCCGGACAGGGTGTGAATCCGTTTTTATCATACCGCCCCCGGTGCGTGATTACCATCAAGGGTTACAAAACTAGTTGAGCATTTATCAAGTTTTTTAGTTAAAATAGCAGCATTCAATTTAACAGCATTAAGGTGTGCCGGTGGAGTTTCTCTCACAATACGGTTTGTTTCTTGCAGAAACCGTAACTATTGTTCTGGCAATCATTGCCATTGTCGTATTCTTTGTCATGCTCAGCATCCGTAAAGGGCAGTCTTTAGGTAAATTACGTCTGACCGATCTGGGTGAAAACTACCGCGACAGACAACGTGAAATGCAACATGCCCGCATGAGCGAAGCAGAGCAGAAAGTCTGGAATAAAGCGTTTAAAAAACAACAAAAAAACGAAGATAAAAAAGATAAAAGCAACGCTAAAAACGGGCAGACCCGTTTGCGTAAACCCTGCATCTATGTGGTCGATTTTAAAGGCAGCCTGGATGCCCACGAAGTGGAATCACTGCGTGAGGAGATCACTATTATTCTGTCCGTGGCCGAGCCGGGTCTGGATGAAGTACTGGTACGTCTGGAAAGCCCGGGCGGACTGGTGCATGCCTATGGTCTGGCTGCCGCCCAACTGACCCGTCTGCGTGAGAAAAATATCCGTATCACTATCGCGGTGGATAAAGTCGCGGCAAGCGGTGGTTATATGATGGCGTGTGTGGCAGATAAAATTGTGGCTGCACCATTTGCGATTCTGGGTTCAATCGGTGTAGTGGCTCAGGTGCCTAACATCCATCGTCTGCTGAAGAAAAATGATATTGATGTGGAAATGCATACTGCCGGTCAATATAAACGCACGCTGACATTTCTCGGGCAGAATACCGACGAAGGCCGTGAGAAATTCCGGCAGGAGCTGGATGAAACGCACGTTCTGTTCAAAGGTTTTGTCTCTCAGAACCGTCCGTCGCTGGACATTGATAAAGTGGCGACCGGTGAACACTGGTACGGCACTCAGGCAAAAGAGCTTGGACTGGTTGATGAGCTGGCGGTGAGTGATGATTTAATTGTCGCGGCAATTCCGGATCATGAAGTTATTCAGGTACGTTATTTCCGCCGTAAGCGTCTTATCGATAAAATCACCCAGAGTGTGATGATGAGCGCTGACCGTCTTATTCTCCGCTGGTGGCAGCGCGGGAATGGCCCTGTCGGGAAATAACCGTCTTACTATAAATAACGGCAGCGAAGGCTGCCGTTATTCTTTGCGGATTATTATTATCCTGCCGGTGACTATTCCGGCGTCCGCCGGTTAATCCGCCAAATGATATTGTTCTGACAGAACGTGAGCGAGATGTTTAAACATATTAAAGACGGCCGCACTTTTGAGAGTCGGCAGACCCTGGTCGTCTAAAAAGTATTCACCTTTAAAAACCAATACGCCGGATTTCTGCTCAACATCATCAGCCTGCATACCTTCCAGAAAATCTTCATGTTCCTGTATGATTTTATTAGCTTTTTCTAACAGCTCTTGTTTGCTGATGGCGATGGTTTCTTTTTGCATTCTGTGAACTCCTTTGAAAAATAATTTGTTGCGCATCACTATTTATCAGGTAGAGTGTGAACTTTTCAAGAGCCCCGCAAACTGGCGGGAAGACTATTTGCGTAATACACTCCGGTGACGGCGATATTAAAAATACATCATTTCCTGACAGATGTTTTGAGTTGAAACAAAGCATTAGTATAAAAAGAGTTGATCTATTACGAAAGTGCCTCAATATAAAAGGCAGTGTATTTAACGCAAAAATTGGCGTTTTTATAATCGCCCCGAAAATTTAGGTAATGATAATTATGGGTAAAGCTCTTGTCATCGTGGAGTCCCCGGCAAAAGCCAAAACGATTAACAAGTATCTCGGCAAAGACTACGTGGTGAAATCCAGCGTCGGTCATATCCGGGATCTGCCGACGAGTGGTTCAGCGAGCCGTAAACCCGCTGCCGCAGGCGATAAAACGAAAAAAGTAAAAAAAGACGAACGTACAGCACTGGTCAGCCGGATGGGTGTTGACCCGTACCACGGCTGGGAAGCGGATTATCAGATTCTGCCGGGCAAAGAAAAGGTCGTTTCTGAATTACAGCACCTGGCTGCGGATGCATCACACATCTATCTCGCAACGGACCTTGACCGCGAAGGGGAAGCTATTGCATGGCACCTGCGGGAAGTGATCGGAGGTGATGACAGTCGTTTCAGCCGGGTTGTCTTTAACGAAATCACCAAAAATGCGATAAGCCAGGCCTTTGAACAGCCGGGTGAACTGAATATAGATCGTGTGAATGCCCAGCAGGCACGCCGCTTTATGGATCGCGTGGTGGGCTATATGGTCTCTCCGCTGCTGTGGAAGAAAATTGCCCGTGGTTTGTCTGCCGGTCGTGTGCAGTCCGTCGCGGTGCGTCTGATTGTTGAGCGCGAGCGCGAAATCAAAGCTTTTGTGCCGGAAGAGTACTGGCAGATCCACGCGCTGTTGTCTGATAAAAAAGATCAGCTGCGCATGGAAGTGGTACAGGAAAACGGAAAAACCTTTAAAGCTGTCAATGAGAAACAGGCATATGCTGCTGTCAGCAAATTACAGGCAGCCACTTTTAAAATTATTGACCGTGAAGACCGTCCGACTTCCAGCAAGCCGGGGGCGCCGTTTATTACCTCCACACTCCAGCAGGCCGCGAGTACCCGTCTGAGCTTTGGTGTGAAGAAAACCATGATGATGGCACAGCGACTGTATGAAGCCGGTCACATCACCTATATGCGTACCGATTCCACCAACCTGAGCCAGGATGCCATTACGATGGCGCGTGACTATATCACCGGGAATTTCGGTGATAAATATCTGCCTGCCTCGCCGAATCTGTACAGCAATAAAGAAAATTCCCAGGAAGCGCACGAAGCTATCCGTCCGTCTGATATCGCCGTAACGGAAGAGATGCTTAAAGATATGGAGCCGGATGCGCGCCGCCTGTATCAGTTAATCTGGCGTCAGTTTGTTGCGTGTCAGATGACACCGGCAAAATACGATTCCACCACACTGACCGCAGAAGCGGGCGACTTCACACTGAAAGCCAAAGGGCGCACGCTGCGTTTTGACGGCTGGACTAAGGTGATGCCTGCACTGCGTAAGAATGATGAAGATAATACACTGCCGGCCATTGCACCGGGCACGGTCATGACACGTGAAGCGATTGAACCTGTGCAGCACTTTACCAAGCCGCCTGCACGTTTCAGTGAAGCCTCGCTGGTCAAAGAACTGGAAAAACGTGGTATCGGGCGGCCATCCACGTATGCATCTATTATTTCCACCATTCAGGATCGCGGTTATGTAAAAGTGGAAAACCGGCGTTTCTATGCCGAGAAAATGGGTGAAATTGTCACCGATCGCCTCGAAGAAACCTTTGCGGAACTGATGAATTACGACTTTACTGCCCGGATGGAAAATCAGCTGGACCATATCGCCAACAATGAAGCGAAATGGAAATCGGTGCTGGACGAATTCTTTGCCGATTTCAGCAAACAGCTGGATAACGCGGGTAAAGAGCCGGAAGAAGGCGGTATGCGGATGAACCCGATGGTCATCACTTCAATCATCTGTCCGACCTGTTCCCGTCCGATGGGGATCCGTACCGCCTCCACCGGGGTATTCCTGGGGTGTTCCGGTTATGCCCTGCCGCCGAAAGAACGTTGCAAGCAGACTATCAACCTGATCCCGGAACATGAGATCCTCAATATTCTCGAAGGGGATGATGCGGAAACCAACGCACTGCGTGCCCGCCGCCGCTGCCCGAAATGCGGTACTGCGATGGACAGCTATCTGATCGACACCGGCCGTAAACTGCATGTCTGCGGTAATAACCCGGAATGTGAAGGGTACGAAGTCGAAGAGGGTGAATTCCGCATTAAAGGTTACGACGGCCCGGTTGTTGAATGCGAAAAATGCGGCTCTGAAATGCACCTGAAAATGGGGCGTTTCGGTAAATACATGGGTTGTACCAACGACGAATGTAAGAATACCCGTAAAATTCTGCGTAACGGCGAAGTGGCTCCGCCGAAAGAAGATCCGGTACCGCTACCGGAACTGCCGTGCGAAAAATCAGACGCCTACTTTGTACTGCGTGATGGTGCGGCCGGTATCTTCCTGGCGGCGCATAACTTCCCGAAATCACGGGAAACCCGTGCGCCGCAAGTGGCAGAACTGGTTCGTTTTAAAGATCGTCTGTCTGAAAAAATGCGTTATCTGGCGGAAGCGCCGGTCGCAGATCCGGATGGCAATCCGACCACTGTCCGCTGGAGCCGTAAAACCAAACAGCAGTATGTGGCATCCGATAAAGATGGTAAAGCGACCGGCTGGTCTGCATTCTATATCGATGGTAAGTGGGTTGAGAAAGCCAAATAATCTGTCGTTATAATATCGGCGGTATCACAATAAAAAACCGGTCAGGATTTCCCTGACCGGTTTTTTTACCGGAAACAATGACCTGACTATTACAGGATGTTATGCCTGACTGAAGGGTGAAAAAGATCCGCAGATAGTAATTAATATCGTTCTGTTATAAGTATTGATGAAAATAGCCTAAGAAGGAATAGCCGCGATTTCCCGCGCTTCTCTGCGAAATGAGCTGCAACAGGGCATTGGTCTGTTATTTTTAAGCTGGTGCCTGTGCAGTTTTTGTTATATCGTCACTGAATAGAATAACGTTATAACAATTTGCTCACTTATTCTTTTTTATAATAAGAAAGATGAAAAAGGAGTAAGCAATGTCAAACCTGCACGGAAAGGAATAAGCGGATGAAATTACAGCAGCTGCGCTATATTGTGGAAGTGGTTAATCACAATCTGAATGTCTCCTCGACCGCCGAGGGGCTGTACACATCACAGCCCGGTATCAGTAAGCAGATTCGCATGCTGGAAGATGAACTGGGTATGCAGATTTTTGCCCGCAGCGGCAAACATCTGACCCATGTGACACCAGCCGGGGAATCGGTTATCCGTATCTCCCGCGAAGTGCTGGCAAAAATTGATGCCATCAAAGCGGTTGCCAGCGAGCACACTTATCCGGAGCAGGGAACCCTGAGTATCGCCACGACCCATACCCAGGCGCGTTATGCACTTCCGCCGGTGATTAAAGGTTTTATTGAGCGTTACCCGCACGTTTCTCTGCATATGCACCAGGGGACGCCGACACAGATCGCCGAGGATGTCTGCAAAGGTAACAGCGATTTTGCCATCGCAACAGAGGCACTGCATCTGTATAACGATTTGATTATGCTGCCGTGCTATCAGTGGAACCGGGCCGTGGTGGTCCGCCGTGACCACCCGCTGGCACAGAGGCGCGACCTGACTATCGCGGATATCGCTGAATATGAGATCGTCACCTATACCCACGGTTTCACCGGCCGTTCTGAGCTGGATAACACCTTTGAAAAACAGGGCCTGAAGCCGAAAGTCGTCTTTACCGCGACTGACGCTGATGTGATTAAAACCTATGTCCGCCTTGGTCTCGGGATCGGGATTATTGCCAGTATGGCGGTTGATCCGGAGACGGATAAAGACCTCGTCAGTATTGATATGCGGGATAAATTCAGCTACAGCACCACAAAAATCGGTTTCCGGCGCGGCAGTTTCCTGAGAACCTATATGTATGATTTTATATGGCGTTTCGCGCCGCATCTGACGCGCGATGTGGTGGATAAAGCGATAGCTCTGCGCAATAATGAAGATATCGAAGCCATGTTTAAAGACATTCCGCTGCCGATTGTCTGAACGCACATTATCAGGGGACTGATGATTAAACTATCCGTACTGACAGGCGCTGTCCTGCTTGCCGCCGGGCTGTTTCCGGCGGTTGTATCCGCATCTCCGTTACCGGCTGCACCGGTCTGCAAAGAAACCGTGTATTGATGAACAACGCGAGGCATATGAGAAGTGGTGGGATAGGGTTAATAAAATCCTCACCAAACACCTCTGATCACGGTATTATGCCGTAAGTGGTCATTTTCAGTTGGAGCGCTCATAACAGAAACATCAGCTGAATTTGAGGAGACTTTGAGGTGAATGTAAACGAGGTTATTGTGAATTAAAATTATTGTGGGTGGCTCTGCTATTTCCATTTATGGTACAGGCAAATCAATCAGAGAAAGACTCTGTTATTTCAATGAGTAATGATGTTTGTGCTGAACATTCAGACCCCGGCTTCTGTCGTTGGCAGCTCGATAATATCACAGCTATCTCAGGTATTATTGGGCTAAGCTATTCAGATTGTTATCGGAATAACACAAAAACAAAGGAGTGCAAGGAGACAGATAACGCATTTAAATTATTTTCAGAAAAAACATAATGAAAATATGGCGGAATTAAAGAAAAAATAGCTTACCCGCAATACCATAAAGGACTGCTATTAGTCATTACTCATAACTTTGGTTATGTTCAGCCGGTAATGATGGTTGCACATAACTGGTCATTTGAAAATAAAGTCAGAAAATAATGGTATTATGCTGCAAATGGTCAGTTGCGGTGGATTTACTGCGGACTTAAATAACCACGAGGTTTGAGCAGGCACTGATGTGATGCTTAGTGGATTGGTTATATAAAGCAAATAGATAATCGCAGTATAAGTGTTTTTTCGTGAGTAACATGGTTTACATTTTATTTCACTTAAGCTATACCTGTAAGTTGAATATTAAATAACAAGGAAAGGTGAATGAGATGTCCGATTTTGTCATCAGGATGAATAATGGATTAAATCTGACCAGGCAAGAGTTTGAATTGACTCCCGGATATTCGGTTACATTAAAAATAGAAGGTCAGTATAACAAAGAACATTTAATGTTTAAATCCAGTAATGAGCGAATTCGCTTAACACAAAAAGCGGATAATAAAAAAAGAGAGCAAGCATTAACTGTGACAGCAGTAAGCGAAGGAAGTAGCGAGATTACCTCAGTGACCAAAGGTATTCGTCAGTGCAATATTACTGAGCTAAAGGGAAAAGTCTCAGACTGTTTTCCGAAATTAACATTTGTGGTATTACCAATAATCGGTATTCCTGCAAATTTAACACCCAGACAAAAAGCAATGGTGCAGGTTTTGCTTTCTGAAACATCAACTCCGGAAAACGGGGGCTTTAATCAAAAAGATGCTAAAGAGGCAATGACTCTGATGCATGATGCACTTTATAACAGAATAGCTTCGCCAAAAGCACAATATTTGGATGTGCCGCAGGACGGACGTGATAAATTATTGGGATTGATATTTAATGGCAGAGTAATCGAGGGTTTTAAAGGAAATACCATATCGCCCGGCATATTAACCAGAATAAACATAATGATAACCAGGGCAAATGATGGTGGTTCTGATATGAAAAAGTATAGGTCGTTAATATCAGACGCAATAACCATTGCCAGAAAAGATACTATCATTTTATCTCATGAAGTAATTGGTTGGCGCACAAAAGATAATGGTCTTGGGGGCGATAATTTTGAATTGTATAAAAATCTTCAGGGGCAAACCTTTACAAAACTTAAAGCTGACTTTCTAAAATAATAAAGAGTATTTTTATGAATAAAAAAAATATAGCTGTATTGTTACTAGCCATTTCATTAACCGGAACCGTTTATGCGCAAACATGGGAACATACCGGGAGTTGGGGCATATATGATAAAAAGCCTGATGTAACATTTAAGCCGTTTGATGATAAGTTGTATAAAAAACATTTTTTGGAATCAGCAAAATATTTTATAGCAATATTTAAGATGAATGACAAGGTTAATGATTTTTGTCTGATCGGATATAAATGGAGTGATGAGAATCGGGAAGATAAAGTTAATGTTATATGGAAAGATAATTACTTAATAAACTGGCAAATGCCATTGCATTCTGTTGATGACCTTACTTACACTCAATCACTGGTGATGTCAAAACCCAGTATTAATTTAAAAGATAATGTAGTTCCATACAGTGAAATTGGTTTTCATACCGCCCTGTGGCCGGAAGAGGGTGTAAAACAAATTACAGAGGATTGCTTAAAAAATGGTAACCGGGTTCAGATAAAACCTTTTAAACCGCACTCGTCATGGGATTCTGATAAAAATATAAATTAGCCTGTATTGTTCGGGTGTGATTACTGGCCATATTTTTCAGAACATAGTAAAAATTGGGTACCCAACCACCGCTAAATAGCAAAAATATCAGTTCATAATTGAGCAGATATAGTTAACAGCTCCAATATCTATTCTCTCTGATAAGCCGCAATCGCGGCTTTTTTATGGTAGCTCAGTTAGTTAACGGCGGTCAGGATGCGATAACGTTTGAGACTGACGGGCAGGGAACCCGGGTTATCACCGCATACAGCCCGGATTAATTATCCTGAAAAATTGTTAGTTTTAGTTACATTGAATTAACAAATTGTGTTGTTGCCCCCGCAAAGATTACGGGAATATGGTATCTTTATAATGAAAATAATAAGGAAGATACCTGTTTAACCCGTACACTCTGTGTGGAGGCGTTATGTCGTTAACCTTAAAGCAACAGTGTGAAGCCCAACTGACGGCGGGCGGAAAACACTACCATATCTATCATCTCTCCCGCCTGGCGGAACAGCTCGGCAATCTTGATAAATTACCCAAATCCCTGAAAGTGCTGGCCGAAAACCTGTTGCGTAATCTCGATGGCGATAGTGTGCAGGTGCATGATTTACAGGCACTGATTGACTGGCAGAAAACCGGCACAGCTGATCATGAAATTGCCTTCCGGCCCGCCAGGGTGCTGATGCAGGATTTTACCGGTGTCCCTGCGGTAGTGGATCTGGCGGCGATGCGTCAGGCTATCCGCGTGCTGGGCGGAGAGGAGAACAAGGTAAATCCGCTGTCACCGGTCGATCTGGTTATTGACCACTCGGTGATGGTGGATGAATATGCCAGTGAGCAGGCATTTGCGGATAACGTGGCCATTGAGATGTCACGTAATAACGAGCGTTACCGCTTCCTGCGCTGGGGACAGCAGGCATTTGACCGGTTCCGTGTGGTACCGCCGGGGACAGGGATCTGCCATCAGGTCAATCTGGAATATCTCGGAAAATCAGTCTGGTATGATACCCGTGATGGTAAAACCTATGCTTATCCGGATACCCTTGTCGGGACAGATTCCCATACCACCATGATTAACGGCCTCGGCGTACTGGGCTGGGGTGTGGGGGGTATTGAAGCGGAAGCGGCGATGCTCGGGCAGCCGGTATCGATGCTGATCCCCGATGTGGTCGGGTTTAAACTGACCGGCCGTCTGCGCGAGGGGATTACGGCCACTGATCTGGTGCTGACAGTGACACAAATGCTGCGTAAACACGGTGTGGTGGGTAAATTTGTTGAATTCTGGGGTGACGGTCTGGCGCAGCTGCCGCTGGCTGACCGCGCCACCATTGCCAATATGGCACCGGAGTACGGTGCGACCTGTGGGTTCTTCCCGGTGGATAATGTCACACTCAGCTATATGCGGCTGACCGGGCGCAGTGATGAAGAAATCGCACTGGTGGAAACTTACTGCAAAGAACAGGGATTGTGGCGTCATGAAGGGGATGAACCCCGCTTTACCTCCGGGCTGGCGTTGGATCTGGCGGATGTACAGACCAGTCTGGCCGGGCCGAAACGTCCTCAGGACAGAGTGGTGCTGGCACAGGTGCCGGATGCGTTTCAGTCGGCGGTTGATCTGGAGCTGAATAAAAAATCTCCGGCGGTGAAAGTTGCGGTCACTCGGCACGGCAGGGACTTTGTCATGGAAGATGGCGCAGTGGTGATTGCCGCTATCACATCCTGTACCAACACCTCCAACCCCGGTGTGCTGATGACCGCTGGTCTGCTGGCGAAAAATGCTGCGGAAAAAGGGCTGACCCGCAAGCCGTGGGTAAAAACCTCTCTTGCTCCCGGCTCGAAAGTGGTGACAGATTATCTGAATGCCGCCGGATTCACACCGTATCTGGATCAGCTGGGATTTAATCTCGTGGGTTATGGCTGCACCACCTGTATTGGTAACTCCGGCCCGCTGGATGCGGAAATTGAAACTGCCATTAAAAATCATGACCTGACGGTCGGCGCGGTGTTGTCCGGTAACCGGAATTTTGAAGGTCGTATTCATCCGCTGGTGAAAACCAACTGGCTGGCGTCTCCGCCGCTGGTAGTGGCCTATGCACTGGCCGGAAACCTGCACTGTAACCTGGAAACAGATCCGCTGGGCTATGATAAACAGGGCAGCCCGGTGTGGTTAAAAGATATCTGGCCGGATAATGCTGCAATTGCCGCTGCGGTGGAAAAAGTGAAAACAGAGATGTTCCGCAAGGAATATTCCTCTGTTTTTGACGGAGATGAACAATGGCAGTCACTGCCGGTGGAAAATACCCCGACTTATCAGTGGCAGCCGGATTCCACCTATATCCGCCATCCGCCGTATTTTGAGGGAATGCCGGTTAACCCTGCACCGGTAAAAGATGTGAAACAAGCGCGGATTCTGGCGATCCTCGGCGACTCCGTCACGACTGACCATATCTCCCCGGCGGGGAACATCAAGGCAGACAGTCCGGCGGGACGCTATTTACAGGCGCACGGCGTGAAACCGGCGGATTTTAACTCCTATGGTTCAAGGCGCGGTAACCATGAAGTGATGGTGCGCGGGACGTTTGCCAATATCCGCATCCGCAATGAAATGGTGCCGGGCACAGAGGGCGGATTTACCCGCCATATTCCGTCCGGGGAAATACTGACTATCTTTGATGCCGCGATGCGTTATCAGGAATCCGGGACGCCGCTGGTGGTGGTTGCCGGGAAAGAGTATGGTTCCGGATCCAGCCGTGACTGGGCAGCGAAAGGAACCAATCTGCTGGGCGTGCGGGTGGTACTGACGGAGTCCTATGAGCGTATCCACCGTTCCAACCTGATTGGTATGGGGATTCTGCCGCTGGAATTTCCGGCCGGAACGGATCGCGGTACGCTGGGGCTGACCGGGGATGAACTGATTGATGCCGGTGATCTGAACAATGTTACACCGAAACAGATTGTGCCGGTACGTATCACGTATGCGGATGGCCGGGTGACCGAACTGAACGCCCTGTGCCGTATTGATACACAGACTGAACTGGAATATTACCGCCACGGCGGTATCCTCTGTTATGTGATCCGGCAGATGCTGGCGTAAGACAGTAATACAGGTAAAAAATAAAGCGCGGCAATTGCCGCGCTTTTCTGTTTTTACTTTTGCAGGTGAATCAATGATTACAGCCCGGAGACTGGCACAGCATGTGTCCCATTTTTTCCGCTTTGGTATCCAGGTAATGGGCGTTAGCCGGATTACGGCCGACAATCAGCGGTACGCGTTCAGTAATATTAATGCCGGCCTGAGTCAGAATCTCTACTTTTTCCGGGTTATTGGTCAGCAGGCGGACGGCGTGCACATCAAGCAGTTTGTACATGTCGGCACACAAAGTGAAATCGCGTTCATCCGGGGCAAATCCCAGCTTCTGGTTGGCTTCGACGGTATCCAGCCCGGTGTCCTGTAACGCATAGGCACGAATTTTATTCAGCAGACCAATATTACGACCTTCCTGACGGTGATACAGTAATACACCCCGGCCTTCTTCTGAAATATGTTTTAACGCGGCTTCGAGCTGGAAACCACAGTCACAGCGCAGGCTGAACAGTGCATCACCGGTTAAGCATTCAGAATGGACACGGGATAACACCGGCTCATCACCGCTGATATCACCGAACACCAGTGCCACATGATCGTGACCTGTGGCAATTTCTTCAAATCCGACCATCAGAAATTCCCCGAACGGAGTAGGCAATTTTGCCTGTGCGACACGTTTTAACTGCAACTCTTTATTCATGATTTATTAACTCATTGATATAAATATCTTTATTTAAACGCACATAATCGTATTGGCGATGTTATTATCTGCGTTGCCCGGGAAGTGAAACTGACATTCCTTTTCCGGGTCAAATAACTGAACATGACCATAGTAGTACATCAGTTTGATAAAATAATATTTATTTTTAACGGAATGATTCAACCCGGATGAAAAACCTGACAAAACCCTTTATCGCCGGCATCGTATTGCTGATGCTGGTACCGATGGTGACATTACTGACCGGCTGGCGCTGGCAGCCGTCGGGTGACGATGATCTTCTGCGCGGGCTGTGGCGCCTTACTGATACTGCGGCGTATCCGCTGGCGATTATCGTATCACTCTTTTTTTGTATCCTGTTTGTCCGTTTGTTTCGCGGCAGCAGAAGGCAGGCATTGCGCACGGCGGCAATGATCCTGGTGGTAGTGGCTGCGGGACAGGGAATTAAAGTGGCGATGAAAAACACCATCAAAGAGCCGCGTCCGTATGTGGTCTGGCTGGCACAGCAGGGTATTGTACCGGAAAAAGGATTCTATGACCTTTCACGTACGGAACGGACACAACTACTGGAAAATACAGTGAAAAATCATTATCAGGTGCCGGGCTGGCTGCTGAAACACTGGAAAAGTGAAACCGGCTATGCGTTTCCGTCCGGTCATGCACTGTTTGCAAGTGCCTGGGCACTGATACTTTTTGTGTTTTTCAGTGTACAGGGACGCCGGGGGCTGGCAGGTGTGATTCTGCTGTGGGGAGTTCTGGCGGAATACAGCCGTCTGGCGCTGGGGATGCACTGGTCGTCTGATATTATTATGTCTTTGATTATTAATGTAATACTGATATGGCTGTTTTTTATCTGGCTTAATAAACAACATGAAAATGGCATGCAGCCACCACCGCTGACCTGAAATCATGTTATTATAGGGCATGTGAAACCCGTTGCCGGTATTCTGTGCGGATACCGGCAGAAAAGCGAAAAAACTCGGGAACACAATAAATTACTTTTATTCTCCCCGGGGTAAATGGTAACTTAAGGGGTTAGTGCGTCTGCAAGAAGCAGGCGTGAAATGCAAGCCTGATAATAGGAACGCCGGTGAAATATTTTCTGATTTTTATCCTTGTACTGGTGGTTTTCATCATTTCGGTGACACTGGGCGCAAATAACGATCAGGTAGTCACATTTAATTATCTGATTGCGCAGGGGCAGTATTCTGTATCCACCTTGCTGGCTGTACTTTTCGGTATCGGTTTTGTGCTGGGCTGGATTGTCTGCGGTCTGTTTTATTTACGTCTGCGGTTGTCGCTGGCCCGCGCCCGGCACCGGATCAAACGTCTGGAAGCTGACCAGACGGTGCAGTCTTCCGGTTCGGTTGTGCTGCGGGATACCACTAAGGAATAAGCATTATGCTTGAGCTGTTGTTTCTTCTGTTGCCCATTGCTGCCGCATATGGCTGGTATATGGGGCGGCGCAGCGCGCAGCAGAATCAACAACAACATGCTGATCGCCTGTCACGTGACTATGTGGCAGGCGTAAACTTTTTGCTGTCCGACCAGCAGGATAAAGCGGTTGATTTGTTCCTCGACATGCTGAAAGAAGACAGTTCTGCGTTTGAAGCTCACCTTACACTCGGTAACCTGTTCCGTTCGCGCGGCGAAGTGGAACGCGCCATCCGCATCCATCAGTCACTGATGGAAAGCGCCTCTCTCTCCTATGAACAACGCCTTCTCGCCACGCAGCAGCTTGGCCGTGATTATGTGGCCGCCGGGGTATATGACCGGGCGGAAGCCCTGTTTTTACAGCTGATTGATGAGGCGGATTTCAGACAGAGCGCGCTTCAGTCTCTGTTATCGATTTATCAGTCCACCAGTGACTGGAGCAAAGCTATTGAAATCGGTGAAAAACTGCTGAAACAGGGTGACACCGGGCAGCGGGAGAATATCGCTAACTTCTATTGTGAGCTGGCATTGCAGGCACTGGGCAGTGATAACCCCGACGGGGCATTCGCGTATCTCGCCAAAGCTGCCGGGGCGGATAAAAATTGTGCCCGTGTATCGATTATGCAGGGGCGCATTCATATTGAACGGGCGGAATACAGCAAAGCCGTTACTGTCCTCAAACGGGTATTCGGGCAGGATAAAGAAATGGTCAGTGAAACACTGCCGATGCTGGAAACCTGCTACACCCATCTTGATCAGCCGGCGGAGTGGGCAGAATATCTGCTGCACTGCTCGGATGAAAATATCGGTGCCATTGCCGAACTCTATCTTGCGGATATTATTGAACAGCAGGAAGGGCCGGAAATGGCGATCACCTACGTTAACCGCCAGTTGCAGCGCCATCCGACCATGCGTTTGTTTTGCCGCCTGATGGAATATTATCTGTCAGAAGCGGAGGAAGGCCGCGCCAAAGAGAGCCTCGGACTGTTGCGTAACATGGTCGGGGAACAAATCCGGACCAAACCGGATTACCGCTGCGGCAAATGCGGATTTACATCGCATGCCCTGTACTGGCACTGTCCGTCCTGCCGGTCATGGGATACTATCAAGCCTATCAGAGGGCTGGACGGACAGTGACAACGTCACATTTTCCCGTATTTATTTACCCGTATAAACTCACCAACCACAGGTAATCAATTCATGACATCTCTTTCTTCGCATACAGGCCGTGCAGATATCGCATCGCCTGTTATTGTTGCACTCGATTACGACAATCCGGACGATGCGCTGGCTTTTGCAGATCGTATCGACCCGGCACAGTGCCGTCTGAAAGTCGGTAAAGAGCTGTTTACTTTCTGCGGACCGGAATGTGTCCGGGCATTGCAGCAGCGCGGGTTTGAGGTATTTCTTGATCTTAAATTCCATGATATTCCGAATACAGCGGCGCATGCGGTACGGGCAGCAGCTGAATTGGGTGTATGGATGGTTAATGTTCATGCGGCAGGTGGTGAGCGTATGATGACGGCGGCAAAAGAGATCCTGCTGCCGTATGGTAAAGATGCGCCATTGCTGATTGCCGTGACCGTGCTGACCAGCATGGAGCAATCCGACCTGGCCGGAACCGGTATTGATGCCACACCGGCAGAGCACGCGCTGCGTCTCGCAAAATTAACTCAGAACTGCGGGCTGGATGGTGTGGTCTGTTCCGCGCATGAAGCAAAACTGATGAAAGACACCCTGGGCCGGGAATTTAAACTGGTTACACCGGGGATCCGCCCTGAAGGCAGTGATGCCGGTGATCAGCGCCGTATCATGACACCACCGCAGGCGGTAAGTGCCGGGGTGGACTATATGGTTATCGGGCGGCCGATCACCCGCAGTAATGACCCGCAGGCTGCATTGCAGGCAATTAATGCCTCTGTGGGAGTATTATAAGATGGATAATAATTCACGGCTGGTTTATTCAACAGACGGCGGCCGTATTGATGAACCAGAAATCAAAGCGGAGCGCCCGAAAGGCGACGGTATCGTCCGTATTCAGCGGCAGACCAGCGGTCGCAAAGGTAAAGGTGTGTGCCTGATCACCGGTCTTGATTTGGATGATGCAGCACTGAGTAAATTGGCGGCAGACCTGAAAAAACGTTGTGGCTGCGGCGGTTCACTGAAAGACGGTGTCATCGAAATTCAGGGTGATAAACGTGATTTACTGAAGCAACTGCTGGAAGATAAAGGTTTTAAAGTCAAACTGGCAGGTGGCTGACCGATAAACAGGGCGTCCGTTGCGGACGCCTTTTTTACTGTCCGGCCTCATGGCCGATAATTCCGCCGACAGCGGCACCACCGACAGTGCCCAAACCGGAGCCATCTGTCAGAATGGCTCCGCTGATAGCCCCTAACTCAGCACCAATTGCAGTATCTTTCTCCTGCTCTGACAGGTTCTTACAGCCGCTGAGCGCCAGCAAGCCACCGGCGACAAGCAGTACCGTTACTATTTTCTTCATCTTATTTTCCCGCTGAATGACTGAATGTTATCACTATAGCAATCACATTATTAATTTCTATCCATATGATTTAAATAAAAATTAAATTCTGATGAATGTATTCGTGCGCGGGATTTAATGGCAGAATCAGCGGCAGGTTCTGAGTGGCGGGAATAAAAAAACCGCCGTTAAAGCAGAACGGCGGTTCTTATCAGTCAGTGATTCCGGTGCCGGGTCAGAGCGGACGGGCCAGAATACTGCGGGTTTCCATCTTAACTTCCTCAATTTTCACCGGAATGATGTCATTGAGGCGGTAACGGACTTCACCTTTGATCAGCACAGAACCGGTTTCCTGACTGCACTGGAGTTCATCTTTGACCGGATGGATGAAGGTGCCCGGGATAAAGGCTACCGCGCCGTTATCTGTCAGACGGACACGCACGCCGCCACGCGTGATATCAATGATCTCAGCCGGAAACGGTGTATCTGTACCGGCATACGGTTGCAGGTAACGGGCATATAACCAGTCACCGACATCACGCTCTGCCATACGGTTGGCGCGGCGGCGTTCTGCCAGATGTTCGGCCAGTGCCTCAGCCGGTTTTTCCGCAGACTGGCCGGAAATAATGGCTTTCAGCAGGCGGTGGTTCACAATATCACTGTATTTACGGATAGGGGATGTCCAGGTCGCGTAACCATTCAGTCCCAGACCAAAGTGCGGGCCTTTCTCCATCCGTACTTCTGCAAAGGTCTGGAAGCGGCGGATACGGCTGTCGAGGAATTGCGTCGGCTGGTTATCCAGCTCACGGCGCAGACGACAGAAACCGTCCAGGGTCAGCAGCTCTTCCGCACTGAAGTTAATGCCGTTTTCAGCGAGCAGGGCAACGGCCTGTCCGATAGTCAGCGGATCCAGCCCGGTGTGCACGTTATAGACACCAAAGCCGAGTTTTTTATCCAGTACCTCTGCTGCACAGATATTGGCGGTGATCATCGCCTCTTCCACAATGCGGTTGGCACTGCGGCGCTGCTCTGCCACGATATCTGTCACCACGCCGTTTTCATCAAGAATAAAGCGGTAATCAGGGCGATCTTTAAAGACCAGTGCGTGAGTTTCACGCCAGTGGTGGCGGCGCTGGTACATATCCTGCAATAGTGAAATCTGGCGGCGGATAGTTTCATCAGCAGTCAGCCGGTCAGCAACACCTTCCAGCAGGTCGGATATATCCTCATAAGCGAGCTTGGCTTTGGATTCAACCCAGGCTGCGAAGAATACGGCATCATCAGCCAGGGAGCCGTCTTCATTAACGGAAACCTGACACACCAGTGCCGGACGGCGCACATGGGGGTGCAGCGAGCACAGGTCATCAGACAGATTACGCGGCAGCATCGGGATATTAAAGCCCGGCAGATAGTTGGTAAATGCGCGTTTATGGGCAATGGCATCCATTTCGCTGCCGGCCGGGATATAGCTGGTCGGGTCAGCAATTGCAATGGTCAGCTGAAGCTGGTTGTTGTCACCGGTTGTGATATAAAGTGCATCATCCATATCTTCGGTGGATGCGCTGTCAATAGTCACGAAATCCAGATGTGTCAGGTCAGTGCGCGGCAGGTCATCATCCGCCATAGTCGCTTCAACCGGCTCAGGTTCTTTCAGTGCGTGCTGGTGGCGGGTCAGCGTAACCCACCATGGGGCATAATGGTCATCGGCATCAGTGATAAACCCGGTGATTTCTGCGTGGAAGCTGCGGTCGCCTTTCAGCGGATGGCGGCGCATTTCCGCAACGGCCCAGTCACCCTGACGGAACGCGTGATCAACCCCTTTTGCCGGACGGCAGGGAATGGAGTCTTTTAACAGCGGATGGTCAGGAATGATCCAGAGACGATCATCATTCTCTTTGCGCTGCACGCGGCCGACAAATCTGTCCAGAAACGGGGTGACCAGGGCTTCCGGCTCTGCCACATCTTTATTATTCACTGTGTGAATAGCGGCAGTGATGCGATCGCCGTGCATGACCTTTTTCATTTGCGGCGGCGGAATAAAATAGGATTTTTGTCCGTCAACTTCCAGGAAACCGTAGCCTTTATCGGTACTTTTTACGATCCCTTCGACACGCAATGTTTTATCGTGGAGCTGTTGTTTTAGCTGAGCTAACAGCGGGTTATCTTGAAACATAGGTTCCCGTACTGGTTGGGTGAGCAAATTTATGGTTATTTTTACGCGAATTCACGCTGCCCGCAAGCACAGAGAGCAATTTCTGTTTAAACCGCAGCAGGTTAATCTTCCGGATACACTTTTTCGCTGAATTCACACAAATCTTCAATGATGCATGAACCGCAGCGGGGTTTGCGGGCAACACAAGTGTAACGCCCGTGCAGTATAAACCAGTGATGGCAGTCGACTTTAAATTCTGCCGGAACAACCCGCAATAATTTTTGTTCCACCTCATCCACATTTTTGCCGGGGGCAAATTTTGTGCGGTTGCAGACCCGGAAAATATGGGTATCAACCGCAATGGTCGGCCAGCCGAACGCGGTATTTAGCACCACATTGGCGGTTTTGCGGCCCACACCGGGCAGCGCTTCGAGTGCCGCTCTGTCTTCCGGAACCTTACCGTTATGTAATTCAACCAGCATCCGGCAGGTTTTTATCACATTCTCTGCCTTGGTATTAAATAACCCTATGGTTTTAATGTAAGACTTCACCCCGTCCACACCCAAATTCAGGATGGCCTGCGGTGTATTGGCAACGGCGTACAGCGGGCGGGTGGCTTTATTGACACTGACATCTGTCGCCTGAGCGGATAATAAGACAGAAATCAGTAATTCAAACGGAGAATCAAACAGCAGTTCAGTGGTGGGTTGCGGGTTGTTATCCCGCAGGCGGGTCAGGATTTCAATACGTTTTTCTTTATTCATAACGACATTGGCTCATTCATGATAAAAGCAAACTCCCGGGAAGGAGTCTGCTTAATTATACAGTTATTTGACCAGATGGCTTCCGCATCCTTTTTCTGTTTCGTATTGCGGACCTGCAGGTACATTTTTGCGTTTTTTCATTTTTTCATCAATAAGATACTTGCCCGCCAGCATTAAACCAAGTCCGATAAAGGCCCCCGGCGGCAGCATTGCCAGCAGGAACGGGGTATCAAGGTGCAGCACATCGATGCGCAGCACTTTTGCCCAGTCACCGAGCAGCAGATCCGCACCGTCAAACAGAGTGCCGTTACCGAGGATCTCGCGCATGGCTCCGAGCACAAACAGTGCGGCGGTTGCCCCAAGCCCCATTGCCAGGCCATCAATAGCAGAAGGATAAACCGCATTTTTGGCGGCAAATGCTTCAGCGCGGCCAATGACAATACAGTTGGTCACAATCAGCGGGATAAATATACCGAGTGATTGATATAAGCCGAATGCATAGGCATTAATCAGCAACTGAACTGCGGTCACAACAGAGGCAATCAGCATCACATAGATAGGAATACGGATTTCTGACGGGATCCAGCGGCGCAGTGCGGAAACGGCCACATTAGTACAAATCAGCACCAGAGTGGTGGCCAGTCCAAGGCCCAGTGCGTTGGTGACTGTGGAAGAGACCGCCAGCAGCGGGCACAACCCCAGCACCTGGACCAGGGCAGAGTTGTTTTTCCATAATCCGTCGGCGAATAACCCTTTAATCTGACTCATTATTCTGCTCCGCATTGAGGTAAGGTGTTCAGCAGCGGCGGCAGTGTCTGCATATAATCCGCTGTTGCACGGACAGCATTGACAACCGCGCGCGGCGTGATGGTGGCACCGGTGAACTGATCAAAATCCCCGCCGTCTTTTTTCACCGCCCAGTGCGGGTCATTGGCGGATTCAATATGTTTGCCGCTCAGTGTGGTGATCCAGTCTGAAATCCGGGTATCAATTTTATCACCCAGCCCCGGGGTTTCTTTGTGTTCAGTTACGCGGGAGCCGAGCACCGTCCGGTTAAAACCGGCCGCAACCAGCAGCTGAATATTACCGGAATAACCGTCCGGGGCCGTAGATTCCAGTACGGCCGCAACCGGCGTTCCGTCTTTGCGGGCAACATACAGCCGGTGCGGCAGCTCATTACCCAGCGCAGGATCCGTGACCAGATAGCACTCTGCAATTACGTCATTATTATAAATGGATTCCGGCAGAATTTCGGCAAACAGCGCCTTTTGTTGTGCGGCGGCCTGCTTATCTATTTCCGGTTTTGTCAGGGTATAAACAAATCCGCTCAGTCCGGTGGTACCAGCGGCAAACAGAGCGAGGATCAACCCGTAACGGCGTAATGTGGCAATCATTTGTTCCCCCGGTTGTGCCCGTAAACACGCGGTTGTGTGTAAGTATCGATCAGCGGCACGGTGATATTGGCCAGCAGTACCGCAAATGCCACGGCATCCGGATAACCGCCGTAAACGCGGATAATCCACAGCAGAAGTCCGATCAGCATCCCGTATATAAGACGGCCGCGCGGTGTAGTGGAGGCTGTGACCGGATCCGTGGCGATAAAGAACGCCCCGAGCATAGAAGCGCCGGAAAACAGCTGTATAACCGGAGAGGTAAAGTGTAATGAATCAATCAGATACCCGATTGCTGACAGTACCGCGAGTGTCCCCAGCAAGGCTGCCGGGATTTGCCATGCAATCACTTTGCGGTTGAGCAGAATACAGCCGCCGATCAGGTAACCGATATTTACCCACTGCCAGCCGATACCGGCAACAGAGCCCTGTAAAACAGGCTGTGTCAGGATATCCGGCATTTCGCGGGTCAGCAGGCCGGTTTTGAAACTGTCGAGCGGTGTCGCCTGGCTCATGCCATCAGCACCGGCACGTAACTGCTCCAGTGTCAGACCACCATCTGATAACCCGGTAAAAATCACATGCAGACTGTCACTGACCGAAACAGGTGCGATTTGCAGGCTTTCCGGGGGTAGCCAGCTGGTCATCTGTACCGGGAAGGAGATCAGCAGCACCACATAACCGACCATCGCCGGGTTAAACGGGTTTTGTCCCAGACCGCCATATAAATGTTTGGCAATAATCACGGCAAAGAATGTACCGATGACAATCATCCACCAGGGCGCCAGCGGCGGGATACTGACAGCCAGCAGGACAGCCGTGACCAGTGCGGAGTTATCTTTCAGATACGGCATCACCGGCTGATTGCGCAGGCGGACAGCAATACTTTCGGTAATCAGCGCCGTCGTAACTGCAATCAGAACCTGAATCAGTGTGCCGATCCCGAAGAACCAGAGTTGTGCGGCAACTCCCGGGATCATGGCTATCACCACCCACAGCATGATGGCGGATGTGTTGTCACGGTTATGGGTAAACGGTGATCCCGCAATTTTCAGCCGGTGCGGGGCGTTTGAGGAAACGGGCCTAAATTTCATGCTTATTTCGCTTCATTAATCAGTGGTTTCTTCAGAATGTGGTGCAACTGCCTGAGCGACTTTTTTCGCTTTGGCGCGGGCAATGGCAGCAGCCACAGCCGCTTTACGCGGATCAGTTTCCGCCTCCGCAGCCGGTTGTGCGGTTTCCGCCGGTGCCTCTGCGGCCTGAGCGGCTTTTTTCGCTTTGGCGCGGGCAATGGCAGCAGCCACAGCCGCTTTACGCGGATCAATTTCCGCCTCCGCAGCCGGTTGTGCGGTTTCTGCCGGTGCTTCTGCGGCCTGAGTGGCTTTCTTCGCTTTGGCACGGGCGAGAGCAGCAGCCACAGCCGCTTTACGCGGATCAATTTCCGCCTCCGCTGCCGGTTGTATGTTTTCAGCAGATGCGTCTGCGGCCTGTGCCGCTTTTTCTGCCTGACGTGCACGCGCCTGTGCTTTACGTGCTTCACGGGCGGCAATGACGGCGCTGTTATCAGGTACTACAGACGGGGTGACGGAAATGGTCATGCCTGCGCCGCTGTCTTTTGCTTTCACGCGGGCAAGGGCGGCGCTGATAGCCGCACTGTCTTTCTCATCCACCTGAACCGCCGCACTTTTGTGGCGGGCCTCGCGGGCTTCTTTTTCCCGTGCCATTCGTTCCTGTTTGGCTTCAAAGCGGAGTTTGGCATCTGCGGCGCGTTGTGCTTCTTCACGGATCTCAATGAGTTGTGCTTTTTCCTGCCGGTAATATTGCACCAGCGGAATGTTGCTCGGGCAAACCCAGGCACAGGCTCCGCATTCGATGCAGTCAAACAGGTGATGCTGTTCCGCTTTTTCGTGTTCGTTACCTTTACTGAACCAGTAAAGCTGCTGCGGCAGCAGTCCGGCCGGACAGGCATCCGCACAGTGGCTGCAACGGATACAGGCTTCTTCCGGCGCAGCCGGTTCCATTTCGTTTGTGGTCGGTGCAAGAATACAGTTACAGATTTTCACTACCGGCACATTGAGATCCGGCAGCGTAAAGCCCATCAGAGGGCCGCCCATCACTACCATTTGTTCGTGTTGCGGATGAAAACCGGTCTGTTGCAGCAGGAAACGAACCGGTGTACCAAGACGTGTCCAGAAGTTTCCCGGCGATTCAACGGCCTCGCCGGTTACCGTCACCACCCGCCGGATCAGCGGTTCGCCGTCGGTAATAGCACGTTTGATGGCAACGACTGTCCCGACGTTCTGCATCAGCACGCCGATATCGGAAGAGCGTCCGCCGGATGGCACTTCGCGGCCGGTGAGAATTTTGGTCAGCTGTTTGGCACCACCGGACGGGTATTTGGTCGGGATCACCCGTACAAAAATCTGTTTTTCTCCGGCCGTGACGTCCCGCAGCGCGGCAATCGCCTCCGGTTTATTATCTTCAATACCGATGAGCACCTGCTCCGGTTCCAGAAGGTGCATCAGAATACGGATACCGGTGAGAATTTCCCCGGCATGCTCCTGCATCAGGCGGTCATCCGCCGTGATATAAGGTTCACATTCCGCGGCATTGATAATCAGGGTGCGGATAAGGTCACCACCGCCTTTCAGTTTATTGGCGGTCGGGAAGCCCGCGCCGCCGAGACCGGCAATACCGGCCTGATGAATACGGTCGGTAAGCTCCGTTTTGGAGAGAGAGGTGAAATCTGTTGTTTTTTCCGCCGGATACGGGGTATCCAGCCCGTCAGTCCGGATACGGACACACGGCGCGGTCAGACCGGACGGATGCGCGGTCACACAAGGCTCCACGGCAGTCACGGTTCCGGACGATGAGGCATGCACCGGCAGGCTGCGGCCGGTTCCGCGTGTCAGCGGCTGACCTTTCAGGACATGGTCGCCGGGGCTGACCAGCACGTCGCCTTCGTTCCCGATATGCTGCTGTAACGGAATGATAAGTTCTTCCGGTACCGGGCACACCCGCATCGGTGTCTGCACGGACTGTAATTTCATTTCCGGCGGATGAATACCGCCGTCAAAATCCCATACCCGGTCTTTTTTCAGAAAATTGAGCAAATTGAACATAAAACTTATGACGCCTCAATCTGAACAGGTTTGACAGGAGTACCGCTGGTATCAGCCGGAATATTTCTGACCGGAATCGTGTTTAAATCCCACTTCCAGTTACGCGGGGTGACGACGACCGGGATCATCTCAATACAATCTGTCGGGCAGGGTGCGACACATAAATCACACCCGGTGCAGAGATTTTCAACCACGGTGTGCATTGCGCGGGTGGCACCGATAATCGCGTCCACCGGGCATGCCTGAATACATTTGGTGCAGCCGATGCACTGATCTTCATGAATAAAGGCAACCTTGCGCACCGGATTGAGTACGGATTCGTCGCCGTCGAGCGGCTGCGGATCCACACCCAGCATATCCGCCAGTTTCAGCATCACCTGCTCGCCGCCCGGGGCGCAGCGGTTTATCGCACCGCCATTGGCAACGGACTCCGCATAAGGGCGGCAACCGGGAAAACCACACTGCCCGCACTGACTCTGCGGCAGAATGTCATCAATTTTATCCACAATAGGATCTTCCTCCACTTTGAAACGGCGGGAGGCGTAACCAAGTATCAGACCAAATACCAGACCCAGCAGGCTGAGTACGGCAACGGCAATCCAAATCATTGTCATCAGAATTTCACCAGACCACTGAAGCCCATAAAGGCCAGAGACATCAGACCGGCAGTGACCAGCCCGATAGAAGCCCCGCGGAAAGGTGCCGGCACATCTGCCGTTGCCAGCCGCTCACGGATAGCAGCAAACAGCACCATGACCAGGGAGAAACCGGCTGCCGCCCCAAATCCGTAAACGGCGGATTGCAGAAAGTTATGTGACAGATTGATGTTCAGCAGTGCCACACCGAGTACGGCGCAGTTGGTGGTAATCAGCGGCAGGAAGATCCCCAGCAGCCGGTAGAGTGCAGGGCTGGTTTTACGCACCACCATTTCGGTGAACTGCACCACCACGGCGATCACCAGGATGAAGCTCAGTGTGCGCAGATAGAGAATATCCAGCGGGATAAGGATAAAGGTATCCATCAGCCACGAGCAGACAGAGGCGAGTGTCATCACAAATGTGGTGGCAAACCCCATGCCTATCGCGGTTTCCAGTTTTTTGGATACCCCCATAAAGGGGCATAATCCTAAGAATTTGACGAGCACAAAGTTGTTAACCAGCACCGTCCCGACAAAAAGTAATAAGTAGTCAGCCATTGCAATGCCCAAAGCGAGTCATTCAAAATATACAAATAAACACATAAAAAACCGGGATCTCCGGTAAGCGGGGTGAATAATAGCAATCCCCGGGCATCCGGGGTTATCGGGATTGTGTGAAAACGCAGATAACTGTGTGTATCAGAATGAAAAAGCGGCAAAACTGATGAAAACCGGGCACATTATTTGCGTCGCGGAATCAGTTAGTGGTACTTTTCAGGAGGATGACAGATTCTGAAAGTATATTTTTTTATCCGTTAACATGACAATCCCCCGGAGGGAGTGATGACGAAAATACTGAAAGTGGGCCTGATCGGATACGGTTTTGCCGGAAAAACATTCCATGCGCCGTTTATTGTAAATAATGCCAATATGGAACTGGCCAAAGTCGCGAGCAGTGATGCCGCCAAAGTGCATGCGGATTACCCGGATGTGCCGGTTGTCGCCACTCCGGAAGATATTTTTGCTGACCCGGCCATTGACCTCGTTGTGATCCCGACCCCGAATGACACCCATTTCCCGCTGGCACGGATGGCACTGGCCGCCGGTAAACATGTGGTGGTGGATAAACCGTTTACCCTGACATCGGAAGAAGCGTTTGTGCTGGCCAAACAGGCAGATGATGCCGGGCTGGTGTTGTCTGTCTATCATAACCGCCGTTTTGACTCCGGTTATCTGACGCTGAAATCCTTGTTTGAAAGTAAAAAACTCGGGGATATCAAATATTTTGAAGTCCATTTCGATCGTTATCGTCCGCAGCCGCAAAAACGCTGGCGTGAAGCGGCCGCATCAGGCAGTGGTATCTGGTATGATCTGGGTTCGCATCTGATTGACCAGACATTGCAGTTTTTCGGCAAACCAACGGCGATCACCGCCGATCTGGGTATGATCCGGCCGGGTTCTGAAGCGGTGGATTATTTCCATGCGCAACTGCACTATCCGGATGTCAAAGTCGTGCTGCATGCCACCACCGTCGCGGCAGCGGAATCTCCGGTATATATCATTCACGGTATGAAAGGCAGCTATGTGAAGTACGGGCTGGATCCGCAGGAAAATGCACTGAAAGCAGGGCAGATGCCGGTCGGTGTGAACTGGGGTCATGACAGCCGCGACGGGAAACTGAGCTTATCACCGGATGGTATTGAAGTGATCACGGAAAGTTATCCGAACAAAGCCGGACACTACGGCCGTTATTATGCGGAAGTGGCAGAGGCAATTATCAATAACGGCCCGAATCCGGTTACAGCACAGGAAGGCGCGGAAGTTATCCGCATTATTGAGGCAGGCATGGAATCGCATAAAACCGGACGAACCGTGACGCTGTAACAAAATATCCTTTATTTCTTATTGCAGACAAAAGTGAATAACGCATGACAAACTGGTGGCAGAAACTGCGGTTAGATCCGTTCCTGGTCATAATGATCACGGTTGTTATTTTGGCGTCACTCTTTCCGGCAACCGGCAGTGTGGCGACCGGATTCCGCTATCTGACCACCGCCGCGATTGCGTTATTGTTCTTCTTCCACGGCGCAAAACTTTCAAGGGAAGCGATTGTGACCGGGATGGGGCACTGGCGTCTGCATCTGATGGTCTTCTCCAGTACTTTTATACTCTTTCCGCTGCTGGGGCTGGGTTTGCAGTTTCTGGTACCGGAGTGGATGTCACCGACCATTTACATGGGTTTCTTATACTTATGTGCCTTACCGGCAACAGTACAATCCGCCATTGCCTTTACGTCTGTTGCGGGCGGGAATGTCGCTGCGGCGATTTGCAGTGCATCCGCTTCCAGTATTCTCGGCGTTTTCTTATCACCGGTGATTATCGGTTTTATGATGGAAACACAAGGAGCGCATGATCTCGATACCCCGGGTGCTATCCGTTCTATTCTGCTGCAGCTGATGCTGCCGTTTGTGGTCGGGCATCTCTCCCGTCCGCTGATCGGCAAATGGGTGGATCGCAATAAGAAAATCATCAATAAAACAGACCGTACCTCTATTCTGCTGGTGGTGTATGTCGCTTTCAGTGAAGCCGTGGCCGAGGGGATCTGGCAGCAGATTGATACAATGTCTATTCTGCAGATTGCGGTGGTGTCGTGCGGGCTGCTGGCAATTGTGCTGGTGATCAATGTGTACGGCGCACGGGCGCTGGGCTTTAATAAGGCCGATGAAATCACTATTGTGTTCTGCGGCTCGAAGAAAAGCCTGGCAAATGGTGTGCCGATGGCAAACGTGATGTTCCCGCCTGCGGTAGTCGGTATTCTGGTACTGCCGCTGATGCTGTTTCATCAGATTCAGCTGATGGTGTGCGCGGTGATGGCGGCGCGCTATGCACGGTGTAATCAATCGGAAAATGAAAGGAACACATAATAAAGTAAAAAATTTGCAATCTTGGTGAATATTACGGCCTGGTGATTATTAGGAAAATAAAATAACTATAACAAACAGGATGCTTTAAGTGGGTATATATCATTGCTGAATTTTTAATATATAAATTAAAAATTTCACTATCATTGAGCTAAAAATGTAAGCAATCAAAATTTATGATCTGTAATAGAAAGTATCCAGGTCGTATTCTGAAGAACGTGCTCTGTAAAAGATATAAATAATTATATCTGAACAAGGAAAAGTTATGGCATAAGATCTTTTTATAAAGATCAAAGGTATTGAAGGTGAATCCCGGGATTTTTTCCACAAAGGTGAGATTGATCTTTTAAGATGGGATTGCGGGCAATCTCTCAGCCATCTGATATGCATACAGGAAGCGGCGGAGGTGCAGGGAAGCAACCGTATACGATTTATATTTTAAGCATTATTTCGATAAAGCAAATAGCGGGTGCTGCTGTGAAGGCTGAAAGTAAAACAAAACTTGTCTATTAAGCTGTAAATGACAGTCAAAATGAATCCTTAAAATGGCTTATAAAAGAACTTGTATCTGAATTTAAAGTTCCGATGTCTGAAGTATACAGACATCCGGAAATTGGCAGAAAAAATATGACGGAAGCGAGTACTGCGGTATGGGAATAAAGAAAACAGTACTTTGTCTTTTAGTATTGATGCCTGTATTAACTCAGGCAAGGGTTGTCAGTGACATCAAAATATCGGTAACCGGTAGTTACGATAGTGAGGACAGAGCTGAGTATGAAAAAGAAGGATGTAAAACGTTTAACCCGACGAAAAAACATCTCATTTATTATTTTACAAAAGCAGAAGAATCAGACTCAAATAATCTGTGGATGCATGAATATTACTCACCGTGTATTGCATCGGGGACGATAACCTTTAAGGGAGGCGACTCCGGTAAATGGATACTGCATTCAAGCGGACTTGGCTGAATTGATTTCACTGATGGTAAGTTAAGGTATTTTTACTATACCGATAATGAATGGGATAAATAAAGTGAAAAACCCCGGGGCGGATATCCGGCTCCCGGGGTTTATTTATAGGCAGCTTTTCAGGCCGGAGCTTGCTGACTGCGTTTAGCCGCCATATCTCTCAGTGCCGCTTTTTCCTCTGCGGATAAAAATGCAATTTCCAGTCCGTTAATCTGTGCCTGTTCAATCTCAGCACGGGTCAGACCGGCGGCCGGTGCGGCGACATTGTATTCATGTGCGATCTCAATACCTTCAACCGCCGGGTCATCTGTATTAATGGTGGCGGCAATGCCATGTGCCAGGAATTTTTTCAGCGGATGAGCGGCCAGCGACGATACTGTGCTGGTCTGAATATTAGAAGTCAGGCAAGACTCCATGCCAATGCGGTGCTCTGCCAGGTAATCCATCAGCGCCGGATCTTCAATGGCCATCACACCGTGGCCGATACGCTGTGCACCCAGGTCGCGGATCGCCTGCCGGATACTGGCGGCACCGGCAGCTTCCCCGGCATGTGCAGTGATAGCCCAGTTTACATCGCGGGCTTTGCGGAAATGTTCCGTAAATAAATCGCCCGGATAACCGGATTCATCACCGGCAATATCCAGCGCCACAATCCGCTCGTGGTGAGCGAGCAGGGCACTAAGTTCTTCATGACAGGCATCAGTACCGAATGTCCGGCTCAGAATACCAATCATATTAATCCGCACTGGGCTGTTACGGACTTCGGATGCCACACCATCCAGTACGGCTTCCACCACACCTTCAACCGGCAGCTTGTGTTTCATCGCCATATAATAAGGGGAAAAACGCAGTTCGGCGTAATCCAGCCCGGCGCTGACCGCATCCTGTACGTTTTCAGCCGCCACACGGCGGCAGGCATCAAGGTCTGCCAGCACGGAAACTCCCCAGTCCAGCTTGCTCAGAAACTGTACCAGATCCGGTTCATTGCTCATTACCTGTACATGCGGGCGCAAGGCTTCGGTTTCATAAGCGGGTAGCGGCAGGTTGTGCTGACGGGCCAGATCCAGAATGGTGGACAGGCGGATATTACCGTCGAGATGGCGGTGCAGATCGGTCAGGGGGAGTGAATGGTTAATCATTGCGGAATTCCTCAGATGATAAAAAAGCCAGTCTGATGACTGGCTTTTGTCTGATAAACAGATAATAACAGTATGAAATTACTGTGCAGCAGGTGCCGCAGTATCAGCAGCCGGTTCTTCACCGATAGTCATGTCTTCTTCAGTGACATCACCGTTAGGATCCATTTCAATTGCTTCTTCTTCGTAACCTTCGTAGTCACTGCTGTTATCACTCAGTACGCCGTACTGGTCATATTTTTCCAGGAATTCAGCAACGGTGTATTTCTTACCATTGAAATCAATGTTGTTGTTGCTGTATTTCAGATCCATGGTGATAGCTTTATCAGTCACTTTCACGACTTCCATCATGGCACCCATGCTGGCCATCTGAGCAACACCCTGTTCACCCTGTTCTTTGGCTTCTTTTGCACCCATGCCCTGAGACTGCATTGCAACTGCAACGAAATCAGTCAGCATTGGTTTGGACAGATCCATATTGAAACCGAACTCTTTCACCAGAACCGGCAGGGCTTTTTCAAAGCTTGATGCGTGCTCCAGTGCTTTAAAGCTTTCTGCATTCAGCGCATTAAAGGTCACGTTCAGATTGACTTTTGACTCACCGCCGCTGTTTTTCCAGCTCAGAGGTGCGATAGCGAAGGACGGGCTGTATTTGAACAGACCCAGCGCATTGGATTTCATTTTCTCATCCAGTGCTGCCATTTTTTCTTCATCAAAATCTTCGGTATACATGGATTCAGACAGCTTGGTGTACTCTTCCAGAGATGCCATCAGCGTATTTGCAGAAGTTGCATCCAGATCTTTCAGAGACCCTTTCAGGCTGATACTGCCGAGGTCAATATCACGGTAGCTCAGTGAACCCAGGCTGTAATCAACATCCGCAGTCAGTTTGTTATCTTTGCTGCCGGATGTGCCGTTCAGTTTCAGGTCTTTCAGAGAAACAGTATCGCTGTAATTAACAACCACTAACTCCTTCAGGCTCAGATTCTGGTCACCCAGGTAGAAGTAGCTGTCACCGGATTTGGAAACATCGCTGTCGAAAGACAGGCCCTTCAGAACCATGCTTTCGCGGTCACCTTTACGGTAAGTCAGTTCATTGCTGCTGCCTTTACCTTTGACATTTTTAAATTCTTTATCGAATTTAACGTTCAGATCAGCACCGGAGAATGCCAGTTCTTCGCCGTCTTTCTTATAGTCGATTTTGCTGACAGCAAGATCAATGTCGAAATTCTGGTCGTAGCTGATACGGGTATCAGTTGCCACAGGAGATTTACCGCCGGTGATCTCAAAGGCCGGTTTGGTGATGTCATTATTTTCCAGCTCGGAATGGATAGCTGCCATATTTGGCGAGAATACCATACTCTTAAGCTGAGATAACGGGAAAGGACCGTGATCGATAGTATTGAGGATCACTACTTCTTCACCGGAAGCTGTGGTATCACCGCTTTTTTTCGTTTCTTTAATGATCAGTTTGACATCAGAACTGAAAATACCGCGTGAAAAATCTTTGGCGGTCAGCGTAACAGGGATGTCAGGGTACTTATCCTTGATTAATTTGTTCGCTTTGGCGATATAGTCATCGAGGTTTGCTTCAATTTTCTTGCCGGTCTGCCATGAAGCCACACCCCAGGCTGCGCCTAATGCGACAATAACGCCAACAGCAACTAACGACTTTTTCATAGAGAAATCCATCCTTTATATGCGATTTATTTTGCAGGTTTTCGCACGGTATCAAATTAACGGACAGTAAAATGGTTAGCTGTCCGGAGAAAACTAGAGAAGTTACTTACGCAGCATTATAAACGCGGGCAATGATTCCTTCACCATCTATTTTAAACTTTCTTTCTATAGCAGAAAGAAAAACAGATTCACCTGAGATAACTCTCAATTGTTCTGTTTCAGTAGTGATAACTGCATGACCTTCCACACAAAAAAGAATATTAGCACTGTTATTCTCAATAATCATTTCCTGATGACGCACTTTCATGACCGAAAAAGAAAAATCATCAACCGGAATAGGGAACATTTCAGTGTTGTTAATATGTTCCGGCTGCATAAATAAACTTTTTGCGTGTTTCGGCACAAAATCAAGGTTATTCAGCAATTCACCGACATCAATATGTTTTGGTGTCAGACCGGCGCGGAGCACATTATCCGAGTTGGCCATCACCTCCAGTGCTGTTCCTTCCAGATAAGCGTGTGGTGTGCGGGCATACAGGAACATCGCCTCACCGGGCTTTAATTCAACAACATTGAGCAGCAGTGGGGTGAAAAGACCATTATCGTCAGGATAAAATTCTGTCATCTTACGGATGGTGTCCCACGGCTCACCCTGACGACTGTTAAGCGCGGATTTCAGCACAGCGATTGCCCGCTCTTTGGTCTCTCCGCTCATGGAGAGCAGGCGGGTAAACAAAACAGATAGCTGTTCTTCTGACGGCGAGGCAATAAAGCGCTCGATACCCGGATGTGCCGGTGCCACTTCACCGAGCAGCCCGGCGATTTCCGTCAGCGGGCGGAACGCGTTCATCGCACGGAACGGGGTGAGGGCATAAACCAGCTCCGGCTTATGGTTATCATCCTTATAGTTACGGACTGGCGAATCCAGTGGGATCCCGGCCTTGTTTTCGCGGGCAAATCCGGCCTCTGCGGCGGCTTTATCCGGATGAACCTGTACTGACAACGGCTGAGCGGCACTCAGCACTTTAAACAGAAACGGCAACCGGTGAAAACGACGGTTAATGTCGTTCCCCAGCGCCGCCTGCGGGTCACCGGCAATAAAATCATATAAAGAGCAGGTGTTGCCGCGGGAGTCTGTCACCACTGAACTGGCTTTCGGATGTGCCCCCATCCACAATTCTGCCATCGGCTGCTTATCAGGATTCGGGTAACCGTACATTTCTGTCATCGCCGTATGGCTTCCCCAGTCATAAAATTGCACCTGATTTTGCATTTTTAACATAGCAACGCTCTCTTTTTAAACAGTTAACAATAAGATAGTAACAATAAAACAATAACTCCGCCCGGATCGCATAATCGGAAATGAAAGTATGGCAAGATAAGCCCGTTTTCAGAGTCTATCTGTAACTTTCGGGATTTTAAATCCATTTTATTTTGTGTGCTAAGGAGAGAGTAATGGCAGCCACGCGTATTGAAAAAGACTCAATGGGCCCTATCGATGTTCCTGCGGACAAATTATGGGGCGCTCAGACTCAACGCTCTTTAGAGCATTTCCGTATTTCAGTTGAAAAAATGCCTGCGGATCTGATTGCTGCGCTGGCCATTACAAAAAAAGCAGCGGCAGCTGTCAACTGTGACCTGGGACTGCTGGCGAAAGAGCGGGCGGATGCGGTGATTGCCGCAGCAGATGAAGTTCTTGCCGGTAAACATCCGGAAGAATTCCCGCTGGCTATCTGGCAGACCGGTTCCGGCACACAAAGTAATATGAATATGAATGAAGTGCTGGCTAACCGCGCCAGTGAAATCCTCGGCGGGCAGCGCGGCGGCGAGCGGATTGTTCACCCGAATGATGATGTGAACAAAAGTCAGAGCTCTAACGACGTATTCCCGACAGCGATGCATGTCGCCGCAGTGATTGCGGTCAGCACGCAGCTTATTCCTGAACTGAAATCTCTGCACAGTGTTCTGGCCGCGAAAGCGGAAGCGTACCGTGATATTGTTAAAATCGGCCGTACCCACTTACAGGATGCCACACCGCTGACGCTGGGTCAGGAAATTTCCGGCTGGGCAGCGATGCTGCAATATAACCTGAAACATCTGGAAAACAGCCTGCCGCATCTGAGCGAGCTGGCACTGGGCGGTACAGCGGTCGGCACCGGTCTCAATACCCATCCGGAATATGCCGTGCGTGTGGCGAAGAAAATTGCCGTACTGTCCGGTCAGCCGTTTGTGACGGCACCGAATAAATTTGAGGCGCTGGCAACCTGTGATGCACTGGTACATGCCCATGGCGCACTGAAAGGACTGGCGGCGTCACTGATGAAAATCGCCAATGATGTCCGCTGGCTGGCATCCGGTCCGCGTTGCGGCATTGGCGAAATTGCGATTCCGGAAAACGAACCGGGCAGCTCTATCATGCCGGGTAAAGTGAATCCGACACAATGCGAAGCCATGACGATGCTGTGTGCTCAGGTGATGGGTAATGATGTAGCGGTCAATATCGGCGGGGCATCCGGTAACTTTGAACTGAACGTGTTCCGTCCGATGGTGATCCACAATTTCCTGCAATCTGTCCGCCTGCTGGCTGATGGGATGCGCAGCTTTAATGAGCACTGTGCCGTGGGAATTGAACCAAACCGCGGGCGTATCACTCAGTTGCTGAATGAATCACTGATGCTGGTAACGGCGCTGAATACGCATATCGGTTACGATAAAGCCGCCGAAATTGCGAAAAAAGCCCATAAAGAAGATCTGACCCTGAAAGCGTCTGCGATGAAGTTAGGTTACCTGACCGAGGCTGAGTTTGATGCGTGGGTACGCCCGGAAGATATGGTCGGCAGCATGAAGTAATCTGCTGTTACGGATAGTCTGAACGGAGCCGTGATGGCTCCGTTTTTATATTATTTCCATGTATAAATGTAACCGCGGTATCACAGGAATTAATTTTTTTGCTTTCGGCCTGTGACGGATTTTGATGTTTTCCGCATCATAATCCGGCAGTACTCCTGTTACCGGTTTTTCATCACTCTCATCGCAAAACACAATCAGCGGAGATGCACAGGCATATTGCACCTGCTTTTGTGCGTCATTGTACCAGACCCTGGCGATTGGCTGTACTTTGACCGGCCGTTTGATTTTCAGTATGGCACCTTCCGGCACCTGTTTTAATGCGGAGATTTCTTTTGCCAGATAAACCAGTCGTTCCTCCCGCGTCAGAGACTGTATAGCGCGTGGATTCTGATATTGCTCTTCCAGTTGAGATAATAATGTATCGCGATCTATCTTCTGAATAATGTGTTTATTTGCCCAGCCAAACCGGACAGAGGAAGGGGAGGTGACTGATTGGATCTGCCGGTAGGCATTTAATGTAATTAATCCTTTTATCTGATTATGTACGAACTCAAACCGCTGTGTTTTATCCACACCGGAGGTTTCAGTGACTATTTTCATCAGCTGTTTTTTCAGCGTGTTGATATCATTCAGTTGTTGTTGCATGTCCCGCTGCCTGGTCCGGGAAAGGGGAAGAAATATCACACCGGGCAGGCGAATGGCAGATTTACTGCTGATCTCAGGGTCATTGTCGTAAATAAACAGACGCTGATAATGGGCCAATGCGATATCTGTTGCAGATTCACCAGAAACAGTGATGACCTGAATAGTTTTTATCTCATCATTTTCTTCGCCCTTTAATCTGTCAGGTAATTGAAAGACTTGCACCTGTACTTCGGATATTTGCCGGATTTTTTGGCAAAAAGAAATAAGTGAAGATTCCAGTCGGTTAAAACATTCATTAAATGACAGAGCTGCATTGTAACGCATCTGCTGTATCTCTCCATATTAGTTACAACATTCAAATTTAATTATACAAATTACATCAGCATCGTGCTTTTTACAACACACCTTTTCAACCAGGGCAGGGAATCGCGGCAGATAAGACATAAAAAAATAATACGAGACAGGGTATTACTGGCCAGGACAAGCAAGATACAATGAAATTACCGGAATAAGGGGCACGAGAAACAACGGTAATATCCGGTAATTTTTATAAGAAAAACCGGATGCAGCGTTTGTTCTGCAACCGGTTTTAGGACTGTCAGTTATCGTTTATCCGTCAGTATGAGCTCCAACTGGTCGGACAGTATTCAGGTGCAACAATATCGCAGGCTTCATAAGCATCAACGGTCGAAAAAAACAGCGCACCACTCAATAGTGTTACTAACATATAAACCTCATTAAATAATAAATATGTTCGGGTAATAATTACCAGCAAGGCGGGGAGTCTTTACGGCATAAATCATTACTATATTGAGCGACTACTTGTGCTTGTACAGCGGATGATACTTTATCAATATCACTATGAGAAAAATGAGTATTGATAAAAAGTGAGCTGCTAAGTAATAGTGTTAACATATAATTTATCCTTAATATGAGTTATATCATGATAACGACAATGATATTGTTTTATTTTCTCCGGAGAGCATGATTTTAAATAGGATAAAAATGATCAGATGATTGATTTAAACAGTTTTTATGTTCAAATATACACCATGGAATTAAATTATTTTCTATTCCAACTGATTTAATATTCGGTAACATAACAACAAATGTATCAGTCTGGTGAAGATCGCCGATAATAAGTAAGCTGCTTAAAATTAATGCAACCATGTTTTATCCTTTTTACTTACTGCTGATTATTATGATTATGACTGCTCGGGGTCCTGGACACCACAGTGAGGACGGGTGTTAGGGCAATTTCCTTCGGTGTAATTTTGAATGGCCGGTATCCATATATCACATTTTTCCGGTAAACTGAGGTCACAACTTGTTGATGAATTAAATAAAAGTGCACTGCCAAGTATAATAGATAGCATGTTGGTTACTCCAATTTTACATATCAGTAAATGTCAGTTTAAAGCAGTGGTACACTTAAAGATTAGCGGATTTGATTAAGACAGGTAATTAACCGGAATGGGTATTTTGAGTAGCATAAATATAAAACACCGGAAAATTATTTCTGGTGTTTTATATGATGCCGGCTACCGGGTTTGTTTATTCAGATGCAAAACAATCAGCAGGCCGGCTGTCAGCATGGCAGCAATAAAACAGCCGACACCTGTCCAGTGCCAGCGGGACCAGAAAACACCCCCTAATGTTCCGGCAATGCTGGAGCCACCATAATAGGAAAACAGATACAAAGAAGATGCTTGTGCCCTGGCGCGCCGTGCGCGGCGTCCGACCCAACTGCTGGTGACTGAATGGGCGGCAAAAAATCCGGTGGTCAGCACCAGCATACCGATCAGAACCGCCGCCAGTGAACTGCCGAGGGTAATGAGAATACCTGTCAGCATTAGCATAACAGCACCAATCAAAACTTTTCCGTAACCGTGTTTTCGTGTCAGTGCGCCTGCTTTTGAGGCACTGTAAGTCCCTGACAAATAGACAATAGATAACATACCAACGACCGCCTGACTGAAATGGTAAGGCGGTTCCATCAACCGGTAACCGATATAGTTAAACAGGGTGACAAAGCTGCCCATAATGATAAAACCGATGGCAAACAGCCACGGCAGTCCGTCATCACGGCAGTGCAGGATCAGGTATTTCCACAGGCTTTTCGGTTTCAATGAACTGGCCCGGAAATGACGTGATGGCGGCAGTAACCGCCAGAATAAAAATGCCCCGAGCAGGGAAAATGTCCCCAGTACCAGAACGGCAATCCGCCAGCTGGCATAATCTGCGATCACCCCGGTAATCAGACGGCCGCTCATACCGCCGATAGAGTTTCCGCTGATATATAAGCCCATGGAGAGGGCAACATAGCTGGGATGAATTTCTTCGCTGAGATAGGTCATTGCAACAGCAGCAACACCACTGAGTGACAATCCGACGAGTGAACGGACAATCAGAATTCCCGCCCAGCTGGTGGTGAACGCACTGATCAGAGTAAAAATGGCGGCACAGGTCAGGGATATCACCATCACATTTTTACGGCCGACCGCATCCGACAGCGGGCCGGTGATCAGTAATCCGACCGCCATAAACCCGGTCGCCAGAGAGAGGGATAAACTGGCCTGTGCCGGTGATACTGCAAAATCTTCTGACAATAACGGCAGAATCGGCTGTACAAAATAGAGCAGGGCAAACGTCGCCAGCCCGACCATGAAAAAGGAGAGTGTGACACGAAGATACAGTTTGTCATCACGCTGGATATAGTGCTGTTTTGTCTGATTATCCTGCACCGGAGAGGTCACCCTGCTGCCAGTTATCAGTTTATTCTCTTCTGTCATACACTTATCTCAGCATTTGGTAATAATAGAGAGCATAAAAAGATGCTGGTATTTTGTCTAATATATTAATACTCTTGATTGATACTTTTTACGACTCAATGAGGGGATAATGATCGAATTCCGCCATCTGCGTTATTTTATCGCGGTCGCTGAAGAGCTGCATTTCGGGCGGGCGGCGGAGCGTCTTAATATCTCCCAGCCCCCGCTCAGTCAGCAAATTCAGGCGCTTGAAAATGCAATTCCGGCTAAATTACTGGCACGGAACAACCGGAATGTCAGCCTTACCCCGGCAGGAGAAATGTTTCTGCGTGAAGCTTATCAAATCCGCACTCAGGTAGAAGCCGCGGTTGAAAAAGCGGCCAGAATGGATCGCGGGGAGTTGGGTGAGGTATCTGTCGGGTTTACTTCAACGACACCTTTTATGCGCCATATCACGGCCACGTTTCGCCAGTACCGTGAAATGTACCCGGATGTGGCTATTCATATGCATCAGATGAATACCAAACAGCAGATTAATCCGCTGCTGAGCGGCAGGATTGACTTTGGTGTAATGCGCAACACGCAGCTACCGGATAACCTGATCCACGAACTGCTCTTTAAGGAGCGGTTTATGCTTGCGGTCTATGATGATCATCCGCTGATGAAATACCTCAAAACGGGTATTTCCCTGGAGATGCTGAGTGGCGTACCATTGGTTTTCTTTGAACGGGATGTGGGGACAGCACTGTATGATGAGATTATTAATCTGCTGAAAAATGCGGGTGTCACACCGGTGATAGCCCAGGAAGCGGGTGAAGCAATGACTATTCTGGGGTTGGTTTCTGCCGGTTTAGGTGTTTCACTGGTGACGGAGTCGTTCACCCGTATGAAAGTGGATGGTGTCCGTTACATTCATTTGGCTGAAAATCAGGCATTTTCTGAAGTCTGGCTGGTGTATCATAAGCATAATACACTGTCTCCGGCTGGTCAGCGGTTGATTGCGATGCTGAAAAATAATGTGTTCCGCTGAGCGGAATCTGGTTATCAGGAGTTCAGATGTTCCGGCGATACCGGTTTTTTGCTGTTACGGCATTTCTTTTTATTTTATATACAGGTACAGCGGGTGCAGCGGTATCGCTCAGCCATTTTTATCAACCTGATGGTTCACGCAAAATTGCGGCTGAAAATATCACTGCACTGACCGGGCAGTTTCTCGGTGTGCCTTACCGTGCCGGTCAGTTGATCGGTTCACCGGAATCACCGGAAATTCTGGTGGCTGATCTGAATGCCCTCGACTGCTTTACCTTTCTGGATTATACAGAGGCACTGAAACGCAGCCCGCAGCAGCAGGATTTCAGGAACAGACTGGCACATATCCGCTATAAAAACGGGGAAGTGAATTATTATCAGCGCCGTCATTTTCTGTCTGATTGGGTCAGTGAACCACGGCCTGTTGCTCAGGATATTACCCAGCAACTTTCGCCGGATTATCGCGTGACACATAAGATGCTGAACCAGAAGAAGAACGGCTCACGTTATATCCCTGATATTCCGGTTACGGCCCGGGATATTGCCTGGCTGCCGGTTTCTTCACTGACACCCGTCGTGCTTTCACAGTTGCAGACCGGTGATTATATCGGTATTTATTCCGCCAGCCCCGGGCTGGATGTGTCTCATGCCGGCGTCATTATCCGTACCCCGTCCGGGGTGTTCTTACGCAATGCATCATCAAAACGGAATGAACAGCGGGTGATTGATTCACCATTGCTGGCATATCTGCACAATAAAAAAGGAATTGTGGTTTATCGTTCTGCTTTTTTACCCTGACTGTGAATCATTTCACAGTTTTGTGTGAAACCACTTACTAAGCACGTATTTATTCGGATAATTAATATCTTAGCATCATAAACTCAGGATTATTATTGGTGAAATCTTCAGCACAGCCCGGACATATTGACCATATAAAACAAACCAATATGGGAGTTGTGTACCGTTATATTGATCGCGAAGGGCCAATTTCCCGCATTTCACTCTCGAAAAAAGCACAGCTGGCGCCGGCGAGTATTACCAAAATCACCCGTGAACTGATGGACGCGCATTTGGTAAAAGAAACGGAGTTTCCGGGGCTGGGATTTCGGGGCCGTCCGGCGGTGGGGCTGAAAACGAATTGTGATGGCTGGCATTTTTTATGTATCCGTATTAACCGGGGCGAGTTGGTTTTTGCTCTGCGGGAACTGAGCGGGAAATTGCTGGCTGAAGATATTATTGAATTTCCGGCGGATAACCGGGATTTCGTTACACCTTTTCTGGCACAGGTCGATGCTTTCTTTTCCCGTAATCACCAGATAACCGAGCGGCTCACTGCGATTGCAATTACCACGGATGCGATTGTTGATCCGGCAAACGGTATTATCCGCCATTCCCCGTACTATCAGCTGACGGATCTACCGGTAGCGGAAATTCTTTATCAGCACACCGGGATGCCGGTATTCCTCCAGCACGGTATTTCAGCCTGGTCTCTGGCTGAATATTTTTTTGGTGCGGCGAAAGAGTGCAAAAATATTATCCAATTAGTGATTGATGAAAATGTCGGTGCTGCCATTATTACCGACGGTGCGCTGTTGCATGCCGGTAGTCACAGTACGGCGGAAATCGGTCATACTCAAATCAATCCTCAGGGCAAACACTGTAACTGCGGTAACCACGGTTGCCTGGAAACTGAAATTGGTTTACATCATGTGCTGGAAACGGCGGCTCAGTTTCTGGACGCTCCGGAGGGACAACCGCTGACTACCGGGATGTTATGCCGTGCGGTGCTGGACGGTAATATGGCTGCCTGTGAACTGATAGAGCAGGTGGGGCAGAATATCGGGGATATTGCCGCGGTGATGGTCAATATCTTTAATCCGGAGATTATTCTGATTGGTTCACCATTAAACCCTGCATCATCTGTTCTGTTTCCCGCTATCAGTGCCCGGATTACACAACGCGCCTTACCGGCATTCAGCCGGAAACTGACAATGACTTCATGTGAATTTAACAATTGCGGTACATTACCCGGTGCAGCGTTAATCAAAGAGGCGTTGTATAACGGTTCGCTTCTCATCAAACTGATGGATGGTTAAATAATTCTGTAGTGTCTGTCTTTGACATAAAACAAATTAATGGCAGGGATTTGTTTATGAAAACAGGATTTTCGCAAAAAATTGCGCTGGCGCAAGCCTGATATAAACCGGATGTTTTACACTGCTCCCGTTATCAATTTTGATACGCACCTCTTGATATAACGGAAAAACATCTATGTTAAGGCGCTTGTTTATAACCGGCACAGATACGAATATCGGTAAAACTGTTGCGACGCGGGCTTTAATGCAAGCCATCAACCGCCTGGGTAAATCTGTTGTTGGCTATAAACCAATCGCGACAGAATACCACGACACACTTAACGGCAAACGTAACCGTGATGCAATGATCCTGCATGACTCATCATCTGTTGATGTTTCTTATCAGGATATCAATCCGGTGATGCTGGAAAGTAATTATGGTCAGACGACCACTGAAGTTCAGTTTCCTGCGTTATCGCAGGGTCTGGAAAAATTAAGTCATCTGGCGGATCAGGTTGTGGTGGAAGGGAACGGCGGATGGCGTTATTTACTGAATAACGACACTTTTTTATCCGATTGGGTGAAAAAAGAGAAATTGCCGGTGATTCTGGTAGTAGGGATCCAGTCCGGCTGTGTGAACCATGCATTATTAACTGCCGAAGCTATTAAAAATGATGGTCTGGAAATTATCGGCTGGATTGCAAACCGGATAAATCCGGGGTTATCACACTACGCCCAGGTTATGGATCGCTTACTGACACATATACCGGCACCCCTGCTGGGCGAAATTCCGTATCTGCTGCGCCCGGAAGAGCGGGAATTGTCGCATTATCTCAACGCAGAACAGATTGAGATGCTCTGGGGTGAGGCGTTAACGGCGTCCTGAGTTTTCGGTCGAAAATACAAAAGGGCTGATTTATCAGCCCTTTTTCATGGTCAAAACCTGATAGAGGGTTATTATTTACGCAGATAAATAATATTCTGAGTTTCATTGTCGCAGTTACCCACAATCTGGCCTTCTGCCCGGGCCGCTTCTTCAGCCGGAACCACAGTCAGTGTAAAACCGTCAGCAGGAACACCATTACTGATGATTTTCTGCGAAATTTCTTCAGTCACACTTTCACATGATGCCTGCGCCATAACAGGTACAACGGCAAAGAGAACAGCACTGAGCGTAATCAGTTTTTTCATCATTTATCCTTAAATATATTTATTTCCAGCCAGTAGAAACTTCACGCCCCGTATTTGCATCAAGGCAGCGAAGCGTATTAGGTTCCCAATAAGCGGTAACAACCGAACTTTTTAAGCATGCATCTTCAGTATCAATAGCACGGTCAACTTTGTCGAACTCTTTTTCAGCACGGCGGTTGATCTTCTGACGCAGAGAGCGGGTATCATCCCATTGCTCTTTTTCCTGACGTGCTCTCTCTTTTTCAAGCGCAGTATCGCCGCCGCTGATAACACAAGTGCTGCCCGGGCTGCAATTTGTCGTGGCAGCCCCGGCATGAGCTGCGAACATGAAAGGTGCAGCAAAGGCGGTCGCGATAAACCACTTTCTGAGCATGGAATTAGTCATTGTCGTGTTTTCCTCAAAGTTCAAACCTGCAAACGTCATTCTGATCGTAAGCATTATAGCAAAGTGTATTTATGCACCAATAAAAGACAACGTTTTTTGGCGATAATTTCAGGTAATTTAAGAAAATTACCTGATTATACGGATGCCGGCTTATCTTTTGTGGTGGTTTCAGCCTTCGCGGTGCACACTCAGCCCGGCGAATGACTGACAGACCGGCATCATTTCCATAGTATTGATATTTACGTGCGGCGGCAATGCTGCAACCCAGAAAACGGCTTCCGCAATATCATCCGGCATCAGCGGATCGGTATTTTTATAGGTATTTGCGGCTTTTTCCTCATCTCCGCGATAGCGGATACCGGAGAACTCAGTACCGCCGACCATACCCGGCTCAATGTCTGTCACACGAATTTTTTTACCGGACAGGTCCGCGCGCAGCGCCAGACTGAACTGACGAACAAAGGCTTTGGTTCCGCAATAAACGTTACCACCGGCATACGGCCATGACCCGGCGGTTGAGCCTAAATTAATGATATGACCCCGGTTTCTTTCAACCATACCCGGCAGAATAGCGCGGGTCATATGCAGCAGTCCCTTGATATTGGTGTCCACCACCACATCCCACTCCGCCGGATTGCCTTTATCAACGGTTTCCATGCCCAGTGCCAGACCGGCGTTATTTACCAGTACATCGATTTCGCGCAGGGATTCAGGCAGTGAATTAATCACATTGTCGACTGCCGGGCTGTCTGTCATATCCAGCGCCAGCGGAAAAAATTTGCTTCCTAACTCTTTTTGCAGTTTCGCCAGGCGTTCAATACGGCGGCCGGTACCGATAACCGTATGACCATTCTCAATAAATTTACGGGCAAATGCCTCACCAAAACCTGCGGTTGCACCTGTAATCAAAACAATCATCACTTACTCCGATTCTGTCAGCGGGGATCCCCGGAAAAATAATAATAACCATGGCGATATAATACCGGTGGTAATATCGTGATAGTGTATCGTGTCTGCATGACAGAAAGCGGGTTACAGATTCCGTTTTCCAGTTTTCATCACAGAAAAACACTGAAGTTAATCACTAACAACCTGATTATTTACAGGAGACAAAAAATGGTTCAGGGTCAATGTTTATGTGGCAGAGTGACAGTATCTGTGCCGCAGCCAGTGCATGATGTCGCTGTCTGCCATTGCGGCATGTGCAGAAAATGGAATGGTGCACCTTTTATGTCCGTGGATTGCGGCAGTAGTGTCACCCTGGGTGGTGAGGAATATATCACCCGTTATCACTCCTCGGAGTGGGCCGAGCGTTGCTTTTGCCGCGAATGCGGGACACATCTGTTCTATTATCTGAAACCGGCGGATCAGTATTATGTGTCTGCGGCACTGCTGGGGGAGACGAAAGAGTCCCGCCTGGCGATGCAGATTTACACTGACAATAAACCGGCATATTACAATTTTGCGGAAAAAACGCCGATGCTGACAGAGCAGGATATTCTGGCGATGTTTGAGGCTGAATAAAACAGAAAGCGGATACCGGAGTATCCGCTTCGTTTTTCTGCGTTGCCGGGCAGAGAAATCAGATAACAAACAGATCCATAAAGTCGCTGACTGACATGGATTCGAGTGTTTTACGATCACGGGCAGCATTCAGAATGCGCTGCTGCTGTGTTTCCGGGAACATCCGCGCCAGATTGGTGCGGAATTTCGCCAGCAGCAGCGGAATACCTTCCTCACGGCGGCGGGCGTGCCCGACCGGATATTCCACCACAACTTCATCCAGCACTGTGCCGTCTTTCAGAGTTACTGTCAGGGCATTAGCGATAGAGCGTTTTTCCGGATCATGGTAATCACGGGTAAAAGCGGTATCTTCCTCACAATGAATGCGGGCGCGCAGGGCATCGATACGGCTGTCTGACGCGATACCATCCTCATAATCCGCAGCCGTCAGACGGCCGAAGATCAGCGGCACTGCCACCATATACTGAATACAGTGGTCACGGTCAGCCGGGTTATTCAGCGGGCCATGTTTGTCGATAATGCGGATACAGGCTTCGTGGGTGCGGATAGTGACTTTTTCTATATCATCTGCTGTTTTGCCCAGTGCCGACAGTTTGTGATGCAGCGTCATTGCGGCTTCAACGGCAGTCTGAGAGTGGAATTCTGCCGGGAATGAAATCTTGAACAGTACGTTCTCCATCACATAAGAGCCGTAATCGCGCTGGAATTTAAACGGCTTGCCGTCAAACAGCACATCATAAAAACCCCAGGTTTTGGCGGTCAGGACAGTCGGATATCCCATCTCGCCTTTCTGCGCGAACAGCGCCAGACGCACGGCGCGGGATGTGGCATCACCGGCAGCCCAGGATTTACGTGAGCCGGTATTCGGTGCATGGCGGTAGGTACGCAGAGACTGGCCATCCACCCACGCATGAGAAACCGCGCTTAATAACTGCTCACGACCCAGCCCCAGCATTTCGCCGACAACGGCGGTGGATGCAACTTTCACCAGCACAACGTGGTCGAGACCGACCTTGTTAAACGAGTTTTCCAGTGCCAGACAGCCCTGAATTTCGTGGGCTTTGATCATGGCGGTCAGCACGCGTTTCAGCGGCAGCGGTGCTTTACCTTTGGCAATGGCTTCACGGGATAACCAGTCTGCGACAGCCAGTATACCGCCGAGGTTATCAGAAGGATGGCCCCATTCCGCAGCCAGCCAGGTATCGTTGAAATCCAGCCAGCGGATCATAGCACCGATGTTGAATGCAGCCTGAACCGGGTCCAGCTGAAATTGTGTTCCCGGGACTTTGGCGCCGTTCGGGACAATGGTTCCCGGCACGACAGGGCCGAGCATTTTTTTGCACGCCGGATATTCCAGGGCTTCCAGACCGCAGCCCAGGGTGTCCAGGAAACAGTAATACGCGGTGTCATAAGCACGATCACTGCTGATCTCCATATTCAGAACATAATCGGTGATGTCCTGAATGACCTTGTCGTACTCCTGATGCTGCGGGGTAAAAGATGCTGACATACTTTATCTTCCTTTTTAATCAATAATTAGCGCGCTTTAAGTGGTACGAAGGTCTGGTTTTCCGGTCCGGTGTAATTGGCGGACGGACGAATAATTTTATTATCCAGACGCTGTTCAATGATGTGTGCAGCCCAGCCTGCGGAACGGGCGATAACAAAAATCGGGGTAAACATGGCAGTCGGCACCCCCATCAGGTGATACGCCACTGCTGAGAACCAGTCGAGGTTAGGGAACATCTTCTTGTGCTGTGACATCACAGATTCAATGCGATCCGCGATATCAAACAGGCGGAAATCTTTCGCTTCTTCGGATAACTCGCGGGAAATCGCTTTGATAACCTGGTGACGCGGGTCTGCAATGGTATATACCGGGTGACCGAAGCCCATTACCACTTCACTGCGGGTGAGGCGGGCGAGAATATCGGCCTGAGCTTCATCCGGTGAGCTGTAACGTTTCTGGATCTCCAGTGATACCTCGTTGGCACCGCCGTGTTTCGGTCCGCGCAGCGCGGCGATCGCACCGGTGATCGGGGAGTAGAAATCGGTTCCGGTTCCGGCAATAACACGGGCAGCAAAAGTGGAAGCGTTAAACTCATGTTCTGCATAAAGAATGAACGAGGAGTTCATAAAACGCACCCGGTTATCAGACGGTTTTTTGCCGTGCAGCAGATGCAGAAAATGGCCGCCGCAGGTGTCGTCATCGGTTTCGGTATCAATGCGGCGATCATTAAATGCGTAGTGATACCAGTAAAGCAGCATGGAGGTCAGGGAAGAGAGCAGGCGATCAGCAATATCACGGGCACCGGATAACGGATGATCCTCTTTCTCCGGCAGGACGCAACCCATAATGGAAACGCCTGTACGCAGCACATCCATAGGGTGAGCGGAGGCCGGCAGTGCTTCCAGGGCTTTCTTCACACTGTGCGGCAGGCCGCGCAGTGATTTCAGTTTGGCCTTGTAGGCCGCCAGTTCTGCCGCATTCGGTAATTTTTCATGGATCAGAAGGTGAGCGACTTCTTCAAAATCACATTGTGTGGCTAAATCCAGAATGTCATAACCGCGGTAATGCAGGTCGTTCCCATTAATCCCCACAGTACAGAGTGCAGTATTGCCGGCAGCGACACCGGACAGTGCGACGGATTTTTTGCCTTTCTTCAGTGCAGGTTCAGGTTTGCTAAGCTGTTCATTCATAACGGGTGATCCTTATTATTATAGTGAGTGTACAACCTGCTTCGCGTTATCTTTCAGAGGTTATTTTTTCTGCGAAAACAGTGTGTCGAGCTTATCTTCATAATCGTAGTAGTTAATGCTTTGGTATAATTCATCACGGGTCTGCATCTGTGAAATCAGGCTCTGTTGCGTGCCTTCACGGCGCAGGGTGTTATAGACATTCTCAGCGGCCTTGTTCATGGCCCGGAATGCGGTGAGCGGATACAGAGCGATAGCGATATTCACACTGCGCAGTTCATCCAGGGTAAACAGCGGCGTTTTGCCGAATTCGGTAATATTTGCCAGCACCGGTGCGTTGATTTTGTCAGTGAACAAACGATACATCGACAGTTCTGTAATCGCTTCCGGGAACAGCATATCCGCACCGGCGTCAATGTATGCCTGTGCGCGTTCGAGAGCTGATTCCAGACCTTCCACCGCCAGCGCATCAGTACGCGCCATCACCACGAAATTCCCGTCAGTCCGGGCATCAACCGCTGCTTTGATGCGATCAACCATCTCCTGTTTTGAGACGATCTCTTTGTTCGGGCGGTGACCACAGCGTTTTGCACCGACCTGGTCTTCAATGTGCATCCCGGCAGCCCCGGCTTTGGTCAGGGATTTCACGGTGCGAACCACGTTAAAGGCTGACGGGCCGAAGCCGATATCCGCATCCACCAGCAACGGCAGATCACACACATCAGTAATACGGCGGACATCTGTCAGTACATCATCCAGAGTGGATATCCCCAGATCAGGGATACCCAGAGAGCCTGCGGCAACACCACCGCCGGAGAGATAAATTGCTTTGTAACCCGCACGTTTTGCCAGCAGTGCATGGTTGGCATTAATAGCACCGACCAGCTGTAACGGGGATTCAGACTGTACAGCGTCGCGGAATGCGCGTCCTGCGGAATAAAGTGCCATATATTCACCTTGTTATTAGTTTGATACTCAGATGTTATAAAGCAATCGCTATGCCAATCAGCCGGGTAAGGTAACTAAAACGCGAGACACATCACATATTTGGCGTATTTATCCTGTCATTACGTAACCCACTATAGAATTTGCTGATTCTGTCTGACAAGCAGGATGTTAGTGATCTGTGATGGTGATGCTATTTATGTTTCAAAATAGCTGTTAATGTGTTTCATGAAATAATAATGAAATAATAATGAAACAAATGTAACATGTGAAACAGGGGGAACTGATGACTCAGAGTGACAAACCGGTGATCTGGACGGTCTCCATTTCTCGCCTTTTTACCCTGTTCCGTGATATCAGCCCGGAATTCAGTGCCCGTGCCAATATCAGCGGTATCAACCTGGGGTTTGATGCCGCAGTGGAGGCGATTCGTGAACGGCTGAAAACCGGGCGTTGTGATGCGATTGTCAGCGCCGGTTCCAACGGCGCGTATCTGAAACAGCATTTACCTGTACCGGTCATTGTCGCCGCCCCCGGCGGATTTGATATCATGCAGGCGCTGGCCCGGGCGCGGCAGCTCAGTCAGCGTATCGGCCTCATTTATTACCGCAATATCTTTCCGGCACTGGAATCACTGGCGCAAAGTTTCGGTATGCAGATTGAACAGCGCAGTTATGTGACAGCAGAGGATGCACGGGCAGCCTGTCATGCCCTGAAAGCAGACGGTATTTCTGTGGTGGTGGGCGCAGGGCTGATTACCGATATTGCGGCAGAGTGCGGAATGACCTGCATTTTCATTTATTCCAATGATGCTGTCCGCCGGGCATTCACTGACGCAATAGAACTAACCTGGATCCGCGACCAGCCGCAGAACATGCCGCTGCCGGTGGCAGGCTCCCTGAGTGTCCGCCATACACTGAATGATATTCTCGGCATGTCACCGGTCATGGAACAGGTGCGTGAAACCATTACCCTGTACGGGCGCTCAAAGGCGACAGTGATGATCCAGGGGGAGAGCGGCACCGGTAAAGAGATGGCGGCACAAGCCATTCATCACGAATATACGTTGTTTCACAAACATAAGCGGATGAAACGCGCCGCACCGTTTGTGGCGGTTAACTGCGGGGCGATCCCGGAGAGCCTGCTGGAAGCGGAGTTATTCGGTTATGAAGAGGGCGCGTTTACCGGTTCGCGGCGGGGTGGCCGGGCCGGATTATTTGAAGCGGCGGACGGTGGCACACTGTTTCTTGATGAAATCGGCGAAATGCCGGTATCTCTGCAAACCCGTCTGTTACGGGTGCTGGAAGATCGCGCCATTGTGCGTATCGGCGGTTATAAACCAATTACCGTGGATGTGCGGGTAATCTGTGCCACTCACAATGATCTGGATAACCGGGTGGCTGCGGGTACATTCCGTGCTGACCTGTTTTACCGTCTGGGCGTCCTGCGTCTGCAACTTCCGGCATTGCGTGACCGGGGCGCGGATATCCTGCTGCTGACAGAAAAGCTGCTCAAAATGGCGTTTTCCGGGCTGGATTTGCCGCTGCACCGGAGCCATTTGCAGCAGATTCTGGCATGCAGTGACTTTTTCTATCACTACCACTGGCCGGGAAATGCCCGCGAGCTGCGCAATCTGATGGAACGGGTCGCTCTGTATTGCAGCGCTTATCCGGATAAAATCATTACCGAATCATTGTTACTGAAACTCTCTCCTGAGCGGCGGACTGAGCCTGCTCCCGCATCATTACCGGATCTCCCGCCGGAGCCTGTCAATACCGCTACCGCAACAGAAGCGGTAGTCCGTTTCCGGGGTGATCGCCGGGCCGCTGCCGACTGGCTGGGCATCAGCCGCACCACCTTATGGCGTCGTCTGAAACAGGAACAGAACACTTCATCCTGACTGCCTGCCGTCTTATACTGTGCCTCATAATTGAAAAGCAAGAGCCGGAGTGTTTGTCTGTATCCGGCCTGCAATACTGTCATCACCGGAAAGACACAGGAAACAGGACGGAGGCGTTATGTCAGATCTTTTTGCTCACGATGAACCGCTTGCAGTGGCATCTGATGCCTGTCTGCTCAAAGGTTTTCTTGGTGATGAGGATGAGGTGCTGCTGGTTGAAATCCGTCGCCTGACCACCATTTCGCCGTTCCGCCATATGCAGACTCCCGGCGGATACCGGATGTCTGCGGCCATGAGCAGTTGCGGCACCTGCGGCTGGATCTCCGATGCCAAAGGTTACCGCTACTCACAGACGGATCCGCTGACCGGCAATCCGTGGCCGCCGATGCCGGACACGTTCTTGTCGCTGTCACAGCAGGCCGCAGAGCGGGCGGGGTTTTACGGTTTTTCTCCGGACAGTTGTCTGATTAACTGCTATGTCCCGGGTGCCGTGATGTCTCTGCATCAGGACCGGGATGAGCCGGATCGCCGTCAGCCGATTGTGTCATTTTCACTCGGTTTGCCGGTGCAGTTTCAGTTCGGCGGCAGTGAGCGGCATCATCCCCTGAAAACCTTTGCGCTTGAGCACGGCGATGTGCTGGTGTGGGGCGGCCGCTCCCGTCTGAATTACCATGCTGTCCGTCCGGTAAGGGCCGGGGTGCATCCGCTTGCGGGTGCCCGGCGGTTTAATCTGACCTTCCGCTGTGCGCGGTAACGGAGAAACAGGATGAGAAAACAGACAAGACTGTCAGACGATGAATGCTGGGCAGCACTGGCAGCCAGGGATAAAACAGCGGATCCGTTGTTTGTGTATGCAGTGAAAACCACACAGACATGGGGATTTCCGTCAACGGTTGTACGGCTGCCGAAACGGGAGAATACCGAGTTTTTTTCCACGCCGGAAGAAGCGGAAGCTCACGGTTACCGTGCCGGAAAACGCCGTCAGCGCAGCGGTGATGCCATGACACAGCGCCATACGGAACAGGTGGTGCTGGCCTGCCGCGAGCTGGAAACCCGGATCGACAACGGGGATCCACTACCTTCACTGACGGAGCTGGCCGCACTGTGTGGTGTGAGTCAGTTTCATTTTCACCGCATTTTCCGGTCACATACCGGGCTGACACCGGCGGCATGGGCAAAAGCCTATCGCGGGGAAAAACTGCGGGGTCAGCTGACAAAACAGCCGACAATCACCGGAGCAATCGCCGAATCAGGCTTCAGTTCCGGCAGCCGGTTTTATGAATCTTCAGATACACTGCTCGGCATGACGCCAAAAAGCTGGCGGGCAGGCGGTAAAGGAGCCCGGATTTTCTTTGCTCTGGCTATTTGTACCCTGGGGGATATCCTGGTGGCGCAGAGTGAAAAAGGCATTTGTGCCATCTTGCTGGGGGATGATGCGGAAGCCCTGTTACGGAATTTGCAGGATCAGTTTCCCAATGCGGAACTGGTCGGCGGTGATGCGCAGTTTGAACAGGTAGTCTCACGGGTCATCGGATTTGTGGAGGTGCCGTCCTCCGGGCTCGATTTGCCGCTGGATATCCGGGGAACCGCATTTCAGCGCCGTGTCTGGCAGGCATTGCAGTCAATTCCTGCCGGGACCACTGTCAGTTACCGGGAAATTGCGGAGCGGATCGGCTCACCAAAAGCGGTCAGAGCGGTGGCTGGTGCCTGTGCGGCAAACTGCCTGGCTGTGGCTATCCCGTGCCACCGGGTGGTGAGAACCGGCGGGGAACTGGCGGGTTACCGCTGGGGGATCGAACGAAAAAAATGCCTGCTGCAGCGCGAGGCATTGCAGCAGGAAATCGGTTAAGAGAAGGAATACGGATGCGTTTTCGCACAGCAGTATTATGGAACATTTTATTTTTTGCCACTCTGCCGGTGGTTGCGTCCGCAGTACCCTCAAAGGCTGAGGCCATTGCGGACGATGACGGAACGGTTCCGGCTGCGGCGGCAGGCCCGCTGTTTGACTGTGACAGGGAACTGACAAAGCTGATTGCGGGAAGTAATCACCGGCTCGTCCGGGCGGAAAAGGTCACTGCTGACAGGCTGGGGATTTATGTTGAAAACCGGGATATCAATGAGCTGGCCATTCAGCTCTCTGATACACGGAAAAAACCCTCTCAGGAATCGCCGGGAGCAGGGCAACCGGGCCGGGTGACTTACAATATCAAAGACAATACTCTGACGGCGACAGGGGCGGATGTCGATCACCCCATCCCCTTGACCTTCAGCGCCGCACAGGGGGGACGGGTGCAATCCTGTCTGAAAAAAGAGAAAGCGTGTCAGCAGATTCTCAGCACGCTCCGGTCAGAACCTTTTATTGCGATGTCTCCGCAATGGCGGGTGACCGGCAAAGGACGGGCATACTTTCATGCTGCTCCGGCGGAACAGTGCCGCAATGATAATGTTTTTGTGGTTCCGGGTGATGTGCTTCAGGTGGTCGGATTAAGGGCAACTGAATCGGTGAAAGGGGAAAAAGAGGGCTGGCTGCTGGTGGCTTACGGCAATACGCAGGGCTGGATTAATGTTAACCGGCTGGAATCACAGGATGATCTGTGCGGTGTGGCAACCGGGAAAGCGGACAAACAGTATCAGGCGACCCTGAAAAACAGTAAGCCGTCATCACATAAATACAGTGTGACACAAAAACGACTGCGTTTTTATGATGCACCGGATAAGCGCTGTATCACAGACGTTGCGGATTTTGTGGTAAAGGATGATGCGGTCTGGGTGGATCGTTCTCAGCCGTATCAGGGATTTGTTCATGGCCGTTATATTCATCCGGCCACCGGTAAAGTAACGGAAGGCTGGCTGGAAGCTGGCGGACTTAAAAGATGAAAAAACGGATTTTAACGGCAGCACTGTTATTTAGTTCCGCATTTTTATCAGGATGTAAAGAATACACGGATAAATCAAAAAAACCGTTACAAAAGATGTAACGGCCTGTGCTTACAGTCCCGGTTTACACCGCAGTTGCGCAATCTGTTCGCGCCACTGCTGTTGCAGAACCGGTTTCTGATGTGCCGGCTTGCGCTGCAAATCCGCCTCCGGTTTCAGTTTATCGTCGGGAAAGGTCGGTTTTTGTCAGTTTTCTTTTCGGTGTCATGATAAAAAACGGCTTTTATATAACAGGGATTGAATCATGCCACTGAAGCGAACTGCATTAAAACTGGATTTTTCGCTGCTTAGTCCGCCGGAGAAATGGGATAAAAAACCACAGTTGCCGACAGATAATTATCTGAAACAGCATTTTGATACATTATTGGTACAGATGAAACAATCGCCGTTTTCATTCATAAAAGAGGCAGAAAATGTACCGGATTATATGACACTGCAACAATGCGGTTATTCCTCACGGTATAACGGATTTCACTTATCCAATGATTGTGGTGATGTATTTATCCGCGCCCGCAGAGAGGAACCGCACTGTACCGGCGGGTTTGAAGGTGATAAATTTCATCTTAGTGTGCATGAATCACAGATTGCACACGCTGTCACTATCCTGTCGGGAGCTCTGTTTTCAGATGATAATCCTTGTGATAAATGGAAGGTTACGGATATCTCACAGGCGGATCCTGACAGCAGAATCAAACGCGGAGCTCAGATAACACTGTATGTTCGTCCTGCTACCGGAGAACATCCTTACAATGCAGGACTGCTCAGTGAAATCCGCAGATTTGTCACCGGGCTGGAATCCCGCCTGGCAGAGGGCGGGATTATGCCGGGAGAATACCCTTTCTCGGATATCCGTCCGCCGCACTGGCAGTTTACCAGTTACCGTAATGAAATCATCAGCGGGCGGGAAGGCAATGAGGCGGATCATCAGCGGTTAGCTGAATCTGCATTTTACCGTCTGATGACAGAGCAGGATTAATCAGCGGCCGGACGGAACATATCACAATGCGGAATACCGTCTTCATCATAGATTTCTGAACAGACAGTAAAGCCGCATTTTTCATAGAAAGCAGTCAGATGTGCCTGAGCACTGATATTTATCTGCCGTGTACCGAAATACCGGTATACCGTCTGAACAGCGGTATCCATCAGCGGATAGCCCAGTTTCAGCCCGCGGAATTGCGGGTTCACCACGACCCGGCCGATGGCTGCCGGTGCCGTGCTGTTTTCCGGCGGCAGAATACGGCAGCAGGCCATGATCTCACCGTTCTGTTCGGCCCAAACGTGCAGCGCCGTGAGATCGGCTCCGTCAGGATCGGGATAACAGCAGTTTTGTTCAACTACAAATACGGCACTGCGCAATGCCAGCAGGCGGTAAAGTGTCTGCGGGGAAAGGTCGTTCAGTGCGGAAGTTTGCCAGTGAATTGGTGTCATGTGTCCGTCCGTTTGTATTAAAAGAAGTAAAGTCCGTCTGTTGCAGGGGGAATAATTGATGCAACCGGCGGCGAAATCAGGCGATTTTACCCGATCAACCCGCGATCGCAATAATCAGCGATTTTTCACTGACAAACCGGACATAAAATCAATTATACCGGTCCGTTTTCACCGATCTGATACATTTTCATGATGCATTACGCAATGACGCCAGGGAACAGACCTGTTTACCTCCCGGCGTGAAATTATCCTCTGACAGCCACTGTTCCAGAGCGCGGTTAACAACCGGCCATTCGCCGTCAACAATGGAGAACCATTCGGTATCACGGGTGCGGCCTTTGACGACTCTGGCCTGACGGAAACAGCCTTCATACTGAAAACCCAGACGCAATGCTGCGTTGCGGGAAGGTGCGTTGAGGCTGTCACATTTCCATTCATAGCGGCGGTAACCGAGGGTATCAAATACATATTTCATCAGCAGCCAGTGGGCTTCCGTTGACATCACAGTGCCGCTGAGCAGCGGGGAAAAATGCACGTGACCAACTTCAGTGACACCGTTTTCCGCATCTGTCCGCATCAGGGAAAACAGACCAACAGCCTTGCCGGTTTGTTTGTCAGAGATGGTGAAAAACAACGGATCCGCAGATTGTGCATTCTTTTCGGTGCGGGTTCGGTATTCATTCAGATCTGACGGCGGTTCATCCGGCAGCCAGGTCCAGTAACGCCCGTCCGGCGCGAGTGAAAATGCCCGGTACAGATCATCCGCATGTGCCGGGATAAGAGGATCTATCCGGCAGTAACGGCCTTCCGCACTGATACGGGCAGGGTAAGGACGGCTGCTCCACTCCGGAACGATATCACCGACAATTTGTCCGAAAGCATTTATCTGACTCATTTATTGTTCCTCCGCGCTGTTTTGCTTTCCTGTACTGTAATATGCCGAACAGGATGAGAAAAGAACCGGTTTTTTTAAATTTAAGAGAACCACTTCAGCCACGGCGGAGGGCATGATGGAAAAAACACTGTTTGTGATGCCCGATCACCCCGGTTGATCTTACGCCATCAGATTCACGATAATATTGATATTATCCGGCAGAATAATTTTGGTGAGGTAAAATAGTGTTCTTCAGATAAATAAAACACCGGAGAACATTCCGGCGTTTTATTCTGTGCTAATCAGATACAGATCATTAAATATGGATATTTGTGGATTATTTTTCAGAATATACTCTGGGGGATTGCTGGTGCTGAAAGCACTGCGGGGCCGGAAATGACGGCCATTTCACAAAGCATGACCGCACCGCTGAACCGGCAATATCACGAGGCAGCGAAACGGGGATATGCCTGTTATCAGCAGATGGTTCAGGGCTGACAAAACCGGCCAGTCGCTGCCGGCTGTTGCGTCGGTGATTCATTGGTGACACTGTCACGTTTAATCCGCAATGGTCTGCCATGGTGTATATCAGCCAGAGCCGGATCAAATATCCGCCGGGTGAGGGAGCGGCTGGAAAAAGTCCCGGATTCTGCCCGGCGCGGTTAATGTGGCAGTCAATTGATGCAGTACGCAACGGCCGGGTATACACTAATCCGCGCGGTATGTTCTGGTGGTGCCGTGAAACATCAGAACAGGCATTGCAGTTTCTCTGGCTGGCCACTGTGCTGTACCCGGACGTATTTGCGGATATTGATATGAGAAATGAAACGGCGGCGTTTTATCAGACGTTTTACGGCATTACGCTGACCCCGCAGCAAATCACGGAAATTCTGCAACCGGAGTGATCCGGACATGCCGTCACCGGCTTTCCGGTGACGGCACTGTATCTCTTTATACTTTCACAAATTCAATATGCTGTAACAGCCCGCCGCCGGATAGTGAACGATCCTCATGGAATGTAAGCACAATATCACCTTCTTTCAGGTTCAGCTGTGTTTCACGGTAAATCACCGGACCGTAATTTGAGCCGGATTTATACGGTGTCAGCACCGTTTTGGTTAAATCCGTCAGATGGGCATCAATGATAATTTTTCCGGCCTGTTCAATCCGTAATTGTGTTTCATAATCAAAGCTGAGGGAGTCAGCCATATAAGCATAATACAGCCGGAGATGATACTGACCGGCGCTTCTGACCGGCAGTGTGACCGGGTCACCGCCTCTGTCATAACAGCGGGGTTCGGTGGCGGATAAATAGTTATAGCCGCCGTTAGCGGAAGAATTAGCGTCAGTCAGAAACAGATTACCGAGATAAACAGTATGGTTTTCAGCATTAACCGGATTGGCTGCAATATCCCTGCGCTCAGGACAGACACGGGTGGGTTTCTGCTGTGCGCCGTAAGTCAGGTGATCCTGAATATTGGTATAGCCGGATGTCCAGTAAATCACAGAGCGTTTGGCCTGACTTTCCGGGTCATAAAAATCATCATTTTCGGTATAATTGTTGATCTCTGCGGTCAGCACGTCTTTAAACATAATATCTGCCTGTTCTGTCAGGGCTTTGCTGTACTTTTCCAGCACATCAGAGGCATATCCCCAACTCTTGCCGAATACCAGGGTATCGCGCAATGTGAAGAAATAGAGCAGGCAGGACAGGGCGCACACCCCGCACAACCGGACAATTCCTCTGCTTTTCGCAGTATTGATACTGAGAATACACAGACGGCGCATATCCGCGACTGCAATCTCATTGCGTACCACAATCAGCTGCCGCGCTTCTTCTGTCGGTGAATTCTGCCAGGAACTAATGGCATCCTGCAAACTTTCAGCATCTTTGCGGACGGCCTGATATTCCGATTCCAGCCATTCAGCGGTATTTTTCATCAGTGTTTCCTGAATAATACCGATGACATCTACTTCTTTTGGCTCAGTCATTTTTTTATAAACCAGTTTCAGCACCATGCTGAGAATGGTGGTGGCAATTCCCTGCGGCGAGGTGGCAGGAACAGCAAAAGATGCAGGCGGAATCATATTCAGTGCCTGTAACGTCAGCATATGTAACTGTGGCTGGGTGCTTTCTGCGGCAAGGTGAAGGGCAGAAGTCTGAGTCATAATGTTTCTCCGGCAGATAATAACAGATAAGGGAAAATCAGTTTATTGCTGCTTATCTGTCGGTGACAGACGCATTTTTATCAGATGTATGAGTAACATTATTACGATGATTACAGCGGTTTTTCCCTGCGGGAATTGTTGCTTTGTAACAAACGGCTGAACGCCGGTCACGATCTGCTCTGTGGCTGACAGAAGTCATCCGGTATCACTGCCCGCAGCGGAATGAGAGTATTATAAATGTTCACCTGTTGATTTTACGCTTTTAAAATAACTCTGCCGGATAAATTAAACCGGAATATGAAGAATTCATAAAATAATATCCGGTAAATCAATATCGTGACACTATTTTTCTGAAAAATTAAGAATTTTCCTTATTGTTATAAATCATTGTAATTTATTGATATTACTATGTTTTTGTATTTCAACATAAAATAACATGATAGTATTTCGTGCATCGGTATGCTAAAACACGGTGTGCTGAAAATCAGAAAAACAGTTTAATAGATTTTTTTTAAAAGGAAATTTTCAGATGATGTTTATCGACAGGGTTATTCACCTGGTGCTTAGTGGTATTATTATCGTAGGTGTTTATCAGTTTTATTTCTTTACGCAGCGTCATATGGTCAGGCCGGTTAAAACGTTTAACTCTGCACTGGATGAAAAAATTCCTTTCTGGCCCTGGTGGTCCTGGATATACAGCTTTCTTTACTATCCGGCGATTCTCTATCTGAACTGGATCATTCAGGATTCACGTCAGTTTATCATTATCGTATTCAGCTATGTTATTTTGTTACTGATGCAGATGTTTTTCTTTGTGGTATATCCGGTTGCCACGCCGCCGCACTGGCGTGAAATGAATACAGGGAAAAAAGCCTCTGAAAAATTTCTGTTGTTTGTGCAGAAATTTGACGATACATCCAACTGCTTCCCGAGCATGCACGTCTCTGTTGCCACATTAACCGCGCTGCTGGCGTATGCCACACTCGGACCATGGGTATTCATGTTCCCGCTGTTAATCGCGTTATCCTGCATGTTCACCAAACAGCATTATGTCATTGATTTACCGGCAGGTGCTGTACTCGGCTGGCTGTCTTATCAATGTTATGTAGTATTAATATAATTTGTTGATTAACGAACAATTATAAATACCCTCATGACTTATTGCCGCATTCTGTGCGGCATTTTTTTGTCCGGATTCCGGTCAGAAAAAAACCTGCAAAATGCAGGTTTTCCGGAATATCAGTGTGCCATACGTGCAAATCCGTCAGCCAGATCGCGCTTCAGATCAGTAACATCTTCCAGCCCGATTTGCAGACGCAGTGTCCGCCCGCCCGGATTCCACTGTGTGACGGTACGGTATTCTGCACAATCAAACGGCGTGATCAGACTTTCAAAGCCGCCCCAGGAATAGCCCATACCGAAGATGGAAAGACCGTCCAGCAGTTTGCCGATATCATCCTGTGTATATTTCGGATCCAGCACCACAGAGAACAGGCCGGAGGAGCCGGTGAAATCGCGTTTCCAGATTTCGTGCCCCGGACAATCCTCAAAGGCCGGGTGCAGCACACGGATGACCTCCGGCCTCGCTTTCAGCCAGTGCGCGATATCCAGTGCCCGTGACTGCGCTTCTTTCAGACGGATTGACAGTGTACGCAGCCCGCGCAGTGCCAGGAAACAATCCTCTGCTCCCGGCAGCATCGCCATCAGATCATAGGTTTCCCGCAGTTTCGGCCACCATTCCGCGTTAGCAGAGACAATCCCCATCAGCAGGTCAGAATGGCCGCCCAGATATTTGGTTCCGGCTTCAAGGGAGAGATCACAGCCCATATCATGTGCCCGGAAAAACAGCGGTGTTGCCCAAGTATTGTCAATAATCGTCGCAATATTATATTTTTTCGCCACTGTGGTGATGGCAGGAACGTCCTGAACCTCAAAGCTCTGAGACCCCGGAGACTCCAGGAAAATCGTACTGGTATTGCTTTTGATCAGTGATTCAATATCACTGCCGATCATCGGGTCGTAATAGGTGATGGTGATCCCCATTTTTTCCAGCAGGCCGCGGCAAAAATTGCGGGTCGGCCGGTAGACACTGTCCGGCATCAGCAGATTCTCGCCGCTTTTCAGTGTGGTCAGCAACGCCAGGACAATGGCACCCAGCCCGGACGGCGACAGTACTGTTCCTTCGGCGCCCGCAAGAGCGCTCCAGGATTGTTCGAGATTTTTGATGGTCGGCGTGCCGGCTGTACCGTAGTTAAATTCAGCCCGGTTATTAAGCAGAGCATCCATGGTCGGAAAAACCACGGTAGAGCCCCGGTAAACCGGAGCATTAACAAAACCGGATTGTAACGCCGGGTCACGTCCCAGCTGCGTTATCTGTGTATCAACATGAAAATCTGAAACGGTTTTTTTAGTCATAACATCCTCACGCGTAATACGTCGTTATTCATTTACGGCGTTATTCGAAAAACTTAAAGAACGGAGAGAGACACAACAGCACGCCAAAGAAGATAATAAACCAGACTGTTGCACCTTTGAATTTATGTAATACCGGCACACGGTAAACCAGATAGCATGGGATCAGGCAGGAAACCACACCGAATAACGGCCCGCCGAGCTGCATAAAGAACAGAATTGAGAAGCGGGTGGAGACCCAGAACCACAGGGACAGAATCACCCCGATACACACGCCGTAATGCAGCACAGTCTGATTAATGCGTTCCTGCGGCATAAAGCGGGTGAGAATATTCACCACGATACCTTTAATCGCTTCCTGAAAGCCCAGATAAATGCCGAGGAAAGCGGTCAGAATGGCGAAAATATTCAGCATTGCTGTCATCACTTTAACAACAGAACCGGGAATAACCTGGGCAGCAATCGCCAGTGCCGAAATATTCTGCTCAAACGCGGAGACGGCCTGATCATGGCTGATCGAAAAAGTAAACGAGAACGCAAAGAACAGAACAGCTACTGCCAGGATGATATACGCCACCCGGTTTGCCCGCACAGCGCGGTAAGTCGCGACACGCTTGTCTTTTTCCAGTCTGCGGTAAGCAATGTTCATCGGGCTTAAAATCTGCACAAACAGGATGGAAAACAGGGTGAACGGCAGTGTCAGGAACACATCCCGCAGAAACGGCAGGAAGTCCGGGAACGCGCTGATATTGGCAAAGTTCCAGTAAGGCACCATAACAATCCCGAGTAACACGATAATCCCGAATTTCACAATGACCATCGGGCCGGACACCTTAAATAACAGGCGTTCCCCCTGAGCGGCTATCGCTACCAGGACAGTCAGGATAATCAGTCCGTACCACACTGAATCGGATAACAATCCTTCCGTTAAACCGAATGTTTTGATGTAGGAGGCACTGTCAAACGTCACCGCGAGTGAATAGGAGAACATGCCGTGCAGCAGCATCAGGAAATAGGCAATACCAAGGGCAACACCCCAGTTTTTCCCCAGATACTGTGTAATAACGCTGGCATAATCTTCACATTCTTCTGATTCTGATAATGTCCGCAGATATAAATTTTGCAGCCAGTAAATCGCAGGGTACGACAATAATGTGGCAGCAATAAATACCCAAATTCCTTTAATACCGATCTGAACCGGCATAAAAACAATCCCGGAACCGATTGCCATCCCGATACATAATACAACCCACCCGGCGTCATATTTGGTAAAGGGTATCTTTTTCAAATCACTATTTGCATTTGCACCTGTCTGAATGCAGTCTTTCATAGTCAATTCCTCAACGTTATAGATTTAATTATTTAAAAAGTCAGGAACAACGTGAATATATTTATGTTGTATTGATACAGTGTTATAAAACCATTGTTATAGTAAGGTGTAACACGCAGGCTGAACAGGGTACGGATTATGCTAATAAATAAAAACACTTTTGCGTTTAAAGCAAAAATTGACAGCTACGCGATTTTTCGCCATCTGGAACTGTTTATCAAAATTGTTGAGTGCAACAGTTTCAGCAGTGCGGCACGAAAACTCAATGTAACTCCGTCCTCTGTCAGCCGGGGATTACAACAACTGGAGGAGCAGTTGGGTGTGGTGTTGCTGAAACGAACCACCCGCAATTTTATCCTGACAGAAGCCGGACGTTATTTATTGCAGAGAGCGCAACAGTTGCTGACAGACCTCGATGATTCATTAGTGAATACGGCGAGTTTTTACCAGCATGCACAGGGCCAGCTAAAAATAACCTGTTCAATTGCGTTTGGTGTCTGCCATTTAATGCGGCTTTACAGCGAATACCGGGAAATAAATCCGCAGGTCAGCTTATCTGTTGACCTGAATGATGCATTAATTAATTTAAATGAAACCGACTTTGATATTGCATTGCGTATTACCAGTCATCCGCCGGAAAATTTTGCATTACGAAAACTGTGTAATATAAATTGGATCTATTGCGGTAGCCGTCATTATTTTGAACAAAACGGGATCCCGCAGTCACCGGCGGATATTGCCCGGCACTGTTGTTTAATTAATCCTAATATTCCGGATACCTGGCGGATGAACGATAAAGATGGCATAGCGTATCCGCTGGCAATCAACAATATGATTGAGGTAAACAGCAGCCTGGGGTTACTGGAAGCAGCACGCTGCCATCAGGGGATTGTCTGCCTGCCGACCTATATGCTGGGAAATTATATTGGTAACGGCGAATTACTGCCGGTATTACTGGATTATAATCCGAAAACCACGCCGTTCGCGCTCTATGCGCTTTACAGTCCGGCACATACGCATGCCCCTAAAATCCGTACCTTTATTGATTTTCTGGCGGATAAGCTGCCGCTCAATCCGCCGTGGGACAACTGGATGCATCAGGACAGAGCAGGGATATCACCGGCATAAATTGCTGCGTCATGGCCGCCCCGGTCATAGGCTTGTGCGGCGGTACGCTGTAAAAATTCCGCCATCGGCAGGACTTTTTCTTTCGGGATCCGGCGGCGGTAATCCCATGTGGTGATAATTAATTCATTAATTTGCGGGAGATTATATCGTCAGCACTATTATGCCTGCAAATAATGCTGCTTGTTTTGCCATTGCCGGGTACGGATAAAGTGATTAAAGTGTTTTGCAAATCCGCAATTTTGCTGACATCCGGTGAACTATGACTTCCGAACAGGACACAGTCCGTATTATTGATACCATCACACTTTCCGATAACTGGTATATCCTCAAAAAATATGTTGTTGATTATCTGCGCCGCGACGGCACCCGTCAGCGTCTGGAACGGGAAGTCTATGATCGCGGCAACGGCGCTGTGATTCTGCTGTATAACCGTCAGAAAAACAGTGTCATTCTGATCCGTCAGTTCCGCCTGCCGGTGTATGTCAACGGCCATGACGGTTTTCTGATTGAAGCGGCCGCCGGTCTGCTGGAAGAGCAGGATCCGGTCTCCCGCATCAAAGCGGAAGCAGAGGAAGAGACCGGTTTTCGTATCACTGATGTTGAAAAGGTCTTTGAAGCCTTTATGAGCCCCGGCTCAGTTACCGAAAAGCTCTACTTTTTTATTGCCGAATACGAAGACAATAACCGGCAGACAGCCGGCGGTGGCCTGCCGGAAGAGGGCGAAGATGCGGAAGTACTGGAAATGCCGTTCCCGCAAGCTCTTGCAGCAATCAAGTGCGGTGAAATTATTGACGGCAAAACGATTATGCTGTTACAGCATCTGGCGTTGTCGGGGAGAATGGAAAATGGCTCCGGCAAAACGGACAGTGGAAAATTGATAATATTGTGATGCCTGAGTGAGGCGGATATTCCTGCGATTTAAACCGGCAGAAATGCAGATTGCATGAGATCTGCCCGTCTGCGGGCATCCGGCATATTATTCCGGTTATGGTACTATATAAAAACAGGAGCCGCACGCGGGGTACAGACAGGTACTGCCGTGAAGTGGTCACAGGATATTATGGCTTTACGGGAAAAAGACACTGCCATCGCCATTACCGGCCTGGTCATTTTAACACTGATCTGGAGTTACAGCTGGATCGCCATGAAGCAGGTCACGCACTATATTGGTGCATTTGACTTTACAGCGATGCGCTGTGTATTCAGCGCCATTATGTTGCTGCTGGTGTTGTATATCCGGGAACGCGCGATGGGGCGGGAAATCCGCTTTACACCATTCCGCTACACGCTGGGGATCGCTGTGCTTCAGACCTGCGGTATGGTCGGGCTGGCACAGTGGGCGCTGGTCAGCGGCGGTGCAGGAAAGGTGGCGATCCTCAGTTATACCATGCCGTTCTGGGTGGTGATTATGGCGGCCATGCTGCTGGGTGAGCGGATGCGCCGTCTCCAGTATGCAGCTATTTCAGTTGCCGCAGCAGGGTTGCTGTGTGTGATCCAGCCCCGGACGCTCGATTTCGCGTCTATGAAAAGTGCTTTTCTGGCCGTGGCATCCGGTATCAGTTGGGGGGCAAGCGCGATTGTGGCGAAAAAACTCTACAGCCGCTATCCGCAGGTGGATTTGCTCTCTCTCACCACCTGGCAGATGGTGTATGCCGCGATAATTATGACTGTGGTGGCGTTACTGGTGCCGCAGCGCACGATTGACTGGCAACCGTATGTCTTCTGGGCACTGAGTTACAGCGCCATTCTGGCGACTGCTGTTGCCTGGAGTTTATGGCTGTTTGTGCTGAAAAAACTACCGGCGGGGATTGCCGGCCTGAGCACACTGGCAGTTCCGGTCTGCGGTGTGTTGTTCTCATGGTGGCTGCTGGGCGAAAAGCCGGGCAGAACAGAAACCGCCGGAATTGTGATGATTGTGCTGGCACTGGCGGTGATAAGCATTAAGCGGCCGAAAAAAACCGCCTGATTCTGCTTACGGCACACTTTATCAGGCCGTCTGAGGAGAAAGGGCTGGTGATCAGCTGCCGCTGAATCTTTTAAGCTGATCAGCCAGCAGGGTTTTAACCAGCCAGATGGCTTCTTCACTGATTTTCGCTTTCAGTGCCGGGTCATTAAACATCATCAGACATAATGACTCGGTTGCGCCGAAAATCATCACGGATGTCCATTCCGGAATCCGGAAATTCTCAGGCAGCCAGCGCTGTAATGTGCGTTGCAGGATCCGGCAGAAAAAATTCTGCACCTCACGGTTGATCCCCGCATATTCAGGGTAGGCTTTCAGTGCCGCTACGGTAGCATTGAAGGCTTCACCATCATCCACCATCACATCAAAATAGGTCGTGATAAAAACCGAAACGGCCTGGTCGAGATCCGCTATCGGCTGCTCCATTCCGGCATTCATACGCTCGGTCAGAACATCATCACTGTATTTGAACAGCGCATGCAGCAGGGACTTACGGTTACCGAAATGTTTGTAGGTCACCGGCTTGGTCACACCTGCTTTTTCCGCAAGGGTAATGAGTGTCAGCGCATCAGTGCCTTCAGCCAGGATAATATCATTGGCGACATTGAGCAGTTGTATCTGGCGCTCGTCGCGCTGTAAACGTCCGGACAAATCTGCCTCCTCATTGATAATAAAGTTGTTCTGCCTGCCGGAAAGTGTACCACAGAGTTCCTGGCTCCGGTCAGCTGACAGGAAAGATCGAAAAAAGAGCAAAAAAATATTTACAAGTTACCAAAGGTAATATATAACCATACCAAAGGTAACTTATAACCGTTTCACCTGCAACCAAAAATCAGTGAGGATGTACTATGCCGTGGATTTTATTAATTACAGCCGGATTATTTGAAGTCGTCTGGGCATTTACTATGAAACAATCGGAGGGCTTTACTAAGGCAGGACCGTCTGTGATTACTATTATTGCGATGCTGATAAGCTTCGGACTGCTGGCGATGGCTATGCGGGCACTGCCGCTGGGTACGGCTTACACCATCTGGACAGGGATCGGCGCTATCGGTGCCTTTATTGTCGGCATTGTGGTGCTCGGTGAACCGGCAAACCTGATGCGGATTATCGCCGGGATATTAATCATTTCCGGACTGGTGATGATGAAATTAGCCAGCCCGTCATAAAATATTCAGTACTGTGTTGATTGCCGGCAGATATTGCCGGCTTTTTTGTTACAGCAGGGGCAGTTCCCGCGCCGGGATCACGTCTTTCATCACCAGGGTGGATGTCAGTCGCTGAACCCCCGGCATGGCGGCCAGGCGGCTGTCATATAATTTCTGAAACGCATCGATATCTTTGACCACGACGGTCAGCATATAGTCCGGATCACCAAACAGCCGTTTGGCTTCAATAATTTGCGGGATATCTGCAACCGCAGTCTCAAATTTGCTCATACTTTCCTGGTTGCCGTCTTTCATGGTGACAAACACCAGTGCGGAGAAATTCAGCCCCAGCACGCGCGGGTCAAGCTGTGCGCGGTAATCGCAGATAGCCCCGGATTGTTCCAGTGCTTTCAGCCGGCGGTGGCAGGGGGATAAACTCAGACCCACGCGATCTGCCAGCTCAGTGACAGTTAATCGCCCGTCAAGTTGTAATTCAGAAAGAATCTTCCTGTCAAAGCTGTCCATTGGTAATTTTCTCCCTCAAATAAGGTAAATCAGGGTCTGATTAGCAAGCACATTCTACCCGAATACAGATATTCTTCCTATCAGTTTCCGGTACAGGACAGAGGTATACGGGAACTGGTTTCTGAAAAATGTCAGATATGCCGGCAACCGCCCCCGCCGGGTCTGACGAAAACAAAAAGCCCCGTTTCATGGCTCTGAAACGGGGCTTTTCTTATGGCAGAACGGGGATCAGCTGTTTTCTGATTCAATACCGCGGCTGCGCAGGTATTCATCGTAACTGCCGGTAAAGTCGGTGACTTTCTCTGGTGTGATTTCGATGATACGGGTCGCCAGGGAGCTGACGAACTCACGGTCATGGGAAACAAACACTAACGTTCCCTGATATAACTCCAGCGCCATATTCAGGGATTCGATGGATTCCATATCGAGGTGGTTGGTCGGTTCATCCATAATCAGAATGTTGGGCTTGGTCATCATTAACTTACCAAATAGCATCCGGCCTTTTTCACCTCCGGATAACACCTGTACGGATTTTTTAATGTCATCCTGGGAGAACAGCAGGCGGCCCAGCACACTGCGGACTGACTGCTCATCATCCCCCGGCTGCATCCACAGGCTCATCCAGTCAAAAACCGTCATATCGACTTCAAAATCGGTGGCATGATCCTGTGCGTAATAACCGATATTGGAATTTTCAGACCATTTGTAACGACCGGTATCCGGTGTCAGTTCGCCGACCAGGGTTTTCAGGAACGTGGATTTACCCACACCGTTCATACCCAGAACCGCGACTTTTTCACCCACTTCCATCATCATATTGACGTTTTTGAACAGCGGGGCGCTACCGTCATAACCTTTGGACAGGTTTTCCATTTCCAGCGCATTACGGAACAATTTTTTATCCTGCTCGAAACGGATAAACGGGTTCTGACGGCTGGAGGCTTTAATCTCGGTCAGCTGAATTTTTTCAATCTGCTTGGCGCGGGAAGTCGCCTGGCGGGATTTGGAGGCATTTGCGCTGAAACGGCTGACAAATGACTGTAATTCACTGATTTGTGCTTTCTTCTTCGCGTTATCTGCTAACAGGCGCTCACGCGCCTGGGTGGCAGCAAACATATATTCATCATAGTTACCCGGATGCACATTCAGACTGCCGTAATCCAGATCGGCCATGTGTGTGCACACCATATTCAGGAAGTGACGGTCATGGGAAATGATGATCATGGTGCTGTTGCGCGCATTCAGCGTCTGTTCCAGCCAGCGGATGGTGTCGATATCCAGGTTGTTGGTCGGTTCGTCAAGCAACAGAATATCCGGGTCAGCAAACAGTGCCTGTGCCAGCAGCACACGCAGTTTCCAGCCGGGGGCCACTTCACTCATCGGGCCGTTATGCTGTTCCAGCGGGATCCCCACACCCAGCAGTAATTCACCGGCACGGGATTCTACGGTGTAGCCGTCCATTTCAGCAAACTGCACTTCGAGATCTGCCACGCGCATGCCGTCTTCTTCACTCATTTCCGGCAGGCTGTAGATGCGGTCACGCTCCTGTTTGACTTCCCACAGTTCAGTGTGACCCATAATGACCGTGTCGAGCACAGAAAATTCTTCATAGGCAAACTGATCTTGTTTCAGTTTACCCAGACGTTCGTTCGGGTCGAGAAACACGTTGCCGCTGCTCGGCGTCAGATCACCGCCGAGAATTTTCATAAAAGTGGATTTACCGCTGCCGTTTGCGCCGATCAGGCCATAGCGGTTACCACCGCCGAATTTGACAGAGATATTTTCAAACAGCGGCCTGGCGCCGAACTGCATCGTAATATTGTTGCTGATTAACAAGACGAATACTCATAAGTTAAAGGAGAAAAATAAACGGCGGGCATTATGCCACAGATGAGCGGCGAGGCACAGATGTATAAAAAAAGGGCGGTGACCCGGCAGGTCACCGCAGTATATATTATTGTGAATTCGGATCCATAGCATAGACTTCACCGGATTCATCTTCCGGCAGCCCGTAATTCAGGACATCATGGATACCCAAGTCGGTTTTACAGAGTTTTTTGTTGATGACTTTATCGCCTTTGTAAACGGCCAGACCGGTAAATTCCCAGCCGCGCCCTATACCGCTGTACACTACATAGTTAAACGGGCCGTTTTCAAAGCGGATATACGCCGAGCCGCCGCCGATAAACGCGGTTTGTCCGACATAAACGCCATTTTTCGCATTGCCTTTCACCGGCAGAGTGATCTCCGGTTTTACCGGCGTCCCGTAGCGGTACGCCGGCGTTTTGCCTTTCTCCACCACCACACTGACGTATTTATTATTTTCCAGCTGGCAGGTAAATTCCTGAGCCAGCGCCGGAGCTGAGAACAGCCCTGTCACGACTATCCCGATAAGATACTTTTTCATTTTTCTGCCTTTACAGGTTATTGTCCGGAATCCGGCATGTTATTAATTTTTCTGACGGGTTATTTATTAACATAAAAATGAATTTATTTCCGGTTTTCCGGAACAGGACAAGTATGTATGCCATGGACTTTTTCACATCCGGCAGTTGTCTTTCCGCTGAAACAATCCTGTTTCGGACTGTGGCTGAATCTGCCCGCACTGATTACAGGCAGTGTGTCGTCGGATTTGTTGTCCTTGCGGCACTTTTTCAGGTTATCAGAAAGCGTTAATACATGATGTCGTGTATTATGATCGCGAATTAAATTTTGCAGTACTGAGGAAAATAAACAGTGGCGATTTGGGTGGATGCGGACGCTTGTCCGAAAGTTATCAAAGAGATCCTTTACCGGGCAGCTGCCCGGGAAAAAACGGAGGTTACCTTTGTGGCCAATCAGCGGCTGGTGGTTCCGCCGTCACCGTTTTTAAAAACATTGCAGGTCTCTGCCGGGTTTGATGTGGCCGACAATGAAATTGTCCGTCGTGTGCAGACTGATGACCTGGTGATCACCGCTGATATTCCGCTGGCAGCTGAAGTGCTGGAGAAGGGCGCGGTGGCGCTGAATCCGCGCGGTGAACGCTACACGCCAGCGACTATCCGTGAGCGTCTGACTATGCGTGATTTTATGGATACCATGCGCGCTTCCGGTATTCAGACCGGCGGTCCGGCGGCACTGAACCAGAGGGATCGCCAGCTGTTTGCCAATGAACTGGATAAATGGTTTTTGCAGCGTAAAAAACGCACTCCGCAGACCTGATTTTATCTCATTATTAATATCGTAATAAAACGCCGGATGCCATTGTGCTATCCGGCGTTTTATTTTTATCCTCACTGTAACGACTTCTTGGAAAAGTTCACCATTTAGCCTTATCCACTATAATAACAAAGGGTTATAATATTTCCCGCTGATTTTACCGCAGACGATCCGGACTGGATCCTGAGTATCACCTCGTCAATTCCGATACTTTATATCGGATATTCCTGATAAAGCTTATCTTTAGTACCGTTATTATTAACATCATTCCATATTCATTAACATTATAATGATAATTGTTATAATTAGCGTGCTACTTAATTAAAAAAATGCCACACAAATATTACAGATAATGATGAGGCTTTAGATGAAAATCTCACGCAGAAAGTTAATTTTAGGGGTTGGTGCTGCCGGCGTACTGGCGGGTGGTGCTTCAGTATTAGTTCCTATGGTTCGTCGCGACGGCAAATTTGTTGAATCGACTTCACGCGCAAAACATGTTAACGGCACCGAAGGTGCATTACCGAAAGAGTCCGATGCGGTGATTATCGGTGGCGGCATGATGGGGATCATGACAGCGATTAACCTGGCGGAAAGAGGCATGAGCGTCACCGTCCTGGAAAAAGGTGAAATCGCCGGTGAGCAGTCCGGACGTGCTTACAGCCAGATCATCAGCTACAAAACATCAAAAGAAATTTTCCCGCTGCACCATTACGGCAAAATGTTATGGCGCGGTATGAACGAAAAAATCGGGGCGGATACCAGCTACCGTACCCAGGGTCGTGTTGAGGTACCGTCAAGTGCGGAAGATCTCGCAAATTCACAGGCATGGGTTGAAAATGCCAAAGAGTGGGCTGCTGATTTTGAAGCGCCGCTCAATACCCGCTTTATTCAGGGTGACGAACTGAAAAAACGTCTGGTCGATGCCAAAACAGACTGGCCAATTGCCAGTTTTGAGGAAGATTCGGGCAGTGTTGATCCGGAAACCGGTGTACCTGTTCTGGCGCAGTATGCCAAATCCCTGGGCGTTAAAATCTACACCAACTGTGCGGTACGCGGCATTGAAACCGCAGGTGGTAAAGTCTCTGATGTTGTCACTGAGAAAGGCGCTGTCAAAACCTCTCATGTGGTACTGACCGGTGGTATCTGGTCACGCCTGTTTATGGGTAATCTGGGCATTGATATCCCGACACTCAACGTGTATCTGTCACAACAGCGTGTTTCCGGCGTTCCGGGTGCACCGCGCGGTAACGTGCATCTGCCGAGCGGCATTCACTTCCGCGAACAGGCAGACGGGACTTATGCCGTGGCTCCGCGTATCTTCACCAGTTCTGTGGTGAAAGACAGTTTCCTGCTGGGGCCTAAATTCCTGCATCTGCTGGGCGGTGGCGAGCTGCCGCTGGAATTCTCTATCGGTGAAGATCTGTTCAACTCCTTCAAAATAGCCACATCCTGGAATCCGGATGAAGTCACGCCGTTCGAGACTTACCGTATCGCGACAGCCACACAGAATACTGAGCATCTGGATGCGGTATTTGCCCGCATGAAAGCGGAATTCCCTGTATTTGAACAATCGAAAGTCGTTGAACGCTGGGGTGCGGTTGTGGCGCCAACTTACGACGAACTGCCGATTATTTCCGAAGTGAAAGAGTATCCGGGTCTGGTGATTAACACCGCGACCGTCTGGGGTATGACAGAAGGTCCGGCATCCGGTGAAATCACTGCGGATATCGTAACCGGTAAAAAACCGGTTATTGATCCGGCTCCGTTTAGTCTTTCACGTTTTAGTTAATTTTTTGATTACTTACGTTGATACTATTAAGAGGCTTAATATGCGTTATAAAAGTTTACTGTTAGCACTTCCGCTGGTCTGGGGCGCGGCACACGCGTCAGAAGGTGTTGTTCACCATAAACTGAACGGTATGCCTATCTCTGAATCTGTGGAAATCAGCAGCAGCAAAAATATTATTTTCCTCAGCGGCAAAGTACCGGTCAAAATTTCAAAAGACGCGCCGGAAGGTGTTCTGGCGTCATACGGTAATACCGAAGCACAGACCATTAATATCATGGAACAGATCAAAGCTCATCTGGCTGAATTAGGTCTCGAAATGAAAGACGTGGTGAAAATGCAGGTATTTCTGGTCGGCGGTGAAGAGACCAACGGTAATATGGATTTCGCAGGCTTTATGGCCGGTTATTCCAAATATTACAACGACAAAGATTCCGGTAACACATTACCGGCGCGTACCACTGTTCAGGTTTCCAAATTAGCAAACCCGGCATGGCGTGTAGAGATCGAAGTAACCGCTGTTCGTCCGTAATAGTATCAGTGTGTTAACAGCGGGTTTGCATCCGTAAGGGGCAAACCCGTTTTCTGTTGCCGGATATCAGAAAAATGTCCTCATGCCGGAACATTACAACCCGGAAATTTATCCGGCCTAATACGTTCCTGATGCCCCGTGGTTAAATTATAGAACTGTCCCGCACCTTTTTCTGATGTAAAAAAGAAATCCGGACATATTGCCGGAATACTTCGGAGAAATAGGGATGACAACAAATTCTGAAAAACCGCGTGACGGATATCTGACGGATTATCAGTATAATGGGATATGGCGAAAAGGAATAAAATTCCCGGCAGGGAAACTGAGTTATTATGATCAGTATGATATTGTTATCGAAGGCATAACCTGGCAGGCACCTGAACAAATTGACAGCGAAAATATCATTCTTGTTCCGGCAGAAGAGGATATTGTATGGAACAGCCGGATTGGTATCTATGGCTCACGGGGTTCTGAAGCCAGTGAGACCGTTTATCTGGAAGGAACCGAAATTAAACCATTCGGTGGCAAAATAGACAATTCCGGTGCACAAACCCGGGTTGTGTTCGAAGAAGGTAGTGTTACCCGTTACAATAATTATCAGGCTATCATCGGCGGCAAAAAATATACTGATTTACCCGTTGATTCCGCCAATAATGCGATCGGCCTGACAGTTAAAATTGATGAATATGAAGGTGTGGTTTTATCCGGACTGAATGACCGCAGCCAACCGGTAACTATTTTTGAAAAAGACAGCGAGAATAAACCATTACAGGGTTTTGTTATTTTTCACGGCAGCACTTCTACCTGCGTTATGTTCCGTAAAGGTGACCTTACCACCTTTGCTGACGGGTATAAATTGTACTATGAGGATACCTTTACCACAGCATCAATCAACCTTGAACCGATTCATATCCGTTTTGAATCTGTAGGTAAAAATATCCGCACAGAAGTACGTTTGGTTGCCCTCGACAGTAATGGTGCTGAGGGGGAAACTTTGTTCCGGGGTCGTTATAATCAGTCATGAATCTTATATCGCGGATAATACAACGTTAATACCGCATTAAAACAGCGAACAACCGGTAAGTTTACTGAATAACCGGCTGTTCGCTGCTACCTTTTCCTCAAGTCATCCCTGCCAGAACACCCGGCCATATCGGGCTTGTTTACATTTAAAAACCCTGCAATGTGTGGAAAGAGTCGCTGAAGTATCTTTGCATCCTATAGAAGTCATATTAATTTTACCCCTGTGGGGGTTATGTTTATTTTTACCCCTATAGAGGTTATATTGATTTTTACCTCTGTAGGGGTTATATTTATTTTAACCCCTGCAGGGGTTATAGTGGCTTTCACTCCTGCAGGATTATTTAACATTAATCCCTGTTGAATAGATTATATAAGGGATAACGGAAATGCTTACCATAGGGGGTAAAATGAAGGTTACAACACCAGCTATGTTGGCTGCTGCAATGCGTGATCAGCGCAAACTGAGTAAAATAACCCAGGCGCAAGCCGCCGGGGTAGTCGGCATTAAGCCGCTGACAATCTCTGATTTTGAAAACAGGCCTGAGTCCACAAAGCTGGCTACGTTATTCAAAATTCTGGCTGCATTAGATTTGGAGCTTTATGTGGTGAAAAGAGGTTCAACTCTGAATGAGGATAAGGTCTGGAACAAGGAGTGGTAAGTGATGAGAACTCAAGTGCTGTCTGTTGCTATGAATGGTATTTTAGTGGGTGCGCTGAACAAGAATTCTGACGGGGGTATGTCTTTCCGGTATGCTGAAGAGTGGTTGAATGAACCAGGCTCCCGGGCAATATCATCATCACTGCCTTTGCAGCGTGGCCGCATAAGCGGGAGTGTTGTCTACAATTTTTTCAGCAATCTCCTGCCTGATTCTGAGGCAATTATTGATCGCATGCAGGCTCGCTTTCAGGTAAAGACAGACCATCCCTTTGATTTGCTCGCTGCTGTGGGCCGTGACTGTGTCGGAGCAATCCAGCTATATCCTCCTGAAGCTGAAATTCCTGCTGTGATGGAAACACATGCCGAACCACTGAATGATAGCCGGATTGAAGAGTTACTGGACAGTTACCAGACAGCCCCCCTTGGGATGAAAGAAGATACGGATTTCAGGATCTCCCTTGCAGGAGCCCAGGAGAAGACAGCACTGCTTTGGTATCAAGGTTGTTGGCAACGGCCACAAGGCAGCACGCCAACGAGCCATATATTCAAATTACCGATAGGCCTGATTGAGCAACATAATATTGATCTTCATGAAAGTTGTGAAAATGAGTGGCTATGTTTGTGCATTGCAAGGGAGTTTGGATTCCCGGTGACCAACGCTGAGTTGGCGGTATTCGGCCGGAAAAAGGTACTGATTGTTGAGCGTTTCGACCGAAAATGGTCTTCTGATGGTGACCGGCTGTTACGCCTTCCCCAGGAAGATTGCTGCCAGGCGCTGGGAATTGCACCTGCACTAAAATATGAAGCAAACGGCGGACCGGGAATTCATGCAATTATGCATTTGCTTTTGGGCTCACGTAAGGCGCTTGATGACAGAGAGATGTTTTTTAAGTCACAAATATTGTTTTGGATGCTGGCCGCGATAGACGGGCATGGAAAAAACTTTTCCCTCTTCATTGAGCCGGAGTCGTCGTTTCGTTTAACTCCCCTATATGATGTTATGTCGGCTTTCCCGATTTTTGAGGCGGGAGGAATTGAAATCCAAAAAGCCAAAATGGCGATGGCGCTGCAAGGCAAAAATAAACAGTACAATTTTTCGAAAATACAGCCTCGTCATTTTGTCAGTACAGCCGCGCATGCCGGGTTTTCAGAAGAAATAGCTGTTAAACTTATATCCGATATGGCCGACAAGGCTGAATCAGTGATTTCTGCCGTATCCGCTAAGCTGCCGGCCGGTTTTCCTGAGCACATAAGCAGTGCCATTTTTGATGGGTTATCCGGACAGGCAGATAAAATCAAAAGATGGTTATAAGCGCTTCCGGTATATCAGCTGCGCGGTACTATCCACGCAGTGCGCCCGCCGACAGTGGCACTGCGGTGCAGTGCTGTGTGGCTCAGACAAAAAGCACTGACTCCGGCAAATTCCTGAGAATACCAGGCACCACCGCGCATCAATGCCCGCTCCCCGTAATTTCGCAGATAGATCTGGTCAGTCTGCGCCCGTTCTCCGTAAGGGGCGAGTCCGTTCAGTTGTAACAGATGCGGTACGGACAGCTTATCTGCTGTTTTCATGCCGAAGAACGGGCCGTCGAGCAGTCCCGGCGGATAGCTGCTGTCAGCCGGGTCGCCGTTATAATGCGTAATATTGCCGGACAGCAGCGGTGTACCGCCGTTGCCGGACAGACACGCGGACGGCGAGTCATATTTTGCCGCTCCGGGGATGCCGGGCGCACAATATTGTCCATTCTGCATATTCACAGACTGCCATAACAATGGCGCTTCTGGCGGTAGCGCACTGATATCATTATCCCGGATAAGCTGAATTTCACCCGCCATCAGCCGGACACCGGTCTGCCATTCCCACAGATTGCCGCACAGATCACTGACTCCGGTCAGTTGCTGATTATGATACCAGCCCGGGTGAGGTGTTCCGGTCAGTGTATTAGCTTCCCCGCTGAGATCCCCGGCAGGCCTGCCGTCAATCCGCACCGCGCTTTGTGCCGGGTGACGCAGGCTGCGGCCGTAATCGGTATTACCGTCCGGAATCATATTCTGCTGATCAATACAATGCATCAGTGCTGCCCATTCCGCATTGCTGCTGAGATGAAATCCCGGGCCGGTCTGCTGCGCCAGTTGCCGGAATTCCGGCAAATTCAGATGGCAGGCTGGTGCTTTCCCGGGCTGGCTGATAAGCTCGCCGTCATGCAGGTTGCCAGGGTAACAGGCATAGAAAAAAGCATCAATTATCTGTCCGTTCACACAAAATGCCGGATGCGGTGCAGGAAGATCATCACGGCAAATCTGATACATAAAATTAGGCTGACCTTTGACGGAATAAATCACGGTCCGCCGCCCCTGACTCTCTTTCTCTGTTTTGACCCGCAGTGCATCAGGTGAAAAAATTGTTGTCATCAATATTATCCTTATCGTTATGATTCCGGTTTCAGTGATACCCAGTAACCCGGCTGCCACGGTACCGGCAGAAACTGTTGGTAAAAGATACGGAACACCGCATCGGCATCAATATCTGCAAACAGTGCCGGATGCAGCCAGGCGGCGAATTTCAGTACTGCAATAAAACCGAAAGGGCTGTCGTAGAAAGCGTGCCAGATGGCATAACATTCCCGCTGCTGTACTGCTTTGAGTGTTTTGAAGGCGGGGCGTTTCATCAGGATCGCCAGCTGTTTTTCCGCCGCAGCAAGATCAGCACCCGGGCCAAGTCCCACCCAGTCGCCGCCGGGGTTATAACTCAGCCATTGACCCCCGGTGACAATCACTTTTTCCGGACGGGTGTGGATGATAGTTTCCTGGTTGATCGTTCCATAGGTACCGTTAATATAATCAGCGCCGATATTTTTACCGCCCGCACAGGTCAGAAATTCTGCAAAATTACCATTACCGTAGGCATAACAGCATTCCGCACTGAATCCGGCTGCGCGTTCCAGCAGAACCGTTACCGGCCGGTAAGGCGCGGCGGCGAGCCGGGAAGTTACAACCGCAAGATATGAGTGAATAAAGGCAATCATCTCTGCGGCTCTGTCCTGCACACCAAGGATATTTCCCATAATGGCGATACTGCGGGGCGTATTTTTCAGCGGACTGATACTCATATCTAATACAACAATCTGTATACCGGCCCGTTCCAGTAATGTGGTGATACCGCCAGTTTCCATTGCTGAAAATGTACCGGTAGTGACAAAAATAATCTCAGGATGCAGATCAACAATGGTTTCACTGTTTGCCTGAGCCCCGGCCAGCGGTGAAAGATGCGGCAGGGCGGCAAGTGCCGGAAACGCCCGGCAGTATTGCTGATAACTCAGTCCGTCCGCATGGCGGAATGCCGCCGGAACAGCCACCAGTTTTTCCGTCAGTTGTTTTCCTGCCAGAGAGGCATACAAAAACATCAGGGACGCATCCGCCACATAGATCCGCTGCGGTACAACGGAACAGTCAGCCTGCTGTCCGCGAATATCGGTAATAGCCTGATTTTTCCGTTTTTCCGGTATTGCGGATAATCGGCCCGGCAGTACCGCCAGGGCGGAAAACACCAGGCCGCTTTTCAGCAGACTCCGTTTCAGATAATCCATATTGTCACCGGCCTCAAAAGAAATAGTTGAGGGTGGCAACAACGGTACGGTCATTACCGATGCTGCAATAGGTGGAACTGGTGCAACCCGCCACATAAGACGTATCGGCGATATTGCTGATGGTAACGCCCAGCTCCATTCCGCTCAGTTGTGGCGTAAGTGCATCCATCTGATAACGCAGACTGACATCCCCCAGCCAGACGGCAGGCACGGTAAAGCTGTTGGTGTTATCCCCCTGAGTCGCACCGAGATAGCGGACACCGGCACCAATCAGCGCGCCGTCGAGATAACGGCCCTGAAACCGGTAATCGGCCCAGAGTGAACCGCTGTGGCGCGGCACCTGAACAGGACGTTTATTCAGCACAGATTTATCATCCGATTCGGTAATCACATTATCGGTAAAGGCATAACCGGACATAATATTAAGTGACGGTGTCACAGATATGCGGCTTTCAAACTCCAGCCCGCGGGAGCGGATCTTGCCGGTCTGATTATAGTAATCCGGATTTTTCGGGTTATGGGTGGTGACATTTTTTTGTGTCAGTTCATATACCGCGAGGCTCGCCATAATATCACCGTTATCACTCAGGTATTTCACCCCGGCTTCTGTCTGGTCAGATTCTGCCGGCACAAATGCCTTGCCGTCCGCATCCGTTCCCAATACCGGATCAAAGCTGTCGGAGACGCTTATCCAGGGAGAAAAACCACTGTCAAAGATATAGGTCAGACCCGCGCGGTGACTGTATGCAGAAGTATCACTGTTTTGTGTTGTCCCGCTGAGGCGGTTTGTGGTTTTCAGCGAAGAATCATCATAGCGTCCGCTCAGAATCAGGCTCCACTGCTGCCAGCGCATCTGATCCTGCACATAAACACCGTAGCGCTGGTAAGTCTGCCCGGTGGAGGTGGAAGATGTCATGTGCGGCGTAAACTGCGGGAGGTAGTGAGAACCGTACGGGTCAAATGTCACAGTCTGAGAGCCTGACCAGTCTTTATCCAGCTTGCCGGTCTGAAGATCAAAACCGGTCAGAATTTCATGGGATACCGGGCCGGTGAGGATTTTGTAAATCAACTGATTATCTGCCGCCAGGGTTCTGGCACGGGACGGGGAATCCTGATATACCGCCGTCAGCAGGCGGCCATCCTGCACAAATCCGCGCGTAAAATCACGGCGGATACGGGTTTTCACATCAGCATAGCGCAGATTTTGTTTCAGTGTCAGTGAATCCGAAAGATGCCAGTTTACCAGCGAGGTGACTGATTGCTGTGTGCGCCCTGATTTTTCATGATCCGGGCGGCTGTAATTACGGTGTCTGTCCAAAGTACCGTAAGGGTTCGGCAACAGGCCGAGAGCGGCGGCAGGAAGGGTGTTGTAATAACCGGTATAAGGATCGTGCTGATACACACCGGCCACCGTCCAGCTGAGATTATCACGGGGCAGCAGGGTGACAGAAGGCGCTATCAGGTAACGGGACTGTTTGGTATTTTCAATCTGCGAACCGGAAGAGGCGGCAGAACCGGTCATCCGGTAAAGCCGGGTTTCATCCTCATTCAGTGCGCCGGTGCTGTCAAACCGCAGTGCATTGTTATCATAATTTCCGCTCTGAAACTGAATCTGATGTGATTCCGCCGCCCGGGGCAGGCGCGACTGCATGTTGATCACGCCACCGGCACCGCCCTGACCATACAGGGCAGATGAAGGGCCGTGAACGGCTTCCACACTCTCCGGCAGCCAGGAATCGATTTGTGCTCCCCAGATCCCGCTGTTACCTGCGACCCGCAGGCCGTCGAGATAATAATCCGCATCAAACCCGCGCATTTTGGAAAAATCAATGCCGCTGCCAAAGGCGCCGTATTTTTCGCTGGTCACCCCGGCACTGTAGCGCAGTGCTTTGCTGAGAGAGTCGCCGGGCAGAGTATCGAGCTGATCACGGCGGATCACAGACACAAACTGTGGTGTTTCAGCCAGCGTGGCAGAGCCTTTTGTCGCCACGGACTGACGCAGAGCACCATAACCGCGCGGCTCATAATGCTCATCATCCGCAGCGGTGACATACACTACATCTTCCTGTTCCGCATAAACAACGGGAACAGACAGAAAAGAGGCGGAAAAAACAAAGGAAATAACAACAGGGTAAGAACTCAGTAATCGGCGCATGAGGATTTTCTCAGTTGATCAGAACAGCGGCAGCATATACATTGACCGACCATCAGTCAATAATGATGGTAATTATTTTCATTTGCATTTAAAGAATCAGGATGGAAGCGACAATAAATTTCGCTATAGTGGGGCAGACTCCATCACCCAACGGATCGGGACATGACAAAAAACACATTAAATAACGCAGAACAGCCCGCACAGAGCGGTATCAAAATATATCTGAGAAACGGGTTGTATTTTGTGCTGTTTTTAATAGCGGTACAGTTGCTGACCACACTGACCGGCGGAGGATTAACCGCGCTGGGTATTGAACCGCGTACCGTTAACGGGTTATTCGGTATTCTCTTTGCACCTTTTATTCACAGCAGCTGGGGGCATTTATTCAGTAATCTGCCACCGTTGGTAATCCTCAGTGTTTTGCTGATGATCCCGTCAGTGAAACATTATATTAAGGCGTCTCTGTTTATTATTATCGCCGGCGGGTTACTGGTCTGGTTATTCGGGCGGACGGCGGTTCATGTCGGGGCGAGCGGCTGGATATTCGGTCTGTGGGCATTACTGATTTATCAGGGGATTTTCCGCCGCAAACCACTGGATATAATTATCGGTATTGTGGTTCTGATTTATTATGGCGGGATGATCAGCGGACTGTTTCCCGGACAGCAGTTTGTCTCTGTCGAATCTCATCTGAGCGGTGCCGTGGCCGGGATTTTATTCGGCTGGCTGCAATACCGCAAACGGAAACAGAATAATAAAAAATAAAAAGGTGCTGCCGGGTGATAACACCCGGCATGACTCTCTGTCAGCCCCGTATGCGGGATGTCAGTCCTTTCAGGAAATAACGCAGCAGCTGATCGCCGCAGTCACGGTAATTTTTATGGTCGGGATTGCGGAACAGGGCACTGATTTCCGGTTTTGAGACCCGGAAGTCGGCACGCTGATAAATATCCAGCATATCCGTATCCTTCAGCTCAAACGCAACACGCATTTTTTTCAGGATGATATTGTTGGTCAGGCGGGCATCCGGCGCCGGGGCCGGGCGGTTTTCGTCTTTACCGCGGCGGAAAATAATCAGTCCGTTGAGAAAGTGACCGGTCACATTATCATCACAGATCTGATAATCCGCATCGTCTTCTTTTTTCAGCCAGTTGCTCATCTGCGCTTTGGTGACGGTTAATCCGGCAAGTCCGGTGATTTCAGCCATCTGAGCATCACTCAGATCCAGCATGTAACGGACACTGCGCAGAACATAGTTATTCAGCATAAACAGGGGGTATCCATGGAGGGAGGTTATAAACCCCGCAATACTAGTGATTATCCGTCCGCATTTCAATGAAATCCGTTGGTTGGAAGTGGATTAATGCCGGTGATATAGTAGGTTTTTCCGTTCAGCCACGAGGTTACTATGTCACTGTCCCGCGCGTTTGCCACCACACTGCTTGCTGCTGCCTGTTCCGCTTATGCTGCCGACCCGGCAGATCTGATGATAACGGACGGCACTGTGCTGACCATGAATCCGGAAAATACCGTTTTTGAGCACGGCACCGTGGTGGTCAGTGACGGCAAAATTGTGGCTGTCGGCGGACCGGAACTGACAACGAAATATCAGGCAAAAAAAGTGCTGGATGTAAAAGGCGATATTGTGATGCCGGGGCTGATAAACACCCACACTCACAGTTCCATGACGGTTTTCCGTTCCCTCGGGGATGATGTGCCGGATCGCCTGCACCGTTATATTTTCCCGCTGGAAAATAAACTGGTTTCCCGCGATATGGTGCGCACCGGTGCCAACCTGGCTAATATCGAAATGATTAAAGGCGGTGTGACCACCTATGCGGACATGTATTATTTCGAGGATGAAGTCGCCAAAACCGTGGATAAGGCAGGTTTACGTGCCGTACTGGGTGAAACAATCATTAATTTCCCGGTCGCGGACGCACAGACACCGGAAGAAGGGATTGCGTATGCGGTGCGCTTTATCAATGAGTACAAAGGTCATCCGCGCATCACACCGGCATTTGCCCCGCATGCCCCGTATACCAATACTACTGAAAACTTACAGAAAATAGCGGCACTGTCTGAAGAGCTGAATGTGCCGGTGATGATCCATCTGGCGGAAACTGATCGCGAAAAAGAGGAAATAGCCAAACGCACCAGCGGAAAAAGCCCGGTGCAGTATATGGCGGATATTGGTGTGCTGAATAACCGTCTGCTGGCGGCACATGTGATTATGGCGGATGATAATGACCTGAATCTGCTGAAGAAATATGATGTCGGGGTAGCCCACAATATCAGCGCCAACACCAAATCTGCCAAAGGCGTGGCACCGGTCACGCAAATGCTGGAAAAAAGTATCCGTACCGGCCTCGGTACTGACGGGCCGATGTCCTCCAACACACTGACCACCATGAACGAACTCGGCTTGGTGGGGAAAATTCATAAACTGGAAACCAAAAACCGGGCGGCAATGCCGCCGCTGACTGTGGTTGAGATGGCCACGATGGGATCAGCCCGCGCACTGCATATGGAGGATAAAATCGGCTCACTGGAAACCGGAAAACTGGCGGATATCATTGTGGTGGATACTAAAGCACCGAATATGGTGCCGGTGTATAGCCCGTATGCCGCACTGGTCTATGGCGCAAACGGTGCCAACGTCCGTCATACTATTGTGGACGGCGTGATTCTGATGGAAGACCGGCAGTTACTGACTGTCGATGAAAATGAGATTATTCAGGATGCACAGCGTTTTGCGGAAAAAGTCCGTGAAACCGTGCGGGCTTCAGGGGAAGAAGTGAAATGACAGAAAAACTCAAATGTGCGCTGATTTATGATTTTGACGGCACTCTGGCAGAGGGCGACTGTCCGGAACACGGACTGATGCCCGCACTGGGTATCAGCGACACGCAGGCATTCTGGCGGGAAGTGAAACGTTTTGCCAGAGCGGATGACGGCGACGAAATCCTGTCTTATATGGGATTGCTGGCCGCCAAGGCGAATATCCGTCAGTCATCAGAACTGAGCATTGAAAACCTGAAGAAACACGGCAAAACCATCCCGCTGTTTCCCGGTGTAACTGAGTGGTTCAGCCGGATCAATGCCCGGGCACATGAGCAGGGACTGGACCCGGAACACTACATTTTATCCAGCGGGCTGGATGGTATGATCCGCGGTACTGCTATCGGCCATGAATTCCGCGATATTTTTGCCTGTAAATATCACTATTCCGCTGACGGAAAAACGGCATTATGGCCGGCTCAGGCCATAAACTACACCACAAAAACGCAGTTTTTATTCCGGATAAACAAAGGAATACATAACTCCTGGGATAATGTTGCGGTTAACCAGTTTATCGAGCAGGAAGAACGCGAGGTGCAGTTCCGTCATATGATCTATTTCGGTGATGGTGATACGGATATTCCGGCCATGAAAATGGTGCGTTATCAGGGCGGTTTCTCGCTGGCAGTGTTTGATCAAAAGAAATGGGGCAATCCGGAAACACAACAAAAAGTCGGCAAGCTGATTGCGGAGGAGCGGGCAAACTATGTGGTACCCGCAAACTATGAGGAAGGCAGCCAGCTGGATGTGACAGTAAAAGGGCTGTTACAGCTGTTCCGCCGTAAACGCTGAGCCGGCAAGCAGATAAACCCGGGCCATTTATGCAGAATATTTTACCCGGCGACACTCCGTAACCAGTCAATTGGTGTACCATAACGTTAATTACTATTCAGAATAAGAAATGTATGGAGAAAGTATGAAATACCAAAATGTGACTGACACGCCCGGTGAAAATTCCTATTTCCTCGTTTTTAATCTGACAGATACCCCGCAAACGCGGGAAACAGTCATTACCCTGTGTAATAACCTGTCCGGTATTCTGCGCAGCATCCGTAACCGGTTTCCGAAACTGGAAGTCAGTTGTGTGATGGGCTTCGGTGCAGATGCCTGGCGGACGCTGTTTCCTCAGGCCGGTAAACCCCGCGAACTGAATACCTTTCAGGCCATCAACGGACCGCGTTTTACTGCTGTATCCACGCCGGGTGATATCTTCTTTCATATCCGCGCTCTGAATGTGTCCGCGTGTTACGAGCTGGGATCAATTATCAGCCGCGCCCTGAGCGGCGCCGTGACCTGTGAGGATGAAGTTCACGGCTTCCGTTATATGGACGGACGTGCCATTATCGGATTTGTTGACGGTACAGAGAACCCGGAATTTGAGGATGAACGCAAAGAATATGCGGTTATCGGCGACGAAGATCCCGGATTTACCGGCGGCAGTTATGCCTTTGTTCAGAAATACATTCACGATATGGATGCCTGGCAGAATCTGAGCACGGAAGATCAGGAGAAAGTCATCGGCCGTCATAAATTCAATGATGTCGAACTGACAGATGAACAGAAAATCCCGGGCTCCCACAATGTGGTGACCAATATTCAGGATGAAGAGGGTAATGACCTGAAAATTGTCCGTGCCAATATGCCGTTCTCCAACCCGGCTAAAAATGAGCACGGCACCTATTTTATCGGTTATGCCCGTTATTTCTCCACCACCCGGCGGATGCTGGAAAATATGTTCGCCGGTAAAGAAACCGGTGCCACCGATGAGTTACTGAAATTCAGTACTGCGGTGACCGGCACATTGTTCTTTATTCCGGCACCGGCCATGCTGGATGATGTTGAATAACTGACCTGATCCGGGGGGCACTCCCGGATCTGCTTTTCCGCCGGCTGTTCCCGCGTTTTTTATTGGTATTTATCCGTTGTCTGCGGTAAAGTTCCCGGCTTTTTTCCGGTATGGCAAACAGCGGAGGCATTATGTTTATTGGTTTTGATTACGGAACATCCAACTGCTCAGTGGCAGTGATGAAAGAGGGCACCCCGGTGTTATTACCGCTGGAAGGGGATAATGTCTATATTCCGTCAACCCTGTGTGCGCCGACACGCGAATCTGTTTCTGAACACTTATTCCGTCACCGTAATATTGTGCCGTCAGATGATACCGGTGAACAGTTATTACGCCGTTCTATCGCTTTTAATCGTGAAGAAAGTATTGAGATTGTGCCGGAGGACATTCTGTTCGGCCGGGCCGCGCTGGAACTTTATCTCAATGATCCGCGTGATGTGTATTACGTCAAATCCCCGAAATCTTTTCTCGGTGCATCCGGGTTACACAATGTGCAAATCAGTTTCTTTGAGGATCTGGTCTGCGCCATGATGGCGAATATCAAGTCTCAGGCTGAGTTGTCCACACAGGAAACCATCACAGAAACCGTTATCGGCAGGCCGGTCAACTTCCACGGGCTGGGCGGTGAAACCGCTAATCAACAGGCGGAAGCCATTCTTCTGCGGGCAGCAAAACGAGCCGGTTTTCAGCATATTACCTTTCAGTTTGAACCGGTGGCAGCCGGGCTGGAATATGAATCCGGGCTGAAGAATGATCAGACCGTGCTGGTGGTGGATATCGGCGGCGGTACCACAGACTGCTCGCTTATCCGTATGGGGCCGGGATACCGGAGACTGGCAGATCGCACAGACAGTCTGCTGGCACACAGCGGACAGCGGGTCGGCGGAAACGATCTTGATATTTATCTGGCCTTTAAGCAGCTGATGCCGTTGTTCGGGATGAACAGCCGCGCGGCCTCCGGTATCGAAATGCCGCTGATGCAGTTCTGGAACCCGATCGCCATTAATAATGTGGAAGCACAAAAGGAATTCTATTCCCGCCGGAATCTCACGCTGTTACAGCAACTTAAGCGGGATGCCGCTGAACCGGAAAAACTGCTGCGACTGCTGGAAGTATATAATCATAGCCTGGGTTACAGTATTGTCCGCCGCGCGGAAGAGGCAAAAATCGCGCTTTCGGCCTCACCGCAATACTGTGCGGCAATCCGTCTGCTCAGTGAAACTCTGGAAACGGAGATCAGCGCGGCGGAAATGGAAGAATCCATTGCTTCCCCGAAAGATAAAATGATTGCCCTGGTAAATGATGCGGTGCAGCAGGGCGGCGAAACACCGGATGCTATCTTTATCACCGGCGGTTCAGGCCGTTCACCGGTTTTATGTCGCGCCATTGAGACGCAATTACCGGGCATACCGGTGGTCAGAGGGAACGATTTCGGCTCTGTAACCGCCGGTCTGGCACGCTGGGGTGAAATTTGTTTTAAATAAACTTGCAACAGACCAATCGGTCTATTAGAGTATCGCCATGAACAGACATACTGAACACGATACCCGCGAGCACCTTCTGGCCACCGGCGAACGCCTGTGTCTTCAGCGTGGCTTTACCGGCATGGGGCTGAGTGAACTCCTGAAAACGGCAGGGGTACCGAAGGGATCGTTTTATCACTATTTCCGCTCCAAGGAGTTATTCGGCGTCGCCATGCTGGAACGCTATTATGAAGATTACCTGGAACGTCTGACCGGGCATTTTGAGCACGGCACAGGGAATTACCGCGATCGTTTTCTCGCGTATTATGGTGATATTCTGAAAAATGCTTGTCAGCACAGCCATATTCAGGGCTGTCTGACGGTCAAATTATCTGCCGAGGTGTGTGATTTATCGGAAGATATGAATGCCGCAATGGATAAGGGTGTCAGTAAAGTGATCGCACTGCTGGCGCAGACCCTGGAAAACGGAAAGAAAGAGAATTCACTGACGTTTCAGGGTGATGTACAGCACACTGCACAGGTATTTTATTCGTTATGGCTGGGGGCAAATTTGCAGGCAAAAATTTCCCGCAGTACCGCGCCGCTGGAAAGTGCACTGGCGCATATTGAAACACTGATTACCGCGCCTGAGTAATTCTTTTAGCAGGCGTTTTTATTTACCCGAAAACTAGTCGACTGGTCTAATCCGGAGATGCTATGTCACAACATCCATTGTCACAGAAAAAACTGTTTACCCCGTTGAAAGTGGGTGCCTTTACCGCCCCGAACCGCGTATTTATGGCGCCGCTGACCCGCCTGCGCAGCATTGAGCCGGGCGATATTCCGACGCCGCTGATGGGTGAATATTACCGTCAGCGTGCCGGTGCCGGGCTGATTATCTCTGAAGCCACCCAAATCTCTGCGCAGGCCAAAGGCTATGCCGGTGCTCCGGGACTGCACAGTCCGGAGCAGATTGCCGCATGGCAAAAAATCACTGCGGGTGTCCATGATGCAGGCGGACACATTGCTGTCCAGCTGTGGCATACCGGGCGTATTTCCCATAACAGCATTCAGCCGGGACAGCAGGCACCGGTGGCACCGTCCGCTATCAGTGCCGGGACCCGCACCTCACTGCGTGATGAGAATGGCCACGCCATCCGTGCCGATACCTCCATGCCGCGCGCCCTGGAAACTAGTGAGATCCCGGGAATTGTGAATGATTTCCGTCAGGCCGTCGCCAATGCCCGTGATGCCGGGTTTGATATGGCGGAGCTGCATTCCGCTCACGGCTATCTGCTGCATCAGTTTTTATCACCGGATGCCAACCACCGTACCGATCAGTACGGCGGCAGCCGTGAAAACCGCGCCCGTCTGGTGCTGGAAGTCGTGGATGCAGTGTGTGAAGAGTGGGGACCGGAGCGCATCGGGATCCGCGTGTCGCCGATCGGTTCATTCCAGAATATGAGCAACGGCCCGGATGAAGAAGCGGATGCACTGTACCTGATTGAAGAACTGAATAAACGCAATATTGCTTATCTGCATATGTCCGAACCGGACTGGGCAGGCGGCAAACCGTACAGCGAAGATTTCCGCCGCAAGGTTCGTTCGCTGTTCCGTGGTGTGATTATCGGTGCCGGTGCCTACACTCCGGAAAAAGCCGAAGATCTGATTGAAAAGGGACTGATTGATGCCGTGGCATTCGGCCGCGATTATATCGCCAACCCGGATCTGGCCGCACGTCTGGCGAAGAAAGTACCGCTGAACCCGCAGCGTCCGGAATCCTTCTACGGCGGTGGTGCCGAAGGGTATACCGATTATCCGTTTATGTCGTAAAAAAATAAGCCGGCGGCAGCAAATGACCGCCGGTTTATATTTTATGACCGGATAATATTGTGTGCATAAACGGTGCTGTAACCATCCATCTCTATTTTGCGAAATTCCACATCAAAGACCTCATTTAATAACGATGATTCCAGCAGTGCGGCGGATGAACCGATATACCGTAATTGTCCCTGTGATAATACGATAACCGATTCAAAACGCCATTCGGTTAACAAACGCGATGTCAGGTCATCACTGTAAAACAGGGCGCTGATCACTTTCAGCGGACTTTCCCAGGTGTGACCCGCACTAATCGCTTCCGGTGATACCTGTTTCAGCGCCGGTCCGGCATGTTTATATTCCTCCAGCGCCAGCGTTCCGCCAGCTTTTAAAATGGAATCGGCGGTATATTCCCTGAAAAAATAACATCAACTGTTAATAAGAGCCGTTTTCATCTTAAGAAAATAAGAATGTCTAATTCACTAAAAAATATGAGTAAATGACTGAATTGGGAAAATGGTCAAGGTAATTGAAAACAAACCGTTACAATCATGCCATGAGATAATAAGAAAGGTGAGCAGATGTTGAAAATATGCTGAGTTGTTAAAAAATCAGCGGTACCTTGATTTTGCGCCATAACGGAGAATAATGGGGCGGGTAAAATTCACCGATACACGCAGTTGTTTATTTCCAGGGGTTTCTCCATGGTTAGTGGTTTATTTATCGGCATCCTGTTCGGCGGGTTGCTTCAGTCAGGTCAATTCTGTTTTGTTTCCGGATTCAGGAACATTTTTTACCAGCGAAATACCCGGTTTCTCACCGCATTGCTTATTGCCGTCACTATTCAGTCCATCGGTTTCTTTGCACTGGAATCTGCCGGGTTATTACAGATCCCGGAAGGAAACCTGCCGCTCACCGCAACACTTGCCGGTGGTTTTTTATTCGGAACCGGCATGGTTCTTGCCGGTTGTTGTGGCAGCGGGGCATGGTTCCGTTCAGGGGAAGGATTAACCGGTGCCTGGATTGCATTATTTGCCTTTGTGGTCACCATGGCCGCCGCTCAGAAAGGCAGTCTGAAACATTGGTTTGAGCCGTTATTACAGCATCCCGCACAGCCGGATACGATTTATAAAACGCTGGATATTTCCCCGTGGTTTCTGGTCGTATTTTTAATCATTCTCACCGCCGGATTACTGATTTATCAGCATTATCATCCCCGTTATACGCCACCGTCACAGGGAAGGTTTAACTATCTGCCGCTGAATATTACCGCCATTCTGATCGGTATTCTCGGGATTATTGCCTGGATTGTCAGTGCCGGCGCCGGGCGCAATTTCGGCTATGGCGTTGCCGTTCCTTCCGGCAATGTTATTCAATATCTGGTGACCGGACAGCAGCGTTATTTCAACTGGGGAACTCTGTTTGTTATCGGTATTTTCGCCGGGTCGATGATAAGCGCGATTATCCGCAAAGAATTCAGATTAACGCTTCCGCCGGATGGTATTACGGTGGTCAAATGCCTGACCGGCGGCATTATTATGGGGGCAGGCGCAACACTGGCTGGCGGATGTACAGTCACTAACGCTCTTGTGGCAACCGCTTATTTTTCCTGGCAGGGATGGATTTCCACACTCATGATTATGGCCGGTGTCTGGGCCGCCAGTTATTTTTTCCGTTCAGGGCAATGTCGTATATAGGATTACATATGAAAGCAAAATCACTATTTTTTCTGTTACCGTTATTACTGTCTGCTTGTGACCAGACAGTGGTAAAAGAGATCGGCATTGATGAACTGTCGGAAAATCTGAACAATCCGGAGTACATTATTATTGATACCCGACCGGACAGTTTATATTTCGGTTTTAAAGATAAAGGCGCTGCCCGCGGCGGCCATATTAAAGGTGCTATGCAGTTTACCACCGGCTGGCTGGATTTTATTGACGAAAATAAATTCGATACCTTTGTTGAAGAAAAGGGGATCTCCAAAGAAAAGACTCTGGTATTTTACGACAGTGACCCGGATTCACTGGAAAGAATTACCGCTGAATTTGCCGCCAAAGGTTTTCAGGTCAGGGCATTTAAATCCTTTATCCAATACAGCAATTCTGATCTGCCGATGGATAAATACCCGAACTATTTTCTGAGTGTTTCACCTGCCTGGGTTCAGGCTGCGCTTAACGGCGAAAAACCGGAAAGTTATACCAGTGATCAAAAACCGGTAATATTTGAAGTGTCATGGGGCGATGCAGAACAATCAAAATCCTATTCAACCCATATTAAAGGTGCTTTCCATTTTAATACTGACTGGATAGAAAATGCGCCGGTCTGGAATTTATCCGAACCGGAGGTTATCAAAAATAATCTGCTGAAAAACGGGATCCGTAAAGATACCCCGGTCGTAGTGTATTCTGAAAATCAGATGGCGGCATTACGGGTATTGTGGGCACTGAAATGGGCGGGTGTTGAGGATGTCCGTTTTCTGAACGGCGGTTTAAATGTCTGGGTGGATGCGGAATTACCAACCGAAACCACCCTGAATATTCCGGTGCCGGTTACGGATTTCGGCGCAGAAATTCCGGTTAATCCACAGGTCACCATTGCTATGCCGGCTGAAGCAATACAGGCTCAGAAATCCGGCCTTAAACTTATCAGCAACCGGACGTGGGATGAATATACCGGCAAAATCTCCGGTTATGACTATATTCCGCGCAAAGGTGAACCGGCAGGGGCAATATGGGGATTCGGCGGTAAAAACGCGAATGATATGTCCGATTATTATGATCCGGACGGTACATTACGCAATCCGGAAGAGATTTTTGCCTTATGGAAAACACAAGGTATTGAACCAACCGATCAGGTCGCGTTTTATTGCGGTACCGGCTGGCGGGCGAGTGTTTCCTGGTTTATGACACAACTGGCTGGCTGGGAAAACAGCCGGGTTTATGACGGCGGCTGGAATGCCTGGCAGATGGAGCCGACATTACCGGTATTAAATAATATCCAAAGCCAAAAACCAGCAGCATTAAATGATTATGGTGAGATAGTGAAAAAACCGGGACAGTCCTGCAAAAGCTGATTGTTGCTTAAAACCGGTTTCCGCTGAAATAACGGAAGCCGGTGATATCGGTTATTTATCGTGTACCGGTTGGCCAGATACTGCCTGTATTTTTATCAGCATCATCCAGTGAATCGAGATATAACATCTCAACTTCGGTACGGGCCCAGGGGGTACGGCGGAGGAATTTCAGGCTCGATTTTACGCTGGGCTCATTCTTAAAACAGTTAATATTGATTAACTTACCCAGTTTTACCCAGCCATATTTTGCAACCAATGCATTAACCTGCATTTCGAGAGTAACGCCATGCAACGGATCGTTGGAAGTGTGGGCTGTCATGAGTGTATATCCTGTTATTTGCCTGATTCCGGAAGAATACCGTAAACGCCGGAGCATGACAATTTTACTTCCCGGCAGGCCCGATTCGGTATTACTTCATTAAGGGCAGGGTAACCGGAGATTGTCATCAGACGGAACAATACCAGACCCGGGGTGAGCAACTAATTGATTTTAATCAGACTTAGAGGTTATCTGCTTCCTGTATTTCATTTAACATAATATACATTATGCGAACTAAGATGTCATTGAATGGAAACGGTGACTGTAACAGCTGACATTGGCTTGAATTAACTATCCGGTGCCAATCACAACCGTCAATATCATTTCATATATGAACTAATATATAATTGCACGGATACACGTTTTTCTTTTTCAAATAAACTTACTGTTATCTGTTCTGACGTCACATTTTCCCAGCATTCTGCATCAATGTCACATGTGGGCTGTTTTTTGTAACCTATTGATTTAAGATAGTTATCTATTAACGACGTATTGTCTGTCCCATAAAAATTAATGGCATAAACTAAAGCTGACGGGCCGGTAATATTGGCAAAGCTAAAATCATAATCATTTGTAATTCTAGGTATTTTTTTAAAAATTTCCGGAGTGAAGAATGAGTATTCCCGCTTATCTCTCTCGGTATAATGGGCACTCCCGGTAAATGTCATGCTGACATATGGCAATACATAGATAAATATTGCGATTGCAATAAACGCAATGATTATTGATATTTTTAATGAATTACGCAAAAGGTAGTGACCCCCCTTTAGCACTATCCATGTATGAGCCTTCACGTGTAGCTATACTAACAATATCTGATGTGAAATCGCTCCATGGAGTAACTGTTTGCATGAAATCAGGCAGTTTTCCTTTAACTGGTTTTGAGTGTGGATTTTTATCTGGATCCGGAAATAATAGCGGCTGAAATGTTTCATTTTTCCATTTTCCTATTTCGCCATAGTGATCCCATCGCTTTAATGCTTCTTTTTTAGTTACTGGCTTTAATTCTGGAAATGGATTTGAAATGGAAATGGCACGATAAAAGCCCAATAAATTAGATATTAAGTCTTCACCACTAAATCCGCTATCTGTAAAAAGGCTGATTACAAATGATGATTGAAGGCCTTCAAATTTATTGGTCACAGACATCATCATTCCTAAAGCTATGCTTTCACGTTCAGAGTAAGAACGACCCCTTTTTATTCTCCAGGTAACAAATTTACCCATTTTCATATTTCCAACAGGCGATCTCATTGATTGTGAATAATGGATGTCATAGGTTGATTTGTTCCTCATCACTGAGAAGCGACAGTTGATCACCACTGATGCTCATTGAGGCATCCAGACCGACTTCGCGGCAGATTTTCGCCGTGACGACCGCATTATCTCCGGTCAGCACTTTTACATTTACACCGTTATGTTTCAGCGCTTTCAGTGCTTTTGCCGCACTGTCTTTTGGCGGATCAAGGAATGTCAGAATTCCGCATAAAATCATATTTTGTTCATTGTCCGCGGAAAGCGGCAGCCCCTGCTCTTTGCTGTTCAAAACACGCCCGGCCAGTAACAGTACTCTGAATCCGGTCTCATTATAATGGTTCACCAGTGCCATAATAGCTTGTTTTTTCTCATCATCTGCTGGTGAAATATGATTACCGGTCCGGATCAGAGAGCAGCATGCCAGCATCTCTTCTGCTGCACCCTTACAGATAAGCAATGCAGTACCATCAGGTTTTTTCACCGAAACAGACAGACGTCTGCGGACAAAATCAAACGGCAGTTCATCTATCTTTTGATAACTATGCAGAGATTCTGTTTCAGCTTTGCCGCGCCCGAAACGGATGATTGCCTGATCCATCAGGTTACGGGTACCGCTCTGGTGAAAACTGTTCAGCCATGCCAGCCCCAGTATGGCTTCATCGGAATTTCCCTCCGTATCGAGGTGATGCTCGAGAATAATGTTGTCCTGTGTCAGCGTGCCTGTTTTATCGGTACACAAGATATCCATCGCACCAAAATTTTGTATTGCATTCAGTCGTTTGACGATAACTTTACGCCGTGACATCGCAATTGCGCCTTTTGCCAGATTAGAGCTGACAATCATCGGCAACATTTCCGGTGTTAACCCGACAGCAACGGCAAGTGCAAATAGTGTCGCATCAAACCAGTCACCTTTGGTAAATCCGTTAATCAGGAGGACAACCGGAACCATCACTAACATAAAGCGGATCAGCAGGATACTGACGCTATTCACACCGCGATCAAATGAAGTTTGTGAGCGTGTGCCGACAATGGATTTAGCCAGTGAGCCAAAATACGTTTTATCACCTGTAGCGACCACAATACCCAGCGCTGTTCCGCTGGCAACATTGGTTCCCATCAGACAAATGTTGCCCGACTCCGTCAGTGACTGGCCGTTTTCCGTCACGGTTGATGCATCTTTTTCATGGATATCCCCCTGAGTATCGTATTTTTCCACCGGAACCGATTCCCCGGTCAGAATAGCCTGGCTGATAAAAAGATCACGGGAACGGAGCAGCCGTAAATCCGCCGGTATCATATCCCCGGCACCCAGAACCACAATGTCCCCAGGAACCAGACATTTAACCGGCAGTTCAGTCCGGACAGATCGTCCTTTTTTACGCCGGAGTACAGTTGTTGTGGTTTTTACCAGAGATTTCAGGGCTTCTGCGGCTTTATTGGTTCTGTATTCCTGCCAGAAACGTAATATCACACTCAGAAAAACCATAGTACTGATGATTAGCACACCAGTGAGATCGGTTCCTTCTCCCTGTTGCCGGGGGATCAGATAATCTGTCATAAAACTGATAACAGCCAGAGCCAATAACACATAAATGAACGGGTTATGAAACGCGGAGATAAACTGAATATATGCGGGTGGTGCCTTTTCATGGGCCACAACATTTTCCTGATGTTCTATCAGGCGGTCGAGGGCATCATATTCATCCAGCCCCAGCATGTCAGAATGTAATTCTGCTAACGTTTCGTCTGGTGTTTTTACGGCATATATTGCCGCAGGGAAATAGCTATTATCTCGCACAGCCGGTGTGACAGTGCGGTTAACATTGACAGTCATGATACGATTCCTTTTATTACCTCAGATAGACTGAGTAATTTATTTTCACCGGACTGTCTGGCTGAACAGTTAACTGAAACAGAAATAACAGTCCGGAAATTCGTTTATTCCGGGCCCGGGTTGTGTGTCCATATATTCCTTATCAGAAAAAGATAACCTGTACGCTTATTCAAAGATGAATGCATACCGAGAGAGTATTTTAAAAAAACCGTACCCTTCCGCTCTGAACAAACGGAATAGCATTATGTTATGCAAAGGTACAGCCGGTTAAAGTAAATTAACCGAAAAACAATTGGTTAGGAGGGAATAATGCCAACATATAGAGATTCATGATAAATCCAGTCCTTTCGTGCTTATCCCGTTAAAAGATAAGAGAAATTAAATAAGGAAGTACCATTAATAATGAAAGGTACTGCCGCAGTATCACTGCCGGCAGTCAGGGGAACACAGAATTACCGGCAGGATAAATGTATTTTGATAAATAACCTATGTCTGTCCAATTATGTGTTCTCCGTAAGAAATAATCACCCGAAGTATATTCCTGTAAGATCATAAAGTAAATCGTTTTTTCTGATAGTAAAAAACTATATATATTAATATTATGTCATTAAACAACTGCCCGATTTTTCATATACAGATTGGTTTTATGCCCGGCATCTGCCTGGCTGATTATTTTCGCGATGCAAATATACCCGCAATAAGCATATACAATGCAACAACCAGCGGTAAAAACAGAACAGAATCACTATAAATCGCCGCTGTGATTGTAGCGCCGATCGCCAGCGCAATACCGGAGATACCGTCAAGCACAGCAATTTTCCGGGGAGAATCCGCCAACGTAATCAGTGTATCTGTACCTGCACCATAAAACATTTCCAGTAGTGTTACACCAAGCACAATAAGTAACAGACCGGGAAGTTTTGCTATACCGGAAAACCACGGAATAAACAGAAAAATGCATAACCCGGTTGCAGCCATTAGTGAGGTAATAATACCCCATTTTTCAGTAAAATAACGGTATACCGGGATCTGCCCGGCGATGATAGCCAGTGTGTTGAATAGCAAAACCGGCCCGAGAAAATGCACTGCCCCGGATTGGATTAATTCCAGTGGCACAATCACTTCAAAGCTGTAGTAAAGCATGGCAAAAATAACACTGACCACGGAAATCAGAATCGTATCCTTACCGGTAAGATCAGAAAAGTGACAGTAATAAAAACGGTTTTCCGGTTTTCCCGGACAAGAACGCAGCTTTACTGAAAAAATAATACCGTACATAAAAATTCCGGACAGGGTCAGTAATGCATAAGCAAATGGCAGTGAAAAAAAGACACATAGTACAATCAGAACAGGGGCAACCGCAGCACCGATATTATTCAGGGTCATTCGCACTGAAAAACTTTCACTGATATTTTGTGAGGTAGCTTTAATATAATATTTCGCTGCCACAGAAAATAAAGATGTGGCTATACCGTTTGCCAGCATCACAAAAATACACAGATAAAATGTTTGTCCGATAAACAAAAATGACAGAGATACCAGTTTAAGCAATAGTGAAAAGATAATGGTTTTTTTACTGTCAAACCGGCTTATCAACGGAATAATAAAAAGGTACGCCAGCGAGAATGACCAGAATTTTATCGTCCCGAGATACAGTATTTCTTTTTCACTGAGTGTTTTACCGGCAAAATAAAGCAACGCCAGTGGCATCAGCAGTCCGGAACCCAGCGCATTGAAGAAAAAACAGATATTAATCGCCCTGCTTTTTCGCTCGAAAATCACCCGGTAGCACTGCATCAATTGAGATTCCAGCGCTGACAGATTGCAGTGAATATATGTTTTCCTGTCTCCGTCAATATAGCATGTTGTCTGACAATATCGGCAGTATTGCGGAGCTTCTCCTGGTTACTGCCCAGTCTGTCATAATATTCCGGCTCCGGTGTACCATCGCTGTTACGGATAATTTCAGAAAATACATAGCAGATCCGGGATAACACAAACAATGCATGGAAAATACCAATCATCGGCCGATCATCATCACGCAGTGGTGCGGTAAATACCTCATCCGCCGGGTTAAGTACCAAAGGATCACCCGCGTTAAGAATATTCAGAGCAGTATGCCCGCATTCATGTGCCAGAATATCAATATAGTAAGCGATCGAATGTGACGGATGAACATAGGCAAACATCATTCCCCACATATAAAAATTAGTGCCGGAACGCATAAAGCGGGAGTTATCTGTGGTTTCCTGTGTCAGGTATATCTGATGGATAAAGCGGTCAATTTCATTTCCGGTTTCCGGTGCATATTGCCGGATAATAGTGAGCGCTCGTGTTATCTTCTCCGCTTCCGCTGCTGCCAGTAACGGGTCATCACAATAGCCGAAACCAAGCTGTTTATCATCGCGGATAATTTTCAGGATCATCTGTTTTTCCTGTGAATTAGCGAAGGATGTCAGAGGTGAGATAATCAATGGTAATGGTGTTTTATTTCTTATCAGCTGATTAAGATAATTTACTGCACTTGTATGTTCATCATCCTCCGCATATTTACCGGCGATATAATGAACAGCACAATTTTGCCACGATAAAGGGACCTCCGCATTTATTTCAGGTAAATTATAATAAGATAATAAATAATTAAGTGATGTGTAAATTTCATCAGAAAAATATTGATAGGCCTTCTGATGTTTATAATCAGGGAAAGTCAGATTTATCATATAACAGCCTCCGTCAGACGGATAAACCATACCCTGGCTGACGGGTATGGTTTATCAATTAGTTAATTCCTGTATTATTTACTGAATGACCATCCTGATAATGGTGATTTTATTTTCAGTAATTTACTTTTATCTAGTTTTTTCATTACTTCACTTCCTTATTAATAAAAAGATATATTAATGTATGCACTGTGTACTCAGATTGCTATTAAACCCTAAAATAAAATTTAAAATTAAAAAACACTTTTTTTAGTTCATGTCATTTTTCTGAATAAAAATCACGGAAATAAGCTAAGATAATTATGAAATAGATAATATCCATAATATTGAATATAAAAAACCACGCTGTATTTTCTTTGCAGCGTGGTTTTATCAGTCCGGAAATTATCCGTGCATTCAGATTAATGATAAAAATGTCTGTTTAAAATCATCGATGTCATGCTGTGTGGTTGCCCATGAGGTACACAGACGAAGACAGGACTTTCCCGGTTCCTGCAACAGCGTTTCATGGAAAACAAATTGTTCTTTCAGCTTTTCTGCCAGTGCAGAAGGCAAAATAACAAAGACCTGATTGGATTCCGGTGGGGCGAGGAAGGTAAAACCCTGTTCCGTAAAGAATGCTGCCAGTTGTCCGGCCATGCTGTTGAGGTGTTTGCCTAATGAAAAATAGAGGTCGTCCGTAAACAGCGCCAGGAACTGAGCGCCCAGCAACCAGCCCTTTGCCTGAAGAGCGCCCTTCTGTTTAATACTGAACCGGAAATCATCTTTCAGCGCCGGGTTATTGATCACCAGTGCTTCCGCCGCAATCGCGCCGATTTTGGTACCACCGATATAGAAAGCGTCTGTCAGTGCCGCAATATCTTCAATCGTCAGGTCACTTTGTGCGGACATCAGGCCTGATGCCAGGCGTGCCCCGTCAAGATAGAGCCATAAACCGTGCTCATCACAGAAACAGCGCAGTGCCTGTAACTCCGCTTTGCGGTATACCGTACCAATTTCGGTGGAATTGGTAATATAGACCAGTTTCGGCTGTACCCAGTGCTCATCATTATGTTCGGCAATGACCTGTTTAAGATGATCGGGTGTCAGTTTGCCATCAGGGGAAAATACAGTGATAACTTTATGCCCGGTCGCTTCAATTGCCCCGGTTTCATGGGTGGCAATGTGACCGGTGCTGACGGAGATCACAGCCTGATGCGGGCGTAAAAAATGGGAAATCGCGGTCAGGTTGGTGATTGTCCCGCCGTTAAAGAAATGGATATCAGCCTGTGGCTGACCAATCCGCTGTTTAATCAGTGCGGCAGCGTCACCGCATAAGATGTCCGTGCCGTAACCGTCATGGCGGTGGCCTGTTGTGTCAGTAATGGCTTTTAAAACAGCCGGATGCGCAACTTCGTTATAATCATTCTGAAAACGGTACATATGCTCCTCCGATAGTGTGCAGTAATACTATGCTTATACTTACCGGTGCACAATGGCACGGTTCGCAGATCAATCCGGTTTTACCAGCCCGATCACACCTTCACTGAGGGTTATTTTTCCCTGTGTTTTCAGACGCAGAAGAACTTTGTCGGTATGACGCCGGGAAGTGCCGAGAATGCTGGCCAGCATGTCACGGGGAAGATGGATCTGATGGCCGCTGATTTGTGTCAGCATATAAAGCAGATTATTTTCGATGGAATCAACCGCATTCATCAACCGCTGTTCACCGTTGATAAGACAGCGTTTTGCCAGCTGGCGGTTAAGCAGCAGAGATAACCGGTGATCCTGTGACAGCCAAGTCAGAAATGCCGTAGCCGGCATCCGCAGTACACGGCAGTCTGACAGCGCAATCACATCATAGCGATACGCCTGCTGACAAATCGCTTCCATTTCCCCGAGAAATTCACCACGGTAACAAAATGTCAGCCCGACTTGTTTACCATTCTCCGCCTGCTTATTAACAATAAACTCGCCGTCCAGAATGATATAGACCGCCTGAGCCGGATCGCCCTGGCAAATCAGGTTTTGTCCGTTATAAATATGCAGTGTGGTCACGCTGTTTCTGACAACCTCCGGGGCATCACGAAACAGACCGTCTGCCTCGGGCAGCAGCTCTTCTTCGCTGAATTTCAGCCATAATTCACGGAATGGGGTAGTGTTTTGCATTTGGCGGTATCTGTCAGACGGGATAACCAGTGAGTAAACGTTAGCATGCTCAACAACAGGTTTGAACCGGTAAGAACAGGTTTTTACGGGCTGCAGCTTACCGGCAGCCCGTAAACCGGATTACTTCAGTTCGTAACCATTCAGATACTGCTGCTGTTTTGTGGTCAGATTATCGAGTGAAACCCCCATATCCTGTAATTTCAGTGCGGCCACTTCGCGGTCAATCTCATTACTGACATCATAGACTTTCGCTTCAAGGTCATGGCTGAGCAGATATTCGGCACTCAGCGCCTGAAGTGCGAAACTCATATCCATAATTTCTGCCGGATGCCCGTCTGCACAGGCGATATTAACCAGCGCACCACAACCTAACAGATAGAGCGTGCGGCCATTTTTCAAAGTGTAACCTTCGATATTTTCACGGGCTATTGTGACATTGTCACTTAAATGACGAAGGTCGGTCAGGCTGATTTCATCTTCAAAATGTCCGGTATTACTGATGATGGCGCCCTCTTTCATCAGGCTGAAATGCACTGATGTCAGCACATCGCAGCAGCCGGTGGCGGTGATAAAGATATCACCCAGCGGTGCTGCGGCAGACATGGTCATTACCGCGAAACCGTCCATTTTTGCTTCCAGGGCTTTTATCGGATCGACTTCGGTGACAATCACTTCCGCACCCAGGCCTTTCGCCCGCATGGCACAACCTTTACCACACCAGCCGTAACCGGCGACTACCACGGTTTTTCCGGCAATAACCAGGTTGGTGGTACGCATAATGCCGTCAAATGTGGATTGTCCGGTGCCGTAGCGGTTATCAAACAGGTGTTTGGATTGTGCGCCGTTAATAGACAGAACCGGGAAATTCAGTGCACCGCTTTTCTCTCGGGCAACTGCGCGCAGAACACCGGTGGTGGTCTCTTCACAGGCACCGATCGTGTGTTTTGCATATTCCGGGTACAGGCTGTGCAGCTCATGCACCAGATCACCGCCGTCATCGATAACAATGTGCGGTTCGCAGGCCAGCGTCTGTTTCACAAAGTTGCGGTACGCTTGCGCATCCGCGCCGCGGATGGCAAAGGTATGGATGCCGCTGACAACCAGTGCTGCCACGATATCGTCCTTGGTGGACATCGGATTACTGCCGGTCACAGACACTTCAGCACCGCCCGCGGCCAGAACCCGTGCCAGATAGGCAGTTTTGGCTTCCAGATGGATAGAAAGCGCGATACGTTTTCCGGCAAACGGCTGTTCTTGTGTGAAACGCTGTTCCAGGGCGCGCAGCAGCGGCATATGGGCGCGGACCCAGGAAATTTTTTGCTCACCCTGCGGTGCTGATGAGAGATCTTTATAAATACTGGTGACCATGGCAACTCCTGCATACGTCTTTTATAACGGAATGAACCACAGTAACCGGAGATTCCGGGGGTCTCCAGGGCATTTGCCCTGAATCAGAAAAAAATCCGGATGAAAACGTGTCCGGCCCGGGTATAAAGTCAGAAACAACAGACCGGAAAACGTCTTTTGCATGATAATTATCCGTTAAGCTGAGACAATCCGGGTGACAGTGTCACGTTTGCCGGCGGGGAATTATCGCCGCCGATCCGCCGCAACAGACGGGTCGCAGCACTGCGCCCCACATCCCGTGACGGCTGGGTGATAAAGGCTACCGGGATGTCATACAGCGCTTCACTACCGATATCATCAAATCCCACCAGGGCAATTTCCCGGGTGAAATAACTTTCGTTATCACCCTGTCTGACTGTGTTACCAGTGCTCAGTGCGGCAAAATAAGCACCCAGCGCCGTACCTGTGTTGTGGCAGACAATCGCACTGACTTTGGGATACTGATACATAAATTCGGAGACCAGGCGGATGATATTCTGCTGTTTGTTATCGGTTTCCACAATCCACTCAGTGCGGAACGGCAGCCCGTACTGCACCAGTGTAGAACAGTAGCCGCCGACCCGCTCGGCGCGGGTGAGTGAATCACTTTCACCGCCGAAATAGGCAATCTGCCGGTGACCGTTTTTGATCAGGTATTCTGTTGCCATTCTGGCGGCAGATGCATTATCCGGGCGGACAACATCAATACCCGTGAACTCACTGGCCCGGGCAGCACACACCATCGGGATCTGATAATGATTTACCCGCTCAACCACTTCATTAGTGAGAAATTTTCCGCCGCCGGCAATCACACCATCCACGCCGTAGCGGATCAGACTGTCCAGCGAGCGGACAAACCCGGCAGCGGAATTGCCGCACTGAGTCAGAAAGACCTGCTTGCCCTGTGTTTCCGCATATTCACTGACACCGGCGGCGACTTCCGCATAGAATGGTTCAGTAATATCTTTAACAATCAGACCAATCACATTGGAAATGTTATCCCGCAATGTCGCGGCCTGCTGGTTGCGGACATACCCCAGCTCTTCAATTGCCGCGTTGACTTTATCCGCGGTTTTCCGCGAAATCCGTCCTTTTCCGCTGAGCACCAGAGACACTGTGGTCACGGATACGCCAGCCTGCTGCGCCACATCAACTATCGTGACTTTTCTGAGATTCATAACGCCGGATACTTCCTTATGCTCAGGATACTGCACCGGATTTTACACAAAATCCGATAAAACGTTTTATCTATTTCCGAAATATGGTTGCTGTGTCATGTTTATTTTTTGTGATCGGGCAACTATTATAATTTGGTAAAACGTTTTATCTTATTTTACCTTCACAACACCATACTGACATTTACAGGATACCGTATGAGTAGCCAACCAAAACAAAAAGTCACGCTCTGGGAGTTTTTCCAGGGACTGGGCAAAACCTTTATGCTGCCTGTCGCGCTGCTCTCGTTCTGCGGGATCATCCTCGGCATCGGCAGTTCCCTCAGCAGCCGGGATGTACTGACACTGCTGCCGTTTCTGGATCACACAGTCTTCCAGTTACTGTTTACCTGGATGAGTAAAATAGGCTCATTTGCCTTTAGTTTCCTGCCGGTGATGTTTGCTATCGCCATTCCGCTGGGACTGGCGCGTGAGAACAAAGGCGTAGCCGCCTTTGCCGGATTTGTCGGTTTTGCGGTTTTTAACCTTGCCACTAACTTCTATCTCACTGCCGCCGATATTTTGCCGACTACTGATCCGGCGATTCTGAAAGCCCATAACATCCGTGATGTACTGGGGATTCAGTCTATCGACAGCGGGATCCTGGGTGCCGTTATCGTCGGTATTATTGTTTATATGCTGCATGAACGCTTCAATACCATCCGCCTGCCGGATGCACTGGCGTTCTTCGGCGGTACCCGGTTTGTGCCGATTATCACCACCCTGGTGCTTGGCCTGTGCGGCCTGCTGGTTCCGCTGATCTGGCCGTGGTTTGCCATGGGTATCAACGGATTGGGTAAGCTGATTCAGAGCGCCGGTGCTTTCGGGCCGATGATTTTCGGCTCCGGTGAGCGGCTGTTACTGCCATTTGGACTGCATCATATTCTGGTGGCATTAATCCGCTTTACTGAAGCGGGCGGCACCATGGAAGTGTGCGGTAATACGGTTAACGGTGCACTGACTATCTTCCAGGCTCAGCTCTCCTGTCCGGAAACTCAGGGCTTTGCAGCCAGCGCGACTCAGTTCCTGTCTCAGGGCAAAATGCCGGCTTTCCTCGGTGGCCTGCCGGGTGCAGCATTAGCTATGTATCACTGTGCTCACCCTGAAAACCGTCATAAAATTAAAGGATTACTGATTTCCGGTGTGGTCGCCTGTGTTATCGGCGGAACAACAGAGCCGCTGGAATTCCTGTTCCTGTTTGTGGCGCCGTTCCTGTATCTGATCCATGCAATTCTGACCGGACTCGGCTTTACCGTAATGGCCATTACCGGCGTCACTATCGGTAACACTGACGGTAACCTGATTGACTTTGTGGTCTTCGGGATCCTCCACGGCATCCAGACCAAATGGTACATGGTACCGGTTGTGGCCTTTATCTGGTTTGCTTCTTACTATGCGATTTTCCGGTTCGCCATTACCCGCTTTAATATCAAAACCCCGGGCCGCGATACGGATACCAAAGAAAGCGCACCGGCAACCGGCAGTTCAGCAGGGAAATCCGGCTACGACGTCCCCGCTATTCTGGCGGCGCTGGGTGGCAAAGAGAACATTATTTCACTGGATAACTGTATCACCCGTCTGCGGATGTCTGTACAGGACATGAGTAAAGTGGATGATGCGCAACTCAAAGCATTGCGTGCGATCGGGGTCGTCCATCTGAATGAGCATAATTTGCAGGTGGTTATCGGCCCGCAGGTTCAGTCTGTCAAAGATGAACTGGAAAAGCTGATGAAATCCGTATCCGACTCCGCTCAGCCGGAGCCGCAAAAAGCCTGATAACTTACACCGCACTGCCTGACAGTGCGGTTTTTCTTTCCGGAGAAACTATGTCCTCTCTCTTTTCTGTTCCGGTTGACCGCCGCGGCACCTACTGTACCCAATGGGATTTTGTGCAGGATCGCTTTGGTCAGGCGGATTTACTGCCTTTTACTATCTCAGATATGGATTTTGTCACCGCACCGGTGATCCTGAAAGCGATTTCAGAACGTACAGCGCACGGCGTGTTTGGCTACAGCCGCTGGCAACACCACGATTTTCTCAGCGCCATCGCACACTGGTTTTCATCCCGTTTTCAGACACAAATTGATACTCAGACACTGGTGTACGGGCCGTCGGTGATCTACATGGTCAGTCAGATGATCCGTATGTGGTCACAGCCCGGTGACGGTGTGGTGGTACATACCCCGGCCTATGATGCATTTTATAAAACGATTACCGGTAATCAGCGCACTGTCGTTCCCTGCCTGCTGCAAAAAACAGCAGATGGCTGGTGGTGTGATATGAATGAGCTGGAATCCCTGCTTGCACGGCCTGAAACCCGGATTCTGCTGCTGTGCAGCCCGCATAACCCAACCGGAAAAGTCTGGACCCGCGATGAACTGACCACTATGGCAGAACTGTGCGAACGGCATAATGTGCGGGTGATCAGTGATGAAATTCATATGGATCTGTGCCGTACACCACATCGGCATACACCGTGGTCCGAAACCGGGCGCGGGAAATGGGCGTTGTTTACCTCTGCATCCAAATCTTTCAATATTCCGGCACTGACCGGCGCTTACGGGCTGATCTCAGACGCAGACTCCCGTGAAGCCTATTTCCGTCAGCTGAAAGCCTGTGACGGACTTTCTTCCCCTGCTGTGCTGGCGGTTATCGCACATATTGCCGCCTACCGGGAAGGTGCGCCGTGGCTTGATGAACTGCGTAATTATCTCTTCGCTAATCTGGATTATATAAAGCAGCGGCTGGATGCTGAATTTCCGGAGCTGAACTGGCTGGTGCCGGAATCCACGTATCTGGCGTGGATCGATCTGAACCCGCTCGGTATTGATGATAATGACCTGCAACATACCCTGATCACACAGGAAAAAGTGGCGATCATGCCGGGATATACCTACGGAGAGGAAGGACGCGGATTTTTGCGCCTCAATGCCGGATGCCCGCGTGATAAACTTGCCGCAGGCATGGATAAATTAATTCACGCGCTGAAATCACGCTGATTTTTTCACGACCCGGGCGCATTCTCTGCGCCCCGGTTATTCGTGTTTGCCGACCTTATTGCGCAAGGCGCGGCGAAAATAGGAAAACGGTAAGCTGGGGCACGACTTATCTGCAGGTCTGCCGGTGTTCACCGCTTCCTGTTTTTCATCCTGAACCGGTTTTTCCGGCGGGATTTTGCCGGAGGTGGTGTTTTCCGCCATGTTATTCCTCTTCTTTGCTGAGTGCGTCGTTAACCGCTTCTATTTTCCGGACTGCATCATTAAGAATGTCAGCAATCTGCCCGAGCTTGATTTCGTCCAGTTCACTGGTGACCAGTTTATGGCGCAGCAGTGCCCGTAAATTCCCCAGAGCCTGTTCAATTTCATCGGATAACAGAGAACCGCGGCGGAAGGATTTGGTGTCCTGTAAACGTTGTGCTATCTGTTCCAGAACATCCGCGTTTTCTTCCAGATGCATTTTGCCTTCCGGTGTCAGGCTATAGCTTTTACGGCCGTTTCCGGTGTTTTCCGCCACAATCAGCTGCTGGTCTTCAAGCAGTGTCAGTGTCGGGTAAATCACGCCCGGACTTGGTGTATACAGACCGGAAGTCAGCTGACCGATAGATTTGATTAACTCATAACCGTGACTCGGTTTCTGATTAAGATTGGCCAGCATCATAATGCGCAGATCACCATGGTCAAGCAGACGGCGCAGGCCTTTCCCGCGACCACGATGACGCCCTTCGCGGCAATCGGGTCCGTGATGCTCATGATCATGGCCGCCGTGACAACAGTGTTCATGTTGCCCGTCATGTTCGTGGTGATCACTATGGCAGCACTGGCTGCGGTGTTCACCGTGACGGCCGCCATGGCCCCCGCGACGCTGACGCCCTTCCTGTGAATCACAGGCACGATGGCGTAACGCATGAAGAAACATAGTAAATTCCTTTTGTGATAAATAATGATAATCAGCAAAATCAGGTTTTAGATATATCTGTTTTGTCTTCAGGAACAACTATAGTCGCCCGGGATAAAAAGATCAAATTAGATATATCTAAAATGGTGCAATTAGTGTTTTAACGGGAATAATTATCACTATCAGAGTATAACAGGAAGTGACCTGCACTATCAGCAAATGGTGCGAAACACACTGACAGTGCAGATATAAAGGAAGACAATCAGAAGTCAGGATTAATCAGAACAATTTTTCCGCTTAAATTGCCGGACTCCATCAGCTGGTGAGCTTTTGCCGCATCCGCCAGATTAAAGGTATAGTTCACCAGTGGCTTGACCCTCCCTGCCCGCAGCAGCGGCCAGACTTTATGAGCAAGGTCACGGGCAATAACGGCTTTCTCTTCCGGTGTCCGTGCCCGCAGTGTCGATCCGGTATGCAGCAGGCGTTTTACCATCAGCGGCATCAGATTCAGGTTCTGCGGATTGCCGCGCATCAGGCCAATCTGGATAATCCGTCCGCCTTTGGCCGCAACCTCATAGTTTTTGCTGACATAATCACCACCGATAAGGTCAACAACCATATTTACGCCCTGCCCGCCGGTCAGCTCCGGAATAACCTGCGCAAAATCAGCTTCACGGTAATTAATGACGTGATCGGCCCCCAGTTGCCGGGCCAGTTCCGCTTTTTCACCGGAGCCGACAGTGGTGTATACCGTGGCACCAAAGGCTTTCGCCAGCATAATTGCCACACTGCCGATGCCGGAGGTACCGCCGTGGATAAGCACACTCTCTTCACTTTGCAGTTTTCCGGTCTGGAAAACGTTCGCCCATACCGTGAAGAAATTTTCCGGAATGGCCGCAGCCTCCGTGTAACTCAGATTTTCCAGCGGCAGCGCGATACTGTCATGAACCAGGCAATATTCCGCATATCCCCCGCCCGCAACCAGCGCACATACTTTATCGCCGACCTGACGTCGTTTGCAGTCTTCCCCGACAGCCACGACCTCACCCGCGATTTCCAGTCCCGGAATCGGAGAGGCATCCGGCGGCGGCGGATAGCTTCCCTGACGCTGGAACACATCAGGCCGGTTAACACCGGCGGCGGCCACTTTAACCAGCAGGTATTCTCCCTGAACTTTCGGCAACGGCATCTCAATGGCCTGTAATACTTCCGGGCCGCCGGGCCGGGTAATATCAATTGCTATCATTGACTCAGGTAATGCATATGACATCATTACTTTTCCTTAAACAGTCCCGGTTTTGTAATGCCTGTCGTTTTATGACGAATCAGACAAATTACAGTTTCAGCATAATGCAGCATATCAAAGATAGCACTGCCCGATTATGACAGTGTATTATGTCCGGCTCCCGCTTTTTTATATTTTTATCCGTACCGGACGTTCGTTTTTTTGTTATTTATTTGTGACTGACTTTAATATACCACGCTATTTTATAACGCAAAAAGAACGATTTATTCATATTCACCCGGCTTATTAACATATTGATAAGCAAAAAATTGACCTGCATTCTCTCCCTCTGTTATTTTAAACCGGTTTATTGAGAGTTTAATCAAATAATTCACATTATGACATCACGAAAAAAGCATAATATGTCAATATATTGCCCCTGTTTTCATCCAGGTATGACGATATTTAAACTCAGACCACTTACCACTTTTGGTAGTCTGTGATAAAATTGATTCAAATCAATATTATTTCAAGAGCAAGCCTATGATCCCGGAAAAACGTGTAGTACGTAGAATTCAATCAGGTGGCTGCGCGATCCACTGCCAGGATTGCAGCATCAGTCAGCTTTGCATCCCGTTCACGCTTAATGAACATGAACTGGATCAGCTTGATAATATCATCGAGCGTAAAAAGCCTATCCAGAAAGGCCAGGCACTGTTTAAAGCCGGAGATGAGCTGAAATCACTGTATGCAATCCGCTCCGGGACCATCAAAAGCTACACCATTACCGAAGAAGGTGATGAGCAGATCACCGGTTTCCATCTTGCCGGTGACCTCGTCGGCTTTGATGCTATTATCAATACCGAACATCCGAGTTTCGCCCAGGCGCTGGAAACATCCATGGTCTGTGAGATTCCGTATGAGACCCTGGATGACCTGTCCGGCAAAATGCCGAACCTGCGTCAGCAGATGATGCGCCTGATGAGCGGCGAAATTAAAGGTGACCAGGAAATGATCCTGCTGCTTTCCAAAAAGAACGCGGAAGAGCGTCTTGCTGCCTTTATCTATAACCTGTCACGCCGTTTTGCCCAGCGTGGTTTCTCCCCGCGTGAATTCCGTCTGACCATGACCCGTGGTGACATTGGTAACTATCTGGGTCTGACTGTCGAAACCATCAGCCGCCTGCTGGGTCGTTTCCAGAAAAGCGGAATGCTGGCGGTAAAAGGCAAATATATTACCATCGAAGATATGGAACAGCTGGCAGCACTGGCCGGTAAAGTACCTGCACTGCCGCAGGATTAGTCATTCCCCTCCCGGCAACATTTTTGGCTGCCGTAAAACGCATCAGACCGGTTTATTTCGGTCTGGTGCGAATATTTCCTACATTCCTGCTCCCGTTTGGTTTATCTTTATAGATACGTATCCAGCCCCGCGAGGAGAGATGAATGTCTGAATATCAGAACCTCTTAGTTGCAATAGACCCCAATCAGGATGATCAGCCGGCATTACGGCGTGCGGTATATATCGTGCAACGCAATGGCGGACGCATCAAAGCTTTCTTACCTATCTATGATCTGTCATATGATATGACTACCCTGTTGTCTCCCGAAGAACGGGATGCCATGCGCAAAGGCGTGATTGCCCAGCGTTGCGCGTGGATCAAACAGCAGGCGCGTTACTATCTGGAAGCCGGCATTGATATTGAAGTGAAAGTGATATGGCATAACCGGCCTTATGAGGCGATTATCAGGGAGGTTGTCAGTGGTGGTCATGATCTGTTGCTGAAAATGGCGCATCAGAATGATAAGTTCGGGTCTCTGATTTTCACCCCGCTGGACTGGCAGTTGCTGCGTAAATGTCCGTGCCCGGTCTGGATGGTTAAGGATAAAGTCTGGCCTGAACAGGGTTCTGTCGTAGTCGGTGTCAATCTGTCCAATGAAGAATCGTACCATGATGCGCTGAATCTCAAACTGGTGTCCCTGACACAGGATCTCGCGAAACGGATTGTGAAAGACCCCGCAATTCATCTGGTCAGTGCTTATCCGGTGGCACCGATCAACATTGCCATCGAATTACCGGATTTTGACCCGAACACCTACAACAATGCGCTGCGCGGCCAGCATCTTATCGCTATGAAAGAACTGCGCCAGCAATTCGCTATCGGCGAGGAATACACGCACGTTTATGAGGGATTACCGGAAAAAGTGATCCCGGAAGTATGCGGTGAACTGAATGCCGGGGTGGTCGTGCTGGGGATTATCGGCCGGACCGGTATCTCTGCCGCGTTCCTCGGGAATACCGCAGAGCATGTAATTGACCATCTGAAGTGTGATTTGCTGGCAGTGAAACCGGACGGCTTTGTTTGTCCGGTAGATACCGGCGATGATGATTAAAAACGGATTCGGTAAAGCATAAAAAAGGCGGGAAATATTCCCGCCTTTTTCATTTTATCCCGGATTACAGTGCCCGCAGAATTGCGTCACAGCTGGCTTTGGCATCGCCAAACAGCATCTGGGTGTTTTCTTTGAAGAACAGCGGGTTCTGAACCCCGGCATAACCGGTATTCATCGAACGTTTGAAGACAATCACGTTCTGTGCTTTCCACACTTCCAAAACCGGCATCCCGGCAATCGGGCTGTTCGGATCTTCCAGCGCCGCCGGGTTAACGGTATCGTTCGCGCCGATAACCAGCACCACGTCGGTATCTTTGAAATCATCATTGATTTCATCCATTTCCAGTACGATATCGTAAGGAACTTTTGCCTCAGCCAGCAGGACGTTCATGTGTCCCGGCAGGCGACCGGCAACCGGATGGATACCAAAACGGACTTCAATGCCCTTATCACGCAATTTCTGTGTGATATCGTGAACCGGATACTGTGCCTGGGCAACTGCCATACCGTAGCCGGGGGTGATGATAACGGAACTCGCGCCTTTGAGCATTTCCGCCACATCTTCCGCACTGATTTCACGGTGTTCGCCCTGTTCTTCATCACCGGATGACGCCGTACCGTCAGTACCGAAACCGCCGGCAATCACACTGATAAAGGAGCGGTTCATCGCCTTACACATAATGTAAGACAGGATCGCACCGGAAGAACCGACCAGCGCACCGGTGACAATCAGCAGGTCGTTGCTGAGCATAAAGCCCGCCGCCGCCGCCGCCCATCCGGAATACGAGTTCAGCATGGAGACCACAACCGGCATATCCGCACCGCCGATAGAAGCGACGAGGTGCCAGCCGAAAGCCAGTGCAATCACTGTCATCAGGATCAGAGTGAAGACCTGCAAGCCGGTACTGTCAGTTTTAATAAAGGTCCATAACAGCAGGAAGGAAATAACCAGCGCAGCCAGGTTCAGTTTGTGGCGGTTAGGCAGCATCAGCGGTTTGGAAGATAATTTTCCGCATAATTTGCCGTAAGCGACAATTGAACCGGTGAAGGTCACCGCACCGATAAAGATGCCGAGGAACACTTCCGTCAGGTGAATGTTATTCATCACCGCCGAGGTCAGCGCCTGGTTGTGATCCATATAGCTGTTGAAACCGACCAGTACTGCTGCCAGACCCACAAAACTGTGCAAAATAGCAACCAGCTCCGGCATTTCGGTCATTTCGACTTTACGTGCCAGACGAATACCGATCACCGCACCAATCACCATGGCAACAATAATCCAGCCGATATTGGAGGAATACGGCCCGAAGATAGTAGCGACCAGCGCGATAGCCATACCGGTGATACCCAGCAGGTTACCCCGTTGTGAGGTTTCATGGCGGGATAACCCGGCCAGACTGAAAATAAATAAGATTGCGGCAACAATATATGCCGCTGTAACGACTCCACCCGACATATTCATTACCCCTTACGAAACATTTTAAGCATACGCTGTGTGACGGTGAATCCGCCGAAAATATTGATGCTGGCAATCAGTACTGCAATAAAGGAGAAGATTGTCACCCAGCCGCCGCTGCCGATTTGCAGCAGTGCGCCGACAACAATAATCCCCGAGATTGCGTTGGTCACCGCCATTAGCGGAGTATGCAGCGCGTGGCTGACATTCCAGACCACATAATAGCCGACCACACAGGAGAGTGCGAACACGGTAAAGTGGGATAAAAACTCCGGCGGAGCCACATTGGCCAGCCAGGAGAACAGGACAAAGGCCAGTGCCATCAGGCCGTATTTCAGCCACGGTGACATCGGTTTTTCCGGTTTTTTCTCCGCTTTAACGGCAGCCGGTTTTGCCTGTGGCTGAGCGGAAACCTGAATCGGCGGCGCAGGCCAGGTGATTTCACCGGCTTTTACCACGGTCAGACCCCGGATCACCACATCATCAAAATCGATGTTGATCTGCCCGTCTTTTTCTTTGCACATCAGCTTCATCAGGTTCACCAGATTGGTGCCGTAAAGCTGGGACGACTGCGTGGCAAGACGCGCTGCCAGGTCGGTATAACCGATGATTTTCACGCCGTTTTCAGTGGTATGGATTTCACCCGGCACAGTTAACTCGCAGTTACCGCCATTCTGAGCCGCCAGGTCAACAATCACGCTGCCTGATTTCATCGACTCAACCATTTCTCTGGTGATGAGTTTCGGTGCAGGTTTGCCCGGGATCAGTGCTGTGGTGACAATGATATCGACTTCTTTTGCCTGATCAGCAAACAGCGCCATCTCTGCCTTGATAAAGGCTTCCGACATGACTTTCGCATAACCGTCACCGCTGCCGGCATTTTCTTCGAAATCGAGTTCGAGGAATTCGGCACCCATACTTTTCACCTGATCTTTTACCTCAGGACGGGTATCAAAGGCACGGACAACCGCACCCAGGCTGCCTGCCGCACCAATGGCGGCCAGACCGGCAACACCGGCACCGATAACCAGCACTTTGGCCGGCGGTACTTTACCGGCGGCCGTGATTTGCCCGGTGAAGAAACGCCCGAAGGCATTTGCGGCTTCCACAATCGCACGGTAACCGGCGATATTGGCCATCGAACTGAGTGCATCCAGCGACTGGGCGCGTGAGATACGCGGCACAGAATCCATTGCAAATACGTTAACACCCTGTGCGGCCAGTTTTTCCATCAGTTGCGGGTTCTGGGCAGGCCAGATAAAGCTGACCAGTGAACTGCCCGCCTTCATCAGCGGAATTTCATCATCCTGAGGTGCATTCACTTTAAAGATAAGGTCAGCCTGCCAGGCTTCCTGTGTGCTGACAATATCAGCACCGGCTTCGCGGTAAGCGTTGTCATCAAAACTGGCAAGATGACCGGCTCCTGTTTCAACAGCCACATCAAATCCGAGTTTTTTCAGTTGTATTACTGTTGCCGGCGTGGCGGCGACCCGGATTTCACCGGACTGTCGCTCTTTTGGTACACCAATACGCATAATGTTCCCTTATATAAGCTCAAGTGTTTTACGGATGATCGGTCAGACATGTGCATAAAAAAACAACCAACTGCACAAATTCAGATCAAAAGCACCCTTTTATCCGATATGTCCTAATAAGCTACTGAAAAATGTGATATCGATCCATCTAATTTATTTGCTGAATGATATTAAAACAGCATTTCCCCAACCGGAAAATTTTTTTGCCGATAAATGACTATGATTGCATAAATTTATGGTAAAAATAGCTGTATGATTAACAGTCGTAAAATTGCACGATAAATTAAAGCGACAACAAGCACAAATACATGTCATAATTGTGCGGCCAGGATATAAAATTTACAGGTTCAGCACGTTATGAATATTAATTGCGCAAGGCGGAAGGATTTTGTATGAAGCTGAAAACAACGGTCATCGCATCTGCGATGTTTTTTTCATTTACCAGTCTGCTCCCCGCTCAGGCGGCACAGGAATTAACACCGGAACAGGCCGCTCAGTATCAGCCTTTCGAGCGGATTGCAGTTACAGGGCGTTTTAATGCCATCTATGAAGCCGCAGCTGCCGTTTCGCGTAAAGCAGACAAAATGGGTGCCGATGCTTTCTATATCCAGAGCCTCGATGATCTGAACAACAACGGCAATATGCGTGTTGTTGCGGATATTTACCACCGCGACGCACCGCCGGCCGAGAAAAAAGGCTACCGCCAGTTCCGTGGTGTCAATGAATTACCTGAAAAAGATGCTATCGGTCTTCAGCCGTTTGATACCGTGACTGTCAGCGGCTTTTTTGCCAATAGTCCTGACCTGAATGATGCTATCGCCAAAGAAGCAGTGAAAAAAGACGCGGCCTCTTTCTTTATCGTCCGTAATATTTTCACCAACGATGGCGGTAACCAGCTGGTCACTGCGTATGTCTATAAAGCCGATGCACCAAAACGTGTATTGCAGACAGAAGAAGCGCTGATCCCTGCGGATTCTGATGCCGGTCGTGCAGCACTGGCTGCCGGTGGCGAAGCTGCCAAACAGGTTGAAATCCCTGGTGTGGCCTCTTCCACTGACACTGCCGGTAATAATGTCGGCCGTTTCTTTGAAACCCAGTCCTCCCGCAGCGGCCGTTATACGGTGACACTGCCGGACGGCACTCAGGTTCAGGAACTGAACAAAGCATCAGCCGCTGTTATGGCACCATTTGACAGCGTGACCTTCACCGGTTACTACACCACGTCACCGGAAGTCTCTTACCAGGTTGCCAAACGTGCAGCCGCCAAAGGGGCGAAATATTACCATATCACCCGTCAGTGGCAGTCCAGCGGCGGTAACGTGACCATCAGCGCCGACTTATATAAATAATCACAGCCTCACGGTTCACCGGAAAAAGCGTATCTCTGATACGCTTTTTTTATGGCTTTTGTCTGTTGCATTAACACTTTCACTACATTCCTCTGCTGTTGTTCTGATAAACAGCAAATATGCATAATATAATGCAATTAATGCATGATTAAACATTGCATATCCCGCCGGGTATCCGTACAATCAGCGCCAATTTTTGCGTATTCAGTCAGATTGACTGCATGAATACCCTGCTTACCGCATCAGATTTACCGGGAAGGTCTTTTGGATAAGAAACTCAGTTTAACCGCGCTCACCGCTTTAGTGCTCAGTTCGATGGTCGGCGCCGGTGTATTTAGTCTTCCGCAGAATATGGCCGAAGTTGCCAGTCCGGCTGCACTTATTATCGGCTGGTCAATTACCGGTGTCGGTATCCTCTTTCTTGCCTTCGCCCTGCTGCTGCTCTCCCGGTTGCGGCCGGATCTCGATGGCGGCATCTTTACCTATGCCAAAGATGGTTTCGGCGAGCTGATTGGTTTCTGCTCCGCCTGGGGATACTGGTTATGTGCGGTGATCGCCAACGTCTCTTATCTGGTAATTGTTTTTGCGGCTTTCAGCTTTTTTACCGATACCCCGGACAGCATTATTTTCGGAGACGGAAATACCTGGCAGGCACTGATTGGTGAATCAGTTCTGCTGTGGTTTGTGCATTGTCTGGTGCTGCGCGGTGTACAGACCGCCGCCGGTATCAATAAGCTGGCAACTTTCGCCAAACTGGTACCACTCGGCCTGTTTATCGTACTGGCCGTGATTGCTTTCCGCTGGGATACGTTCCATCTTGATTTTACCGGTGTGGATCTCGGCGTGCCGGTATGGCAGCAGGTGAAAGATACCATGCTGATCACCCTGTGGGTGTTTATCGGGATTGAAGGCGCTGTTGTGGTTTCCGCCCGTGCCCGCCGCCGTAAAGATGTCGGCCTGGCAACCATGATGGCGGTGATTTCCGCACTGACGATTTATATCCTGGTTACTCTGCTGTCGCTTGGTGTGGTTGCCCGCCCGGAGCTGGCAGAAATGCGCAATCCCTCTATGGCGACACTGATGGTTAACCTGATTGGCGGCAGCGGTGAGATTATTATCGCAGCAGGACTGATTATTTCTGTTTGCGGTGCTTACCTGAGCTGGACGATTATGGCCGCAGAAGTGCCGTTTATCGCCGCACTGCATGGCTCTTTCCCGTCACCATTCAAAAAACAGAATGCCAATAATGCCCCGTCTTCGTCCTTATGGATGACCAATGGCGCGGTACAGCTGGCTCTGGTGCTGATCTGGCTCAGCGGCAGTAATTACAATACATTACTGACCATTGCTTCTGAAATGATTCTGGTGCCTTATTTTCTGGTCGGTGCATTCCTGGTGAAAACCTCCCTGAGAATGAAAAAGCCAGCATTGCTCGGCGTGGGCATGATTGCGGCGCTGTATGGATTATGGCTGATTTATGCATCCGGCATTATCAATCTGATGCTGTCAGTTGTGCTTTATGCGCCGGGAATTCTGGTGTTTCTGTATGCACTGAAAAACCGTGAGATAAAAACCACACTGCATTTTATCGAGTGGAGCATTATTGCTGCCCTGCTGATAGCGGCAGTACCTGCGCTCTGGTATCTGGTGCGCTGAAGATCAGAAAACACAAGCCGGTCAGCGACCGGCTTTTTTTCGTATCCCGCCAATCTCTTCCCTGAAGAGCACAAATAAACACTATTGCCTTCCTGCGGAGGATTTAAATAAAAATATATTGTATGTTGTAACTAATAAGGTAGGTTCATAGGAAAAGGACAAAAGAAAACGGGCAATATTACGCCCGTTTGTTATCAGAACCAGCATTACTGGATAAATAAACAGTACATCGTGAAAGCGGCACTTTACCCGCTGATTTGTTCCATCGCCTGAATAATCCTTTTGTCTGATACCGGATATGGCGTACCCAATTGTTGGGCAAACAGACTGATGCGTAACTCTTCTATCATCCAGCGTACCGCTTCAGCTTCCGGTCTGCGTTTATCCACCGGCGATAACTTACCCTGCCACTGTTTCCACAGATTCTGAACATGCTCGATTTTACTCATGTTCGCCCTGTCGCGGTTAACGTCAGACACCAGTTTTTCGATGCGACGCTCTATCCCCTGTAAATAACGCAGAATATCCGGCAGACGCTGCCAGCCATGAGCCGTCACAAAGCCCGGAAAGATCAGCGCGTTCATCTGTGCTTTGATATCAGAGAGCGCAAACGCCATCTGCATATCAATCCGCCCTTTCAGCCGTTTATTGATGGCAAACGTAGTGGTCAGGATCTGCTCCACCAGCTTCGCGATACCGACAACCGTTTCATTCAGCTCTGCCCGTACAAACTCCTGTAACTGCGCGAATTTGTCCTCCTGCCAGACCACACCGCCGTATTGTGCAATCAGTTTATCGACACCACAGGCAATACAGTCATCAATCAGATCCAGCACCTTGCCATACGGGTTAAAATACAGGCCCAGTTTGGCTTTATTCGGCAATTTTTCATGCAGATATTTAATCGGCGACGGGATATTCAGCAGCAATAAGCGTCTCGTTCCCGCCTGCATCGCCAGTTGCTGCTCAAATTCCGTTTCAAAAACCTTAATGCCGACACTCTGCTTTTCATCTACCAGCGCCGGATAGGCTTTTACTGCATAGCCTCCGCGCTTTTGCTCATAACAGCCGGGAATGTCACCGAAACGCCAGATATGGGCACCGCTTTGCTCAATACCGTCATCCACCACATCAGACAGTGTCTGCTGCACCTGCTCTTTCAGGTTCAGTTTCAGCGCCTCAAGATCATAACCTTCCGCCAGTTTTTTCTGTTTATCCCCCGTAATACGGAAGGTGATTTTCAGATGTGACGGAATTTGATCCAACTGCCAGGATTCGCGATCAACTGTAACCCCGGTCATACGACGCAGCTCCTGTTCCAGAGTATCCAGCAGTGAGCCCTGTGGTTCCGGAACCCGTTCCATAAATGCCCCCGCATAGTTCGGTGCAGGAACGAAATTACGGCGTACCGGTTTCGGCAGGGATTTGATAAGCGCAATAACCAGTTCTTCACGCAGCCCGGGGATCTGCCAGTCAACCCCTTCCGGACTAACCTGATTAAGTACCGGCAGCGGGATATGTACAGTTACGCCGTCCGCTTCGGTTCCGGGCTCAAACTGATAGCTCAGGCGGAATTTCAGATCCCCCTGATACCAGTAGTTAGGATAATCCTGTGCTGTCACCTGATTGGCATCAGAGCGGATCAGCATGTTTTTCTCATAATTGAGAAAATCCGGTTTCTGTAACCGCTCCCGTTTCCACCAGTTATCAAAGTGTTGTGAAGAGATAATATCCGGCGGCAGGCGGGTATCGTAGAAACTGAACAGGGTTTCGTCATCCACCAGGATATCGCGGCGCCGGGATTTGTGTTCCAGCTCTTCCACTTCATTACGCAGTTTCTGGTTTTCCCGGAAGAACGTATGGCGGGTCAGCCAGTCACCTTCCACCAGTGCATGGCGGATAAACAGTTCACGACACAGTACCGGGTCGATATTGCCGTAATTCACCGGACGTCCCGCCACGACCGGCAGCCCGTACAGGGTGACTTTTTCCGTCGCCATCACCGCCCCCCGGGATTTCTCCCAGTGCGGCTCGCTGTAGTGATATTTCACCAGATGCGGCGCCAGCGGCTCTATCCATTCCGGTTCAATTTTAGCGGCGATACGCCCCCATAACCGGCTGGTTTCCACCAGTTCCGCGACCATTACCCATTTCGGCGGCTTCTTAAATAATCCGGAACCCGGGAAGACAGAGAAACGCGCATTACGCGCTCCGGTGAACTCCTGTTTCTCTGTGTCTTTCTGCCCGGTATGAGACAGCAGACCACTCAGGAGCGACAGATGTACACTTTTATAATCCGCCGGTTCACTGTTAACCGGAATTCCCTGCTCTTTTACCACCTGGCGCAGCTGGGTATACACATCCTGCCATTCGCGGATACGCAGATAGTTAAGAAACTCCTGACGACACTGTTTGCGCAGCTGAGAGTTGGATAATACCTTTTGCTGCTCTTTCAGGTAGTTCCACAGGTTCACAAAAGCAATAAAGTCGGATTCTTTATCCGCAAAACGACGGTGTTTCTCATCTGAAGCCTGCTGTTTTTCCAGCGGACGCTCACGCGGATCCTGAATGGAGAGTGCTGCGGCGATCACCATAGTTTCGCGCACCGCGCCGTGATTACGGGCCTCCAGCACCATCCGCGCCAGGCGCGGGTCAATCGGCAGTTTCGCCAGCTGACGGCCGGTTTGCGTCAGATGATAATGCCCTTCGGCGGAAGTTTTGCCGTCAATAGCACCCAGCTCTTCCAGCAGTTTTACCCCATCCTGGATATTGCGTTTATCCGGTGCTTCCACAAACGGGAAGGCAGCGATGTCCCCCAGACCGATCGCTGTCATTTGCAGAATAACGGAGGCCAGATTGGTACGCAGAATTTCAGGATCGGTAAATTCCGGCCGTAACAGGAAATCATCCTCAGAATAGAGGCGGATGCAGATCCCGTCAGAAACGCGGCCGCAACGCCCTTTCCGCTGGTTTGCCGAAGCCTGTGAAATCGGCTCTATCGGCAGGCGCTGGACTTTTGTCCGGTAGCTGTAGCGGCTGACACGGGCAAAACCGGTATCAATCACATATTTGATGCCGGGAACGGTCAGCGAGGTTTCCGCCACGTTGGTGGCCAGCACGATACGCCGCCCGGTATGCGGCTGAAAAATCCGGTTCTGTTCGCTGTTGGAAAGACGGGCAAACAGCGGCAGCACTTCCGTATGGCGTAAATCGGCTTTGTTCAGAGCATCAGCAGTTTCACGGATCTCCCGCTCTCCGCTCATAAAGATAAGGATATCCCCGGCACTTTCCCGTCCCAGTTCATGTACAGCGTCCAAAATGCCCTGCGTCAGATCGCGATCCGTATCGTTTTCTTCCCCCGTCACCGGACGGTAACGGACTTCCACCGGATACGTGCGGCCGGAAACCTCAATAATCGGCGCATTACCGAAATGACGGGAAAACCGCTCCGGATCAATGGTCGCGGAAGTGATAATCACTTTCAGATCCGGACGTTTCGGCAGCAACTGGCGCAGATAACCGAGGATAAAATCGATATTCAGGCTGCGTTCATGCGCTTCATCGATGATAATAGTGTCATATTGCAGCAGCAGCTTGTCCTGCTGTAGTTCTGCCAGCAGGATACCGTCCGTCATCAGCTTAATCAGCGAATTATCACTGACCTGATCACTGAAGCGGACTTTATAACCCACCGCGCCGCCAAGCGGGACTTTCAGTTCATCGGCAATACGGGAAGCCACCGTTCTCGCGGCCAGGCGGCGCGGCTGGGTGTGACCGATAAACCCGGTGATACCGCGTCCCAGCTCCAGACAGATTTTCGGGATCTGCGTGGTTTTCCCGGATCCTGTTTCTCCTGCAATGATCACCACCTGATGATCGCGGATCGCGTTATAAATCGCTTCCCGCTTCTGCGAAACCGGCAGATTGTCCGGATAGGTAATCTCCGGCCGGTTGGCAATACGCAGCTCTGTGCGGGTAATGCCGCGCAGCATCTCATCCTGTAACCCCGACAGCACCTTCTGCTGAGATTCGGGATTACGGATCTTCGCCGCGCCCGCCAGCCGTTTGCGGAACTGGTGCTGCCCGCGCAGCGATAAATGGGGGATTAATTGTTTTAATTCATTAAGAAGGGAATTCACCTTGCTGTCCTTCTGATAGGTAATATAGTGCCGTCTGTACGGTTTGGCTTTTTATGCGGCGGGTCTCCCCTTTGTCATTGTTATCCCGTTTTCGGAGTAACACACACCGCACGTCTTTATTAAACTTGCCGTATCCGGCCATTGTCAGATTTTTTGATGTTATGCGCCGAATTTATCTGCTGTTCTTTCTGCAGCGGCTTTCATACACTGATTACGTAATAAATAAGCTGAATCACAATAACAAGGTTTACTATGCAAAAAGTTCTCGTTCTGAAATCCAGCATTCTTGCGGACTACTCTCACACCAACAAAATGGCGGATTATTTTATCGGACAATGGCGGAAAAATCATGCGGATGATGCGATCACTGTCCGCGATCTGAGTGCCGACCCGGTGCCGGTTCTGGATAATGAAATTGTCTCCGGTATGCATGCGCCGGCAGGCGGAACCTTAACACAGCGCCAGCAGTCCGCAAATGTATTACAGACTGAACTGATTGATGAACTTTTTGCACACGATGTTATCGTATTCACCGCACCAATGTATAACTTCACCGTGCCGACACAAATGAAAACCTATCTGGATTTCATTGCTGCTGCCGGTAAAACCTTCCGTTATACCGAAAAGGGTTCAGAAGGTCTGGTACTCGGCAAGCGGGCGATTGTCCTGACTGCCCGCGGCGGTTTCCACCGCGATCAGACATCGGATCTGATTGTGCCGTTTATGACGCAGTTCCTGGGTTTTATCGGGATCAGCGATATTGAGTTTATCTATGCCGAAGGCGTCTCGATGGGGGAAGATTTTGCTGAAAAAGCACAACAGAATGCCCGTCAGTGCGTAGAAGCGCTTTCCGCATAACCGGATAACAACATAAAAACATGCAGTATCATCATTGATCATCCTTGTTCCGCGCCGGATAATCCGGCGCTTTTTTTGTTTCCGTTACTCTTTCTTCAGCCATTTGCCGTTGATGCCGAGCACATATTCCCCCTGCGGCGCGCGGATCACCAGTTTCTGACCGGCAATTTTTGCCACTTCTTCCGCTTTCATCCGGTTAGTCTGTGCCAGTTCCGTGTATTTTTGTGTCCGTGCCGTATTAATTTCTTTGACCAGGCCGCTGACATCCTGCCGTGACGACGCTTTATCCACTGCTGCGATATAACCGCTGAAGGTTTCTCCCACCAGCCCCTGCTGTTTGGCCTCATCCAGTGTCAGCGCAAACGCAGAGGTGCTGATCAGTAATGTCAGAGCGGCCAGCCCGCTGTTAATGAATTTTCGCATTATTTACCTCAAAATATCGCTGAATTATTTTTCAGCAAATCTTCAACCTGGCGGTCAATTCTGACATTAATTTCATGCTCAATTTTGACATTCATATTAATATCAATGGGTTTATCCGGCGTGGCCACCTCCACCCGCAGACACCCGTTCAGCGCGATGATTATCAGCGGTAATACCGCACCTGCTATCCATTTTTTCATTCTGACTCCGTCGGATGTTACTCCTGATTCTGTGAAATACTTTTTTCCAGCCAGGCTTCCAGGTTGCTGCCGAAACGCAGACTGCGCCATAACTGAAACACATTTTCTTCATGCCGGTAATTCAGGTTTACCGTCCGCCGTGCATCCAGTACCGGATTATACCCGGAAACCACCGATGACATCGTCAGGACACCCAGGTTGGTCAGATTGACATCCGTCCGCACCCGTTTCATCACCAGATAGTCCAGCCAGTTAATGGCCGTACCCGCCGAAATATTATTTTCACTAACCGATTCAACAAACTGATTATCCAGATTGAGGGTCAGCGGTTCGTCGTTTTCCACCCAACCGTTATGCACAATCCACTGCGGATTATCAATATAAAACGGTAATTCCCCGCTGATGCTGCCTTCGAGGGCAAACTGTGTCACCTTAAGGGTATTCATCAGCGGCCCGGTATTCAGTTTGTCCAATTTTATCACTGCCGCTGTTTTTTGCGGGATCGTCAGCGACGACATCGTGACCTGCCCGCCCAGCACATCCAGGCTGACACCGGACAGTTCCAGCGGATATACATCACTGTACGGATAGTACCCCTGTAAATCGGCTTTAATATCAGTGACCTCAAACAAATTATCAACCTGGGCAATGCGCAGCATCACCGGCGTTTTGCTGCCGAGCTGCCAGCGACTGTCTGAAAGACGCCACGGCAGCACAAAATCCACGCCGCTCACTTCACCGTCTTTCAGCCACATACCTGCCTGTTTGACCACCCAGTGCCCGCCGGCAACAAATCCCTGTCCCGGTGCAGCGGAATATGCCGCCTGGGCATAGAAAACACCGTTGCGCAGCGTGATACCCAAATCGGCAGGGATCAGAGTCTGAAATGCCCGCATATCCTGTTCCGGCCAACGTGCCTCACCGCGCAGACGGACACCGTCCCAGCGGCTCCAATAGTGTATCGGTCCGATATTTTTCCCGGCCGACAGTGTGCCTTTGACTGAAAAATCACGGGGATCACGGCCATCCAGTGTCATATCAAAGGTGGCAGACGGCAGATAACTGTTATCCAGCCGGATTTTACGGGTGGTCAGCTGAACCTTGCCGGAAAGTTTCTGCTGACCGTCCGTCCGGATCCAGATCAGCGGGGACAGCAGAGTCAGCGCCGGGGCATCCATCGACATCATGCCGTAGCGGACACCGTTAAAACCGGTATCGAGCTTACGGATACGGATTTCCTCATCCAGCCAGGAACCGGCACCAGAGAATGTCCAGTTTGCATTCAGCGGCTTCATCCGGCCTTTTCCCCAGATTTGCCAGTACCAGCACCCGTTATCCGGCAAGAATTCCCGCGCCAGACCTTTCATCTGAAAGCGGTAGCGCCCCAGTTCCGGATTATTCACTGTCACGATGGCATCCAGCGGCCCGGAAATCCCCGACGGTGACAGCGAGGTTCCCGCCAGCGGCAGGCGCAGTTCTTCCACCAGAAAATCCGGACTGAGCTGCCCGCGTGCCCGAACCAGAGCCCCGGAACTCAGCCGGATCACCGGATCGGCAATCGTACCGGTCAGTACCGCCGGTACCCGTCCGGCCACCCACATATCATTGTGATTGACCTGCCCGGCCAGCTCAAAAGGAATATCAAATTCTGTCAGCGGCAGCGCTGTTTCCGGTAACTGCAATACCGCAGTGCCTTTGCCGCGTACGCCCTGAGTGGTCACCGAAACCCGCGCCCCCAGCCGCATATCCGCCGGTGAGGAGAGCCGGTTTTTCAGCTCCGCACTGACAGTACCCCGCAGCGGTTGCTCCCATTCATCCCAGCGCCATTCCCCGTTTTTAATCAGAATGCTTTCCGCGGTAACTTCCCAGGGAATATTCAGCAGTGCGGTCTGCGAATCCGCTTCACGCAGCGTCAGCGAACCCTGTTTACCCTGCCAGTCAAATGTGGCCATCAGCGGCAGCGGCCGGTATGGGGTACTGATTTCAGCCTGTAACCCACCTTTTTCCGGCAGTGCCGCAGTATTCAGAGGCAGGGTAAGTGCGCCGCTGAGTGCAAATTTTTCATCACCGATAGTGGCATTCAATTGTGACATCGTCACATTTAATTCCGGATCAATCGCCAGCTCCGCCTGAATATTCTCTCCCTGATAACTCAGATGCTGCCCCCAGCCGGCCGCTGTTGTCAGGCTCAGTTTTCCCTGATACGCCAGCCAGGGCGCGGGAATAACCTTATCAGCGGTCAGCGTCACCGGCGGCAGATGTGATAACAGAGCACCAATATCAACTGGTGTACTGTCTGTCTCTTCCGGCGCAGAGGGTAATTTCTGAATACAGTCCGCATCACCGGTCAGTGAACCGGCATCAATAAGCCAGTGACCACCACGCTGATAATGAAGTGACAGGTTTTCCCCGATCGTCAGCTGACATTCATAACTGCTGAGAGCCGCTTCTTCTATATAGAGGCCGCCGGCACGAATTTTCGGCTGTGAAAGTGACAACGTCACTCCGTCCGGTAAAAACGACCTTACCACTGCGGGCAGCCAGCGCGGAATTGTAAGCCAGGCCGCCGGGAGGATAATCATCAGCAGAACAAGCAGTGCCACCAGCACTTTCAGTAATTTTTTCATAGACCTTTACGGGGACAGTTCTCCGGTTACAGATACATCAGCTACGCGTTATACTGTAGTCAGCAGATCTCAATCATTTCTGAACACAGGACAGCCCTATTTTGTCAGGGCTATCCGGTTTAGTGTAGCGATTTATTTTAGCAGAGGAACTCCGATGAAAATCGTCAGTTACAGTACCAAACATTACGACAGCAAACATATGGATTTGATTAATCAGGATCCGCGCTTTCAGTATGATATCGAATATTTTGATTTCCCGCTGACACAACAGACAGCAAAAAACGCTGTAGGTGCCGATGCTGTCTGCATTTTTGTTAATGATGATGCGAACCGGGAAGTATTACAGGAACTGGCGGATCTCAATATCAGAATCCTCGCACTGCGCTGTGCGGGATTTAATAACGTGGATTTAGCTGCGGCTCAGGAACTGGGTATACAGGTTGTCCGTGTTCCGGCCTATTCTCCCGAAGCCGTGGCAGAGCATGCCGCCGGGATGATGCTGAGCCTGAACCGCCGCATTCACCGTGCCTATCAGCGTACCCGTGATGCCAATTTTTCTCTCGAGGGTCTGACCGGTTTTAATATGCATAACCGTACCGCTGGTGTGGTCGGAACAGGGAAAATCGGGCTGGCCGTGCTGCGGATTTTAAAAGGATTCGGTATGCGCCTGCTGGTGTCTGATCCTTATCCTAACCAGACAGCTCTGGATATGGGTGCAGAGTATGTGGATCTGAACACGCTGTTTGCTCAGTCGGATGTCATTTCACTCCACTGCCCGCTGACACCGGAAAACCATCATCTGCTGAATGAAACAGCATTCGCCAAAATGAAAGACGGCGTGATGATCATCAATACCAGCCGCGGGGCTTTAATTGACTCAGTTGCTGCCATTAATGCTCTCAAACAGCAGAAGATTGGCGCATTAGGTATGGATGTCTATGAAAATGAAAGAGATTTATTCTTTGAGGATAAATCGAACGATGTCATTCAGGATGATGTGTTCCGCCGTCTCTCCTCCTGCCATAATGTGTTGTTTACCGGCCATCAGGCATTTCTGACAGAAGAAGCGCTGCTGAGTATCAGTGAAACCACACTGGAAAATATCACCTGCCTCTATAATGGCGAAACATCTTGTAACATTGTGTTACATAAATAATATACATAACACAGAATATTACAATTTAATCCCGGGGATTTAATCCTGTCCTCCGGGATTGTGGTTATAAAAAAAACCAAAAAACATGAACTTACATGGTGTCATTAAGTTTATTCTTAATTTTGATCATCTCAATTTTTGGTGCTAACATTTCTCATGTTGTTTGATGAGATTTTCTCAACAATCATCGGGACTGACATTCCCCTTCGTACCTGGTCAGATTTAAGAGCGAATGTATTCCGTATAAAAAAGCCCCGGAACGGGGCGGACAGGATATAAATATTGAGTAACGTGTTTTTATTTTAATGCACGCATTATAGACCACACTTAACAAACGAATTATAAATAAAAAGAACGCAGGCAGCAGGCGATGTTTTTATTACGGCCGGCTATTTGTTATGGTTCTTTTTAATTATATCAATGTAACATCTCAACTATAAAGTAAAGACGTAGCAACCATTTATTGTAATTAACCATTAACTATCATTCGTGATGTTATTAACTGATACATCCCTCATGTTATTAATACGGGATACCTTCAGCTGATATCGAATACAGAGAGTAAAAAATATGTCTATCTTAAACCATTTAGTTTTAGTGGGCGGTATTGCATTATCATTTATTGCACACAGCGAATCATTACAGGGCCGGCAAGGCGGGACTATCACATTCTACGGCATGCTGACGGAAGCCCCCTGCACCTATCAGGTTTCCGGTAATAATATGAATACCGAATGTTACCGCTCCGGTAAGGCCACTAAATTTAACGGGAAAGTTCAGGCTGATAATAAATTCAGCGACATATTAATTCCTGATAATATTGGCGAGGTAAATATCACCCCTGTTCCATCTGATTCGAAAAAACATATTGTTACTGTAAGCTATCGCTAATCAGGCAAAGATATACCACACAGCAAATATAAGAATAAAAAAATCAATCATTAAAAAAACATCCATACATATGATAAGTAAATATAATTAGTATAAATCAAACACCTTCGGGTGTTTGATTTTTTTGTTTGCGATAAGAACGGGATTTGCTTTTTCGCTCGCCTGATAAACAATCAGATTCAGCTGGTGGCTCTCATATCTGTCACATGATACTGTTTCATTTTAATTAAATGATTTTAATGGTACCGGTAACAGGAGATAACATCACTGATGGATAATCATCTGACAACTTTATTGCAGCGCCTGCAAACCGCCGGACAACCCGGTTCATCTGTGCTACAGGTTACTTTTACCTGTAATGAGCTGAATATGCTTATCCGGGTGCTCTCTGCACATACAGCAGCGCCGGCAGCCTCACTGATTATCACCACACGGGAATCCGGTGCTGTCAGCCATGCCATTAATTACGGCTGGAGTGAAGAAGAAAAACAACGGACGGAACAGCAAGGCGGGCAATATATCCCGTTGTTCCGCCATAATATCTCTGATTAACCTACCCGCCGGCCAGGGCACGAACGCCTGTTCAATTTCATTAATATTCAGGGATTTTTTTCTGCCGCTTTTTCCGGGGTGCGTTTTCCCCCGCAGCAGAAATCCAGATCATAACGATGGAAGAATGCCGGTGCACCATTCACAGACAGAGCCGGTTCGCCTAAGGTTTTTTCGCGTAATGTCATTTTGTTACCTCCGAATTCAGTCGTAAATCGTGATAATCAGTGCTGTGGCATATGCGGGAACAGCACTACATTATATTGCTGTGCAAACGCCTGTGCTGTTTGAAATAGCGGATAACGGCACCCTGTTTCTGGATGAGATTGGCGAACTGTCCCCGTCTTTACAGGCCAAACTACTGCGCGTATTACAATACGGCGATATCCAGCGGGTCGGTGACGACCGGCCACTGAAGGTGAATGTCCGCGTGCTGGCCGCCACTAACAGGGATTTGCGGTCAGAAGTCGCGGCGGGTAATTTCCGGGCTGATCTCTTTCACCGGCTCAGTATTTTCCCGCTACAGGTACCGCCGCTGCGGGAACGGCAGGAAGATATCCTGCTGCTGACCGGCTATTTCTGCGAACGCTACCGCCAGGCGTTTGGTCTGCCGCAGGTGGTAATAAGCCCGGCGTTGCGCCCGGCACTGCTGCATTATCAGTGGCCGGGCAATGTACGGGAGCTGGAACATGCCGTACACCGCGCCATTGTTCTGGTGCGCGCCACCGGCAGCAGTGATGAACTGCTTTACAACCTCATCACTTCTCACCGGAAGAAACCGCTGAGGCGGTTGTCAGCCATGAAACCTCTCCCGCAGAAGCAGATCTGCGCAGCGCCACAGACACCTTTCAGACGGAACTGATCCTTACGGCTCTTGCCCGCAGTGACGATAACCGGGGGGCGGCGGCCCGCAGTCTCGGGATTGATGCCGGTAATCTGCACCGGCTGGCAAAACGTCTGGGGCTGAAATAATCCCCTGACGGGACTTTTGACAAATGTCATAGGATAAGCCGCATTTTCTGCACTATGTTATGCCCTCAAATGAAAATGATAACCATTACATTTATGAGGTCAGGGATAATGCAGAACAGAATAACCCGCCGCAGGCTGACACACTGTCTTGCGCTCTCACTTACTGCCGGTGTATCCGCTGCCGCGGCGGAACCCGCACCGGACACCATTATTGTCACCGCCGCAAAACAAAGCCGTCCCGCGCCGGATGCCGCTCATGAAAAAGAGAAACTTGAAAATGTCGCGGGTGGTACCAACCTGATTATGGTTGAAAAAGATACCCGCCTGGCGACACTCCATGATGCCCTGGATTATCAGCCCGGTGTGCTGGTGCAGAATTTCTTCGGCGGTATTGATCAACCGCGTCTGAATATCCGCGGCTCAGGGGTACAGAGTGCTCCGCTGGCACGCGGTATTCTGCTGATGCAGGACGGGTTGCCGGTCACCGATGCGGACGGCAGTTTCCATATCAGCACCCTGGAAATGCGGGATGCCCGGATGATCAGTGTCCGGCGCGGAGCAAACAGCCTGAATCCGCAGAGTAACAGTCTGGGCGGCGAGCTGGATCTGATTTCCTATACCGGCCGTGACGAAGGCGGACGCCTGCGCTATGAATACGGCTCGCATGGCCGCGAAGGTTTACAGACCGCCTTCGGCGGCGTATCAGATGACGGCCGTTTCGACGGACGCATTAATTTCACCTATGACCATTTTGACGGCTACCGCAAACACTCTTCATCACAGCGAAAAACTGTACGCGGTAGTTTTGGCTATACCGGGGATAATTTTGAAAACCGCACTTCCCTGAACTGGACCGACCTGCGTTTTGATGTCGCCGGGCCGGTTTCTGAAACTGTGCTCGATAGTGATCCGACCGAAGTTTATCCGATGGTCTGGCTGCGGGATCCGCACCGCAATGTAGAGCAGTTCCGTGCTGCCAACCGTTCTGACTGGCAGATTGATAATCAGCGCATCAGCGCCGGTGTCTGGTATATCCGCACCCATGATAATTTCACCACCCCGGCCTATTACCGTTTCAGCCGGAGCCACAGTGAAGGTATGCAACTGGGCTGGCAGATGGAAACCGAACCGGTCTCCTGGCGGGCGGCACTGGCGGCTGATCACATGAGTCTGGAAACAGACCTGATGCAGAACCGGCGCGGTACGCTGATGGACAAAACCCCGATCGGCAAGTTTGACGGCAAAGCAGACAATATATATGCCTCTGCCGGTGCCGGTATTCATCTGACGCCGGATCTGACACTGAATCTGGATCTCAAAGCCACACATGCACGGCGTGACACTGAAAAGCGCAACAGTTCCGTTTCACTGGATCAGAACCGGACATTCTGGACACCCAAAGCCGGGGTGATCTGGCGTCGGGCGGATAGCCAGCGCTGGTTTGCCAACGTCAGCGCCAGTCAGGAGCCTGCGACTTTCCATGAAATCATTAATTCCTCTGACGGCCGCCTGACAAAACTGGAGCCGCAGAAAGGCGTTACCTTTGAAATCGGTGGTGACGGTGATTTTACCGAACAACTGAAATGGAATGTGGCGCTCTACCGCAGTTTTATCAAAGATGAATACATCACAACTTATGATTCAGAGGGAAATATCACCGGTGTCTTTAATTATGCCGCCAAAACCCGCCATCAGGGGCTGGAAGCCGGGATTAACGGTATGATTCCGGCCGGCCCGGGTGATGTGGAATATAAACTGGCGTGGACGTGGAATGATTTCCGTTTTATGGGCGGCGAATATAACGGCAATTATATCGCCGGGATCCCGCGTAATATCGTTTCGGCGGAAGTGCTGTACCGGATCGGCGACTGGCGTTTCGGCCCGAATATTCACTGGGCACCGACAGATATGGCCGTCGATCACGAAAACCATCTCGACATTCAGAAACGCAAACACTATACGGTGCTCGGGCTGAGAGGCACTTATCAGCCCGCGGAGAACTGGTCGCTCTATATGTCGATGGATAACCTGACCAACGAACACTATGCCACCACCTCTGTGGCAAACCGGTCGGTCACCGCCAAAGACAGCACGCTGTTCCCGGGGATGGGATTCAGTGTCAACGGCGGTATCACCTATAATTTCTGATCAGAGATAAAAAATCCCTGTCCGGTTTTCCGGCGGGAATTTTTTATCTCTCTAGAACGGGCGCTGTGCCGGGATGGCCAGTTCCGTCAGATATGACTCATTGGTGATCCGCACCGCGTCTTTATCAATTCCGATAAAGGCTTTCTGCCGCCAGCCGGAAAACAGACGGCTGAGAGTTTCATAACGGACACCCAATTTTGCAGCCAGCTGGCCGCGTGATAACGGCAGCACCACACAGTCCGATTGCTGACACCGTTTCAGATCCAGCAGATAGGCCGCCAGCCGCTGCTCTGCTGAACTGGAGGTCAGCCAGTCGATATGGTTAATATTCTCATACAGTTTCAGACTGAACCGCGACAGTAACTGCGCCATAATCGCCGGACAGGCATGACACAACCGTAAAATAGCCTGTTTTTCCAGCATCAGCACGCTGCTGTCAGACCTCGCCCGCAGGCTCATCGGGAAGCGGTTGTGCGGCATAAAAACTGCCGCGATCGCCACCAGTTCACCGGCGGTAAACATACCAAACACTTTTTCCTCACCCGACCAGGTATGGCGGAAAACATCAATCTGTCCGCTGATCATCAGCGGACAGGCTTTTACCGTCTCCCCTTCGCGGCTGATCAATTCCCCCGCCGCAAACCGGCGATGTGTGCTGTCTGCCAGCACCAGTGCCAAATCATCATCCTCTGCCGCCTGAAACAACGGGCATGACCGGAGGATCGCCATTTGCTGCGCAGGGGCAAGGGTCTTTTTGACAAATGTCATAGGGTTTTCCTCTCAGTGCGGTCAGAATAAACGCAATTATAAATGATAACCAATCGCATTATCAATTCAATCATAAAATAAAAGGCGAATAACCTTATGATTAGTAATGGATTTGCATTATTCCCTGTACTGTTTTTTACCTGCACAACAGCAGTTTATGCCGCAAAAGGTGCCGTGCATTTCACCGATATGTCACAGCAGAATATTGAACTGGCCGCACCTGCACAACGGATTGTGGTGATCCCTATTCCTGCCGCCTCTATGCTGGTCAGCGTTGATGAGAGCAGCAAACGGCTTGCCGGGATGCATCTCTTTGCCGGTGTTGCCGCCCGCGACGGCATGCTCAGCGTGATGTTTCCGGATATACTCTCTGTACGCAGTGATGTGGCGGGGAATGATTTCGCACCGAATATTGAAGCTCTGCTCTCGGTTAACCCGGATCTGGTCTGGCAATGGGGACACCGTGGCGATGACATTATCACGCCGATGCGCAATGCCGGTCTGACAGTCGCCACGCTGGATTACGGCAAAGAAGCCTATACACAGGAGTGGTTAACCCTGATGGGGAAAACCCTCGGCAAAGAAGCAAAAACGGCCGGGCTGATTGCCTGGCGCAAACAGGTGATCAACCAGCTGGAAAAGAGTGTTGCTGCGATTCCGGAAGACAAACAGCCGCGTGTACTTTACCTCTCCCATTTTAAGCAGAGTATTCAGACTTTCGGATCCACCTCTCATAACAATACAGATTTTGCACTCGCCGGAGGTGTCAGCCTCAACCGTGACCTGACCGGCCCGCGCACCCTGAATATCGAACAGATTCTGGTGTGGGATCCGGATATTATCCTGCTGGGCAATTTTGAGGCCGGACTGGCACCTGCTGATATTTATAATAACCCGATGCTCAGTGATGTAACGGCGGTAAAGAACAAACGGGTCTATAAACTGCCAATCGGCGGCTTTATCTGGGATGCGCCTAATCAGGAAACACCGCTCTACTGGCAGTGGCTGGCTCAGGTTTTTCATCCGGAAAGCGCAGCATTTCCGCTGCGGGAAGAGATCCGCAAACGCTATCTGCAACTGTACGGCTATTCTCTCACCGATGAGGAAACAGACCGCATTCTGCAGCTTGATCTGAACCGGGAAGGCCGTGATTATCTGACACTGATGGGGCGGCCGTGATGCGAAAATCCCGTCTGCAATGGTGCCTGTTATCTGCCCTGTTATTACTGACCATCGTGCTTGCGCTGTGTGCCGGGCGCTATGCGGTCTCTGTGACAACAGTTTTGCAAATCCTGGCGGATACCCTGACCGGACGCATCCCGTCTTCGGAATACAGCCGCACCGCTGAAAATGTGGTGCTGTATGTCCGTCTGCCGCGCATTCTGATCGCCGGACTGGCCGGTGCCGGTCTCGCGGTTGCCGGTGCGGCATTACAGGGCATCTTCCGCAACCCGCTGGTGGGGCCGCAGATTATCGGTGTTTCATCCGGTGCGGCACTGGGCGGTGCACTGGCACTGCTGCTCTTCTCCTCTTTGTTTATCACCATTAGTTTTGCCTTTCTCGGTGGTCTGCTGGCCATTGTGCTGGTCTTTCTGCTGGGGCTTAACCGGCACGGCAGCAGTCTTCTGATGCTGATCCTTGCGGGCGTGATTATTAATGCTTTTTTTGCCGCCCTGATTTCGCTGATCACCTATTTTGCCGATCCGAACAATACCCTGCAAACCATCGTCTTCTGGCTGATGGGCAGTTTTGCCACCGCAACCTACCTGAAAGTCAGTGTGTTACTGCCGGTTGTCATAATTGCAGGGGGGATTATTTTTGCCCTTCGCTTTCGCATCAATGTGCTATCCCTCGGCGAGGAAAACGCACAGGCGCTGGGGCTGCCCGTCACCGCAACCCGCTGGACTATCCTGGTCTGCGTTACGTTGATCACCAGCGCCACCGTGGCTGTTTCCGGCACCATCGGCTGGGTCGGGCTGATTATCCCGCATATCGCGCGACTGATCAGCGGACATGACCACCGCGTCCTTCTGCCCGCCAGTGCTCTGACAGGTGCTATCTACCTGATCGCCGTCGATACTCTGGCACGCAGTATGACCAGCGCGGAAATTCCGCTGAGTGTGATCACCGCGCTGATCGGAGCGCCAATTTTCGCCCTGCTCATTCGCTCTATGAATAAAAAGGTGGCAGACCTGTGATCCGGATTAATCAACTCAGTTACCACACCGGTAAACGTCCGTTATTTGACGAACTCACATTCCGCCAGCCGCCGGGAACCATCGCCGCTGTTCTCGGCCCGAACGGCCGGGGGAAAACAACTTTGCTGCGCCTGCTGCTCAGCCTGCAAAAAGGCGCGACCGGTACTGTGCAGCTCAATGCACCGGCAACCTATGTTCCGCAACTCAGCGGAGCACTGTTTAATTACTCTGTCCGCACCATGGTCAGCCTCGGGCGGGTTCGTCATCTGCCCTGGTATGCATCCCCTTCCCTGCGTGATCATGACATCACAGAGCAGGCTATGGCAGACCTCGGATTAACCCCGTTTGCGGATACCCCATTTAACCTGCTCAGCGGCGGTGAGAAACAAATGGTGATGATTGCCCGCGCACTGGCCGGTGAACCGGAGATCCTGATCCTGGATGAGCCCACTTCTGCGCTGGATCTGGCTAACCAGGATACCGTTCTTTCCGTTCTGAAAATGCTGGCCGCCCAACGCGGAAAAACCATCTTATTTACCAGTCATTACCCGCAGCATGCCCTGCATATTGCGGATTATTCATTGTTACTGTTTGACGGCACACAGGCACAGTTTGGTCAGACATCCGCACTGCTGACTGAAGAGAACCTGGGAAAGCTGTATCAACTTCCGGTTTCTGTCGTGCCGGTTAACCACCCGCACCGGCAGACCTGCGGCGTGATCCCGCTGTTCCGCTGAACCCATTTATTACCTGATTAACCATAAGGATATTTATTATGAGCAATAACACGATTACCCCGGCAGAAGCATTAGTAATTGCCGACCTGGTCAGCTACACCGAACAAGGTATTTCCAGCCGCGTTCTCGCCAAAAACGGCGGCGGCAATATCACCCTGTTTGCCTTTGATAAAGGCCAGGCGCTCTCTGAACACAGCGCCCCGTTTGATGCCATTGTGATGATTGCCGAAGGCTCACTGACCCTGACTATCGCCGGAAAACCGGTGACGGCAAAACCCGGGGATATTGTCCGTATGCCGGCCAATATTCCTCATGCTGTGGACGCGCCGGAGCGGGCAAAAATGCTGCTGGTGATGCTGCGTGAACCGGAAAACAAACAGGACTGAATGATGGAAAGCGCACACACCGGCCATGAAGCCGGACACAAATTTCTGGCGCGTCTGGGTAAAAAACGCCTGCGCCCGGGGGGCCGCACCGCCACAGAATGGCTGCTGACACACAGCGGGTTACAGATCGACAGCCGGGTGCTGGAAATTGCCTGCAATATGGGCACCACCGCGATTGAAATCGCCCAGCGTTTTCAGTGTCATATTACCGGCATTGATATGGATAAACAGGCCCTTGCCAATGCGCGGAAAAATATCCTCGATAACGGATTATCCCACCTTATCACCGTGCAGGAAGCGGATGCCTCAAAACTGCCATTCGCGGATAATCATTTTGATGTGGTGATCAATGAAGCCATGCTGACCATGTATGCGGACAAAGCCAAAGCCCGCCTGTTACAGGAATATTTCCGTGTACTGAAGCCCGGCGGTCGTCTGCTGACCCACGATATTGCGCTGACAGCGCGGCGTAAGAATGAGTGTGTCACACAGGAAATGCAGGCAGCCATTCATGTCAAAGCACAACCGATGCTGAGTGATGACTGGCTGGCACTGTTCCGTGACGCAGGTTTCCGTGATGTGATCAGTTCGGAGGGTGCGATGACACTGATGACACCAAAAGGCATGCTGCACGATGAGAGACTTTCCGGCACGCTGAAAATCATCCGCAACGCCCTGAAAAAAGAGAACCGCCCGCAATTTTTACAGATGTTCCGCCACTTCCGGCAGAACCGTGATCGCCTGCGGTATATTGCCGTTGTCAGTACAAAATAATAAGCAGTGAGTTATGTCGTGAAGGTGAAAACCACCGGATTTGTTAAGTCCGGTGGTTTTGCTGAAATTATCTGTTTAAGACATCAACAGCTTGTTTATCACCATCAACTTCTTTAATAAAAAACGTCGCCACAATTGTTCGTCTGTGGGGATTAATTTTCTTTGCCTGTTTTTTCTGTAAAACCGTAGAAGCTCTGTACGCATATTTGCCGTCTGCCTGATACTGAATATCAGGTGATGGCAAACAAATTTTTTCATCTAACTTAACAGGGTTTGCACTGAAATCGAGAGAGGCAATGTCTTTCTGTTCTTTATAATCAAATACATCTACATATAAAATATATTCATCATCAGATGCATCCGGCGCTTTAACAAATAGTTTACCTGCATTAGTGCTCACACTACCATTAACCATTCTTGGTCTGGGATCATTTCCATGCCAGCATGCACTCAGCAGAAATATCAGGGGTATGATAGTAAATTTACGCATACTAAGTCTCTATAAAATGGAGTTTGGCAGCACTGACCTGTAAATATTCTCTATAGTATTGGGATCTATTCGATTACTAATACGAACATAGCCATCCTGAATACCAGTAATAAGCCCGGCGACACCATACGTTTTAAGGATAAAATAATCAGCAACGATACTGGCTTGCTATTCCATACCGTAATCACTTAATTTTTTCTTACTATCAAAAGAATAATTGTAGTCAGCAAGGCTACTAAATAACCCTCTTGTTCTGACCCACATCCCGTTCTGATGTTGCCAGACATGAGTAAGCTCATGCATAAAAAGGTGTTTGTATTCAGCGAAATCCTCTGAAAAATCGTGCCTGTAAAGTAATGCTCTGAAATAAATATCCCCATTAGGTGCCATTGCCACGTTGTCTGACTGCATGCCGAATGGCAGATAGCTATCACAATGAACCCAGACATTATAAAACATTGAGTTACCGAATATCGTTTTGGCCATTGCCATTTCACCGGGTGTTATTTGCCTCAGCATTGGCTCTTTTATTTCTTTCTTTTTATTTTCCTGCGTAATAATACCATCTAAACTCCATTTATATATTCCGGATATTGTTTACTTATAGCCCGGATTACGCATTAGTGCCAGAGGTTACCTTACTATACTGATAGTTGTACCACTATCAGATATTAATCTATTCCTGACACCTGTATAATCATCGCAATCCCCTGATTACTGAAAATACAGCCGGTGAATTACGTCTGATAGAAATCGGCGACGGCCAGGTCTCTGATATTAAAGAGTGGGATGCTGAAAAATTTGTTACTCTGTTTGCTGGTGCTGACTGAGATTACATTTCGTTATGGCTCATTCACAATACATAACCTATCCATCAAAACTAAACTTAAATAAAAATACGCCATGCTTCGAATGTATGATAAATATTATTGCGGAACAGATGGAACACATCAGCGCAAAATGCCCCATCCATGTCCCGCATTGTCAACAATCAGTTAAAACCCGCCTTCCGGCTTATTCAGAATATGGTCTTCCCAGTTCTGTACTACACTTTCTGTGACAGCAATATGGCGAACGGTAATGCCTTTCTGATGCATCAGAGATTTGGATCCGCTGATTAACGGGTGCCAGGGTAATAATGGTTTGCCTTCCATTACCAGGCGGTAAGCACAGGTCAGCGGCAGCCAGGCATCAAATGTCGGCAGGTTTTCCCGCGTAAGTTTGATACAGTCCGGCTCATAACGGAAACGATCTTCATAATGACGACACTGGCAGCTTTTAATATCCAGCTGGTTGCAGGCCACATCGGTGAAATAGATTTCATCGGTATCTGCGTCCATCAGTTTCTGCAAACAGCATTGCCCGCAGCCATCACACAGTGATTCCCACTCTTCATCACTCATTTCATCGAGGGTTTTCACCGTCCAGAATGGTTGAGACATGTTCTTTTTTCCTTTTACTTCGTGGCTGACCCGTTTCAGATAATCCGCGTGGTCAGCATGTGATCATTTACTGAGATTTTCAGCATATCGCCCGATACCAGCGGCCCGACACCTTCCGGTGTACCGGTCAGGATGATATCCCCCGGACGCAGCGTGAAATAGCGGGACATATAGCTTATCAGTGGTATAACCGGCGTCAGCATTTCGCGGGTGTTCCCCTGCTGGCGCAATTCATTATTGACTGTCAGGCTCAGGGTGACATTCTGAGGATCCGGGAATTCATTGACCGGAATAAACCCAGACACCGGTGCAGAACCGTCAAATGCCTTGCTTTTTTCCCACGGCTGCCCGGCGGCCTTTAATTTCATCTGCACATCACGCAGCGTTAAATCCAGCGCGACACCAAACCCTGCGATAGCACGGGCACAGCGATCTTCATTAGCCTGTTTCAGCGGCGCGCCGATCAGAACCGCCAGTTCGGTTTCATGGTGTACTTCACCGAACTCTTTCGGAATGGCAACCGGCTGACGCAGATCGCACAGTGCCGTTTCAGGTTTAATAAAAAGAAGGGGTTCCGCAGATGCCTGTGATTTCATCTCCGCAACATGCTTTGCATAATTCAGCCCCACACATACCACTTTCCCGACCGGAAAATCCAGGAGAGCGCCCTGCCAGTCACGATGCTGATACATAGTTTTACCCCTTTAATTTATTATTCTGATGACATCAGCGGATTTCCGCCCCGACATTATCCGCCATCAGTGAAACACTGAGTGCGAAGAAATACGAGCGGTTCCAGTGCATGATGGTGATAAAGTTCTGCGTGACCAGATACACCCGTTCCTGCTTATCTTCCGGTACGACTAACCACATAGGGGTGTTTTCCGGCAGATTTGCCTGCGCCGGGATCACCACACCCAGCGCTTTCCATTGCGCCGGTGTTTTGCTCTGGTTTTTCTTTGTACCTTCAATGCTGCGGTCAAATCCGGCAGGAACAGACACTTCATATCCCCACGGCAACCCTTTTACCCAGCCTTCTGTGGCCAGATAGTTCGCGGTGGAAGCAAACACATCCGCTTTGTTATTCCAGATATCCACCATACCGTCGCCGTCACCATCCACCGCATAGGTCAGATAGCTGGCCGGCATAAACTGGTTTTGCCCCATAGCACCGGCCCAGGAGCCTTTCAGCTGCTGATCCGGCGGGATATGGCCCTGATCGATAATCTGTAATGCCGCCATAAACTGTTTGACAAACATCTCTTCACGGCGGCCTTCAAAGGCCAGCGTTGCCAGAGCGGAAATCACATCTTCTTTACCCTGATAACGGCCGAAACCGCTTTCCAGCCCCCACAGGGAGACAATATATTCCCGTGGTACGCCGTAATGCTGACTGATACCGGATAACAGAGCCGCATTAGCATCATACTGTTTTACCGCTGCGCTGACAGCCCCCCCGGTCACCCGGCGGGCCAGGTAATCATCCAGCGTGACTTTTTTCTCCGGCTGGTTTTTATCAGACGTTATAACACGTTCGATAAAATGAAAATTCTCAAAAGCACGGGTCAGCGTGGATTCTTTAATCCCCTCCTGACGCGCCATCGCTTTCAGCTGTTCAGCATATGCCGGAAATTGTTCAGCTGTCCGTGAGTCAGCCGGAAATTCCCGCTGTAAATCCGCCACGGACAAATGTGCCGCAGCCGTCTGTTGTGCTGCCGGTGCTCCGGTCAGTAATTTTGCCGGTGATACCGGTATCTGAGATGCACTGCATGCCGTCAGCGATGCCGTAATTATCACGGTACTTAATAATGTCAGGCGCATAGCGATATCCTTTCTGTTCTGTTTATTCCGCAGGGATTATTATTAGGATTTATCCTGAATATTCAGTGTATCCCGGTATTCTGATAACAGATCTTCCACCGGTGGCGGGAACTGCAGATAATAACCGGCATCAGTCAGTTCCTGTCTGACTTTTTCAATGTCCGCATTGGCCAGTTTATCGCGGTTTGCAAGGTTGATCAGCATGCTGAAGACAGGATTGCCGAAACTTTTCAGCAACTCTTCCGGTACACGGGAAAAATCATCTTTCTTTTCGATGAACAAATAGGTTTGATCGCGGTTCGGACTTCTGTAAATTGCACACAACATTGGAATTATCCCGTTTAAATCAAATCGTGACTTGCCAGTAAATGGCACTGACTATAACATGCTATTGTTTTTGATAATATCGTTAGCCGGCATTGCGTCGCCGCAATGCAATTTATATATGGCTGAATAGCGGGCCGCTAATTATACTGAGTCGGACAGATGTCACCATCGCCAATTGATCTTAAAGGCAGTAACTTCACACTTTCGGTTCTTCATCTGAATAATGAGGATCCTCAGATTATTGAACAGGCTGTGCGCGAAAAAGTCAGCCAGGCGCCTGCCTTTTTCCGGAATGCCCCTGTTGTGCTGAATATCAGTCAGATTTCATCCGGCGCAAACCTGAAACTGATCTGCCGTGCCGTGACCGATGCCGGTTTGCGGATTGTCGGGATCAGCGGCTGTCAGGATGAGAAAATGCGCAAGGCAGCAACCCGCAGCGGACTTCCGCTGCTCAACGAGGGTAAAAGTGCCCGCGCTGCTGAACCGGATACACCGGAACCTGAAGCCCCGGCAGTGTCTTCCCCTGCCGCGGCGGACTCCCCCTGCCGGAAGACCCGGCTGATTAATGTGCCTGTCCGCTCCGGTCAGCGCATTTATGCCCCGAACAGTGACCTTATCGTGACCGCCAATGTCAGTGCGGGCGCGGAACTCATTGCGGACGGCAATATACATATTTACGGGCTGATGCGCGGACGTGTGTTAGCCGGCGCGGCAGGTGATACAGAAAGCCGGATTTTCTGCACCCATCTGCATGCGGAACTGATTTCTATCGCCGGACAATATTGGCTGAGTGATCAAATCCCGGCCGAATTTGCCGGGAAAGCAGCCAAACTCAGTCTGGTTAATAATGAACTCACTATCAACAATCTAATATAGACCTTTAACAAGGAATAATTCCATGGCACGCATTTTAGTTGTGACTTCAGGTAAAGGTGGCGTAGGCAAAACCACTTCCAGCGCGGCCATAGCGACCGGCCTTGCCCAGAAAGGAAAGAAAACCGTTGTGATCGATTTTGATATCGGTCTGCGTAACCTTGACTTAATCATGGGGTGTGAGCGTCGTGTCGTGTATGATTTCGTGAACGTTATTCAGGGCGATGCCACACTGAATCAGGCACTTATCAAAGATAAGAGGACTGAGAATTTATTTATTCTGCCGGCTTCACAGACCCGCGATAAAGATGCACTGACCCGCGAAGGCGTAGAGAAAGTGCTGAATGAGTTAGGTGAGATGGAATTTGATTTCATCATCTGTGACTCTCCGGCAGGGATTGAGAGCGGCGCACTGATGGCGCTCTATTTTGCTGATGAAGCGATCATTACCACTAACCCTGAAGTTTCATCTGTCCGTGACTCTGACCGTATTCTCGGGATCCTGTCATCCAAATCCCGCCGTGCGGAACAAGGACAGGAGCCGATTAAAGAGCATCTGCTGCTTACCCGTTACAATCCGGGCCGCGTCAGCCGTGGTGATATGCTGAGTATGGAAGATGTGCTGGAAATCCTGTGCATCCCGCTTATCGGTGTGATTCCGGAAGATCAGTCTGTCCTGCGTTCATCCAACCAGGGTGAGCCGGTTATTCTGGATCAGGAATCTGATGCCGGTAAGGCTTATGACGATACCGTTGCCCGTATTCTGGGTGAGGATCGTCCTTTCCGTTTCATTGAGGAAGAGAAAAAAGGTTTCTTAAAACGCTTATTCGGGGGGTAAACCATGGCGCTGTTAGACTTCTTCCTGTCGAGAAAAAAACCGACAGCTAATATTGCAAAAGAACGTTTGCAAATCATTGTTGCAGAGCGTCGCCGCGGTGAATCTGAACCGAATTACCTTCCGGACCTGAAACGCGATTTACTGGCCGTTATCTGTAAGTATGTTCAGGTCGATCCGGAGATGCTGTCTGTCCAGTTTGAGCAGAAAGGCGATGATATATCTGTTCTTGAACTGAACGTCACGCTGCCTGAAGGCGATGAAGGCACAAAGAAAGACGAGACTGCGAAAAAAGAGTAGTTTCCGTGACTGACTGATAACACGGCGGTATACCCCGCCGTGTTTTTTTGCCTTTATTTCCCGCCGGCGGCTCCGGCTTCAATAGCGGTAACCACCTCTGCCAGCGCACTTTCCAGCAAGGGTTTACGCCAGCCGCTCAGCAGCTCCGGCTCTTCGGATGATGTTCTGAATCCCCACACTTTATTCAGATACTGGTTTATCTGACGGCGTGACGCCAGCAGTTCCGGACTGAATTGTTCCGCTTCACTCAGCTCAGTAATGCGCGTTTTAATCGCCTTAAAGGTTTTGCGGTATAAAGGATGATCGGACACATTTTCCACCGGTACCGGATAACCTGCTTCATCCGATGTGCGGCTCTCTTCCGTTAACGCCAGCAGGCGTCTGCCGTGACAACGGATTTCCTGTCCGGTCAGCCCCAGTCCGTCCAGCTCTCCCAGCGAGGTTGGCATATAGCGGGCCACTTTCCACAGATGTTCTTCACGCACCACAAAGTTAACTGCCATATCGCGCTGACGCGCCTGTTCCAGCCGCCATTGCGCCAATTTCTGTAAGCAGGCCAGTTGCTGGGGGCGCAGTTGCGCGGCACCGCTGAAATCACGGTAGGCTTCCGCCGGGTCAGTCTGGGAAATACGGCGCTGCGCCATCATCGCGCATTCTTCTTCCGCGGACGCCAGATAACCGGCCGCACGCACTTTTTCTGTCAGTTTTTCCGCCATCGGCAGCAGGTAATACACATCCGCAGCGGCATATTCACACTGTTTTTCTGTCAGCGGACGTGCCAGCCAGTCAGTCCGGGATTCACTTTTATCCAGGGTGATGCCGAGGTAGGTTTCCACCAGCGTGGCAAAACCGCAGGAGAGCGGATGTCCGGTAAACGCGGCCAGCACCTGAGTATCCACCAGCGGCCGGGGTACACAGCCCATGCTGTTGAAAAAGACTTCGATATCCTCACTGCCTGCATGGAGATATTTGATCATGTCCGGAACAGTCAGTAATGTCTTCAGCGGTGTCCAGTCAGTGATCCCCAGCGGATCGACCAGTGCGAGATGCTCCCCGTCATAAAGCTGAACCAGACCGGGATGCGGATAATAAGTCCGGATCCGGACAAATTCGGTGTCCAGTGCAAGATAAGGTTTGCCTGTAACCTGTTCACAATAGGCGGCAAGGTGTGTATCGCTGGTAATCAACTGATAATTCAAAACAACTTCTCTTAGTCTTTGACGACGTGGTTAAGTGATGTGATACAGAATAATTCAACAGATCAGGATAATTCAATCAATAGTCATAACAAGACCGATAATAATAACGCCGGTAAATACCGGCGCTATTATTCTGAAGCCTGATGCGGTGTCATGCAACCGGCTGAACATCCGTTTTGTGCTTTTCCTCATTACGCAGCTCACGGCGCAGAATTTTGCCCACATTGGATTTCGGTAATTCATCACGGAACTCAATAAGTTTCGGGACTTTATAGCCCGTCAGATAGCGGCGGCAATGCAGACGCAGATCATCTTCCGTCAGTGATTTATCTTTGCGGACAACAAAAATCTTCACGGTTTCGCCGGAGCTTTCACTCTCCACACCGATAGCGGCACACTCCAGCACAGCCGGATGCAGCATCACCGCATCCTCGACTTCGTTCGGATAGACGTTGAAGCCGGAAACCAGAATCATATCTTTTTTGCGGTCCACAATGTGCAGAAAACCGTCTTCATCAAACTGCGCGATATCCCCGGTGGCAACCCAGCCATCTTTCAGTACTTCAGCTGTGGCATCCGGGCGGTTCCAGTACCCTTTCATTACCTGAGGACCACGAACCCACATTTCGCCCGGCTGCCCTTCCTGTACATCCTTTCCGTCATCGTCCAGCAGACGGATGTCAGTGGATGGCACCGGAAAACCGATACTGCCGCTGTAACTTTTCAGGTTATGCGGGTTACCTGCCACCAGCGGGGAGCACTCTGTCAGCCCGTAGCCTTCCAGCAGATGTTTGCCGGTCAGTTTTTCCCAGTTTTCCGCGACGGCTTTCTGCACCGGCATGCCACCGCCGACAGAGAGATTCAGTGTGGAAAAGTCGAGCTTGTGAAACTCCGGATTGTTGACCCAGGCATTAAACAGCGTGTTTACCCCGGTGATCGCCGTAAACGGGTATTTGCTCAGCTCTTTGATAGTCCCGCTGACATCCCGCGGGTTAGTGATAAGCAGGTTACGGCCGCCGATTTCAATAAACAGCAGGCAGTTCACCGTCAGTGCAAATACATGGTACAGGGGCAGCGCTGTGACAATCAGTTCTTTGCCGACATTCAGTTCCGGAATATACGCCGCCCGCGCCTGCTCGAGGTTCGCCAGCATATTGCGGTGAGTCAGCATCGCGCCTTTGGCCACACCGGTAGTGCCGCCGGTATATTGCAGAAATGCCAGATCTTCGCGGCGGATCTCCGGTTTGACATACTGCATACGGTAGCCCTGATGGATAGCGCGGCGGAACGAGAAAGCATCCGGCAGGTTATATTTCGGTACCAGGCGTTTGATATATTTGACCACAAAATCCACCAGCGTGGCTTTCGGGCGCGAAAGCTGATCACCCATACGGGTCAGGATCACATGACGGATTGAGGTGTTATAAACGATTTTTTCGAGGGTGTGCGCAAAATTGGAGACAATCACAATCGCGGTACAGCCGCTGTCATTTAGCTGATGTTCTAACTCTCTTGGTGTATAGAGGGGGTTAACGTTCACCACTACCATCCCTGCCCGCAGGATCCCGAACAGGGCTATCGGGTATTGCAGTAAGTTCGGCATCATCAGTGCAATGCGATCCCCTTTTTTCAGCCCCAGTCCGTTTTGCAGATAAGCGGCAAATGCACGGCTTCGCTCTTCCAGTTTCCGGTAGGTCATCACCTCGCCCATATTGATAAAGGCGGGCTGGTCCGCAAAGCGCGATACCGCATTTTCCAGCATCTCTGCCATAGAGGCATAGGTGTCAGGATTGATATCTGCCGGGACATCTTCCGGATAGTGTTTAAGCCAGACTCTTTCCAAGGTTTTACTCCTGATTATTGCTGCTCATCTCATGACCCGCCGATGTTAACAAAATATTTACATAAATAAAGTATTTACATAAAACGGCGTTTTCGGATAATTTTTCTGTTTCAGGTTGAGAGTCACATCACTAATTTGTTTTATAAAGCCAGATAACAATCGAGGCGGCAAATGCCGCCTCTTATTCTATTCGCTGTAACAAGCTGAGGATAATTACTCCTGCTTATCGTCACGGACAGTATTATACACTAAAATACGCGTTTATACTGAACTTTCAGGTTACCTTACCTGCAGTTCCGCGCGATTACGGTACTAAATAATCCTGCACCACTGCCGGTCCCGGCGGATAGTACCAGCCACCGCCATAGTAGCCGCCACCGTAATACCCGTTATGCCAGCGCCACGGATCCGGCCCGTACACCGGCGGCGGCATAATCACCTGCCGGGCCTGATGCCAGCGCTGAAAACCGGTGACATCAATCACCGGGAATGTGTAGGCAACGTCGCCGATCTTCCCGGCTTTTGTGCCGTTCATCAGCCCGACTACCGTGACATACTGGTCGCGGAAGTTATCCGGTTCCATAAAACTGTTGATCCGGGCATACATACGCCCGGTGATTGTTGAACCGAGGAATGGTGCACCGGTGCTGTTCAGTGGCATAACCGCGATTTCCAGCTGTGTCATATCCGGCTGATTCTGCACGCTCAGTACCCGCCCGCCGAAACGCGCTTCCATTCCTTTATAAGCCTGCGGCGCTTTCTGAACGGCCTGAAAATCCGTCAGCATCGTGGTGCCGCTGCCTTTAATGGACTCCGGTACTGTGGCGCAACCGGTCAGCGCCAGCGATATAATCACAACACCATACTTCAGACTGCTCCGTAAGTGATTCATCATGATATGAGCTCCTGTGGCGGATAGTATCCATTTATTGTGACTGATGATTGCTGATTCAACAATTGACGCCGGCTATTTTTTTACGTTATTCCCGGCCCGGTAATTTCTTCCAGGTCACTTCGTTACGCAGATATACCGGTTCCGCAGATTCCGGGGCGGAGGTTTCCCCGCGGCGTAATGCATTCAGTGCATGCGGCAACATATCCTGTGCATGCGGCAGGGTAATCTCTGTCATCCGCGTGGTCAGCGTCAGCGCTTCCTGCATCTGAGGATACGCCGCCCAGCCGGTACCTGCCAGTCCCCATTCACCGGTAAGTACGGCACAACAGGTGGTAAAATCAGACGGTTTCAGAACCGCTTCCGCCTGTTCCTGCCGGAAAATGCCCTGCTCATCCCGGACATACGCCGCGCAGTACACTTCATCCATACGGGCATCGATGGCGACCAGGACACGGGTTAGCCCGGTGGTACGAAAAACGCCTTCTGCCATGGTTTCCAGTGATGAGACGCCGATCATCGGCAGTTCAGCGCCCAGCGCCAGCCCCTGAGCGATTCCGACCCCAATCCGCACGCCGGTAAAGCTGCCGGGTCCCTGACCAAAGGCCAGTGCATCAAGATCGCGGAGAGTGAAATTCTGCTGTGCCAGCACCGCCTGCACCATCGGCAGTATACGCTGTGTGTGTTCGCGGGGGGTGACAGCAAAACCGGCGGTGATCTCACCATTATTGTAAAGCGCAACAGAACAGGCTTCTGTTGCAGTGTCTAAGGCTAAAATTCGGCTGGACATGCCATAACTCCGGCAAATAAATAAGGTTTATGGTAACAAAAAAATCACCGCAACAGTGACTTTTATTGCGAAACGGATTCAATACTATTCCACTGTGCGGCGCTGTGATTGCCGGGCCGCCAGAAATTCTGCTGCCTTGGTCAGTGAACGGGTCCGTGGCGACGGCGGCAGACTTTTCAGGAAGATTTCCCCGTAAGGCCGCATAACAATCCGGTTATCGCAGATCACAATCACACCATAATCCTCTGTATCGCGGATAAGCCGCCCGACCCCCTGTTTGAGGCTGATCACCGCATCCGGGATCTGGACATCACGGAACGGATCACCGCCGCGAACCTGACAATCTTCCATGCGGGCTTTCAGCAGCGGGTCATCCGGTGCGGTAAACGGCAGTTTGTCGATGATGACACAGGTCAGTGCATCACCCCGCACATCCACGCCTTCCCAGAAACTGGCGGTGGCCACCAGCAATGCATTACCGGAAGAAATAAACTCACTGAGCAGTTGTGTCTTGCTGGTTTCCCCCTGCATCAGAACCGGCAGTGTCAGTGACTGACGGAATTCAGCAGCGAGATCCCGCATCATCTGATGTGAGGTACACAAAAAGAAACACCGGCCCCGGTTATGGTTGATCAGCGGCCGCAATTGCTCTGCCAGTTGTTTTGCCGCCCCGTACTGATTCGGTGACGGCAGAAAACGCGGCACACAGAGCAGTGTCTGCTCCTGATAATTAAACGGGCTGGGCAGGATCAGGGTTTCAGCATGATCCAGCCCGAGGCGGCGGGTAAAATGGTGCAGATCATCATTAACCGACAGTGTCGCGGAGGTGAACACCCACGCCATCTTCTGGTTACTCATCATTTCGCGGAATTTGTCTTCCACAGTCAGCGGTGTCAGCGCCAGCAGAAAATGACGACCGTAACTTTCGAACCAGTAACTGTAACCGGGGATGGAGACATCTTTCAGTCGTCTGAGCCGGTTACGGTACAGTGTCGCCCGTTCAAAAGCGGCATCCAGCATAGCAGAACGGCCGGGAGAAAGTTTCATCACGTCATAACAGAGTTCCAGCGCGTCATCAAGCAGTGTGAGCGCACGCTGAAACTGCGGCTGTGCCAGCAGTTCCCGCAGATTACCGCGAAAACCGGTATCCCCGAGTGCCAGCCGGAAATCCTGCACACTCATAGTCAGGCGATCGGCACATTTCTGTAACTGTGCCTGGTCGCGCAGCTCACTGCGATACGCCAGCGTGATATCGCGGGTAAGATCAAACAACTGACGGCTGCTGAGCTGCTGACCGAAGTACTGACTGGCAATATCCGGGATCTGATGCGCCTCATCGAAAATAATCACATCCGCCTCAGGGATCAGCTCCCCGAAGCCGGTGTCTTTCACCACACGATCAGCCATAAACAGATGATGGTTAACCACCACCACATCCGCTTCCAGAGCCTTGCGACGGGCTTTCAGCACAAAACAGTCTTTATACTGCGGACAGTCGCTGCCGAGGCAGTTATCGTTGGTACTGGTGATCAGCGGCCAGACCTGACTGTCTTCCGGAATATCATGACAGGTGGTGATATCCCCCAGCTCAGTGGCAGTAGCCCAGCGCCGCGCCGCCACTATCTGCGTGAGCGTTTCCGGCTCCATATTAATATCGCCGAGAGTCTGCTGCTCCAGCCGTTCCAGACAGAGATAGTTCGAGCGCCCTTTAAGCAGCGCCACCCTGCCGTCATAGTCCAGTGCCTGAATAATGGTGGGGAGATCGCGGTTATAGAGCTGATCCTGCAACGCCTTGGAACCGGTGGAAATAATGGTTTTCTTTCCGGCACGCAGCGCGGGCACCAGATAAGCAAAAGTTTTGCCGGTTCCGGTTCCGGCTTCTGCCACCAGCTGCCCCTGTGTTTCAATTATCCGGCTGATCGCCGCCGACATTATCACCTGGGCTTCCCTCGGCTGAAAACCGGGAATGACACGGGCTAAGCGGCCGTTTTTTGCAAAATCGTCTGACACGCGCGTTCTCTTCTGACAAAATAGGCGTTAATTATGCCAAGGGTTGAGCAATAGCACCACCTTGCCGTGTAAGAAACTGGATATATTTACAGGAGAGAGAATGACAATTCAGCGAATTGATCCGGAAGACCGCTGGTCTGAAGCGGTTGTACACAACAACACCGTTTATTACACCAGTGTTCCGGAAGATCTGAGCGGCGATATCACAGCCCAGACCACCAGTGCCCTGCACGCGATTGATAAAATTCTGGCCCGCGCCGGTTCAGATAAAAGCAAAATCCTCGATACGACCATTTTCCTGGCAGATAAAGCGGATTTTGCCGGTATGAATACCGCATGGGATGCGTGGGTCGCCAAAGGCAGTGCCCCTGTGCGCTGTACCGTGGAAGCTGCGCTGATGCACCCGGATTATAAAGTCGAAATTAAAGTGATTGCGGCTGTATAAATTTTAAGAAAAGCACTGCCGGTCAGGTACTGAGCCGGTAGCGGGCAAAGGAAACGAAAAGCATGCGGGCCACGGATGGCGAGCCTGAGCGTACAGGGACTGTATTACAGCGACTTTTCGTTTTTGCCCGTTAACGGTACTCTCCGAAGCCGGATTGTACCCCCGGTTATTTCAGCCCCGGCGCCTTCCACATTGATGTTGTCAGGCCGGAATCCACCAGCGAAAGCTGATCCGCATACACCTTCTGCCAGTTCTGTTTTGCTTTATCATAAACTTCACGGTGCGCCGGATTCGGCTGGTACTCATGCTGCCACTGCACCAGACGTTCACCTGCCGTCACCATATCATCATATAACCCGACACCCGCCCCGGCGGCTATTGCACAACCCAGCGCCGTAGCCTCTTTAACGACCGGCACCCGGACCGGCACACCGGTGACGTCCGCCAGGATCTGACTCCACAGTTTGCCTTTCGAACCACCGCCCGCAAACACCAGTGAATCTGCTTTCACACCGCTGAATTTTGCAATCAGATCGAGGTTCAGAGATGACACTATCGCCGCATTTTCCTCCAGTGCACGGAACAGCGAGGCTTTATTACTCTTTTCCGCATCTATGGAGAGGTTAATAAAGGAAGGCGCGGCGTGATACCAGGATTTAAACCGCATCACATCGGAGAAAATCGGCATAATACCGTACGAACCGGCAGGCACCCGGGCGGCCATATCTTCCAGCAGCGAGTAAGTATCCACGCCGAGGCGTTCCGCAATAATTTTTTCTTCCGCGCAGAAGGCGTCACGGAACCAGCGCATAGTCAGGCCGGTAAAGAAACTGATGGATTCCGCCTGCACCATCCCCGGGATCACATGGGGGTTGATGCGGGTATTCATATCCGGATCGGTGACCGGTGCTGGCAGGTTTACCACCTGCTGCCAGAAAGTACCGCCGAGTACCGCTGTCTGTCCCGGCCTGACCACGCCCAGACCGAGACAGCCCAGCTGGACATCCCCGCCGCCCGTCACAACCGGCGTGCCTTCCGCCAGACCGGATTCTCCGGCGGCATTGGCCGTGATATAACCCAGGACGGTACCGGTTTCTTTGACCGGTGAGAGAATATCTGCCCGCAACCCGGCCATTTCCAGCAGGCCCGGCCGCCAGTCACGGGTTTTCAAATCCAGCATCCCGGTTGTTCCGGCATTAGAGGGATCGACCGCCAGCTCGCCGGTCAGTTTGCAGGCCAGCCAGTCGCTGATCATGGTGAGTGTGCCCGCCTGCCGGTAGATATCCGGCCGGTGATGTGCCAGCCACAGCAGACGCGGCATTGCGCCGAGGGCTAAGGTCTGTCCGGAGCACTGATAAACATCATATTCAAAGGTATTATCGTACAGCTCTTTTAATTCACTGACTTCATGGCCTGAACGCGCATCCACGTTGGCACATGCCCAGATCGGTTCACCGTTGCGATCATACAGTACAATACCTTCACGCATAGAGCAGGCGGACACCCCGGCAATCGCTGAAGCGGGTAATCCGGCATTTTTCAGTGCCAGTGCAATACAGTGACACGCCAGCTGCCAGTTAACCGGCAGATCAAACTCCATGGAGCCGGGCACATCCGGCAGCTCATTATGGCGCCACTCCGCTTGTCCGACCGCCACCTGATTGCCGTTAAGATCAAAAATAACGGCTCTGATACTGCCTGTTCCCGCATCCAGTGCCATCAGGTATTTTTCTGATGAGCTGCTGCCCGTGATCTGATTCATGTCGCCATCCTCACAAATTCAATTGGACTGATACCGTTACACCATGAAATACAGCGTGATTTTCATCTGCGGGGCAGTCAGTGCGTCAGGTTAATAATGTCAGCATCACCCGCGCCGTCTGCTCGTCGGTTACCAGAGAGTTGATATATCCCCCGAGCAGTGCCGCCACAATCACCTCGGCTTTTTCCTCACCGCCCGCCACCCCGACCACCGTCGGAATATTTTTCAGCTCTGCGGGGGTGATACCGATAAGTTCGCGGTGCATCTCCACCTCTTCTGTCAGTTCCCCTTCGCGGCCGATAAAGTAACCAAGGATATCCCCGACCGCCCCGCGCCGTGCCAGCATCAGTTGTTCACCGCTGCTGATATACCCGGAACGCATAATGGTGGCATCCTGTTTCTGATTCACCGCACCCAGGCCGACAACCGCAATATCCGCTGCACTGGCGGCCATCAGCACATCCTGCACGCTGCGTTCCTGACGGAATGTCGCGGCCACCGCGGCATTCGACGCCCTCAGTGGTGCCGGAATAATGCTGACCGGGCAGTTGGCATCAAGCTGGCCGATGCCGGTCATGTACTGCCCGACGCCGCCGGAGAGTGTCACCAGACGGATCTGCTGCGAAGAGACAAACCCGCTCAGATGCTGCAATGTCGCCATTGCCGCCTCCCCGAACCCGACTGCCAGCAACTGGCCGGGCGAAAGCTGTGACATCAGCAGATGTGCGCCGGCCACGCCGAGACGGGAATGGATCTCCGGGCCGTTCAGTGCCGGGAGAATGCGAATTTGTTTTAACGAAAATCTTTTTTTCAGGATATCTTCAAGTTCAAGGCAACCTTCAAACCGGGAATTTATCTGTACCCGGATGACGCCGGACTGACGTCCTTTTTCGAGCAAACGCGAAACTTTCAGCCGTGTCAGACCGAGCAGATCCCCGATATCTCCCTGTGTGAGACCATCGTGGTAATAAAACCAGGCAATACGGGCCAATAACTCTTCTTCATTCATACTAAGTCCTGAGGCGTCATAGTCCATCGAAGAAACGGAGCTTACCGGGGCTGCTTTCGTGTTTTTTGAAACTGTTGTCATGTGAACTTTTGTTTTCCGTTTTTACAGATAAGCACCTTTTGCAGTAATCTGCCAGAGGCACAGGCCAAAATTTTGAACAAATCTTAACGCAGATCTGATTTTTTCACAAAATATGGACGAAAGATTGTCTTATTTGATTTTTATAGCTTACATTTATGAACAAATGTGTTTATAAATTATAAATGTTCATTTTGATGTTTTCTTAATCACATAGCATCCGGCAGCAATACCCATAACACCAGAGGTGCCGTTATGTCAGAGAAGCAACACCCGATTCAGCCGCTGCTCACCGCCCGCGGAATAGCCAAACAGTTTTCCGGTGTGGTTGTCCTCAAACACATCGATTTCACACTGTTGCCGGGACAGGTTCACGCGCTGCTGGGCGGTAACGGCGCGGGAAAATCCACGCTGATGAAAATTATTGCAGGGATTGAACAGCCTGACGCAGGCACCCTGACACTGGAAGGACGGGAAATATCACACCTGACCCCGGCAAAAGCACATCAGCTGGGACTTTATCTGGTTCCGCAGGAGCCGCTGCTGTTCCCTAATCTGTCAGTGCAGGAAAACATTCTGTTCCGTCTGCCGAAACATCAGGCGGGAAAAGCCAAATTACAGCAGATGCTGACATCACTGCGCTGCAATTTTGATCTCAGCGCCCGTGCGGGCAGCCTGAATGTGGCAGATCAGCAACTGGTGGAGATCATGCGCGGTCTGATGCGGGATTCCCGCATCCTGATCCTGGATGAACCAACTGCCTCCCTGACCCCCGCCGAAACCGATCGCCTGTTTGAACGGGTGCGGGAATTGCAGCAGCAGGGTGTCGGGATTGTCTTTATTTCTCATAAACTGCCGGAAATACATGCCATTGCTGATTACCTGAGTGTGATGCGCGACGGTAATATCGCACTGGCCGGTCCGGCAAAACAGTTTTCCACTGATGAAATTATTCAGGCAATCACGCCTGAAGCCAGGAAAAAGCCGCTGTCAGAGACACAGAAGCTCTGGCTGGATCTGTCCGCCACCCGCAACAGTCCGCAGGATGACACGCCGGTGCTGGACGTCCGCAATGCCTGCGGCGAAGGATTCCGTAATATCAGTTTTGTTGTCAACCCGGGGGAAGTGGTCGGGCTGGCCGGCGTCGTCGGCGCCGGCCGGACCGAACTCGCTGAAACATTATACGGGCTGCGCCCGCTGATCGCCGGAGAGGTCTTTCTCAATGGTGAAAATCTGCGCGGTGTCAGCAGTGAAAAACGCCTCATCCGGGGGCTGGTCTGTTTACCTGAAGACCGTCAGGCCTCCGGGCTTTTCCTTGATGCCCCGCTCACCTGGAATATCGGTGCGCTGGTGCACAACCACCGGGGACTGCTGGTCAACCGTTCGCGGGATGATGCATTGCTCGAGCGCTACCGCCGCGCCCTCAATATCAAATTCAGTGACGGACAACAAACGGTACGTACACTGTCCGGCGGTAATCAGCAAAAGATTCTGATCGCCAAATGCCTGGAAGCCAACCCGTCACTGCTGATTATTGATGAACCGACCCGCGGGGTGGATGTCGGTGCCCGTAATGACATTTATCAGCTGATACAAAGTATTGCACAACAGAATGTGGCGATTTTACTGATTTCCTCTGACCTCGATGAAGTGGTGGCACTGGCTGACCGGGTGCTGGTGATGCATCAGGGGGAATTCTCCGGGGAATTACAGCACAACGAACTGAATACCGACACCATTATGCATATGGCATTCGGTGAGCACCGCCCGCAGACCGAGACTGAAAGCAGCCCGTTACAGGAGGCCGCATCATGCTGAAATATATCCAGAATAACCGTGAAGTGACCGCACTGCTTGCCATTCTCTGTTTGTTTGTCCTGCTCGGTGGTATGGAAACCCGCTACTTCAGCCTGCAAACCGTCACCATGATTTTCGGCAGTGCGCAAATCCAGATGCTGCTGGCCATCGGTGCCGCTCTTGTTATGCTGACCCGCAATATCGATGTGTCTGTCGGCTCCACCACCGGGTTATGCGCAGTCATTGTCGGTATCGCACTGAATGCGGGATTGCCGCTCACCGTAGCGATTCTGCTGACAGTCGCCACCGGTCTGCTGGCCGGGTTATTTAATGGTATCCTGGTCACCTGGCTGCGGATCCCCGCTATTGTTGCCACCCTCGGTACCCTGGGACTGTATCGCGGCATTATGCTGCTGCTCACCGGCGGGAAATGGATTGAAGGTTTACCCGCAGAACTGAAAGATTTGTCAAAACCGGTCTTCCTCGGGTTGTCGCCAATCGGCTGGTTTATTATCCTGCTGATTATTCTGATGACGCTGTTCCTGTCCCGCACCACCGCCGGACGCGGTTTCTACGCCACCGGTGATAACTTACAGGGCGCGCGCCAGCTGGGTGTTCAGGTTGATCGCACCCGCATCATTGCTTTTTCTGTAAACGGCATGATGGCAGCACTCGCCGGGATTGTGTTCGCCTCACAAATCGGTTTTATCCCGAATCAGACCGGTAACGGCCTGGAAATGAAAGCCATCGCCGCCTGTGTGCTGGGCGGGATCAGCCTGCTCGGCGGTACCGGAACCATCGTCGGCGCTATCCTCGGTGCCTACTTTATGACCCAAATCGACAGTGTGCTGGTGCTGCTCAGACTGCCGGCCTGGTGGAATGACTTTATCGCCGGATTTGTTTTACTCGCGGTTCTGGTCTTTGACGGCCGTCTGCGTGTGGCTCTGGAGAAAAACCTCCGCGCCCAGCGCTATGCGCGGTTCCTTAATCCTTCCGCACCGCAGGAGGCGAAAAAATGAACATCACCAAACGTTATGGCTGGGAAATTGCCCTGGCGCTGCTGATCGTCCTCGAAATCCTGTTATTCGGCATGGGTAACCCGCGTCTGCTGGATGTCAATGTGCTGCTGTTCAGTACCAGTGACTTTATCTGTATCGGCCTGGTGGCACTGCCGCTGACGCTGGTGATTGTCAGCGGCGGTATGGATATCTCCTTCGGCTCCACCATCGGGCTGACGGCGATTGTGCTCGGAATACTCAATCAGGCTGGCATGCCGATGATTGCCGCCATTCCGCTGACCCTGCTGACCGGTGCACTGTGCGGCCTGATTAACGCCCTGCTGATCCTGTTTACCGGCGTTAATCCGCTGGTTATTACGCTCGGCACCATGTATCTGTTCGGCGGCTGCGCCCTGCTGCTCTCCGGATTATCCGGTGCGACCGGCTTTGAGGGGATCGGCGGCTTCCCTGCGGCCTTTACCGATTTTGCTAACCTTGATTTACTCGGCATTCCGCTGCCGCTGATCATTTTTGCCCTGTGTGTGCTGGTGTTCTGGTTTTATCTGCACCGTACTCATCCGGGCCGTAATGTCTTTTTAATCGGACAGAATGCCCGTGTCGCGCGCTACAGTGCATTCCCGGTGACACGCACTATCTGCCTGCTGTATGCGATGGTCGGCGTCAGTGCCGCACTCGCGTCTGTCATTTTAGTTTCCTATTTCGGCTCTGCCCGTGCGGATCTCGGTGCATCCTTCCTGATGCCTGCGATCACCGCCGTTGTGCTGGGTGGTGCCAATATTTACGGCGGTTCCGGCTCTGTATTAGGCACCGCGCTGGCTGTTTTGCTGATCGGCTTTTTACAGCAGGGATTGCAGATGATCGGCGTACCAAATCAGGTCTCCGGTGCACTTTCGGGTGCGCTGCTTATTGTTGCCGTTGTTGGTCGTTCCGTTTCTTTACACCGACATCACATCCTTGGCTGGTGGGCGCGTAAACGCAACAGGCAATTCGTATCAGAGTAAAACACGTTTGTTATCACAGATTTGACGAAATGGAGAAAACCATGAAACCCATCATGAAAAAACTGGCGCTCGCCACTGCATTAAGTCTCGCATGTGTTTCCTGGGCGAATGCAGCAGAAAAAGTCGCCTTTATTCCTAAACTTGTCGGTGTCGGCTTCTTTACCAGCGGCGGCCAGGGTGCTGTGGAAGCCGGAAAAAAACTCGGTATCGATGTCACCTACGACGGCCCGACCGAGCCGAGTGTGTCCGGTCAGGTACAGCTTATCAACAACTTTGTTAACCGGGGCTATGACGCGATTATTGTCTCCGCCGTTTCACCGGACGGGTTATGTCCGTCACTGAAACGTGCCATGCAGCGCGGCGTAAAAGTCCTGACCTGGGATTCCGATACCAACCCGGAATGCCGCTCCATTTATATTGACCAGGGCACACCGAAACAGCTCGGCGGTATCCTGGTGGATATGGCAGCGGATCAGGTGAAGAAAGAGAAAGCCAAAGTGGCCTTCTTCTATTCCAGCCCGACCGTAACTGACCAGAACCAGTGGGTCAAAGAAGCGAAAGCGAAAATCGAGGCTGAGCATCCGGGCTGGGAAGTTGTTACCACCCAGTATGGTTATAACGATGCCACCAAATCCTTACAGACTGCCGAAGGTATTCTCAATGCCTGGAGTGATCTGGATGTGATTATCGCGCCGGATGCCAACGCCCTGCCGGCTGCGGCTCAGGCCAAAGAGAACCTGAAACGTAATGATGTGGCTGTTGTCGGGTTTAGTACTCCGAACGTGATGCGTCCGTATGTCGAGCGCGGCACTGTTAACCAGTTCGCGTTATGGGATGTGGTCAAACAGGGGGAAATTGCTGTCGCCGTGGCTGATGCACTGATGAAGAAAGGCGAACTGAATGTCGGCGATAAGATCACCGTCGATGGTATCGGTGAAGTTGAAGTCTCCCCGAACAGTGTTCAGGGCTATGACTACGAAGCAAAAGGCAACGGGATTGTGGTGCTGCCTGAGCGCGTTATCTTCACCAAAGAGAACATTAACAACTATGATTTCTGATGTAGTTGCTGATTTAACCAATGGCGCGGACACCCTCCGCGCCTGTTTACCCAGGGGAGAATTCCATGGCTGATTTAGATGATATCCGTGACGGCAAAGACTTCGGACTTAGCACGCCGCAAAAAAACACCCTTTATACCCTCAAAGGCTGCGGTTCGCTGGATTGGGGTATGCAATCGCGTCTGGCCCGTATTTTTAACCCGCAGGACAATAAAACGGTCATGCTGGCCTTTGACCATGGCTATTTCCAGGGGCCGACCACCGGCCTTGAGCGGATTGACATTAATATCGCCCCGCTCTTTGAACACACTGATGTCCTGATGTGTACCCGCGGGATCCTGCGCGCACAGGTGCCGGTCGCGACCAACAAACCGGTTGTGCTGCGGGCGTCCGGCGCTAACTCCATCCTGACTGAACTCTCCAACGAAGCGGTTGCGGTGGCAATGGATGATGCGGTCCGCCTGAATGTGTCCGCCGTTGCGGCTCAGGTGTATATCGGGACAGAGCATGAACACCAGTCCATCAAAAACATCATCAAAATGGTGGATGCGGGGATGCGTGTGGGTATGCCGGTAATGGCGGTAACCGGGGTAGGTAAAGATATGGCGCGTGACCAGCGTTATTTCTCACTCGCCAGCCGTATTGCTGCCGAAATGGGCGCTAATATCATCAAAACCTACTTTGTTGAGGAAGGTTTTGAGCGTATCACCGCCGGTTGTCCGGTGCCGATTGTTATTGCGGGCGGTAAAAAACTGCCGGAAAACGAAGCACTCGACATGTGTTTCCGTGCCATTGACCAGGGTGCATCCGGGGTGGATATGGGCCGGAATATTTTCCAGTCTGAAGACCCGGTGGCCATGATGAAGGCGATCCGTGCTGTTGTTCATGGTGGTGAAAGTGCCGCACAAGCTTATCAACTGTTCCTGAGCGAAAAAAACAAGGGGTAAATTTTGAACGTAACATTAGTGGAAATTAATGTGAAACCCGGCAAAGTGGACGAGTTTATTGCCGTTTTCCGTGAAAACCATCTGGGATCGGTAAAAGAGCCCGGTAACCTGCGTTTTGATGTGTTACAGGACCCGGAAGTGGAAACCCGCTTTTATATCTATGAAGCCTATGCCGATGATGCGGCCGTGGCGGCACATAAGAAAACCCCGCACTATTTACAGTGTGTGGAAAAGCTGGAAGACCTGATGACCGGCCCGCGTAAGAAAACAGTCTTTATCGGGCTGATGCCGGAAGTGAAATAATCATACCGTATTAGTTCTGCTAAGTGGCCGCATAAAAACGGTCACTTTTTTTATTTACACATCATTTTTCCGTTAGTTACTTATATTATTTATTATTATCTTTTCCGAAAAAACGGATTAATGAAAAATAATACTCATGCTCACAATTGCATTCAAAACAATAAATACGTGTTAATATTAGTCTATCTCATATTTCCCTTCTGACATAAAATCGGGCTCAATCCATTTTGGTCCTTTCATATAAATGCCGCCTTTCTCTCCTCCGCACATTATTTTTTCTTCATTCAGAAGCCTGTGCGTTTCGCGGAGAATCATAATATTACACGATTCATATTTATCCGGGCCATTATGACGATAAAAAAAACCGTCTATCGCAGGGTAAATAAGACCTCTTTCACGCCTGGCAACCAGAAATAGGATAACATCTTCCATCGATTCATTTTTACCATTTCATTGTAATCAATCACTTTATACCTCAATCATCATATATTGAAAATAGAGCCTCTGCTGTATACAGTAATGCTTTATCCGAACTCAATTGATAATCTTTCAATGTAGCCGTATGTGTATTATTCCACACTTCCCCTTCATTCTCAGGTCGTACTCCGTCTTTTATGCCCAGATTCCGGTAACGCTCCAGCTCACGGATTTCATGAGTATAAAACCGTTTATCTGTATCAGTCGCCGGAAACGTTCCGGTAAGAATATATTCCAGCCGTTCAAGCATAATGTCATTATCAGCACTACTTCCAAAACGGCTGATATGTAATCTTACCTTGTCTACTCCCTCACGGTCTATTACCGCAATCCGCCAGTCAAGTACTTCAATCGGTCCGCCAGCCCGCTCAGTTCAGAATGGTCGCGGAAGATGGCAGAGACGCTTTATATACACCGGTAATACTATCTTTTACTGCGTTAATAACCGGAATTTTCCCGTGACGATGCCAGCGAACATCAAAAACGGCCACCAATTTTTCGGTATTTTTGTCACGAATCCACAGGCCACGACAATCCCTTTCGGCAAAACCATCCGATATTCTTATATTACCGGCAGGAACGACTACCGCCATTTGCCCTGCAATACTGGTCGTCTGCATTATTACGGCGGAATGATACTCCACAGTACCATCCTCTGAATCATTCCTGTCCGGTTTTTTGCCCGTCAGATAATCATGGAATAAAGGCTTTTCTTCATTTTGTTGCGGGATAATTCCGCTGCCTTTCACAGAAATCTGAAGTTGCCCGGTTTTATTTCCGTCAATCAGAAATGTATCCGGATTTTCAGTCAGTGATATCAGTCTTTTTTCAAAATGACGGATACGGTAAAACCACTCCGGTCCGGCAACAATCATTGCCAGATGACGTTCAGCTCTGTTCTTTTGTATCTCTGCCCGTATAAAATTACGTTCTGCGATTTTATGCCGGTTGATAACATCAAAATGTCTGTCGATATCCTGCTGAATTTGCTCTGCATATTTTCTTTCCAAATATCCGGAATGCGAAGCTATTCTCCGATAATATGCCAGCTTTTTCATATGAGATTCCAGGTCAATTTCCCGGTGGTTTTTGCGAGCCGACATGGCTTTTCTTCGTAATTCCGTGGTGTTATTCAGTTCAGTTTCTGCTGATTGGTATGCTATCCGTGCCGCTTCAGCCGGAAATTGTTCCTGCCAGAGTCGGATGGTATTTTCAGATTCAATTTCTTCAAATAATGGTAATTGTGACAGGAACAGATAAACAGGTTCATGCTCACCAGAAAAATCAATAATGGCGTGGTGTGTCTTAATCTCCGGACTTGCCGGAATATAATGTTTCACCGAAGGGGTAAGATTGACCTGTTCCGGTTTGACAATAATATTTTTTACATTATTTATTACTGTGACTCGAACAGAGGGTGCATCCGGAATTATATTGATATCATACACGCTGGGAATATCCGTTTTCTCTGCTTTAATAACCGGAATTATTTTATCTTTTACCGGTGTAATTACCGTAGTATGCTTCCCTTCCTGCTCATTGATGGCCAGGGATACAATAACGTCTGCCGGTAGCGTGGTCAGAATATAAGGATCATCATCACCCTCTCCATAGCTATTATCATGATAGTATATAACCAAAGGCTCTTTTGTGATTGATGACGGCATTAATATGCCGGCAATTCCCGGCACCCTGCCCGCAATCGGAAGAACAATTTCTAATACCAGTAATAAATAGGTTTTTATTGGCGTAACAATAGCGGAGATATTACGCATATCAAGAATAAACTTCAGAGTATTTTGCTGCGGATACATTAATTCTCATCATTCCGTTTTCCTTTCATCATTTACTTATGTTCCTTCTGAACATCCCGGTTCTGATGAGTTTACGAAGTGATTTATCCGCTGTAATTCCGTTAATAAAACAGCGATCTGTCAATTTTGATAATCCTTATTTCATCGGATTACAGAGAGAGGATCTTATAATGGCTCAACCAGATTATCTGATTGTCTGGTTGCCTGAACGGAATAAGTCCCTTACCATCGGAATAAATACATCAGGATTTAGGGCTTTCGGGAGAAGTCATGAAAAAACTCACAGTAACCTGCTCAGTTCTGCCTTTGGCGCTGTTTTCCGCTGTTTTCGCGCTGCCGTCTTATGCGGCAGAGACTGACTGTAAACCGATGTCTGAACAGACCCGGCTGAATCATATGAGAATGATGGGCCTTTCTTACCTGAATGGCCCGGTAAAATCGTCCTCCATGGTCACCGATGGCGATCAGCCGGACAGCGCTGCTCAGATTTTTTCTGCCGGCAATGTGACACTGTCACCCTGCGGGCAGATCACTCACTATGATTTCACCCGCAGAAGTACGCAATACGGCATGATCTTTGATTTACAGGTAGCCGGAGCGGAAACTGCTGATGAGATCAGTATGGCATACCGTTTTTCCGCAGATTACACCGGTAAGAAAAAAACACGCCCGACCATCAGCCGGATTTTCCTGCTCAAAGATGCGCAACAAGTTATCACCGGCTACCGGACAGAAAACTTTATCGAAGGTAACAGTACCATCATGACCGAAAACGGTACCGTGGAATACCGCGATAACAATATACATTCGGTACTGATAAACAGCGAAATTCTTGCCAAATCCTACAGTCTGAATTTTGATTATGACAACGCTGGCCGGGTAACCCGTATTTACACCACGCCGATTCCTCTCAGTGATTTCAATTTTACCTACAATGAGGAAGGTGGTCCGGATAAAGGAACAGAAAGAACAGAATCTACCGGGATCGTAACCGGTAATGATATTCAGTGTACCGAATGGGATATGTATCAGAACTGTACCGCCGGTGTCTGGCTCAGACATATTAACGGTGAACCCGCCGGTGAAGTTCCTTTTCATACCACTTATGAATATTACGGCGATAAATAACCGCAAAATGCAATTGACCTGAAGATGTTACGTGACCAGCGCGGGTGATCAACCTGCGGGTTTACATTGGCATAAAAACCATATTCACCGGGTGCTGAGAGATTCCATGTTGTTTGACCAGATAATCATTCGCGCCCAATCCGGTCCTTTTACCCGGCCGGCAACCGCATCCCTTGCTGTCAGACAAATAACCGGCACCATTTTGGAGGTTCTCAATGCTTTCAGCACTTCCCGGCCCTACATACCGGGCAACATAATATCAAGAATAATCAGCTGGTAATTGTTTTCCGGAGCGAGATATAAACCATTTCTGCCATCTGCGGTGATATCAACAATAAACCCGGCTTCCTCTGACCCCTTTTTAACCCGGTTGCCGGTTTTTTCATGATCTTCAATCAGTAATATTTTCATTTTTATAATCCGGAATTTCACTTTTTACATCCTGTCACCAGTGTATTTTAATTCCTGACATAAAAAAACAGCAGACAACACACGGTTGTCTGCTGTTTTTATGTGACACAATAATTATGCAAACTTAATCATCACCATACCCAGCAGAAGCAGAATAATCCCGCTCCAGCCTTTATAATTGAGGCGCTGGTTAAACAGGATCCAGCCTGCGGCCACGGTTGCCACAATACCGAATGCCCCCCACAGTGCGTACGCAACGGAAAGTTCGATACCACGGACAGCCAGTGCCAGACAGCTGAACGCCCCCGATACCGCCAGCAGCGATAAAATTCCCAGCCACAGACGTTTAAAGCCGTTTGACATTTTCAGCAGGATATTCGCCAGAATTTCCAGTACCACGGCAAGCAGTAAAAATGCACCGTGCCACCATTCAAATGTCGATAACATATTACGCCCCTTTCAGCATCTCATTCAGTGGCGCACGAACCGGTTTGGCAGCAGGCTGCTTTTTCTGCACTTTTTTGGTGCCGTATTTAATCAGGGTGATACCCGCAATTAACAGTGACAAACCGCCCAGTTTCAGCGGTGACAGCGATTCATGGAACCACATCACACTGAAGGTGGTAATGATAAGGATCCCAATCCCTTCCCACAGCGCATAAGCCACCCCGAGGGCCACTTTTTTAACTGCCATGGATAATAAAATATAAGAAGAGGCAATCATGATATACATCACAATCATCCCCGCACTGCCGCCGGAGACACTCGCGTATTTCATCGACAATGTACCGATCACCTCGGTAATAATGGCTAAGCCTAAAAACATCCAGTAAATCATAGTTATTTCTCCTGGTAGACAACGCATACAGGTTTACGGCGCAGAACAGAAGGTTTGCGTGACCGGGTGCGTTTATCGCGAAACGAAAACGTTAAATATAACGATATGACCAAAAACGCAGGCGCATTTGGTTCGTCAGACGAAAAGAGAAATAGCTATAACTCGCCGTACCAGTAGTGTTCGCTTGATACGATAGCGGAAAGGAAAAGTACATGGGTAGAACGTCGGATTTTAATCCTGCTACTACTGTCGCTTTGCATGATGTCTTATTCTTTTGTCTGTCCCCGGGGCGGGTGACAACAATGAAAGAATCCTCCGGTTATTAATATTCATATTATTTTTAGCACAAGTAAAAGAGTTCAGCAATGGTGCGGTGAACTATTTTTTTGTAAATGGTTTTATTTTTTAGACAGTTATAAAAAATGACCACCTTCTTATTCAGAAGATGGCCATAATTACGCACATATTGAACCGGTTAACTACATTTATTGATAACACCGATGGATAATTATTCCACTTCGTTCCAGGCGTGACCGTCACGGGCCATCATGGCGATAGAAGCTATCGGCCCCCAGCTGCCTGCCTGATACGGTTTCGGTGGTTCATTGTCCATCGCCCATGCGTGCATAATGGAATCCACCCATTTCCAGGCTTCCTCCACCTCATCACGACGGACAAACAGTGCCTGAATACCACGCATTGCTTCCAGAAGCAGACGTTCGTATGCATCCGCAATATGCGTCTGATTGAAGGTCTCCGAGAAACTCAGATCCAGCTTGGTGGTTTGCAGACGGTGTTTGTGATCCAGCCCCGGCGCCTTATTGAGCACTTCAATATCAATACCTTCATCCGGTTGCAGACGGATAGTCAGTTTATTCGGCGGCAGATGCTTATACGTCTCGTTGAAAATATTCAGGGACGGCTGTTTGAAATAAACCACCACTTCCGAACATTTTGACGGCATCCGTTTCCCGGTACGCAGATAAAACGGCACACCGGACCAGCGCCAGTCATCGATATCCGCGCGGATAGCAACAAAGGTTTCTGTCTGGCTGACGGTATTTGCGCCCTCTTCATCCAGATAACCCGGCACTTTTTCACCGTGGACAAAACCGGCGGTATACTGCCCGCGCACCGTTTTTTCGCGGACATTCGTAATATCAATAGTCCGCAGTGAGCGCAGCACTTTCACTTTCTCATCACGGATACGGTCGCTGGTCAGGTCATCCGGCGGTGACATGGCAATCATGGTCAGGATTTGCAGCAGATGGCTCTGCACCATATCCCTCATCTGCCCGGCTTTATCAAAGTAACCCCAGCGCCCTTCAATTCCCACTTCTTCCGCCACCGTGATCTGAACGTGGTCGATCGTGCGGTTATCCCAGTTATTGACAAACAGGGAGTTGGCAAAACGCAGCGCCAGAAGGTTCAGTACCGTCTCTTTGCCGAGATAATGGTCAATACGGTAAATCTGACTCTCTTTAAAGTATTTTGCCACCTCGGTATTGATGGCCTGTGATGAAGCCAGATCATTACCCAGTGGTTTTTCCATCACCACACGGCTCGGCTCTTTATTCAGATGAGCTTCGCCCAGCCCTTTGCACATCGCACTGAACGTCCCCGGCGGCATAGCGAAATAATAAACAGCGGTATTTTTGTTTTCCGCAATAATATTGGCAAGGCTTTTGAAATGAGAGGTCTCATTCACATCGAGATTACAAAACAGCAGACGGGCACTGAATCGTTCCCAGAGCACCGGATCCGGTTGTTCATTGAGGAAAGTATTGAAAGCATCCTCAACAAATTTCTGATACTCCTCACGGGACCAGTCCGCACGTCCCGCCCCGATAATCCGGGTGTCCGGATGAATATTACCGGCTTTTTCGAGCTGATATAAAGACGGGAGTAACTTGCGGCGTGCGAGGTCGCCTTTGGTACCGAAAATGACTAAATCACAGGCGGGAACCTTTGCTGTCAGCGCCATAGAAAACCTCTCCTCGTGGCTGTGGAATTGTAATTTTGTTACAGAGATAACGAATAATGTACTCGTTTGCGTCCGGCCAGTAAACATAAATGCGGGTTACCGCACATTCTGACAGGTCTCTGCTGCACGTCTTTCTGCGTGCTGTTTTGTAATTTAATTACTTTTTTGATGCAAACTTACTGAAATGAAAATCAGACACAGCTCATACTTTCAAAAAAAAGCCGGTTTCGGGGGAATTTGCCCTCTGCTTTGCCGGGGCTTACGTAGTATATTTTCAAAAAATTAGGGTGGCCGGTGTGTCACACAGATCAATATAAAAGGCACAGTGGCATGAATATTTTAGACCGGCTCCGTAACAGTCTGGATTACCTGAGTAAATCGGAAAAAAAAGTTGCAGAGACGATCCTCAGCGCCCCGCAGATAGCCATTCATTCCAGTATCGCCACACTGGCCAAAATGGCGGATGTCAGTGAACCGACGGTTAACCGGTTTTGCCGCCGTCTGGACACCAAAGGCTTCCCTGATTTCAAACTGCTGCTGGCCCAGAGCCTGGCAAACGGTACCCCGTATGTCAGCCGCAATGTGGATGAAAATGATTCTGTTGAAGCGTATACCGGCAAAATTTTTGAATCCGCCATGGCCGGTCTGGATGCAGTCAGAAATACCCTCGACATGCTGACCATTAGCCGCGCCGTGGATTGCCTGACACAGGCACGAAAAATCGCCTTTTTTGGCCTGGGTGCCTCTGCGGCGGTAGCCCATGACGCGATGAATAAATTCTTCCGCTTTAATATCCCGGTGATTTATTCCGACGACGTGGTAATGCAGCGCATGAGCTGTATCAACAGCACCGAAGGTGATGTGGTGGTCTTAATTTCCCACACCGGCCGGACAAAAAATCTGGTTGAAATCGCCCGTACCGCCCGCGAAAATGACGCTACTGTGCTCGCCATCACCTCCGAAAACTCTCCGCTCGCGGCGGAAGCCTCACTCACCATCATTCTGAACGTGCCGGAAGACACGGATATTTATATGCCGATGATCTCCCGTCTGGCGCAACTGACCATCATTGATGTCCTCGCCACCGGTTTCACCCTGCGCCGTGGTCCCAAATTCCGCGATAATCTGCGCCGGGTCAAAGAAGCCCTGAAAGACTCCCGAATCGATAAACTCCGTTGATTTTTAACCATTTGTGTCAATTTGACACATTTACTGCCGCCGGGTGTAATGATCATCACGAATTAGTCATATAACGGATGGTAGGATAACGTCTGACTCACTGTTTTGCGTTTGCTGACTCGATTTTTATTTTAAATACGCGATAATCAGACAGGAGTGAATCGATTTTACACTTTCCTGCCGGGACAGATTTTCCCGGCGGGGAGTTTTTTATCAACACCATTTCACCTTATTCAGGTCAACGGAGTAATTTATGTCAATACGCCTCAGAAGAACGAAAATCGTAACGACCCTGGGCCCCGCCACCGATCGTGATAACAATCTTGAAAAAATCATCCGTGCCGGTGCCAATGTGGTTCGTATGAACTTTTCTCACGGCAGCCCGGACGATCACGTTGAACGTGCGAATAAAGTCCGTGAAATAGCTGCCCGCCTCGGCATGCAGGTGGCTATCCTGGGTGATCTCCAGGGACCAAAAATCCGTGTGTCCACCTTTAAAGATAATAAAGTCCTGCTGAATGTCGGCGATAAATTTATTCTGGATGCAGAACTGGGTAAAGGCGAAGGCACCAATGAGCACGTCGGGATCGACTATAAAAAGCTGCCGGAAGATGTGGTTACTGATGACATTCTGTTACTCGATGATGGCCGTGTGCAGCTGAAAGTGCTGGATGTCAAAGGCACTAAAATCATGACAGAAGTGACCGTCGGTGGTTTGCTTTCTAATAATAAAGGTATCAACAAACTCGGCGGTGGTCTTTCTGCTGATGCGCTGACAGAAAAAGATAAAGAAGATATCAAAACTGCAGCCCGTATTAATGTTGATTACCTTGCTGTTTCTTTCCCGCGCAGCGCGGAAGATCTGCACTACGCCCGCCGTCTCGCCCGTGACGCCGGTTGCGAGGCAATGATAGTCTCCAAAGTCGAACGCGCCGAAGCGGTCGCCACTGATCAGGTGATGGATGAAATCATTCTCGCGTCGGATGTGGTGATGGTCGCACGCGGTGATCTCGGTGTTGAAATCGGTGATCCGGAGCTGGTCGGCGTCCAGAAAAAGCTGATTCGGCGCAGCCGTCAACTGAATCGTGTCGTGATCACAGCAACCCAGATGATGGAGTCCATGATCACTAACCCGATGCCGACCCGCGCGGAAGTCATGGACGTGGCAAACGCCGTGCTTGACGGCACAGATGCGGTAATGCTCTCTGCAGAAACTGCGGCTGGTCAGTACCCGGCGGAAACCGTGGAAGCCATGGCGCGGGTTTGCCTGGGTGCGGAAAAGATGCCGAATGTGAATATCTCCAAACACCGTCTGGATATGACGTTCGACAATCCGGAAGAAGCGATCGCGATGTCCACCATGTACGCGGCAAACCACCTCAACGGTGTGAAAGCGATTATTGCCATGACGGAATCCGGCCGTACCGCACGGATGATGTCCCGCATCAGCTCCGGCCTGCCGATTTTCGCCATGTCCCGCCATGAAAAAACCCTGAACCAGTGCTCACTGTACCGTGGTGTTACTCCGGTATTCTGCAGCACCCATACCGATGGCCTGGCCGCCGTCAATGAAGCGATCAGCCGCCTGAAAGAAAAAAGCTATCTGTGCACCGGCGATCTGGTCATGGTCACCCAGGGCGACCAGATGGGTCTGGTCGGCAGCACCAATACCAGCCGTATTCTTGAAGTGAAATAATCCGCTGAAAACGAAACTGCCTGTCATATGACAGGCGGTTTTTCGTCTCCATTGCCCCGTCTCAGGGCAATTTCTTATATTTATAGAGCTTATAAGGCTCTTCCTCACCGTCTTTGCGGGTTTTCAGCAGTTTCAGAATCCAGGTGTATTGTTCAATATTTGGTCTCACCAGTGCTTCCACCTCTTCATTCATGCGCCTGGCGATATACTGGTCGTCCTGTCCGTCAATGTCATCCATCGGCGGGCGGACGTGGATATGGAACTGGTGGTTTTTATGATCGTACACCGGAAACAACGGGACAATCGCGGCCTTACATACTTTCATCAGCCGCCCGATAGCAGGCAGTGTGGCTTTATAGGTGCTGAAGAACGGGACAAACTCACTGTGCTCTTCGCCGTGATCCTGATCCGGCAGATAATAGCCGCTGTAACCATTGCGTACACTGGCAATAAAAGGTTTGATACCGGCTTCGCGGGAGTGCAGGCGGCCGCCGAAGTGAACGCGGGCTTTATTCCACAGGTAATCCGCCACCGGGTTTTTCTGGTGGTGAAACATGCCCGCCACTTTATTCCCCTGCGCGGCAAACAGCATAGCAGGTAAATCAATCGCCCAGCCGTGCGGCACCATAAAAATGATATTACGGCCTTCCGACTGCAACGCATCAATAATGTCCTGCCCGTGAACCTGTGTACGGGAAATCACCCGCTGCGGATTGCGCAGACACAATTCCGCCAGCATCACAAAGGCGTGCGGTGCACTGGCAAACATCTCATCAGTCAGTCTTTCCCGCTCCGCTTCCGGCATATCCGGAAAACAGTAGTACAGATTAATCAGTGCCCGGCGGCGTCCGCCTTTGGCAAAACGTCCGGCAATCCGGCCAACCCCGGCCAGAACCGGGTCGCGTAATTTGACCGGCAGATAGCTCAGACCGGCCAGTGCGCCTGCCGCAACCCACATTCCCCAGTATTTCGGGTGCAGGTAGTAACGGTGAAATGTCGGGATATAGCCCGCTTTGCTGTCTGTATCATTTTCTTTATACACAGATGGATACCAGTATTAAATTAATCTTATTTATCATGATATTATAAATATCGTGAACTATTATTATTGATTATCTGAAATCAGAAGTACATTAAAATTCTGTACCGGAAGATGCGGCAGGCGGGTGTCTGAGCACCCGCCGCCGGAATGAGAGGATTAATCAAGTGTCAGCTGCGGCCGGTACTCTTTGACCAGCGCCATGTAACCGGTACGATCTTTGCCGGTCAGCCCGCCGGAACGCGGCAGTTTTGCTGTCAGCGGATTCACCGCCTGCTGGCCGTTCCAGACTTCAAAGTGCAGATGTGGCCCTGTGGAGCGCCCGGTATTACCGGATAACCCGACTTTATCACCACGCTTAACTTTCTGGCCCGGTTTGACCAGCAGTTTGCGCATGTGCATATAACGGGTGGTAAACTGACGTCCGTGACGGATAGCCACGAAATTCCCGGCCGCGCCGCTGTATTTCGCCACAACCACTTCACCATCACCTACCGCCAGTACCGGTGTACCGACCGGCATCGCAAAATCAACCCCTTTATGCGGAGCAACACGTCCGGTGACCGGGTTTACACGGCGGGGGTTAAAGTGTGAGGAAACACGGAATTGTCTCGCTGTCGGGAAACGCAGGAAACCGCGTTCCAGGCCGTCACCTTTGGCATCATAAAAACGGCCGTCTTCCGCACGGAATGCATAATAATCACGCCCGTTAGTATGCAGGCGCACGGCCAGCATCTGGCTCTGTTCCTGTTTGCCGTCCAGCATTTCACGGGAGGTCAGTACAGTGAAGCGATCGCCGTTTTTCACTTTGCGGACATCCACCTGCCACTGTAACGCTTTGGAAATATCACGGACTTCACTGCGGGTCAGCCCCGCTTTTGATGCACTGGCATTCAGACTGCCGCTGACTTTGCCGGTCAGGCGTTTAGTCTGCCATTCCCCTTCACGCATCTCTTTGGTTTCTTTAAACCCGCTGCCGCTGCGGACATAACTGCGGGTTTCCCGGCGGTTAACCATCCAGCTCAGGGATTTCAGTTCACCGTCGTCGTTAAGTTCCCAGGATAGGGTCTGTCCGATTTGCAGGTTACGTAATTCCTTGTACTGGTTGGATAATAATGCCACGTCAGAGGCATCTATCCCGTACTGAGTCAGGATAGCAGACAGGCTGTCGCCTCCGGCAACTGTGTATTCAAGTGAGGTGGGGATGACGGTATCGGTCGGGGAGGCTTCATCGATATCATCAGATTCTTTGGCAAGGCCTTCATCAGGCAGTTGGTCGCTGCTGTCAGTGATAATATCATCCGTGTCAGTGCCCGCGCCTGTTACTGACTGCATACCAGTGGTGTCAGCCGGTGGCGCAAAATCAGTTTCAATATATTGTTCGTTATCAGCACTCCGCTCATGATATACAGCAAACGGGTGCCAGACAGCGACACCCAGTGTTGCGGCAGTTAACATCCCCAGCATCATCCGATGTGCTTTGGGTAACTGGTTGTATACCAGAACGGCGGATTTTGCCAGTTGCTGCAATTGCACGCGTTCTGTTCCTTATTTATTGCTCCAGGCAGGATGCGTACTGTGCTGATAACCGTGACAGGAAGTTGGTGTAACCGTCCCGATCCACTGCAATTCCGCTGCCCAGCGGGTCAAGGACGCCCATCTTCGCGTTCGTCCCTTTGGCCACCGCTTTAATGACTGCCGGCCTGAACTGCGGCTCAGCAAACACACACAAGGCGTTCTGCTCAGCCAGCTTTAATTTGATGTTATTGAGTGTCTGCGCACCCGGCTGAATTTCAGGGTTGACCGTAAAATGCCCGGAAGGCGAAAGGTCAAAACGTTTTTCAAAATAACCATAGGCGTCATGAAAAACAAAATACCCGTGTGTTTTCACCGGTGCCAGCTGCTGAACAATATTCTTCTCAGTTTCAGTAAGTTGTCCATTGAATTTACGCAGGTTTACGTCCAGCACAGATTTTTTATCCGGATAACTCACCAGGAGTTTATTATACACTGCCTGAGCCGTCTGCCGGGCGATATCCGGCGACATCCACAAGTGCATATTGTACTCGCCGTGGTGGTGATGCCCGTCTTCATCATGGTCATCGTGGTCATCATCTTCATCGTTTTTCAGCAAAAATGGTCTGACAGACTCAAGTTCACTGATAACAATCTGTTTTTGCTCCGGAACGGCTGAAAGCGGCTTTTGCAGGAAGGTTTCCAGCTCCGGTCCGACCCAGACAACCAAATCCGCTGAGCGGATTTTTTTCAGGTCAGACGGTTTGAGTGCATAATCATGCGGCGAGGCACCATCCGGCAGTAAAATCTGTGTGTCCGTGACACCATCTGCAACCGCAGCGGCGATTAACCCGACAGGACGTACTGATGTTAACACATCTGCGCCGGCAGTTTGTGCGGTCAGACTCAAAAATGTGGCAATAAACGCTATTTTTATTCCGTGCCGTGACTGGTGCTGCATAATGGAAACTCCGTGACATGATTGCGAAAATGTTATATTATAACGTTTCATTCATTCTGCAAGATAATAATTTATCATGTCAACACTTATCGCGGTAAATGATGTTTCTGTCGCTTTTGGTACTAACACCGTACTGGAGGACATTTCATTTACATTATCTCCGGGGAAAATCATCACCCTTCTCGGGCCGAACGGCGCGGGAAAATCCACGATTGTCCGTGTGGTGCTTGGTCTTACCGAACCGACCTCCGGCACAGTCACCCGCGCACCGGGGCTGACTGTCGGTTATGTTCCGCAAAAACTCTATCTCGACCCGACGATGCCGTTAACTGTCGCCCGTTTTCTGCGCCTGAAGCGCGGTGTCAGCAAGGGAGATTGCCTTGCGGCACTTGAGCGGGTTAATGCCGCGCATCTGACCGGAAAACCGATGCAGCGTTTGTCCGGCGGGGAGATGCAACGTGTGCTGCTGGCCCGTGCCCTTCTTGCCCGCCCGCAGTTGCTGGTGCTGGATGAACCGACTCAGGGCGTGGATGTCAACGGCCAGGTGGCACTGTATGATTTGATCACCCGGCTGCGCGATGAGCTTAACTGCGCGGTTCTGATGGTTTCCCACGATCTGCATCTGGTAATGGCAAAAACGGATACAGTGCTGTGTATCAACCGCCATATCTGCTGTTCCGGTGAGCCGGATGTGGTGGCCGCCCATCCTGAGTTTACAGCCATGTTCGGCACCCGTGCCGCCACCCAAATCGGTATCTACCGTCATCATCACAATCACAGTCACGAAAACGGCAGTGCTGTGTTATCACCCTCTGCTCCCTGCTGCGGGAATCACGCCCCGGCAGACGTATCGGTAAAATCAGTCCCGGAGTGCCGCCATGATTGAATTATTATTACCGGGCTGGCTTGCCGGGATACTGCTGGCGATTGCTGCCGGGCCGCTCGGCTCTTTTGTTGTCTGGCGGCGGATGTCCTACTTCGGTGATACCCTGGCACACGCTTCCCTGCTCGGGGTCGCGTTTGGTCTGCTGCTGAATGTCAGTCCGTTTTATGCCGTGATTGCCGTGACACTGATTCTGGCAATGCTGCTGGTCTGGCTGGAACGTCGTCCGCAGCTGGCGGTGGATACCCTGTTGGGTATTATGGCGCACAGTGCGCTGTCCCTGGGTCTGGTGGTGGTCAGTCTGATGTCAAATGTGCGGGTGGATCTGATGGCTTACCTGTTCGGCGATCTGCTCTCGGTGACATATGAGGATCTGCTGCCGATTGCAGTAGGTGTAACCATTGTGACCGGGTTACTGATGTGGCAGTGGCGTAATCTGCTTTCTCTGACCATCAGCCCGGAACTGGCTTTTGTTGATGGTATCAACCCCGGCAGACTGCGGATGATGCTGATGCTGGTTACTGCACTGACCATCGGCCTCGCCATGAAATTTGTCGGTGCACTGATTATCACCTCTCTGCTGATTATTCCGGCTGCCGCCGCCCGTCGCTTTGCGAAGACACCGGAACAAATGGCGGCAGGTGCGGTTGTTACCGGGATGATATCTATCACCGGCGGATTAACTTTCTCTGCCTTTTACGATACGCCCGCCGGGCCGTCCGTTGTACTGTGTGCCGCCTGCTGCTTTATTCTCAGTCTGCTGATAAAACCACATAATTAATTATACATACAGCAAAAAGCCCTGACAGTAATATCAGGGCTTTTTGCAACAGCGCTCCTCAAAAGACAGACCCGGTTAATCAGCCGAATAACGTTTTTTTATTTCAGCAATTTCACTGCTTTGAGATGCATCTATGCACTTCATTACTGTCAGATCTATATTTTGTTTTTTGCTTGGATACGTTTTATCCAGATATTTTTTTACCACGTCAGTTGCTTCATCATAAGCTTCTGCGGTATATGCACCTCTTTCAACATAAGCACCCACTGCCGCTTTTGCTTCCTGCTGCAGAGCGTCTCCCAGACCGCTTTGAGCCAGACAATAGCTGAGGGCAAAATTTTCCAGAGAATTTTTCAGCGGCTCATTTTTTTGAGCAAATGACACCGATGAAAAAATAACAGCAGACAGTGAAAATACAGCGAAATTTATTTTAATTCCCATAGCATAGCCTCACCTGCCTGTTGAAAATAACATGAATCCGAACAATCTGTACCATTCCAGAGTGTGGCATGGCCTGTTGCATCACGCCAGCCGACATTAAAAACAATAATGCCTTTTTTATTTTTGAAAGCATTCATATTAACGTCAGACTTAATCGTTATATCCGGCTTACCAAAAGTTTGTTCCAAAAAAGAAATCAAATCAACAACTTTATATATATACCATTTATTATCATTGCCTGAAGATGTCGCCCAGCGGGGACTTCTGTTAATATTAGTCCCTGAGTAGTTTAAGGCATAACTCATCCGTATTGCGCAAGCATTCTCAAAAATACCCTTATCAATATTATACTGTACTTTACCACCGATTATTCTTCCAACCTCTTTTACACTCACATTGATTCTGGAAAAATTATTCCACATAGAAAAAAAATCAGGTCTGCTCATGATTAAAATTCCTTTTTTGAAAGTTGATTTTGACTATATAGGAGCTATATGAGGTTGTAAAAATATACAGCTATTTAAATAGGTTATTATGCGTTAGTACGTACGTGTTAATAGCGGAATCATATGTCCTGTGGTATTCCTGATTTTATTGACATCAACGTGCCGGACGAAATACGCCCGGCAGACCGTGCGTCCGGCTTCTGACTCCGTCAGGGAAAGTTCCGCGTGCGCCGGATGACTGCTTGCACCCTTTCAGATTCTACCGGATTTTCGGTTTCACCGGATTCACACTCAGCACCAGTTTGTCGAGAAATGTGATCAGTTTCTCATTCATTTCACTGTAACTGTGTCTGCGGATAGCACTTGGTGTATCGACAAAACGGAATCCGGAGGCGGATTTAAGATCATTTTCCCCGTTCAGGATAAGATATTCGACCACATCACGCGTCAGCTCCATATGGCACTGGAAGCCGTAAACACGTTTGGTATATTCAATGATCTGACGCGGGCAACCGGCACTGAAAGCAATAATCTGTGCGTCTTCGGTTAATCCCGGCATATCGTAATGCCAGTGGCCCACGCCAAGAGAATCGCCGAAATGCGAAAACAGCTGACTGCGTTTTCCGGCATTGGTCATATGAATGGTAAATTTGCCGAACTCTTTCTCCGGACTCTGCGTATACGGTGCACCTAATGCTTCACCGATAAGTTGCGCCCCGAGGCAAACACCGATAACTACTTTATTTGAATTAATCGCATTAGCGATAAATGCCTGTTCTTTTTTGGAATCAAAATAAGGGCATTCCGCTGTGGTCGTTTCCGGGTTTTGCGGCCCGCCCATCACAATCAGAAAATCAATTCCGCTGATACTGTCAGGCAACTTATCACCTTCATGCAGACGGGTGAATGTGACATCATAATTGTTCTTCCTTGCCCAATACTCGTAGGCGCCCGGTGCTTCAAAATAGTCATGAATGATAAAATGAACACGCATAGTCAGTTCCTTTTCCCTTTAACGAAATCATCCTGTTACATTACAGGGTTAAGACGATGCATACCAATTTTAAAATGTCGAAAAACAACCAATCACAGGGGAATCCTCCCGGAATAATCCCCAAAAAAGCCATTTAATTATCACCTGAACAAAATGATAAACATATTATGATTATCAGATGATTTTACGGCAGGCAAAAACCGGACCGGTTCTTAACCGTTTCCGTTATGCTCAATACCAAAGTGACGATATGCATGTGCTGTGGCAAGCCGTCCCCGGGGGGTCCGCTGAATAAAGCCCTGCTGGATTAAGAAAGGCTCGATCACATCCTCGATAGTTTCCCGCTCTTCGCCAATAGCAGCAGCCAGATTATCCAGCCCGACCGGACCACCCATAAATTTATCAATAATAGTGACCAGTAATTTGCGATCCAGATAATCAAACCCGGCTGAATCCACATTCAGCATATCCAGCGCCCGGCCGGCAATCAGCCCGTCAATACCGCCGTCGCCTTTCACCTGGGCAAAGTCCCGCACCCGGCGCAGCAGACGATTGGTGATACGTGGTGTACCCCGTGAGCGCATAGCTATCTGCCGTGCGCCGTCATCCGAGATATCCAGCCCCATATAACGGGCGCTGCGGCCGACAATGTGCTGCAAATCATCCGTATTATAAAACTCCAGCCGCTGCACGATACCGAAACGATCACGCAACGGTGATGTCAGAGAACCGGCACGCGTGGTGGCACCAATCAGAGTAAACGGCGGCAAATCAATTTTAATGGAGCGGGCGGCAGGCCCTTCCCCTATCATAATATCCAGCTGATAGTCTTCCATCGCCGGATAGAGAATTTCCTCCACCACGGGTGACAGACGGTGGATTTCATCGATAAACAACACATCATGAGGTTCGAGATTGGTCAGCATGGCAGCCAGATCTCCGGCCTTTTCCAGTACCGGCCCGGAGGTAGTGCGCAAATTAACGCCCATTTCGTTGGCGACAATATTCGCCAGCGTGGTTTTCCCGAGTCCGGGCGGGCCGAAAATCAGCAGATGATCGAGTGCATCCCCGCGCTGACGGGCAGCCTCGATAAAAATTTCCATCTGTGAACAGACCTGCGGCTGGCCCACATATTCGGCCAGTAATTTCGGCCGGATTGCGCGATCCACCACCTCATCATCCGGCAGTGTTTCCGCCGTAATCAGTCTGTCAGCTTCAATCATGACCTGTCACCCCGTTGTGTCATCATCGTTTCTATTGTTACAGTGCGGCGCGCAGCGCTTCGCGGATCAGTGTTTCGCTGTCTGAGCCGCCTTTCGGGATTTTTGCAATCATCCGGCTGGCTTCCTGCGGTTTATACCCCAGAGAGATAAGCGCCTCAATAGCCTCAGATTCCGCATCCGCCCTGCTGTTGTCCGTCTGCTGACTGGCCGGGAGCGACATTTCCGCATCACGGAACAGATCGCCGTTAAGCCCTTTGAAGCGGTCTTTCATTTCCACTACCAGACGCTCAGCTGTTTTCCTGCCGACCCCCGGCAGTTTGATTAACTGAGCCACTGCGCCCTGCTCAATCGCCGCCACAAACTGCTGTGCCGACATACCGGAGAGAATAGCCAGTGCCAGTTTCGGCCCGACGCCGTTCACCTTGATTAATTCACGGAACAGCGCGCGTTCCTGCTTGTCATTAAAACCGTACAGCAGCTGTGCGTCTTCCCGCACAATAAACTGTGTGAACAGAATGGCTTCCTGACCGGCATCCGGCAATTCATAGAAACAGGTCATCGGCATATGGACTTCATAACCCACGCCATTGGTTTCCAGTAATACGACAGGCGGCTGTTTTTCCAGCACAATACCTCTTAAGCGACCGATCACGCGCGTCTCCTTTATGATTCCGGCAGAGCCTGTTTATAGCATAAAAAAAGCTGGACGTATATCCAGTCATCAGAAAATCACGGGTATCTGCGACAACAGTTACTCTTTCAGCCGTCCCCGTGCCATCACCAGACGTGGTTGCCCCATCTGCACCAGGTTCTGGTTGAAATGACAGTGTGTGATAGCAATCGCCAAAGCATCCGCCGCATCCGCCTGCGGTGACGCCGAGAGTTTCAGGATTGAACGCACCATATGCTGCACCTGAGCTTTTTCCGCCGCACCGGTGCCGGTGACCGTTTGTTTCACCTGGCGCGCCGCATATTCAAATACCGGCAGATTATTGTTCACCGCCGCGAGAATTGCCACACCACGGGCCTGTCCCAGTTTCAGGGCGGAATCGGCATTTTTGGCCATAAAGACCTGTTCGATGGCAAAACAGTCAGGCTGATACTGGGTGATAATTTCACTGACACCGGCGTAAATTTTGCCCAGACGGGACGGGAGATCATCCACCTGTGTGCGGATACAGCCGCTGCCGATATACAGCAGACGGCGTCCCTGCTGGCGGATAACACCATAACCGGTCACCCGCGAGCCGGGGTCAATACCGAGAATAATAGCCATAGGAAGACCGTATTGTCACGACAGGAAAAAATGAAGAAAACAGAGAGATGCACACGGCGGCGCATCCTCTGCGGAGTGAATGACGGGAATTACAGCAGTGCTGCAACTTCGTCTGAAATTTCGCCGTTGTGGTAGACTTCCTGCACATCGTCAGAGTCTTCCAGCATATCGATAAGGCGCATCAGTTTTGGTGCGGTTTCCGCATCCAGATCCGCTTTGGTGGACGGGATCATAGACACTTCAGCTGATTCGGCTTTGAAACCGGCTGCATCCATTGCGTCTTTCACATTACCCAGGATTTCCCAGGCAGTGTAAACGTCGATAGCGCCGTCATCAAAGGTTTCAACGTCATCAGCACCGGCTTCCAGCGCTGCTTCCATCACCGCGTCTTCGTCCAGACCCGGTGCGTAGGAGATAATCCCTTTTCTGGTGAAAAGATAGGCCACAGAGCCGTCAGTTCCCAGGTTGCCGCCGGTTTTGGTAAAGGCGTGACGCACATCAGATACGGTACGGTTGCGGTTGTCACTCAGGCATTCCACCATCACAGCAGTACCGCCCGGGCCGTAACCTTCATAAATGATGGTTTCCATGTTATCCGCATCATCATTACCCGCACCGCGTGCAATCGCACGGTTCAGGGTATCGCGGGTCATGTTGTTTGATAACGCTTTATCCACTGCCGCACGCAGACGTGGGTTAGATGCAGGATCAGGACCACCAATGCGCGACGCCGTGACTAATTCACGAATGATTTTCGTGAAAATTTTACCGCGCTTCGCATCTTGCGCGGCCTTGCGATGTTTGGTGTTGGCCCATTTACTATGACCTGCCATTCTCTAATCTCCAGATTAAGTCTTACGACGTTCATTCATTTAAATCCGCTGTCACTGCGGAAAAGTACACTGACAAACGAATTCTTCAATTGCTTCCCCGTTACTGGGTGAGATCGTTTTCCCGGCGGCATCCGCTGCCGGTAACCATTCATACGCCAGATGCTCCGTTAAGGGAACCGCCTTCGGCACGGGTAAGCATAACACAAACCAGTGTTCCGTATTGTGCGTCACGTCCGGTGCGTACCGGTGACGGAAATGCGGAAAAATGGTATAGCGGACGGTGCGCTGACAATCCGTCAGCCGCAGTCCTTCCGCAAGAATATCAATACCGGTTTCTTCTTTTACTTCCCGCAGTGCGGCATCGCGGGGAGTTTCTCCCGGTTCCAGACTGCCGGTGACGGACTGCCAGAAAGCAGGATCATCACGGCGCTGTAACATCAGAACACGCCCCGTTTCCTGCTCACAGATAACCACCAGCACAGATTCAGGGCGTTTATAAGCCATCAGATTCAGTCACTCTCTTTCTGAGTCACCGCAATCGCCAGCTCTTTCAGGGCATCGTCATTCGCGAAGCTCGGTGCATCCGTCATCAGACAGGCGGCAGCCGTGGTTTTCGGGAACGCGATAACATCACGGATGTTTTCTGTACCGGTCAGCAGCATCACCAGGCGGTCGAGACCAAAGGCCAGACCCGCATGCGGCGGTGTGCCGTATTGTAAGGCATCGAGCAGGAAGCCGAATTTGCGGCGCTGCTCTTCCTGGGTGATCCCCAGGATGCCGAATACGGTCTGCTGCATTTCGTTACGGTGAATACGGACAGAACCGCCGCCCACTTCGTAGCCGTTGATAACCATATCATAGGCGTTGGCAATCGCGTCTTCCGGTGCATTTTTCAGCTCTTCCGGTGACATGTCACGCGGTGAGGTGAACGGATGGTGCATGGCGGTCAGGCCGCCTTCACCGTCATCCTCAAACATCGGGAAGTCGATCACCCACAGCGGACGCCAGCTGTTCAGGTCAGTCAGGTTCAGATCACGACCGGTTTTCAGACGCAGCGCGCCCATGGCATCGGTAACAGTACCTTTTGCGCCGGCGCCGAAGAAAATGATATCACCGGTCTGTGCATCAGTGCGATCCAGAATCGCTTCAGCGGTTTCTGCGGTCAGGAATTTGGCCACCGGAGACTGAACGCCCTCAATACCGGCAGAGCGATCATTCACTTTCATCCACGCCAGGCCTTTCGCGCCGTAGATGCCGACAAATTTGCCGTATTCATCAATCTGTTTACGGGTCATTTCTGCCCCGCCGGTGACACACAGTGCCACAACACGGCCTTTCGGATCATTTGCCGCGTCAGCAAATACAGAGAACTCAGAATTTTTCACCAGATCGGCGATATCAGTCAGTTCCAGCGGATTACGTAAGTCCGGCTTATCAGAACCGAAACGGCGCATGGCTTCAGCAAATGTCATCACCGGGAAATCGCCCAGTTCAACATCGATGATTTCATTCCACAGTGAGCGGATCATGCGTTCCATGATCGCACGGACCTGGTCCGCGGTCATAAAAGAGGTTTCCACATCAATCTGGGTGAATTCCGGCTGACGGTCAGCACGTAAATCTTCATCACGGAAACATTTGACAATCTGATAGTAGCGGTCAAAACCGGACATCATCAGAAGCTGTTTGAACAATTGCGGAGACTGCGGCAGCGCGTAGAATTTGCCTTTGTGAACACGGCTCGGAACCAGATAGTCACGGGCGCCTTCCGGCGTGGCTTTGGTCAGCATCGGGGTTTCGATATCAAGGAACCCTTCGGTATCCATAAAGCGGCGGACAAACCCGGTGATGCGTGCACGGGTTTTCAGGCGGTTCGCCATATCGCTGCGGCGCAGGTCGAGATAGCGGTACTTCAGACGCATCTCTTCGGTATTTTCGTGGTTGCTGTCAAGCGGTAACGGCTCAGAGCGGTTAAAAATGGTCAGGCCATCTGCATGTACTTCCACACTGCCGGTCGCCATCTCTTTATTAATTTGATTTTCAGGTCGCGCGCGGACAGTTCCGGTAATCTGAATACAAAATTCATTACGTAATTCAGACGCTTTGGCAAATGCCTCTTTTTGGTCCGGATCGAAGAAAACCTGAACGATGCCTTCACGGTCACGCATATCGATAAAAATCAAACCCCCGAGATCACGACGACGGTTTACCCAACCACTTAGGGTTACTTTTTGATCGATGTGAGCACTGTTGAGCTGCCCACAATAATTAGTACGCATACGATATCCTTTTGTCCGCTATTGTGCGTTTCTGCAAAATTTTGGCATGGTTCTTTATGAAGAAATGTCAAAAAGGCGATCATTATAGTGGAAAATTCCTGATCAGATAAGAGCAAACCGCACATCTGCCACAGAGAATTTAGCCACTAATTGATAATTTTCAAATAATTCAGTATGCATTAATATTAAGGATTGTGTTACCCGCTGCTTTGAGGTTTATCATTATTTTGCTGTTTCAATTGGCCATGGAGTAAAAAATGGTTAGTTCCCTTTATATTGTACTGGGTGCGCTGTTAATCATTAAATTGTCACTCGATGTGATTAAACTGCGGACGCTTTACCGCGTTGCTTATGGTGACGGCGGATTTTACGAGTTACAGACTGCGATTCGTGTGCAGGGCAATGCGGTTGAATATATCCCTGTTGCGCTCCTGCTGTTACTGGTGATGGAGCAAAACGGCGCTCAGGTGTGGATGGTACATATCTGCGGGATCATTCTGATTGCCGGTCGTCTTTTTCACTCTTACGGGTTAAAACACCGGGAGAACCGCTGGCGGCGTACCGGAATGGCTGCGACCTTCATTTCCATGATCCTGATGGTGCTGGCAAATATCTGGTATCTGCCGTGGCAGCAGATTTTTTCACCTTACATGTAACCACTCACGCCGGGACATAACACTTTCTGCACCGGGTCACCTCTGTTAGAATGCGCGCATCTTTTTGTATTGCAGATCTGTGTTATGTCCAAAGAAATTCCGAATCCGCCGCAGGATACTCTGTTTGCGGCACCGATTGCCCGTCTTGGTGACTGGACGTTTGATGAGAAAGTCGCGGATGTTTTTCCCGATATGATCAAACGCTCAATTCCGGGCTACTCCAATATTATTGCCATGATTGGTATGCTGGCCGGACGCTTTGTCACGCCGGGCAGTCAGGTTTATGATCTCGGCTGTTCCCGCGCTGCGGCCACCCTTTCTATCCGCCCGAATATTGCGGATAAACCCGGCTGCCGTATTATCGCTGTGGATAATTCCGCGCCGATGGCGGAACACGCCCGCCGTCATGTGGAAAGCTACAAATCCCCGGTACCGGTTGAGGTAACCGAAGGCGATATCCGCCATATCGCTATTGAAAATGCTTCAATGGTGGTACTCAATTTTACCCTGCAATTTCTGGCACCGGATGACCGGGCGGCACTGCTGAAAAAAATCTATCAGGGACTGCTGCCGGGTGGCGTGCTGGTGTTATCGGAAAAATTCAGTTTTGAGGATGAGCAGATCGGCGATTTACTGTTCAGTATGCACCACGATTTCAAACGTGCCAACGGCTACAGCGAGCTGGAAATCAGCCAGAAACGCACCATGCTGGAAGATGTGATGCTGACTGACAGTGTGGAAACCCACAAAGCGCGGCTGAAATCCGCCGGTTTTGAACATTGTGAAGTCTGGTTCCAGTGTTTTAATTTCGGATCTCTGCTGGCAGTAAAAGAGAATAATCATGATTGATTTCGGCAATTTTTATCAGTTAATTGCAAAAAATGAGCGTCTGAGCCACTGGCTGGAAACACTGCCCGCGCAGATCGCAAAATGGAATAAAGACTCTCTGCACGGCTACTATCCGGGCTGGGTAAAAACCATTGAAAACCTGCCGGAAATGACACCGGATACACTGGATCTGAAAACCGGTGTTACTGCACAGCGTACTCAGCCGCTGACTGCCGGTGAAACCCGCCGTATCACCAATATTCTGCGCAACCTGATGCCGTGGCGCAAAGGCCCGTTCTTTCTCTACGGCGTGGAGATTGATACTGAGTGGCGCTCCGACCGGAAGTGGGAGCGTGTTCTGCCGCACTTGTCGCCGCTGGCCGGACGTACCATTCTGGATGTCGGTTGCGGCAGTGGCTATCACATGTGGCGCATGGCCGGTGAAGGTGCGGAACTGGTAGTCGGTGTGGATCCGACTCAGCTTTTTCTATGCCAGTTTGAGGCCGTACGCAAGCTGCTCGGTAATGACCAGCGCGTACATCTGCTGCCTCTGGGAATCCAGGAGCTGCCGGCGCTTCAGGCATTTGATACCGTATTCTCCATGGGCGTGCTCTATCACCGCCGCTCCCCGCTCGACCATCTCTGGCAGCTGAAAGATCAACTGGTGTCCGGCGGCGAACTGGTGCTGGAAAGTATCGTTGTTGAAGGCGGCGAACATCAGTGTCTGATCCCGGGCGAGCGCTACGCGCAGATGAGTAACGTCTACTTTATCCCGTCAGCAAAAATGCTGGCTGTCTGGCTGGAAAAATGCGGATTCGTCAATGTGCGGATTGCGGATGAATCCGTCACCACTACAGACGAACAGCGTCGTACAGAGTGGATGATCAATGAATCCCTCGCGGATTTTCTGAATCCGGAAGACCCGTCCCTGACCGTTGAAGGTTATCCGGCACCGCGCCGAGCAGTGCTGATTGCGGAAAAACCGTAAGTTGTTTGAGCAATGGTACAATGATTACCGGTTCACCGGACAATCATTGTACCGCCTTGTTTTATCAGTGCACCACCATACAGTGCAGATCCAGTACCCCTTTCATTGCCTCGACAGTTTCTCCGTCCACACAGGTGTGAGAGAACTCATCGGCTTCGCTGTCACTGCCCATCGCCACCCCGACTTTACGGTAACGCATAGTGGACGGTTTGGTTTTTGATGCCGAGCTGTGTACTTCCTGAATACCGATATCAAGGAATTTCTGAATATTCGCCAGCCGCACACCGGCACCGGCCATAATCACCGGCCCCTGACTGGCTTCCTGTAATTCCTTCAGCAGCGTCAGCCCCAGTTCCGCACTCAGTTGCTGACCGGATGTCAGAATACGGCTCACACCCAGGTCAGTCAGTTGCTGTAATGCCAGCATCGGTCCGGCACACATATCAAAGGCTCTGTGGAAAGTGACCGCCATGTCGCCTGACAGTTTACACAGCATCTTCATCCGTGGCAGATCAACATGCCCGTCCTCATCCAGAATACCGGTGACCACCCCGGGAAATCCCAGGTCGCGGATTTTGGCGATATCATTTTTCATCACCGCAAATTCCGAAGCTGTATAGCAAAAGTCACCGCTGCGCGGACGGAGGATCGGGTGAACCGGGATCCGCAACCGGTCAATAGTTTGCTTCAGCATGCCCCAACTGGGGGTCAGCCCGCCCTCTGACGGCGCGGCACACAGTTCAATCCGGTCAGCACCGGTTTTTTCCGCAGTGAGGGCACATTCCACGCTGTAACAACAAATTTCCAGTTTCGCCATTGATTAGCCTCATCACTTAATTTCGCAGGTAAATATCGTTCGTAAACGATTCAGTCATCCTGATATACACTATTACATGTAATTTAGATTAATGAATTGTTAAATATCACAAGATGCAAAATATCCGGACGATTAGCACAAGGAAATGTCAGAATTGCAGGTCACCGCTCACTTTCAACAATTTCCTGCAACGTGAACGGATGGAATTTAATCGTGATATTTTCCCGGCTGACCGCCAGTGTCGGGTTCGGCAGCCTCTCCTGTTCCCCGCGCGGATGGCCGGCTTTTGTGATCACTCCCGCCGGTAACGGTGATGGCAGCAGTGCGGCTGCGCGTTCTGTCAGTGTCAGCGGATCGCCCGGTAACACCAGTTCGATATGTTCCCATCCCTGATGTGCATACTGTTTGCCTTTGGGAAACGGCAGCTCTACCACCGGAATCTGCCAGTGCAGCAGTGTCAGCGGTTCATGCAGTAAAAACAGATATATCGGACGGCCGTTAATCTGATTATCTGATAACACCGTACCGCATTCGCAGAATCCGGCCAGCCACTGTTCCGCCAGTGCCGTATCGTGCGCCCGCAGTGAGATATGGTCAGCCTGATACTGTGTGAGATCGAGACGCAGATCATCCGCAAACTGCTGTATGCTCCCGGAAAATACCGGCAGCTCTGCCATCAGACCGGCAAGGGATGCTGTCTGTATTCTGTTTTTCATTATGATCGCCTGTGAGGATTCATCCGCAAAGGCGCAGATAGTAGCATGAGACCCTGTTTTTGTGGTATAAAACCAGCCAAATTTCACGACAACATCCCGTCCGGACGAGCCCGCTCCTCCGCCGCTGTTTCCGGGGTGTCATTCTGTTCTTTAAATTAAGGTAAACCGGTGAATATTCAGGCAATTCTTTCAGATAAGATCCAACAGGCTCTTATCAGCGCAGGAGCACCACTTGATTGTGATGCTATCGTTAAGCAGTCCGCCAAAGCACAGTTTGGTGACTACCAGGCCAATGGTGTGATGGCTGCTGCGAAAAAAATGGGCATGCCGCCCCGACAACTCGCTGAGAAAGTAATTGAACTGCTGGATCTCGGCGGAATTGCGGATAAAACAGAAATCGCCGGTCCCGGGTTTATCAATATCTTCCTGTCCCCTGCCTGGCTGTCAGCACAGCTGGAAACCGCGCTGGCTGACGACAAACTGGGCCTGACCCCGGTTGAACCGATGACCATTGCCATTGACTACTCTGCCCCGAACGTGGCCAAACAAATGCACGTCGGTCATCTGCGCTCCACCATCATCGGTGATGCAGCGGCGCGTACCCAGGAGTATCTGGGTCACAAAGTGATCCGCTGTAACCATGTCGGTGACTGGGGAACACAGTTCGGCATGCTTATCGCGTATCTCGAAAAAATGCAGAATGAAGATGCCGGGGATATGGCTCTGGCTGACCTGGAAGCCTTCTACCGCGAAGCGAAAAAACATTACGACGAAGACGAAGTGTTTGCCGAACGCGCCCGCGGCTACGTGGTCAAGTTACAGGGCGGCGATGAATACTGCCGTACCATGTGGCGTAAGCTGGTGGACATCACCATGCAGCAGAACCAGGAAACCTATAACCGCCTGAATGTTACGCTGACCGAAGATGATGTCATGGGTGAAAGCCTGTATAACGACATGCTGCCGGGCATTGTCAGCGACCTGATGAGCCGTGGTATCGCCGAAGAAAGCGAAGGAGCGATCGTCGTTTATCTCGATGAATTCAAAAACAAAGAAGGTGAACCGATGGGGGTTATTATCCGCAAGAAAGATGGCGGATATCTCTACACCACCACCGATATCGCCTGTGCGAAATACCGCCATGACGTGCTGCATGCCGACCGCGTTCTCTATTACATTGACTCCCGTCAGCACCAGCATCTGATGCAGGCGTGGACTATCGTCCGCAAAGCCGGTTACATCCCGGAGAGCATGGCGCTGGAACACCACATGTTCGGCATGATGCTCGGTAAAGACGGCAAGCCGTTCAAAACCCGCGCCGGGGGAACTATCCGCCTGTCTGACCTGCTGGATGAAGCCGTTGAACGCGCGGAGAAACTGATCCGTGAGAAAAACAGCGATATGCCGGAAGATGAACTGAAACAGCTGGCAGAAGTAGTCGGTATCGGTGCGGTGAAATACGCAGATCTGTCAAAAAGCCGGACCACCGACTATATCTTCGACTGGGACAATATGCTGGCCTTTGAAGGTAACACCGCGCCGTATATGCAGTATGCCTATACGCGTGTTGCATCCGTCTTCAAACGTGCGGATATTGATGCGGACAGCCTGACACAGCCCATTATTCTGACTGACGACCGTGAGCGCCAGCTGGCGGCCCGTCTGCTTCAATTCGAAGAAACCATCACTGCCGTTGCCCGTGAAGGTCTGCCGCATATGATGTGCAGCTACCTGTACGACCTGGCAGGTCTGTTCTCCGGTTTCTACGAGCACTGCCCGATTCTGGCGGCAGACAGCGGGGAACTGCGCCAGAGCCGCCTGAAACTGGCTCTGCTGACACAGAAAACCCTGAAAGCCGGCCTGGATACCCTGGGTATCGGGACGGTTGAGAAAATGTAATTCCGGATTTACCGGTGATTATTTCTGCAAAAAAGGAACCTGACGGTTCCTTTTTTATTTCCGGCGGATACAGTTATAAAAACGGGGCTGTTATCAGCACCGTAAAAAATCGGGTGAAAACGACTTATAAACTGCGCTGTGCAAAATCCCGCAGGCGGAAGCCAAGGGCATAAAGTGCCGTAAAATACGCACCGGCACCTGCAATCACCACCCCCATCAGGCGCAGCATGCGCATCAGCATATTGCCCTGTGACCATTCCGGCATCAGATACATCATGCCAACCAGTACGGCTGCCATAAACAGCATCGCGATCACCAGTTTAAGGAAGAATGTCCCCCAGCCAGGCAGCGGTGTGAAAATATTCTGTTTGCGCAGCTGCCAGTAGAGTAGTGAGGCGTTGAAACAGGCCGCGATACCAATCGACAGTGCCAGACCGGCATGTTTAAACGGCCCGATAAAGGCCAGGTTCATCAGTTGTGTCAGGATCAGGGTGGCAATCGCGATTTTAACCGGCGTTTTGATGTTCTGGCGGGAGTAGAAACCCGGCGCCAGCACTTTAATCACAATCATCCCCATCAGACCAACGCAGTACGCGATCAGCGCCTGCTGAGTCATCAGGGCATCAAATGCGCTGAAGTTCTTGTACTGGAACAGGCTGACTGTCAGTGCTTCCGCCAGAATCGCCAGCGCCACCGCACACGGCAGAGCCAGCAGGAAACAGAGACGCAATCCCCAGTCCATCAGTTTGCGGTATTCGGTAGTATCCCCTTTGGAGAAGCTCTTCGCCAGTGACGGCAGCAGAATCGTCCCCAGTGCCACCCCGAGCACACCGGACGGCAGTTCCATCAGGCGGTCGGCGTAATACATCCACGAGACCGAGCCGGACACCAGGAATGAGGCAAAAATGGTGTTGATAATCAGTGAAATCTGGCTGACAGATACGCCGAGGATCGCCGGCCCCATCAGTTTCATCACCCGCCAGACTCCGCTGTTACGAAAAGAAACTCTCGGCAGCACCAGCATACCGATTTTTTTCAGGTGCGGCAGCTGATAGGCAATCTGTAATAATCCGCCTGCCAGCACGGCCCACGCCAGCGCCATAATCGGCGGATTAAAATAAGGCGCGGCAAACAGTGCAAACCCGATCATACTGACATTCAGCAGTGTCGGCGCAAACGCCGGAACGGAAAAACGGTTCCAGGTATTGAGGATCCCTCCGGCCAGAGAGGCGATGGAGATCAGAAAAATATACGGGAATGTGACTTTCAGCAGATTGGTGGTCAGCGTGAATTTATCCTGATCACCGGTAAAACCGGGGGCAGTGACATAGATAATCCAAGGCGCAGCGAGGATCCCGAGCACCGTCACCACAGCCAGAATCAGTGTCAGCATACCGGAGACATAGGCGATAAAGGTACGGGTGGCTTCCTCGCCCTGCTGGGTTTTGTATTCCGATAAAATCGGCACAAAGGCCTGGGAGAATGCCCCTTCGGCGAAAATACGCCGCAGCAGATTCGGCAGTTTGAACGCGACAAAGAAGGCATCAGCGGCCATCGATGCCCCGAAAATCCGGGCGATAATGGCATCACGGATAAAACCGAGTACACGCGAGAACATCGTCATTGAGCTGACGGCGGCGAGAGATTTCAATAAATTCATGCTGAGTGTGCTGGTCAGATAACAAAGGCGGAAATAGTATCACGATAATGCGGGCGGAACAGAAAAACCCGCTGTTATCGTGGCTTAACCCAGTCCGGGGTGGTCAGTGCGGTCAGAACATGATCGCGCCACCGGCCGTTAATCATCAGGTACTCTTTTGCGTAGCCTTCTTTTTCAAACCCCAGCCGGGCAAGGAGTTGTCCGCTGCGCTGATTATGAGGCATATAGTTTGCCATGATACGGTGCATACCCTGCTGGCGCTGCATATAGCGCAGAGTCGGTTCCAGAGCTTCCTGCATATAATGCTGCCCCTGCCATTTTTCCCCCAGTGAATAACCGAGAAAACAGGCGTAAAACACGCCGCGGATGACATTACTGTAGTTCGCCACACCCATCACTTCATTTTCAGCCTGATCCAGCAGCAGAAAATGAAACGCGGTACCCTGACGGTGCATGTCCGTCATCAGCTGTAAACGCGATGACCAGCCGGAAGGATGATAATGGCTGCGGTCGCGGAGAGGCTCCCACGGTTTCAGAAATTCTTCATTTTCACAGTAATATTCACTGATGCGGTACGCGTCCCGATCATGCGCCAGACGAACCACCATTCTGTCCGTGATAAAACGCAGCTGCGGCGTATTCGCGCGGTAGCCGAACAACATAATTCCTCTCTCAGAAGGCCGTAATCAAGGTGTGCTTAACCACGTTCCGTCGATAAAAAAATATCATCCTGAATTCGCTGTCATCATTGACTGAATAAGCAGAGAATAGACAGTGTAATCATCTCCTTTTTTTCTATTCCTTTCAATATTTAATGTGGTGCTGAATGTCACTTGTCAGACAAGCCCGGACACTGGGGAAGTACTGGTTGCTGGTTGATAACCTGCTGGTTGTTCTCGGCTTCTTTGTGGTCTTTCCGCTGATCTCCATCCGTTTTGTTGAACAACTCGGCTGGGCGGGGATTGTGGTCGGGTTTGCGCTGGGACTGCGCCAGTTTGTCCAGCAGGGACTGGGTATTTTCGGCGGTGCGATTGCCGACCGTTTCGGTGCCAAACCGATGATCGTCATCGGCATGTTTCTCCGTGCCGGCGGGTTCGCCCTGATGGCAATGGCTGATGAGCCGTGGATCCTCTGGCTTTCCTGTATTCTCTCGGCTATCGGCGGTACATTATTTGACCCGCCGCGCACCGCGCTGGTGATCAAACTGACCCGCCCGTATGAGCGCGGCCGTTTTTACTCCCTGCTGCTGATGCAGGATAGTGCCGGCGCTGTACTCGGGGCGCTGCTCGGCAGCTGGCTGCTTATCTATGATTTTCATCTGGTCTGCTGGACGGGTGCGGCGATTTTTATCATCACCGCGCTGTGTAACGCCTGGCTGCTGCCCGCTTACCGCATATCCACCACCCGTACTCCGGTAAAAGAGGGCCTGACCCGTGTACTGCGTGACAAGCGGTTCTCCCGTTATGTGCTGACACTGACCGGCTACTTTATTCTGTCAGTTCAGGTGATGCTGATGTTCCCGATTATCGTCAATGAACTCGCGGGAACCCCGGCAGCGGTGAAATGGATGTATGCTATTGAAGCCGCTCTGTCGCTGACACTTCTTTATCCGCTGGCCCGCTGGAGTGAAAAACACTTCCGGCTGGAAACCCGTCTGATGGCCGGGTTGTTCCTGATGAGCCTGAGTATGTTCCCGGTCGCATTGACGCATTCACTGCATGTATTGTTTGCGATTATCTGTTTGTTCTATTTAGGGTCGGTTATTGCCGAACCGGCGCGGGAAACCCTCAGCGCCTCACTGGCCGATCCGCGCGCGCGCGGCAGTTATATGGGCTTCAGCCGTCTCGGGCTGGCATTCGGCGGTGCCATCGGTTATACCGGCGGCGGCTGGCTCTATGATTTGGGTAAAGAAATGCAATTACCTGAACTTCCCTGGTTTTTACTCGGTACAATCGGACTGATTACACTGATAGCACTTTACCGCCAGTTTAACCGGGGCAGGATAAGCCCTGCCGTATTAAATTAATCCGGATATTTTGGATTTGCCGCAGCACAGGTTAGTATCAGGTGGTACATAACAGGAGATACCGATGAGATTATTCCTTTTTACCGCGGCGCTGGTCGCAGCAACAGTTTTAACAGGCTGTGATAAATTAACCGAAATCAGTGTCAGTGAAGAGACGATTAACAGTGCGGTGGCAGAGAATATCCGGCTGAATAAACAGATTGGTATGGATGGTGTGGCCGATGCGGATTTTACGCTGGTGAAGCTGCTCACCGAGATCGGCCGTGAAGAGCCGGGCAAGGTAAAACTGACCGCAATCGGCTCTCTGAAACTGGTTTCACTGTTTGGATCACGCGATTTCACCATTTCAATGACCCTCAGTGCTGCCCCGTATTTTGATGCCGCCAGCGGTTCAATCTATATGCGCGATATTGAAATCACCAATTACACACTGGATCCGGACAAATGGGACACCCTGATTTCCGCGCTGATCCCCTACCTCAATCATACACTGAGTACTTTTTTCAATATCACACCGGTTTATGTGCTGAATGGTGATAATACCGCCGAAGCGGCTGCGAAGAAGTTTGCTAAAGGTATTGAAATCCGCCCGGGCCGGATCGTCATCCCGTTAACCGAATAATTTTGATAAAAATTTTTAATTGTGCATGTAAATTATTAATTTACTAAATTATGATGCCGCTCCTTAACTATCCCGCCGGGAACGGTATCATCTTCCCGTTTTGCAAAAGAATATGACGAAAATTCAGTGTATACGAAAAGATACCAGGTCATCCCATTCTGACACATCAACAGTACTCTCCTCCGCAAAAAGAATGAAACTCTGATTTTTCCGTTATCGCAAATAAAATTAATTTGTGATTGACCGCTTTTTTCTGAGTCTGCCTGATTCTTTTTTAATGATATATTTCACAATTTATAAACATTTTTAACACAAAATCACCCATTTCAGTAACATCAAAAAATGACTATTTACGGATAAGGATCATCTGATGCTGACACTGATTGGACTGCTGATCATCATTTCTATTGTCGTCCTGCTGATGACAGGAAAAACCAGCCCCATAATTGCCATGTCTGTTATTCCCCTGCTCGGCGCCCTGCTGGCCGGTTATTCTCTGACTGAAATCACGGAATTTTTTGATTATGGCATCAAAAAAGTTGCCGGTGTCGCAGTAATGTTTCTTTTTGCCATTCTGTTTTTCAGCATTATGAAAGACCTGCATATATTCAATCCGTTTATCCGCCTGATGATCGGACTGACGCGGGGTAATGTGGTGATTGTGGCAATGGTTACCGCGCTGGTGGCAGCTGTTGTACATCTCGACGGTTCCGGTGCGGCTACTTTTTTGATTATCATTCCGGCTTTTCTGCCGATCTACCGGCGGCTGGGTATGAGCCCGTATCTGATGCTGCTGCTGATGTGCATGAGTATGGGGGTGATGAATATGGTACCGTGGGGCGGGCCGCTCGGCCGGGCGTCTGCGGTGACCGGTATTTCCGCCTCTGAATTGTGGCAGCCGCTGATCCCGGTACAAATCATCGGTGTTACCGCATCCGTGCTGGTCGCTGCTCTGTTCGGCCTGCAGGAAAAGTACCGTATCGCCCGTGCTGCACAGTACGGCACCACGCCGTATGAGCAGGATTCCCTTCTTGAACTGTATGATGAGGCAGATAAAGAGCACGGTACGGAAAAACCACAGCGCTTTCTGATCAATATTTTCCTTATCATGCTGGCGATCCTCAGTCTGGCACTGGGATGGCTCGCAGCACCCTATATTTTTATGCTGGCACTCTCTGCCGCTCTCATTGTAAATTACCCGAAACCGAAAGACCAGTTTGCTGTCATTAACCATCATGCCCCGCAGGCATTATCTATGGCGGCAATTATCCTTGCCGCCGGGGTATTCCTGGGAATTATGGATAAAGGCGGTATGCTGGAATCCGTTGCCAAAGATTTGCTGCTGATTATTCCGGGACATATGGCGGAACATTTCCATGTTATTATCGGAATAATCGGAGTGCCGCTGGATATTTTCACCAGTACCGATGCCTACTATTTTGCGCTGCTGCCGATTGTCCGTGACGTGGTGAATTCAGCCGGTATTCCGCCGGCAGATGTGGTGTATGCCATGGCCATCGGTAACAACGCCGGTACTTTTGTCAGCCCGTTCTCACCGGCCGTCTGGCTGGCGGTGGGGATCGCCGGGGTGGATATGGGGCGGCATCTTCGCTACTCCTTCTTCCGGATCTGGCTGTTCAGCTTTATCACACTGGCGGCAGGCTGGTTTCTGGGGCTATTCTGAGCCGGAGGCAGAAAACAAAAAACCCGGTCATAAGACCGGGCCGTAAACATGATATGTGACAGTGTCACATATCAGTTATTATCATCTTCTTCTGTCAGCTCTTCATACAGGGCTGACAGCGCTTCCCGGGTCAGGATCGCCAGCGTGCGGTAAAAACCGTGCTGTGCATGTGACTCGACTTTCCCGAGAAATACATCACTCCACGGCAGCAGATAATCCGCAAACAGCGCTGTCTGCGCACTGACTTCATCTTCCTGTGCCTGATCTTCCAGCCAGGATGCTGCCAGCAGCAGAGAACCAAAACTGTCTGTTGCAGTATCTGTCAGCGGCATACCGCGCTCACTGAGAAACTGACGGACCTCACTCTCCGGCTCAGCGGTGTATTCTGACCGGTGCTGTGCCACAGAGCCGTCAGCAAACAGCTGCTGATAGTCCGCCGCCAGTTCTGCGGCATCACAATGTTCAGCCAGTCTGCTCAGCAGTGCATCCTGCTCCAGCGGCCAGTGAGCTTTCAGCTGTCCCTGCTTAATCATCGTCAGAACCGGTGCCAGCACAGGATCGGCCGGCGCGCGGTTAAACAGAGTTCCGAGCAGACGGCAGACCAGCGAAAATTCATTCATACTTCAAATCCTTATTAACTGAGTTGCCGCTATTGTCCGGATTGTCCTCATCGCTGTAAAGAATTAATACCCCAGTTCCATATTCACCACACCCTGCGGGGCTTCGCCGCGCTCAATACGTTCAATATTGGCAACAATAGCTTTCATTGCCTCTGACGGAATCGTAAATGCAGCAATATGCGGCGTGACATCCACTCTCGGATGCGTCCAGAACGGGTGCATTTCCGGCAGCGGCTCTGTTGCGAAAACATCCAGGCTGGCACCGGCAATCTGTCCGTCATCAATCGCTTCCAGCAGGTCGTTATCCACCAGATGCGAACCGCGGGCCAGGTTAATCAGGTAAGAGCTCTGCGGCAGCTTACTGAACAGCGACTGATTGAGGATCCCCCTTGTCTGCGGTGTGTCCGGCAGCAGGTTGATCAGCAGGCGGCTGTGGCTTAAGAATTCATCCAGTTGGTCATTGCCGCAGAAACCGGTCACGCCCGGGATCTGTTTTGGTGTCCGGCTCCAGCCATGAACTTTAAACCCGAACTCCGCGAGTTTTTCCGCCACAGAACGCCCGAGAACCCCCGTTCCCAGCACACCTATTTCAAACTCATCAAACGTGAAAGCAGGTTGTGCTTTCCAGATGCGCTGTTCCTGCTGGCGTTTATAAATATCCATCTTGCGGAAGTACCACAGCGCCTTGGCAACCGCATACTCCTGCATCTGCGCCCCCATCCCGGTATCTTCAAGGCGGATCACCGGAACCCCGGCAGGCAGTGTGCCCGGGTTCGCCTGTTCCTGTTTCAGAATGGCATCCACCCCGGCACCCAGTGCAAAAACACCTTTCATGGTTGTTCTTCCCGCCAGACACTCACGCGGCGGTAACCACACGAGGGCATAATCCGCCGGCTGGTTATCCCCCGGCACCCATTTACGGATATCAGCCTGCGGCAGGTGTTTTTTCATGCCGTTGATCCACAGCTCAGAATCAAAAAAAGGATGGTAGAAAATAATATTCATGCGGCGCTCCTCTGTTTTTTTACCAGCCTGATAGGATTACGGAAAGAATTCAAGCCCCTGAAAGATTTTCACGCCGTTAAAATGTTGTTATTGTTAACTGACCTGCATAATTTTCCGGCAGATGATTTTCCGCCGGAAAAAAACACCGATCATTTTTCATGCGGTCAGTACTGTTTTTTTACCGGATTTGCTATGTTAATCACCAATATGCTGTTTTTTTAGTTAAACGAACGAAAAAACGTATTTATTTTCATAGCGCGTATTGACGGGTTACGTCGCTTCCCCTATAGTAGCGCCCCGTTGCAGCGAGATATCAACGCAACGAACAGTACCCCGGTGAGATGTCCGAGTGGCTGAAGGAGCACGCCTGGAAAGTGTGTATGCGCGAAAGTGCATCGAGGGTTCGAATCCCTCTCTCACCGCCATATTAAGAGAAGAGCCTGCTGAGCAATCAGCAGGCTTTTTTCGTTTCTGTCTTTTCCTTTTTTGTGCTGCTATCCTGAGCGGCGGCAGAATATTCTGTTTTATTATGCTTTAACTTATTCATATTTTTGATTTTATTTTAATATCCGCTATTGTATTCAGCGTCATTTGATGTATCTCAGCTAAATCTCTCCCTGTTTTGCGTAGACTAATGCGCTTTGGCGTCTCCCTATTTTTTCATATGACTCAGAGGTGACAGTTGTCCGGAAATGAAAATTTCAACATTTAAAGGATTATCTCTTTTTTCTGCATTAATTGACTCGTGCTGGAAACAGCCTTACTCCGTCCCCCGTCTGATAAAAGATACCATTGCCGGTATCACCGTCGGGATTATTGCTATCCCGCTGGCCATGGCTCTGGCTATCGGCAGTGGTGTGGCACCGCAATATGGCCTGTATACGGCCGCTATCGCCGGTATTGTGATTGCGGTGACCGGCGGCTCCCGTTTCAGTGTCTCAGGACCGACCGCCGCTTTTGTGGTGATCCTCTACCCCGTTTCCCAGCAGTTCGGGCTGAGCGGGTTACTGATAGCCACCCTGATGTCAGGGATTATCCTGCTGGCGATGGGTCTGGCACGCTTCGGTAAACTCATCGAATATATTCCGATTTCCGTGGTGCTGGGCTTCACCTCAGGGATTGCGATCACTATCGCCACCATGCAGGTGAAGGATTTTTTTGGTCTGACGATGGCATATGTGCCGGAAAACTATGTTGATAAGGTGATTGCCCTTGTCAAAGCCATGCCGACCATTAATCTGTCTGATACCCTGATTGGCGTAACCACGCTGCTGGTGCTTATCTACTGGCCGAAACTGAAACTGCGCCTGCCCGGTCATCTGCCCGCTGTGATTGCCGGGATGCTGGTGATGATGCTGCTGTCACTGTTCGGTATGGACGCGGCCACTATCGGCTCCCGCTTCAGTTATACCCTGGCGGACGGCACACAGGGCGCGGGGATCCCGCCGATTCTGCCGCAGTTTATTCTGCCGTGGAATTTACCGGCCCCGGACGGCAAGGAATTTGTGTTCAACTGGGCAACCATCACCGCCCTGATGCCGGCGGCCTTTTCCATGGCGATGCTCGGCGCGATTGAATCACTGCTCTGTGCAGTCGTGCTCGACGGTATGACCGGTAAAAAACATAACTCCAACGGAGAATTGCTGGGTCAGGGACTGGGTAATATCACCGCGCCGTTCTTCGGCGGTATCACCGCCACTGCCGCCATTGCCCGCTCTGCCGCTAACGTGCGCGCCGGTGCCACATCGCCGGTATCCGCCATTATCCACTCCCTGCTGGTATTGCTGACCCTGCTGGTTCTGGCACCATTGCTCTCTTATCTGCCGCTGGCTGCAATGTCCGCCCTGCTGCTGATGGTAGCGTGGAATATGAGTGAAGCGGCAAAAGTGATTGAACTTATCCGCCGTGCACCAAAAGACGATATTATCGTGCTGCTGCTGTGCCTGAGCCTCACAGTGCTGTTTGATATGGTGATCGCTATCAGTGTCGGGATTGTGCTGGCCTCACTGCTGTTTATGCGCCGTATTGCCAATATGACGCGTCTGAGTGAATCTTCCTTTACCGATCACGACAAAGGGCTGCTGGTGGTTCGTGTTAACGGTCCGCTGTTCTTTGCCGCTGCCGAGCGGATTTTTGATGATCTGAAAGTCAAAAGTGCGGGATACCACACCATCGTGATGCAGTGGGATGCCGTGCCGGTGCTGGATGCCGGCGGATTAAAAGCGTTCCGCCGTTTTATCGATGAAGCCGGTGTGGATACCCATATTGTGGTTACCGATATTCCGTTCCAGCCGCTGAAAACCCTGGCACGGGCACGCATTGTACCGGCTGAGAATAAAATCAGCTTTTATCCGTCAGTCAGCAAGGCTCTGATTGAACTGGGACTGATGGATGGTGTGACATCTGAGACCTGATAACTTCAGTTATCAGGTTATACTGAATACAGCGGCGGGCACAGAGTCCGCCGTTTCTTTATCTGTCACCGGAGAAAAATCATGGCTGTATTTCGTCTTCCTTTCCTTAACTGGCTGATTATCAATGGTATTGCTGCTGCCTGGCTGTATGCCAAAGATGCACTGTTGATTCAGTTCAGCGGGTGGAGCGGTATTTTAGCCATATTGATCGGGCTGGAAAGTTTCGGCTGGATTGCCGCGTCACTGGTTTACTTCCGCCGCCATAATACCACACCGAACCCGCTCGGCGAGGCGACTCATTTAATCACCGGCGGGCCGTTCCGGCTGTCACGCAATCCGGTATATCTCGCGCTGACCACCGCCTGTATCGGGTTTGCATTGCTGACACACTCTTATTATTTTCTTACCGGCGGATTGATTTTCTGGCTGATCACGGATTTATTCAGCATCCCGCAGGAAGAAAAATTCCTTGCCGTAAAATTTAAACAGGAATGGACAGCGTATTGTCAGCAGACCCGGCGCTGGCTGTGACAGGACGTATTCCCGGTCAGATTGCGCTGCCCTGTCCGCCGTTTGCCAGCAGATACTGCCACAGACCGTTCATCCCGAGCCAGCGGTTGCTGCACCAGTCCGGGGCCAGTAAGGTCGGACGCCGCGCACTGGCACAGATGCGGTGATAAATCACTTCCGGTGGTGAGTGGCGGATCATCTCTCCGGCAGTGGCGACATATTCTTCCAGCGGGATAGTGGATAAACGCCCCGCCCGCCAGGCTTTTGCCATGGTACTGCCCTCCACAATATGCAGCGGATGCAGCTTGATGCCTTCAACACCGGTATTCAGCACGCGTTCGAGTGTGATGAGATTATCGGCGGCCGTTTCCCCCGGCAAACCGGTAATCAGGTGACAGCACACGTTCAGCCCGCGTTCACGGGCGGCCCGTGTGGTAGCCTGATAACAGGCAAAATCATGACCGCGGTTGATGCGTTTCAGGGTTTTATCATGGGCGGTCTGCAAGCCCAGCTCCAGCCACACCTCATACCCCTGCTGCTGATAGCTTTGTAACAGATCCAGTACCGCTTCCGGCACGCAATCCGGCCGTGTACCGACACACAATCCCACCACATCCGCCTGTGTCAGTGCAGATTCATACATTTTACGCAGCAGCTCAACTTCCGCATAGGTGCTGGTATAAGCCTGAAAATAGGCAAGATAACGTTTGGCGCGGGTGATTTTACCGGACTGCTGACTCAGCTGCTCCTCAATAGAATCATACTGCGCATTTTCATCCGCAAAAGAGGCCACATTACAGAATGTACAACCGCCACGCCCGAGAGTGCCGTCACGGTTGGGACAGCTGAAGCCGCCGTGCAGGGTGATTTTATGAATTTTTTCGCCATAACGGCGCTGAAGATCAGCGCCGAACATGTTAACGACTGTGTGAAGCTGCATCAGAAATTATTCAGTATCCAGCTCAGGGAAGCTTTTCACCAGATCGTCGATGGCTTTAACCTGTTGCAGGAACGGCTCCAGTTTTGCCAGCGGTAATGCAGAAGGACCATCACAACGGGCATTGTCCGGGTCAGGATGGGCTTCCAGGAACAGACCGGCCAGACCGACGGCCATTCCGGCGCGGGCCAGTTCTGCCACCTGACCACGACGACCGCCGGATGCGGCACCAAACGGGTCACGGCATTGCAGGGAGTGCGTGACATCGAAAATTACCGGACAACCGCCGGACGCTTTTTCCATCACTTTAAAGCCCAGCATATCCACAACCAGGTTGTCATAACCGAAGTTTGCACCGCGATCACATAAGATGATCTGGTCATTACCGCCTTCACGGAATTTCTCAGCGATATTACCGACCTGCCCCGGGCTGATAAACTGTGGTTTTTTGATGTTAATGACCGCGCCGGTTTTCGCCATTGCTTCCACCAGGTCGGTCTGGCGCGCCAGGAAGGCCGGTAACTGAATCACGTCCACCACATCCGCCACCGGCTGTGCCTGCCGGGATTCGTGAACGTCAGTAATAATTTTCACGCCGAAGGTTTTTTTCAGCTCTTCAAAAATTTTCATCCCTTCCTCAAGACCAGGACCACGGTAAGAGTTGATGGAAGAGCGGTTTGCCTTGTCAAAAGAGGCTTTGAAGACATAAGGAATATTCAGCTTCTGCGTGACAGTCACGTAATGTTCGCAGATTTTCATCGCCAGATCGCGGGATTCAAGGACGTTCATGCCGCCGAACAGAACAAACGGCAGCGCATTGCCGACACGAATATCCCCGATAGATACGACTTTCTGTTGCATGGTATAACCTTTTGGCAGAGGCAATTAAATTGCGTTTATGAAAATATTTAAAACGATGTCAGTTTATCAATGCAGAACGATATGCTGCTGTTCGTAAGTGTTGATCTGCATTTTTATCATTTCAGATACCGGGTCCTGCGGACATTGCTCAATAAAATAGTTCAGATCGGAAACCGCAATATGGCTGCAATCCAGCTGGGCATAAATCAGCCCGCGATCGCGGATTTCATACGGGTCATCCGGATCAAATAATAAAATGGTTTCGCTGACTTTCAGTGCCGGCTCCATTTTTTTCTCTTCCATCAGCGCGACTTTAATACTGTCGAGGTATTTGCGCACCACATGGCTGTTTTCGGCTTCTTCGAGATCATCACCGGTCAGGTGATGTGCCGGGCTGACCGTGCCTTTAATCCAGACATCCAGCGTGTGCTGATCCAGCATATCGCCGTTAATCGGGTTGATAAACAGGGTTTCGTCGTCCAGATCCGCCCGCAGAATCAGCTGGGTCGGGAAAACCACCGGCACAACAGGTAAACCGATAGCCTGTGCAATATGCAGAAACAGGATGCCGAGTGATACCGGCGAACCGCGCTGAGTACGCAGCACATTATCCAGCCACAGGGTATCAGACAGCGAATAAACACCGCTGGCACCACTGAACTGCCATTTATGGTAAAAGAGGGTGATCAGTGTCTGTAAACAGGTACGTTCGTCGGAATACGGCGGGAGGCGTTTACGGGTCTGGCGGATAAGTTCATTGATGTGTGTTTCTGCCTTTTCCCGGTCAAAATCAGGGCGGACAGTTTTTAACACTAACATAATGCCGCTCAGTAACGGCGCACCATTGAATTCAAAATCGGCAATGCTTTTCATTTCTCTTCCCGTTGACCTAAAGTAACCCGATCATTTCCGCCATAATCGCGGCGGGTTTCCACCCGGCAAAATCCGTTTTCCCGGAACAGTTCGCGGACAGACTCTCCCTGCCGCCAGCCATGTTCCACAATCAGCCACCCGCCGGGGGTCAGATAATGTGCGGACTGCGCAGTAATTTCCGCCAGGTCGGCCAGACCGTTCTGCGGGGCGACCAGCGCACTGCGCGGCTCGAAACGGACATCCCCCTGCACCAGATGCTCATCATTCTCATCAATATATGGAGGGTTACTCACTATCATAGCAAATTGATGAATCGGCAGTGAAGTAAACCAGCGACTTTCTTTAAACGCCGTATTCATCAGTCCCAGACGGGTGGCATTGCGCTGCGCCAGCGCCACTGCATCCGGCTGAATATCCGCCCCGGTCACATGACAATCCGGCCGTTCGGAAGCCAGCGCCAGCGCGACAGCCCCTGTACCGGTACCGAGATCCAGAATATCGCAGGATGATGCCGGTAACAATTCCAGCGCCGCTTCCACCAGACATTCGGTATCCGGCCGCGGGATCAGCGTGGCGGGAGAGACTTCCAGCGACAGTGACCAGAACTCACGCACACCGGTGATATACGCCACCGGCTCCCCCTGCTCCCGGCGGACAAGCAGCGCCTCAAGACGCTGCTGTTCATCCCCGCTGAGCGGGGTTTCATCAAAAGCAATAATGTAGCTGCGGGTGCGGCCGGTGACAAACGTCAGCAGAATCTCCGCATCCCGTTTCGGGCTGTCGCTGTGACTTAAACGGCTGACAGCCTCCGTCAGCCAGATCCGGAACGTCATCACTCCTGTTCAGACAGCGCCGCGAGCTGATCTGCCTGATATTCGTTCACCAGCGGCTGGATCAGTGCATCGAGCTTGCCTTCCATCACTTCATCCAGACGGTACAGTGTCAGGTTGATGCGGTGATCCGTCACCCGCCCCTGCGGGAAGTTATAGGTACGGATACGATCCGAACGGTCACCGGAACCCAGCAGGTTGCGGCGCTCAGAGGCTTCCGCCTCATGACGGCGGGATTCTTCCGCTGCCTTGATACGCGCTGCCAGCACCGAAAGTGCTTTGGCTTTGTTTTTGTGCTGCGAACGCTCGTCCTGGCACTCCACCACAATCCCGGTCGGGATATGAGTGATACGGATAGCCGAGTCCGTGGTGTTAACGTGCTGACCACCGGCACCGGATGACCGGAAGGTATCAATACGCAAATCCGCCGGGTTAATATCCGGCAGTTCCGCTTCCGGCACTTCCGCCAGCACCGCGACAGTACAGGCAGAGGTGTGAATACGCCCCTGAGATTCGGTTTCCGGCACACGCTGCACGCGGTGGCCGCCGGATTCAAACTTCAGGTTACCATAGGCATTTTCACCGGTGACTCTGAAAATAATCTCTTTATAGCCGCCGTGCTCGCCGTCATTACTGTTCATAATTTCAATCCGCCAGCGGCGTGATTCCGCATAACGGCTGTACATCCGGAACAGATCACCGGCAAACAATGCGGCTTCATCACCGCCGGTGCCCGCACGGACTTCCAGGAAGCAGTTGCGTTCGTCATCCGGATCTTTCGGCAGTAATAAGACCTGTAATTCCTGTTCTAAGGTTTCATTCCGCAGTTTTGCGTCTTTCAGCTCTTCCTGCGCCATCTCCTTCATTTCAGGATCATCAAGAAGCATTTGGGCGGTTTCGATATCATCCTGTATGGTCTGCCAGGCTTCAAAACATTTTGCAACGTCAGTCAGCTGCGCATATTCTTTCGACAAAGCACGGAATTTATTCTGATCAGCGATAACATCGGCGTCCGCAAGGTGCGCCTGAATTTCTTCATAACGTTCTTTCAATGCTTCCAGTTTTGCGACAATAGAAGGCTTCATTCGTAGTCTGCTACCTTAAAAAATATATAGAGGAAGTTAATGGTGCTCCAGCCCGAGGCTATCGCGTAACAGAGTCAGGCGGCCGGTATCACCGTCACCGGCGGCCTGCTGAAGTGATTTGGTCGGTGCGTGGATCAGGCGGTTGGTCAGTTGCTGAGACATCTGGTTGATAATTTCTTCCGGGTCATGTCCCTGCTGAATCAGTGCCACGGCTTTCGCTGCCACAGCAGCGCGGATTTCCTCGGCCTGTTCACGGTATTCACGGATGGTATTTACCGCGCTCCGGGCACGCAGCCACTCCATAAAGTGCCCGCTCTCCTGCACCACAATGGACTCCGCCTGTTGTGCTGCCACCTGACGCTGCGCCAGATTGTGCTCAATAATCGCCTCAAGATCATCCACGGTATAGAGATAAACATTACTGAGTTTTTCCACATCAGCTTCGATATCACGGGGAACCGCGATATCCACCAGCAGCATCGGACGGTTACGGCGGGCCTTCAGGGCACGTTCCACCATACCTTTACCGATAATCGGCAACGGGCTGGCCGTGGAGCTGATAACAATATCCGCCTCCGCCAGCCGGCTGTCGATTTCCGGCAGTGTGATCACCTCTGCATTGACTTCCTGCGCCAGCACGCGGGCCCGTTCACGGGTACGGTTGGCGATCATCATATGCTTTACGCCGTGCTCGTTCAGGTGCCGGGCAACCAGTTCGATGGTTTCCCCCGCCCCGACCAGCAGAATATTCAGTTTGGATAAGGATTCAAAAATCTGACGCGCCAGCGTACAGGCTGCAAACGCGACGGATACCGCATTGGCACCGATATCTGTTTCAGTGCGCACCCGTTTGGCGACAGAAAAAGATTTCTGGAACAGGCGTTCCAGTTCACGGGAGAGTGAACGGTATGTCTGAGACTGGGCAAAGGCTTTTTTGACCTGCCCCAGGATCTGCGGCTCGCCGAGCACCAGGGAATCCAGCCCGCTGGCCACCCGCATCAGGTGACTGACAGCCTCATTATCCTGATGCCAGTAAAGGCTGGACATCAGTTCCTGCGGGTTGATGTTGTGATAACGGCACAGCCACTCAATCAGCTGGTCGCGCTGATTATTCTGCTCATCCACACTGAGATAGATTTCTGTCCGGTTGCAGGTAGACAGCACAACGCCGCCGCTCACGGACGGTTGTTCGAGCAGATTGGTTAATGCCGCTTCCATGCTGTCCGGTGAGAAAGTGACTTTCTCACGTAAGGCCACAGGTGCGGTTTTATGGTTAATGCCGAGAGCTAATAAAGTCATATCCTGCAATACAGACCCGGGTAAGTGTATAAAATACCGGTTAAGTATACCGGAAATTAACACCCTTATTAAGGACAACTGCATGCATTTTAGCAGCCGGTTCCGCGCAATTAAAGCGTTAAACAGGAAACAGTGATAATAAGTACGTAATGCGATGCGCAACAGGTGGTGTCAGCGGAGCGGATAATTGCGTAAATCAGCGTAAGAGAGGTAGGAAACAGGCACTGAAACAGGCACAATACTGTTATTGCTTTTATAAGTTGTTAAAGGAAATTACAACGTGGCCTCTATTCAATTACCGCGCTTTATCAGACTGCTGCCCCTGTGCAGCCTGATACTTGCCGCCTGTACCCTGCCCGACAATACAGAGAAAGGCGACGTTTCGGCCACCTCTGCCGGCTGGAAAACACAGACAGAACAAATTAACCATTTGCAGCGTTATCAGACCCGCGGCTCGTTTGCCTATATCGGTACAACCCGGAAAACCTATGCCCGCTTTTTCTGGCAGCAGTACTCCCCGGATAGCTACAAGCTGCTGCTCACCAATCCGGTCGGCAGTACCGAACTGGAACTGATTGTCAAAGACGGTCAGACACAACTGACCGATAACAAAGGTCAGAAATATTACAGTGATGATCCTGACAGCATGATTTACCAGCTGACCGGCATGACCATACCGATGGAAAACCTGCGTCAGTGGATTGTCGGTCTGCCGGGTGACGCGCAGTCTTATGCCATCAGCAATCAGTATCACCTGAAAGCACTGAGCTGGTCTCAGGGCATGGAAAAATGGAAAGTCACTTATCAGTCCTATGATGAAAAAGTCTCCCCGCAACTGCCGAACCGCCTGGATATCGAACAGGGTGATAACCGCATCAAGCTGAAAATGGATTCATGGACACTCAACTGACATCGCTGACCTGGCCATCCCCCGCCAAGCTGAACCTGTTTTTGTACATCACAGGCCGCCGTGCGGACGGCTATCACACCCTGCAAACCCTGTTTCAGTTTCTGAACCATGGTGACAGTGTCACAATCACACCGCGCACTGACGGAGAAATTCGTCTGCTGACTCCGCTTGCCGGGGTACCGGATGAACAGAATCTGGTGATCCGCGCCGCCCGTCTGTTACAGAACTATGCCAGAGATCATCACTTGACGGCGGATTTGCCCGGTGCGGATATTGCCGTTGAAAAAATTCTGCCGATGGGCGGCGGTATCGGCGGCGGTTCCTCGAATGCCGCCACAGTGCTTGTCGCTCTGAACTATCACTGGCAGTTACAGTTACCGGATGACATCCTTGCAGAACTGGGGGTAACCCTTGGCGCTGATGTCCCGGTATTTGTCCGGGGTCATGCCGCGATTGCTGAAGGAATAGGCGAAATTCTGCACCCGGCGTCCCCGCCGGAGCGCTGGTATCTGGTTGCACACCCCGGAATTTCGGTTCCGACACCGCTTATCTTCACAGATCCGCAATTAATTCGCGACACACCAATCCGCTCTCTGCCCGCATTATTACAGGCTCCGTACGCAAATGACTGTGAACCGATTGCAAGAAAACGTTTTCGTGAGGTTGATGAGCTTCTTTCCTGGCTGCTACAATATACTCCGTCACGCCTGACCGGTACGGGTGCATGTGTGTTCGGAGAGTTCGAAAACCAGGCAGCCGCCCGACAGGTGTTAATTAACGCGCCGGCGTGGGTGAAGGGCTTTGTGGCACGTGGTGTCAACATTTCGCCGCTTCATCAGTTCCGCGCTGGTTTACTGTAATTGCCCCTGATTCCGTCCCCGGACGCTTTCAGGTTCACAATTCAATCTCTCTGGACGCATGCCTGAGGTTTTTCTCGTGCCTGATATGAAGCTTTTTGCTGGTAACGCCATCCCGGAACTAGCACAACGTGTTGCCAACCGCCTGTATACTAACCTCGGAGACGCTGCGATCGGTCGTTTCAGCGACGGTGAAGTCAGTGTTCAAATCAATGAAAACGTGCGCGGTGGTGATGTTTTCATCATCCAGTCTACCTGTGCGCCGACTAACGATAACCTGATGGAACTGGTTGTGATGGTCGATGCGCTGCGCCGTGCTTCTGCGGGTCGTATCACTGCTGTTATCCCGTACTTCGGCTATGCCCGTCAGGATCGCCGCGTCCGCTCCACGCGTGTGCCAATTACCGCGAAAGTGGTCGCTGACTTCCTCTCAAGTGTGGGTGTTGACCGTGTGCTGACAGTGGATCTTCACGCTGAGCAGATTCAGGGCTTCTTCGATGTCCCGGTTGATAACGTATTCGGCAGCCCAATCCTGCTGGAAGATATGTTACAGAAAAATCTGGATAACCCGATTGTGGTTTCTCCGGATATCGGTGGTGTGGTTCGCGCCCGTGCGATCGCCAAACTACTGAACGACACTGATATGGCTATCATCGACAAACGCCGCCCGCGCGCGAACGTTTCTCAGGTGATGCATATCATCGGTGATGTTGCCGGTCGTGACTGTGTACTGGTTGACGATATGATCGATACCGGAGGCACGCTGTGCAAAGCTGCGGAAGCACTGAAAGAACGCGGTGCGAAACGTGTGTTTGCTTACGCAACTCACCCTATCTTCTCCGGCAACGCGGTCAACAATATCCGTGATTCTGTGATTGATGAAGTGATTGTCTGTGACACCATTCCGTTATCAGCAGAAATCAAAGCACTGAATAAAGTCCGTTCCCTGACGTTATCCGGAATGCTGGCAGAAGCCATCCGCCGTATCAGTAATGAAGAGTCTATCTCCGCGATGTTCGAGCACTGATTTCGCAATCAGCGTACACATTGCGTGTTTAAACCCGTTGTGAAGGCAACGGGTTTTTTGTTGCAGGCGTTTAACTGTTGCCGGAGAACATGTTAACCGCTTATGAGGATAATAATCCGTTTACGGCATACGGCGACGATAGCGGCTGTGGAAATGACGCAGCCAGTAATATTTATCCGCGATGGATTCACGACGCCCGCTCAGACCGGCTCCGCCCAGCCACACGAGGGCACCGATAAAGATCCCCATCAGAGAAGCTTCGGAGTAGATATCCGGTAAAGGGAGTGCAAAAATAAGGACACTGACAGTAAAGGCCATACTGCCGACCATCAGTAACATACCGACAACCATTAGCAGGTTACCGAGCAATAAGGATAATTTACGTTTCATAGGGACCTCCGCCACTCTTTTGTCTGCTAACAACTCAAAGCACGAAAGTAGGAATTCCTTCTTGACACTGATTATAGTCTGAATCTGTACGTATATATTGCGTATGAGATCACATAGACTAAAAATAAAACATTTTTATTGGCTTATTGTGCCCAAAAGCGAAACTTAATAATTCATCACTAAATTATTGCACAAATAGTCACATCCGTCCCGGGAGGACGTTTTTTTTGTACTCCGCGCGGGTGACGGGTAGAATAGTCCTCTTTGCAGTCAAACCTGCCTGAACAACAAGTGATACAAGTGTGAGTCAGATAAAATTAATTGTGGGGCTGGCCAACCCCGGTGCGGAATACGCCCAAACCCGCCACAATGCCGGTGCCTGGTATGCGGATGAACTGGCCCGCCGTTATAATCAGTCATTAAAATCAGAAAATAAGTTTTACGGTTATACCGCGCGCCTGAATATTCAGGGAAATGATGTCCGCCTGCTGGTGCCGGCCACCTTTATGAACCTGAGCGGCAAAGCGGTCGGTGCCCTGGCCGGTTTTTATCAGATTGCCCCGGATGAAATTCTGGTGGCTCATGATGAACTGGATCTCCCGCCCGGGGTGGCAAAAATGAAGCTTGGCGGCGGTAACGGCGGTCATAACGGCCTGAAAGATATCCAGAGCAAACTCGGCAACAATCCAAATTTTCATCGTCTGCGTATCGGCATCGGCCATCCGGGTGATAAAAACAAAGTTGTCGGCTTTGTACTGGGTAAGCCCCCGGCCTCTGAGCAGCAACTGATTGATCAGACTATCGATGAAGCCGTGTGCTGCACCGATGTTTTAATGAAAGACGGTATGGCAAAAGCTATTTCACGGCTGCACACATTTAAAGCCGGTCAGTAAACCGCAGGTATCGTCTGTTTATCCGTAACCGTGTATAATCGGCGGCAATTATTTAACGTGCTTGCAGGCCGTTTTGGTCTGCTGTCATTTTTAAGGTGAAGAATTTATGGGTTTCAAATGTGGTATCGTCGGTCTGCCGAACGTCGGGAAATCAACATTGTTTAACGCGCTGACCAAGGCAGGTATTGAAGCGGCGAACTTTCCGTTCTGTACAATTGAGCCTAACACCGGCGTGGTGCCGATGCCGGATGCCCGTCTGGATGCACTGGCAGAAATCGTAAAACCACAGCGTATTCTGCCGACCACCATGGAATTCGTCGATATTGCCGGTCTGGTAAAAGGCGCATCCAAAGGTGAAGGTCTGGGCAACCAGTTCCTGACCAACATCCGCGAAACAGAAGCTATCGGTCACGTTGTCCGTTGCTTTGACAATGACAACATTGTTCACGTTTCCGGCCGTGTTAACCCGGCAGAAGATATTGATACCATCAATACCGAACTGGCGCTGGCTGACCTCGACACCTGTGAACGTGCCATCCACCGCGTGCAGAAACGCGCCAAAGGCGGCGATAAAGACGCGAAGCTGGAGCTGGAAGTGCTGGAAAAATGCCTGCCTCTGCTGGAAAACGCCCAGATGCTGCGCACGCTGAACCTGAATAAAGAAGAACTGGGCGCTATCCGCTACCTGAGCTTTCTGACGCTGAAACCAACCATGTACATTGCCAACGTCAATGAAGATGGCTTTGAGAATAACCCGTATCTGGATCAGGTACGTGAAATCGCAGAGAAAGAAGGTTCAGTGGTTGTGCCGGTATGCGCGGCAATTGAATCTGATATCGCCGAGCTGGAAGATGGTGACCGCGAAGAGTTTATGGCTGACCTCGGTATCGAAGAGCCGGGACTGAACCGCGTGATCCGCGCCGGTTACGCCCTGCTCAACCTGCAAACCTATTTCACCGCCGGTGTGAAAGAAGTCCGCGCCTGGACCATCCCTGTCGGCGCAACCGCCCCGCAGGCCGCCGGTAAAATCCACACCGATTTTGAAAAAGGCTTTATCCGCGCCCAGACCATCGCATTTGAAGATTTTATTCAGTTCAAAGGTGAACAAGGTGCAAAAGAAGCCGGTAAAATGCGCGCAGAAGGCAAAGATTATATTGTGAAAGACGGCGACGTGCTGAATTTCCTGTTTAATGTTTAAATAACATCTGTTGTTTCATTAAACCTTCTGAAAACACATAAAATCCATGCAATTGCATGGATTTTTTATTCCGGATTCAACCAAAGAACAAACTCTATTAAATGGGATAGATTATCCAGGTAAAAATACCATCTAAACCTGTTTTCAGATAAATGTTATAGTATGGCCTTGGCAAAAACACTACGATTACAATGTAATACAGTCATAAAAAAAGATATCAAAGAGGACTTTATGCGTTCAATGAATAGGTTACTACTTGAAGTGGGTTATAAGCGTAGTGAAATACATCAGTTCAGAAAATTATGTGCTTCTGTAAATGTCAATTTTGATAAAAAAATAGCAGAGTTAGCAAGAAAATCTTTTATACATACATCTTTGTTTATTTTTATTTTAATTGCATCCATACCTTTGTCATTTATATCAAAACCGACCAATGATATATTTTTTATGATACTTCCATATATATTATTTGTTTTTTTTAGCTTATCATTTAAAACATCCAGGGAATACGTTAAATTTTCCAGATTATATTTTAAAATAAAATTTAATAAATAGATTTTAAACTAATGACATCATTTATTATTTCTATAGAAATGGCTAATCTTGATACTTTTTGAAATCCTATTTTAAAATCAGCATCTATGGCTCTAAATATTTTTCCTGTATGCGTGCTATCATAATTTTTAAATTTAAATGGTCCAACTTTACTTGTTGCTATTAATGACTTTTTACTTGGCTCGGAAAATTTGCCAAGCAGCCCCCTTAGTGAAAGAGCTATATCTACAGATGCGTATATTTTATCACCTAACAGATCATCACCCCCGAAGACCTTAGATGTCCCCCGATAAAAATCCCTTACGTAACCAACTGAATTTTCAGTGCCGGTAAAAAAACTAACGCTTTCATATATATTATTTGCACCATGAGCAACGAGTGCCACACCAAAAACAGAGCCTCCCATACCATTAATTCCGGGGGCAAATATTAATGGCAGCCCCATAGCAACCTGTCCAAGTCCCCCTACGAAAGCAAGGCCTTTTATTACTTATGTAACAACACCGTTTAGTTTAGATACCTCCAGGTAAAGATACTTACTAAAATTATTTAATTGCAGGGACATTAATTCATTATTAAGAATAATATCCTCTTCTTTAAGTTCAGCTAATGCTCTGTGCTTTTCATTTGTTGTTGACCTTTCACTTTTGCATATCTGATATCTCTCTGAGCAAAAATTATTTATTTCATTTGTAAATGAATGGATGACACTACTTGATTTCAAATAAAAAGAAGATGCTCTGATCGAGGATTTATTTATGCCATCTACAAATATACCAGCCATTGTTAAGTAATAATCACTATTCTTTTTGTTATAAAAAATATCCATGTATTCTCCAATTCAGTATCCATACTGACCGGGGTCAATAGCAAAATTATAGTACACATAAACCTCATTTTGTAAAATAGGAGTGTTACTCAATTTACTATACTCTTGAATGCCGGATCTGACTTTACTGGCTGAATCTTCGCCTTATTTCCGTTTTTTAAACACCCCTCCGTGGTCTGCTTACTGTCATATATTCCCCGGTCACCGGATGCTTTCCAACTTCCGGAATATGCAATGCCTGAAATAAAAACGAAAAGCAGAGATAACACTGTAATAATATTATCATTATCATAATGAGATAACTTAATTTGAATTTTATGTAAATAAAACGTTATGATGATACATCAGATAGTCAGGTTGCATCTTTCAAAAAATAATGAATACTCAGCATTATTGCTTTCCGAATCTTTGACCCGGGTAAAAGATATTATTTTTCACTGCGGTACATTGACCCTGTACTTAATAGGTTCTATTAGTCAGGAGATAACATCTCCGTAACGGAGTCATATAATGTCCGCAACAAAAATAATTATCATCATTTCCGGTATTATTATAGGGATCAGTGCTGTACTCCTTGGTATATACGGAAATCCGCCCAATATGGGTGTTTGTGTCGCTTGTTTTATCCGTGATAGTGCAGGCAGTATGGGATTGCATAATACCGAAACTGTCCAATATCTTCGTCCTGAAATTTTTGGTTTTATTCTCGGCTCATTCGGAGCCGCGGTTATTTTTAAAGAGTTTCAGTCCAAAGCCGGTTCCGCACCGGTGATCCGTTTCACTCTCGGTTTTCTGATGATGGCCGGTTGTCTGGTTTTTTTAGGGTGCCCGCTGCGAATGATCCTGCGGATTGGTGCCGGTGATTTAAATGCCGTCGTCGGGTTATTCGGTCTGGTCGCCGGTATTGGTATCGGCAGTCTGTTTATTAAAAAAGGCTTTTCATTACCGCGTAATTATCAGCAGTCTGCGGCTGAGGGCTTAATATTACCGGCAGTATGTCTGGTGTTATTTGTATTGTTTATTATCGACAGTTCAATCTTCAAATCCAGCGTCAAAGGGCCGGGTGCCGCGCATGCTCCGGTCTGGATGGCAATAACCGCCGGACTTGTTATTGGTGTGATTATTCAGCGTACCCGCTTCTGTTTTATCGGTATGGCAAAAAATATTTTTCTGTCCCGTAATTACACGATGGCAATCGGCGTTCTCGCCCTGCTGCTGGTCGTTATTGCCGGTAATATGCTCACCGGAAAAATTAATATCGGATTTGATAATCAGCCGATAGCTCACAATGACGGGCTGTGGAATTTCCTTTCCATGTCACTGGTCGGATTATGCGGTGTCTTTATTACCGGATGCCCACTCCGGCAATTAGCCAATGCCGGACAGGGGAATACCGATGCGGCTGTCAGTGTGCTGGGTATGCTGACCGGCGCGGCCTTTGCGCATAATTTTTCCTATGCCTCAAGCCCTGCCGGTGTGACGGAAAATGGTAAACTGGTTGTTATTGCCGGTCTGATACTGACCATTGTCGTCGGTATTATTTACACTCGGCTTGCCGATAAAAAGTCCGGAGCTGAGAATGCTGCATAAATACCTGTTTCTGTTCCATGTACAGCACGGATTAAAAAAACTGAGGATCCGTTTACAGGAAGATTCCGTGGCATCATCCGTTATTGATGCTCCGCGAAAAATAACAACGGAATGTGAAATGGCTCTGGCAACACAGTTTTCAGCTGAAAATGATTATCTGAAGTATACCGGTGAAAATATCCGTGAGATCTGGCGGGTGAACGGTGCCGATTATCAGCAGGTGTGGGCAGACGGGACGAGGTAATTCAGCTGAAAACAATTTACAACCGGCCGTGATCAGTTCACTATCAGGAATTAAGTATTATCTGCTATTTATTTTGGAAAAACCGGTGGTCGCTCTGTGATATCAACCCGTTCCCGAGTCATTATCCATCTGAGCAGTTTTCTGATAGTGATTTACAGCCTGACTTTGTTATTACCGATGCTGATTGCGCTTATCGCGCAGGAGCAGAGTTTTTTTGCGTTTGCCGGTAGTTTTCTGATTTTTTTCCGGCCGGTTTAGTGTGCTGGTACCGCAGTAAAACCACCGGACTGCAATTGCAGACACGGGACGGCTTTCTGGTGATTGCGGTATTCTGGCTGTTATTTTCTGTTATCAGCGCCATGCCGTTCTGGCTGGATGATCATCTGAATATGGCATTTGAAGATGCGCTGTTCGAGGGCGTTTCCGGTATTACCACCACCGGTGCGTCGGTATTTCATAATGTCACCGATTTACCCCGCTCCGTTTTATATTACCGCGCCCAACTTAATTTTATCGGCGGTCTGGGGGTTATTGTCCTGGCGGTGGCCATATTTCCGCTGCTGGGTATCGGGGGGATGCGGTTATATCAGTCCGAAATGCCGGGACCGTTTAAAGATGAGAAATTGACACCCCGGTTAGCCAGCTCTGCCCGTAATTTATGGTTCACTTATTTATTATTGGGGCTCTGCTGCACGGTAGCTTTTAAACTGGCCGGAATGTCATGGTTTGATGCATTATGTCACGGGCTGTCTACCGTATCTCTCGGCGGATTTTCCACCTACAGTGAAAGCATCGGTTATTTTAACAGCTCCGTGATTGAATTAGTGGCCGGGATATTTTCATTGTTATCCGCCGTTAACTTTACTCTTTATTTTGTGGCGCTGGCAAAACGCAGCCTGAAACCCCTGTTCAGTAATACGGAATTACGCTTCTATTTTGCTGTGGCTGCCTTTATTATCGGGCTGGTCTTTTTTGAGGTCTGGCGGGCAAATATGTATTCGTCCGCAGAAGAATCCTTTGTGCATGCTTTTTTTCTGACCAGTTCGATGCTGACGGATAACGGACTTGCCACCGGTGATTATGTACAGTGGCCGTCTCATATTATTGTTCTGCTGCTGTTTGCCAGTTTTTTCGGTGGCTGTGTGGGATCCACCTGCGGCGGAATAAAAGCTATCCGTTTTTTAATTCTCTCCAAACAAAGCTGGCGGGAAGTCTATTCCCTGATCCATCCGAAAGCACAAACCCTGATTAAAGTCGGTGATACTGTTGTGCAGCACCGGCTGATTAATTCCGTGCTGAGTTTTTTCTTCCTTTATGTCATATGTACCTGCTTTTTTATCTGGTGTCTTAATTTGATGGGGTACGATTTAATGACCTCTTTTGCCAGCGTGGCCGCCTGTATTAATAATATGGGACTGGGATTCGGATTAACGGCTCCCGGGTTCGGGGAGATATCCCCTGCGGCAAAATACCTGCTCTGCTTTGCCATGTTATTAGGCCGCCTGGAAATTTATACGCTGCTTGTGCTGTTATCTGTCAGTTTCTGGCGTAACTGGCCGTAGTCCCCGTCACATTCTGAGTTACGTTCCGGGCGCTCCCGAGCCGTTTTCCTTTAATCCGTAACCGGAACTGGTGATTGCCGGGCGATAGTGAAACCCGGGTAGTCAGTTTTATTCTGTGATATATTTCAATACTTTCGGATAAAAATAATAGTAAAATCAGATAATAAACAAAATCAACCCATTATTTTTGTTATTTTATTTCATGGCTGATAAAGCCCGCTGGGTTTATTTTTATGATCAATATCACAAAAAAATGAAAATAATTAAATATTTACATTTAAAATAATCGGTTCAGCGCGATTTTATCGTAATTCACACGTGTTTTTACAAATGTCAATAAAAACATCTTCTCCCCGGCGCTGATAAAACACAATTATTGTTTATAACTATGCATTATTTAGTTAATTAATTGTTAATTTGATATTTTTTATTGTAATTAAATTACATGAAAAATTATTTTTAACATTTAATTATCATTAAATTATCCAAATAAAAACAATAATGGGCATAGATCACATTTTCAGGTTCCACTCCCCTCTTTTGTCATCCCGGCTCCTATAGTCAGGCTTCTATTTGGTCTCCCTGCAACACTCTCTGTATCCATATAAAAAGGGTTATTACCGATGAAGAAATCATTTTTTAAAGTCGCTGCATTATCTGTCGCGCTTTTCTCTGCCAGTGTCATGGCAAAAGAATACGAAATTGTCAACGTTGTCAAAGTCTCCGGGATTCCATGGTTTAACCAGATGGATAAAGGGGTTCAGCAGGCAGCAAAAGATCTGGGCGTAAATGCGTATCAGGTCGGACCTTCCACGCCGGATCCGGCTCAGCAGGTAAAAATTATTGAAGACCTGATCGCCAAAAAAGTCGATGCCATTACCGTTGTACCGAATGACGTTACTGTTCTTGAGCCGGTCTTTAAGAAAGCACGCGAACAGGGCATTGTAGTGCTGACTCACGAGGCACCGGATGGCCATAACGCAGACTGGGATATCGAAACTATCGATAACGATGCTTATGCCAAAGCCACAATGGATGAACTGGCGAAAAACATGGGCGGCAAAGGCGGCTATGTGATTTATGTCGGTTCCCTGACGGTGCCTCTGCACAACAACTGGGCAAACCTGGCTGTTGAATACCAGAAGAAAACCTATCCGGAAATGTTTGAAGTAACCAGCCGTATGCCGGTTGCCGAAAGCATCGATGCTTCTTTTGCGGCAACCAATGACCTGATGAAAGCCCACCCGGAAATGAAAGGGATTGTCTCATACGGCTCACTGGGTCTGATCGGTGCCGGTGAGGCCATCAAGAAAAAACGTGCGAAAAACAAAATCAGCACCGCGGGTATCCTGATGCCGGCTCAGGCTGCACCATACCTGAAAGGCGGCGAAATCAAGAAAGGTTTCCTGTGGAACCCGGCTGATGCAGGTTACGCTTTGGTGTCTGTCTCCAAAGATATTCTGGACGGCAAAAAAGTAACTGACGGGGTGGAAGTCAAAGATCTGGGTAAAGCAGAAATCGATACTCAGAAACAAGTGATTAAATTTAATAAAATCCTGGAAGTTGACGGTAATAACGCCACTTCGCTCGGTTTCTGATCCTTCTTTATTTTTTGTTAAAAAGGGCAGCATGCATGCTGCCCTGTTATGGGCTGGTATATGTCAAAAGACGCACTGATTACCTTAAAACAGGTTTCCAAACACTTCGGCTCCGTCATTGCACTCGATAATATAAATCTGACGTTTAACCGGGGTGAGGTTCATTGTCTCGCCGGTAAGAATGGCTGTGGCAAAAGTACCTTATTCAAGGTGATCTCCGGTGTTCATCCGCCGGAAAAGGACGCAGAAATTATTATTAACGGGCAGAGCTACAGCAGGTTAAACCCGCAGCAATCTATTGAGCAGGGTATTCAGGTGATTTACCAGGATCTCTCGCTCTTTCCTAACCTGACAGTTGCTGAAAACATTGTGATTCAGGAACATGTTAAGTGGTACAAAGGGCTGGCTAACCGCCGCCGCCAGATGAAACAGGCGCAGGAAATTATCAGCCGCATTGGCTTGTCCCTGCCCCTGCATAAACGTGTTGAACAACTTTCCATTGCTGAATGCCAGCTGGTCGCTATCTGCCGCGCGATGGCAAATGACGCCAGGCTGGTGATTATGGATGAGCCGACAGCCTCGCTGACGCGCAGTGAAGTCAATCAGCTGATCCGCGTGGTTGCTGATCTGAAAGCAAACGGCGTCACCGTGGTGTTTGTCAGCCATAAGCTCGATGAAGTAATGGAAATTTCCGACCGGATCTCCGTGATCCGTGACGGAAAACTGATCGGAACCTATGACGCGGATAAGATGAACAGTGAAGAACTGGCGTATCTTATGACCGGTCAGCGTTTCGAGTTCACACCGCTTTCTGCGTACAACACCGGGGGACACTTACGTCTCAGCGCAGAGAAACTGACAAAGCAACATCAATTTTATGATATTGACCTGAAGCTGCATGCCGGCGAAGTGGTCAGCATTACCGGGCTGCTCGGTTCCGGACGTACAGAGTTGTGTCTGTCACTGTTCGGCATGACGAAACCGGACAGCGGCACCCTGCTGATCAATGGTTCACCGGTTCAGCTGCACTCCAACCGGGATGCGATTAATCACGGCATCGGCTATGTGTCAGAAGACCGCATGAGTACGGGGCTGGTGATGGCGCAGTCTATTCATGACAACACCACCTCCGTGATGCTGCCGCGTCTGACCCGCAAAAGCGGACTGCTCGATCACGCCCGGTCACATGAGCTGGTCAGCGGACTGATTGAGGCACTACAGATAAAAGTGTCCGATCCGGCGCTGCCGGTCACCAGTCTGTCCGGCGGGAACGCCCAGCGTATTGCGATTGCCAAATGGATAGCGGCAAAACCGGATATTCTGATCCTCGATTCCCCGACGGTCGGCGTGGATGTCGCCAACAAAGAGAGTATTTATCAGATAATCAGAATGCTGGCCGCCGAAGGCATGGCAATTTTGATGATCAGTGATGAAATCCCTGAAGTATTCTATAACAGTCACCGGGTCATTGTGATGAAAGAAGGGCGTTTTACCCATGAGTTCAATCCGTTAACATCAACGGAACAGGCAATCACGGAGGCGGTTAATGCTTAAGTCATGTCGTCATCTGTTTGCATATCATGAGTTCTGGCTGGCGGTATTAATTGTGCTGCTCAGTGTGTTTCTCAGTGTCACCAATGAAGATTTTATGACATTAGGAAATGTGTTTGATATGACCACCAGCACCGCCATTCTGGCGATTATGGCCTGTGGTCTGTTTGTGGTGCTGGTGTCCGGCGGGATTGATATCTCCTTTCCTGCTACGGCTGCAACCGCACAGTATGTGATGGCAACTTATGTGCTGTCACAGGGCGGTAATTTCTTTATTGCCTTTGCTATCGCGGCGGTTACGGGTCTGCTGCTGGGGCTGATCAACGCCCTGCTTATCTACCGCCTGAAAGTGCCGTCTATTATTATCACCATTTCCACCCTGAACGTCTTTTTCGGTTTGCTGATCTATTTCACTAACGGCGAATGGCTGTACGGCTTTCCGGAGTGGTTTATGGATGGTATTGAAGTGATGTCATTTACCGGCAGTGATGGTTATGACTACGGCCTTTCCCTGCCGATTCTGACCCTGATTGCCGTGGTTATTTTTACCGGCTTTCTGATGAGTAAAACCCGTGCCGGCCGTCAGATTTATGCGGTCGGCGGTAATGCGGACGCCGCGAAGCGCGTGGGTATCAGCATTCTTGGCGTGATGCTGTTTGTTTACGGCTATATGGGTGCACTGGCAGGCATTGCCTCTGTGGTGCAGACACAAATCACCCAGTCCGTGGCGCCGAATGCCCTGATGGGATTTGAACTGACTGTACTGGCGGCCGTGGTATTAGGCGGTGTCAGTATGACCGGCGGCAAAGGCTCTCTTACCGGGGTTATCCTCGGGGTTGCCCTGCTGGCGATTGTCAAAAACGGCCTGACCCTGGCCGGTGTGCCGTCTTACTGGCACACTGTGCTGACCGGGCTTATCATTGTTATCAGTATCAGTTTCACCGCGTATAACGAAAAACGCCGTGCTGCTGCCGGAGGTCATCTGTCATGATGTCAATGCTGAATCTGCGGAGTGACCGCAACATTATTTACCTGCTGGTGATCATGGCCGCTATCCTGCTGTTGCAGGGGATGTTTAATGCAGGTGCTTTTTTCTCTGTCTCCAACTTCCAGTCAATGACCTCCCAGATGCCGCTGCTCGGCATGCTGGCACTGGCTATGTCTGTCTGTATGCTGACCGGCGGGATCAACCTGTCCATTATTGCCACCACCAATGCCTGCGGACTGGTAATGGCGAGCGTGATGGCCATGAGCCCGGGTGACGGCGCAATGTTGCTGCCTGCCCTGCTGGCCGGTCTGGTCACCGCCGTGATTATCGGGCTGATTAACGGTTTTCTGATTGCCTTTGTGGGTGTGTCTCCTATCCTCGCAACCCTCGGGATGATGACATTAATCAACGGCCTGAATGTGCTGATTTCCGGCGGTACCGTGATTTCCGGCTTCCCGCCGTCACTGCTGTGGCTGGGGAACGGCACCCTTCTCGGGATCCCGATGCCGCTGATCCTGTTCCTGCTGTTTGCGTTCCTGCTGTGGGGACTGCTGGAATATACACCGCTCGGCCGCACAGTCTATCTGATGGGTTCCAATGAGAAAGCGACCCGCTTTTCCGGTCTGAACACACAGAAAACCATTATGGCTGTGTATGTTATTTCGTCTGTCCTGTGCTGGGTGGCCGCCATTATTATGATGGCTAAGTTTAACTCCGCCAAAGCGGGATACGGGGAATCTTACCTGTTGATCGCCATTCTGGCCTCTGTACTCGGCGGCGTGAACCCGGATGGCGGCTTCGGGCGTATTATCGGCATTGTGCTGGCCCTGTTTGTCTTACAGATGCTGGAAAGCGGCCTGAACCTGCTGGGGGTCAGCAGTTACCTCATCATGGCGCTGTGGGGCGGCATTCTTATCTTATTTATTGCATTGCAGAAAGCCCGGTCATAAGGGAGCGGATTATGAGTGTCTATTTTATTGGTGTGGATGTCGGGAGCGGCAGCGCCCGGGCCGGGGTTTTTGATGCTGCCGGACGCAAAAAAGGCGAAGCAACGCGGGATATCCGTCAGTTCAAACCACAGGCGGATTATGTGGAGCAATCCTCCGATGATATCTGGCGCAGTGTGTGTCTCGCGGTAAAAGATGCGGTGGCACAGGCGCGTATCGACCCGATTCAGGTAAAAGGCCTCGGTTTTGATGCCACCTGCTCCCTGGTGGTACTGGATAAACAGGGCCAGCCGCTGACTGTCAGCCCGACCGGGCGCAGTGAGCAGAACATTATTATGTGGATGGATCACCGGGCTATCAGTCAGGCACAGCGGATCAATGATACAAAACACCCGGTGCTGGCGTATGTCGGTAACCGTATCTCACCGGAGATGGAAACGCCGAAGCTGTTATGGCTTAAGCAGAACATGCCATCCACTTGGGCGAAAGCAGGCTATTTCTTTGATCTTCCTGATTTTCTCACCTGGAAAGCCACCTATACCAACAGCCGTTCGCTCTGCTCCACCGTGTGCAAATGGACCTATCTCGGCCATGAAGATCGCTGGGATACCCATTTCTTCCGCCAGATTGGCCTGGAAGACCTGCCGGAGAACGATGCACAGATTATCGGCCGCGAGATCCGTCCGATGGGTGAACCGGTCGGTAACGGGCTGACACCAAATGCGGCTGCGGATTTGGGGCTTATTCCGGGTACGCCGGTTGCCACCTCTATTATTGATGCACATGCCGGCGGGATCGGCGTTCTGGGTGCCGCAGATGCCACCGGCGCACAGCCGGATTTCAATACCCGTCTGGCGCTGATCGGCGGCACCTCTTCCTGCCATATGGCGGTATCCAAAAATGCCCGCTTTATCGACGGGATCTGGGGCGCGTATTACAGTGCAATGATTCCGGGCTACTGGCTCAATGAAGGCGGGCAATCCGCAACAGGTGCACTGATCGACCATATGATCACGTCACACCCGCAGTACAGCGACGCGAAAAAGCTGGCCGAACAGAATCAGCAGACCGTGTATCAGCTCCTCAACGACCGTTTGCTGTCGCTGGCGGGTTCAAAAGAAGATATTGCCCTGCTGACACGGCATATCCATGTGCTGCCTTATTTCCACGGCAACCGCTCACCACGGGCGAACCCGAACCTGCGCGGTGTGGTGACCGGTCTGCGTATGACACAGACCCTCGATGATCTCGCGCTGATTTATCTGGCGACTATCCAGGCGATTGCGCTGGGTACCCGTCATATCATTGAAGAAATGAATAAAGCAGGATATGCCATTGATACCATCATGGGTTGCGGCGGCGGCACCAAGAACCCGATCTTTATCCAGGAACACGCTAACGCCACCGGATGCGCCATGCTGCTGCCGGAAGAGAGTGAAGCAGTTCTGCTTGGTTCGGCCATGCTCGGCTCTGTGGCTGCCGGCTTCTATTCCTCCATCCCGGAAGCGATGCAGGCGATGAGCCGGATCAGTAAAACCGTGACACCGCAGACGGAAAGCATCAAACAATTTTATGATGCCAAATACCGCGTATTCCATCAGTTGTATCATGATGATCAGCGTTACCGGCAACTGATGTCCGAAGTATAATATTCTGGTTTTATCTGTGAAGGCGCGTTTTTTAACGCGCCTTTTTCTTTGCCTATGATTTGACACTCATCACAAAATCACTGCGCAATTCTGTTGCTGAAAACATGTCTGAGTGCACAATTTCGTTGCTTTTCGTGATAACCATCACAATTTACAGGGGCAACGCGTGTGTCACCTTCAGTGTTTCCATCGGTACTTCTGTCTTAACACTTTGAATACTTGGTATTTGTGTCAGGTGGTCTGCATGAAAACGCCGGTAAGATGTCAGGTCTTTGGTCACAATACGGATCATGGCATCACATTCACCTGCCATCAGATGACACTCTACGATCTCCGGCATTTCATTAATGGCGGCGACAAAATCATTGATAGTCTGCGCATCCTGTCCCTTAAACCAGATACGGGCATAGAGCATCAGGCCCGCCCCTATCTTGCTGCCGTCCAGAATCGCCGTGTAGCGCCTGATGACACCGGTTTCCTCCAGACGTCGTACCCGTCTCAGACAGGGTGAGGGTGAGAGCCCCACCTCGCGTGCCAGCTCCACATTCTGCATTCGGCCGTTACGTTGCAGCTGATCCAGAATCCGCCGATCCATCTTATCCAGTTCAATTGACATTTAAATCACCACCTGACAGTTTTCGCGCAATAATATTGCTAAGAATAGTTTTTTCAGGTCAATTTAACAATCTAATTTCCCGCAAAGCTCCGTATAATTTGCATAACAAATAAGAACGTCACAAGATTGAATTAATTCTTAATATTCAATAAATTGTGAATTATTAATATATTTTTGAACTTGGGGTGTTGTATGGTCATAAATACATTGATGGTGTTTGGCGCAACCGTGTTACCCATTGTATTTGCTCCCGGACCCGATATTTTATTCGTTTCGTCACAAGGCCTCGCCAGTGGTTCCCGTGCGGCACTGAAAGCCAATATGGGTGTATTGCTGGGCTATGGTATGCATTCCATTCTGGCGGCATTCGGGCTGGCGGCTGTTGTTGTGGCATCCCCGGTTCTGTTTAACGGCATGCGCTGGTTCGGTGTAGCCTATATTGCTTACCTGGCTTTCCGTATGGTGATGTCTGCCATGCATAAAAGTGAAATGCCGCCGATGCAGCCGGCAGCCAAATCTGTTATCACCAAGGGTTTTTTCACCAGTTTCCTGAATCCGAAAGGCTTGCTGGTTTACTTTGCTATCCTGCCGAACTTTATTTCCGGCAGTGAGAGTGTCGCGATGCAGTCCCTGCTGTTATCCGGTGTGTATATCGCCAGCTGTGCGATTGTTTACAGCGGTGTGGCTCTGATTTTCGGCCAGATGAGCAAAGGGGAATATAACGACAAACGCCGCCGTATCGGTGAAGGTGTTGCCGGGGGATTACTGGCCACCGCCGCAGTTAGTCTGGCATTTAGTTAATCCGCTTCTGTTTCCGGCAAAACGGGCTCTTTTCTGAGCCCGTTTTTTTCTGTTTACACTTCTGAGTGCCGTGACTACCCGGATTATCTTACCCCTGTGTTTTCTTCAGCACATAACACAGCTGCCCCAGCACTTTCATTGCGTTGTCCAGCCGGTCATTCCATTCAAATGAGCAGTTCAGGCGGAAGGCATGATTAAACTGATCACTGGTGGAAAACATGGAACCGGGCGCGATACTGATCTGCTCATTGAGTGCCATCCGGTACAGTTTGACAGCATCAAACGGCGGTTCAAATTCCAGCCAGAGGAAATAGCCGCCCTGCGGACAGTTCACTTTCACATCCGGCGGGAAGTATTCGCTGATGGCATACAGCATCCGGTGCTGGCGCTGCTGCAACTGCTGACGCAGTTTTTTCAGATGTGCATCATACCCCCCCTGCCCGAGATATTCCGCAATGGCCTGCTGTGTCGGCATACTGGCGGATACGGTACTCATCATCTGTAACTGCTGTACCTTCCGGGCGTGTTTTCCGGCCGCCACCCAGCCGACCCGGAAGCCCGGAGCCAGACATTTGGAAAAAGAAGAACAATGGAAGAAATTGTTGTCTTTATCCAGGCTTTTCGCCGGTTGCGGCGCATCGTTACCAAACCAGAGCTCACTGTAGACATCATCCTCAATCAGTGCGATCCCGTGCCGCGTGAGAATCTCCACCAGCCGCCGTTTATTTTCCTGCGGCATCGTACCGCCGAGCGGATTCTGGAAGTGTGTCATCAGCCAGCAGGCTCTGATATCATAACGGCCGGCCACGTCTTCCAGTGCATCCGGATCAATCCCGGTCTGCGGGTCGGTTTTGATCGCCACCGCCTTCAGCCGCAGACGCTCAATCGCCTGTAATGCCCCGTAAAATGCCGGTGATTCAATCACCACCCAGTCCCCCGGTTCCGTTACCGCCTGCAAACTCAGTGACAGGGATTCCATTGCCCCGGCAGTGATAACAATATCATCCGGAGAGACATGAATACCCTGCGCGGCATAGCGGCGGGAGATATTACGCCGCAGCTTTTCATTCCCCGGCGGCATATTGACCACCGCACTTTGCGGTGCGATACGGCGGGCCACCGCCCCCAGGGCTTTGGAGAGCTTCGGCTGAACCAACAGCGAGGGATCGGGAAATGCCGAGCCGAACGGGATAATGGCCGGGTCTTTGCAGGCCTGAAGCACATCAAACAGCGAGGCATTGATCTCCACATTTTCGCTCAGGTGCATACCCAGGCCGCCTTTGGCCGGGGCAAACGCCGGCGCGCGTTTGGCAACAAAGTACCCGGACTGCGGGCGCGCCACCACCCAGCCCTGACTCTCCAGTAACTGATACGACTGTACGACAGTCATCAGACTCAGCCCGGACTGTCTGGCACTTTCCCGCAATGACGGCAGCCGGTCACCAACCTGCCAGATATCATCTTCGATCTGCTGTTTTATCTGTTCTGCTAACTGTTCGTAGCGTGTCATGGAACGCTCTCCGTAAAACTGTTATAGTTTTTTCGTTATTAATTGTCACTATTATAGTTTAGCAACTCATGGTGTACTACGCCACACATTTCATCTGTGTAGTTATAACAACGAGAGGTCACAATGTTTGGGTTAAGTGCCCTTGAGCTTGCGCGAATTCAGTTCGCCTTCACCGTGTCGTTTCATATCATTTTTCCCGCGATCACCATCGGTCTGGCGTCATTTCTGGCGGTGCTTGAAGGGATGTGGCTGAAAACCCGCAATGAAGATTACAAAAAGCTCTTTCATTTCTGGTCAGCCATCTTTGCCGTAAATTTCGGTATGGGGGTGGTTTCCGGTCTGGTGATGGCGTATCAGTTCGGCACCAACTGGAGTTTCTTTTCTGAATTTGCCGGGTCAATCACCGGTCCGCTGCTAACCTATGAAGTCCTGACAGCGTTCTTCCTGGAAGCCGGTTTCCTCGGTGTGATGCTGTTCGGCTGGCACCGGGTCGGTGAAAAACTGCACTACTTCGCTACCTGTATGGTCGCACTCGGCACACTGATGTCCACGTTCTGGATCCTGGCGTCCAACAGCTGGATGCAGACCCCGCAGGGGCATGAAGTGATCAACGGTGTTGTCGTACCGGTGGACTGGTTCGCGGTGATTTTCAATCCGTCCTTCCCGTACCGCCTGCTGCATATGACAACTGCGGCATTTCTCGCATCCGCCTTCTTTATTGCCGCTTCTGCGGCCCGGCATCTGCTGCGCGGCAACAAATCCGGTGCAATGAAAAAGATGTTCTCCATGTCATTGTGGCTGATTGTGGTACTGGCACCACTCCAGGCTCTGATTGGCGATGCTCACGGGCTGAATACACTGAAGCATCAGCCGGTTAAGGTGGCCGCGATGGAAGGTCACTGGGAGAACAAACCCGGTGAGGCTACACCGCTGATTCTGTTTGGTATTCCGGATAACAAACAGGAAAAAACCCGTTATGCCGTGGAAATCCCCGGTCTGGCCAGTCTGATCCTGACACACAGCTTTGATAAACAGGTACCCGCACTAACAGAATTTCTGCCTGAAGACAGGCCGGACAATGTATTTGCCGTGTTCTGGTCATTCCGCGTGATGGTTGGTCTCGGGATGCTGATGCTTCTGGCTGCCGCTCTGAGTCTGTGGCTGCGTTACCGCAGACGTTTGTATGATTCCCGGCCTTTTCACCGGTTTATGTTATGGATGGCCCCGTCCGGACTTGTTGCCATTCTTGCAGGCTGGTTTGTGACCGAAATCGGCCGTCAGCCATGGGTGGTTTACGGATTACAGCGCACGACTGATGCTGTCTCGGCACATGGTGAGATGCATATGAGTATCAGCCTGCTGATCTTCTTTATTGTTTATGGTTCTGTGTTTGGTATTGGCTACATCTATATGATGAAGCTGATCCGCAAAGGTATTGCGCCGGAGGTGTCTCATGGGCATTGATTTACCCCTGATTTGGTTCGTCATTATTATATTCAGCACACTGATGTATATCGTGATGGACGGATTTGACCTCGGTATCGGCATCCTCTATCCCTTTGTGAAAAGCAATTCTGACCGTGACCTGATGATGAACAGCGTCGCACCGGTCTGGGACGGCAACGAAACCTGGCTGGTACTGGGTGGTGCCGGGCTGTTCGGCGCTTTCCCGCTCGCCTATGCTGTGATTCTGGATGCGCTCGCTATTCCGCTGACGCTGATGCTGGTTGCCCTGATTTTTCGCGGCGTGGCCTTTGAGTTCCGTTTCAAAGCGGATAAAGATCACCGCTATTTCTGGGATCGCGCTTTTCTGATCAGTTCTGTGATCGTCACCTTTGTCCAGGGCGTAGTGGCCGGCAGTGTGATTGAAGGCTTCCCGGTTGCAAACCGTGCCTTTACCGGTGGTGCATTTGACTGGCTGGCGCCGTTCCCGCTGTTCTGCGGTTTCGGTCTGGTGATCACGTATGCCCTGCTCGGTTGCGGCTGGCTGGTGATGAAAACGGAAGGTCACTTACAACAGCAGATGTACAACGTGCTGAAACCCCTGACACTGGTAATGCTGGCAGTTCTGACCGTAATCAGCCTGTGGACACCGCTGGCGCATGAGGCCATTGCGTCGCGCTGGTTCAGCTTCCCGGACATTCTGTTCTTTCTGCCGGTACCACTGCTGGTGATTATCTGTGTCACCGCGCTGTTCCGCAGTGTGAACTGCCATCTGCACTACACACCGTTCTTTGCGGCACTCGGTCTGGTTTTTTTGGGTTTCACCGGACTCGGCATCAGTATCTGGCCAATGATTATTCCGCCGGTAATTGATTATGAAATGGCTGCTGCTCCCGGAGAAAGTCTGAGCTTTATGCTGGCCGGTGCCTTATTCATCATACCTGTTATCCTGGTATATACCTGGTGGAGTTACTATGTCTTCAGAGGAAAAATCACCCATGACCAGGGCTACCACTGAGCCTGCCGCACCGGCCCCCTGGTGGAAGAAGGCCGCCTGGATGGTCGCTATCTGGGCAGGCAGTGTTCTGGCACTGTTTGCAGTCTCATCGCTTTTCCGCTTATTAATGACGGCAGCGGGAATGAAAGTAAAATAGTCGTCATGTCTCATCAGTAAGTACCTCATCAGTACTTCATGCACTGCGCAGCAGTTGCATTGCCCGGCACACCACACCCCCATGCGGTGTGCTTTTTTAAATAATTTTATTGATAATGATTAGCATTACCCTAAATTCCTGATACACTCCGCAAAATAGATATAACGAAACTAACAACAATAAAACGGAGAATTACGCATGAGCCGGGAAAAAAATATCTACCGCCCTGCACCGCCGCGTCTGATTCAGGTGAAATCGTTTACCGACGTTACCCCTAATCTGCGCCGTATTACCTTTACGGCGGATTCGCTGGACACTTATCCGGCGGATTGCGAAGGCGGTCACCTGAAACTGTTTATTGCCAAAGATACGCCGAATCCGCCCGCTCTGCCGGTTCTGTCCGATAAAGGTCCGGTCTGGCCGGAAGATAAACCGCGTCCGGTTGCCCGCACCTATACTGTGCGTGCTGTCCGCCCTGAACGGAAAGAAATCGATATTGAATTTGCCATGCATGATGATGCCGGTCCGGCCGTTGATTTCGCCAGAAATGCCAAACAGGGTGATTATATCGGTATTACCAATCCCGGCGGGCCTGATCCGTTGCTGCCGGTGGCAAAATACTACTATATGGCCGCTGACTTAACCGCGCTGCCTGCCGTTGCAGCGCTTCTGGAAAAAATGCCCGCTGAAGCACAGGGAAATGTGGTTATCCGTATCGATCACGCTGACGATCAGCAGGTGCTGAACAAACCGGCAGGTATCACCCTTCACTGGATCACCGGCGGAACAGAAAAAACCGCGGAGATCACCGCGCTGTTTAAAAGCTGGCCGGTAGCCGATGTGACAGAGTGTACTTTCTGGATTGCCGGAGAGGACGCTATGGTCAGAGATTTACGCCGCTATGTGCGCCGTGAACTGAAAGGGGAACACAGTCAGATGTATGCGATCCCGTACTGGCGGTTCGGCTACGACGAGGAAGGTTATCACCGCCAGCGTCATGATGTGATGGATGCTGACGACTGATGATAAACAGGCTGCGGCATGCCGCAGCCTGTGAAATCAGTTATACGCCTGTAATGCCCGCAGACAAAGTGATGAACGCACACAGTCATCCTGTGTGAAGGACACCACTGATACCATTTCATCATCCAGGAAACGGCGCAGGGCATCTGCCAGCCCGGACGGAATATTGCCCGGCAAATCACACTGGCTGACATCTCCGTTGACAATCACTGTCACATTCTCCCCCATCCTGGTCAGAAACATTTTCATTTGTGTGACAGTCACGTTCTGTGCCTCATCAAGGATCACCACAGCATTCTCAAAGGTACGTCCGCGCATATAGGCAAACGGCGCAATTTCCACTTTACCTATCTCAGGACGCAGACAATATTGTAAAAATGAGGCGCCCATCCGTTTCACCAGAACGTCATATACCGGCCGGAAATACGGCGCGAACTTTTCGCTTATATCCCCGGGCAGAAAACCCAAATCTTCTTCCGCCTGTAACACCGGACGGGTAACGATAATCCGCTCAATTTCCTTATTGATCAGTGCATCTGCCGCCAGCGCGGTACTGATAAAGGTTTTGCCGCACCCTGCCTCGCCGTTGGCAATAATCAGTTGTTTACGGGCTATCGCCCTGATGTATTTATCCTGCGCATCATTTCGCGGTAAAACAGCACTATTGTCACGTTTTTCCCGCGCCATACCGATGGCTTCCACCCCGCCTGCCGGGATAAATACCGCCACATTATCATCATTAAAACGTGCCCTGCGCGACTCTTTCCGGCTCATTCGTTTTGCCTCTTTGCGTGCTCTGACTACCGCTTTTTGTCTGCCCATAATCTTAATCCTGTTGATTTCTGATGACGGAATAACTGAAACAGTGAGTTGGCAACCGGCGGCTCCCTTCAAGCCATGAGTGAACATTCAGATAAAAAAAAGCCGGTGATAAATCCACCCTGCTGCTCAGGGTATTTATCACCGGCCGGTACTGTCGTTCGTCTGTATGTCGCATTCGTTATCCTCAGATGACAAACTAAAGCGAACACTAAACTGACTTTGTGACAGTATAATGACAATCTTTTCTTTTCAGCAATTAAAATCTGCGGATATTTAACATTTTTACTACATTTCTGTTATCCGCCGCATATCAGCGCACTTTGCAGTTCTTCGCCATGCTGTAGCCCGCTGCCTGTGCGGAGGCCGCATCCGGAAACGCTTCAATATTTTTGCTGCTTATCCGCTTATAGCCGGGGCAATCCGGAAAATGGTAAATCTTACTGTTACGGTTACCGCGGATATGCTGATCTTCAGCTTTTTTTTCAGCTTTCAGCGGTACCTTTGCCGGTGCCACAGGTGCGGACGGCAGACGGGTAAAAATACCGTCAGCACTGTTGATATGACCCGGTTCCCAGCGGCGTTCACCGGTCACAAACGGGTTTGACTGCCCGGTTACTGCCCGGATACGGCGATCCCGTTCCCGTTCAGCGGCAGACGGCGGAAATTCGCTGTCCCAGGCCATCAGTAATTTCTGCTGCTGCTCTGACATTGCCAGGTCGTAACGGTCATGCATATAAAACCAGACCCGTGCCACCTCACCTTTGACTTCATCCCGCGGCTCAAAAACCCGCTGTTTAAAATCCACCCGGCTGGTGCACTGCCCGTAACTCTGTGAACCGGCTCCGCGTGCAATCCCGTACCGGAAATTACTGCGGTCACCGTTGACTTCACCGACGGACGGCGCAAGATTATGAAGGTCAGCCTCCATCGCACGGAATACCGGATCCTCACTGACACAATTTTTGCGCCCGCCATTCTGCCAGCACTGACGCTGATGCCCGAAAACCCAGGCCGGGACAATATGCTCCCACTCGATCCGTTCAGCCCGGGTCACCTGAGCCCGCACACGATATCCGCAGCTGCTGAGGTCTGCCCTGCCGCCGGATTTTCCGGCCCAGTCCCACTGACAGCCGCAATAAAGCGTACCTTCTCCCTGCGGATTACGGTTCTGATCGTAATAGACCTTCTCACGGGCAACTATTTTTGCTTCGTCAAACCGTTCCGGCGCAGCAGCAAATGCCACAGACGTAATAACACAAAATAAAAATAATGAAACACGAACTGATTGAAAAATGCGCATATAAATCATAAACCAACAGAATACCGGGGCAGCGATTATGCCATGCCGGCCGGGAATTATCGCCTCCGATTTATTATGAATCAGTCAATCTGCCGGATTAGACATTTTTAGGGCGTTTTTTTACAGAATAGTTTTAATTAAAAACTTTATACTCTGCTGCCATCAATAATAATTCCGGAGAATAATCATGCATCCGTTGGTTGATGAAATGATAGATGAAATAGTCGGTACGGCCTGTGCCTATGATGATAACGAAGTGGATGTCCGTGTGCAGGAAAGTCCGGGCCGGGTACAGATTCAGATTCATGTAACCGATAAACCGGTGATGGACATTATCCTGAATCTGACCCGCATCAGTTAAACACGCGGACGCTTGCGGTACAACCATAAACCGGGTACAGATAACCCGATAGACAGAGCTCCGACCACAAAGGCTGCCCGCAGGAAATTGCTCACCAGCATCTCCAGCAGTTCCGGGGTAAAACCGGACTGTGACAATTTGATCACCGCCAGCATCGCCATATAAGCATTAATTCCCGGAAACATCGGAATAATAGCCGCCACCGTAAAGACTTTCGGGTGCGCCAGCCACCAGCGGGACCACTGAATACCGATGATCCCCACCAGAACCGATGCCCAAAATGTGGCGGCAACGATATCAAAACCGGCAGCAATCAGCATAAACCGGCTGCCGTGACCTATCGCGCCCAGCAGCGCGCAGTATTTCAGTGCCCGTTTCGGCACATTGAATACCATCGCAAACCCGGCCGCCGGAACCGCCGCCAGCAGCATGTCCTGTGCCAGTGCTGCCGGAAAGGATAATACGGTCATCATATCCAGTCCCTCAGGCTGCCGAGTGTAATTGCGGTAAAGATACCGATACAGGTTGCCAGCGTGAGCAGGCTCGCCATCGCCCAGCGGGCAAGGCCGGTGTTAACATGTCCTTTGAACATATCCGCAACCGCGTTGATCAGCGGAAAACCCGGCACCAGCAGAAGAACACTCGCGGCCATGGCAATACCGGACGTTGCGGAAAACAGCGGAATTTTCAGCATCATTCCCGCCACCATCGTGGCAACAAAAGCGGTAAAACAGAAGTTAATCAGCGGGTTCATATGCCGTGCCGTCAGTACCTGCCGGACATACATGGCGCAACCGCTGGCAGCAAAGGTAACCACCGCCCCGTCCCATCCGCCGTTATTCAGTTTACAGAAACAGGCACAGGACAGCGCCACCATCAGCACCATTACCCAGCGCGGATAGCGCAGCGGCTTCATATGGGCAAATTTCTTCTGTACTCCTTTGCAGTCAAGATGCCCGTGCTCCGCGAGGATCACCACATGCTGCACTTCTGTCACGATATGCATATTGATACCGCGATCCACCACCTTACGGGTGGATGTCAGACAGTGCCCGTCAATAATCGTGGTGAGCACAATGGCATTCGCCGAGATGGCACAATCCACCTGATCAGCCCCGAGTGCTTTTCCTGTCCGCCCTGCCAGCTCCTCCACCAGCATACTTTCCGCACCGTGCTGCAACAGCAGCAGCCCGCACTCGATACACAGGCGGGTGATAGTCCGCTGCATATCCAGTGTAATCTCTTTCCCCTGTCCCATAGTTTTACCGTTAACCGTTGATGGTCCGACTTTCCCGCTATTTTAATTCTTTGTATTAACAACTCACTGGGTTTGATCAATAGTTTGATAATAAATCGTCTTGCTATGCCGTAATTGCAGTATGGCAGGAAAACGGACTATTGAGCAATCCGGCGCGGCGTGGTTAAATCAGAGCTTATCACTGTCACCGGAGCCTGTATCTGTTATGTCATCAACCCCGTCACCATTAACCCCGAAAGGGCAGCGCCGCCGTCATGCCATTCTTACCGCCGCTGCGGATGTTTTTATCCTTCATGGTTACGAAGGCACGACTCTGGATATGATTATTGAACAGTCCGGCGGGTCACGTTCCACACTGTATACCTCTTTCGGCGGGAAAGAAGCACTGTTTCTGTCCGTCATAGATCATCTTATCGGCGGAATTTTTGAGGATAATGAAGAGGAAAAACCGGAAGCCGCCACCGATGCGGAAACACTGTTATACAACAGCGGAAGACGTTACCTGTACAGTATTGTTCACCCGCAGTCACCCAGCTTATATCAGCTGATTCTGGCAGAATCACAGCGGTTCCCGCAAATCAGTGAGCAATTTTACCGGGCCGGCCCGCTGCGCGCCGCACAGCAACTGGCAGCCGGGCTGAAAGCACTGCCCGGTATCACCGCTTCTGAGGAAACGTTACTGGCCGTTGCCGCCCGTTTTCTGGAAATGCTGAAAGCCGACCTTTATCTGCCGGTTTTCAGTCATCATCACAAGAAGCCCACAGCGGAATTTATCGAAAAACAGTTGCCGTTATCTGTGGATATAACAGCCTGTTACCTCCGCCACCGGTTAACCCGCCAATGAACAGAGGTGACTATTAACATCAGCCTTCAGGCGGTAACTTCTGCCGCCTTTGCCCGCGCTGCTGCCATATCATCAGCAACAAATACCGGTACACCATAGACCGCACCGGCCATCGGTGCAAATTTTTCCAGCTGCGCTTTATCACCGGTTTCCTGATTAACGGTCAGGATCATCGCACTGCAATATGCCGCCATTTTTTCTTTTCCGGTTTTCAGCCAGTGGCGGACATACTTGCGCGCATCCATATCTTCCTGTGTATCCGTTTTTTCCGGCCCGTCTTTCGGCGGATAGATTAATGCGAATGCAGTCTGCTTATCCAGCAATACATCCAGCTCTTTAACCCACTGTTCTGTTTGCGCCATATTTTCCGGGAATGACTGCATAATCACCACCGGGAATGCACCGGTATCCATATGAACAAAATTAGCTGCTGACATAATAACTCCGTAATCTTTTTTGTATTCATTGGTACAATATTGTTCCGGCAGAAATCTGTCAACAAATAAGAATACGTTTCAATTGCATCAGCACAAATTGCTCATTTCCTGCTCACTGACACTTATGAATTATTCTTACTAAAAAAGTAAGTAATTACACTGATATTCATATTATTCTTATATATATTCCATGATATTTCGGGGCATATTGATTAATTATTCATATCCGTTCCTGCCTACAACATAAGGTCTATAATGAAAAAGCTGACACTAATTTCCCTGGGATGCCTGTTCTCCGTCACCGCTTTTGCTGCCAACGCCAGCAAAGTCTGTGATGAATATTTCACCGAAATCGACGAAATGGTCAAACTCGCAGAGCAGGAAGCTAAAGGCGATGCTGATGCGACTGCACAGATCACTGCCATGAAGCAGCAGCTGGAAACTGCAAAAACCCAGATAAAATCAGTACCGGAAGAAACTCAGGACATGGCGTGTCAGCAAGGTCTGGATGCACTGAAAGAATTCAAAGCGTCGATGGCAAAACAGTAATTCCGTTTTTGCAGAAAAAAGGTCCGCAAGAGCGGACCTTTTGGTTTTTATCATTATACTCAGCGGACAACCAGCACGGAAACCGGCGCATGTGCCACAATCCCGGAGGCAGTTGACCCCAGCAGGTGAGTTGAGATACCCGGAAGGCGCGAACCGACAACAATTAAATCAGCATGGATCTCTTTTGCTTTTGCCAGCACTTTATCCCTCGGCGTGCCGTAATCCACAAAATAACTGACCTGCTCTGCCGGTAAATCCACTTTTTCTGCGATCGCTTTTAACTCTTCTTTTGAACGGGCAACCGCTTTCTCAGCAAATGAATTCAGTAATTCATAATGATAGTTATAGCTTATTGAAAATTTCGAAATATCCGGTACAGAGTGAAACAACATCAGCTTCGCCTGTGACATTTTCGCCAGATAAACCGCGTGTTTCAGGGCATTACTCGTCAGTACATCTTCTGTCACATCAATAGGAACTAATATCGTTTTATACATACCATCCCTCATTGTCAGTCCAGTGTGCATTTGGTTTAAGTATAGGCAATAAACCGGAAATCACCGGGCCCGGCATCATATTTTTTCAGATAAAACAGACAGGAAAATATCCGGTGACAGTTAATGCCACCGGAGAAATATAAGAAAATTGCAGGTCTCAGCGGACAACCATCACCGAGACAGGCGCATAACGGACAACACCACCGGCGGTAGAGCCCAGCAGATGTGTGGAAATATTCGGACGACGGGAACCGATAACAATAATATCGGCTTTCACCTCTTCCGCCGCCTGGATAATTTCATCACGCGGGGAACCGAACGTAATAGTATAAGCAAGACGTTCCGGCGGCAGATCTATAGAATCCATCAGCATATGAATATCTTCTTCGGCTTTAATCGTCGCTTTATCTTTTATTTCCATATAACCCAGCGCATATGCATTAATGATCGCGGATGAGATCGGCAGGACATGGACAATATGCAGCTTAGCCCCTGTTTCTTTCGCCAGATAAAGTGCATGGCGGACAGCCTTGCTGGTCAGTTCTTCTTCTGAAATATCGATAGGAACCAAAATTGTATTATACATACTGCCTCCTTGAATAAATCATGCGATATGTTGTCACTATATTAGATGTTGCGGAAAATATCTGTGAGATTGATACCGTTAACTCTTATTGCCCGTCGTTTCCGTTATCAGGCGGTTACGGATAAGTCGCACATAATCAATAATTTCATGGGCAGTTAATCCGACAGGACCGATACCGGCTGCCACACATTCATCCGCAGCCGCACCGTGCAGCCAGACCCCGCCACAAACTGCTTCCTGTACCGGCAACCGCTGCGCCAGCAGACTGCCGATAATCCCGGATAACACATCCCCGCTGCCGGCAGTGGCCAGCCCGCGGTTACCGCTGTGATTACACCATAACTCACCGTCCGGTGAGGCAATCAGGCTGTGGTGCCCTTTCAGTACTGCCCAGCAGTGATATTGTGCCGCCAGCGCCAGAGCCGCCGCAGGACGATCTGCCTGAATATCCGTCACTGTGGTATTCAGCAGGCGGGCAGCTTCCTGCGGATGCGGGGTTATCACACATTTATCATCCAGTGCAATACCCGGCATGGCCGCCAGAATATTCAGTGCATCCGCATCCAGTACCTGTGGTTTTCCGGTCTGCATACACGCCGCTTCCGCCAGTGCCCGGCTTTCTGTACTCTGCCCCAGTCCGGGACCGGTAACCTGCGCGGTTACCGCCGGGTCATCCGCCAACGCCCCGGCGGTCCGCAGCATCAGCTCCGGTGCATTCTCAATAAACGGCACCGGCAATTGCGGCTGATTAAATCCCAGTATCACTTTGCCGCAACCAGTTTTCAATGCGGCGCATCCGGCCAGAATAATCGCACCGCTCATTCCCGGCGCACCGCCGGTAATGCCGAGTGTGCCAAATGTTCCTTTATGGCTGTCCTGCGGACCCGGCATTTTTAACATCGGGTAATCACGGGTTATGGCATTGATATCGACAATATTCATCTGATTATTTTGCCTTTTTCAGCGGATAATGAATACACCCTGTTTATCAGCATAGCGGGAAAATAAAAAAGAAGGTAGAGCAGCAGCGGGCAGATCTGGTATTCTTTGCCGCTGATATATCCGGGACTGATAAATATAACGGTTGAGGTTAACCATGAATAACGCATTTAAAACTGAAAACGATACTGAAACACTCACAGCGGAAGTGACCTGTTTAAAAGCACTGGTGACATATTTACTGAAGGCGGTGGGTCAGGCAGATGCAGGCCGCATTATCGTCAATATGGAACGCCAGATCAGCGAAATTGATGATGAGCATCTGGCCGGTACATTCAAAAATACCATTGCCCAGATTAAAACAGAGTACCGGAAATAATTTCCGGCCTGGCAATTAATGCTGTCCGGGGATAATGCAACGAATCGCTAAAGAGAGGGTGGGCTGTTCTTGTTAGGATAATGTTCCTGTACTAAATACCCTTTCTTTTTTATTTTCGTTTCTGTCCGCACGCTGTTATACAACGTGCGGACTTTTTTTATGCTGTACTGTTATTCCTGTTCCGGTTTCACTTCTTTCAGCAAACGAACAGCAAAAAACCCGAGCACTGCCACCCCTGCCACCAGCACCCCCCATAACAGCCAGGTTTTCCAGGCAAACGGCGGCGCGGCTTCCGGTGCAGGTAATAACTTCGCTTCACCTCCCAGCGTGACCACTTTTTCTGACACATCCGCCTGCGGAATAGCATCCTGATTATTCAGATTATTGTCAGGCAGGAGCTGTGCCAGCGGTAAAAACACCGCATTCACATCATGAGCTCCCCACACCAGCAGATACGGAGCGGCCCCCTGGGCGTTAAAGGTCAGATATTGTGCATATTTAACCCCGGTGACCTTCGGCGGGATATCGCGCCAGCTGCTGTTAATCGCAGTCAGCCTGACCTGGCGGACCGGCAGATCATTAAGCCGGATGCTGCTGTTGCGGTTTTCCTCATCATCCTGCACGCGTGAATAAAGCACTTTATTATCCAGCAGAAGCCAGTTTCCCTCCGTACCGCTCCGGTACTCTATCCGTACCGGCAGAACCATGTTTTCCTGATCAATATGAAAATCCAGGCGGCTGAGATTCTGTGTATTCGGCAGGCTGTAAATCATACTGCCGTCAGTATCTGCGGCGGGAGTAAAGCCAAAACGATTGACCTCCCGGCGCTCCACTGTCCGTGAACCTATCCCTTCTGCTGTTATGATCTGCGGTGGTGCCTGATTGTTATCCCCGGTAACGGAAAGCAGCCAGTACTTCGCCCAGCTTTCATTACCACTGATATAGTCCGGGATCTTTATCTGCTGTGCCAGCAGTGTGTCATCACCGGATTTCAGATCCATCAGCGGTACATCACGGATCACCGGAGACCAGTTTTGTTTGTCATCACTGCTGAACAGTGACGCTTTGGCCTGCATATTGCCGTTCTGCTGCGGCCAGTTCAGCGTGACTTCCCGCAACGGCAGCGGGAGTTGCTGTTTATTATCCGGCACCAGCAGATACGTTACGGTCGCCGGACGCACGAGGCGGTCCGCATTATCATTGTAAATGGTCAGTTCTGTGCCGTTATCGGCTTTCAGGCGGATTTTGCGGTTTCCGTCCTGTTCTTCCGCATGACGTTGTGACAGCGGATAAATAACGAAGCGGACACGTGCACTTTCATCTTTTATCTGTTTTGCCGCGGTCAGTGACATCGGCACCGGTGTACCTGTACTGTCAAAGATACGGATATCCCGCAGATCAGGCCATGCACTGTTCAGCCAGACATTATCCGGCACTGTCAGCCGGTAAAACGGTGCATTCTCCGCCCGGAGCTGTAATTCCGCCCCCTGGTTAAAATCATTCAGAGTCTCAGCCGGGGTTTCCGCCCGTGAAAAGGGGGTCACCGATGCCAGTACTGCTGCCAGGAGCACTGCTCCGGTACGCCATTTGCGGCACAGCACCATCTTTTTACCTGTGATCATCAGCTATTTTCCTTATTATTCTGTATGTCAGTGCCCGTCTTAGGCGGTAACGGCGAGAAATATCCCACAATCAGAATCAGCAGCGCCACCCCGATAAATGCACCTGCTCTGGCAAGCCCGCTGCTCTGGTTCATATCAACCACAAAGAGTTTAATAATCACCACAGCAAAGATAACAGCACCGGCCAGCCACAGATGGCGTTTATGCCGGCGGGTTGCGGTTGTCATCAGGATCACGGCAGTCAGTGCCCAGACAATCGCCAGTGTGGTCTGGATGAGACGGGATTGCAGCAGCGCCGCCGTTGTCCAGGCGGTTCCGTCCGCAAAGGCCAGTGCGCGGATCAGAATACCGTTCGCCCACCAGATACCAAGCCCGGCGATGACAATGCCAAGCCAGCGCACCACAACAGCCCGGAAGCGCACTTTCGGTGTGGTCAGAATCAATGCATCACGCAGACACCACAATGCGGCAAGCCCGAATAACCCGGCTTCATCCAGCGGGTTCAGCAGCGGCACATATTGCCAGAGCGACAACTGTCCATCCTGCATATTTCCGGCAAACAGCGCCAGCCCCAGCAACACAGCCAGCGGATACGCACTCTGCCAGTACAGCGCGGCATGGTTGTCCATCGGCGGCCACCGCAGGCGCTGCATAGCATACAACACGAAAAATACGCCGCACGCCGCCAGCATGGCAATAAAGTAAGCCCATTCTTCCATGCCCCACGGCAGCTGAGTTTCTGCCCACAGCACTTCCGCCGCCAGCAGGCCGATCAGTGTCCAGAGTGCCGCACCATGCATCAGATTGCGGATGATACGCGGTGCCTGTTCCGGCAGCAGCCGGATAAAGGTGATCATACTGCCGATAATCAGCAGCCAGATAAAGCCGCCATACAACGAGCCTGCCGGATGTATCCCGGTAAGAATATAACTGCACAACATCAGCAGGCTCACTATCCACAGCGCGCTGATACAGTAATACAGCTGAGTCCACTGTGCTTTGCGCGCGAGGAAGAACCAGCTCCAGACTGAGATCACAAGCCCGGTCAGCACATATTCCTCCCCGGACAGTAATTCACCGGCCGGTGATAACCACGGCAGCATCCACAGCCAGGAAAGCCAGGTGATCATTGCCGGGATAATCAGCAGCCCGGAAATCAGCCTGCTGCGGCTCATCAGACGGAAATGGTGATGAATCGCCCCTGCAACCAGTAGTCCGCCCCACTGGAAGATGTACATCCAGGTGGTCTGTTCTGACCAGTAAATAAAGTCCATGCTGTAGAGCAGAGAGGCAAACCCGAGCAGCACCAGCCCGGTGGCACTCCAGCCGACAATCCGCTGTTTTTGCAGACAGGCAAACCACAGTATCGCCAAGCCCTCTATCGTCCAGGCCACTGACGTCCACTGCGGCGACAGCGCCATCGGCACCGCCAGCGAGATAAAGCCGATACTGAGCAGCAGGAAACCGAGAGACAAGCGCTGCCCGTCAGCCCGGAAGCGGCGCAGACTGATCATCGTCAGCAGCAGATAGAGCAGCCCGAAGGACAGCGATGAGATAGCGGTGCCGAGATAAAACGGCTCAGTGATGCCATATTGCAGAGAAAACGCCAGCACCGGCGGCGCGAACAGCAGCACTGAATCCACCATCAGCTGCTTTCGCCCGTCTCCTGTCAGGATATGATGGCGTGCATACTGCTGCGTCATCAGTCCGTAGATCACCAGGTTCAGAATAATAAAGATCTGGCAGCTCAGATAATATTCCGGCCGGTAGTTTTCCATCCCCCAGAGTACCCCCACCACGAAGGTAAAGGCGAAACCGGTAATATTCAGCACCCGCCACCCCTGCCAGTAATTCATAACCAGAATGGAGGCGGAAAGCATCAGGTAATAGGAGAACAGCGCGATATAGTTTCCGCTGCCGGTGGAGAGCAGTACCGGTGCCGCATAACCGCCGATCACGGCCAGAACCGCCAGACTGACAGCGTTTTGTATCACCGCGAAAAATACGGATGCCAGACAGATAACCACCATCAGCGCCAGTGCGAAGGTCAGCGGCAGAAACTGGTAGAGCTTATAGGCGGCAAATATCGTGATATAAAACGCACCGAGACTACCGCCCTGAACAATCAGACTGTACAGCCGGTTTTTATGGCGGACACACCAGCCGACAACAAAGAGCGTCACAGACAAGACTGCCGAACCGATCAGACGGACTTCCGGTGTCAGGATATTATTTTCGATACTGAATTTCAGCAGATATGAAAGGCCGATAAACAGCAGCAGAATGCCGGTTTTGGCCGGGAGATTACCGTTAAGCAGCCATTCGATAATATTAGCCGCCGGGCTTTTCCGCTCTGCCGCCGCATTGTCTGACGGGAGCGGTACCGACGCCGCGATAACGGGTTCCGGTTCAGGAGCCGGTTCATATTGCACAACAGATTCCGGTTGCGCGGTGACTTCTTCAGACAACGCTACAGCCTGAACGGCGGTTTTCACCACCGGTTGACCTGCGGTCAGTGCATCCAGTTCCCGGCGCAGTGATTCAGTTTCCTCCGTCAGAATACTGACCTGCATCCTCAGCAGCGTTGTGCGCCGCAGCGCCGCAACAGCAATAAACGGCGTCACAACGATGAGCGCCACTAACACAAAACCCCAGAAGAGTAATGAATCCATGTTTATCCTGTTTTTCAGTCTTTAACTTAGAGTGCAGACAATTTTTAATTTCAATTATCTCACATACTGCCTGTTATGCGGCTAAAAATCAGGCGAATAAATCCGGTTATTTAGCAAATACCATAAAATGCTGCTTTATCCCGTTAATCCGTTGTTAAAACACCGGTAATACCAGCAGGCACAACGGTTTCACACATGTTTTAACTGAAAATCATTTTTCCGGATTTTAAATATTGACTGTTATCACAAAAAGAGGCAATTTCGGGATACAGATCACAACAATATAAGGACACTCATTATGCGATTTTTAGCCCGCTTTTTAAAAGAGTTAGACAACGTCACCGCGTCCTTCTGTGTGGTCGCATTTTACCGGAACCGTCTCTGAATAGCAGATTAAGCACTTTTTAGCTGTATCTATTCAAATCAAATTCAGTTTAAATGTTAAATTAAATTTGTGAGAAAGATTGATACTCATCAACAAAGTGCTAAAGTTATGTCATCGAATTGTGAGAACGCAATAAACAAGAACGTAATTATGTTACCTGCAATAAAAAATATCAGACGTTTTATCTCAGAGCTGAATAAAATCGCCCGTATTATATTCTGAAGATAAACGCACATCGTTTTCAGGCTCCCTTTGCGGAGCCTTATTTTTTTCTGCGCTGTACCCCATCCTGCTCCGAAAGGTTTATACTGACCGCATTATTTTTTATGAAATAAGGAGCAACTGTCGTTATGCAACATGACATCCAGCGTCTCAGAAGAATTCGTCAGACCCCGCAGATACGTGATCTGTTCCGGGAAACCTCATTAAGCCTCAATGATCTCGCGTTACCGATTTTTGTCGAAGAAGGCGCCGATGACTATAAAGCCATCGACAGCATGCCGGGCGTTATGCGCATTCCGGAAAAACGGCTGGCTTATGAAATCGAACGGATCGCCAAAGCCGGTATCAAATCCGTCATGACGTTCGGTGTCTCACATCATTTGGATGCGACCGGCAGCGATGCCCGGGCGGCAGATGGTCTGGTTGCCCGGATGTCCCGTATCTGCAAAGAGACAGTACCTGAAATGGTGGTAATGTCCGATACCTGCTTCTGTGAATACACCAGCCACGGACACTGCGGCGTGGTACATGACGGTGTGGTGGATAACGACGAAACGCTGCATAACCTCGGGTTGCAGGCTGTGGTGGCTGCACAGGCGGGCGCTGACTTTATCGCCCCTTCTGCCGCCCAGGACGGCCAGGTGCGGGCTATCCGTCTGGCGCTGGATGCCGCAGGGTTCCATCAGACCGGGATTGTTTCCTACTCCACCAAATTCGCGTCTGCCCTTTACGGCCCGTTCCGTGATGCAGCCGGTTCCTGCCTGAAAGGCGACCGCAAAACCTATCAGATGGATCCGATGAACCGCCGTGAGGCTATCCGTGAATCCCTGATCGATGAGCAGGAAGGTGCGGATATGCTGATGGTAAAACCAGCCGGGGCTTATCTGGATATTCTGCGTGATGTGCGTGAACGCTCAAACCTGCCGCTGGCAGCCTATCAGGTGAGCGGTGAATACGCGATGATCAAACTGGCCGCACAGGCCGGTGCCATTGATGAAACCCGTGTGATACTGGAAACCCTCGGCTCCATCAAACGTGCCGGGGCAGATTTAATCTTCAGTTATTTCGCCCTGAGTCTGGCAGAGAATAAGATTCTGAGCTGATCTCCTGAACCACCACCTTTGCTGAAAAATCCCGGTTAGCCGGGATTTTTTGCCCGGGTCGCATCATCCCCCGCGCTTACGTTTTTCGTTCCCCTGTCTGCCAGACATCTGTGCGTCAATCAGGCCGCAGACATGTCATCAGGATAGTTTTTCTTCCAGAAATGCCTTCAGCACTTTCGCCTGGTTATGCTCTTTATCTTTTGCCGCAAACAGCAGCGTCAGGTTACCCTGCACAGCTCTGACCACCAGCGGCTGCCAGCTTTGCGGCCTGCTCTCCAGTTCTTCACGATAACGCCGTTCAAACTCAGCAAACTGATCGCTGTTGGCGTGAAACCACTTGCGGAGTTCTGTATCCGGCGCAACATCTTTATTCCATTCATCATAGTTCAGATCAGTTTTTTTAATGCCGCGCGGCCACAGCCGGTCAACCAGCACCCGGTAACCGTCACTTTCCGCGACCTTATCATAAACCCGTTTGCAGAAAATCATATTGCTGCTCCTTTAACCTGTTTTTCATGAGCCAGTAACCAGGCTTTACGGTCAGTCCCTCCTGCATAGCCTGTCAGTTCGCCGTTTTTGCCGGTAACGCGGTGGCACGGCACCAATACTGAAACCGGGTTCATCCCGTTTGCCCGCCCTACTGCCCGGACAGCACGCGGGGAGGATAAGGATTCAGCCAGCATACTGTAAGTGACAGTGCTGCCAAACGGCACGGACAGTAACGTATTCCAGACTTTTTGCTGAAAAGGCGTTCCCGGCAGCACCAGCGGAACCGTAAACTGCATCAGCTTACCGGCAAAATAGTTCTGCAATTGTGTATTCAGCATTACCAGATGGGGATGATTTCCGTCTGTCACCGGCATTTTCAGCCGGACAGAAACCCGCTGTAAGGTATCTTCACGGCGGCTGTCCTCAAAAAATTCCAGAAAACAGACCCCCTGATCCGTTGCCGCTGCCGACATATCACCCAGTACTGTGCTGATTTGTGTACGAAATATCATCAAAGTTCCTTTATTTCCGGTGAGTCATTGTCAGGTGTACCGTTTTTTTTACGAAATAGTCTGTTTTTTGAGTTAAAATTGATTTTATTATGCTCAACTTCTTTTGAGTGAAAACTTGATTGAACTCACACTAATGAGTAAAGTACATCCCAACGATACAGCACATTGACTGTATCATTTTAGATTAACAGATAAACACGTTCACCTGAGTATTGAACATTATTTTCAGAAATAATGGAGGAATTGTTATGGCTAAATTAATTAAATCCACAAAAACAACTTTTGATCGTATTACCACTGCAGTTATGACAATTTCTGTACCGCGTTTCTTTTAATTAATACGCGACAAATTGCCGGTGCCGCTACTGTTTATGCGGCACAAAAAAATCGACAGCCTGAATGCTGTCGATTTTTTTATTGGTTTTATTCCGTAAAATAACCGGTTATTGCGCGCTCTTTGCAATATCCGGCACTTTTGCCAAATCCGCCGCAATCTTAACAGTTTCATCAAGATACGCATCCGGCCCTTCATAATCTTTCGGCAGCGCTTCCAGATTCACCAGCGGTTTCCTGCCTTCACGGGCATAACGTTCATTAATCCGTTTCAGCTTAATCCCTTCCAGTTCTTTATCTTCCTTGTCACGCTTCGCGTAATTCAGGGAAATAATATACTGTGTCGGTTTATTTGCTTTAAACCGTGCCAGGTCTTCATAAATATAGGCAAATTCCGGATCGGTTTTTGAACGTTCCTGATATTTCTGTGCCAGTTCAGGTATCGCTTTACGGATAATATCGGTCTGTGAATACTGCGCCGGGGCAATGCTGTCCCATGGCAGTGCATTATCCTCAAAACTTTCACCGATATCGTCGTTATCAAAGCCGGTCGGCATAATGATATCCGGCGTTACCCCTTTGCGCTGGGTACTGCCGCCGTTAATACGGTAGAATTTCTGGATAGTATATTGCACAGAGCCCAGATCCGGCCATTCCGGACGCAGCATCTGATCATAAATCCGGCTGACCGGACGGTGCTGCTGAACAGTACCTTTACCGAAGGTCGGCTCACCGACAATCAGTGCGCGGCCGTAATCCTGCATCGCCGCTGCGAAAATCTCAGACGCGGACGCACTCAGGCGATCAACCATCACCACCAGCGGGCCTTTGTAGTAGATAACATCATCGCTGTCCGCATCTTCACGGACACGTCCGTTGTTATCCCGCACCTGCACCACCGGACCACTGGTGATAAACAGGCCGGACAGATCCACAGCTTCTGTCAGTGCGCCGCCGCCGTTGCCGCGCAGATCAATAATCACCGCATCCACTTTCTCTTTCGACAGTTTCTGAAGCTGAGTTTTAGTGTCATTGGTCAGACCCACATAGAAGCCCGGAATATTGAGCACAGCGACTTTCTGGTCGCCGGCCTGTTTTATGGTCATTTTCACCGCCCGATCTTCCAGGCGGATCTGCTCACGGGTCAGGGTCACAATGCGCGGTTTGGCACCTTTGGTATCGCCCAGCACTTCCAGGCGGACTTTACTGCCTTTGGCACCTTTGATTTGGGATACCACATCATCCAGACGCCAGCCGACCACATCCACCATCGGCTTTCCGGCCTGGCCGACGGCCAGAATTTTATCCCCGACCGCCAGTTCCTTGCTCTTCAGTGCAGGACCACCAGCGACCAGTGAATTAATCACCGTATAATCATCATCCATCCGCAGCACGGCCCCGATGCCTTCCAGAGACAGGCTCATTTCGGAGTTAAACTGCTCGGTATTGCGCGGGGAGAGATAACTGGTATGCGGATCGATCTCGCGGGCAAACGCGGTCATGATCAGCTGGAAAACATCCTCACTTTTTGTCTGAGTCAGACGTTTGAGTGCATAGGTGTAGCGCTTGGTGAGGGTTTCTTTGATTTCATTGTCATTTTTGCCGGACAGTTTCAGGGTCAGCCAGTCATATTTGACTTTGGCGTCCCACAGTTTATCCAGCTCGGCTTCTGTCTGCGGCCACGGCGCTTTGCTGCGGTCCACATCAATGACATCGTCGCCGTCAAAATTCATCGGCTGTTTCAGGCGGTTCAGAGCATACTGAAAGCGCTCAAAACGGCGTTTTTGTGACAGGTTAAACAGATCGTATAACGGCTGTAACTCCCCTTTGCGAAGATAGTTACCGACATCTGCCTTATTTTTGCTGAATTTGGCCACATCAGATGCCAAAAAGACGTTATGACTGTAATCCAGCAGATTCAGATAACGTTCCAGAATTTTCGCTGAAAATTCTGAGTCCAGCTGAAACTGACGGTAATGAGAATGCAGAAACCGGGAGGTCACACGTTCACTTACCGTAGAGTGCTCCGGCGCCTGCTGAGTATCCGGCAGCTGGCTGATTTTGACATCCGGCAGCGCAGTGGTACCGGTTTTTGCCATCGTATTGCCGGTTAAACTGAATCCGATGAGCAACGCCAGGGGTAAAAATTTGTTCATGCCTCGGTTGACTCCGTATCAGAATTTTAAGTGTTCCGCACGCACGATCATTGCCAACCCTGAAGGCAGCTGAACACGTACACCGTCTTTGGTGATCTCAAGAACCTGCGCATCCATAACGCCGGAACCGACAGTCACCTTCAGCTGCTGCCCCACCTTCAGTGCCTGAATATCAGTGATTGGTGTCAGTTCAGACTGAGATTCCGGACGGGCTGCCCGTGGTTTACGTGGTGCATCAGCGGATTTTGGCGACTGAGCTTTGCCGGTACGCGGTGCTTTGGGCTTATCCGTGCGGCTGCGGCGGGAGTCAGCGGCGGCTTTGTCTGCCTGACGCGGTTTTTTCTCACCTTCCTGCTCACGTTTCTGCGCGCGCTGCGCCTGGACTCTGGCTTTAGCTTCCGTTAACTGGGTACGGGCATGTTCAACATGTTCCGCTTCCAGATCGCCGCAATCGTTACCATCAAGATCAACACGTTTGGCTCCTTCTTTGACGCCATACAGGTAGCGCCAGCTGGAGGTGTACATCCGCAGTGCGGTACGTAACTGTGTTTTACTGATACCATCTTCTTCAGTGATACGACTGACGATATCGCGGAAGATGCCGATTTTCAGCGGACGGGCTTCGCCTTCTGCCACAAAGCATTGCGGGAAGCGCTGAGCCAAAAATGAAATAATTTCTTTACTGCTATTCAACTTGGGTTGATTTTCCATGAATTTTCCTGATTACAACGGTGCTTTGCCAACCAACAGGCATGAACAGGCGTCATTATAATAGTGTTGCAGACAAATGCTATGCTCCCGGAGGCCTAACTTGCGATCATTTCACGATATTTCGGCATAAAGCACGTTGCCAGATGTGCGCAGAGCGCGTCATTCAAGGCTTTGAGACCAATTTCATCATTATTATCAAAACGATTAAAAATCGGGCTGTCGATATCCAGTACGCCGATAATCTGACCATTTACGACAAGCGGCAACACGATTTCTGAGTTACTGGCCGAATCACAGGCAATATGTCCGGCAAAATCATGCACATCGTCCACACGGATCACCCGCGCCTGTGCAACCGCCGTTCCGCAGACACCACGCCCCGCCGGAATGCGGACACAAGCCACTTTTCCCTGGAACGGCCCCAGTACAAGGGTATCTTCCTGAAGGAGATAAAATCCGGCCCAGTTTATCTGTTCCAGCTCATCAAAAAGGACGGCACTGACATTGGACAGTGTCGCGATGACATCTTTCTCATCACTGATAAGCGATGTTAAGCGGCGGGTTAGATCCTGATAAAACGCGAGTTTATTCATGTGTCACACTACAGTTACGGGTTAATCATCCGGTTAAAGTAATGTTTAATTTATATCAAATAACGGGGATGCCCTATAGGATTATTACAAATCCTTGCGCATTTTTCGTAAAAAAGGAAGATGAAGAACAGCAGGAATAAAAAAGAGACCGGATAAAGTCCTCTATCCGGTCCAGGGAAAAGGCTCATAGCGAGCCGTGCGCTAAAATTGCCATTGAAAATATCGTACAACCTACATGATTAAGATTAGTCGGTTTGATTACATATGCAAAATATTTATTTATCAAATTATTAACATATATCTGATTTAAATAGCTTATATTTCAGATGGTTAATTAATAACCAAATATTAATCGTTAAATTTCATAATTAATATGTGTTATTTATCACCACACAGCGCACCGGCAGCCTCAATAACCGGGGTGAGATCCATGCCTTTTTCCGGGTCTCCGGGTTGCTTTAATGTGATAACTGAGAGGTCAGTCACCTTTATTTTCTGCTCTTTTGCCTGTTGTGCCGCCACATCGTTCAGCGGATACGACATCAGTGTGGACGGATTAATCACCCACAGCGCATTGCCGTCCCGGCAGTTGATCATCACTTCCTCACGGGTAAACGGCCATTTTTCACCAAACTGGAATTTGCTGATGGTTTTCAGCGGCGCAGCCTGTGCCGCCCCCGCCAGTAAAAGAGGAATTAATGCCAGAGCTTTCATCATCGTATGTCCCGGTTGTCAGCCCGCCGGATATTTATACAGGCTGATAAGTTGCAAAAATCGCCACCATTAAAATGGCCAGTGTGCCGAGAATTATCTCAACCCAGCTGTTAATCATCAACAGGCGGAAGCGGCCTGATTGTGCGATTTTCGGTACCACTGCATAACGGTTTATCACTGCCAGCAGCACCATCGTCAGCACCAGTCCGGTTTTCAGCCACAACAGTGCCTGATAATCACTGCCGCTCCACTGCGGCCAGTCCGGCAGCAACAGCATGGTGCTGATAAGGCCGGTTGCCAGTACCAGAAAAACGGCGGCGTGTCCCAGGTTTGAAAAACGGATCAGGATCGCCACTACTTCCTTCGGCAATCCCTGTGCCAGCTTGTCACGCCGCAGCAAAATCAGCAGACAGATCAGGAACGGCCACAAACCGCCGAACCAGTAAGCAGCACTGAGCAAATGAACAATCTGATTAAGCTGATACAGCCGCCCGGTCCAGCCGTTGTACAGCATGCCATGGCCGGTAAAGGCGTGCAGAACCAGTATTGCCGCCGCACATGCCAGAAACAGGCCGCTCTGCACCCGGCCGGCCGGCAGCAGCAATCCGCTGCAAAGAATAACGGCAAGCAGCAGTTGCCAGCGCCAGATCTCCCCGAAAGATGTGGAGAGTACCGCAGAGATAATATCCGGATCCCGCATATCCGCCCAGCCGTCCCCCATCAGTGCCGCCTGTAACAGCAGCCAGAGAAAGGTTGTCAGAACGGTAAATACCGCCGCACTGCGGGCAGTGTAACGAAGCCGCGCCCGCAGCAGCAGTGCCACGCGGTCACCGGACAGCAGAACAGTAAACAGGCCGCAGCCCGCAAGGAGCATTACGGCCGTAAAGTGAATGAAGCGGCAGATAATCAGCAGCGCTTCCGGTGTCAGTTCCATAACCGGTTTATTTTACCGTGAACTGATAGTCACCGTTGGTTTTGTGTCCGTCAACAGAAACGACTTTCCATTCAACGTGATAAACACCTGCGGACAGGGTTTCAGTCAGCGGGAGGATCAGGCGGGTATCATTTCCTTCCGCCAGTTCCGGTTTTCCGGCAGCGACACTTTTATTCTGTGCATCTTTCACACTGATTTTACTGAATTTCAGTTCAATACCTTCCGAAAAATCCAGAGAGATATGCTCCGGTGAACCGATCACCGCCGTATCTGCCGCCGGGACCAGGGTTTTGACATGAGCGTGTGCGAACGCCTGCTGGCCGGATAAACCGGCAAATAAAACAACAACAGCAGATAATTTGCGCCAGTGCGCCGTCAGGTTGGTTAACATAATGGTATGCCTCATTTTTGCAGGTGATGTAATTATGCGGGACATACTAGCGCAACCGGGGACATTGCGGAAACCTTCACAGGCCGGAGAGTATTTTTTGTGATCGGTAACACAAATAAAAACCACACAAATATCAGTATATTATGATATTTGTGTGGTTATATTATAAATAATAATGCTGTTAAAAATAATCAGCTTGCTGATGGTTCGCTGGCCATACGGCCCAGATCTTTATCCAGCAGGAACAGTGATTTGCCGCTGTCACCCACCATCGCGAATTTATCCAGTACAGATTTGAACAGTTTTTCTTCTTCGTGCTGTTCAGCCACATACCATTGCAGGAAGTTAAAGGTCGAGTAATCCTGTGAGGTCAGTGCAGCATGTACCAGTTTATTAATTTCATCAGTAATTAATTTTTCGTGTTCCAGCGTCAGGGTGAAAATATCACTCACTGAACCGAATTCTGACGGCGGCGCATCAATGGCCCCCAGCAGCGGCATTGCGCCGGTATCGCTGAGATAATTAAACAGACGCTGCATATGTTCCATTTCTTCCGCAGCATGCGCTTTCAAAAATGCGGCAGCACCTTCGTAGCCTTTATCAGCACACCATGCGCTCATCTGCAAATATAAATTTGAGGAATAAAATTCAAGATTCAGTTGGGCATTAAGCTGTTTGATCATATCCGGCTTTAACATATACAGGCTCCTGTGCAGTCATTTATTTCATCATCTGCGGCCATTATGCACACTCCTGCCGGGAAGAGAAGTACTATTTAATAAATTCACAACATATTGAAAACAAAATGATTTTGTAAAGATAATCAGAATTAATCGCATTCTCTTTATGGCGGGACTGATAACGACCCAATCCGGACTTGCAGTCCGGCGGCTGCTCAGTTAAGTTAAGGCCGTCAGCCGTTACAGGAGCATATCGTGGGTTATAATCTTGCCGAACTCAGTCAGGAAGAGATGGATAAAATCAATGCGGACTTAGCCGCATCCGGTGTCGCATTTAAAGAGCGTTATAATATGCCGGTGATTGCCGAGCAGGTACAGCAGACACTGCCGGAATCTCTGCGTGCTTATTTTACCGAACGTCTGGTGTTTTACCGTCAGCTCAGTGCCGGCCTCTCCCGCCTGCCGTATGAGCCGAACGCCAAACGCTGAATACAATAAAGGCGTGCCTGTGCACGCCTTTTTACTGATTAACAGTCAGTGTCATTACTGCGGCAGACTGTATGTCATGGTCTTCGCCGCACAATTAATATCAACGGTGTAGCTTACCTGCTTTTTCGAACCACGCACAATCAGCGGCACACTGTAATTTCCGTCTTTCTCAGTCACTTCCGCCACATTAACCCAGGCAACCGGCTTGCTGCCCAGCAGCACTTTGTCATCCTGCCAGCGCGGGTAACGGCTCTGCACGAAGTCATATTTCACCTGTGCCGCTATCTGATCTTTGTTCAGTGATTCACACGACGGGAACGTCACCATACGCTCATTTCTGACTTCCGCTGAGGCCGGAGCCTGTGCGCTGACAGTGAATGCCAGCAGAATACCTGCACCTGTCAGTCCGGTACGGGTGAACAGATTCATTGCCTTCATAAAACCTCCTGTTTTAATCCCGAAAGAGACTAAATGTCATTTTTATACAATAGCGCTTAATTAAATTTTACTTAATGCTTATTGCTGCAAACTAACATATTTATTATCAGGAAATTGTGACACTTGTTAAATATTTGTTTCTGTTATTCGCTGTCGTCATCTTCCTCATCAAACAACGCACGGATCTGCTCCCCCCCGTGATGCCGTTCGCGTAACTCTGCCGCGACCAGTCCGATAGCCTCACCACTGCTCATTCCTTCCTGCATCAGGGTGTGGATCCGCTCGACAGCGGCCTGCTGTTCTTCATGACTTAACGCTGGCATTCCGGTAAACATAATCACCTTCTATAACATTTCAGTAAAAAACACATTATACTCATAAAGATGGCGGTACGCATCCGCCTGTTTTCCGATAAGATAACCGGCAGTTTCCGGACACAGATTACTGACAGATTTAATTATGACATCACATTCCGTACCTGTACTGACACCGCTTGAATATCATCCCGGTCTTGCCCTGACCCTGTTTGCCCCGTTGTCACATCAGCCGTGGGCAATGCTGCTGCACTCAGGCAGCGCTCATCATCAGCATAACCGCTTTGATATTCTGACCGCCGATCCCCTGATGACACTGACCACCCGGGGTGATGAAACCTTAACTGAAGATAGCCGGGGGCGGCGCGTCCGTCAAAATGACGACCCGTTTCAGTTACTGGATGCTGCACTGGAGCAGTGCGGGCTGAATCCGCTGCCGCACAACGATTATCCGTTTGCAGGCGGCGCGATGGGATTATGGGGATATGATCTCGGGCGGCGCACCGAGTCCCTGCCGTCGCTGGCACGTAATGAGCTGTCTGTGCCGGATATGGCTGCCGGTATTTACGACTGGGCGGTGATTGTTGACCACCAGCGCCGCTGTGCCACATTAATCACGTATACCGATCCCGCCGCACGCCTGCACTGGCTGGAGAATCAGAAAGCGCCGGATAGCGCACCTTTCGCCCTGACCGGCCACTGGCAGTCCGATATGACCGAAGAGGAATATCACGCCGGTATTGCCCGTATTCATGAATACTTACAGGCCGGTGACTGTTATCAGGTCAATTTGTCACAGGGATTTTCCGTTCCGTATGAGGGGGATGAATGGCAGGCGTTTCTGCGGCTGAATGATGAGAACAAAGCGCCGTTTTCGGCATTTCTTCGTCTGCCGGATGCCGCCATTCTGTCTGTTTCACCGGAGCGTTTTCTGTGGCTGAAAGACGGTACCGCAGAAACCCGGCCAATCAAAGGCACGCGTCCGCGTCATTCGGATGACCCGCAGGCCGACGAGGCAGAAAAACAGGCGCTGGCCGCGTCAGAGAAAGATCGCTCGGAAAACCTGATGATTGTGGATCTGATGCGCAATGATATCGGCCGTGTGGCACTTCCGGGTTCGGTCAGTGTGCCGTCCCTGTTTGCTGTTGAGCCGTTTCCGGCCGTCTGGCATATGGTCAGCACTATCACCGCACAATTACCGGCAGAATGCCGGGCTGCACATTTGCTGCGTGCCTGTTTTCCCGGCGGCTCCATTACCGGTGCGCCGAAAATCCGGGCAATGGAAATCATTGAGGAACTCGAACCCGTCCGCCGCCACGCCTACTGCGGTGCTGTCGGTTATATCAGCGCCTGCGGCACCATGGACACCAATATCGCGATCAGAACGCTGATTGCAGAAAACAACCACCTGTATTGCCGGGCGGGCGGCGGGATCGTCGCGGACAGCTGTGCCGCAGATGAATATCAGGAAACCTTCGATAAACTGAGCCTGATCCTGACCGTTCTGCCGGAGAAAACAAAATGAATCCGCTTGAGCGTTTTATTCCCCGGTTTCAGTTAACCCGCCCCTCCGAAGCGGAAATTGCCGGTGAGCGGGATCTCCGGGCGGCGGTTTTGCTGCCGATCATCAATAAAGCACGGCCGGGAATTCTGCTGACACAGCGGGCAGCGTCACTGCGCTCTCATCCCGGTCAGATTGCCCTTCCGGGCGGCGCGGCGGATCCTGGCGACATTTCACCGATTGCCACTGCGCTGCGTGAGGCACGTGAGGAAGTCGGTATTCCGCCCCGATCCGTACAGGTACTGGGGCAAATGGCGCCTGTGGACAGTGTGACGGGTTTCCGGGTCACTCCGGTGGTCGGGATTATTCCGGCGTCACTGCCGCTGTCGGGGAACCCGCAGGAAGTTGCGGATATCTTTGAACTGCCGCTTGATGCCGCCCTCGATCTGAGCCGCTATCGTTACATTGATATGACCCGCAATACTGTGGAACGCCGTCTCTATTTTTACCTGTATGAGGGTCGGATGATTTGGGGGTTAACAGCGGGTATTTTATATCGTCTTGCAATGCAAGTGAAAAATGATTGATTTGTAACCGGATTCACGCTTCTGCCCTATTTCCCCCTGCTTTTTTTCATCAGGTATGCCCGGATTTTATCCGAAAGCGCTGTTATGCAGTGAAAAATGCGATAAACTACTTTATCCGTGTGAGCAAATAACAGTAAAGTAACGCGCTTTACGATAAATCACTATTACATTGTTTTTTAAGGAGTCTGACGTGATTAGCGTTTTTGACATGTTTAAAGTGGGTATTGGTCCTTCCAGTTCCCACACCGTAGGGCCGATGAAAGCCGGGAAGCAGTTTGCTGATGAGTTGGTTGAAAAAGGTCTGATTTCCCGTGTGACCCGCGTTTCTGTTGATGTCTACGGATCACTCTCCTTAACCGGGAAAGGTCACCATACCGATATCGCCATCATTATGGGTCTGGCCGGGAACTTACCGGCAACCGTGGATATCGATGCCATTGCCGGTTTTATCCGCAATGTGGAAGAAACGGAACGTCTGTCACTGGCCAATGGTCAGCAGACCGCCGATTTCCCGCGTGAAGGCGGTATGAATTTCCATACCGGTAACCTGCCGCTGCACGAAAACGGTATGAGCATCACTGCATTTGCCGGTGATGAAGAGCTGTACACCAAAACCTATTACTCCATCGGTGGCGGGTTTATCGTCGATGCCGGGCATTTCGGTCAGGATAACGCTAACGAAACACCGGTATCCTACCCGTATGCTTCAGCCGAAGAGCTGCTGAATCACTGTCATCAGACCGGGCTTTCCGTTTCCTCTCTGATGCTGAAAAATGAGCTGGATATGCACAGCCGTGAAGAGATCGACGCTTATTTCGCCGATGTCTATAAAACCATGACTGACTGTATCGCTCACGGTCTGGAAACCGAAGGCATTCTGCCGGGGCCGCTGCGTGTACCACGCCGTGCCGCCGCACTGAACCGTCTGATCAACTCCGCCGGAAAACTGTCCAAAGACCCGATGAACGTCGTTGACCTGGTCAACATGTTTGCTCTCGCCGTCAACGAAGAAAACGCAGCGGGCGGCCGTGTGGTCACAGCACCGACAAACGGCGCCTGCGGGATCGTTCCGGCGGTACTGGCTTATTATGATCACTGCATCGAGAAAGTCACGCCGGAAACCTATCTCCGCTACTTCCTCGCCTGCGGCGCGGTCGGCATTCTGTACAAAATGAACGCGTCTATCTCCGGTGCGGAAGTCGGCTGCCAGGGCGAAGTCGGCGTGGCCTGCTCTATGGCAGCAGCCGGTCTGACTGAAATCCTTGGCGGCAGTCCGGAACAGGTCTGTGTCGCGGCAGAAATCGGTATGGAACACAATCTGGGCTTAACCTGTGACCCGGTTGCCGGTCAGGTTCAGGTACCGTGCATCGAACGTAACGCGATTGCTTCTGTGAAAGCCATCAACGCCGCCCGTATGGCAATGCGCCGTACCAGCGCACCACGCGTTTCTCTCGATAAAGTCATCGAAACCATGTATGAAACCGGGAAAGACATGAACGCCAAATACCGTGAAACATCACGCGGCGGTCTTGCAATCAAGGTTCAGTGCGATTGATTTTGTGAATTAAATCACAAAACATAATTCGGCAACATTAATATCCCTGCAACATTGCAGGGATATTTTTTACCTGAAGCGCATCAGCATTGATTGTTTTTCCATCATTTTGTAACCTTTTTAAGTGCTTATGTTAAAAATATGTAAATATATGCGATATATAACACTGCAAAATAATCAAATAATACCCTGCACCTCTGGAAAATAACTCATTAAACGCAATAATTAACTATAATTAAGTGTTGAATGTTTCTGTTTTGTTGTTTTCTGACGGAAAGCAAGTTTTTTTACTTCCATAGAATGTTAGTCTTTCATTTAATTAGTGCCCCGAAATTAATTACCGCTGTTTAAACGTAAATAATTAGCGGTATCACGGGCCTGAGACTATCTTTACACCGGAGTCTTACGGTTTTTTCCTGACCCATAAAAGATTCTGTGTAATACACAAGAACCATCCTGACTGATGTTAAGGGGGAACAGAGGTGAGTATAGCCATTATGATTGGCACCCACGGCAAAGCCGCTGAGCAGTTACTGCGCACGGCTGAAATGCTGATCGGTGAACAGGAGAACGTATCCTTCATCGATTTCGTACCGGGGGAAAATGCCGACACACTATATGCGAAGTACAATGAGAAGCTGCCCGGTTTATCAACCGCTGACGGGGTCTTATTCCTTGTTGATACCTGGGGCGGCAGCCCGTTCAACGCAGCAAACCGCATCGTGGCTGAGCAGGATCAGACCGCAGGCGGCAACAGCAATTATGAGATAGTCACAGGCGTCAACGTACCGATGCTGGTCGAAACCTTTATGTGCCGTGATGATAATCCGTCATTGCAGGAACTGGTTGCTGTGGCTCTGGAAACCGGCCGTGAAGGTATCCGTGCCCTGAAAGCACAGGACGAACCGGCACCGGAAGCAGCTCCGGCACCAAAACCGGCAGCACAGCCGGCGGCACCGGCAGGCCCGGGCGGACATATGACTATTGCTCTCGCCCGTATCGATGACCGCCTGATCCACGGCCAGGTCGCCACCCGCTGGACCAAGGAAACCAACGTCAAACGTATTATTGTTGTCAGTGACGATGTCGCCAACGACACTGTCCGCTCAACGCTGCTCAAGCAGGTTGCACCTCCGGGTGTTACCGCGCATGTGGTGGATGTGGCGAAAATGGTACGTGTCTGGAATAACCCGAAATACGCCAATGACCGCTGTATGCTCCTGTTCACTAACCCGGCAGACGTTCTGCGTCTGGTTGAAGACGGCGTGGAGATCAAATCGGTCAACATCGGCGGAATGGCCTTCCACGAAGGTAAAAAACAGGTTAACAACGCGGTTTCCATCGATGAAAAAGATATTGAGGCATTCAAAGCGCTGAACGATCGCAATATCGAACTGGAAGTCCGCAAAGTCTCCACTGATTCAAAAATAAAAATGATGGATTTAATCAGCAAAGCTGAAAGTTAATTTGACCCATTACTCAATACAAAATTTGTTGTTTGCAAAATGACTGGTTAAAGGAGAAACACAATGGAACTTTCCGTTGTACAAATCGTCCTGGTCTTCATCGTTGCCTGTGTTGCAGGTATGGGGTCAATCCTCGATGAATTCCAGTTCCACCGCCCTCTGGTCGCCTGTACGCTGATGGGGATCGTACTGGGTGATATGAAAACCGGGATCATGATCGGCGGTACGCTGGAAATGATAGCTCTCGGCTGGATGAACATCGGTGCGGCTGTGGCACCGGATGCGGCGCTGGCATCCATCATTTCCACTATCCTGGTTATTGCCGGCGGCCAGAACATCGGTGCCGGTATCGCGCTGGCGATCCCACTGGCGGCTGCCGGTCAGGTGCTGACCATTATCGTCCGTACCATCACCGTGGCCTTTCAGCACATGGGTGACCGCGCTGCTGATAAGGGTAATCTCACCGCGCTGGGGATGATCCATGTCGGAGCCCTGCTGTTACAGGCAATGCGTATTGCTATTCCGGCTGTCATTGTGGCGGTGTCTGTCGGTACCGATGTTGTCCGTGAAATGCTTGACTCGATTCCTGACTGGGTCACCAACGGCCTGAATATCGCCGGCGGTATGATTGTTGTGGTCGGTTACGCGATGGTTATCAACATGATGCGTGCCGGCTATCTGATGCCATTCTTCTATCTGGGTTTCGTTACCGCGGCATTTACTGATTTCAACCTGGTTGCACTGGGTGTGATCGGTGCGGTTATGGCTGTGCTGTATATCCAGCTCAGTCCGAAATACAACAAATCGGAAGTCGTTGTCGCTGCCGGCAGCAAAAACGACCTGGATAACGAGTTAGACTAAGAAGGTGAGCAACATGGTTGATACTACAAGCAACGTAACCGGCAGAAAACAGTTAAGAAAGAGCGACATCCGGGGTGTCTTCATCCGCTCAAACCTGTTTCAGGGTTCATGGAACTTTGAACGTATGCAGGCAATGGGCTACGCCTTCTCTATGGTACCGGTGATCCGCCGTCTTTATCCGGAAAATAATGAAGAACGCAGACAGGCTATCAAACGCCATATGGAGTTCTTTAACACCCAACCGTATATGGCTGCACCAATCCTTGGTGTGACCTGCGCGATGGAAGAACAGCGTGCCAATGGTGCCGCTATCGACGATGGTGCCATCAACGGTATCAAAGTCGGTCTGATGGGACCGCTGGCCGGTGTCGGTGACCCGATTTTCTGGGGTACCGTGCGTCCGGTCTTTGCCGCTCTCGGTGCGGGGATTGCCATGACGGGCAGCCTGCTCGGGCCGTTACTGTTCTTCTTCCTGTTTAACCTGGTCCGCCTGGCAACCCGTTACTACGGCGTGGCTTACGGCTATAAAAAAGGGCTGGATATTGTTCAGGATATGGGCGGCGGCTTCCTGCAGAAACTGACGGAAGGGGCGTCGATCCTCGGCCTGTTTGTGATGGGTGCGCTGGTGAATAAATGGACAAAAGTGAATATCCCGCTGGTGGTTTCGGAAATTAAAAACCCGACCACCGGCGAAATGGAAATCACCACTGTCCAGACTATCCTCAACCAGCTGATGCCCGGCCTGATGCCGTTGCTGCTGACATTCGGCTGTATGTGGCTGCTGCGCCATAAAGTGAATGCCCTGCTTATTATTATCGGCTTCTTTGTGCTGGGTATTCTGGGTTACGTCTTTGGTTTCCTGGGCCTGTAACCGGTAAAAAACACGTTCTGACGAACGCGTATTTTCAGAAAGAGTATGTTAGTTTAAACGGGAGGCTTGCCTCCCGTTTTCTGTTTCACTTCAGGGGAAAAGAACCACAATGACTGTAAATGATATTGTTCTGCTGGCTGTGATTGTGCTGATGCTGCTGTTTGCCGTGTATGATGAATTTATTGTTAACACACTGAAAGGCAAAACACAGTTGCGGATAAAACTGCGCCGTAATCACCGCGCTGATGCCGTGATCTTTATCCTTCTTATTGGTATTGTTATTTATAATAATATAACCGAACACGGCAGTCCGTTAACAACCTATTTACTTTCAGGCTGTATTATCATTGCTATTTATCTGGCTTTTATTCGTTCACCGAAGTTATATTTTAAACAGGACGGATTTTTTTACGCCAATGCATATATTAAATATGACAGAATTAAAACAATGAATTTATCAGAAGACGGCATTCTTCTTGTGGGTTTGGAAAATCGTAAAATTTACATGAAGGTTACTCATCTTGATGATTTACAAAAGATTTATAATTTTATGGTTAATAATAAATAATAACCCCTTCTTTTATCCCCCTACAGAAATAAAGACTAATGACAATATTAGTCTTTATTATCTTATTAAAATCACAGATAATGAAAATAATTCTCATTAGCATCTTTTAAAATAAAAATATATATTCTTGCCTTTTTTATTTTCTGTGATATCTTTCCGGTCACGTCATTGGGGAGTAGCCTGTTCTGTTATTAACCTTCTGGGGAAATAACAGAAAATCCGTGTCAACATACTTGCATGATATTATATCATGCATGGTGCGGATGCCGTTTCGGTTGGCAAGACCATAGACACGCAGTTCACCGGAGGTCGGGGTTGGATTGTGTGTATATGGATAAGCTACCCGACCGAGACTGAGTTTATGAGTTTTTACGCCACCCTCGTCCTTGCCCTGGCCCTGTCTATGGATGCCTTCGCCGTTGCAGTCTGCAAAGGCGCTACTCTGCATAAACCACCTTTACGTGAAGCACTGCGTACCGGATTTATCTTTGGTGTAATTGAAGCCCTGACGCCGCTTATCGGCTGGGTTATTGGTATTTACGCCAGCCGCTACGTGATGGAATGGGATCACTGGATTGCCTTCTCACTGCTGTTTATTCTCGGTGCACGCATGATCTACAGCAGTGTCACCGCCGGTGATGACTGCTGCATCCGCCATGAAAAACCACAGCGCCACAGCGCATTACATCTGGCCACCACAGCCGTTGCCACCAGCCTGGATGCCATGGCCATTGGTGTCGGCCTTGCGTTCCTGGAAGTCAATATTGTGCATACCGCAATGACTATCGGGCTGATGACCATGATTATGGCCACCACCGGGATGATCCTCGGCCGTTATATCGGCCCGATGCTGGGCAAACGGGCTGAAATTATCGGCGGGATTGTGCTGATCCTTATCGGATTTACCATTCTGTATGAACATATTGGTTAACCCGTTCTGATGACCCGCTCACGCGGGTCTTTTTATTTATGAATCTGAATTATTTTTCCCGGCGGTATACCCGGATCAGAAAATCGGTTTCACAGGAAAAGGCGGTTTCTGCCGCCAGCTGATTTCTGGCAGCGTCCGTCGCTTTCCAGGCAAACGGTGTCATGGAGAGCAGTGCGAGTGCATCTGTGCCGTTCAGTACCATCGGATAAGCCACCTGCTGCTCTTCCGCCGGATTGAATCCCGGGAAATGTTCTTCTTTCAGCGGATGCAGATGCACTTCATCATAGATAAGTGATTTCAGCTGATACAGATGACGCGGCCCCGGGGTCACTGTAATGACAATACCGCCCGGTTTTACCACACGGGTTAACTCGTCCGGATTACACGGCGCATAGATCCGCAGTACACCATCAAGACTGCTATCCTCAAACGGCAGCCGCTGACTGGATGCCACACAGAAACTGACCTGCGGATAACGTCTGGCCCCGTACCGGACGGCAACTTTCGCCACATCCAGCCCGTAAACAATAACCTGCCGTGCCACGAGATTTTCCGCCAGTGCGCCGGTGTAATACCCCTCACCGCAGCCGATATCCAGCACCTGCTCCGCCTGTGCCGGTAAATACTGTTCAAACGCAGCAATCACCTGATCCCGCATCGGGCGGTAATGATGATTATCCAGAAATACCCGGCGTGCCTGCATCATCTCTTTACTGTCACCCGGTTCTTTTGAACGTTTAAACTGGACAGGCAGGAGATTGATATACCCCTCTTTCGCGAGATCGAACTGATGGTGATTTTCGCAGCTGTAACTGCCGGAACGGCGTGTCAGCGGGTGCTGGCAAAGCGGACATTGGTAAGACATAATCATTCACTATGAAATAATGTAAGGGTGCAACCGGCAACAGCCTGTGCCGGTGACGAAAAATATGAGGCGAAACCATACCATGAAAACCTACTGGTGGCAGGATAAAATTGATGATTATCAGCAATGGCACACTCCGCAGTGGTGCCGTTACTTCGCCCGTAATTTGCAGGAACGCACTTCCCCGCAGCCGGGCATGGGAAGACGATGTTTCCCGTTATCTGTACCGGCATCAGGCCCCCCCGTCATCTCGCTGTCATTTTACAGCGGACGGAAAAAGAGGTGTGATCCGCTAATCAGATAAATCTGCTGTGAATATTTTTTGTTCACATCAGAATGCATCATTACCCATCGTGTTACCCCGCCAGAAATAGTATAAGGAATATCTATGTTCAGACTCTCACGCACCTTTATTGCACCACTCCTGCTGTTATTTTCCGCCTCGCTGTTTGCGGCGGCAGAAATCAAACCGGTGGTACCGGAAAAAACAGTACCGGCTGATCTGGATTTGGTCTTTGTTTTGGATAAAAGCGGTTCGATGTCCGGTTTTGAACAGGACACAATCGGTGGTTATAACTCCGTTCTTGCGGAAAACCGCAAAAAAGAGGGAAATATTTACGTCACAACAATTTTATTCAACCACGAAAACAACACACTGTATAACCGTGAGCCTATCAGTAAAGTCAAAAACCTGACTCCGGATGATTATGTTGCCGGCGGTAATACCGCATTACTGGACGCTGTCGGTATTACCATTGAAAAAATCCGTGAAAATCGCAAAATTACCAAAAACAATAATGTGTTATTTGTAATTATCACAGACGGAGAAGAAAACAGCAGCCGCAAATACAGCTGGGATAAGATTAAATCAATGATTAATTCTGCGGAAAAAGAAGATAAGTGGGACTTCATTTTCCTCGGTGCCAATATTGACGCAATCGGGGAAGCCGGTAATATCGGCATTAAGAGTTCCAACGCCACCGGCTATGTCCAGGATAAAGCCGGTTACGACAAAGCGTATGAAGCCGTAAATAAAGCCGTTGAAGTGAAACAGCAATCAAAACCGATTACCTCAGACTGGAAAGCTGACGTCGAAAAAGATAACAACGAACGCAGTGAAAAATAACAAAACAATGCTTATTGATTTACCAAAACAGTACGGTTTGCCGTACTGTTTTATTTTATCATCCCGCCTTTCTTTTTTCCCGCAACTCATCTTACCCGGGGATAACAGTGCCTATGCGGACGGTTCGTCAGTACAATATTAATGCTTATCTTCAGGAGCATCCATTGCTATCCGGTAATTAACTCCGGATAGCAACGGAATTATAAAACATAACAACGAAAATACCTTGCCCACATAGAAAAACAGAATTAAACACTTATTTTCAGTTCAGAGCAGACGACTGAAACAGACTGTTTTCAAAGTGCAGAAAATAAAATAACCGAGAGCAAAAACACAATTACAACGACGGCGAGTAATACCCTGAATATACCTTTTACCGTCTGCTCGAGAAATACTAATCCGTGTTTGTTACCCATCTCTTTCAAAATCCATAGCGTTGTTCATTTTATTTTTGTTATGCGAAATATGTCACATCATGATGATGTTACTTGGTCATTTAGTCAATAAATATACTGGTATCAAGCTCTTTTTTTGATGACTATCAGTGTCACCTGCCACATAAACAACGCAATTTTGTTCATTTTATTTTGGTACATTTTGTAAGTCCCGGGTCCGAAGCAACCGTATAGTGCTGCTAATCAGTTGATAATTCTTTATCACTGAGAATTCGCCCCTTCGCGGTGATATTGGTTATCACACCACTGATTACCGCAATGATGGTTTACAGGTTGGCCTCAGCTATTCATACCATTGGTAACAAATATTTTGGTTGTTTAAAATTATCCGGCAATAATTGTTTATTGCCGGATTTCTGTTATCTGTATTACCCGTTTTATTTCTGCTTTTCCATACCCGCAGAATATGAGAGATAGTGTACAACAGTCTTGCTTCGGATAATTGCATTTAACTGACTGTCAATCTGGCGGTCATCCACCGTTGCCCTCTTATGCTGACGGTGATGTTCTGCCGGGGATGACACCATAAATGTCTCCATAAACTCATCCTGAGTACCGGGAACAGAAAACAGCCCTCTGAAATATCCTCCATCCCGCAGCCGGATCCGTTTTAATTGTTCCATCAGCACAAAAAATTGCGCCTGATATTCCGCATCCACTTTATACTGAATACACACCATGACCGGTTTTTTGTCATCTTCTGAATAAAACGTTAATTCCTCCGGCATTATCAGATGTTCAGAAGGCGATAAATTAATATTGTCGTGATCAATTTTCACTTTCAGCACACACAGCCAGACAACAATAATACCGGCTGCCGCGGTCAGCAGTGCTGTCGTTATTGATGTGTGTGATGCAATCTGTCCCCAGATTAACGACCCCAGCGCCATTGACCCTGAAAATACGGTCAGATAAAGCGCCAGCCCTCTTGCTCTGACCCAGTCCGGCAATGCCGTCTGTGCCGATACCATCAGGGTGGAGAGTGTGATAAGCCAGCTGAACCCGGCAATAATACTGCCGGCGACCGCCAGATATTTTGATGTGGTCACGGCAAATATCACCAGCACAATCACGGTACCGGCGGTACCGGAAGTCACTAATACTCCGGTACTGAACCGTGCCCGCAACGCAGATAAACTAAACGCGCCTGCGACCGCCCCGATACCGATACCGGCGGTTAAAATCCCGTATAATGTTGCATCTCCCTGAAGCGACACTCTGGCAACCAGCGGCAGCATCGCCCAGTAAGCACTGGCAAAAACAAAGAACGCAGCCGCTCTGATGATAGTTTTAATTAATGCCGGACTGTAACGGGCATAGCGCAGCCCGGAAATCATGGCGGCAACAACAGATTCCGCCGGTAAGGTATTTTCTTTGTGTTTTTCCCCTTTCCACCACCACACCGCCACAATAATGGCAATAAAGCTCAGCGCATTAAGCATAAAAGGAAGATAAAGCCCTGCCTGTGAAATCAGCACACCAGCAAGTGCCGGGCCAATGGCACGGCTGATATTAATCCCCATACTGTTTAATGCGATCCCCGCCTTTAATTCATGCGGAGCCACAATACCCGGAACAATAGCCTGCCAGGCCGGACCTAAAAAGGCTGCACCGGATCCGAGAATAAAAGTCATTAACAGCAACCAGCCGATACTGACCACATTGAAATAAACCAGAACGGCCAGTAATGCTGCGGCAAAAAACATTATAATATTGACGAAAATAAGCAGCTTACGTTTATCAAAAATATCGGCAATAGCCCCGGCCGGTAAGGCTAATAAAAAGACCGGCAGTGTCGTCATGGCCTGAATGGCGGCAATCATGACAGGGTCAGGACTCAGATTTGTCATCAGCCATCCGGCACCGACATCATTCATCCATGTTCCGATGTTAGAAAATAATGTCGCCATCCATAACACAAAGAAAATACGGTTACGCAGCGGCGACCAGGCTGATGATTGCGGATTAGTCATGTGAATATGATCTCCGGTTTAATATGGCTGGTGTTTCACCACCAGCCACAGTATTAACATGCACGGCAATAATTAAAATGCAAAACAGGAACAGCCCAGTGCACCCCAGAAGGCATTATCATCCGCGACCGGCACAGACGATTTCCGGGCAATATCGTGCTGGTGACCGTGAACATGGCAGGAACCGCAGCACTGATGTAACTGCCTGAGAATGGCGGCTTTATTTTCCTGCTGTAAATAGGAATAGTGTCCGGGTACTTTAATGACCGGTGACCAGTCAGGTAAAACCGGAATCGGCGGCGGTGCCAGCGGCCCGAAAATACCGTTACCATAAACAACCTCACCATTCACCACCGTCAGCAGTGATTCAATGGCTTTAATTTCCTGTTCCGGAACACGAAAATAATCGTCAGATAATGCAATAAAATCCGCAAACTGCCCTGATTTGATCTGCCCTTTTTTGCCCTGCTCATCAGAAAACCAGGAACTGCCGATAGTCCATAACTCTAATGCGGTATGTCTGTCTAACCGGTTATTGTCATCGTACATTTTCATGCCGCCGACTGTCCGCCCCGACACCAGCCAGTAAAGTGCGGTCCACGGGTTATAACTGGCCACCCGCGTTGCGTCCGTTCCCAGACCGACCGGCACCTCAGCGTTCAGCATTTTCGCCACCGGCGGCGTATGTTTCACCGCCTCATGACCATATCTGTCCGCAAAGTATTCACCCTGGAATGCCATGCGGTGCTGGATCGCCAGTCCGCCGCCCAGCGCTTTTACCCGCTCAATATTTCTTTCGCTGATGGTTTCCGCGTGATCAAAAAACCAGTGCAATCCGTCAAACGGGATCTCTTTATTTACTTTTTCAAATACATCCAGCATACGACTGATGGATTCATCATAGGTGGCATGAAGGCGGAACGGCCAGCGGTGCTCAGCCAGATGACGGATCACAGCTTCCAGTTCCGCATCCATATTGTCCGGCAAATCCGGTCTCGGTTGCAGGAAATCCTCAAAATCAGCCGCAGAAAATACCAGCATTTCCCCCGCACCATTGTGACGGAAAAAATCGGTTCCCTCCCCCGGCGACACCATGGATGTCCACTCCCGGAAATCCTCCAGCTCCTGTTCCGGGCGCTGGGTAAATAAGTTATAGGCGATACGGATAGTCAGCTGATTCTGTTTTGCCAGCTCCGCAATCACCTCATAATCTTCCGGATAGTTCTGGAAGCCACCTCCGGCGTCAATCGCACTGGTTACCCCGAGACGGTTAAGCTCGCGCATAAACTGGCGGGTTGAGTTAACCTGATAATCCGGGGGCAGTTTCGGACCTTTCGCCAGTGCGGAATACAACAGCATGGCATTGGGTTTTGCAATCAGCATACCGGTCGGGTTACCGTGCTCATCCCGCTGAATCTCCCCGCCCGGCGGGTTTGGTGTCTCTCTGGTATAACCAATCACGCGCAGTGCCGCTTTGTTCAACAAGGCACTATCATAGAGATGCAGCACAAAGACCGGCGTATCCGGTGAAACCGCATTGATCTCGTCTAATGTCGGCATCCGTCTCTCGGCAAACTGGAATTCACTCCAGCCGCCCACAACGCGGACCCACTGCGGTGCCGGTGTCACATCGGCCTGCGCTTTTAACATCGCCAGGGCATCAGATAATGATGGCACACCTTCCCAGCGTAATTCGAGATTATAGTTCAGTCCGCCGCGGATAAGATGAAGATGGGAGTCATTCAGACCGGGAATAATGACCTGACTTTTAAGATCAATAATGTCCGTTTCTTTATTCTGAAACTGCATGACCTCATCATTAGTCCCGACAGCAATAAACTTTCCGTCACGGACAGCGACGGCCTGAGCAACGGGATTTTCACGATCGAGAGTATGAATATCACCGTTGATAAATATTTTTGATGCGAAGAGTTTATTCATGATGATGTGTTTCCTGTTTAAGAGGAACCCACTGCTTATCAAATAATTTTGTGGCAAGCGGTATAAGATAGAATAACCGGCAAGTGATCTCACCGGTTGTAACGCTGTTATTTGATAACGCGCTGAGGTGCTTTATGAACCATGGTGTAGGCATAATCGACACCCATACCGTAAGCACCGCTGTGCTCCTGAACCAGCCCCATCACCGCGTCATAGGTTTCTTTACGGGCCCAGTCACGCTGATACTCCAGTAATACCTGCTGCCAGGTTACAGGGATAGCACCGGCCTGAACCATCCGGTCAATTGAGCGTTCATGTGCATCAACGGAAGTACCGCCGGATGCATCCGTCACAATATAGACTTCATAGCCGGCTTCGATAGCCATTAAGGTCGGGAAATTTAAGCAGACTTCTGTCCATAATGCCGCCATCACTAACTTTTTGCGGCCGGTGGCTTTAACAGCCTCAACAAATTTCTGGTCTTCCCAGGAATTCATAGAAGTACGTTCGATAGGTTTTGATTCAGGATGGACAGCCAGTAATTCAGGCCAGATATACCCGCTGAAACTTTCCGTTTCGACGGAGGTATAAATTGTCGGCACATTGAAAATTTTTGCTGCTTTTGCCAGACCAACGGTATTATTTTTCAGCTGCTGGCGGTCAATATTAGCCACACCAAAGGCCATTTGCGGCTGATGATCAATAAAAATAACGGCAGAGTTTTGCGGGCTTAACAGTTCTAATTTAGACATAATATGTTCCTGTTCAATTAGTTAAATTGATAATATTTAAAATACTCTTTTCACTCACTGACAGGAAATATAATAGGTCAGCACCCGGAAATGACCAGATGTCAAATTTGACTTTAGAATTCAAAAAAAATGAACAATATTCATTACTTCTTGATTCATTTATCTTTTATATTGATATTTACGGAATAAATGGCAGAACCGCCGTGAAACTGTAACAATATATCCATATTATTTTAACCAAACAAAGCATATTAATTTCTCTTTGTTTCATTATTCCCGGAATGGAATACTATCCGGATTTTAAAAATAGCTACCAGAAAATAAAAGTAAGCGGCACCGGCTTACCAGTGCTTCCAATATTATTACTGTCTTCTTTTTACGCTGCTTACAGCTTCCATTTTTCCATCGATATCTTTGATAAAAAATGTAACCCCAATCGATCGCCTGTGAGGATTAATTTTTTTTGCCTGCTTTTTCTGTAAAACTGTTGAGGCCGTATACGCATATTTTCCATTTACCTGATACTGAATATCAGGTGATGGCAAACAATTTTTTTCATCTAACTTAACAGGATTCGCACTAAAATCCATATCTGCGATAGTTTTTTGTTCTTTAAAATCAAACACATTGATGTATGTAATGTATTCATCATCAGATGCATCTGGGGTTTTAACACATAACTTACCCGCACTCATACTGATATCACCGTTGACTATTAATGGCTTTGGATCATTCGCATGCCAGCACCCGCTCAACAGAAATACCAAAGGAATAATTATAAATTTGTGCATATTAATCCTACAAAATAGTTTTCGGCAGAGTTGAGCGATACATAACACAGTAGAAATTAAGCGCTATCATAAATATAAAAAGATCAGACACCGGTTAAGTCGGTGCCTGCCATATCATTGCTTTCTTTTTGTACTACTTACTGCTTCTATTTTCCCATTGACATCTTCGATAAGAAATGAAACATCAATAGCTCTGCGATCCGGTTTAATACCTCTTTTTTGTTTTTCTTTTAAAACAGTAACAGCCGTATAACTGTATCTATTTCCCGCCTGATACTGAAAGTCAGGGATCGGCAGACATTTATTGCTTTCTAATTTTATTAAGTTTGATGTGTAATCAACTCTTGCAATTTCTTTTTGTTCTTTAAAACTAAAAATTTCTATAAATTTAATATATTCATCATCAAAAGATGTCGGTGATTTCACACAAATTTTGTTTGTATCAATACTAACATCCCCATTGACTATTATTGGCCTTGGGTCATTAGTATACCAGCACGCACCAAGCATAAAAACCAAAGGGATAATTATAAACTTACGCATAACCGGCTCCTATAAAATAGAACTTGGTAGTACTGACCTATAGATATCCTGTATGGTATCAGTGTCTATTTTATTACTTATACGAATATAGCCATCCTGAATACCATAAATAAACCTGTCGACACCATACGTTTTCAGAATAAAATAATCAGCGACTATACTGGCTTGTTGCTCCATGCCGTAATCGCTTAATTTTTTCTTTCTATCAAGTGAATAGTTGTAGTCAACAAAGTTACTAAACAGTCCTCTTGTTCTGACCCACATCCCATTTTGATGCTGCCAGACATGCGTAAGTTCATGAATAAAGATATGTTTGTTAATAATTGATTCTTCCGAAAAATCATGCTTATACAACGCTGCTCTAAAGTAAATATCCCCATTAGGTGCCATTGCTACATTATCTGACTGCATGCCGAACGGAAGATAACTATCGCAATGAACCCAAACATTATATGACATTGAATTACCAAATATAGTTTTAGCCATTGCCATTTCACCGAGTGTTATCTGTCTCAGCATCGGTTCTTTTATTTCTTTCTTCTTATTTTCCTGCGTAATAATACCCATACAAACTCCTTTTATATGTCATTACTCATATCATCTTTATTTATAGCCTTTTTAATTTATTACTTCCAGCGTTTATTTTTGACCACAATTAATCCGGGTAACAAAAAAGCCACCAGTAACTTACTGATGGCTTTCGGTTTTCTGATAATTACCGGTAGTTAAAAACTATTGGTATATCATTCCCACTCAATTATATTCTATTGCAGCAATACATTGATTTATTGGTATTTATTTACAATACCATGGAAATATACCGTCACTGATACCGTTACACACAAAACTGTCTACTTTTTCACCGGTAACTTTCGAGCAGTTTTTCCTTCGCTTTCAGGTCAATGATACAGAGATTAAGGAGTCTGGTATTCTCATCAGCCCGCTGAGCTTCACGCCCATACTTTTCAAGTGTGCTTCGTAGTTGTCGAGAAAGTTCACCGGCTTTGTCTCTCTCAGTTCGGCAGGTATCGGCGTGGATGGGATCTGTAATTTCTGCTTTCTCGGTACCGGCTGGCTGCTGCATGCGGTCAAAATGATTAAGCACCCGATCAAGCAGAGCCTCTGTACGTATCGTATCACTCTTTTTTCCATCCTGATATTCCCCGACGCTTACCTGCTGCCGTTCATCTGCATCACGGCGCAGCTCGATATTTGTGGCCACATCTTTCTCATCCTGCTGCTGACCGGCAATCTGCCCTTTCATTTGCCGGTTATCATGCAGGGTACTGCTGGCCCACCAGCCGGCAGTGAAAGAGACAGCCAGAGCGATCAGAGCAATGGCTATATTCTTCATCAGCGAACCCCGTTGTGTTCAAGGCTAAAATGATTACCGTCCGGGCGTGTTTTAAACCGACCACCCCAGCTACCACCCAGCGATTCCCAATATTCACCGAGTTCGGTGAAGTCGCTGGTGGCTGTTAACCATTTGCCGCTGGCGTCGAACAGGTTGAAATCCACAGCCAGGCGCTGAGTGTGCAGGCTGTTACTGATCCCTGCTCCGGTCTTGGCATTAAGCTTCGCCTGTTCCGGTGTTCTGTACGCTTCGCCAAACGTCAGCTTATAGCCTTTGCTCTGAGCAAAGACAATTAACTTCGCCACCATACCGGTAAAGGCATTTTGTTTATCTACCATAGACATAAATCACCCCGCTTTAAAAAATGACATGACATTGCCGCGATACACCAGCACCGCAGCACAGATAAGAAGATTTGAAATCACGCTGGTGATATCAGCGTGATAGACAGGATCAAAGTAGGCCCGTACCGGCACACTCGCGGAATAAGAGAGAATGAGCCAAGCTATCCATGCCCCTTTTGCGCAGTGCTGCCGGCCGTTTCGTCTGAACGAAAACACCCGGACAAAAATCACTGAGCAGATGACAGCATTCAGAATGATCAAGACTTTCTCAAACATCATTGCCTCCTTGCGGGCTATCCGCTTTTCGGTACGCTTTGATGCTCAGCTTCACCGACAGTAACGCTGATACAAAAGCGCCCACGGCGTCGATACTATCGATGCTGTAGGCGTCAGGTGGGATCTCAAATATCTTGGTTACTTTGATGAACATGGCCGCTGCCGGACTGAAAAACAGCAGACCGGAAATGAAACTGACCAGAGCCAGTACCGACCGGCGCAGCAGTGTGTACTCCGTTGCGGCAGTGATGAAATAGATGGCCCCCATCAGGGACCCCATCACCACCTCGGCGGGCAGCCCGGCAAAGTAGCTGAAGAACGCAGCAAGGCTGAGCGTGGTTTTTACAGAGAGGTCTTCATGCATTGCGTAGCACCATGATTATTAAATAACCATGATGCTACATGAGAAAAAAGATAAACAAAAATGCACACAAGGATAATTAATGGCAGCAGGTAATCTCTACAAAAATATCACTCTTAAATAGCTCATGCCATTCAGAGATAATCCCATCGTTCAAATTCCATCATGGTACTCATAATTTAAATCAAATGGTTTATATCATTCCTTGATATTGTCATAATGTGCTTCTGTCGAACCACAACACAAAATGTTCTATAAGAAGGGTAAAGTCATGACGATAGGAAAATATTGCCTCATTTCCGATAAAGCCACTATCGGAGAAAATGTCACAATTGGTGATTTTGTGACAATTCATGACAATGTCATTATTGAGGACAATACAATTATCGAATCTTATTGTGAGATAGGTGTAACTAATCAGCTCTCTGGTGGAGAAAAATTAACGATTAGTAAGAACTCCCACATTCGTTCTCATAGTATTTTTTATGAGGGTTCCACATTTGGTGAAGGTTTAGTGACAGGGCATCGTGTTACTGTCCGCGAAAAAACTAAAGCTGGCAAGGGGTTTCAAATAGGGACCTTATCAGACATACAAGGCCACTGTGAAATTGGTAACTATGTAAGAACACATAGCAATGTACATATCGGACAACATAGTAAAATAGGAAATTATGTCTGGCTATTCCCTTATGTGGTACTAACCAATGACCCCCACCCACCAAGCAACGTTATGATGGGTGTTACAATTGAAGATTTTTCAGTAATAGCAACAATGTCCGTAATTTTACCAGGAGTTCACATTGCGCAAGGCTGCCTAATTGGCGCTCATTCCAGCTTATCTGGGAAAACAGAGGCGGACATGATCTATGCAGGAAATCCTGCTCGCTGTGTTGGCCCCACCAGTCGGCTTAAGTTGCGCGATGGATCCCGCAAGCCTGCCTACCCATGGAGAAGACATTTTTCCCGAGGATACCCTCAAGATGTAGTAGAAGAATGGCTGAAGGAAATTAATTAAATGTACAAAATAGAAGAAATTAAAATTGGCATGTCTGCATCCTATTCACAAACAATAACCGATGCTGACGTTAAGGGGTTCGCTGCGTTGTCAGGAGACAGAAACCCAGCGCATATGGATGATGTATATGCTGCATCATCTCGATACAAAAAACGCATAGCTCACGGCATGCTTAGCACAAGCTTTTTTTCTGCCATCTTCGGAACCAGATTACCCGGAGAGGGCTGCGTATATGTAGCACAGAATACAAAATTCAGAAAGCCTGTTTACATCGGTGATACCGTTGTCGCCACAGTTGAAGTTAAGGATGTTGATATAGAAAAACGCCGAGTATACTTTAATACTTATTGCAAGGTTGGTAATTCAAAGGTTATTACCGGTGATGCTGAGATTTATATACCATAATAACTTACAATAACTAATTTCAATATAAATGCGCGCCAATGAATAATGCGCGCATTTCACTGCTATATTATATGAACATCAAGACACTTGCTGCAATACATTGACTCCTGCATTTATACATTTAAACATAACAGTTCTGTATTGCCCAAGTTGATAATTAATTGAACCTTGAGTTAATACACTATTGGTTTTATATTCAAGAATTGTATTTTTACCGTTTGTCGTAACAACAATATTCCTCCCTAATTGAGCGCCATATATATGCCCAATAGTAACGTTATCTTTAGTTACTCTAATTCCGTACCCTGGTGGGTATTTTGTTAAATCAATATTTCCTGTTTCTGATACATCGATATAACCTCGATCCATTCCATCACACTCAGACACTACTACAGTGGAATCAATATAAATATTGATTATTTCATCAACCGGATATTCATTACCACTAGCAAAACATCCTCCATAAAGTAGTGCGCCTCGCTCCCTTTTGCCACTAGAGCCACTTGTAAAACCGAATACATTATTTGTAAAAGAACCTCCATTAACATAGCATCCATACAAATTTTTCTCATCAGATGATGCGGATATTCCTAAAGTGCTCTCTGATATCTTTCCTCTTTTGCTAATATGAATTGATTCTCGTGATGGGGAAAGGCCAATAAACTGACAACCAATAAAATTTATATGATCTATATTAAACCAACCAATATTAATGCTCCCCTCTGGTGCTAACCATATATCATTATTAAATGAAAAATAAGTGCCATTCCCGACCATGAAATAAGGAACATCTTTTCTATCAAGGAGAAGTTGCTTAGCCAGATATTCAACATCAACTGGTATCCATGTATTATTAGTGAACTGAAATCGATATGATGAACCAAAGTCAATGCAGGCTGATTCATAAGCAAATCTCCCATCATCATTTTCACTACTATCGACAGATCTTGCTACTTCGAAGTGACATTTATCAAAACAAAAATTCCAACATTTATCAAACTTAATCATGTATGGGGTAAGTTCAAAATGGCAACCTGAAAAGTAAACATAATTTGCATCTATCAGGCACGTTACAGCTGGATTTTGTTTATTTCCTGATGCAAGAAAAGAGCAATTAGTGAAATAAGTATCTTGGATATATCCTAGCTTCAACGCCTGATTAGGAAAGTACTGGATATTAATTGCATTCACAATTCCCATCCAGCCTATATGATCTAATTGCAAGCCAACATCACACTCACCATCAATACCCCATATCGCAAAATCACGTAGCGTTAACCCGAAGCAATATTTTTCGGGTGAAATTTTTAGTGTAGCACCTGATTTCACACGGGAATGAATAACAGAGCCACGAACCTGAGACGGTGCGTGACTTGAAGATGTATCTCGAAGACCCTGGCCGCCTGCACCATGTATTGACGGAGCATAATCAGCAACTATTGTCGAATTTACAACATATCCACCCGCAGGAATGTACACAGACATATTTCCATTCTTGGCAGCATTAATTGCCGCCTGAATTCCAGCGTAGTCGATTGATTGAGACAGATCAGTGACGAAAGAATAAACAGAATTAGCTTCTGCCAGTGTAGTATAACGCTCACTTAGCGGATGCAATTCACCATCGCCTATGGCTCCGAAATCCTTCACGCTGAGGATGTCAGTATTTTTATCGTGCTGTGTGCGTGCAACTGCACCAGCAAAAGTTTGTTTTACTGCAACCAGTGAATCTCCGCGCCCAAAATCAGGGTTCCCTAATTCAGCCAGCACATCAGCCGCACTCCCGGATTCCGGCACAATAACAACCGGATTACCGCCATCATCAAACGACAGCAGTTTATTGGCGCGATTAACAGCATTAGGCAGTACCGGAATATCCTTATCAGCCACACGCAGAGAACGTTTATCTTTCGCGCTTATGTGTTCCTTCATTGTGCCAAAATCAACCGCATCACCGTCTTTTACCGGCTTTCCGAGGTTAGATATCTTGTTGCCTTTAGCATCGTAGTGATCAGAAATAAAACTCGACTTACGCAGGCACAGCGACAGATACCCCAGCGACTTCTGGATCAGCATGGTGAGGTAGTCGAAAGCATCCTCATGCACCTCGGCAAAGAATTTCCCCTGGTTGCGCAGGTCAGTTTCCTGAACAACTGGCAGGTCACGGGCAATACCGATTTTCCAGCCTGCTGCCAGCGGCATTTTTAAAATTACCTTTCCACCACGGTATGAGCCTACACCGCGCAGCGTGTAGTCGGTGCCGTTCGTCAGGATACGCTCCGTTCCGTCCGGGTCGGCTACGGACACAACGAGATGTTTGGCTTCGAAGATACGGAAACGGAAGTCGAAATCAGTGGTAACACCGTTGCCGGTGTACTCTTCATGGCTAAGTTCGGTCGATACGGTCATGGCTTTTTCTCCTAGTCAATACTGACAGGATAGCCAAAATAAACCATATACGGAATAATGGTTTTATTTTTATTGATAATATAAACGAAATCATGAACAAATTACTTTCATATCGATATGATAACAAAGGCAATAATGCACAATAAAGGAATCGGAAATGAAACAGAAATATGTGTATCAATCGCCTGAAAACTATGCAGAAAAAGTAAATGACAATGACGGAATTAAGCAGCTTTCTATCACATCGATGCTCGAGGAGTTACTGCGGGAAATGGATCAGGATGGTCATGATGTATCAGGGCCGATGACGGAGCTGGTGGCACTGAAAAATTACGTTACACACACGGAGAAGCAGAAGGATACTGTGCGGGTCGGGCTGGAGTTTGCACTGTCCGCACTGAAAAAGTGATCTGGTATTGATAATTAACACCGGTGAGGCCGGTGTTTTTGGTGCAACTTATTGCAATCTATTCACCAAGCATAGTTATTATTTTTTTTGATATTGCAGTTAATGATTCAGTTAGTCTTATTTTGCATATTGGAGAAAACCCAGCTCTTGACACATAGTCCTTATTAATAGAATGTATATTTTCATCCTTTAAATCCATAGGCACACTTCTTAATTTACCCTCCCCTTCAACAACCAAATCAATATACTCTTTCCCTGTTTCTTTTTTATTCGACTCTCTCGTTGATACATATACGCTAGAAAAAACCTCATATTTTTCAAATTGGATCTCATCAACCACGCAAACACTAACACCTTTATTAGATAGTGATCAACTAAAATCCCAGGATAATAGCAACCACTATAGGTGCTTTTGATTATCACAACATCATATCTATCTTTTTCTTTTTCGTTTATATATTCCGGAGTAAGAGTGAATTCATCAAAAATAAGCTCAGATAGTTGTATAAGAGATTCATTAACCACACTTCCAGAATAGAATGTCGTTGGCTGTTCAATTAATCCATAATTCATTAATATACTGTAGTTCATAGAGAAAAACCCAGTTACCTTTTTAACTATGGCGTCCTCAAACGATTCTCTATTTTTATATCCGGATAAGTCATACATTTTTGATATATAGTAATACCTCATAAGCTGAATGGATGAAAGAGTCATCTTATTTAAAATATATAGATAGTTTTTCTTATCCGAAACTGAATAATCCTTATCACTAATACTTATTATAAAATTAGCATAATAATCGACTTTATCATTTTCCATATCTTTCATGACGAAATTCATTAGCATCTCTGCATACTCAGGCCCTAAAGCTATGAGCATATTTGGATTATCTTCATGATTTATCCCATAGAAAAACCTCAGAAGACGCTGCATTTCATTATTATCTGAGTATTTATTAAAATCAGAATAAAGCTGAGTAATCTTATCTCCATATGGAATAAGTGATGTTAAATTTCTTGCCGTGCTTTTTACAAATGAAGATAAATTACTTTTGATATTTTTATTTATTTCTTTTTCAATATCAGACTCGTTTGTATTGTTGCTCACGACAATCTCCAACAGTTAATATTTTTTAACATGATAATCCATTCCCACCACAAACCCCACCCTTAAAATCGTTTATCCTCCAATTCCCCTTCCAAAGACATAACCAAATTGGTATCTATATGTGCGATATGGGCAAAACCATCAACATCATCATTACCCACGCGCAGTACATCGAACATACTGTCAGTACGTTATAATGTGATCGGGCACCGGTTTAGGCCGGTGCTTTTTAATATAGGCCGTCATATACTGAAATAAAACACTGTATATGTGAGAAAGATATGTTTGGCCTGTTCCGGAAAAAAGAAAAAAACACATTCGACGAAGTTGAAAGAATGGCAAATGATCTCGGTTTCACTGTAACCAGCGCCGGAAAAGTGCTGTGCTTTATGAGCCTGAAAAGTGACTATAGCAGCTCCGAGACACTATCAAATCTGTTGGTTATCCATATTGCAAAGCAAATAAGCGAATTGCCATTAGATGAAATAATCACTGAAAATATGATGTTTTCAGTTAACAATTTTGTTGCATACATTAACGATAGGTATAGTCACCACTATATAAAAAAAACTTTATATGAAAATGACTTTAAAGCCATCATCACAATGGTAGCGTTAGATAGTAATGGTTTTGCTCTTGCTGATAAAATAGTTGAGCAGAATAATCCGGTAAGTCAGTCTACTCTGCTCTCTCCTATTTAGGGATTATTTCATCTGTTCTTCAACCTGATTAAGTAATGGTGCCAAATAAAACAGGTTCTGGAAAGGCAATAACTTACGTACAGATCGCACTTCGTGATCATCAAATTCACCATTCAGCACACCGGCAGTGATGTTTTTGATATCACCGCCAAGGTCGAATGTCGGCCCCAGTAACGCGCCGATACCGTTACGGCTCTGATAGCGTGATGCTGGTGGACCGCCGAACATGGCACTCATGCCATAGGTGCCACCGCTGAGGTTTTCCAGTACGTTGTTCGGCTCCCCCAGCCAGCCCATCATGCCTGACCAGTCCAGCCCTTCTTTTACCAGGTTAGCAGGATCGGTGTTTATTTCCCGTCCGGCCATCATGGATTTCAGCACATAAACCAGCGAACCCAGCCCGACCTGCAATAACGCACCGTAATAAAACGAGGCATCACCGGACTGAATACCGGATACCAGCGCGCGGTTATGGGTGGCAAAAAAGAAGGTTTTAAACTGCATCACTATTTTACCCAACTCACTACTCATCATCAGCGGGGTATCGCCGATGCCCGGCGTGATCACCGTGGTGCGGACGTCTTTAAGTATTGCTGATTGAAACGCCTCACGTACAACGCGGTCATCCCACAAATGACTGTGGCCTGTCAGCAGACCGTCCAGATCCTCGCCGTGACGGCTGTACTGGTCTGCAATGCGGTGCAGCATGGATTCATCAATACCGATATGTGCCAGCTTGGTGATCTCTTTTTTGCTGAGTTTTTTACCACCAGCTACGGCCTTAGCCGCGTTCAGTACTTTGGATTGAGTGATAAGCCCGGACCACATTTTCATGGTGTCGGTGTACTGGTTCATCAGCGTGAAGTTGCCAAACTTCTGTGATGACCATTCCAGCCCGCGCTCCAGGAATGACCGGCGGCTGTACGGGTCATTCAGGTCTGCAATCACTTTTGACCGACTGGACAATGCATATTCCAGCCCGATCCCCATCTCCCGCAGATCCGCTTTGGCAATACGCATCTTACTGATGTCCGTCATCATCTTACCGAGTGGTTTCAGTGCCGAGCGCAGGCCGTGCTGCATAATAGGACGGGCCATATCCGGCAGTGACGAAATAGTCATGCCGCCCAGCAGCCGCAGGAAGTTAACGTGACGCGCCACGCGACCGGCACGGACAAAGAAACTGGACGGATCTTTCGGTGCGCCGTAGGTTCCCAGCAGGCGATCGCGCATTGCCCGGATATCCCGTAAATCCGCATCGCGGCGCTTTTCCAGTTTTGCCCGCTCTTTTGGTGTGGCAGCTTCGGATATCAGGCGATTGTAGTCCTCCGTGATCGCTTTTATCTGGCCGTCCATATCAACGCGGCCAAACCGTTTTGTCAGTTCGATTTCCGGGGCCACCTGGCGGATGTAGTTTTCCATCACGTAATTCACATCCGATTCCAGGAAATCTTTTATCCGTTCGTCGGGGATGTTCAGGGTTCGTGCCTTTGTGAAGCCAGCGTGCTTTGTCAGTCCGTCCGGGATCAGTTCTCCTGGAACAATGCCTGCGGGTGCGCCGATGATTTTATTGATAATATCGTCAGCCGCCGCCTCAAGCTCTTCACGAGCCATTGGCTCCATACGGCGCATGGCTGCCTGACGGCGGCGGTCAAAGCGGGTCAGTGAATTGGCATGACGGGACAGACGTGCGTATTCATTGCGGAACTGACGCGGTTTATCCAGGATCTCAAGGTGTCGCTGTAGTTTCGGTAAGGTCTGTTCTGCGTTGTCAATTGCAGACAACTTTCTTTCCAGTTGCGCCTGGCGCTTTGCCTGTTTCTTTGTCTGCTTTTCCAATCCTCTCAGGGCGCTGAGTTCATCAGTAACCGCCTGCTTTTCACCGATCAGCCTGACGTTTTTATCGACCTCTGACAGCAGTTCTGTTTTTTTACCGGACCAGCTTTCCGCCTCACGAATTTCAGCGCCGAGTTTATCGGCTGCCGGCCGGGCGTTTTCCGCGCGTTCAATACCGGCAACCGCTTTATCAAGACTGCCTTGCGCTTTATTGACGGCAACCTGATTGGTTTCGCCCAGCCAGTCAGCGATAACCTTTTTAAATTCAGACCGGTCACTGAGTATTTTGTCAAATTTATAAATACGCGGGAAATAGCTCTCTGCTGTAGTGACTTTTACGCCCTCGCGAAGAATACCCAATTCCACCATGTGATCTTTTGTCTGCTCAACGATAGGGCGAATTGCGCGTGCTGCTTCCGCTACCTGTGGTATGGCATGCTGATCACCATTACGCATAGCATCACCTACCGCCTCGCTGAACTCGATATGACTCATGCGGGTATCACCGCCGATACGGGCGGCCTGTTTATACTGTTTGTAATAGTCGCGGGTGGACTCAACCTGTTTATAGATCAGTGCATCAAAGCGGCGTACAGCAGTCTCGACCGCGCCAAACGAGACGATCCCTTCCTCGTTTTTGGCATAGGTGAAATTATTTTCGGCCAATTGCTGGTTAACCTGCCTGGCGATTTTTGACGGTGACTGTGCAACACGGCCAACCGGGCTGACATTCATTGTTCGGTTAACAAAAGATGGTCCCTTTATCGCTTCCTGTTCCAGCGTAGTATCGAACACCTCAGCTGCACCGATGCTTCTGTCTCCGGGAATATTATTTGGAATATTTTGTGGTTGAGTTTGTTGTTCGCCAATCACATCATTACGGAATTTAGCAGCCAGCGCGCCACGGTTTTTAACCAGCTGAATTGCGGATCCCATCACGCCGCCCAGGGTGGCATCAAATGCAACGTTAAGCGCACTCTCTGTCAGCGTCCGTGTTTCCTGTGTTGCACTGAGAGCCGTTTCTGACAGCACTCCGGCACCTGCGTTTGATAGCGCCAGTGTACCGGCTGTTCTGGCCACACTTCCGCCGCGTACCGCCAGCCCACCGGGAATAAAAGTCGCTGCTACGTTTATCGGATCAATCACCCCCATAGCCAGACTGCTGGTAAATCCTGCTCCACCAGCCTCCGCCAGTAACGCTCTGTCCTGTATCTGACGATCTATGCGCTGCTTGATAGCGGACGTTTCCAGCGGCGATTGAGAGTGAATAAACGCATCTGCATAATCTTCATATCCCGCCAGTGTATTATCGTCTTCAAACGGGTTATAGCCATCTACCGCCTCAAACTGATTAAACGGTATGGTAGCAATCAGACTGCCGACAGAGTTATCAATCCTGAATGCAGCGTCACGCAGGCGCTTTGTCCCGTTGCTGTCATCGAGCGGATTCAGTGGCGCATACCAGGATGGTTTTTCGTTATCACCATATACCGGCTCAGGCTGCTGTATGGCGTTTACGTCAGCAGGCAGGATGCGTTCCGGTTCCATCTCATAGATCGGCATTATTTATTCCCCCATATAAAATGATTGCCAAGTGGGTTTGTGTATATATCAACGCCACTATCCCGGATAAGTTCATTATTTTTACGCTTCTCAGCAGCATCCTTAAGGTTTTGTTTGCGCTCTTCCATCACTTCGCGGTACATCGGTGATGTTGCCTGATCTGGCTTAAAGCGAACCAATTGCCCGTTATCACCATAGTACGGGAGGTAAATTGGTACATCGTCACTACCAGTTTGTTTAACCATTACGCCATAACTAAGATCACGTGGAGTAACAGCATCCGGTACCAGAACGATTTCTGCATCTTCCGGCAGCCCGCCAAATACTTTTGATGCCAGCTGTTTTTTATCCTCTTCCCACTGCCCTTGAATCCAATTACCTGCACCAGATGACGTAATGCCATAAGCAGCTTCCGGCGCGTATTTCATTATTTCTTCTTTGCCGTTTACCGAGGTGACACCCCAGGTCTTTTTCACCTGTGCATCAGTCATTTTCTGAGCCAGTTTTGCGTCACCACCGGTTTCGGCAAAGTTGGCATCATAAAGCGTCTGGTAATCCCGCAGGTATTCACGGTTATTGATACCCGGTTTATCCGCGCCCGGGGATGAGAACCCGCCAAGCGTATAGAAGTTATTGATATTTGCCTGTGCCGCTTTATCTCGGCCTTTCATGTAATCCTTATCACGCACCTGTGCTGCGATCATCTGCTTAGTACGGTCATCCTGCTCATAAGTCATTCGGTACGCTGTTTCGACTGCCTTATCTTCAGGCATTCCGGCGCGGTTAAGTTCGTACACTTTGGTGTAATAGGCCATGGTTGAGGACGGCATATCAGTTGCTGCTGCCGGGTTATTATCAAAAATCTGCCCGTACATTTTGGCAATCGGCAGAACCACCTCGGGATCCTTGGATGTTGCGCCGGTATTGAAGATAGTTTTTACCTGAGACGGAATAATGCCGGTGCGCGAGGAAAGTTCAGCAACGGCATTCAGGCTGTTTTCATCACGCAGACTGAAACCGGATTGTAGGTTTTTCTCGAAATAGTTATCTGCTGTCTCCTGATTGTTTTTGTCGGTCGGATCCAACGGGAAGTTATTCTGTATGGAAAGCTCCAGGCGGTTTGCGGAAAAGGTTTTCTCCTGTGCCTTAATGTTGCTGTCAACGAATTTACCGAAACGCTCCCAGCGCTGCATGCTGCTGGCATAATTAGGTTGTGACGGGTCTGGCTTTATCTGCTCCAACAATGAACGTTGAGCCTGTGACGTCATATCTTTTGCTGCTGAAATAAGCCCGGCATAGCGTTTTGCCTCCTGCATATCAGTCAGCATCCTAGTACCTTTGTCGTAGCCAAATGCCGCCATGACTTCACCCGCTGACGGTGCGCCGGGTGCATCCAGTCCGTTCTCCCACGCAGTGTAGGCATCTGCCATTCGGGTGCCGAGTTCTTCCTGTGCTTTTTGCTGGCGCTGTTTATCCATCTGCTCAGCCTGGCGCAGATATTTCGCCTGGTCTGATTGGTCGAGCGCATCAAATGCCGCTGATCCGGTAAGCCGCTTAGGTGCCTGCTCTGACTGCGGTAAATCCACCAGCCCCAGCGCAGCCTGAATACCGTTCGAGATATCATCACCAGCGATTTTATTAAACTCACCCTGCCCGTTCTCTTTAATCATGATCGCCATTGAAAGGCGTGTCAGTGTGTTCAGATCCGTTAAATCAAGGCGGGCGTCACGCGGGACATTGAGATATTCAGAGACAAATTTAATATACCCCTCAGTGTCATTATCATCTTCCGGCGGTGCCCAGCGGGTGATTATCTGTTCCGGCGTGACATATCCCTGACGGGCATATGACAGCAGGTTACGCCCGGTAGCCCGGATGCCGTGCGCCGGTGTAGCGAAGATGACGAAAGCGCCGTCATTACCTGTCTGGCCTACCCATACATCTTTTGATTTACGAATGTTACCGGGGTTGTTGTTGCGGACGCCCCGGGCGTTGCCGGATCCATCTGACACGGCAGCACCTGACGGCATTTCACCGCTGACACGAACAGCACCACCAAGGCTGGACGGTTCACCGTTCTGCTGCATGAACTGCACATAGTCCGCACCGATCTGGTTTTCAATGGCTTTGCGGGCAGTGCTGGTTTTAAACTCCTGCTTTTTAGCCAGGATCTGCTCATCACTCCAGCCGTGGGACAGGCCGAATTCCTCTATCTGCTGAAACACCTGCTTATTGATTGAGACATACGCCTGATTATCACCGTACTGCGTGGCGGCTGTTTCCGCATTCAGCGTCAGCGTAGACTGGAACTGATCTGTTTCGTATGACTGAATCTGCCCCATCTCATGCTTATTCGCCTGACTGCCGAACTGCAAGCGCATTTCCTGCGCCTGCTGCATGAAGTGTCCGCGCGCATTATCATCCGGCAGTGTGGCCGCAATCTCTCCGGCGAAAGAATCAAACTGATTCTGGTACTCTGCCGCCTTACCTATGGCGTTTTTACCCTGCTGTGCCAGCAGGCCATTCTGCGGATCGGTCATCAGTTCGTTGGCTTTCTGGCGCAGCTGTAACGCAGCATCCTGTGACAACGCCACATTGGCGCGCTGCTTTGCCTCAGCAAAAGCATTGATATACTGATCACCGGCCTGTGCCAGCCCGGCACCGAAGTGTTCAGGTGATGACTGTGCGCTGAATCCGTTGGCTGGCAACGGGCTGCTGCTGACCTGTCTTTCGTTATAGGTTGGTACTGTCGGCATAGCGCCCTCCGTTAAAAGAATCGTCCGTAATTGCCGGTCTGGCGGGTCACGTCAAACAGGTTTGATCCGGTCCCTGATGCGGCTTTAGTTGCACCGGATCCGAAAATACTGCCGGTACCGCCTGCCACTTTGTACGCACCCCACGCATTAAGCGGCGTGGTCAGTATCGTGCCGATTGCACCGATATTGCCCTGACGGCGTGACATCTTCGCATTGAGCCGGTCATTAGCCGCCTGCAACTTATAGCCGTATGCTTCGCGGGAAGCGTTGTTCATCACGGTGAGAGCATCCAGTTCACCCATGGCCGCAGTATCGCCGAAGATATCCAGCGCACCACCGGCACCGAGGTCAACACCATTGGCCGACATGGTGGCCGCCTGAGTTCCTGCCAATTGTCGCGCACGGGAACGCTGTTTTGCGGCCTCAGCATTACCACGGTTAATGGAATCATCCGCTGCCGCCTCATTCAGTTTGGCATTCTGGTTTGCAACGTCAGCGTTGAATTTACCGGACTGATACTGGCTATATGCCTGCATTGCGCCGGTGCCTATTGCGGCGGCCGCCAGCATGGTTGGTTCGCACATTATTTCGCCCTCATGGTGAAGTGATGGAAAGGCAGTTTCATTAAGCCAATAGGTTCCGCCGGTTCCAGACGGAAACCCAGCCAGTGAAGCCAGGCTTTTGCAACGTGGTTACGCGCATCCACATAGTTTTCCAGCACCGGATAGATCGACAGCATGGCTTTCAGTACCGGTTTGCAGCGGCGCAGGAATATCTTCTGATGTGTTTCAAGGTGAGATGAACTCACCAGCCACGGGATCCCCACGCCGCTCAGGATAGACCCCGGAGCCACACCGAATATTGTAACGACCTGACCATCAATCAGACCAGACCACGCCTTTGTCGAACAGGTAACACCACGGGTAAGAACCTGCTCTGCCGTCTGACCGGAGAATGCCGCAAACTCATCGTGATCAGCCTGACGGACATAAGGCAGAAACTGCTGAATATGCTCAACAGTTGCCGGGATAATCTGTACGTGTGCCATCGGTTAAAACCCTCCGACATCAAGACGCGGGATAACCGCAAGGATGGACAGCGGCAGCGGATCCTCCTGCCGGATAAAGACGCGCCCGTTTTTGCTCCAGTTGGAGTCCAGATTGATTTCCACAATGCCGGTCGCGTCATCAACAGGATTGTCGTAATACTCAAACTCACGCTGTGGATATTCATACAGATGGTCTTTGTCGGTACCGGCCCACACGCCACGGCTGGAATTAACGATAAGACTTGCGACTTTCACCAGTTTCTTTTTATCCAGCAGCGTTTCCTGTCCGTTAATGTGGATGTCCAACGTTTCCAGTTCGCTGGTTACCGGCAGACCGATATGCACCACCACAGACGGCGTGTCGATTTCCACCCGCTCACCGGAGACAACAACCGGCGGCGCAACATTGGCATCAGCCAGCACATTCACGTTTTTTCCTTCCAGGTGCCCGATACCGGTAAAGAATTTACGGGCAAAGCCCCATGCCTCAATCATCGTGCTGCGTAGCGCTGGTGGCACATTACGGTTAGGTGACACTGTAACTTCTTTGCTATTAATGACTTCAACAATGCGGCATTTCAGTATTTTATGCTCATCATCCTCGGTGTAATCGATGTGGATCTCATTACCGATGTCGCTCTCTTTGAACACGTTGTCAGCCAGCACAGACAGGCGGTACTCTTCCTGATACGGCCAGTCACCATCACCGCCGGTAATAACAACCGTTTTATCCGGATCCGCATTACGCCCGTCATAACTCAGGCCGGAGTCCACAAAGAACGCATCTTCCGTCCGGGTGAATAACCTGCTCGCCAGGCGCTCGACATAACGGACCGTCTTTTTACCGACCCTGCGCTTCACCACAAAGTACACCGCGTCTTCCGTGCCCTCGCTGATGGTACAGACAGATTCAAATTCACCGTCAGTATGCTGAGGCGCCCAGGCAAAAACCTGTTGTTCGCGCAGATAGGTTAACGCCAGCAGTTCGCCATCGTCCCGGACACACCAGGCAACGGAGTAAGGAACAGTCGAGAAAGCCCAGTCAACAATCTGGTGCTTCTGGAACAGATGGTTGGCGAGAATGGTTAAGTCTGTGCCCTGATACCCGTCCACATCGAATGAATACGCCAGGTCACGGACAGCACTGCCTTTTTCCTGCACGTACAGCGCAATGTTCGCCACGGCAATCGGCGGCAGATTGCCGGATCCGTTGGCACCCTGTGACGACATAGCGAAACTGGCCGGGGTGAGTACCTTATTCTGATCACCGGTAACCTGATACTCTCCGCCGGAGGTCAGCGCCACCAGCGAACCAACGTCAATCAGGTGACGGATTTCATTCACCTGCCGCCCGGCATAGGTGTAGATAATGCGGTCATCATCCTGAATCGGGTTGCTGCGCCCAAAGTCTTTATAATCGCCGCTGCGGCTGGCCCATATGGTTTGTGGTTGTGAACGGGATCCGGCAAAGAACAGGCGTTGCTGGTAATAGGTTACGGTGCCCGGATAACCCAGCTCTTTATTCCAGGCTGCCCGCGCCCATTTGTGGCTGGCATTGGCCTGTGTGACAGCGTTGGACGGCAGATAAGAAATGACTTTCCCGGTAGCGGTTTTACCGTCACTGCCGACAGACTCAATTTTGACAATACCGAACCCGCTGTGAAGATATTCCCACTGGATACCGGTGTCGCCACCCCATCCGTCCCAGCTCATTCCCTCGGTATGAGACGGGCGCAGCGATCCGGTTTTACCCGCGGTATTGGCACGGTAATAATGACTGCCGGCGCGGCGCTGATCGTTAACTGCGGTGTCTTTATCTGTCTCCCATACCGGCACCTCATCAACCGCGCGCTGTTCCAGGTAAAACTGTTTACCCACCTGTTCACTGCCGAAGATATTATGTGTCGCTGTCAGCGTTACTGTGCCGGTACTGGTGCTGGCGTACACTTTGATAGCCTTATCGGTGTTAATATCTTCAAACGGGCCGTTCTTTGTCTCCACTTCCACCAGCCGCCAGTCATCGTGATCGTAGCGCTGTAATTCCATCGGCGGGTGATCGGTGTGAACGATGGTCATTACGTCTGCAGACTGCGTGAATTTCAGCTTAAACAGTTCAGATTCTGTATACGGTGTCGCCAGTTCAAACACTTCACCTTTGTGCTCACCATCGGCATACAGCACCTGCCCGCCGTCTTTGAACACGCGGATATACCGATCACCGAACTCCAGCGCATAGGTTTGCACCGTGCTGAACTGGAACGGGATCAGGCGGCATTTCTTGTCACCGTATTTAGCCGCGGCAATGAAACGGGTCCCCGGGCGGTTTTCTGCCCCGCCGTACTGCCGGACAATGAAATTACGGCACTTACGCAATGCTGTAGCGTACTTCGCCATGTCGACGCGCCCGTATAAGCTCGGGGCGATTTCGCCGCCGGAGAATGACGGCTGAATAATACTGTAGGCCATTACGATAACCTCGCTGCGGTAAACTCATCCATGTAATCGACCGGCTCTGATGATTCCCCCAGGGAGTGAGCCGCCGCACCGGCGATCGTCATCTGGTAAAGTTGCAGAGCCTCATTACCGATACCGGCATTCGATGCCAGAGGCCGCGCCAGTTCAGCAGCCAGACGCCACGCCAGCGCATCTTTAAACAGCGCGTCATACATGTTGACGTCTGTCACGCGGGCTGTGTATTGCAGCCACGCCTCAGGCTGATCGGTATAAATCAGTTTCCCGGTTCCGTCCTCATCAGCACCGACCTGAAAATGAATCGCGGTATCAGGACGGTGATATTTTTCACCGGGACGGATAATCGTAATAGCTTTCATACAGTCCGTCGGGTAGCGGTAGGCATATTTCCATTCCGGCGGCGGATTACCGGTATCGGCCAGCGCCACGCGCTTCACAGCAAAGTTCCATGGGAAGTCTGACAGCACCGCGTCACGGCACTGCTCATAGTGCAGGCTGCACTGATTGGCCTCTTTACTGGCCTCAGTCATACTGTTGATAGATCGGCTGTTACCGATGCGACTGAGCGCGATATTGCAGATTTCGATTTCTGATGCCACTGTGATTTCTCCCCGTATCTGTACAGAAAAAGAAAAAGGGGCTTTCGCCCCCTTTTGAATCGGGGGTTAAACCCCAAGCTCTTTGCGTTTCGCATCGATATCGGCGCTGAGTTTTTCGGCACCGGCATTGTGATGCGGTTTCTTACCAAATAACTGCTGGTACTGATCCTGCAACGCGGTTAATTCATTATCCGCCCCGCCATCGCCGCCGGAGGTTTCGGTACCACCACCGTCACCACTGTGATTATCGTCACCGGTATTGGCATCTTCATTCACCGTTCCACGCTCACCTGTTTCAATCAGTTGCAGGTTACTTCCAGCCATACCGGTGAACTCAACTTCCTCACCGGGATAAAGCAGGCGGCCATTGATAAAGGATTTCTTCTTAACTATGTATCGTGACATGTCACACCTTAATTGCTGACAGCTTCATAGACCGGATGAGCATCCACATTCAGGATAATGCCTGCTGTGAACTTACCCGCTGTTAACGGGCCATCACCCACGATGTACTGGAGGCGCAGAAACTTAAGGCTGCCCTGCGGCACTTTAGTAACAATGCGCTTACCGGCATTCAGTGATGCAATCGGCATAGCCTCAGACAGAAAAATAGCCTTAGCATCGGAGAATGCCTTATCAGATGCAGTTTCAAGTTTGATCTGCACCGTGGCATCACCGGCGGCTTTGGCCTGCTCTGTCACCTGTGCGAACAGTTCCAGCGGCTCACCGATACCGATATCACGGAAATCATTACGCAGCGGGCCGAGGTCGATAATGCCGGTACCGGCTGCTGATGCAGTAACCGCCTGATCGACGGAGAACATCGTTTCTTTATCTAAAATCATTGTGTTACCCCTGTTAAAAGGTTGCCGGAGGCTGATGCCGTCCGGCATACGCGGTTACTGAACCTGACTTTCGGTAGTCAGAATGGAATCGACGCGGCGCACCGGGATCTCATCGAACGACACGACTTTCTTCCCTGCCACTTCCTGCATGGAGATATTGACGTTCTTGGAGTTTTTAATCTGACGGCGCATCCAGCTGCGGATAGCCTGGTTGCAGTAGATTGCCGGGCGACCCATTGCGAGGTTAGGGATCTTCTCAATCGCCTGAATCAGCAGATCAGGCAGGTCGAGCGAATCAGCGGCTTCCGGGTCTTTCTTCAGTTTGCTGATGTCGATATTGGCAACGCGGACCACATAGCGCCAGTCACGGACAGTCAGGCCGTTTTTCCACTGGAAGTGGGTGCGATAACCTTCATACTTCCCGCCGTTCTCATCTTCCAGCGTCACCTGGCCTTTGTGCTCCTGCTGCAAACCAGCTTTAGAGCCTTTCGGGAACAGGCCGTGTACAGTATTTTCACCCCATACCACCAACCAGATAGAGGTCAGATTGCTGCCGGTACCACCGGCATCAATGATGTTTACCCCGTTCTTAGCGTCCAGACTGTTAAAACGGGCAGACAGCCCCGTAAAACGCTGCGGGTGTACCGTGGTATCACCGTAGATAAGTGTTTCTGCCATTTCCTGGTTCATCGACTCCAGAAACGCCAGTGACTCAGAGAGTAAGAACTCAGCAGTCTGTCCGTTCAGATCAGCCAGGTCTTTATCCACTTCGGAATACGTTTCCAGCATCCCGACCGTATCAGTAACCTGTGCGGTGGTTGATTTACTTGGCGGCACACCATAGTTCAGCATGCGCCACGTTGCTGACGGCAGGCCGGTACGCACTGTAGTGCGATGACCGGTTGCCTGATTCGCTTCGACAAAAAGCATATCGTCGAGGATCTCGTTGGTCTGATTCAGCAGTTCGACAATTTTTGCCTGTTTGCTGTCAGGGCCTTGTCGTTTAGCCCAGTCAAGTAGCGTAAGTGCTGGCATGGTTTCCCCTTAATTATCCGAATAACACATCAGCGGCACTCTTCGCACCGCCGCTATTGCCAGTGACAAGACCGTCCTCTGACATGGCTTTGCCGATATTGGCAAAAATACGCACCAGCTCCGGGTGATTTCCGAGGCCGGTTTCAGTTAAATACTGTTTCAGCTCAGGTGAACCGAACTTATCCATGGCCTTTTGCGCTGCACCAATGGAAGCATCAGAGCCAAGATCTTTATCTGCCCTGACCTGCTCTGCCCATTGTTCAGACTGACGGCTCCACTGCTCATCAATCTGTTTCATGACATGAGGCATAATCTTGCTGCCGTACACATCCACCAGCTTTTGCGCCTGCTCGTTGCTCAGGTTCAGCTCTTTGGCGATCGGCTCAAAGGATTTTACTGCTTCGGCATCCAGCTCCTGACCCTCTGCGACCTTAAATTCATACTTTTCCGGTGCCGCTACAGCGGGTTTACCGGGATCTGCTTTCGGGTCTTTGGCCGGTTGCTCAGTACCTTTATCCTGCTCATTACCCGCAGGAGTACCGCCGTTATTCGCTGGTGGTGCATCTGTACCAGCCGGTGTGCCTGTTGTACCCGGAGCCGCTCCGCCATTGTCACCACCCTCCGCGCTCTGCTCTTCACACAAGCGACGCATCATTAAGCGCTGCCATAAGTTCATGATTGTTTCTCCTGTTGTTTCGCGGCTTCATCAGCCATCAGTGCATAGAGTTCAGGGCAGACACGATGAAGCCCTTCAAACATCTGTAAACCAAAGTTACGGCAGCCCTCTTTAAAGGCTGTCAGATACGGATCTGCTGAGAAAGATGAGCCAAACACATTGCTTTCACCCAGTAACCGCCACATAAACCGGCGGCCTTCCTCTGTTGACATAATCGATTTCAGGTCAGCATTAGCGCGCTTCTCCTGCTCACGATGCGCAATATCGCGTCCAGCCTGTTCCTGCGGAGTGAGCAGATAGGTTTCCTGTTCGTCTGTCACTGACCACCTCCGGTCAGCGCAGCCAGTGCGCTGTTATCATCCATCGGCGTATTACCCAGCGCCTGAGCGCCACCGACAGCAGCCTGCGCCATCTGCATCTGCTGTGCCATAGCCTGCTGCTGCGCACGCTGTTCACGGATCTGCGCCACCTGCTCATTGGTTGCCACCACAGACGGAGGAACACCGATTGATGCAGCGTAGGCGTCGATAGTTTCGTCCACGTTGATTTTGTCCAGGGCATCCGGTTTGAACTGACCAATGCCACTGGTGAAGCCGATAAAGCGTTCAATACTGCTGACGCCGATCGCTTTCTGTGCCTGCGCCATCACTGAGATGTATTCGACTTTCAGCTGCATGCCCTGCATTTCGTCCGGCGGCACCGGCAGCAGGTTGTTCTCTGCCATCACACTGAACGTACGGTTAATCAGCTTATCCAGCAGTTCAGAATCCAGGCGCTGCAATACCGGTCCCAGCATCAGCAGTTTTTCCTCCCGCATTTCCGCCACCGCCTCAACCGGCATTGAACGGGTATTCACGGTCTGCATCATGCGGAACAGGTCAACGAAATAAGCGTGGTCGATAATCTGGCGGGTGTCCTGGATATCTTCCAGCAGGCCGTTGGTACCATTGGCCGGTATCTGGAACAGCGGTTTGATCTGGTTGTTCACGTCCGCCATCGGCAGATAGTTAATCCCGCCGGGGATAGTCGAGATGCGCTGACTTTTGATTGAGGCCGGAGCCTGTAACGGCGGGTTGGTGATTTTGTCGATCATCTGCGCTTTGCGGCGTTGCAGCAGTTGCAGGGCTTTCACGCTGCCGAGTGCCACCATTCCCGGACAGGATGAGCCGTAAACGTCCTCGCCGTTCACTTCCCAGCGTGGCGCCATGATCGGGAATTCGTCGTAACCGGATTCGCGCAACAGCTTGTCGTCAGTGCTGTTCGCCTCGTAATAAACGGACTTGTACGCTTTGTGTTTCGCTTCCAGTTTGCCGGTCTGGCGGTCAAGATTCGGATAGACCGCATGAACCACATTCACCCACTGGCCGTACTGGCCGCTGTTCCACTGTGATTTCACTGTATCGCTGACAGCATCAGTACCGAACTCAGTGATCACCTGACGCACCGTCATGCTGAATTCACGGACGGCAGTATCGACACTCAGATCCGCGCCGTTGGCAATGTAAAAGCTGCCGGTCGGGAACGGTACGGTACGGATTACCCGCTGCGGATCGGCGACAACGGCCATTGCACCGGTGGCGAACGTACCTAAATCCTCGTACATCAGCGGCAATGACTGGTAGAGATTGGAGCGGTTAAACACTTCGTTCATCCGCTGCTCGACGGTTTCCAGCCAGAGTTTCACCGGGCCGTAGTCCATCAGATCGCGATCAGGTGTTGCCAGGCGGAACCACGGACGCGCCGGGCTGGTAATGCCGGACATCATGCCGCTGGATAAGGTACGCGCCGCCATGACGGCAGCAGGGTCAATAATCTTACTGTTACGACGATCACCACGGTTAACTTCCGAGGCGGTAAAGCGGGTACTGCGCGGACGGGTGAAATCAGACAGCTCACGCCAGTGCGGCTCAAAAGAGAGACGCTCGGCTTTCAGCTGAGAGAGTTGCTTATTTAACTGCTGTTTCAGGCTATCTGACATTATCCGCCCCTGTAATTACTGGCCTAACAGCGTTTTGCCGCTGGTGGACGCGGCACCGGTGGCACCCTGCGAACCGGTCAGCATGGTTGATTTACGGCCTGATGCTGCACGGCGGCGGCGCATTTCTTCATCACGGCTGCTGGTGACAGCTTCGTCCTGCTCCTGTGGTGCTGCCTGAACCGGTGGCGGCGTACTGATTTTCGGCTTACTGAATCCACACATATCCACACCTCAATAAGATAAACTAAATTACTTTATATGGATTGTATATCATGTTAATTGACATTTGAAATAAACATGACTAACATTTTGTTTATCACTCAGCCGTGATTCTCTTTACCCTCCATAACAGGTGTTGCCAGTGCTACAGCTTTTGCCCTCTTCGTGAGGGCATTTTTTTAACAATAGACAGGTGAAATTATGAACAAACCAGATATTGAAACAGAGATTCAGATGAAAGGTAAAACTGCTCCGCGAGTTACTCCGGCGCACATTGAAAGCCTGATTACCAGCGAGCACTACTTTACCGCTGCTGATGGCATTGCTGGGTTGTATTCCGCAAAAGCACAGCGCTATCCTGATGATGCATCGGTACCACCAGCGCTTAATTTACTGACATTTTGTGTTCTTGTTCTGAAAAACGGTTTTACGGTAACCGGGGAATCAGCCTGTGCCAGTCCTGAAAACTTCGATGCAGAGATCGGTCAGAAGATTGCCAGACAGAATGCCGTAAATAAAATCTGGCTGCTGGAAGGTTATCTGCTAAAACAGAAATTAAGTGAATAATGTCGCGGTGACATGTCACAGTAAGCCCGCCGGTGTGCGGGCTTTTTTATGCGTAGGGATCGTAATCATTGTCGGCCACAACTGAGCCGTGAGAAATGTTCTGTTTGAATTGCGGGTCTTTTTTGGTGACCGGATAGGCAAATGTCAGCGCCAGCGCATCACCTTTACCCGGAGAGCGGCCTATACGTTTTTTTATATCGTCTTTGGCTTCCAGCTGTATTTTACCGTCCAGGCGGACTTTGTATTCAGCAGTAGATAAATCGTCAGCGGTTTCCTGATCGTCCAGCGCCCCGCCAATCTTGAGCCACGTTTTAACGCTGTTATACATCTCACCGCGCTTGTTAGCCATCTGTGGGTCAGTCGATGAGCCGTTGAACTGCACCAACTGCCAGTCGCGCCCCCAGTTCATGCCAACGGAACAAATCCCGGTACCGTAGCCGAAATCGATATGCACAGCGTCCGCCTGGAGGCTGTCTTCAAAATCAGCAATGCGTTTTGCCATGATCACATCATCGGTGGTTTTGGCGCCAGACCATAAAAACTTACAGTGCAGCCCCTGCCGCATGTAGATCACCGCATCATCAGCGCCGGAATAGGCAGGATCAACACCGATGATTACCGGAGCATGAGCCACCTCTGCGGCTGTTACCGTGCGTTTCATGGCGGCATCGGTAAGGCCGGTCGGGATAAACTGCGTTTCAGATGCTGACGGGAAGATACCGCGCACACGGATTTTGAAGAAGTCACTGTCTTCCCCCATATCTTCTTCCCACTTTTTTATCTGCTCTTTGTTGGTTCCCTCCACAGTCCGGCTGTCTATCTGCTTTGTGCGCCAGCGGTGTTTAAACTTGCGGAAGCACTCCCGGAAGCGCCCGGTGTTACGGGTCGGGTTACCAAACGCAATCCAGATAATTTCCGTGTTCTCATCCGTCAGCGCCCCCTCTGCTACTTCCCACACCAGATCGGCAATGTTGGATGCCTTATCGAATACCAGAATGATGCGCTTGCCCTGGTTGTGCAGCCCAGCGAATGCCTCGGTGTTGTTCTCTGACCACGGCACAGCATCTGCCCGCCATGCGTTGGTGTGGTTAGGATCGTTGGAATAGATAGCAGTTTTGGTGCAGGTGAACCAGTCGCGGGTGATGGATAGCCGCTGCCACTTGGCAATTTCCGGCCATGTTTTAGTTCGCAGCTGGTTTTCAGTGTTGGCGGTGACCACGACTTTACAGTCTTCGCAGGTGTCCATACCCCACTTAATCACCATGGAAATGAAAGCCGATTTCCCGATTCCGTGCCCGGATGCACGAGCCAGCAGAAGCGGCTGATGCCTGGTGTCCGGATTTCGCAGATGTTGGCCGATTTCATTCAGCGCCTCTGACTGCCACTGACGCGGACCGCTGGCCGTTTCCAGTTCGGTTCCCGCCTCGCCCCACGGAAATGCATACAGCGCATAACTGAGCGGGTCATGCGTGAACATGGCAATATCGTCAATCAGCTGCTCTTCCGGTGATGCAATGGCGCTATCGGTCATTACTCAATGCCCTCTGCTGCCCGCTTACGTGCCGCAGCCAGTTTATCGGCCAGTGAGATATTAACGTCCACCTGTACGCGGTCGCGGAAAGCATTGATATCGACATGCTTGCCGATGAGTTCCAGCACCTTGAGTTTGTCCAGGAGCTTCACTTTTTTCAGGCGGGTATCACCGTCAATATCGATGATATCGAATGCGGCCACAGATTTACGCCAGACAGGCGACCATTCACTGATGGGTTTGATATCACCCTTCTCAGTGAGAATGTCCGCGATATCTGCGTCCAGCATATCCACCAGCCGTTTAAGCACGGTGTCAGCGCTCATCTTGGTGCGCTTGTTCCGCTGCTGCATAAGCTTGGCGATACGTTCCTGAATACGGGAGTCTGCCATCAGTACCGATGCGCGTTTACAGGCACTGCCGGGAGCATACCCGGCAGCAATGGCGGCATCAGTCTGATTATCAGGCGCTTTGAGATATTCCTGACAGAAACGCTCCATCTGAGCGTTCAGCGGTGTGGGCTTTCGTGCTGGTGGTTTGCGTGGTCTTTTGATGGTCATAATGATTACCTCTTTGTTTATTATGACCAACTAAAAGATAACATTCAAACCCGTAACGTGTTTTGAACTACTGCAAATTTTGCAGCAGTTGAATTTTTCGCTATGGGAACCCACATAACGGAACAATATCAGGTAGTTAGTCAGTGTTACCCTCACGTATGAGGGAATCAAATAGGTGTAATTACACCAGATTAAACCCATTCGAATTCGTCAAAACCTTCAAACTCATCAAGCATGATAACCTCATAAAATAATTAAATATCAGTTTGTTATAAATAGTGTCAACCAAATTTCAGCTTTACCTGTTATTTGTCAACCACCCCGAGTTTAAGTTCATGCCACCCTCTGGTGTTCCAGCATTCTGCATCACCAGACAGGCAGCACTCAGTGACCGGCAATGCCTCCCCGCACTTACCACAGCAGCGTTTTGACAGCTCCGCAATCTCACGTTTAAGTCGCGCATCATCGTTGCGTATCAGCATTTGAATATACTCAGCTTCGTCGTATGGATCACGACCGGGACGGCGCAGCGCACAGTTGCGCTTGATCATCTCATGCTCTTCGGCTTCAATCTGCCACTGAGGGATTACCATACCGGCACTACGCTGGCGTTTACGCTGTGCTGCTTTGCGTTCTGCGGATGATTTAGCCATTGTTCCGCTCCTCATCAATCACCTTTTGGCATATTGCCTGCGCCCTGTCGCCAGCTATCAGCTCGCGTGTTTTTGCATACAGAGCAAGGCGGCGCGGAAAGTATTCAGACCCATACCACGCGCATGCTGCAAGGGCACGACTGGCGATAAGAGCAATGCGCTGCGTTTCTGTCATTCCAGCACCCCCTCCGGAATCTCCACCGTGTCGCCAAGTTTTGACATTCCAACCACCGCACGGCAGATTGCAATTTTCGCGTTATCTCCGGTGAAATATTCACCCATCAACAATGGCGATGTTGCACTCCACGGCTCATGCTCTTCATCGTTACAGAACGAAACATCAATCATGTAGTGTTCCAGAAGCCTGCCGCACTCAGCCCAATCGCCTGAATATCTACTTATGAAAAAATTAATAGGTAGCTTCCCTTTCGGCGGGAAGGTATACCCATGGGATAGTAAATTCAGTGGTGCCAATACCACGCCTTCGTTTTTTCCGTCAGCATCAGGCGGAACCTGTATTAACTCATACCCGCCAACTGCCAGCGCCACCGCATAATCCAGCACCCGGCCTGAAAGATCACTCGTTTTTACGGTTTTCATCACTCCTCCGGTGGCTGTGGCAGTGCCGGGATACTTGACCAGTACAGAAAGTTATTAGGCCACTGGCGGATAACCCAATCCTGAACGATTGTTTTCTTCGGTTCACCGTCGTAATTCCCGCCGACATATTTTTTCCTGCACAATGCGATAACCTGATAATTATGCTCTTTAGTTTCAGGGAGCTGATCGCTCGTCTTAATCCAGTTCATTGGTAGTTAACTCCCTGCCAAAAACACGTTTAAAATCCAGTCGCAAAAGGCGAAACATAACCCGCTCGCACCGGTATGGCTTATACAACTTCCGGTTATAGTCTTTGCAATTCCTGATATATTTCAGTTTTCTCGCCATACGCTCTTCGTTATACGCCCACATCAGCGCTTTAAAATCTGTTCCCTTACCATTCATTACTCCTCCAATGGTTAATTTTTTAATTAATTTTATCGTGACATGTCACGATTGTTTATTTATCTGAATAGACCAAGATACCTCAGAAAAATCGACACATAACAGCATGATTTTTAACTCATAACTTATTACCGATATCATTCACCAATAAAATAACCCGCTCACAAACTTACCCGATGGTAATAAGTTCACAATTCCGCCGTTATTCCGGTAACCTTACCGTTATCTTCCCGGTCTCACCCCACACCTTGGAAACCGCCACATTCCAGACCTTGCAATCATCATCAAACAGCGCATCCATCAGGGCTTTAAGCAGGTTATCGACATCCGGCTTCTGCTGATGCGGCTGCCCGGCCATGTTCCGCTTCTTAACCCCGGACCAGCTTTTCGGCATCGGCATCTGAAAAACGATTTCAGCACCTGATTCCGGCAGCGTTATGCGGCGCAGCCGTGCTTCGTCACAGAATGCCCTGTAACGCATAACCGCCGGTCGTTTCTGCCACTTATCCCGCTGTGTCATGCGCGGCTTTGGTACCGGCGTGATATCGAACTCGTTAACCCGCATTGTTCCTGGCCTTTTTCAGTAGTGAATCAAACAGTTTCTGCATCCGTGCCGGTTCGCCATACTGCTCAATCGGCTGGCGCACTCTCGGCTTTCGCTCTGTCACCCGGGGTTTCGCTGCCGTCTCCTCGCTGCGCTCATGGCTGCGCCTGAGAGCTTTAGCTATATTCTCGCGCCTGGTCTGAGCCTGATTCTCAAGCCCTTCCCGGTGGTCATACCGAAGCCAGTGGACGAAGTTGTAGGAGTTTCTTTTGCGCCCTATCACATTCCAGCGATACAGCTGGTCGAGCGCATACCGCACCGCAGATATTCCGACCTTCCGTTTGTGGTCGTTCCTGATAGCGACCACCAGCTGCATGGCAGTGAGATCCGGCTTATCCGCAAGAACCCTAACGATGTAGTCCTGAACCCGCATATAGCCCCCATGGTAATTACCTTACAGGTAAATATAACCATATTGTTTATCTTTTCAAGAATAAAAATACCAATATGCCGCATGAGGTTAAAACGCCCTGTATCGAATTCTGAGATACCTTTAAAACCACATCATGAAAACGTACTGACCACATAGTTAAAACCTCGCTCCGTTGCGCTGGCTTACGATTTTGATGATTCATACACTCAGGCAGATCGTTGTTTCTTTCTTTCGAGCATTTCCATCCATGCCGGAGGCGGACGGGTTTTATCTTCCATGCGCAGAACCGGACGGGGTATCGGCTCGCCTTTGGCTACACGGTCAGCCCACTGCCGGATCATCTTCGCCAGGCGCTTTTCAACCTCAGACTCAGTCAGCCGCAGGTCATGCACCTTGTTTCTCAGTTCCGTGAAGATCCAGTACTGCACCGGGTGCCGGAATGGGTACATCTCAGCACTGCGGTAATAACCCCGCTCCGCCATGTATTTATTAAAATCACGCAGCATGTCGTCGAACGGGATCCCGAATGCGTTTGAGTCCACCAGCTTATCCGACAACATCACAATCACGTCAGACAGTTCAGGCGGCCACGGATTGCCATTCATGCAGCGATCCAGGCTGAATGTGAATATCATCTCAAACTGATCGTCACTCAATCCGGCGGTCGCTCGCTTCCACATCGATGACGGCTCCTCGTTGTTCTTCCTGGTCCATTTGTCCCCGTACAGCTCGATCATTTTCCACCAGAGCTGCAACAGCCTCTGGTCCGTGGTTGTCGTGGACGCTTTGCAGGAATTTCTGCATGGCTCTGGATTTTCCGGCAAAAGGACTGCCGGTCTGGTTGTGTTTATTTGTCCCATTGTTTCCCCCGTTGGTTTTCATGCGCTGCTGATGAATACTTTTGGCAAATGCCATTTCCCACTGTGCATGGTGTTTGGCTTTTCCTTCCGCCTGCCAGTACGTGATGAACTCGGCCAGTTCTTCAGGCCGGTACGGCTCATTCAGTATCACGCCCCACTGTGCCGCCTTACGGCTGAAATCCGGATCCGGCTGCCAGTGTCCGGTCATCACGAATTTACCCGGATAATCTGACCAGTTTCCTGCCGGTGGATCTTCTGCATCAGGAACAGGAATGAAATTTTCTGCGCGCGCGTCAGAGAGAGAGTTGTTTTTAAGATCTTTATATTCTCTTATCTTATCTGGTCGTGACATTTCGTGACATGTCGTGACACCATCGTGACACTGTTCATTTGCTTCCTGTTCTTCTCGTTGTTTTCTTTCTCTTTCCCGCTGCTCTCTTTTTCTCTGAGCCGCTGATTTTGCTCCTGTTTCTTCGTTTCCGACATCTTCCTTTTTTGGTTGCCGCCTTTCCCAACCGGTAATTTTTGAACCTTCCAGAACACGCCCCTGCATAGCATTCAGGACGGCTGAAATCTGCTCATTTTCAACGTCCAGGGCGCTCGCTAAATCTTCTGTCGTGACAGTCACGTGACCACGCTGTGACACATCGTGACATGTCGTGACATTTTGTGACGCATCCACCAGCAGGTGGATATAAACTGCCTGGACGAGAGATATCGGTTGCTTTGAAATACGTGAAATTGTCCGCCACTTCGGGTCATTCGGCATGTCATGCCAGAGCCTGAGCCATTTGAATGTAGCCATACCGAATCCCTACTCTTCGTCGCAGTCGCTTATCCCTGCGATCACCAACGATGCTATCCCCTTACTGCCAGTAAGCTCCGAATAAGGGGTGTCGTATGAACAATTAAATTTATGCCACAACAGCAACAGGGACCTTTCTTCTGGCGTTTCCGGCTCAACAGTCATTGTTGCAACATCATTAAAATAGACCTTCATCGTGCTACCTCCTGTGCTCTTGCAAGTTTCAATAATCTGCTGACCTCTTTCCGGTATACAGCTGAGTTAATCGCTATGCATTCGACACAAGCACCATTGCTCGTAAACCTCTCTGCGTCATGCCCATGACGGCATGGCTTACCGGTGTAAAAACGTCTCGCTCCCTGCGCGATTGCCTCTCTCCTGGTTAGAATTTTCATTTTTCAACCTCAGTCTATGGATTATTAGCAATTAGATTATCGATATTGTAAAAATAGATCAACCACAAATGATTAAATGTTTATCTGGTATGACCAGAAAATAAAAAGGCCGCGCAAGGCGGCCTCATATGTTCATCACTCGAAAAACTGTATCAGCTCTTCCATTGTCACCGCTGCACCGTGTTCAGTACATGCTTGGTGTAATCGCCTGATAGTTTTCAGTCCCGGCTGTCTGCGGGCGTAGCTCAGGTGCGTCCTGATATAACCGACGGTTACCCCGGCTTTCTCTGCGAACGCAACACGATCCTCTTTATTAAGACCATTCCAGAATGCATGAAAATTGAAATCTTCCATATTTTTCCTGTTCTATCGTTAAACATTCTGAGAATAATAACCAACACGGTCATTTACCAACAAGGTCATGATTCTGTTTAATGGCAGAATCAGATAAACATTTTAGAATACATTTTAATCAGGCAACCCATATGAAAAACATCAATGAGATAAGGAGAGATAACCTCATCTTCATTCTGGAGAAGTATTACGACGGCAGACAGAAAGCGCTGGCCGATGCGCTGGGGTTCGCCCCTAACATCATTTCCCGCTACCTTTCCTCATCCGATTTGAAGAGCCACCGTAATATCAGTGACGCGGTTGCCAGGAAGATAGAGCATGTCACGCGGGTGCAAAAATACTGGATGGATACAGACCATTACAACCGGCCGGCAGAAAGCACTGACGATATCTATTCCCCGACCGAGATCGGCGCCATACTAGCAGATAACATCAGTACCTTCATGCTGACTGACGGCGTGAAGTCACAAACTCAACTGTCTGTTAAAAGCGGGCTGGGCCAGTCAACGATTAACCGTATCGTGAAGAATGAAACCAGCGCCACCGTGGACAGCGTGGATTCCATTGCCAAAGCGCTGGGCCGTAAAGCCTATGAGCTGCTGATCCCGTCCAACGATACCGACGTTATTAAGTATGACCAGAAACGGTATGCTGCACTGTCACCGGCAGAGAAAGAACAGATTCAGGACTTTATCGAGTTCATCATAAATAAAAACCGGTAATAAACTCAGACAGATGCTAAACAGGCCAGCCTCGAGCTGGCTTTTTTTCGTCGTGACAATGATCAATTTGTTTATCTTTTATTGTTTTTTATTGTTGACAACGTTCAATTACGGGTTATTATTCATATCAAGTTGACCACTTTGGTCATGCTCTTTAACAATCGAGACTGCAACACAACCCCTAATTCTGATGCAGCAGAATGTCCTCGCTAACCCGTAGAACCGGAACGCGGGATCGGAACGTGAAAAATTACATGAACTGGCGATAACCGCCGGTTTTGCTATACGCCAAAACATAAACAAATAGTTTACTTAAATGGTGAGTAGCATGACATTTTTTATTCTCAACGGCCTGCACGTTTTTATCGTGTGCGGCAAGCAACAGCAGTTCAAATCATTCCGTACCGGCATTAAGTGGGCTTTCACCACCAAAACCGCCGCACGGACAGATCAACTTATAGGTGAGCACAATGGCAACAACCAATAAAGAACGTATGGACGCCAATTTAGCCGCGGCGATTCTTGCAGCTGATGGCGCAGAAACATTCACACCGGCAGAGCTGAATAACCTGATCGCCCGTATCAACGGCGATAAATCCAACCCTATACTGGAAAAATACGACAACATTATTTTCCGTGTCGGTATCGCGGCCACATCATCAACCTGCTTACAGTCACTGCCGGATGAGCAATGCATTGAAGCGCTGGCACACGTCATCAGGAATATGGATAAGTACCCGGCCACCAGCGACAAAAAGCAGTATTTTGAATCGCTGTGCGGGGCCGCTGATCATTCTGCTGCAAAAAATGATAAACAAACCGTTTATCAACAGGATGAGGTGATGACCGATAATGACTGTCAGGCAGCCACAGAACCACCACACTTTGAACCGGGCCGCTATCCGGATATCCCTAACGAAACGTATCACGCCTCGAACGGCATCAGCAGCACCATGCTGAAAGACGCACGGATCAGCCTGATGTATTACCAGCGCCGCCACATCACGAAAGTGATTCAGCGTGAACGCTCTGAGGCGCTGGATTTCGGCAACCTGTTTCACACCCTGGTGCTGGAACCGGAAAAGCTGGACGCGGAATTCAGCCTGCCGCCGGTTATCTCGGCTGACGCACTGACCAATACAGAATCCATGAAGAAATGGATTGAGAGTTATAACGCCGGTCTGGTGCCGGTGATGAGCAATGATGAGCTGAAAGCAGAGATTGAGGCTCATAACGCCACGCTGCCGCAGCCGTTATCCCTGACCCTGCCGGTTACGGAAACTGCCAATCTGTACGTATCGCTGCCTGATGTTTTTCAGACCATACCAGATCATGAAAAACACACCGCCGCGGCAATGAAAGCCTGCATCAAAACGTTCAATAACACCCTGCCGGTACCGCTGAAAACATCCGGCGGACGCGGCGACCTGCTGCAAACGCTGGAAGAAATCAATCCTGATGTTGTTGCAGCAGAACGCAGTAAACCGGATCCGCTGATTACCTCCGGTAAGAAAGAGGACCTTATCGCCAGAATCAAAGCCGTATCACCGGAAACCGTTTTCGCTGATGAGTTAATGCAGGCATGGCAGGCAGATGAATCACGTATCCGTATCACCGGCGATCAGTTAAAGCTAGGCAAAGCCATGCAGGAAGCTGTCTACCAGCACCCTGAAATCAGTCCGCTGATTAACCATCCTGGCCGCGCTGTGGAAGTCAGTTATTACGGCATTGATGAAGATACCGGTATTGAGGTTCGTGTACGGCCAGACCTTGAAATATCCACCTCGGACAGCCGTATCGGGTTCGACCTGAAATCGGTATCACTTGGCCGTTTCAAGCAGGATGCCATCGAAGCCATGATCCGCCGGGAAATACTCAACCGCGATTATCACGTCAGTGCATCCATGTACTGCGATATTGCCGAACTCGACCAGTTCTTCTGGATCTTCGTTAACAAGGATGAAAATTACAACTGGGTCGCCGTGGTCGAAGCTTCGCCGGATTTACTGGAACTCGGCCGTCTGGAATACAAAAAGACACTTCGCGATATCCGCCAGGCTATGGACACCGATGTATGGCCGGGCCCGGTCACCACCACGATCACTATCGGCCTGAGTGATTTCGATATGCGCCGCCTGGAAGCGCTGCAAATGGACGCCGCTTAATACCCACCCTATTTTACGCCCGGCAATAGCCGGGCCGGAGATATCATTATGTCAGAATTAATGACGCAAGAATCAGTACCTTCAATTTTCAGCACTGACGGCCTGGACAAAATGCTGCGCTTTGCTGAGGTAATGGCGCGCGGAACAGTAACTGTGCCAGCACACTTAAAAGGCCAGGAGTCTGATTGCCTGGCAATCGCCATGCAGGCAGCGCAGTGGAATATGAATCCGTTCGCCGTTGCTCAGAAAACGCATGTAATAAATGGCGTCCTTGGTTACGAAGCGCAGTTGGTAAACTCGCTGGTCTCCAGTTCAAAAGCGATACACGGTCGGTTTCATTATGAATACGGCGGTAACGGATGGGAAAAATGCACCGTCAGCAAAGAAGTGTCAGAAACAAAATCAGGCCGCAACGGCAGCTATGAAGTGACAAAGCGCGTTCGCGGTTGGACAGATGCCGATGAACACGGTCTGTTTATTCGTGTCGGGGCGATCCTGCGCGGTGATACCGAAATCACCTGGGGTGAGCCGGTTTATCTTTCCAGTGTGGTTATCCGCAACTCCCCGTTGTGGGCCACCAACCCGAAACAGCAGATCGCCTATCTGGCAGTGAAATACTGGGCGAGACTTTATTGCCCGGAAGTGATCCTCGGTGTCTATACCCCTGACGAGCTGGAAGATCGCCCGGTGAAAGACGTCACCCCGCCAAAAGAGCGCGTAACACTCAGCGAGTTATCCCACCAGCAGGCAGAACCACAACAGCCGGAGCCGGTAAAAGAAGTCACCGGCGAACTGGTTGAAGAATTCGACGCTGAGAAAATCCGCCGTGCTATCGATTCCGCCGAAACGCTGGACGAAGTGAAAGATATCCGCATCCGTATCGACGAAAGCAAAAAGGCAATGGGCATCACCCTGTTCACTGAACTGAAAAACAAAGCAGTTCAGGCATATCACGTTATCGATTCACGCAATCTGCTGGAAGCGGAGATCAATTCTCTGCCGGAACCCGGCACACCGGAAGCCGCAGAAGCATTTCAGAAAGTAGAACAACTGCTGAATGCCCGTAAAGCGAAACTCGGTGCTGAGCTGTATGAGCAATTCAGTATGACGCTGAGTGATATGAAGCCTGAGTATCAATAATTTTTGCCGGGGGAGAAATCCCCCGCCCGGAGAACACACCATGATCCCATTAAAAAAACCTATCGACTTCAAGGAAGTGAAGCGCATCGTCGGATTATCCCGAACCACCATATACCACCTGGAAAAAGCGGGTGATTTTCCAAAAAGAAGTTACTTCTCTAAACGTGCGGTCCGCTGGGAAGAAAGTGAAGTCCGGCAGTGGGTCGCTAACCGCATGCGTAACCGGGTTAAACCGGATAATGCCATCGATGCGAATCGACTTGTTCGCCAGGATCATTAACGCAGAGATAACCATATGATTATTGATATCAACAGTGTCGTCCTGTCACTGCACGGGATCGCACTCTGGTGCGCCATCAGCGGTGTTATCTGTGTGATTGATGGTGACACCCACCAGCTGATTATAACCGATACAGATGATGGCCCGGCGTGTGTATGGGTTCGCTATAAGGATTAACCAGATGCCACAATAGTGACGCACACGGATGTGTTTAGTCACTTATACAGGTACAATACGCCGTCTTTTTTAAGGGGGTGTTATGAAATTAAATTCATTACTGTTACTATTTGCAGTTTCACTTTTAGCGGTCGGAAGTTATGCTATTTTCTTTTATTGGAATATTGGTGAAGATAATAAATGGGGTACATTTTTTAGTTTCTTATCTGCATCTGGAATAATCTTTATTCTCATTGATTATTTAAATAAAAAAAACACAGAAAAAAACAACAAGAATAATATATTAATATTGATTTATGAGAGGTATAACAGACAGTACACTGACTCATCAAATGCAGTGGAGAACTTCATTGATGAGGTTTGCAAATTTTATTACGTACATGGCGGATTCACATATCACGAACAAATAGACAGAAATGGACTGATACTGCTCATTAAGGAAAGGCTAATCAACTCCAGCGAGATGAAGATAACACCACCACTTTTAGCTTCTCCCGGCTTCACAAATTCAGATATTTTACAATTAGCCACATATAATAAAAATATGACCTCCACACTATTAGATACAGAACAATGCATAGATGATATAAAAAATGAAATAAGATGGCTACTTAACCTCACAAGCAAAGATAATATAAAGTCAACACCACCTATACGTGTCATGTCATCTGTAATAAAAATAGAGAGATTGCATGATGCGTTGGAAGAAAAAATTAGCTCCATATTACAAAAACCATAATACAGCTCAAAATCAAGCAGATTCAGGAGGGGTGATGGATAGCAATAATATAGAATTTTTACAGCCAGATGATTTAAATAATCTGAAAAGGTTCAATGAAACTTGCGAAGATAGTCAAGATTACGATGTACCAAAAGAAAAAATGCACCGTCTGGCTAAATTGGGAGTTGTTCGTCGTCACAGTAGAAACTATTACAGTATAACATCATTCGGAATGTATGTACTTAATCAAGGTGACGAACTATATAAATTGCCACTTAAAACGCAGTCTGATTACGATGCGGAATTCCGATTTAATTTAGCCAATAAAATTCGAGGCTCATCATGATGGATATATCACGACAGCAGTTTGAGCAATACATTAAATTGCATACTGACCCGAAAGAGTTTGAGCATAAATTTAAAAAGGCGAATAACGGATTAAATTACGCTGACCACGATGTTGACTTAATGTGGATTGGCTGGCAGGCATCACGCGAAAGCTTAACTGTTGAATTGCCTTTATCTCTGCACGTAAGAGCCTACGACTATTACACAGACGGCTATAACAGTGGCGTTGATTGCTGCGAAGTTATATTGAAATCTGCGGGAATAAAAGTAATAAGAACCGACCAATAACATCATCGGTAAATAACCATGACAATCGGGTTTGTATTACTACTGGTAATGCACGGCTCTGCTGTGTCTGTTACCGATGATATTTATACGCTCGAAGAATGTGAGAGCCGCGCAGTGCAGGTAATGACTGTGCGGAATGTTGAATTAGTGTGTGCGGAGGTGGTGAGACCATGAAAGGCAAAATAACAATATCCAGGCCATCATATGGTGATGGCCGTGATGTCATTAATATTCAGGTTCGCGATGATGTATCAAGGATTAAATTTCTTGATATTGAGATTGATTGCGCTGACTTCGCCAGGGCATTAACTGGATTGTCAGAAACAGACTGTCGGCTCTCTGTCCGTGGCCTTGAATCAGTCGGAAAAATGAAAATCACCGAAGCCCGTAAAGTGCTTTGTCCAATGGGTATCAGCGGCAAAGAAAATATGACAAGGTGGCTTCACGATAATAAGCAAGAAGATGGATGGATACTTGATTCTTACTTGGGTAATAAATCATCTGTCGAATATACAGAGAATGGCTACATTCTCAAGTATCGAGTAATAAAATACATTGAGGCTGACAATGAACAAATATCGTGACAAATCAGACTTTGAGATTAATAAGGCTGCGGCTGTTTCTCTGTCGACTGAATTTCAGTTCGATGATATCCGTAAAAAGTTATACACAGATATTTTCCGCAATACCGAGATTGATTATTGCAACAACCCGGCGGACGCAATGCCGATTATTATTGAGAATAAAATAACGGTCGCGTATGACAAACTGTATGAAACCTGGTGCGCTCATGTCGGATCTGTAATGAGCGATGATGTCGGATGGGGTTATTCTATTGAACCAGCAATAAACTATTGCGACGATAATTATTATCGCGCGGCTATGATTTGTTTCCTGATGATGAAGGATACGGAGAATGAAACCAATACTTGATATGTGCTGCGGTAGCCGGATGTTCATGTATAACAAGCAAGACCCGCGAGTTATATTTATGGATATCAGAAGCGAAGAACATATTTTATGTGATGGACGTATTTTAAAAATAACGCCGGATATTATCGCTGATTTTAAAAACCTGCCGTTCCCGGATGAAACATTTTACCAGGTGCTGTTTGATCCGCCTCACCTAGTCCGGATCGGAAAAAATAGCTGGATGTTTAAAAAATACGGCGCGCTGGATAAGCATTCATGGCGATCTGACTTGGCCGCAGGTTTCAGTGAAGCATTCAGAGTGCTGCGGCCACACGGAGCGTTAATGTTTAAATGGAATGAAACACAGATACCGACCAGGGAAATACCTGGCTCTCACCGACGAAAAGCCGACAGCAGTTCAGAGGGTCGGGAAAAATGACAAAACTCACTGGATGACATTTTATAAAGGTGCCGGAGAATGAAAAATAAAATACAAGGTAGGTTAATCAGCAGCCAGCGCTATCTTGACGATAATATCGTTATGGATAAGGCACTGCGGTTTAAGGTTTTTATTGTTGATGTCATTCCGGTAATTCTGCGTGGTAAGCAATACACCCTGTTGTGCAATGGTCACCATAATTATGCTGCTGCAAAGTTAATCGGGGCTGAACCGCAATTCAGAACACCCAATAAATTAGCCAAAGCATTTAACCAATACTCGCAGAGTGAAAAAGAAACCTTTGTCATTAATAACCTGACCGATAGCGATTTATATGATGTCGATACAGGTGAGGTAATACAGGAGTTACTTATGCCTGACATGAATAACGGAGTATTCCAAAACAAATTAACAAAAGGATTGCGACTTTATCAATGAGGTTGACGTGAAAAAATATAAATTAATTCTCGCTGACCCACCCTGGCAATATAGCAACAAATCCTCCAACGGCGCAGCAGATAACCACTACAACACCACCGATTTTTATTCCATCACCCGCTTACCCATCGAAAAAATAGCCTCTGACAACTCCGTACTCTGCATGTGGTACACGGGTAACTTTGTCCGTGAGGCTTATGAATTAGCTGAAGCGTGGGGATTTAAAGTGCGCACCGGCTTCGGGTTCGTGTGGGTGAAGCTGAACAAAAACGCAGGGGATCGGATAGACAAACATCCGCCGGAAGATTTCTTCGACTTCATGGAGTTACTGAACGCAGAGACACGGATCAACGGCGGCAACTATACCCGCGCTAATGCAGAGGTGTGCCTGATTGCTACCAGAGGCCGGGGATTGGAACGCCGGTCGGCCAGCGTCCGGCAGATTGTTTATTCCTGTCTCGGTGAGCACAGCGAGAAACCGAAGGAAGTACATCACCGGCTGGAAGAGTTATATGGCGATGTCCCGCGCATTGAACTGTTTGCCAGGGAGAAATACGGCGAATGGGATGTGTACGGGGATCAGGTTAACAGTGACATACAACTGAGGTAATTTTATGGCCGATATTATCGATGAAGCCAATGACTTAAACGAACTGCGACTGACTACCGCGCTTGCCAACCGGCCGTCAAAGCCGAAAAGCCTGACCGGTTTCTGTATCTGGTGCCGTCATGAACCGGTTATGCCCGGCAGCGCGTACTGCTCAAAAGAGTGCGGCGACGATGACGCACAGAACAAGCGCAAAAACGGATAGGAGGCATTGATGCTGATCTTTGCACTCTATCTGTGGATTGCCGGTTATCTCTTCGCAGAACTGAGCAGAAGCGCAGATACCCGCACCGACATAGCCGCCGTGATGTTTTATTCCACATTCTGGCTGCCGGTCGGCGCGTGTTACCTTTCATCCCTGATCGCCTGTAAAGTGTTAGGCGACGAGTAATTACCCAGCTTTCCCCTCTTCAATCCACCCGTCAACCATATCGGCCCACTGCTGCAACATGTCGCGGCGCTGCTCAGCGTATTCCGCTTTGTTGTACACGGCACGGACGCCTTTTTGTTCGTGGGCCAGACACTTCTCTATCCAGTCGGAATTAAACCCCGCCTCATGCAACAGTGTGCTGGCCGTCCGGCGCAGGTCATGTACCGTCAGCGGTTCAAAATTAATCCCCTTCTCATTTATCCGTTTAACCACACCATCAATCACATTATTCAGTGCCGCGTTCGACAGCGGCTTACGGATGTCATAACGTCCGGGGATCAGGTATTCACTCCCCATGGCGCAAACCTGAAATCCGGTCATCATATCCAGCGCCTGCCGGGAGAGATAAATCACATGCTCCCGTCGGCGCTTCATCCGTTCTTTCGGGATCACCCACTGAGCACGTTTAAAATCGACTTCTTCCCAGGTGGCTTTGATAAATTCCGTTTTCCGCACCAGGGTTAACAGCACAAATTTCACAGCCAGTTTCAGCGTCGGATAACAGCTGTAGTTCTCCAGTTCCCGGAAGAATATGCCGATCTCTTTTGGTGACATTGCGCGCTCACGCGGCTCAAAGGTGGCGATCGTGGATGCTTTAATGCCTGCTGCCGGGTTACTGATCTCATACCCGCGGTCAATGGCATAATCAAATACCGCGCCGACAATCTCACGTACCTGTAATGCAGTTGCCCGGCCACCACGATCACGGATCTTTTCACACAATGCCCGTAACCGCTGCGTGCTTATCTCTTCCAGCGTCAGACGACCCAGTACCGGCGCTATCTCACGTTCGATCACCGAGGCTTTCATTGCCCGTGTCGAATCCGCCAGGCGGGCTTCACGCAGATATCTGACGGTATATTCACCAAATACCGTTGCGCCCTTTCGCTTATCAATACCGTCACGCTTGCTTGCAGCCGGTGATATTCCTCCATTCAGTTGCTTTTTCGCATCATTCAGTAATTCGCGGGCCTGTGCCAGCGTGATACCGTCAGGCCCATATTTACCAAACGTCACCGTTTCACGGCGGCCATTAAAGCGGTAATCATATCTGAATGAAATTGTTCCGTTTTTTGTGACAGCAACATATAAGCCATCACGATCAGACACTTTATAAAGCCTGTCCTGCGGCTTCATACTTTTTAATTTTGTATCAGTCAGCACGTCGGTATTCTCTCTTTTAATACCGTCATAATTTTTATTTTTTTGACGGTATCACAGCCGGTTTAGAGTGGTTTTATTTTTTGATACCGTCACATATACCGTCAAAAATACTGGCTCTTGTCAACAATTAAAAACAGTTAAAAACAAAAAAGCCACCAGTAACATACTGATGGCTTTCGGTTTTCTGATAATTACCGGTAGTTAAAAACTATTGGTATATCATTCCCACTCAATGGTCGCCGGTGGTTTGCCGCTGACGTCATAAACGACGCGGGAAATACCGTCGACTTCATTGATAATACGGTTAGAAACCCGGCCCAACAAATCGTATGGCAGATGTGCCCAGTGTGCAGTCATAAAGTCGATGGTTTCGACTGCACGAAGAGAGACAACCCAGTCGTATTTACGACCATCGCCCATTACACCGACAGAACGTACCGGCAGGAAGACAGTGAATGCCTGGCTGACTTTGTGGTACAAATCCGCCTTGTGCAGTTCTTCGATAAAGATAGCATCGGCACGGCGCAGGATATCGCAATACTCTTTTTTCACTTCGCCCAGCACGCGGACACCCAAACCCGGGCCCGGGAACGGATGGCGGTACAACATATCGTATGGCAGACCCAGTTGCAGACCGATACGGCGGACTTCATCTTTAAACAGTTCACGCAGCGGCTCAACCAGTCCCAGCTCCATATCTTCCGGCAGACCGCCGACGTTATGGTGGGATTTGATCACGTGGGCTTTACCGGTTTCGGATGCGGCAGATTCAATCACATCCGGATAGATAGTGCCCTGTGCCAGCCATTTGACCTGTTTCTGTTTTGACGCTTCTTCATCAAAAATTTCAATGAACGTATGGCCGATTGCTTTACGTTTGGCCTCCGGATCTGCAATGCCTTTCAGTGCATTCAGGAAACGATCTTCCGCTTTGGCATGGATGATATTAAGGTCAAATTTGCCTGCAAACATCTCCATAACCTGCTCTGCTTCGTTCAGACGCAGTAAGCCGTTATCCACGAATACACAGGTCAGGCGCTTACCGATAGCGCGGTTTAACAGCATAGCGGTAACCGAGGAATCCACCCCGCCGGAGAGCGCCAGGATCACATGGTCGTCACCGATCTGCTCGCGCAGACGGATAACGGTGTCTTCGATAATGGCTTCCGGTGTCCACAGGGCTTCACACTGGCAGATATCCAGCACGAAACGTTTGAGGATTTCCTGGCCCTGGTGAGTATGGGTCACTTCCGGGTGGAACTGCACGCCGTAAAAACGTTTTTCGTCGTTTGCCATAATCGCAAACGGACAGGTTTCGGTGCTGGCAATGGTCACGAAATCAGACGGGATAGCGGTGACTTTGTCGCCGTGGCTCATCCAGACATCCAGCAGCGGCTTGCCGTTATCATCCAGCATATCGTGGATATCACGGAACAGTTCGCAGGTTTCACGGATTTCGACCTGCGCATAACCGAACTCGCGCTCGTCAGAGGTTTCCACCGCGCCGCCGAGCTGCATAGACATGGTCTGCATGCCGTAGCAGATACCGAGAACCGGCACACCGGCGCGGAAGACATATTCAGGTGCGCGCGGGCTGTTATATTCAGTGGTGCTTTCCGGGCCGCCGGAGAGAATAATACCGTTCGGATTGAAATTACGGATCTGTTCTTCAGTGACATCCCATGCCCACAATTCACAGTAAACGCCGATTTCACGGATACGGCGCGCGATCAGCTGAGTATACTGCGATCCAAAGTCGAGGATAAGAATGCGGTGCTGATGAATATTCGTTGTCATTAATGTATGTTCCAAAAGCAAACAATTATAGGCTGGCGATCCGCAGACCGCCGCATTGAATCAGAGACCTGAACGGTAGTTTGGCGCTTCTTTGGTGATAGTCACATCATGAACGTGACTTTCCTGAATCCCGGCACCACTGATACGGACAAACTCTGCTTTAGTATTCAGTTCCTGAATAGTTGCACAACCGGTCAGTCCCATGCAAGAGCGCAGGCCGCCCATTTGCTGGTGAACGATGGTTTTCAGCACACCTTTGTAAGCCACTCGGCCTTCGATACCTTCCGGTACCAGTTTGTCAGCCGCGTTGTCGGTCTGGAAATAACGGTCAGAAGAGCCTTTGGACATCGCACCGAGTGAACCCATACCACGGTAAGATTTATAAGCACGACCCTGATAGAGCTCCACTTCGCCCGGAGATTCCTCTGTACCGGCGAACATCGAACCGACCATCACACACGCCGCACCGGCAGCCAGCGCTTTCGCGATATCACCGGAGAAACGGATACCGCCGTCAGCGATAACCGGAATACCGGTGCCTTCCAGTGCTTCAACCGCATCAGAAATAGCGGTTAACTGTGGTACACCGACGCCGGTTACGATACGGGTAGTACAGATGGAGCCCGGGCCGATACCGACTTTCACCGCACTGACACCGGCTGCCGCCAGAGCTTTCGCCCCTTCGGCTGTCGCGACGTTACCGCCGATGATTTCAAGATCAGGGTATTTTTCATGGGTTTCACGGATGCGCTGTAACACACCTTCGGAATGGCCGTGAGAGGAGTCGATTAACAGAACATCCACACCGGCAGCCACCAGCGCATCAACACGCTCTTCGTTACCGGCACCGGCACCAACTGCTGCGCCGACACGCAGACGGCCGTGCTCATCTTTACAGGCGTTTGGTTTACGTTCTGCTTTCTGGAAATCTTTTACGGTGATCATGCCGATCAGATGGAAAGAATCATCCACCACCAGCGCTTTTTCCACGCGGCGCTCGTGCATTTTTTTCAGAACCACTTCGCGGGCTTCGCCTTCGCGGACAGTCACCAGGCGCTCTTTCGGGGTCATAACAGCGGTGACCGGCTGATCCAGGTCAGTCACGAAACGTACATCACGGCCGGTGATGATACCGACTAATTCATTATCAGTAGTGACCACAGGATAACCGGCAAAACCGTTTTGTTCAGTCAGCGCCTGAACTTCGCGCAGTGTGGTGCACGGGGTAACGGTCTGCGGATCAGAAACCACACCGCTTTCGTGCTTTTTCACACGACGGACTTCACCGGCCTGACGCTCAATGGACATATTTTTGTGGATAAAGCCGATGCCGCCTTCCTGGGCAAGGGCAATCGCCAGACGGGCTTCCGTTACCGTATCCATCGCCGCTGAGATCATCGGGACGTTCAGACGGATTTTCGCGGTGAGTTGTGTCGATAAATCGGCAGTGTTGGGCAGAACTGTGGAGTGTGCAGGAACTAAGAGGACATCATCAAAAGTTAAAGCTTCTTTTTTAATACGTAACATGTGCAATATCTCACCAGGCAGCAGGATTGAAAGAAGATAAAATATTGCCGCGGCATTATACAGGTGGTAATCGGTTGCGCCTAGCTTTTTTTCAAAAATTCGTTGCTAATCTGTCAGAAGGCGGTAGTATCGGACAATTAAGTCCTTGTTTTATTATTTGATCCGGCTCACATGTTGCTACCTGAAAATACCACAATTTTTACTGTTACCCGGTTAAATACGACAGTCCGGCAGTTACTCGAGCTGGAAATGGGCCGGATTTGGATCAGCGCGGAGATCTCCAACTTTTCGCGCCCGTCTTCCGGCCACTGGTATTTTACCCTGAAAGATGAAAAATCCCAGGTGCGGGCAGCCATGTTCCGCGGCAACAACAGCCGTGTGACATTTGCGCCGCAAAACGGACAACAGGTGCTGGTACGCGCCGCGATCACTCTGTATGAGCCGCGCGGGGATTATCAGCTGATTGTTGAGTCCATACAACCTGCCGGTGAAGGCCTGCTTCAGCAGCAGTTTGAGCAGCTGAAAGAGAAACTGAAAGCTGAGGGCTTGTTTGATACCCATCTGAAAAAGCCGCTGCCGGTACCTGCCACCTGTGTGGGAGTGGTAACTTCCGCCACCGGGGCCGCCCTTCACGATATTCTGAATATTCTGCGCCGCCGTGACCCGTCACTGCCGGTCATTATCTATCCCGCTCAGGTTCAGGGCGCCGATGCACCGGCACAGATTGTCCGTGCGATTGAAACCGCCAACCGCCGTAATGAATGCGATGTGCTGATTGTCGGCCGTGGCGGCGGTTCACTCGAAGATTTATGGAGTTTCAATGATGTGCGGGTGGCGCGGGCAATTTTTGCCAGCCGTCTGCCGGTGATCAGTGCTGTCGGCCATGAAACTGATATCACTATCACCGATTTTGTCGCGGATTTGCGGGCACCGACACCATCAGCGGCGGCAGAGCTGGTCAGCCGGGACCTGACAGAGCGTCTGCGGCAGATCCAATCTGTTCAGCAGCGGCTGGAGATGACGATGGACTATTTTATCGCCGGAAAACAGCGGTTGTTCAGTCAGTTACATCACCGGTTACAGCAACAGCATCCGCAATTACGGCTGGCGCGGCAGCAGCAGCTGATTCAGCGCCTGGAACAGCGGCTGATGCAGGCGGGGCAGCTTATGCTGACACAAAAATCCCGGCAACTGGCTCAGACTGAACAACGCCTGATGCGCCGGGATCCGCGTCCGCAACTGCAACAGCAGCAGCGGCAGGTTCAGCAATTGCAGTTCCGTCTCTCCTCCGCCATGCGTGAACAGCTCAGTCAGCAGCGCGAACGTTTCACCCGTCTCTGTTCAACACTCGAAGGTGTCAGCCCGCTGGCGACACTCAGCCGGGGATTCAGTATCAGCCAGACTGACAGCGGCGAAGTGCTGAACAAAACCCGTCAGGTGAAAGTCGGGCAAAAAATCACCACACTGTTACAGGATGGCAGTGTGGAAAGTGAAATTATCGCCGTGCACAAAAAAGCGGCTGCCCGTAAACGGAAAGCCGCTGAGTAATATCCGCTTTTCAGGTGACACTGTCACATATTAAGTGACGGCGTCACAATTCCTGTTGTTCATCCAGCATCAGCAGGAATACATAACCGAGTGTTACATCCCATAAATAGTTAAACCGCCCCGATTTACCACCGTGCCCTGCCTCCATATCAGTATAAAGCAGCAGCAGATTATCATCTGTTTTCAGTTCCCGCAGTTTTGCCACCCATTTTGCCGGTTCCCAGTACTGTACCTGAGAATCATGCAAACCACTGGTCACCAGCATATCCGGATAGGCTTTCGCCTCAATGTTGTCATACGGACTGTAAGCACGGATGTCACAGTAAGCAGATTCATTTTCCGGGTTGCCCCACTCGTCATACTCGCCGGTGGTCAGCGGAATGGACGGATCAGACATGGTGGTCAGTACATCAACAAACGGTACTTGTGTCACAATGCCGCGATACAGTTCAGGTGCCTGATTAATCACCGCCCCCATCAGCAGCCCGCCGGCACTGCCTCCGGTGGCGTAAATCCGGTTTTTCGCACCGTAACGCCGGGTAATCAGTTCACGGGTTACATCCGTAAAATCATTAAAGCTGTTGATTTTATGCTGCATTTTCCCTGCATTATACCAGCGCTTACCTAACTCACCGCCGCCGCGGATATGCGCCTGAGCATAGACAAAACCGCGATTAAGCAGGCTCAGCCTGTTGGCATCGAAATCCGGATCCATACCGGCACCGTATGCACCATAGCCTTCAATCAGCAGCGGGTTGTGTCCGGGCTGATAATGATCTTTATGCCAGACCAGTGAAACCGGCACCTGCACACCGTCACGGGCAGTGATCCATATCCGCTCACTGTGATAATTATCGCGCTGAAAACCGTTTACCTGCGCCTGTTTCAGCAATGTCCGTTCCCCGCAGGCCATATTCAGTTCATATACCGACGCCGGTGTGGTCATTGAGGTATAGCCGTAGCGCAGCAACTGACTATCAGGCTCCGGATTAAGGCCGAGCCACGCGCAGTAAGCGCCGTCATCAAATGCAACCTGTGTTTCTTTCCCGCTCTGCCGGTGAATAATGCGGATCTGCGGCAGCGCGGCATGCCGTTCCTGCAACACCAGCCAGTCACGGAACAGTGTAAAATCTTCCAGATCAGTATCCGGTTGCGGCGCAATCAGGGTCAGCCACGGATTCTCCGGTGCCTCCGTCTGATAGAGGCCAAACAATTCGTTTTCATGATCAGAGCGGATATAAAACTGACTGTTCAGATGATCGATATGATACTCACGCCCGTCCTGACGCTGCGAGAAACAGACCGGCGGCTGTAACGGTTCACCGGCATTGATCAACTGAACTTCAGAAGTGACGGGGCTGTGGCAGCCGATAAAAATCCATTCACGGGATGATGACAACGATAACCCGGTATAAAAACGATCATCTTCCTCGCGGTACACCAGCTCGTCCTGTGCGGTATCTGTGCCGAAACGGTGGAGGTAAACCTCGGACGGCAGCAATGTCTGCGGATCCTGACGAACGTAAAACAGTACCGAACCGTCTGCTGACCAGACCAGGTCGTCTGCCACGTCTGTCAGCACGGATTCCTGCCAGTCATTATCCGCCAGATCACGGTAAGCAACCTGATATTCACGACGGCCGACTTTATCCTCCGCAATTGCAATACGACGGTTATCCGTACTGACGGCCAGAGACACCAGCGCATAATACGCCAGCCCCTGCGCCCGTACATTGCCGTCTGCCAGTAACTCCCACTGATCACCGGTTATTTTGCGCCGCTCATAGCGCGGGTACTCTTTGCCCGCCTCAAAGCGGGTGCGGTAAACATAACCATTATAACTGTACGGCGCGGATTCATCCGCCTGAGGCATGCGGGCTACCATCTCCTCATACAGCGCTTTGCGCAGCGGCTCAGCCGTCTGCAACTGTTGCTGTGTATAGCGGTTTTCATCCGTCAGGTACTGAATCACCTGCGGGTCACTGCGGGTATCATCCCGCAGCCAGTAGTAATTATCCGTCCTGGTTTCACCGTGTGCAGTGAACTGTACAGGACGTTTTAGGGCTTGCGGAATAGTCATGCCGGCTCCTGATATGATCTTTTTTTGTAGTGATGTCATAAAAATTTACTAAATTCTGCTCTGTGTTCTGCGATTCCGCACTATGATAATAACGTTTTCATTTGTTTTATTTCTTAATTCACCGCCGGATTTTCACCGGCCCAGGAGGTTACAATGAAACAGTACCGCGTTGCTGTTGTTGTCGGTTCGCTGCGTGAGCAGAGTTATAACCGTCAGCTGGCGCATGCTCTGGTCTCCCTCTTCCCTGCACACATTCAGTGTGAGTTTGTCAGCATCGGCTCACTGCCGCTCTATAACCAGGACTGTGATGCACAGCCGCCTGCTGAGGTGCTGGCATTCAAACAACAGATTTCACAGGCTGACGGCGTGATCTTTGTCACGCCGGAGTATAACCGTTCTGTCCCGGGTGTGCTGAAAAACGCGCTGGATCAGGGCTCCCGTCCGTGGGGACAGAACAGCTGGGACAGCAAACCGGCTGCCGTTATCGGCACATCCGCCGGTGCAATGGGTACGGCGTTAGCACAACAGCATCTGCGCAATGTGCTGGCATTTCTGAATATGCCGACACTCAATCAGCCGGAAATGTACCTGCAATGGTATGACGGCATGATCGGGGAAAACGGGGCATTCAGTGAAAAAACCGGTACTTTTGTGCAAAAATGGGCAGATGCGTATGTCCGCTTCCTGGAAGCGCACAGCTGATAATACCGCCGGGCAGATTCAGAGGAATGTCAGCTGCTGCCCGGTATTAAAATCGTCCGCATTCAGGGCATGACGTCCTCTGGCACCGGTACAGTGACAGCCGTACACCCTGGTCTGCGGATCCACCGCGTCCTTAGCACGACGCAGCGCGGCCGGTGTTGCCCTGCGCAGATGCAGCCCGCCGACCACCGCCTGCACCGGCGCATTATCTGTCAGCGCGCGCGCATGCTGTACCACAGACTCAATCCCTGAATGACTGCATCCGGTGATAATTACAATGCCCTCTTCCCCGCGCCAAATCAGAAAACTGTCATCGCGGACATAATCCGCGTCACCGTTTCTGAGCAGCACCCCGTAACGGCGCACCACTGCCCGCCGGGTTATTTCACCGGCGAACAGAAAGCGGGATGAGATGGCATACGGTTTTTCCGTCAGCACAAACTGATAGTCACGGCGCAGTGTTTCTTCACAAAACAGCGGTGATAACCGCTTGAATTTCAGAGGATAACTGCCCAGCCACAGTGCGGCACGGCGCGGCTCAAAAATATGCGGATGCGCAATTACCGTCAGCGGAGACGGCAGATTATGCCGTTCAGTGCGGGTTAATCCGCCGAAATGGTCATAATGGCCGTGCGACAATACCACAGCATTAATATCTGCCAGAGAAACCCCCAGCACCTGCGCATTACGGATATAGGTATCATCAGCCCCGGTATCAAACAGCAGCGAGATTTCTCCGTCTTCCAGCAGCAGGCTGAGGCCGGCGTGAGACTCCGGTTCGGGGTCGGAATGCGTATTTTCCAGCAGTGCAGTGATGCGTAACATGGATGATAATCCCTGAAAGATAAATGTATTCTGCCGTTATATATAACATAGTATTTTCCGCTGTAACGTATCTGTATTGTACCGCAGAGCGCAGATTATGGTTTAATTCAGGTAATGTTAATAAATCCGCATGACCCGGCTGTAGAATTGTTAAATAATAGCCGGCCGACACAGACTTTCAGGAGTTCCGCATGGGAATTATTACCGCTTTTGCAAAAAGCATCGATAACAGCCGGCTTTTACGTCTTTTGCATCAGCAAATAGAAAAACAGGATGCTCCGGTCGCCTGCCGTGACGATCTGGATGATCAGCTCACCGATATCGCCGCTTATATGCATGATGAACATTATCCCGCTCTGGCGGCACGCCGCAAAAAAGTCAATATACTGACCGGGTTACTCGCCCTGCCGGTATTACTCTTCTCCCTGCTGCTGTTCTCGCAGAAAATTATTGATGCCCTGTCACTGAATATCGATATCAGTTATCTCTCACTGACCCTGCTGGACTACAGTCTGACTTATATCCGGGCGGTATTTATTTATGCCGCAGTGTTGTTCGGCACGATTTTTTATTTTTATTTCCTGCAAAAACAGACAGAAAAATATGCCGGTCACCTGATTGATGATTTTATAAACCGGATATCACATTAACCGGAACGGATTAAGGATACATTAAACCCCGTTGTCACAATAATTTGCCTGAGTTGTCACAGTAATCGTCAATGCTATACTGCAATCCGCTTTTACAGAGAGAGAAAAAACGTGCAAATTCTATTAGTCGAAGACGATTTACAATTAGGCAAAGCATTGTGCCGGGGACTGGAACTTGCCGGTTTTCGCGTGTGCTGGCTGCGTTTACTGGCCGATGCCCGTAAACGGCTGACAGAGCAGCATTTTGACCTGATGCTGCTGGATCTGGGACTGCCGGACGGTGACGGTTTTGACTCTCTGGTGGAATGGCGCAACAGCGGGGAACAAATCCCGATTATTATTATGACTGCCCGTAACCAGCGTGATCATCTGGTGAATTCCCTGGACTCCGGGGCGGATGATTTTATTTCCAAACCCGTCGAACTGCCGGAGTTAATTTCCCGGGTTAAAGCTGTTTCCCGCCGTATTGCCGGTTTTTCTTCGCAACTATGGAAAGTCGACAATATTACCCTTAACCCGATGAACCATCAGGTGACGCTGAACGACGAGTTATTATTGCTCTCCGGAAAAGAATATCAGTTGCTGTACGAATTAATGCGCAATACCGGCAATGTGGTGCGCAAACATGAGCTGGAGCAGCGTTTATTCGGGCTGGACGACAGAATCGAAAGTAATTCCCTGGAAGTACATATCCATAATCTGCGCCGTAAAATCGGTAAAGAGAAGGTAATTACTGTCCGCGGGATTGGCTATCTGCTGAAAAAGGACAGCGAATAAATGAGGATCCGCTCATTCTTTGTTTATACCGTGCTTCTTCAGACGTTCTCAATGCTCCTGCTGTGGGGCGTCTGGATTGCCTGGCTGAAATACGCTTACCTGCCTGATTTAAGTGACGATTTTAACGCACAGCAGATGGTGATTGCCCGGGGGGTATCAGATACACTACGGGAAACCCCCACCGATTCCGCCACCTTTCCGCAAATTGCCCGCGCACTGGAGAGTATGTACGCCAATGCGATGAAAAGCGGACTGGAAGAGGAAAACTATGACCCGCTGGTCGCCATTCTGCACAGCACAACGGGCGAGGTACTGTACAGTAATAAACCTGACGTCCATATTCCGCTGAAACCGGACGGCATCGAACGTTTCACCGAGGACGGGGAAACCTGGTATCTCGCTTACAATACTGATCCGGGTATGCAGCGCACTGCGGTTATCGGGGAATCCGGTACTGACCGCCATATGCTGATCGGCGACCCGGCGACCGGCACCGCTGTCCCGCTGCTGTTTATTCTCGGCACCATGCTCTCGTCGACCATTATCACCACCTATCTCAGCCTGCGCCCGCTGCGTGAAACCACCCGCAGTATCGCCACCCGCAACCCCGGTAATCTGACGCCTATCAGCATGAAGTATCAGTACAATGAAATGCGTCCGGTGCTGCATGCCATCAACCAGCTGATGCAGCGGGTGGATGCTGCCAATCTGCGGGAAAAACAGTTTATGGCGGATGCCGCCCATGAACTGCGCACCCCGATTGCCGCCGTACTGGCACAAATTCATCTGCTTAAACAGATTGATGACCCGGCGGAACGCAACGAGATCACCGCCGATATGGAAATCAGTCTTGACCGCGCGGTATCACTGTCACGACAGCTGATTGATCTGGCACAGCTGGAAACGGAAGATTATCCGCTGAAGATGGAAGAGATAGACCTGACTCAGGCACTGAGCCACGCCATTGCCATGCTGGTGCCCTACGCCCTGCGCAAAAATATTGAATTTTCCTTCGACGGCCCGGAAAGCTGCATTGTTGTCAGTGATAAACAGGCGCTGTTCTCCATCATCAACAATATATTAAATAACGCGGTGAAATACTGCCCGCCTGACAGTCAGGCGGAAGTTTCACTGAACACCCGTAATCCGAATGAAGTACAGATTATTATCCGTGATAACGGCAACGGTATCAGTGAGCAGTATCGCCACCGCCTGTTCTCCCGCTTTTTCCGTGTGCCCGGCAGCAGTGAAAACGGCAGCGGTCTCGGCCTTGCCATTGCCTGGAATCTGGCGGGAAAAATCGGCGGTTATCTCTCAGTCACCGACGGATTGCAGCAGCGCGGTATCGGGTTTGTGATCCATATCCCGGCAAAAAACAAGGTAATTCCCGCTGCTTCCCATGACAGTTCTGATACATAAGGCTATGCTGAAAAAGTCAGAACAGGAGGGACAGATGAAACAGGCACTGATTATTATTGACCTTATTAATGACATTACCGGCAAACACGGGCTTTCCAACGCCTGCTATGAGCAAACAGAAGCCCGCCATCTGATTGCGTCCACGCGGGAAACTGCCCGTCTGGCCCGGCAGCGGAAGATCCCCGTGGTGTGGGTGCGGGTCGGGTTTGCCGATGACTGGCATGATATCCCCGCCGGATCCCCGATGTTTCAGCGGGCAAAAGAAACGGGCGCCCTGAAACTGAGTGGCGGCGGTTGCGACTGGGCAGACGGTACTGATGTACAGAAAGAGGATGTCTGTTTTGTGAAAAAAGGCGTCAGTGCCTTTGCGGGAAATGATTTGCTGATCTGGCTGCGTAAAGCCGGAATTGAGCATATCGTTCTGGCCGGTGTCAGTACCGTGATGGCGATTCAGAACACGGCACGTTATGCCCATGACAACGGGTTTTATGTCTCAGTGGCGGAGGATTTATGCGCTGCCCAGACAGCGGAACTGCACCAGATAAGCCTGGATATGCTCCGCCCGATGGCAACCATCACCACATCCGCCGGCTGGCTGGCACAATAATCTCCGGATATCCGCACAGGCAGACTGTGCGGATATCCTTACTTACCACAGCGACAGCAGATAACGCAGCAGCGCGGTCACCATCGCGGCGGCCAGCACAATCACCAGAAATGGTTTTTTATACCAGGTCAGCAACCCGGCAACCGCCACCCCGGCCATTTTCGGCCAGTCTGATAATTCCTGCCCGCTGAAGATAGTCATCGTCACTGCCACGGCAAACAGGATCACAATCGCGCCCGTTGAGAGCAGATTTCTGACATGTGCCGAAACAGAGAAACGTCCGCTGAGCAGCGCCCCGGAAGCCCGCATGGCATAAGTACCGACCGCCAGCAGTGCGATCCCTGTCAGAATAGATAATGTATCCGGCATTATACTCTCCTCAGGCTGACAACCAGCCCCAGCAGTGATAACAGCACCGGGATCCCCGGCGGTAAAAACGGTGTGACGGCCAGAGCAACCACGGCTCCCGACAGCGCAGCGCTGCGGGTTTTTGCCTCACGCAGTGCAGGCAGACATAATGCCAGGATAATCGCCGGGAACATCGCATCCAGTCCCAGCACTTTGGTATCCACGATAAACGTGCCGAGAAACCCGCCGGTAATTGTTCCCAGCGGCCAGCACAGAAAAATTCCCAGTCCGCACAGCCAGAATGCGGCTTTTTGCTTATCTTTCTGTTTTTCCGCCAGACCGAACACCACACTCTCATCATTAAGAATATGGAAGCCCAGCAGTTTTTGCGGGCCTTTTCCGGCAAGATCATGCACTGCCAGGCTGAACGGTACATGGCGGGCATTGACCAGCAACCCTGCCAGCGCGGCAGATACCGGACTGCCACCGGCAGCCACAACGCCGATAAACAGAAACTCTGACGCGCCCGCCAGCACAGTCAGTGATAGTGTCAGCGGTACCCAGAACGGAAATCCGCTGGCATGTGCCAGCGCCCCGTAGGAAACGCCGACAATTAAATCAGCCACACAGACCAGCAAAATATTGCGGATCATGGCATCATCGAGTGGAATAGCGAGTTTCATTACGATAGACTTATAGATTGAACGATACGTTCATTATGTCGAACGGCTTAAATTACGCAAGTGTTAATTCCGGGTTATTTCCGTTAACCAGCAGAGAGTACATTTTATGGATTCACCTATTACTCCGCCCCTGAAAATTATGGCTGTCAGGCTGACCGAAGAGCGCCAGCGCCAGGGGCGTTCCATCGCAGATGTCGCGCGCAGTGCCGGTATTGCCAAATCCACACTGTCGCAGCTGGAATCGGCACAGGGAAATCCGGGAATTGAAACGCTGTGGTCACTCTGTGTGGCACTGAATATCCCGTTCGCCAGTCTGTTTGAAACCCCGAAAAGCCGGGTGACCGTACTGCGGCGCGGGGAAGGTATTCAGGTCAGTGCGGAGAATGCGTATTACCATGCTTTTCTGCTCTCTTCCGCCTCTGCGGTCAACCGGCGTGACCTGTACACTATCATGGCTCAGCCCGGCAAAGATCGTGTTTCCGAGCCGCATATGGCGCAGGTCACCGAACATATCCTGCTGATGACCGGCAGTGCCGTCGCCGGAACCCTCGATGAGCCCGCCACACTCCTGCCCGGTGACTATATTTCCTATCCCGGTGATGTCCCGCATATTTTCAAAGCACTGGAACCCGATACCACCGCGGTGATGATTATTGAGCACTGATTACGCATCAGGTATTCACAAATACTGACTTATCGCAAATAATGTAAAATGAAGTTTATCAATGAGGGTATATTCCGTATCCGGTATCAGCCGGTTCTGTTATGCGCTGATACCGGTATAACGGGCTTACTAAGGAAAAACTATGCTTGATTTTAATCGTCAGAATTTAACTCATATGACAGCCGGTGCCCTGAAAAAACAACGGGGCTATCTGTGGATCGTCGCTATTCTCCTGCTGGCCGGTGGTGTGGCCTGTCTGATGAACCCGCTGATTTCCGGCGTCACTCTCAGCTATATCATCGGGGGGCTGCTCGTGATAAACGGGCTATCTATGCTGTTTGTTACTCTCAGCAGCCGGCTTTACAGCGGCGGCAGCAAGCTGTTTTCCGTTCTGGTTGCGGTAGCCTATCTCCTTCTGGGCTATGTGTTCCTGACTGAACCGCTCACCGGAATGCTCAGCCTGGCAATCCTGCTCGCTATCCTGTTTATTGCCGGCGGGATCCTGCGCCTGGGCTCTGGCTTGCGTCAGATGTCTCAGGCCCGCGGCTGGCTGAATATTATTATCGGCCTGCTTGATCTGTTCATCGCCTATCTGCTGGTCGGTAACGGCCCGATTGTGTCTGTCACCCTGATCGCGACACTGGTCGGTATTGAACTGCTGTTCAGCTCTTTCGGGCTGATCGCCGCGGCTTCCATCCTGAAAAAGAATAATTAACCGCTTCCGGTGGCGCGGGCAACCAATTTGCCGCGCCACACCCCTTTTTTCATTTTTTCCGCTTTTATCGCAACTTTACATACCCTTTCAGTACTCGTGCCTGAAAAATGGTAAAGTATTCAATGTGATCCCATTTTTAACATTTTGCTGCTCACCGGGGAGCCTGTAAAAACACGTCACAGGAGATATTTTTTATGGAGCAACAACTGCGACTATGGCTGCAACAACAATTTGAACTCAGTAATGATTATGCCTCACGGGCAGCCATTACCGGTGTTATTGTTCTTATTCTGGCTATCGCTGTTATTCTGCATCTTGCCCTGCATAAGGGTCTGCTGCCGTATATTGAACGCCGCACCGGAGGCGCTCAGCGTCCGTGGGGGGCGCTTATTACCCGCACCAAACTGTTTAACCGGTTTGCTTTTCTGATTCAGGGGATAGTCTTTAATATCCAGGCGCTGGTCTGGCTGGGACGCGGCTCTGCCACACAGGAAATCCTCACTACCGGTGCACAGGCGTGGTGCCTGTTGTTCGGTATGCTGCTGCTGTTTTCAGTAATGGATATTCTACAGAACCTCTCCCGCCATACCCCGTCCCTGAGCCGCCTTCCGCTGCGCGGCGTGATGCAGAGCCTGAAACTGATTATCGCGGTACTTTTCAGTATCCTGATTATTTCTCTGCTGATCGGTAAATCTCCGCTGATTTTACTGAGCGGACTCGGTGCGATGACTGCGGTACTGATGCTGGTCTTTAAAGACCCGATTATGGGGCTGGTCGCCGGTATTCAGTTATCGGTCAATGATATGCTCAATGTCGGGGACTGGCTGGAAATGCCGAAATACGGCGCGGACGGTGCAGTGACGGATATCGGACTGACTACGGTAAAAGTGCAGAACTGGGATAACACCATCACCACAATCCCGACTTATGCCCTGATTTCCGACTCCTTTAAAAACTGGCAGGGAATGACGGCATCCGGCGGACGGCGTATTAAGCGCAGCATGAATCTGGATACCACCAGCATCCGTTTTCTGACAGATGAGGAAATCAGTCAGCTGCGGCAATCACACCTGATCGCCGGCTATATTGACGCCAAATTACAGGAAATTTCGGAATACAATGCACAGGAGCCGGGAGATACCCTGCTTAACCAGCGGCGGCTGACCAATCTCGGGACATTCCGTGCGTATGCGGAGGCGTATATCAAAGCCAATCCGCATATTCACAAGAAGATGACCACCATGGTACGCCAGCTGGCACCGACACCGGACGGGCTGCCGGTGGAAATCTACGCCTTCACCAACGTGACAGCCTGGATAAGCTATGAGCAAATCCAGTCCGATATTTTTGATCACCTGTTCGCGATACTCCCGCAATTCCGGTTGCGGGTGCATCAGACACCAACGGGCTTTGATATGCGCGGTATTGCCGCCCATTTCGCCCGGGAGTGTGAATCAGAACGCCGAACCGGGCTGTAACAGAAACTCCGCCTCTTCAGGGGTGGAGTGCCGCCCCAGAATCTCATTACGGTGCGGATAACGGCCGAAGCGGTCGATGATCGCTTTGTGCCGCCGCTCATAATCTTCCGTGCTTTCATCCAGCCCTTTAAACAGCAGTTCTGCCTGCTGATGGATCAGTGCAGATTCCGAATGCATATACGGCATCAGTACAAATTTGCGCTGTACCGGGGTCAGTTGCAGATAATCCGGTGTTTTAACCGCCTCCTGTGCCAGCACCAGTGCCATCGGATCCTGTGCAAACGACCGCGCGTCCCCGCGCCAGAGGTTACGGGAGAACTGATCCAGCACGAGGATCTCCGCCAGTCGCCCGCCGATATGCGCCCGCCAGCCGAAACATTCCCCGGCCGCTGCCTGCTCCCACACGTTGAGAAAACGCCTGCGGATCAGGTCATCAAACTGTGTGTCTTTCTTAAACCACTGTTCCGGTGTTGCTTCATTAAACCAGAAATCCAGAATTTGTTGTGCTTCCATCGTCAGGCTCCTTATCAGTCCGGACATGAGGATCTCTCCCTTTGCCCGGCGGTCATATCACGGTATGCTGGGAAATCATTATTAGTTTAACGCATATATTGTCAATTATTTATCACAGGCCGATATTCATGGGAAAACTGTCCGCACACGCCGCCACTTTTTACGGCATCCTGGCCATCCTGTTCTGGAGCACCATTGTCGGGTTAATCAAACGGGTCAGTGAGGATTTCGGGCCTGCTTTCGGTGCAGCACTGATATACACCCTCGGATCAGTGATGTTACTGCTGGTGACCGGATTTCCGGCTGTCCGCCGCTGGCCGCGCCGGTATCTTATCTGGGGTACACTGCTGTTTGTCAGTTATGAGATCTGTTTTATTCTGGCACTCGGTTTTTCGCAGAATCGCCAGCAGGCGATTGAACTGGGCATGGTGAACTACCTGTGGCCATCCCTGACTGTCGGACTGGCGGTTATCATGGGCGGGCAGCGTCTGCGCCTGCCGCTGATAGCCGGTCTGGTGCTGGCCGTTCTCGGTATCAGCCGGGTCATTGGCGGGGAAAACGGATTGTCACTCGCCTCCATCACAGCCAATGTCGCGCTTAACCCGCTGAGTTACAGCCTTGCATTTGCCGGTGCGGTAATCTGGGCATTCTACAGTAACCTGTCGCGGAAACTGGCGGACGGCAACAACGGAATTACGCTGTTTTTTATCATCACTGCTCTGATGCTGTGGGTGGTTACCGCCTTTGACGGTATCACGCTGCCTGCTGAACTTTCGGTATCAACCGTTGGTTTTCTGATTGCCGCTGCCGCGCTTTCCTGTGCCGCTAATGCACTCTGGACCATCGCGGTACTGCGCGGTAATGTTGCTTTGATAGGCACACTTTCTTATTTCACCCCGGTACTTTCCACCGCCTTTTCCTCATCATTACTCAGCACCGCCCTCTCCTTTTCATTCTGGCAGGGTGTGCTGATGGTCACCGGCGGTTCCTTATTATGCTGGTTCGCCACCCGCCGGAAATAACGCGAAAATGGATCAGCGGATTTCCGGCAGAATATGCTAAATTAGCGCCATGCTATTATTGGTTCCCGGTCAGGAAATACGATGTCCAAAAAACTTAAACATAAACTGGTTAATTTATTCTTACAGCTTTATACACGCCGCCGTGATTTTTCGCACTCTATCACGGCCTTTAAACAGCCGGAGACAATCGACTTCCGTAATATTGTCATTTATTCGACAACCGCGCTCGGGGATTTTCTGATGAATACCCCGGCTATTCATGAAGTCAGAAAACGTTTTCCTGATGCCAGAATTACCGTTGTTTCAGGCAATAAAATGGCGCCCTATATCCGTACCGGCATCGGTAAAGACTGGGATGACGTGGTGTGCTGGAACAGTAAAGTCAATACCGTGCTGAAACTGGTCAGGGATTTAAAAGCTCACGGAACACCGGATCTGGTTCTGATCATGCACTCACATAACCCGTATGATTATATGAGTGCCGTCATGACCGGTGCGCCATTTGTTTTCCGCTGCAATCATCCGTCCAATCCGTATATGGAACGCTGGCTGACAAACTCCACCCGCTTTGCACACCGCCATTCAGTACAGGTTCGTCTTGACCTGATTACACCACTCGGCTGCCGGTTTACCGAAAAAAGTGTTGAAATGCGTGTTCCGTGTGATGTCACAAAAGTGCCGTCCCCGGTAAGACGGGTTGGTTTTCAGATGGGGGCATCCAGTGAGGAACGGCGCTGGCCGGTTGAGAATTTTGTTACGCTCGCACGCTATCTGCTTACCCGCTACCGGGACCTTAATATTGTTCTGGCCGGTGCGCCGAATGAAGTTCATCTGTCCGATGAGTTTTTCAATTTACTTGAGCCGGAATTTCACAGCCGGATTGAACCGCTGATCGGTAAAACCACTATCGAAGAATTAACGCAGACTGTCAATAACCTCGATTTGCTGGTTACAAATGACACCGGAACCATGCACCTGGCGTTTGCATTAAAAGTCCCCAGTGTCAGTATGCATGTCAGTACCTGTCCGCAATTTACCGGCCCTTATCAGGACTATGAACTGCATGAGATTATTTCCGGGTTCGCCTCTAAATTATTACAGGAAGAGGGAGAGCATGAAATGGCAGCTATCTCTGTTGATACCGTCATTGAGGCAACCGTTAAATCATTATCTGCACGGGGAATACTTCCCGTATCAGAGAAATAAGCAACCGGAATAATCCCGGGTAAAAGTACGGTCTGACACCCGGCCGTAAAATACAGTAGACTGACAGAAAAAGGAGGATCTATGTCAGAGAATATGCAAAAGCCGCGAATGACACAGGAAGAAGAGGACGAAATAGAGTCACTGACAAAAAGCCTTGTCACGCGGGATAAAATGAAACTGCCGAAAATTGACAGAGAAGTTGAGCAGCAGCGCCCTGAACGTTTGCGGCCGTGGTTCCGGGAGCGTCTTAAATTCCACCGCAATGCGGCCGGAAACAGTTAACCGTAAAACAAAACCTGCCGGTAATAGATCTGCCGGCAGGCTGATAATCATTATTTTGCCATCTCAATAATTTCTTTTGCTGTTTTACCCTGCAATTTATCTTTCATCGCCGCCATCATTTTATCTTCATCACCGCCGGTAGCAAATGCTGCCTGGAAGCTGATTTTGGTAATAGCGCCTTTCAGCTCGCGGGCTTGTTCCGGGCTCAGGTCTTTTTCCATTTTCGCAATGGATTCCTGAGCTGTTTTCTGAGAAGTCAGATCCAGTGTTGCATCACCGCAAGCGGTAAGTGCGAAAGAGAGCGCGATAACTGCCAGTAATTTTTTCATTTTCCACCTCGTTAATAATATCTGCGGTATTTTACATTGCCGGACAGATAAAACCATGTTTATTACAGGCAGAATTAACCATTTATTTATACAGTTATTACCACACCGGACTCACCACAAAAAAACAGGCGTCTATTTGTTATTGCAACTCTGCCGTTTTTCAGTGCCTGTGCCGATATAATACCTCCGTCTGAGAAAATACACGGAAAAGCTATGTTTAACGAGTGTGGTTGATGAAATTTTAAGCTGGATAAAAAATAATCTGGTGTCTGACCTGTGTGGTCATCGCACTGAACCTGCCGAAACGCTGTACCGATAAACTGCACTCCAATTTTCTGAGATGACAACGCTGCCGGAAAAAGCACTGACCGGAACCTCACATATTTAAGACGGCATCTGACATCTGTAATATGTGCCTGCTATAATTGCGTTAATATTACCGGCAACTTTTTTACAGCGGCTCACAGTATTACCGGATGCGGTTTATGTTATACACGATGTCAGTAAATCTGCCGGTGATACCTTCCCGGTGTATTTCCCCCGCCCGAAGCACATTGTTTTAAAAATATCAATCCGCAGGATATTATTTACACTCCCGGCCATACCTATTATTAAAAGATCAGTTTTACCTGTGATTTTCCAGATATTGAATTTCAGAACATCACCTGTGATGCCAGGAATAATGTACTCTACCGGAACTGAATATTATCCGCCTCCGGATACTGATGCCGCAGGCACCGTTTACTGGCTGAGATATAAATAATCAGAGCCGCCGAAATAACCGCTCCGGACATATACGTAATTCATCCCCCTAATTATATGCCAATCACAGTTTATCTTAACATTCCTGTATATTATTCTGATATTCATCATAAAATAGCAAATTTAGGAATTAACCGTTGTATCTTTTCTGTTTTTTACACATAAACCGGCTATTATGAGTAAGAGTATCTTCTGTTTACGGAGGTAACCTATGTCATCATACGCAGAACGTATCGCCACGGCGCACATTCAGTGCGATACGGAAGAAGAACTGCTGTCGCTGTTAAAAGAACTGACCGATAAGCAGATGCTGGGCGGCTGGCGGTTGCGCAAACATGAGACACCGCCTGCCGGTGCCCCTTCTCCCTGGTATCTGCTGAAAGATAATGCCCGGATTGCACTGCTGCCGACACATCCCTTTGCTGCTGTTTCTGTCGCGGACGCCACTATAGCGGAAGAGACTGAAATTAAAGCACAAAATGACCGTATTGAGCATCTCAGTAATGCCATAAATTCTACTTACGGTATTTTATATTGCCATCTGTCGTTTAAAGCACTGGTAATATAGAAAGTGTCAGATAATGTACCGGGATTGTTACGTATTTCCCGATTATTCTGATACTGACGATTCCCGAACGGATCTATGTTGTAACACGCCTATTGTTCAGGAGTTTACAGGATGAAAATGAATATTAAGAGAGTAAGCACAGTGGCTTTATCTGCTGTCCTGCTGTTTGCTGTGGCCGGCTGCTCCAACATGTCGAAGCGTGACCGGAATACCGCTATCGGAGCCGGTGCCGGCGCTGTTGGTGGTGCAATCCTGACTGACGGCAGTGCACTGGGAACCGTCGGCGGTGCGGCAATCGGCGGCCTTATCGGACACCAGATTAAAAAATAATTTCCGGAGCCGGCATACCGCCGGCTTTTTCATTACTTCCCTGCTTTATACCGGTAATGACCGGTAATTTTCCAGCTGAACAGTACATCCTCACTGACCTGCCCCCCGCCGATATTATGCATTATCAGCGGGTTTCCGCTGCGCGGGGCAAATTTACCGATCACGATACCGATATGCGGACGGCCGTTATCCAGCTGCCAGGTCACAATGTCGCCGGCCACATAATCTGCAGCATTTTGTGTTACCGGTTTCGTTTCCCCTTTCCGGCTGAAAAAAACCATCAGGTTGGGAACTCTGCGATGATCAATATTGGTATCCGCCCGCGTTTGTCCCCATAATTTACGGGCGGGATAGAGGGGAAAAACCGTTTTGATATCTTCATGGACTTCTTTTTGCAGATCGATTCCGATTTTCCGGTAACTGCGGATCACCACATCCGAACAGACCCCTTTCCGGGGAGAAACATCTCCGCCGGGATAGGCGATTTTTTCATAGGACGGATCATACAAAACCAGGCGATCAAGCTGCTGAGCAGCCTGACTCAATGTTTCCGCACTGTAACCGGCAGGTATTGTTGCAGTAAACAGTAAAACAATCCATATTCCGGCAATATAATGACGCATTCTTCCTCCGTAACGGCTAAGAATATCCCGTCTTTGCCCCGGGTATAATGTAATACCCCCGCAACATCCAGCGGACCGGGCTGTAATGTACTCTGATACAGCGCTGATTTTATTTCACAGGCCGGTATGGCGTCTTTCTCCTGTGTTTCGGCTTTCTCTTTATCAGGCAAGTTACCATAGGTATAGCGTATTACTGAGATAAATCATGCGGCAAAAATTCCGCAGTTTGAGTCCGGATAAAATATCCGCAGATTACCGGAATCATTCCAGTACCAGTTTATCCTGTCCGGCTCGTTCGGCCCAGACATTATACTCTCTGACCAGCTCCATCACTTCATTATTGGAGTCTTTCATTTCCCGCATATGCGCCTGAAGCTTTTTCAGATCACCGGGAAATTCCCGCTGAATTTCCTGTGTTTTTTTCCGTAAACGCTGCATTTCTTTATTTCGTCTTTCCAGTGCTGCCATCAGCATGTTCCTGATTCGATTACACTGCGCAATAGCCTCAAAATCGAATTCTGAATATTCCCGCATATCGTCATTGTCAGTCATAAAAGCATTACCCTTGTCTGCAATATACTGAACAACGATTATAACGTCTTACTGCTGTGATTGTCCCCGCACCTTCCCGGCCGGGAAAAATATTACCACCTGTTTATCCGGCATAATATTTTCACCGGCAGCAACATTCACTTATTACGCATGCAATGATTAAAAAAGTTAAGTATAACCCTTTATACAGGTGTATATATGTAATAACCTGCTATTGCCGGTTGTCTGTGCTGAAGCTGTTAACTCAGGGCATAGTCAACCGCGGCGAGCGCATGAATTTCCGTTGTATCAAACACCGGTACGATACTGTCATTCTGAGAAATTAACAGCATTATTTCCGTGCAGCCGAGAATAATACCATCAGCCCCTTTATTCACCATTTTTCGGATAATAGTTTTATAGTGCTCCCGGGATTCTTCATTAATAATACCGGATACCAGTTCCTGATAAATAATATCGTGAACAATTTTTCTGTCCTCAGTATCCGGAATAATAACGTCCAGACCAAACTGGTCTGTCAGTCTGCCTTTATAAAAATCCTGGTCCATGGTAAATGCCGTACCCAGCAGACCAATTTTTTTAATGCCGGCCTGCTGAATTTTTATTGCGGTCGCATCCGCAATATGAAGCAGCGGAACCGATATTTTCTGTTCAATCAGCGCTGCCATACGGTGCATGGTATTGGTACAAATAACAATAAAGTCCGCACCGGCCAGTTCCAGTTTCTCTGCCGCATCCGTCATTTTTTCGGCCAGTTCATCCCATTTACCGGTATGCTGCAATGCTTCAATTTCACCAAAATCCATTGACCACATCAGGCTTTTTGCTGAGTGCGGCCGTCCGAGGCGTTCCATCGTCTGCTCATTGATAATCCGGTAATAGTGTTGCGAGCTTTCCCAGCTCATTCCGCCAATCAAACCGATCATTTTCATGTTGTGTGCTCTTTTCATTTAACAGATTGAATGTTGATATTTTTGTTATTCTCCGGGAAAGCGTACCGCAGGTATTCCGTTTTGTCCTTATTTTTACTTCAGTTACTATCAGAAATAACAATACTTACCGGTACAGGCTCTGTCCGGTTATCCGCAGTGACCGGCGGAAAAAACAAGGCTCCCGCCTTCCTATTCAATTGCCGTCAATAAACGGGTGCAGCGCCGTATTATGCTGAGAAACTGTCCCGTCCGGATTTTTAATCACATAGATGTTTCGTTTTTTTTAAAATCGCCTTGCTGATATCGCTCTGTCTGACACCAGGCATTTCTGCTGTTTTGTGTTGACCGACTTCAGAGGCGAATGTTATACACTGGATTCTTTCCATATCTCCTCCGTTCTTATCAATCAGAACCGCTGGTGATAAACAACCAATATCTGCGGTGATTGATGAATATTCTAATTGGTAATAAAATCACATCATGAAAAAGAAACTTCTCTCTGATGAACAGATAGCCGACGCTATGCGGCTAAAGGCGATTTTTGATACCAAAAGGAAAGAGCCCGGATTGTCCCGGGAGTCTCCCGGCGAAGCTATCGGGATGGGGCAAAGCGTGGTTTCTCAGTTGCTCAATGGGGTTAATGCCATCAATGCAGAGAATGGAGCAAAACCGGCAGTGGCTCTTGATGTCTCAGTTGATGATTTCAGTCCGTCACTTTCAAAAGAAACAAGGGCTATATTTAACGTCCTGGCATCACAAAAATTAAAGTCCGCCGGCGATAGGTATGAATACCCTTTTTTCATAAAGATACAGGCCGGAACTTTCACTGAAAATGGGAATACCTGTACAGAAAAAGGCGCAGTTACATGGATTCCGACAACCCAAAAAGCCAGTGATAGTACATTCTGGCCGGAGGTACAAGGCCATTCAATGACCGCACCGCAAGGCGGGATTGAATACCCGGAGCCACTAAACCCCCGTTATGAGCTGATCGCTATCAATAACAACTGCCGGATAGCAGGGAAAGTGGTTAAATCACTGTGGCCTGACGACACATTCTGAGGATAAATCATGGCATTTAATGACACTGAAGTCGCACAAATTAAACAATGCATAAACTATTTCATGGAAAAACGCCGCCCACCAAAACATATCCGGGATGAGCACGACCTTCAGTATCGTATTGAAGATGACAGCGTGATCATTTTTGACGTCAGGCAATTAGCCTGGAGGACCGGAAGCGCGGAAGAAATGCTGGCAAAAATCACAATCAACAGAGCCAGTAATTCATGGTCATTGTTCTGGTCTACTGAAGATAACGAGTGGCGACACTACGACGGGAAGATGATAGGTAGCTTTTCAGACGCAATAAAAATTATTGATGAAGATACAGACCATCGATTCTTTGGCTGACAAACTGACAATACGTTCCGGGGTGGTCAGATTACGACCCATCATCTAAAGAAGTTCGTTTGATTTTTTTATCTGAAAAGTAATCCCCCCGGCCCTCCCCGCGAGGGCTTTTTTGTATCAGTTATCGCTCATCAGGTCGATAGCAACCTCATAAACCTCATTCATAAATCTGTCAACTTCTTGTTCTTTATGGGAGAACAGCAATTGCCTGATATTTCCTTTCGTTATCATCTGCCGTGAATCCAGCAACATAATAGCCGCCCTGCCCGTTACTCTGCATACTTCACTGTAAACCAGTTCGCGTTCATCATTCATAAGTCACCTCTGTGCATTTCTTCAACAGTAACACCCGCGACAACACCTGGACAGAAAATAATTGTATGTTTTTCATTTCGCCTTATGTGATCTGCGTCAAATCATGACGATTTTTTGAAAATAAATTGGCCGTGAAATCAACAAAGATAACACCGCCGGTAATTTAATCATTACTGACAGTGCCGGACGAAATATCACAGCCGGTTATAAAACATGGCGGATAAAATATACTCACAATAATTCATCACTTTCTCCTTTTGGTCTATTATTAATCTGTGTAAATAATGAATATCGGAGGGTCTATGCATAAAAATATCCTTGTTCCGATTGATGTGTGGGAAAAAGAACTCACTGATATGGTTACTCCTCATGTTGAAAGCCTCGCTAAACTTGAAGATGCCCGTATCCATTTTCTTACTGTTATACCGGCATTCCCATATGGTGGTTTTGAAAGTGGCTTGTCTGTAGCGGATCTGGAAAAGCGGCTGATAGAATCCACAAAGAAAAAATCAGACGAGATAATCAGGCAATTCAGTTTGCCTGAGGACAGAACAGACAGACATATCGTAATTGGTCTCCCGAAAGATAAAATACTTGAACGTGCTGAGGTTATTAAAGCAGATCTCATTATTATTGGCTCTCGTCGCCCGGGTATATCCACCTACCTGCTCGGTTCCACTGCTGCGGCCGTTGTCCGTTATGCAAAAACCTCTGTTTTAGTTGTCCGCTGACACCTGCAGCCCTCTGCGGAGGGCTCTTTCATTTCTCCCCCTGACTTCCCGCACTAATGAATCAAACCAGGTAACATCTGACCGACCGGACTCCGGCTCAATGTATGCCTTACTGACCACAATTCCGCCGATTTTCGGAAGGTCTGATTTCTTTGGTTTCGCCACTTTCACCGGCTTCACAAGAAATGGGGGGATGGGAATCGATAGAAATGGTACGCCGGTATCCTCACCTGGCACCGGGTCATCTGAGTCAGCACGCACAGCAAATTGATGCTGTTTTTGGTGATGATGTCCCAAATATGTCCCACCATACGCTTATCGTGGTTGGGGAGCATAAATGAAAAACCCGCTAACTGGTTGAGAGTTAACGGGTTTAATATGGTGCCGGCTACCGGAGTCACATCAACAACAATAACCAATTAATAATAAATAAAATTATATAGCCATCATCAACGAGATACCCAAGTAAGTACCCAAATACTAAATTTTTCACGTAGTAGGTTGTAGTTTGCTATTTTTTGCATTACTGTATATTTATACAGTTAATAGTGAACGGAGAACCTACTATGCCACGCATTGAAATTCTCTTTGATAAAGAGAACAAACAAAAACCCGCTGAAAAAGTCCGCGATGCTCTGCGTGAACAAGTACTGAAAAAAGTGGGAAACAAGTATGGGCAGCTAAATGTCCGTGTAGCGCTCAGCTCTTCACAATCCTTGACGATCACCGGTACAAAAAACGCTGATGAAACTGAGGAAATTAATGAAATTATCCAGGAAATCTGGCTTGATGATACGTGGGTGCCAGCATGAAAAATAATCCGAAAGAAAGTAACTGCGGCGATTTTCTCCCGCAAATCACAGATACTCGGGTAGCGAAAAACAGCCCTTATGAAATTCTGATGGTCGAAATCGAATTCACAGATACCAGCATTAACAGCGATACGCACAGCATCGAAGAAACTACCAGAACCCCACAGCGTACATACCTGTCGCGAGACGTTGCAGAACGGTTGCACGCTCAGTTGAGCGATTACCTCGAAAGAACTGAGCACGACTACCCAGAAGCAGTGAAACAATATTTAATGTAACCGCTATCCCAGATCATGAAGCCGCTTAACGCGGCTTTTTTTGTCTTTGCTTCGCAACCAACTTCGTTGCCGCCGAGGGATTTTAAATTCATTGCTTATTATATAAATATCAATTAGTTAACCACGGCGCTCACAATATGAGATCATAAATCATGTGTTTATTATCAATGCAATAGCTCGCTGCATGATGGAATATTGTGAACATTTTCCCTGTATACTGCATTATTTTTAATGTATTATTCTAATGTTATAGAAACTTAGTTTAGAGATAATATGATGAATATCATACCAAAGAAAATTCATTATGTTTGGGTTGGTAACAAGCCTAAACCTCAGCTTGTGCTTGATTGCATTTCTACATGGGAAAAACATTTCCCTGATTATGAAATCATCGAATGGAACAATGCGAAGTTTAAAGATATAAGCAATAAATATGCAGAGGAAGCATTTGCTAACAAAAGATGGGCTTTTGTCTCTGACTATATCCGATTATATGCCTTATACCATGAGGGTGGTATTTATCTTGATACCGATGTGGAAGTAACCAATAATTTTGATAGATTTATGAATCTTGATTTCTTCAGTTGTCATGAATTCTATAACAACAACTGCTGGCCTATTACATCAGCAGTAATGGGGGCTAAAAAGAACAGCCGAATCATCGGCGACCTCATTGACATTTATGATGAAATTTCTTTTAAAACAAAGCGGGGATTGGATCTGACGGCTAACACGCAGAGAATAACAAAATATCTGGAATCTCGGTTCAATATACAACCTGAATATGATAAAGATTCAACATTAAAATTAAGCAATACAGAAGTAATATTTCCGTCACATTATTTTTGTATCAGTGAAGAAGATAAAGTAAACTTTTCTATTCATCATTTTTCTGGTTCATGGCTGCCATCACACTCAAGAAAAGATAAGATTAATATTTTTAATAAAATTATCTTATCTCGGTTTATAAAAATGAGTAACTTCGGTGAAATGCCATTGCAGGATGATGAAAGAATAGTATTCAGAATGACATTCTCAAAAAACAAAAAATATATAATATTATTCCGAAAATAATTTATGGCACGTAGTTATACCACGTGCCTTTTCTTTTAGTCTGCTACATAAACAGATGACCACTCTATATATTGACCACCTACTGACTTCAATGTTCTTCCTGAGCCCTGTGTGCATACAACACCCCATCCGGCAGTGCCCTGGAAAAAATAGAGTGCAATATTATCGACCGGCGGCATGCATACTGTAGTCCAGTTACTTCCGCCGGATCCTGTCAACTGGAAATAAAGTTGCTTACCTCTGACATCTTCTGACATGGATATCGAACTGCTGGCATTTCCATAACCACCAACCCATCGCCAGCCTTTCGCTGCTCCTTTTTTCTCATAACGTCCATCACTTTCGGCTTTTGAATAACTGTAACCCGACGCCTGATAACTTCCTTTCGGTTGATACCGCTGATCCCCTTCATTCTGAGTTATCAGCGTACCCTGTTTAGTAGGGATATCGACTACTGCTGTAGTATTGTAATTCCCATCTTTAAAGGCAAAATATACCCTTCCTCCTGGCGCCGTTTCAAAAAGCACTCCAGACCCATCACCACGGGATAATAATATTGATGCATAATCCGCACTACCTTTAACGGTATGCGTACCGGAAACAAACGCCCTGTTGGAATCTATCGGCAAATATTTAGTGTCTGATTGTGTCTTTGTATAGCTGTCTCCATTAAAAGCGTAGTTGCCTTTCGGCTGGAAATTGGTGTCAGATTCCGCTTTTGAATAACTGTAACCGGCTGCTTGGTAACTTCCTTTCGGTTGATAACGTCCGTCTGATTCCTGCCTGGTATAACTTTCGCCTTTTACGGCGTAATCCCCCGCCGGCGCATAATTACCTTTTGCCTGATACCGCTGATCCCCTTCGGACTTGGTGTAACTGTCACCTTTCAGGGCGTAATTACCAGCAGGTGCATAATTACCTTTCGGCTGGAAATTGGTGTCAGATTCAGCTTTTGAGTAGCTGTAACCGGCAGGCAGATAATTACCCAGCGGCTGAAATTTCTGATCAGCCTCACCTTTGGTGTAGGCTCCGACATCCCCGGCGGTCATATCCGCTTTCAGTTCCGTCCATGCAATACCGGCGGCCGGTTCGGTGTTATTATTTTCAATCTTTGACTGCCAGGCTTTTTTATTGTGATACACGATACTGCGGATAGCATAGGGTTTACCTTCTTCCGCCCACACCGGCATTCCGAACGCCTGTATTTCCCCGACCGCACCGGTAATATCATGGAAGAGGCTGTTCATCTTCTCACGTTCGATATCTTTAGCTGCCGGATCCGTCGCCTGGTCACGTTCATAATCGTAGCCATAGCCCTGAGTATAAGACAGTGAACCGTCTACCTGTACTTCATCAGGCACAGCAGTGCGATCCCCTTGTGTTGCAAAGGGGATTTTAAATATTTTTGTCATGGGGGATTATTCTCCGAAGTTACTTTCCAGGAAGTTTTTACGGTGTTCGCCGTGGCCGAAGGCTTTTTTCGCCACAATACGGTATTTGACACCCACCCCGGACGGGCGCGGCATCAGATCGAAGTTTTCCAGCAGAACGCGCAGACGCTCATCCGGATTAAAATTGAAGACGTAGTACATGTACGTCATATCGAGCGGATCCAGCACAAAGACTTTACTGTCCTCATTCCAGAAAAAACGCTTAAGAAATTCATTGATATTGGTGACGGTCGGGCTTTGGGTCAGGTTAAAGTACCGCATCCGGATAATCAGACGTTTCTGTTCCGGTGTCAGCGACAGGGTGTAATCGGCATTACGCCGGAAGTTTGCCCGGAAATTCGCTTTCTTTTTCCCGAATCCAGTACCGATTTTGGCTTTGTCGCTCGGCGGGATATCAATTCCCAGCGGGACATCGAGAATACGGGACCATACCGACAGCCCGAAATCACCCGCGGTATCGATATTGAACACATCACGGTACCAGTTTTGCCAGAAGCTGACGGTTGCCCGTTCAAACCAGTCTGATTTAAAACTGGCCAGCGCTTTCAGATTATCCGCCCCTTCGTACTGCCACAGGATCGCCCTCAGAAGGTCGGAGTGAAATGTTAACTGCTGAATAGTCTGTGTCATACAAACACCACCTGCACCGCACTGCGGCTGATTCTGGCAACCTCAGTCAGCTTTACCGGATAAGTGTCGGATGACCAGTCCGTGCCGTTGGTTGACAGTTCCGCCCGTGTGACAAACAGACGCGGCTCAGAAGCATTAATACCGGCCGATATTTCAAACGGGGAAACCTCACGGCCGACAACCAGCCCGCCGTCCCCTTCTGTTTCGCCCCGGGCCCATGACTCAACCGCTGCCGGAATAACCGTCTGCGCATCCAGTGATGTTTTTTTCACTGTCACGCGGCAGAACAGGACAATCTCTTTTGCCCGGTCAAATTTTACGGTATAGGTCTGTCCGCTGACAGGTTCCGGTACCTCAACCTCCTCACTGCCGTTGAAAGCGGCTCCGATTGTTTTGGTACGCAGCAGAGCACGGGCAATTTCTCCGCTTTCCCCGCCCTCAACACACACGTATACGCTGTGCGGCACCAGCGTGATCCCGTCCAGGCTCATCGGGGTATCAGTATAATTTTCGCGGTATGCCAGCGAACGGACGCCTTCCAGCTCATATAATGCAGAGGTAATCGCCTCACCGACACTGACAGTGTTTTTTGCCAGCGTCAGTTTCCGGCGGCGGCGGGACTGTAAATCAGATTCGGCAACACGCCCCAATACCGCACTGGTCGGGTTGGATACCGTTTCCCAGCCGAGCACAGAACTTGCCACCGTGTTTAATTTACCGGCCGGGCACTCAACAGGGCCGGTTTCAACCGCCCGCATATCGCCGGTTATCTTCCCGCCTTTACCGATAATCAGCGGCTTTGTGGTGGCAAACTGATCACCGGCCTGCGTTTCAGCCAGTGAACCTTTCGGGATGATAGTTCCGGGGACGCCGCCGAATTCAACCTGCGTCAGTATCGACTGAGTGGCATCCCAGCGCTGCCCGCCCATCAGCGCCCAGATGGCATCCAGAAAAACGCCGCCTGCAATGTCCGGGTTAATCTGGTTTGCCAGTTCCGCATTATTACGGACTACCGCATCACGGTTTTCCGTTTCCATTGTGATCAGCGCCCCCTGCGGGGTTTCCGGGGAGACATCCAGATCCTGACCAAATACGGCTCTGAATTCATCCTCAACTGCCGCCCGCAGTTCTGCGGTATCCGGAACAATCACACCGGATGAGGTAATGTATTTATAGTCAGCCATTTAACGTAATGCTCCCGTATTCTGTCTGCAGGACAGCCACATAGTTCAGTTCGTTATCATTCAGCGTGGCTCTGAATGACACCACGGCGGTTACCTGCGGAATTTCCCGCATACGCTCGCGGAACGCGGATTCAAACAGCGGCAGATCAGCCTGTCGCCCGAAGGTGGTTTTCCAGTACGGGATCCCCTTATCCAGCTTGTGCAGCATTTCCCCGCGCAGCGCTTTCACATACTGCGCACAAACGTTTTTTACCGCCGGTTCACCACTGACAATGGCAATATTGCCGTCGTTTCCGATGAACAGGTCATTATTCCCGTTCACATCAAAGGTCTTCATACCGGCTCTCCTGAATCACTATTGCCACCCTGAACACCGGAATGTTTATGGGTAGACCCGATATTTTTACCGTTATGCGTCATAGTGCCGCCGTTTGATTCACTGTTACCGTTTACGGCGTGGTTGCCGTTGACGATCACATTGCCGTTAAATTCGTTTTCCGGCGCATTAGAGATAAATTTCGGGCCGTCAAAGACTGCTTTATCATTATGCAGGGATAAGCACACAGAACCGTCTGTTGACTGCACCACCAGTGCGTCCGCGTTTTTGCCGTCGATCACCCAGCCTTTGAGCGTGTCAGGGAAAAACATGGCATCACTGAATGTATGCAGCCTGGCCGTATTCGGTTCATCCTCCAGGCCGCCGCGCTGAAAAATCAGACTGATATCCCGGTCGTTCGCTTTCAGCCAGCCGAAATCACCAGGCTTTACCGGCATCCTGATAAAGAACCCGCCGCCGCCAAACCGGAATACCGGGATATTAGGCAGTGCACCACGCCCGATCCGCTTCCCTTCCGTGGTGACCATCATCACCAGGGGTTTAATTACCGCCCGGTTTGTCGCATCGTCGTAACTCACTACGGTGGCGGGAAGCATGTCATCAATATTCATCAGCAGATTACGGAACGCAGCCATAAACTGCCCGGCGAGACTGCCGTCATTCGCCTGGTCACTGTTTGGTTTGTTCATTGTTTTGCCCATGTCAGGCCCGTTTGCAGGTTGCCTGATAAAAGAAAGGATCATCGTGAGACGCAATATCGAATTTGAGCGGCTCGATAATGTAATCCCCGTTCAGGGCGGGGTTATATTTACTGTCCAGACGCAACATGCCGCCGAGGGATGATTCCCCGTCGATAAGGTAGGTGACATCAACGCCTTTCTCCGTGGCTTTCGGTATACCGACCATGCCGCTTTTCTGACTGAGGATCCGCAGTCTTCCGGAAAGTGCCTTATCACTGTCTTTGACATACAGCACATCATCATCAATGAACGCTTTTACATTCCCGGCTTCCTGCAGCCGTTCAACCTGTTTCAGCGCCGGACCGCAGAAATACCAGTTACCGATATTTTTATCCGTTGCCTGAAAATTCAGTGTCACGTTACAGTCACGGGCAATATCAGCTGCAATCTCACTCATTTTGGCCAGTTGCTTACCTTCCGGTGACACAATGTCCCGGGCGCTGGCATTATTGGTTTTCGCTTTCAGTGTCAGCGTCACATCCGGTGGTGACGAGATTTCAGCACTGACAATATCGCCGGTGTAGATCCGGAAAATACCGGTACCGGCACGACCGGCCTCAACAACAATCCGGGGTGAGGATTTATTGCCGGCGAACGGACTGGTTTCGGTCAGCAGCATGGTACGGGTTTCCGCGTTCAGTCCGTCGATATTCACCGTGCATTCGTTCTGCAGCGGATTGGCATATTTGGTGCCTCCGGCCCGGATGCGCAATCCCTCATACCACTGCATACGCCCGTTAAGTTCAATGCCGCAGCGGATCCGGCGCAAATCAATCATCGCTCCCCCAATAAATCAGTGTTTGTGTTTTTTCAAACAGTTCCCACCACGGAAGTTCATCCCCCTCTGTCAGCAGGGCAAAATTACCGCCGTGAGTGAGATGCCGGTACGGTATCAGCGGCTGCCCCGGAACAATACGCATTCCCTGAACAATCACCGTGTCATCACAACGGATATCACAGCACATCACCTGCCGCGCAGCTTTAATCGTCAGCTCCCATTCCCTGCCACCCAGGGTAACCCTCAGGCGCTGATTGGGAACCGTATTCAGTGGTATGATTTTCATGAAAGACTCCAGTCACCATCAGCGATACGGGTTGCGACAGAGCCTTTTTTCTTCGTGGCAGTATCCGCCTCTTTTATCTGGACTTTCCCCCTGTTTACCGTGCTGCTCTGCTCTTTCTTCGCAACTTTACGCGGCGGCAGTTCACCGTATTCCGGCTCAACCGTCCGCCATTCGGTAAAGCGCAGGGAGAGTTTCACCGCGTCCGCCATATCCGGGATTTCATCGTGGTAAAAATTCACTATCAGCATCGGCTGATAGGTTTTTACCCGGGTCTGAATACCGACAAGCTGATGCTGATCGTAAGCCTGCTGCATGGCTTCAAAAGCGTCTTTCAGTTCGCCGGTGAGTATCAGATCCATACCGATTTCCACCGGGTTAATCACAACATGGTCACTGCGGGTTTCACCGGATTCCACCTGAAACTGCGTCGCCTTATGCTCATCCCGGACGTTCAGCTGAACGGGATTTACTGACTCAAACAGCGTAGTGAAGGATTCCGTATCAAATATCTTCACTTCCGTAATCATTTCCCCAGCCCCGTATTTGTCTGATGCCCAAAGTCCTGCAACTGAGATCCGAGTGCATCTTTGGCGCCCGCCGCCATACCCTGAGCATCCGTTGCCTGTGTTTCGATCTTAAGTTCACCGATACTGACGTTTGTTTCATTACTGGTTGTTGACTGATTGCTGATCGCCTGACTGGTGACAGGATTCATCGGGTCATTTGACACACCGTAAAGATGTGCGGTCATGGCCTGTGCCATTTTTGCCGCGTCGTCCTCACTGATCGTTTTTTCAGGTGGCATGTCGTACCCAATCTGACCCTGTTCATTCACCGTGCGGTTAACGGTCTGTTCAACCTCAATATCATCACCGTCACCAAACCAGCCTTTTAAGGTCGCCCAGCCGTTTTTTATCATGTCCAGACCTTTATTGATCCAGTCGAGATACGATTTTATCTGCTCCCACAACCACTTAAATATACCGACAACGGTATCCGATACTGTGCTGAACACATTCCCGAAATCATCACCCCATGCCATCACGCCCTTAATACTGCCTGTCAGCCAGCCGATAAAGTCATTCAGGGCTTTATTCATGATGTTGTACGCATCCACCACAATATCCGCCACAACTTTCACGGCTGCTTTCAGGTATTCAAAACAGGTTTTCCAGGCTTCCCATACCGCCAGAATAATCGTTTTCAGTGCGGGGTATTTGTCCAGTATCCGGCCAATCATCGAATCGTTGCCGTCGATGAAATTCATGATGTCGTCATACACCAGAGCAAACGCTGCCGCCAGCAGGGCTATAACCGCAATAATGGCAATAATCGGCCATGTTGCCGCCAGGGTGGCCGCCGCAGCCGCGAGCATCGGCGGAACGTAATAGGTTGCTAGTGCGATACCGACTGCAATAAAAAATCCCGTGATCAGGGTTTTGTTTTCTTTGCAGAAGCCGACAAATTTACTGACCCATTCCAGGCCGGTTGCCAGGATCGGGATCACCATCTCCAGAAAGCTGTTTTTCAGAAGACCGGAGGACTGTTTAAAACTCTGCATGGATTTATTGAATTTAACAGACTGCTCAATGCTCTCTCTGGTGATGCCGGAATACTCTTTCTGCACCCCCATCATCCGCTCGAGTTCTTTGCGGCCTTTCATCATCAGTTCAACAGTTTTATCATCCGACACACCGAGCGCCGACAATGTGGCTTTGGCCTTATCGAATTTCATACCCTGCACTTTGTCAGCCCTCCGCAGGATTTTTTCCATGGCGTTACCGGCAAACCCGAATGATTTCGCCATCGCTTCCATGTCTGACTGCGCCGCCTCACGGGTGCCGCCGAGTTCAGCCACTGACCCGGCAAAGGCATCCACATCTGCCGTGGCAACATTGATTTTTTTACCGAATTTATCCAGGGATTCGATTTCAGCAGCACGGGCAACGGATTCACCGACAAGGGCAGATGCGCTCATAAACAGGCCGACGGCTGCCAGGGCTTTTTTGGCAAATCCGGCAACGGACTCCCCGGCCTTTTGGTATTGTGTATCCGTTTTATTCAGTTCGTTCTGTACTTTTTTCTGTGTCACAACCTCACTGTTACCAGCTGCAACACTTTTTTTACCCACCTCTTCCGCAATCCGGCCAAGTTCACGGTAATCCCCCTGCAGGGCTTTAATGATGCCACCGGCCAGCTGCCGGACTGCATTACCGCGACTCTCCTCATCCGTCAGAACGGCGGTGTCGCTGCTCAGTGCTGCCACTGCCTGAACCAGCGCCTGATAACCGGCCTCCGTACCCGTCAGTGAGGCCTGAATATCCTGCCATTTGGCATCAGATCCCGCCTGCTGAGATTCCAGTTCAGACAGGGAATCGGTTACCGCATCCACCTGCGCTTTTACCGCACCGGTCTGCTCTGCCACATCAGCCGCGTTCGTGGAAAAATCAACAGCGTGCTCACCGGACAGCCCCTGTAATGACTGCCAGAGTTCAGTGAACACGCCGCCGAGAGAATCAGCCCCCTGCTGCGCGGCAGTCTGCGCCTGCTTCATCCCGTCGATAATGTCATCCGTTGAACGCTGCACTCGGTCAAATGCACTGTCAGCCTGACGGGTATCAAATTCAAAGACCTGAACAAAGGTATCCATCAATGACATTATCGGTCCTTTGAAGCGGCCAGCGCTTCGTTGTAGCGGTTAATGATCGCGATTTCCCACAAGTCCATCGCTTCTTCCAGATCTACTGTGGTTTTGAGTTCGGTGAGGGTGGCGAATCCTTCGCTGATGATGACTGCAAAGAAGCCATCAGCGTTTTTATAACTGACGGGAGTGAACTGCCGACCTTGCTGATGAGGAAAGGCAGGAAGCCGGAGTTCCCGCCGGTCCCGAAAAAACTGGTGTTATACTTCAGCATTTCCAGTTCAAGACGGATCAGGGATTCACCATCAGGCACATGGTTATCAATCAGCGTCTGTGTCTTTAACGGAATCTCTTCACCATCGTCAGCCACTGCGCATACATACGCCATCATTTTCAGCATGGCCTCTTTGCTGACTTCGTAATCTCCGATTTTAGGGGCATTGGACAGCGGATATTTGGCAAGGATTTCCCGGCCGGTCACCGCAGGCAGACGGCTGATGACAAATGCCTTTTCAATACCGTCCACATCTTTAATCTGAACTTCTTTCGGTTTAATCAGCATGTTTTTTTCCGTAAAAAAAGGCGGGACATGCCCGCCGGTGATTAACGATTACGCGTGGAGTCAAAATCCTGGAACACGAAGGTGTACTGTTTTGATTTAAGACGCCCGGCACTGGCCGCAGAGTTTCCCCGGCTGCCGTTGGTAATTTTGCCGTTACGGGCGGTAGTGGTGGAGCCGTCACCGTAAGAGGCCACCATAGTGATAATGTCACCGGCATGACGGCGGCCTTTTTTCGCCGTGTTGGCTTCCAGAAGAATCGCCAGGTTCTGATCTTCCTCACTGCCGGCCAGCACGTTAATGGTGACAGTCTGCGGTGTGGGCGTTGACCAGCTCACGAGATTACCGTTGATATCCATGCCGGTCTGCGCGATATCCACCGCCGGTAAATCCAGCGGATCCGCATCATCCGCAAACTGCGTGATAAAAATCCCGGAAGGAAATGTTTTGCTGGCCTGTACCACCAGTGCAAGGCCGGTTGCTGATACATCATTCATATTTTTTCCTTACACTAAATTGTGTGAACCTTCGACCTTGCGCACCCAGTCGCCCTTACCGTAAATCAGCACGTATTTCATCACGTACTCCGGTAAACCGCTTTCACCGGTACTTTCAACAATCTGTGCGTTGTACCAGTACCCTTTGTCCTGTACATCGTGCCAGGCCAGATCATCACCGGATGCGTCCGTCACCGCGATTTTCTGTACTTCCGTTAAGGTTTTACCGGCAAGGATAGTGCCGTTATCCACGGCTTTGGTGACCGCACCGGCAATGACCATCAGTGCCCTGGCTTCGCCGTCTTTGTTGGCCGGAATACCGCGTGTCGCCAGTAACAGGCTGAACCACTGCTGCGCGATATACGCTTTCAGCCACTGCTCATTGGCATGCACACTCATGTCCGGGGGGTTAGAACTGCCGCCGCACAGGAAGCCGCGCTGATAAAAGCGGATCTGTGAACCGGCCACAGCGGTTTCGCCGTAGTAATTCACCCGCAGTTTATCGAAACGGTCCGCATCCTGATCTGTGGTGACCTGCGCCGGGAATGTCACGCCGAGCTGACGGAACATATAGTTGGTGGTGGCGTTGGTACGGTCGTAATCCGTGGCGGCCATCACCGCCATCGGCAGCGCCTGGATAAAATACCCGCTTTCTGTTTTCAGGTTCAGACCGGTTGATGCGGTGCCGATCAACGCTGCGCTGAAATCTTCGGCATTGTCTTTTGTCACACTCAGATGAAGCTGGTATTTCACGTTCTCCCCGGCAACGTACTGCGCCAGTGTGACGGCCTGATCCAGCGACAGTTCACTCAGAAATGTGGCGCTGCCGAAGGAGTCTGAAACCTGCTCCGCAACTTTGAATGCCTCCAGCGGAGTCTGTGCCGGATTGCCCTCGGATGCGCGTCCGGCTGACAGCCCCATCGCATCCGCAAGAACGGAATACCCCACGCTGACAGATGCACGTTCCTGCACGCCGCCGCTGAGTTCAAATGCACTGTCGAGCGCGTTAAAGGTCAGATATGCCCCGGAAAACTGCGGTTCACTTTCGGCATTCAGTTTCGCCTGAATCAGTGACGCGATATCGGCATACGATTTGGCTTCGGATAAATCGATATCTTTGTAGTTTTTGGTGACCTTGCCGAATGTCACTGATAATGTGCCGTCAGCAATCATTTTCAGATCAGCCAGCGCTCCGGCTTTTGCCCCGAACCATGTCGGCGCCCGGCCAACCGGCTCATAAGAGGCGATCTGCAATTCTTTCGGTTTACTGACCGGGGCCGGACTGACATAGCTGAAATACTGTCGTGCAAACTGCGCCTCCGGAGAGTCGGCACCCAGCAGTTCATCAACCTGACCGGATGCAAACTCCAGTACGTGCCCGGCAGGAATTTTAGGATTGGTGGAAAATAACCGCGCCGTCAGCTTACGCATCGGCACGGCGGACGCGCCGATCACCGCTGACGCGATATCGACGTAACGGGTTTGTTTAATTGGCATAATAAAACCTTATATGCGGTGAATATCCGGGAACAGCGCGGTAACAGCGGCCGTTTCCGGACGGAGAGTACGGGTATAAGTCACATTAAAGTCAAAGGACGGGTTTTGTTCGTAATCGCCGCGGTCGTTGACAAAATACGGGAGGCGGATACCGGTTGCCCGCTGCACACCGATCCCCTGCTTTCTCAGTGCCCCGACAAACGGTAACGAATTAACGATCATCCGGACGACAGCCGTAATATCTTTCGCAGTGTAACCGCTGAATTCGGTGATAAATGCCTGTACCTGGAATGTTGTTTCATACTGCTGTGCTTCCAGGTGACCGGCATCATTGCCCTGCGGGTTATAACTGCGTTTCTGCCAGCCCTGCGGATTTTCACCGGCGGGAAAGAACATAACGAAATTATCTTCCCGCCCCTGTTTTGCAGACTGAAAACCCGCTTTGACCGGGATATCAATACCTGCCAGCGCCAGCTGCGCCAGAAGCTGTTTCCGGACAGCAATCTCAACATCGTTATCCGTCATGATTGCCTGCCTCAATGCAGATAACTGACTTCCAGCCGTCCTGTGCATACCAGTCAGCATCCCCGGTCACATCGTAGCGTTTGCCGCCGAAGACCAGATAATCCGGTGAAGAGCCGCGCTGAATGGCGCTGATATCGTGAGATGTATACAAACGGCGGTATACCTGACTGGTGTCAAGCCCCATAGACTGAATGTCCTGAGTATCCACCGCCTGCCAGCTCCCGCGAACCTCAGCCGGGTCATAATACGTGTTCTGATCATGGCCCCGTTCGTCAGGCTCGCGGCTTTTGAAGCGGTACCAGAGTACGGTTTGCTGCGGAATATACCGCGAGGCAATCCGGTGCAGATTTCCGAACATTATTTATCCTCCACGGCAAAAGTGACGGATTGCAGCATCAGACCGGAGTCAACCAGCGGTTTACTGGTGGCTTTCCCTTTACTGTGCCGCCGGGCACGGGCAGCTATCGTGACATCCTTAAGTGGCGGTGTGGTGACCGATTTAATCACCATCTTCACGTCACCCGCTGCTTTTGCACCGACTTGCGTCAGTCCGTCAGTGATGGTGATATTTCCTTTCACTGCGGCTTTCACAGCCCGGACAATCAGGTTGCTGTATTCCGGTTTGTGTTCTGTCATGGCCGGGCGCATAAACGGACGCGGCGGGATCCCCCCGGCCGGATAACCGAGTTCCTGAATCGCCGCCACATACGCAACAGGAATACCGTCCGGGTATTTTGAATGCTCAAAGAAACCGACTTTAAGCTGTTTCTTTGCCAGTTCGTCATACACGACTTTCAGCTGTGCCAGTTTTTTCACCGGTGACCTCCCCGCGTGAAGCGGCCAAAGGCACCGCGAAATGCCGCACGTTCCCCGCCGCCGCCGTGGTAACGCGGTACACTGCACCGTTTTATCAGCGCCAGAAACTGCTGGCCGTAGGTGCTCATCTTGAACCAGTGCGACCAGTCGGAACCGGCCGGGGGCGCGGTATAGGACACGCTGACCTTATCAATCGTGACACTGGTCACGACACCGGTCGGTGATTCCCCGTCAGCAATACGGCCATTCAGGTCGAGCATATGCGCGACGACCAGCATCCACGCTGAATTTGTACAGACACCCCGGCACGGCGAAAAGTAGTTCAGTGCTTCCTGTGCGATGATAAAAATCTCGTCATCCGGTACCGCAGTAAAGACTTTATAGATGGCCCTGAAAGACACTAACGGAAAGTCGGACGGGTCCACGGAACCCCCTTATTTTTTACTGTTCTTTTTGTCTTTGTTGCTGACCGGCGGCTCATTCCCCTCCGCAACCAGTTGTTCTTCGGTCAGCGGGGCGGATTTGTCACTGGCTTCCATATCAGTCGCCACTTTATCCGGATCCTCTTTGCGGTTTTCCACCGCGATAAACCCGTTTTCCTTGTGCAGCTTAAAGACGTGGTTATTTTTCAGCTGCGTGTACTGTTCATCACTGATTTCAGTCACACGGCCGCGCGGGGTGTACATGTGTTTGGTCATGACATTGGCCTGACCGGCGATAAATACCGGACCGTCCGGTGTGGCATAGTTCTGGTCGTTGGACAGGGTGCAATAGATATACAGAGACATAATTTCTCCAGGAAATAAAAAAGCCCTCCGCAGAGGGCAATGAGGCGTTACAGGGTTAAATCCCGGTCAGGCGGGTGACAGCCCACGGACGGGTGACGATGATGCCGGCGGTCGCGTTGGTGGCGTCTTCCAGATAGCCTTTGGCTTTATTTTCTGAACCCAGCAGCTGGTATTTCACCGGCACCACCTGGAGAATAACCGCACTGGTCGCCGTAGAACCATCATCCACGGTTTCGGCAAACATATACGCCACATCCGCGCCGCCATTGGCACCGGCAAATTCCGGTGAGAACACAAAGCGCATATCCGGGTAGTTCTCTTTCACCCACTGATACACCGTTTCGCCACGGGCGACCGGGTTTGCCACATTCAGCGCGGAACGGTAGCCCAGCGGCAGGGTCAGCGTGATAGCGGTATCATCTTTGATAATACCGCCGGACTGCATCTCCAGACGCGAAAACATGGCCGTAATATCGCCGGTGATGGCGGCAAACGTGCCCCCTTTCCATTTTGCTGCTGTCGTTTCATACGCCGGTAAATTCGGCTCATTCAGCATCCCGAAGACACGGGTGTCCGGGCTGTTGAAACCGTAATAACCGATACGTTCCCGCCCCTGCTCCAGCGCTTCGGCAACGGCATTACGTTTCTCTGCGGCTGTTTCAAACCCTGCTGCTGACTGACGGGCTTCCTCCAGCTTTCCGACCTGAAAACCCAGCTCAAAACGGACAATACCGCGACGTTCCTGATCCTGCCCGTAGGATGCCAGCGGGATATTGGTGTGATCGCCGTAAAGCTCCGCCTTACCGGCCGGTGTTGCCACATTCAGGATAATCTCTTCATCGTGCCAGTTACCGGCATTCAGTACACCGGTGATTTCATCCAGCACGCGGACACGGGTGGCAGTACGGATAAGCCCCGGCAGCACATGCTGCAACATCTCACGCTGAATGAACCCGCCGGACATGGCCGGGCCGGTTAACGCGGAGTCCATTGCGGCCAGACCACCGAAACCAATCTGATCCAGTTCGCCGTATGTCCACTTCTGATCGGGCTTAATATTCAGTTGCCCGTGTTTGCGGATATCACGGCCGGACATATAAAACTTTTCTTTACTGACTGGCATTATTCACCTTCCTTCGCAGCCACTGTGTACGGGATTTCGGTCAGACGGATAACACACAGATGCGGCGATTCCGCTGACTCAATGTGACGACTGACAAAACCGATAACCAGATCACCGGCTTCCGCTTTTTCCTTCGCAGACAGCGAACCGTCCGCCGGACTGAATACCACCGGTGCATTAATTTTCTTCACCCCGGCGGTGATTTCGGCGTTAATCTCACCCATGGTGAGAAATTCCCCCTGCGTCCCGTTACGGGCGTATTCTTCACCGATACGGTACGCTTTCGGGTTAATCATGACCCCGGCAAACGCACCGACACCGCCAACCTGTACAGATTCAACGGAATCATCTTTGTATGTGTAGGCACGGCCGAAGAGGTTTTTCGTTTCATCAGCAGAACTGATCACCGCTGCGGTCACGCGGGTCGGGCCGTTGTGGCTGATTTCACCGATAACACCGGAAATCATGCCGTTCGCCACGGTATTCGGGATTGCCATTATTTTTCACCCCACTTTTTCATAATTGAGTCTGTGCCTGCGGCGGTATCCATCGTCACATGCGCTTTTTGTGAATCCGGTGTGCGCCCCTGCATCCAGGCATTCAGGGCAATACTCTCTGTGCCCTTCGCACATTGGATGTTAAGTTCTTTAACACCGTATTCCGCCACCTGCTGTTTCGTCATTGGTGCGTGATCAAATACCCCGATAAACGGCGTCAGCTTGTGCGCCAGTGCGTCACGTTCCCCGATCTGCTTTAACAGTTCGCCGGTGTCCATGGTCGGTTTGGCTTTCTCCAGACGGTCGATTTTGCGCTTCATCGAGGACATTTCATCCATGGATGCAATACTGCGTTTGAGACGCTTCAGGCGACGCGTCAGACTGTCGGTTGTTGCCTGGTCAAGTTCTTCTTTGGCTTCAGCAATGGCTTCCTCTGCGGTTTCGATAGCCACTTCCGCCGCTTCTACTGCTTCCGGGTCACCGGATTCCGCTTTTTCGGCTTCCGCCTCTGCGTCTTCAACGGCTTTTTCCGCGTCAACGTCGGCATCTCCGGTTTTCTTTTCGGGATCAGGATCGCCGTCAGTCGTTTGCTTTTTCTCCGGGTCTTCATCCGTTGCCGGTGTACCGGCAGCCAGTGCGGCCACAACGATTTGTTTAATCTGCTCAACCTGCTCCGGTGTAAATCCGTTCTCGTCACCGGTCGGCTGATTTTTGTCTTTGTCTTCTTCGCTCATACGAATAAGTTCCTTTGTATCAATGGTTACAACAAGATGGTCCTGCACAGCCACGTCAGCGCCGGTGCGCCCTTCATCGACTAATGCAAGGTGATTGCCACGCAGGTGGCGCTGAACAACTTCGTATGCCTCCCCCTCGTACACCCCGGGGTTACCGAAGTCATACCGGCTGCGGTAGCCCGGTGAAAGGTCAATTTTTCCGCTGCTGATATCGCTCAGAGCGGCGTCAGAAAAGATTTTGATATTCCCGCGCAAATACGGATGGTCGTAATACACGTTTTCGCCGATAACGCCCTGAATACCTTTTTTCTCTGCCGGTGTGGCGTTTTTACCGAGCATTTCGTGATCGACAATGAACGGGGTCAGGCGGAATGATTTAATGGTTTCTTCACTGGCCAGTTCCTCCGGCGGCCGGAACACTTTGTAAATCCGGTCCGGCTCCGGTGCGCCGATTTCAGCCCCCAGATAATCAAAAACCCCAGCCTTTGAGATGGGGTTGTCTTTTACTTCGAGCCAGCCGTTGTTGTCATAGGTTCGCTTTGTCATGTCTCCTCACCAAAGTCGATAACCGGTGTCCAGAAGCATTTGCAGTTCGGTAACTGCCCAGGTAATCCGCGCTCACCGGTCCTTTCATCAATGACCGGCGGGTTATCCAGATCGAATACTTCCCCGTCCAGACGCAGATGTAATTCACGCGGTTCGGCACTGCCTGCCGAGTGATGCCATATCGCTTTGCGGATCCCGGCAGACTTCATCCGCTCATAGTTAGCCGCCGTGGTAATTTTGCGGGTCTGGTCAACGGCAATAAACTTAGCCCGTTTCTCTGTCACTCCGCCGATATCCCGTATTTCATCCAGCAGGGTTTTACTGCCGCTGCCGGTCTGACTGACCGAACGCAACGCTGCGCCCCCGATACGGGAATGAAACTGCTGCGGAATGGATTTGATCAGGGATACGTTTTCTGCCGTTGCGGCAATCATTTTGTCTTTCAGGGCTTCGGGCATGGCCGGGGTTTTTATCGTAATACCGCCGGAGAGTTGTTTCAGGGAATCGTCCAGACTGCGCTGTGCGTTCATGTCCACCTGCGAGGTGAACTTATCCGCCATCTCTGCGGCCTTACTGTTAAAAATCTTATCCCACTTGCGTTTCAGCCGGTTCAGCCAGATTTTGGTCTGGCTGGCAAAGCTGGCATCCATGGTCACGCCGTCAAAATCCTCATGCAGACTGCTGAACGTCTTTTCGTAATCGGCAATCATGTCTTTAATCAGTTGTGACATGTCACGCTGGTAACGGCTTTGGGCTGCCGCCGAATATTGCAGCGGTTTGCCCTTCATAACCGCCTGACGGGATGCCGCCCACCGTGCCCGTTTGGTTCGTACCCGTATTTTCCGGGGCATAATCGTCCTCGTTCACATCAATACCGTAAAATGCCGATTCTTTGTCTGCCGCCAGCTTTTTGCGGATATCAAGCCCGTCAACAGCACCAACCGCCGCATACGCAGAATCGGTCTGTGCCTGCTTAAGCTGAATATCGGCGTTTTCGACAGCGGTCGGACTGTCCAGCGGCAGCCAGGTAACCGACAACGCTTCCGTTCCCAGCCCCTCACTGCGCTGCAGCATGTCGTAATGCCGTTGCAGCAGTTCTTCCAGGTCATTGGCCTGAATACTTTCCAGTTCTTCCCGGTAGTTGGCTTCTTCGTATTCCCCGGTGGAGTTAAACCCTTTCGGGGTTGTGCCGAGCAGCTTTGTCGCCGGTACACAGGCCGCTGACGATACCAGTTGGTACTGCGTCATAATCGTGGCATCCAGATCCGCCAGCGAAGTATCGAACTGATTAACGGTGTCACTCGCCCCAACCGTCTGAACGCCGTAGTTATCCCGCATTTCCATGAAATACAGCATATTCTCGTGGATAGTCTCTTTATCCACGCCCTCAACATCGGCCATACCGATGGTCAGCAGACGTTTTGTCATCGCCAACTGCGGTGCTTCGTTGGCGGTACGCTCCGATGCATAAACACGCTCATACACCCGTTCGGGAACAGACACACCGAAATAGTTATAGGTCGGTTTGAGAATGTCCGGCACAGGGAACGGTACAAACTTCACAAAGTGCGATTTGTGGTAACGGCGTCCGCCGATAATCCAGTAGGTTGGCTCATAAAAATCAGGACTGGCCGGGTCCTGTAAATTGGCGTCGGTTAAATCCGGCGTAACCCACTGCGGATCTATCTGTTTAATCCCTTTGTACATGCCTTTCGTCACACCATCAGGGTTAAACGGGTTTTCGTACCATTCCTGCGGGTTAGATGTCTCAACAAGGAACAGAGCCAGTCTGCCCCCGTACACGCGCCCGAAGTGGATCAGCTCTTTCATATGGTGCTGAATACGGTATTTTTTATCCTTCTTCCGTAACTTTTTGCTGATGTCGTGATTGTCACCGCCGTCACAGTCCAGGTCATACCCCTGACGGATCGCATCACGCGCCGGCATGTTACAGGCTTTGTCCACCAGCCAGTGCTTGGCAATAACCGCACACATGTTATGACCGATAAACATCTGCGAGGCGTACCACGCCGCCTGAGCCTCCGGAACACCGTAAACCTGTCCGCCTTTGAATGACGGCACCGTACCGTCTGCACTGTCCATTGCCACGCCCTGCATGGCGGGTTGCAGCAAAGCCAGCCCCTGAAACCCTGTTTCGGCTGCCAGTGCTGAATATAAATGCGTTGAGAATGCTGACCGCTTAGGTGCGGCAACCTCTGCTGTTTTCCGCTTTCTGAACGGCCACATGTTATGTCCTCTTGCGTGAAAAGAATCCGCCGCCTTTCTTCTGGTACAGATAGCGCAGTGCCTGTGTCATGGCATCCACGGTGTCATCGTGCCCGGCAAACGGGAATGTTGTGATTTCTTCCACCGTTTCGGTGATCCACGGTGCAATATCTTTGTGCGGCAGCCAGACGTTACCGGCTTCCCATTCTGCGGTGCAGGCGTGAGCGCGGGCAATTTTGCTGCCGTCCGGCTCTATAGGCACCAATCCTGATACGGTTGTTTTCAGCGCATCAATGACCGCCGGGCCGTTGGCTTTATCCTCCACCAGCTTGCGCCGCGCCTGCGGGTATTTCTCAACCAGTAATTTCACGGCTTTCAGGGTTTCGGTAAAACTCATGCGTTTGCGGATCTGATACAGCAGATAGACATTTGCGCCCTTCCTACCCCATACCTGACCGACAACGTAGTCCGTGCCGTCACTGTCCTTAAACGTCATATCCCAGCTGTGAATGACTTCATCAAAGGTGTCCGGCAGATCTTTCGGCAGATAGTACCGGGCGAATTCTTCGCGGAATATCTGCCCGTCTCCCGGTTTCGGTTTCTGCTGGTACATGGCAGACCAGAAGTAATCACCGAGAATGGCTTTTGTTTCGAGCAGTTTGTCGATAGGGTGGAGTTCAGGGACTAATGCTTCCTCTTGCTCATTAATGGCAGGGAATGCGAGCACCTTGGTTTCAGGGGCTTTTTCTTTTAATTGCCCAGATAAATCATCGGTCGCCCACCGCGTGGCCATAATGATTTCACCGCTATTTTTTGATAAGCGGGTCTTAAAAGTCGAAATGTACCAGTTCCAAATCGATTTTTTAACCGTAGGGCTAAGCGCTTCTTTCGCGTTTTTTATCGGGTCATCAATGATACCGAGGTCAACTTTCTTACCCGTTAATGGGCCACCAACACCCGCACACACATAGCTGCCTTTGTGATTGGCAATGCCGAACTCGTCAGAGTTACGCTTAACAGCGATGCCATTCTCAGGCTTATTACCTAACCAACTCTTAGGAAATAACGCACGATATTCAGCCGACATCATAATTCGCTGAACATCGGTGTTCATATCACCGGCTAAATCAGACGAATACGACAACGCCCCCACACGCATGTTGGGGTATTTTCCAAAAAAATAAGCAGGAAGATAGCGGGAAACAATATCGGATTTACCATGCTGTGGCGGTGCGCCTAATATTAATTTAGGGCGCTTGCCTTCCATCATATCAATCAAGAACTGGTCGAGCGCATCACACACCGTTTGAGAGAAATGGCTTGTGATGTATTCAGGGTTTATATACTGAATAAATTCATGCAAACTACGGCGCGCTATCTCCCTTTCGATCTCTTCATCAAATAAGCTGAAGTCGATATCCACATTCACACCTAAAAATATATTTTATAATAATTGAGGATGATTTATAAAAACCATCCTCATGAACAATGTTATTTTGAGTTTATATATTCATCCATTGCAGCGTCTATTTTTTTACCATTACCACCACCTACTGCTATGTGATGTTTTTTCAAGAATCTTTCATGAGCATTGTCAGCAATATTATTCCAATTTACAGCTAAATTTCGAAGATCATTCATCCACACATAGTTATCTATCGTAGAACTTATCAAACTATCATGTTTTACTTTTCTTTCTTTAGTATATAAATCCCATACATCTAAACTATAACGATATCCAACACCTAACTTAACAATATCATTAAGCATGTTTTGAGGAAAATCAGGTAAGGCAAAGCGGTTCTTTGCAAAAGATTTTGCCATTACAACTAGCTTATCTATATGATGAGATTTTTTTATAACCTTTTTTTTAATCTCTACCGGTTTTATATCGTCTTTACTTAACGAGATTATTAATGACTTTAGTGAGCATTCAATAGACATACATAGATCCACCATTGCCTTAGCTCTAAAGTCTCTATTATTCATTGAATCAATATTACTATTTAATATATCGTAACGTTCAATAAATAAGTTACCATCCGTATAATATTTTATAGCTAAAATACTTTTTACATATTTAAATGGGCTTTGTTTTTTAGGTAATCCCATACTTTTTGTAATTCTATCTATCATACTGTTAACTTTGTTCATTCAACATCCTTAGTAACTTAAATATCCTATTATAATCTTTTCATCCTCAATTGCAGTAATTGTTCAAAACTAAGATGGCTCAAATCAACGCCTGTGGTTTCAATAGGCCCGCCGTCTTTACCAGTTAACTCACTACTGACCTGCTCACGGAAAGCCTGAACGTGAACATGCTTACCCAGTAATTCGAGGTTACGGACCTTATCCGGCCATTTGATTTTTTTCAGCAGTCCGACCATTTCACGGTCATCACCGCGGCCCTCATACATTTCGGCAAGGTCAAACCCGCTTAGGTAGCGGCGCCAGACTTCCGGCCAGTCAGATATCGATTTGAGGCTCATGTCCTCGTTAAAAATATCTGCCGCGTCCATTTTGTCGATTTCAACCAACCGCATAAGCACATAGTTAGCATCAATGCCTAACTGTTTAATGCGGTTCTGTTTTAACTCATCGATGAGCGCACAGACATTCGGTTTGTTCAGCAGTTTATAACCCATTTCGCTCGCGCGTTTTGGCGCATAGCCCGCGCGGATTGCAGCCTGGGTAGCATTGAGATCGACAATATACTCGTGGCAAAACATTCTTTGTTTTTGCGGGAGTTTAGTTGTCATTGTGATTAACCTGTTTGCTATACAAAATTCTATCAATGCCACTCACTGAATGGCATTTGTACAATTTTCAGCATGATGTTCTTATTGCGGTTCTGTCTTCCCGTTACGCTCTGCATCCGCTTTCCGGATATCCATCAACTGCCCGTTCGCCTGCTCCAGTGCCGTCAGCAGCGGCTCTATCCACTCAACCGCCTGGCAGTATGTCAGTCGGCGGGTGGCAGAGGTGCCAGCACCGTTTCTGTCAGCGATGCCGGGAGCGGAACGCATTGCTGATTCACGGATAGCGTAGACGTGGCTGAGCAGCCCGTCAGAAACAGGCTGAGGAATATACAGATTACAGGTAGGCTCTTTCCGGATAATGGTGCGGTATTCAATCTGCTTCTCCTGTGATTTGGCTTCTGCCTGCATATTCCGGTTAGTGTTTGCGGCTGCCACGCGGTCAAAAATATCGATGCTGGTGTAAGCGTTATCAATCACCTTTTGCTGGTCAGTGATAACCTTGTCTTTATGTTGGCCTTCCGTTTGTTCAGCTGACAGCATGCTGAACATCCACAACCCGAAGAAAACGACCGCCCACACCCAGCCGTTGAGTAATATAGTGATTACCCTTTTCATAGCGCTTCACACTCATAATGAATCACACCGTCCAGCGGATTACCCGGTACCGGCTTACAATGATTCGGGAGTGAATACAGATAACAACCCGCCAACAGAGCAGTAGTTAGCAGGATGATAGCAATGATGATCAGCATTAAAGGGTTCCGTGGCATACCGCTTTCTCCGTTTCGCGCCGGTTAATCAGCCCCTGCCACTGCTTACCACCGGCAAATGTCCAGCGCTTCATTTCGTCGCACGCCCCGGCGATATCACCGGCATTGAGTTTCCGCAGCATCGTGGAACGTGAGAACGCGCCTGTTCCGGTGTTGTATGCAAATGAATAAATGGCCGCCCGGGTATTGTCGTCAATCGGCACTTTGATCATCGGGTCAACCGCACGCCGGACTTTCGTCAGATCGTCATGTAACAGCGCCTTGCATTCAGCGTCCGTGTACAGCTTGCCGGGCTTAATATCGCTGCCGGTATGGCCATAACATACGGTAAGCACTCCGGCCACATCGCGGTAAGGTTTGTACTCAACGCCCTCATAGGCGGGGATCAGCACCAGCGCTCCAGTAATCGCCCCAGCGGTACAAGCGGCCATAACTTGTTTAAATAATCGTTTATTCACGCTACCCCCCTGTTCTAAATTGAAATTCTTTCCGTTTGTAATACCAGTTCACCAGGAACGTCCCGACAGTGCAGATGATCCCGATAAGGACAGCCCACTGGTCGAGAGACAGAACACCCAGGGCGGATGTTATAAATCCCCAGGCGTACGCCGCAGGGCTGGAATATTTTTCAGACATGCGCATATCCACCCCCTGCGGAGTGTTCCGTATGTAGATTAGTAAAAAATACACACCATACACACAAAGAAATTGCCATTAGCATTTGAGTGTGTATAATGTGTATATCAGTTAACGAGATGGAGGAAGCTTGAAAAGTTCGGAACTGATAAAGCTACTGGAAAAAAACGGTTGGGAGCTGGACAGAATCAAAGGAAGTCATCATCAATTCACCCACCCAGATTTTTCAGTTCTAATCACGGTACCGCATCCACGTAAAGATTTAAAAACAGGAACATTAAATCAAATACTTAAAGATGCAAAACTGAAAAAATAATCAAGAGACGCGCTCACAATGGGCGCACTCTTTATGGAGATTGAAATATGTTATATCCAGCCTTCATTGAATACGACAGCGACGGCAGCGCAAGCGGCTGGTTTCCGGATGTCCCGGGCTGTTACTTTGCCGGTGATACTCTGGAAGAAGCTCACGCTGATGCTAAATCAGCAATTGATGCGCATTTTGAGTTACTGAGTGAAAAAGGTCAGGAGATCCCTTCGGCCCGTTCTCAGCAGGAACATCTCGTGGCATCAACAGGTGATTACAACGACGGAGTCTGGCTTCTCGTAGACGTTAATATGGATAAGTATGATGGCAAAGCTGAACGTATTAATATTACGCTTCCCCATCGTTTACTGAACCGTATTGATAACTTAGTAAAGGCGCATCCTGAATACGGCAGCCGCAGCGCTTTTATCGCAACCGCCGCCCGTAAAGAACTGCAAAAAAATATAGGCTGACTCTGTTCCGCCTCTGCTACTGCGGAGGCGGAATTTTCATTGGTAAACCGCCCTGTTTAACATAATGGTTCTTAAGCGCCCATCGACATTTCAACTCAGTTAAAATGTCACCCCAAAGTGGTAAAAGGCACAATCTTCTTTGCGGCTTTCTCGTCTTTTCAAAAACAACATTTCATTAACAAAACGCCGCTTTTACCCTTCGGGCAGATCATGAAGCCTGAGCCTTATTTCCTGAACTTTTCCCGGTAAAAACCAAACGAAAAAGGCTCTCAGAATGTGAGAGCCTTTGCCGTGAACAGAAAACCATTTTTATCAGGCTAACACACATTTTGCGCGCGCACCAACTTATTACGCTCATTTGTTTGTTTTTTATACACCAAGTCTATATCCAATTGAATATTAAGGGTTTCAATGCATCCCAAAACAAAACTTTCGGCGATTTGCATTCTTTCACGTATTTCACCCTCTCGTGTTCTGAACTTGCGGCCAATTGCACGTTTGGACATTCCCTTAATGTAATAATCCTCAATGTAACTGCGTTCACGCTCCATGCCGACGGTTCCCAGCTTTGCGACACAAAGATCGATAACAAGGCCGTCCCGGTCGCTGCATGACAGCCTGCTGCCGCTGGTGCTGCTGACAAGGCCGCTGAACCCTGCCGCGATACGGGGCCAGCTCACATCGGCACAGTGATTCCCGGCTGACCAGCCGCCCCAGTGCAAAAGTATTTTCTGAATGTCTCTGCTCATGGTTCTACCGGTGTTTTTCTGTACCTGTTGCCGTTCAGTTCCGGCATCGCTGATGGTAAACAGCCTTTTGCATTCCGGAACCGGTAAAAAATTGCCAATTAATCGCCTAGACAACCTATGACAACCTAGACAACCTGTTTCTATTAATACCTTTTAAGGCCTTATATACTACGTACGTATAGCTATATGAAAGGTTGTCTAGGTTGTCTAGGTTGTCTTATGCCTTTACTATCAATAGGTTAAATATAGACAACCTAGAACCGCGGGGTTGTCTAGGTTGTCTTATTCAGGGCTGAAAACCCGTTGTTGCTTACCTTCGAGAAATTTTCTTACCGATTTGTACCCGCAATTTTGCAAAACATTGCTAATTCGCATTTGTTCGCGTCTTGAAATGTTTTTCGGGTCAAGATTCAGGGCTTCACGCAAAACATCGGCAGCACGTAAAAAATCGCGTGTTCGTGGTTTTTCGCCTGTCATCAGATCCGGTTCATCTAACCAGCGCTCAATAATATCCAGCCATGCATCTTTAATGGTGTACTTCTCATGCACCTCAGCCGCCAGTCGCTCAGCCGCATCAAACTGAATGCCGCCTGCTTTAAACATCTCGCGGGCTTCCGCCCACAGCTGCAGAACATCACGCGAAATATCATCCACCTGAACATTACCAACCTCGACAGGCAGCCAGCGCCGGTTACCGGTAGGATCTGCCAGAAACTCATCCGCATTGGTAGTGCCGAATATGAGCGCACGACGGGGAAATAATGTTGCAAACTCTTTATATTTGGGGATCCATTTTTCATGTGTTCGGGTAACATAAGCTTTGATGGATTCCAGATCTTTGGTGTTCAGCCCCCTTAACTCCCCGATCTCCACGACCAGACTCCCCCGAAGCTTTCTTGCGAGATCATCATCCTTCTCAGAAAAAGAAATTTCAGTAAAGAACGCCGGATCAGGAGATAACGCCGCCACCCCGGACGACTTCCCGCATCCCTGAACACCAACCAGAATAGGCACCATATCCGCTTTAATACCAGGAAACAGAACCCTTCCGGCTAACGCAGTCCAGCTATACAGTGAAACAGCACGGGTGTACGGGTTATCATCGGTACCAAAGTGGGTGTGATAGAATTTCTCCACACGATGGATACCGTCCCACTCAAGTCCGTTCAGCCACTGAATAGCGGTATCAAACTGGTTTTCGACAGCAGCAAGAAGCACCACGTCCCGAATAAGATCACGTCCTACCGGCTTGAATCCTCTCTTTTCCATGGTGATCCGTAGACGTGAATAGTCAGCATCAGTAAACGGCTGCCACTGTTCCGTTCCGGCGGGGGCAAGCATGATGTCATCCCGGAAGATATCTAAGCGGATCTCGATATCCACAAAGTCAGGACACATAACCGCTTTGGCGGCGTTGTCAATGGTGGCTTCAATCTGCCCGGTTTTCTTATCCCGTTTAAACGAGGGCAAAGGCGGAGGAACATTACCAGCCTGCAAATCCTCAAAATCATCAACCGTCGCGACCGATGTTTTTAACCTTTCGATACCGGGATTCACCCACCCGGCTTTCTGCGCATGGGAAAAAATAGCCTGATAACCGGTACGATCCGCTGTTAATTTCCCTTCATCCCAGCGCCGGGCGGCTTCATTAACATCATCAGCACTGCCACCACCAGCAGCAGACCACTCCAGCCATAAATCCCGGGCTTTATCTTCAAATTCGGTACCGATAAACCATGCGAGACGGCATCCCATAGCTGCCCATGAGTTATGCTTACCACAAGCAGGGTTTGCGTCAGACAGTACTTCCGGGTGCCACAGTGCAGAACGCAAGTCACTGAACGTGTGCTCACTGATATTATCCAGATCCACCAGACGGGTAAGGTCATCATCTGATATGTCATCAAAATCAGAGAGAGCCGCGGTATCACTGCTGAAAGTAATATCCGATGCCAGCATGGTATCAACATCCACCACAGCACCACTGAACTCAAGGAACTGAGCACCTTCGTGCGGGGCAAATACCATGTGCGACGGCTCATAAACAGAGCGATCCCACTTAACCGGCTCGTCGTCCAGCAGTTCGTAGCAGTCGATAAGCTCACGCTCGATGCGCGGACCTAACTCTGCGTACTCTTTTGCGCGGACATCCCGTGACAGCAGCATACCGATGCGCCAGCGTTGTTCACTGCCGGCGGCCGGATGTTCATGGCTGGCCGTGGTATAACAGAAGCACTGATAGAAGCTGAGCACACCGGTTAAAGTACTCCAGGCGCCGGCAGAGCATCCGTCCATATCCAGCCAGAGCACACGGCGCTGACCCGCATTAGCCGCTACGCGGGATTTAGAAGGGTCAAGTAAGTCCCCCCAAATATAATTTAGGCGTTCTTTTTTGACCTTCAATGTGTCTTTAGAATCATCAGGCTTAATGCTTATCGTTTTGGACAATGCTCTGATCGCACGTTTGTAATCTTCAAAGGTTAAGGCTTCCGCCGGTTTCGGGCGATTATCCCGCGCCGACCGCCCTACAGAATATGAGATCCGCATAGGTTAAGCCTTTTTATCGTCGGGAGGAAAAACAGAATCCAACGAACAATTTGCCCCCAGCTCATTGAGAGCACTAATAATTTTACGACAAGATGCTAAATCAGGGGTTCGTATCCCTGATTCATAGTTGCCTATACGAGATTGCTTCCACCCCAGTGTATCAGCCAATTTCTGTTGTGTAATATTTATGCTTTTGCGAATACAGGAAATTTTATTCATATGTCACCTCTGATAGAGATTAAAACACATTTTGTGTTTCAAATGCAACACAACACGAAGTTATTGAAATCCACACATCGTGTTAAAATACGCAAAATTCTATTTTCTTGTGACAGAGGGCAATAACATGGAGACTGTGGGGCAACGCATTAAACGCATCAGAGAGAATTTAAGACTCAGTCAGTCTGACCTGGCCGAAAAGTGTGGGTGGGGATATCAATCAAGGGTAGGCAATTATGAAACCGGCGCTCGAAAGGTTAGTGTAGAAGACGCCGTAATTCTGGCCAAAGCCCTGAATATGACTCCCGGGGAATTATTATTTGGAACACCAGATAACGCTGAATTTGTTTCACCCGGGTTACGCTCCGTACCAGTAGTAAGCTATGTTCAGGCGGGAATGTTCAGCGAGCCTGACTATATACTCACCCCTGAAGGCATAGAGGAAACAATCTATTTTGACGGTCCCGCGTCCGAACTTATTTTTGCCCTTAAAGTAAAGGGGGACTCCATGGAGCCTGAGTTTAAGGAAGGAGATACGATCATTATCGACCCTGCGGTATACCCACATCCTGGAGAGTTTGTTATCGCTAAAAACGGCGAGCACGAAGCTACCTTCAAAAAATACAGAGAAAAAAGCAACGGAGGTTTCGAACTTATCCCCCTTAATCCAGACTATTCAATTCTGGATTCCGATACGCATAAAATAAGTATTATCGGTACCATGGTCGAACACCGAATTCACCGCAGAAAACGTTAATAATCCCCCACGCAAAAAACTACTAATCGTGTTGCAGCGCTCTCACTCGGAGTAGCTACAACACGATTTTTTTTCATCTTTACAAAATAAATACACATAATGTGTTGACACGCAATAACACGATGCGCAATTATATAAACACAAATTGCAGTGATATAATTTCAATATGTGATTTTTTGCTCTTTAACAATATGGATAAAAGCACCTGGTACTGAGCGGAGAGATCTGCACAACTCAGTTCCCCGGCAATCCCCAGCCTTTACGGGGGTATGGCATTCTCGGGCAAGCGGCGGACAGTTTCCGGGTGCATAAACAACTAATTATAGCCCATTCAGTGAGTGGGCTATGGTGAGTTAACCCGATGTAATCCCGGAGCAGAAAACCATGACACGATTAACAAACGATATTAAAAAAGCTATCACCATAAACGCCCTGAAAAAGGCCGGTATTTTCGCGGAAAGAAATTTACTGGCGGCAGAACGTAATCTGTTAGCAAATGATGCACGGATCGCAGCGTTAGGTGGTACCGATAATGCTAAGAAAGCTGAACATTTATATAAAACCGCATCAGCGTTAATAACAAAGCTTCAGAATACTGTCGATAAAGATATTTATATATGTAACGCAAAAAGCATTGCGATAAATGCAGCGTTTGGCGGACTGCGAGACCGACTATATTATGGTGAAGATAGCAAAGGTGAAGATTTACGCTTTCTAACTCCCCATAAAAACAACTGCCTGCTCCCCGCAGACCATGAATTAAGTAAGCGTTTTACTCTGCTTAATGAAAAAGAAGCGCTGATTCAGAAAAAAGAGGATGAGATAAAAGCCAATGTAAAAGCCGCTTTAAATTCCGTATCTACGATAAAACGACTTATTGACGTGTGGCCGGAAGCAAAAGAACTTATTCCTGATGATATTAATAAAACCACAGCCACATTACCGGCTGTTCAGGTTGAGGACCTTAATAACTTAATTGGCCTGCCTACCGAAAAATAATAACAGCCCATCTTTTTATCCACCGGAAATATATCAATGAAAAAAGTAAAAATTTTGCCATCGGATAAATTTCCGATGAATAACAACGTCCGGCGTTTACGTTACCAGCAAAAACGCGAAGCGCTGAAACGCAACCCGAATACCCGATTTCCTGTCACTGTATATCTCTGAGGTACCCGAATATGAGCCTTGAATTAGCCATTAAAGAAAACACCGAAGTCATGCGTCAGCTTATTGCCGCAATGACCAGTACCAGTAATACATCACAAAAAACATTCGTCGCAGATACCAAACCCGAACCGAAAGCTGAAACCAAAAGCGAAACCAAACCGGCAAAAAATAAAGCCGAAAAAGTGGCTGAGATGCCGGTACCGGCGGATATCAACAGTCTGAACCTTGAGCAGCTCGTCCATCTGGCGGTCCTATTCCCGGATGTTACCGAACCGGACAGCGGGCATATCGCCAAAGTTGACGCAACAATTAACGCCACCGGGGATAAACGTAACCGTCAGGCCGATGCGCTGGACAGCGCGCTGGCCGGTGTGAGTGAACTCAACGGTCTGTCCAATGCCGTCATTCTCGACCTCTGCGCGGAAATGGTTGCTCACTGGGACGATATCCCGGGCATCAGTGAGCGCCGGGAATTCGCTGTCGCTCTGCTGAGCGAAGGTAAAACGCTGTCAAATGATGGCGCCGAAGCCGAAGCCGAAGCCGAAGCCGAAGCCGAAGCCGAACAGGATCCTAAAGTGCTTTTTGCACAGGCGGAACAATTAATCCTGCAGCTGGCGAAAGGTGGTTACCGTAACGAAGCGGTGGGAATTCTGAATACATTCGGCGCTAAGAAACTCGGCCAGGTGCCGGAAGACAAACTGGCGGAAGTCGTTGCGCTGGCTGAGAAAACATTAGCGGGGGAATAACCATGCCTGACGTTCACGCGCGATTATCGCCCTCTTCGGCGCATCGCTGGTTACGCTGCAGCGGAAGTATCGCTCTGGAAGCCACGGTACCCGATAAGGAATCGCCTTTTGCGATAGAAGGTACCGCCGCGCACGCACTGGCCGAGCTGGTGCTGAGTAACCTGGCGGATCCGGAAAAAGAACACGGCAAAAGCGCACATTTTTATCTGAACTGCTATCCGCTGAATAAAGCGGATACCCCGCAGGTCAACGATGAAATGGCAGACGCTGTGCAAACCTATGTCGATACCGTCTGGCAGCTGGCACAGGGGAAAGAGCTGCTTATTGAGCAACGTGTCGATTTTTCAGAGGTTATCGGTGTTGAAAACTCTTTCGGTACCGCTGACGCCATTATTATCGATGGCGATGAACTTCAGGTTCATGACCTGAAATACGGTAAAGGTGTTGCGGTCAGCGCTGAAAATAATGAGCAACTGCAACTGTATGCGCTGGGGGCGTTAGAACAGTTCAGTATGCTGTATGACTTTAAAACGGTCCGCATCTTCATTCATCAGCCGCGGCTGAACAGTGTCTCAGAATGGACAGTCAGCGTTGATGAACTCCAACAATTTGGGGAACGGGCGCGGGAGGCCGCTGATGAAGTCGTTATCACTACCAATATCGCCAACTGTGACGGCGTGGAGTCTCTGCCGCCATCCAGCTTTAACCCCGGCGAAAAACAATGCCGGTTCTGTAAAGCGCGGGGCGGATTGTGTGCTGCCGAAGCACAGTATGCGTTAGACCTGGTGAAAGGTGATTTTACTGATTTAACAGCACCGGTTGAACCACAACTGAGTGATGCCACATCCCGCATTGCAGTGCTGACACCTGAACAGCTGGCTGATATTTACGCCGGTATCGATACAGTGGAAAGCTTCTGCAAAGCCCTGCGCAGCCGTGTATCGGATGAACTCAACGCCGGGCACTCTGTTCCGGGCTACAAACTGGTCACCGGTAAACCGGGCAACCGCGCGTGGAGAGATGAACAGGAAGCTGAAGCAACACTGAAAGGCTTCCGGCTGAAACGCGAAGAAATGTACAGCACGAAAGTGATCAGCCCGACACAGGCTGAAAAGATTATCAAAAAAGAAAAACCACGCCGCTGGACAAAATTAGAAGCGCTGATCACACGGTCAGACGGCAAACCTACCGTTGCGCCGGAATCCGATCCGCGCCCTGCTCTCGTCATTAACCCGGAAACCGATTTCGACGATGTATCTGACGATGCACTCGCCGCAGACCTCATTTAATTAAAAGGTGGAACCTTATGAAAGTTAAATTAACTAATGTCCGTCTGGCTTTTCCTGAACTGTTTGAAGCAACACAGGTCAACGGCCAGGGTGATTTTAAATTCCGTGCGGCCTTCCTGATCGACAAAAAACGCAAAGACCTGATTGATGCTATCGAGCAGGCAATCAAAAAGGTCGCAACAGACAAGTGGGGAGCCAAAGCGGAATCAGTACTGAAATCTATCCGTGGTAACTCCATGCGCTTTAACTTCCGCGACGGTGACGAAAAAGCAGAGTATGACGGCTACGCTGACCACATGTACATTGGTGCCAGCAACAAAGCCCGTCCGCTGGTTATCGACCGTGACCGCTCTCCGCTGACAGCACAGGACGGCCGTCCGTACTCCGGCTGCTACGTCAACGCGACGATCACCCTCTTCGCTTACGACAACCAGGGCAAAGGCATTTCCGCATCCCTCGGCGGTGTTCAGTTCTACCGCGACGGTGACGCCTTCGCCGGCGGCGGTGTGGCCAGCGAAGACGACTTCGATGATCTCAGTGTCGGTGAAGAGGAAGAATCACTGATTTAATCATATCAAAATGCGTTAGCTAAAATAAAAGCTAGCGCATTAATTTCAGCTAACTTTCAGTTATTATCTTGTTAACTTTATCAACTATAGTGTTAATTTTAGATTTACTCGGAGAATTTACAAAAAAACCAATAGATATAATCGAAATAATAAATACAACCAAAAGTAAAAGATAATACCTCCACGTTTCAAAAACATCTGGTGATTGTATATAAACAAGGAGTATAAATAAAGCCATCCATAACGCTAGGATGCAAGCCATTGATTTTTCCATCCAATAATTAACTGTATAGGCCACGTCTGTTTTGGCGTGCAAAGTACCTTTGTCAAGGTATAAGTATCGTTTTACTTTTTTCAAAACAAACCAAATGTCGGGTGTAACAGCATGATGAGCTAAAACTATTTTCAAACTTCTAAACTCTTTACTCTTTTCTTGCGTAACGTCAGCCATAACAACATCATTTATTTTAGCTTTAATATATTCCTTATCTGCTTCACTTAGGAAGTCATTATATTGAATTAAATACTCCTTATTTCTAACTAATCGTTTATTTTCACCTGATTTTAAATATTTCCGTCCAATTTTCAATAGAGCGATTAACGATGCGATAACCGAACCTATTAAACCTAAAATTGTTTTTATATGTTCTAAATACACAGAAAACGAACCTAAATCTTGCGTTGAGAAAAATATCATTTACCCCCTCCCTCAATTATTATGAAAAATATCCTCTGGCTCGACCTCGAAACGTTCAGTGAAAAGCCAATTAAATACGGTACGCATTCCTATGCGGAAACTGTGGAAATTATGCTTTTTGCATGGGCGATAAACAACAGTTCCGTTAATGTATGGGACATTACAGATAAATCTCCTATGCCTGCGGAGTTAAAGCAGGCACTGACAGACCCCGACACTGTGATTTTTGCACATAACAGTCATTTTGACCGGACAATGCTGAACCATGCCGGAATAAAAACAAACGTCCGCCGCTGGCGTGACACCATGGTTCAGGCACTGGCACACGGTTTACCGGGCGCACTGGCAGCGTTATGTGAAGTGCTCGGGGTACCGACAGACAAAGCGAAGGATAAAGAAGGTAAAGCCCTGATCCAGCTGTTCTGTAAGCCCCGCCCTAAAAATTCAGCCCTTCGCCGGGCAACAGGCAAGACTCACCCGGAAGAATGGAAGCGTTTTATCGCCTACGCGGGACTCGATATTGAGGCCATGCGCGAAGTGCATAAACGCTTACCCGCATGGAATTACAAAGATGAGGAACTGGCGCACTGGCACCGTGATCAGGAAATTAATGACCGTGGCGTTTGTATGGATGTGCGCCTGGCGGCTGCGGCGATTGAAGCCGTTGAGCAGGAACAAAAACGGCTCGCACGTCTGACACAAGAGCTGACAGATAACGAGGTTCAGGCGGCTACACAGCGGGACGCGCTGCTGCAGCATATATCCTCGGCTTTCGGTGTTGAGCTGCCGGACATGCAGAAAAGTACACTTGAGCGGCGGATAAGTGATCCGGATATCCCGCTGCCCCTTCGCGAATTACTGGCTATCCGTTTACAGGCCAGCACCACCAGCACCAGTAAATACAAAGCCCTGATGAACGGTGTCAGTGCTGACGGACGCCTGCGGGGAACATTACAGTTCTGCGGGGCATCCCGTACCGGACGCTGGGCCGGTCGCCTGTTCCAGCCGCAGAACCTGCCCCGCCCGACACTCGATCAGGAAACGATTGATAACGGTATCGAGGCACTTAAAGCCGGATGTGCAGACCTGATTTATGACGACATCATGCAGCTGACCAGTTCAGCACTGCGCGGCTGCATTATGGCGCCGGAAGGTAAAAAACTGGTTGTGTCTGACCTTTCCAATATCGAAGGCCGGATGCTGGCGTGGCTGGCCGGTGAAGCCTGGAAAATAAAAGCGTTCAGCGAGTTTGATAACGGCATTGGTGCGGATCTGTATGAACTGGCCTACGCCCGCGCTTTCAATATCCCGCCTGATGATGTCGATAAGCACATGCGCCAGATTGGCAAAGTGATGGAGCTGGGGCTGGGTTACGGTGGTGGCGTTGCCGCTTTCCTGACATTTGCCCTGACCTACGGGCTGGATCTGGATGAACTGGCGGATGCCGCGTTACCTAATATCCTGCCAAAAGTTAAGCATGATGCGCTGAGCTGGTACCAGAAATCCGCTGAAACCCAAAAAACCTACGGCCTTAGTGAAAAGGTATTCATCACCTGTGATTCGCTGAAACGTATGTGGCGTAACGAACATCCGGAAACGGTCTCATTCTGGTACGAACTGGAAGATACCGTGCGCCGGGCGATAGCCTCACCGGGAACAACGTTTCCGTGCCGCAGGCTCAAAGTACGCCGGGATAAAGCCTGGTTACGCATCGTTCTGCCATCCGGCCGCGCCGTGTGCTACCCGTCCCCGCGTGTGGACAACGGGCAGATCAGCTATATGGGTGTTAATCCCTACAGCCGCAAATGGCAGCGCCTGAAAACCTACGGCGGGAAACTGGTGGAAAACGTCACACAGGCCGCCGCCCGGGATGTTCTCGCCGGTAATATGCCGGTTATCGAAAATCACGGCTACGCCATTGTGTTGACAGTACACGATGAGGTTTTAACTGAGGCACCGGACAGCACGGATTTCAGCCACGAACAACTATCCGCATTACTCGCGACCAATCCCCCGTGGGCGCCCGACCTCCCGCTCCGCGCCGGAGGCTTTGAGGCGTATCATTACCGTAAGGATTAATACGAAATTGCATTTACCGCCTGTATATGCGATTTTTTTTATTAAAGGTTTTTATAAAAAGAGGTTTACATATGTCAGATAGTATATATCTCGAATCCTTATATGAAGGTGAGGTCTGTCCTGCTACTGGAATTTGGACAGTTGGAGAAAATTCGCAGTTTGTCTCAAAAGAAGTATTTGAGAAAGAAATGTGTTGCTTAATAAAGGGAGGCGAACTTGCCCCCAAAGTACCATTTAACTTTCCGTACTGGGTTTTTCATCGCGAAGTATAAATACCTAGTAACTCCTTCCTTTCTAATATCTACTCAAATAATGCCCCGATCTTAGGGGCATTATCTATTAAGGTATCCTATGGCATTCAAACATAATGACAGCCCGCTGTACTTCCGCGCGGCGCGGGATGCTGTGCGTCTCGAACAGGCCGGTAAATACTGGGAAGCGTCAAAAGCATGGGCACAGGCGCACCGGCTGGCGCGCAGATTAAGTAACCAGCGGTGGAGTGAACACCGCTCTGATTTCTGCTTTACCCAGATTCAGCGGGAAAAGAATAAAGGTACCCGCGATGAGTAAGGTACGTGAGGATGTGATCGAAAGGCATCTGGTCAGCGAAGTGAAGAAGGCCGGCGGGATCGCCTATAAATTCGTCTCCCCCGGCCAACGGGCGGTGCCTGACAGGCTGGTTCTGCTGCCAGGCGGAAAAGTTATCTTTGTCGAGTGCAAAGCCCCCGGAGAAAAGCCCCGCCCCGATCAGTTGCGGGAACATGCGAGGCTTTTCGCTTTAGGGCATCAGGTTGTTGTTTTGGATAGTAAGAATCTGAATAAGATTTTACCCTAATATATTATTAATTATGGCTTTTTAGGTGGTGGCGCGGGTTGTTGTACTTCTTGTCTGCTTGGTTGATAGCCATTTTTAACAAAATCACCATTAGGTCTTTGTATCAGCCTTTCAGGCGCCGTATTAGTATTTGGGGTTGTGTTCTTATCTGATTTTGACATCGTATTTACCTCTTATTGATCATCGCTAGGAAAATTAAATTTAAAAAATTCAATATATTCAATATCTTTAGATAAAATCAGTATACCTAATGTATCTTCTCGGGGGCGTTCAATCCCACCATCCCAATTTAGTTGCCAGTGTTCTTCCAAATAAATTTGCTCTGGTGCAGGTGCATTTGAAGCAAAAGAATTTCTATCGTATTTACCTCCTATTTGAGTCCCGCTTTTAAGAGTGACAATGACCCAACAACATTTTCTTAACCCAAAAAAATAATCCCACGCCATTCCAGTGGGATGAGGCAATAACCTACATAGCCACTTCCATGAGCGCATCCATACAAAAAACAAGGTTAATACTATTGGACTAATAAAAATTACAATTAAATAAAAAATAAAATATAAATTAAAATACTCAAAATAAAATCCACTATCTTGAACCCAGTAAATAGGGAAGCACCATATTCCATAATTAATACAGCTATATGCAACCACATCAATTAATGCCTTAGACATATCTAAGGGAACGCTAGGGTGTAAAATATTATAAAACTTCATACTTAAAAACCCAGGAATAACAAAAATAACAAAAAGTATTAATTTATTTGTTTCCCAGATATCCATTACATCCCCTTATTTAGGTAAACTCACGGTTCAATGTTATGAAACTATTTACGCCTCGTCTATACCAAAATCTCATCCTCAGTCACGAAATCGATATTAAACGCTCAAATGTCTGGGCGGGTATGGGGATGGGAAAAACAGTCGCGACACTGACCGCGCTGGAAGATTTGTTTATGGCCGGCAGTGAAACTAAACCGGCTCTGGTGCTGGCACCGTTACGGGTCGCCCATTCAACATGGCCGGATGAAGCGGTCAAGTGGAATCACCTGCGTAATATAGATGTTCAGCCGATAATCGGCACAGCCAAAGAGCGCATGGCCGCTGTCAAGAATACTAATGCCAGCGTGTTTACCATTAATTATGACAACCTGGTGTGGCTGGTTGAAATGATGGGCGATCACTGGCCTTTCGGTACCATCATTGCCGATGAAAGTACCCGGCTGAAATCGTTCCGCCTGCGGAAAGGCGGTAAACGTGCTGCGGCACTGGCAAAGGTTGCACACAAACACGCCGGCCGCTGGGTGAACCTGACCGGTACGCCATCCCCTAACGGACTGTTAGACCTGTGGGGCCAGGAGTGGTTTGTCGATCAGGGTCAGCGGTTGGGACGGACGTACAGCGCTTTTACCTCACGCTGGTTTAACAGCATTCAGTTCCCGGGACAACAATGGTCAAAGCTGGAACCGTGGCCGTTCGCACAGGAGCAGATACAGTCAGCCCTGCGTGATGTGACTATCTCACTCAATGCCGCTGACTGGTTCGATATCAAGGAACCGATCCATAACGTAATCCGACTCGAACTACCGGCCAAAGCCAGAAAACAGTATCAGGAAATGGAAAAAGAAATGTTTCTTGAGCTGGAAAACAACGGTATCGAAGCACCGAACGCCGCAGCGAAAACCGTCAAATGTCTGCAAATCGCCAGCGGGGCTATTTATACCGACGATGATCACAACTGGTCTGAGTTACACGATACCAAAATTCAGGCACTGGAAAGTATCATCAACGAATCCGGCGGTACTCCGGTTCTGGTTGCCTACCACTGGAAGCACGATTTGGTACGCCTGCTGAAAGCCTTTCCGAAAGGTAAAAATCTGGATGCAGATCCGCAGACGTTACGTGACTGGAATGCCGGAAAAATACCGGTACTGTTCGCACACCCCGCCAGCGCCGGACACGGGCTTAACCTGCAGGACGGCGGTAACATCCTGGTGTTCTTTTCTCACTGGTGGGATCTGGAGCAGTACCAGCAAATCATTGAGCGCATCGGTCCCACCCGGCAGATTCAGGCCGGATATAACCGCCCCGTTTTTATACATCACCTGATAGCCGCCGGCACGATGGATGAAGTCGTGATGGAGCGGCGAAACTCAAAACGTGAAATTCAGGATTTACTGTTAGAAGCAATGAAGAGGAAATAATATTGTGAAAAAAGATGAGCTAATTAAAGCCACACGGCAAATTAAATACGAATCACGCGAGGCCATGAACAGTATGGACGATGATTATATTTCATTTCCCGCAGAACTGATTTACAGAATATGTGATGAACTACTCAAATACCAACAGCTCACCCCATATGCCTGGGAATATAGAAACGCGAGAGGCTTAAGCTTTACTAAAGACAAAAATCAAATCGATCTCGTTAAAGACTATTGTCCTGACGCAAACATCATTGAATTATTTAAACTTGATACCTCCAAATAGGATACAAACACGATGGCAGAAGTAAAAGAACGTGACGACGATTTACTGACGATGAAAGAAGTTGAAGTGATCGTAACCCTGAAAAAATCTGCGATTTACGACATGATTAAAAGGAAGGAATTTCCCGCACAGCATAAAATCGGCAGTCGTGCCGCCCGGTGGCTGCGCAGGGAAATAAATGAATGGAAACTGCAAAAAACATCACACTAAATTAAACACAACCTGTCTATATAATCTGCATACCACTGCAGCATTTCACGCCGCCCATCCAAATACAGGGCATGGTTATACGTTCCGCGAATCACATTCTTATCAACATGAGCCAGCTGCAATTCTATCCAGTCAGCGGGATAATCCTGATCGTTCAGAATAGTGCTCATTGTGTGCCGGAAACCATGCCCGACTATTCTTCCTTCCCACCCGATACGTTTTATCATGGCATTAATGGTATTTTCGCTCATTACCTTCATCGGATCTGAGCGGTTCGGAAACAGATAATTAAAACGACCGGAAAGACAATTCAGTTCCCGCAGCAATGTAATTACCTGGTCAGATAGCGGAACGATGTGATCTTTCCGTTTCTTCATTTTATCCTTTGGAACCGACCACAATTTATTATCAAAATCTATTTCAGACCATTCACCAAAACGCAGTTCGGCGGTTCGTAATCCTGTAAGCATCAAAATTTTAGCTGCCAGCATGGTGGAAGGATCGCCGCTATACGCGTTGACTGCGGATAAAAAATCAGGGATTTCATTTGCGGTAAGGAATGGAAAACGGGTTGATACATGCCCTTTCATGGCACTTTTCAGTTCGGACACCGGATTATACTTTGCCCGCCCGGTCGCTATGGCATATTTGAATACTTCACTGGACCAGCGTCTTACTTTGCTGGCTTTCTCTGTTGCGCCCCGCTGCTCAATAGCAGATAGCGCTTTTAAGGCATAAATAGGTTCGATACTGTCAATCGGCAGATCACCGATAACCGGGTAAATATCCATCCGGAACGCTTCCAGAATATCGGCCGCGTATCCTTCCGACCAGCGTGATTTTTTGAACTCATGCCATTCAACGGATAATTTTCTGAACGTGTTTTCTTTATCCGATACCGCTTTAACCTGCCTGGCTTTTACCGGGTCTACCCCATCAAGTAATTTACGACGGGCATCATCCCGTTTTTTCCGGGCTTCGGCTAATGTGATTTCAGGGTATACCCCGATCGCGTACATTTTTTCACGACCGGCAAACTGATAGCGATAACGCCAGTACTTTGCACCGCTGGTTTTAACCAGCAAGAAAAGCCCGGCACCATCAGCCAGTTTGTAATCTTTAATCTCAGGTTTTGCAGTTTCCACCTGACGGGCGGACAATTTCATGACAGGTACCCATGTGTCAAACTCAGATACCCATCTTTGTACCCGGAAAAGTGTCGGATTGCAATGGAATAACGCGGATTTTACTGGATAAATAAACAGTTAAAAATACATCAGATAAGAAAAAACCCGTTATTTTTCGCATATTTGCGGAGAATAACGGGTCTTTATATGGTGCCGGCTACCGGAGTCGAACTGGTGACCTACTGATTACAAGTCAGTAGTTTTGTTGTTTAATCAATTAGATACCGCATTAAATCACGCTTTCACGTCCCAACAATTAAAAAGATTGAAAAGGTATAAAACACATCGAAAACCATTTGAGTCCCAAATGTGTCCCATCCCCCAAATCCCCCTGCTATACTCCCATCATCACCCACCACTCCGAAACCAACATGCACAATCTCGCCAACCTGCCACAAGACGAAAAAGACAAAATTAATGCCGATTTAGCCGCAGCCGGTATCGCGTACAAAGAAAGACTCGGACTGCCGTATGATCTGTACGAAACAGAAAACCAACAGCCCGAGCATTTGCGCCCGTACTTCAGAGAGAGACTGGAGCACTACAGGGAGATCGGGAAAAGGCTTCCGCGTGGGTTTGAGTATGAGAGGGAGTGATTATGTCATGTTCATGCTGACCTATCTTTACAGGAATGGTAAACTCACGCACTAGTTTTATTAACGGTCAATATTGGCATCATTAATTTAAAAACGGGCTGAGCAGTAAATGAGTGACGGAGAATTTTTTAAATTTATATTCAACCATTGGCAGCAGTATCTGATAGTGATGATGCCAATAATAGCGCTTTGCTATCTTACGGTAAGAAAGCATGCTATTAATATATTTGACCCAATACATTTTTATTTTACATTTACTTTTGGCACGTCATACGCCGTTGTTGCAATAATGTGCATTCACGGACTTATCCCGATACATCTGTCGTACATGGTGTTAGTGAACTGGCTAGCTCTGGCAATTGGACTTAGTGCGGCAAGAATGACAAAATCAAATATTTCATTCAATTTTGTTTCACGTGGATTCCATTTGCTTGATACGAATTACAAGGCCGTTGTATTTATCTTATTTTTTGTTTGGCTTTCACTCACTTTTATTTATGTTACAAGTGTATCTTTTGATGCATTTGTAGCCTCAAGGTTCGAGGCCAATAAAGGCTTGGGCGGCATTGTGAGATTGCTTGATTTTATCAGAATTACCCTTGTTTGCAGCCTGGTCATTTGCTCAATTAAATCATCTGGCCTTACGCGGGTTTCATTAATAATGCTGGCGGCAATCGTTGTTGTTGTTTCTTCATTTGTTACGGGTGCTAAATTCGCGCTCCTAGAATCCGCATTAACCATACTTGTTGCTGTCTACATATTCTCAGGGTGGAAGCCAGTTTTCACATTAAAAACAATATTGGTGATACTTTTATTAAGCGTAATAATGATTGCTTTCGTGCTTTTTCTTCTTACATTTGCATCAGAGTCTCTTGGTTACACAAAATCAAATTACATGAATGCTCCTGTTGTTGTTGAGTTGTTTTTCATGCGTATTTTTGCCAACGGAGATATGTATTACTTCTCACTGCCGAACTCAGTAATAGACGGACTTTCTGTAGAGAGCCCAATTTATCAGCTATTTGGTTACATAATTGGGAATGGTGGCATGAATAAAATTTTTGACTATGACTACTCTGGTAATGATATTGGCAGAATGATATGGAAATATTGGTATCCAGACGATACTATCTCTAGAGGACCAACAAATCATTTCGATTTGGCGGGGTACTCATACTTTGGCCTGCTTGGTGGTGTGGCAATGACAGTTATTATTGGATTCACCATAGGTAAAGCGTGCAAAATTAAAAATTCCATGGCGATTAATTTGGTCATGACATCATCTGTTATTGCAGCCGTGTATAGTAGAGCATTGGTTTTACTTCTAAGTCCATCAGTAGGTATTGCATATCTTTTTGATTCTTTTGTAATTTTGTCATCAATTATCCTATTGACGTGGTTTCTTGCAAGATCGTCTCGTAAATAAAATCGGGGGTTAAAATGAATAAACATAGTAAAAATGCGAATAAAAATGACGTATCAATGGAAAAAAAAGAGGATGCTGTAGTTTTATTATTGCTGTGCTCGTCTGTTGTTTTATTGATTTTGGCAGGAATCAAGATGCTAATAACAAGTGGTGCATAGCAAACACCTGTTATTAGCTTATAGGCGGGAAGTTAAATAATTAAAAATTATTATATTTTAATATTAAGCATTGATGGTGAGTTTGCAAATGTTACTCACCATAGAATGATTTTGATTTAGATAATACATCCCAATCTTTCAACTGTGATGGCCCCTGAACGGCAACATTTCCTATGCACAGGTTAACATTGGCTATCTGTAAATTTATCTCCTGATTTTTTGGCAGGTCAAAGGAAAGGTATGCAATCCCATTATCATCAGACACCAACCCTTCAAATGGTATATTTAGCGTAAACTTTTGAAGACCCCATGATGGCCCAGCGGTAAACCCACCAAAGGAGTGAGCTCTTACCACCCCACCTCCAGGTGAAAACGCCAGTATAAGTGTAACTGAAACTTTAGTTGTTACTGATGGATTACCATTAACCATCATAAATGACAACGTTATGTTTTTACCTTGACATTTGAATGCGCTTTTATCAAGCATCACCTGAATCGATTTGATATCTGAGTTGGCTAATGGGACGACAATCCCAATATTCGTACCTTCGTGCGTAAACTGCGCATCGTTACTCATAAGATTTCGATAGAAGTTAGCGGTAGATGCTCCATTAGATGTATACATCCAAAAATCAAATACTCTCACTTGTGTCGCAATATCTGAAAAGCTGAAGGAGCTACCATTTCTTGACAGCCTTCCGCTCCCATTTATTACTAAATTTTCTGTATTTTTAATGCCATCCCATATCTGGACTAGTGCGTTTTGTTGATGAACCTGGATTGCGGGGTAGTTTATGACACCGTAGGAGTTATTTAAGCTTGGTCTTCCGCTAATAATATTTGTAGATACCAGTGGGTAATTGTTGTCATAATCAAATAGGTCAATATGACCGATATTGCAGTCACTTAGTACTACGTCTTCTCTTCCTGGCTTCATGAACCTACAATTTGACGGCGGATATCCTTCGCTGGTCGTGAAGTTGTGTGCATTCCAATAAAGTGAATTTCCGCCAATTACCCCACCTTTAAAATAGTGGTCATCAGGTGTAACTAGGTCATCGGGTAATCCACCATATGTGATCAGACATTCACACTCCGGATAAATGGTTTCGTGGTAACCGTTTATTCTTGGATTACTGGCAAACGCACCAAGTTGATGGGTAATTCGCCAGCCTTGTGCTACACCATCAAATCGATAATCGGCACCACCAACATCAAAACAAACTCCACCAGATCTAGCACCCTCGATATGAAGATATACATCTGCTCCAACATGCAGTCGTGAGTTCCCGTAATCTACTGTACCATCCTTCATCTTCCCGTTAGCACTGAGAAAATTAACAGCCTTTGATTGCGTGTTACTATGTCTGATATTATCTACTGTAATATCCCAGCACTGACCATGAATCTTTATCTCATAATAGTCCTCAGACCCATAATTAATAAACCGAAGCCCAATGACCCGAGGGTTTGTGACATATTCATTAAAAACAATACCATGGTCTTTCAAGTCACCGGTGAAGGTAAAAGTCCCTTTCCCGACGAACCCGTAAGTCACATGCAGCTTGTGGTCTATGCCTCCATTTTCACCATTAAATGTTATCCCATCTGGCCCAAACACAATCTGATTGCCAGCCCCTGTAAATTGAAGCTTTGTGTCACCATTACTTACCATAACAACAGGGCGAGTAAATTTAACAGTTACGGAATGCTTAAAATAACCAGATGGAAACTCCAGAGTGACGGGCTTGCCATTCCACTCTGAGTTATCAATTGCATTTATGTCTGAAACAACTGCTAATAATTCATCATCAATAGCCATGCCTGGTAAATAATCTGACTGCATGTAATCTGAGAAATAAACCACATCACCTGATTTTTTTACTATTCTATCAATCTCATATCCTACGGTTTTATCACCATGCCCTACCAACAGAGAACCTCCTGCACCGGATAATTCTGTTCTCAACTGGTCAGGGTCATACTTCAGCACATTAGGATAATAGAACTGCTGAGCACCGTATGAGTCATACACAGCCATAGAGTGGCCTTGTACGGTAACGAACTTGGCAATCTTCCCGTTATAAACAGGATAACCGGCCTGGTTGATGATCAGCGGCTGCGACACCGGTACAGTGGTTCCGTCCTCGTTTTCCAGATACACCTGGATTTGGTTTTCCGGGATAGTCGGGTCGGTATCGATTTTCCCGATAAATATTTTTCCGTTACTCGCCGCCTGGAATTTTCGTGCAAGTGTAAATAACTGATTTGTCATTGAGACTACAACATTTGGTATAATGTCTGACATTGCTTTCTCCAAGCGTGAGTAATCGCATCATGCAATGATGTGATTTTTAAATTAAATAGGTGTGAAGTATGAATAACAAAGAATATGACGCGGATGAATTTGCGTCACTAATAATCAAAGTTGCGATTGCTTTTGCAGTAATGACATTTTTAATTAAACATATTTAGCCATCCGTGGCTCATGATCACTTGGATTTTTCTCCCTGCATCACCGCAGTGGTGGCCTGTGATATCTGAGAGATAAGGCGATCATATGCCGTGCTGCCCTTTGGGGTGTTCGCCAATCTAAGCATCATGTTACGTATCGACTTGCTTTCATATACTCTTGCAAGCCCACCATAAGTGGCAAACGCGGCAGTTAAAGCACCGCCATTTCCCAGCACGTCAGCTGCCACTCCCGTCGGTATACCAACCTGCAAAAGCTCCTGCCCGGTTGGGGTAACCGCACCGGCTCTGGATGCCCTTTGTGTCTGCTCGAGGTATTTTTTCATCCCATTCAGATATTGTTTCTCGCTACCTTTAAACAGGATTCCTGTCTGCGCTGAAAGCCGGTTAATTTCATTCAGAAACTTCTCCGGACTGCCGCCTGATTTCTCGTAGGCTTTGCCGATAACAGACGCTCTGGCCGCATTCCTTCCGCGACTATCGAGTGATCTGTATAGTTGCTGAACCTCACTTTTCTTATTACTGAAAAGGAGATTGTTGGCAACTTCCGGCGTGAGTTCGCCTTTCTGCAGAACGGATTTCAGCCGCGTATTATTCACCACCTGAGCCTCATGAGCGTATGCCGCATTAGCGTGGCGATACCGATCTGCTACTCTGGCACCGAGGTTATCAGACACAGACTGGTTGATGTCCTTTGACATGGCATCATATACGCGGTTAACAGCACCCTGTGACTGAGAAGGCCACACCATGCGGTCACCTTTAACATCCTGTCTAAACTGAGTTCTCAGATCTCTCAGCAGGCTAAAATCAGCGCCTTTTACTAACTCATCACGATAAGTCTGTAATTTATTGATGGTTTGAGTATCAGCTGCGCCACCAAGCCGCGCCAATCGGCTCATTTCATTATCGATAGCTGTGATAGCTTGTGTCGGGTTTATGGTGCCGACCGACTGCATTGCGGAGTCTACTTCAGACATTCGCTTACCTGCCGCCTGTTTAACCTTGCTGGTCTGTCTCTGAAGGCTCTGAACAACTTCATCAGGTGATGGAGCGGCAAAGCTTTCTGAGTATTCCTGAATCAGTTTACTCCTTGCTTCCTGCTGATTTCTGCGTAGTGACCCGGTGCCGGCAACGGGTATTTTCTCAGCCAGTGCCTGAGCTGAACGGCCAGAGAATGTGCCAGGCTGAACAGCATCAGTGGTCATCAGCGGGGCGTTATTAGCATCAGCAAACTTAACCGCCTCTGCCGCCTCGGGTGACATCTTCCCTTTTATTGCCCGAGCCGCGGCGCCGACAATATTTTCAAATGCCTTACCGCCGGTGCCGAGAACACCAGATAAGCCAACCTGAAACGGGTCAATGTCGGTTCCGCCCATGTAACTTGTGGTGCCCTGAATTAACGCATCTGTACCGGCTGCGCGAAGACCGGCACTGACCAACCCTCCTGCCCTGCCAGCTGGTGTATATGATGCTGCCAGAGCCGCGCCTGATGCCACATCCTCAGGAGATAGACCGGGTTTGTTTAACGCATACTGACGCGGCGGCAGTTTGATAACAGTGTTCCCGTCACCATCAACTTCGGCCACGCCGCCATACTCAGCGGCCAGCTTATCGGCGTGATGCTTTGGCAACCATCCCATCTGCTTAACCATTTCGGGCATGGTGACAATAGCATTGCCCTTTGCGTCATATGAGATTTCCGCCCCGAGGTTTTTCAGCATGATTTCCTGATCTTGCTGATTACCCATCATCTGAGCCCAGGCAACTTTGGCGGCATCTTTGTTAAACTCGCTCAACTCAGGCGCGTCAGATACAGACTGGAGTTTCTCCATTTCCGGAGTCATGCGGCTCTCACCGGTAACCATATCTTTCACGTTAGCCCAAAATCCTTCAGGCTGCTGCGCTTCCTGCTGCTGTTCCTGAGCAGGCTGTTGTTCTTGCTGTACGGTCTCAACCGGATATGCAGTGTAAAACTGCTGCTTTGCCTCATTCACCGCTTCACCGGCCTGCGGGGCAACAACGTCATTAAAGTATTGCTCCTGTGCTTCAGCTCTCTGCTGAGGAGACAGCGCCTGATATTGCTGAGAGGCAATAACGTCTTTCCATGCCTTAGCCATTAATCACCCCATAATGATGAATATCCGGATTGCTGCTGTGCCGGTTGCTGTTTTGATGACGGCTTGCTACCACCGACATCCGCGTTGTATTGCTGGTTATAGTTATCGGTATACTCTTTGATTTCACGGATTGATTGCTGCATAGACTCAGGGCTTGAATAATCAATTTGCGGCATTCCCTGAAAATACATTTTTGCCTCCGGAATGGTATTGATGCCGCTAGCACCCATTTCTTTGGCTGCTGCGATTCCCTGATTTTGCATGCGCCCCTGAATTCGCTGACCCGCCAGATATAACTGGCGCTCATCTTTACCGCTAAAGCGACTCCCATAATCAGCACCCAAAGCAGGAGAACCTGCTCCGCCAGTGATGCCAGTCATGAACCCCAACCTTTCCGGGTCAGCATTTAGAATGGCATCGATGTCTTTCTTCATAGCGTAGTTTGTTGCACTCGCTGATGAGCTTGCAGGCGCTGCTATCGAGTTTGCTGGCACTCGCACGGTGTTGCCGTTATTGTCTATCCCTTCGTAATATGCGTTGGCTCCGGCTCCGTGAACTTTGCCAACAATACCGACAGTGCGGCCGTCAGAGAGCTGAACAGTTCGCTCCCCCTCTCCGCCACCGGAAGACATTGATCGCTGCATAGCCATATCCTGACCACGGCGGGTGGTTGATGCTGAGATATCCTGCCCGCGTCTCGCTGTTGCCGCACTGATATCCTGACCACGGCGAGCAGTTTCGGCAGAAATACGCTGTCCGTCTGCGGTAATGTCCTGCCCCCGCATGGTTACTTTGCGATTCTCTTTATCACCAATAATGTCAAAATACTTTTCAGGAGTGAGCGCACTCATGCCGATAGTGTCAGCCAACTCAACAGCCCCTTTCGGATCAGCCTTAGCCAGGCGCTGTGCTTCTTTCGGGTCAATGCCGAGTCGCATCAGTTCAGCTGCATTTTTGGCAACGAACTGATCACCCGTTCCGGCGTTAACTGCCATGCGAAAGTTTGCGGCCACATTGCCGAGTGATTGCCTGGTGTCAGCGGAGATTCCTTCCATACCTTTCCCGATCTGCTCATTCATTTCGGGATACTCAGCAAAGAGTTGTCGCATAGATGCTGTATCACCGGCAGCGCGGGCTGTTCCATATTTCTGGAAAAACTCCTGCTGTCTCTGCGCCTGCTGGTCAGCCTGGTACATCTGAGCTACACCATACAGCCCCTGCAATCCCTGTAATACATGGTTATTGGCACCTGACCGCTGAATGTCATTATTCTCACGGATTAACGACAGTGCTGTGTTTGCGTCGGTTGCGCGGGGCGCGTTGCTATTTACCCCGCCTATTCCGCCGAGAAGACTTCCGGCAATGCCGCCCTGATTCCACGTTGCCATAACTCCCCCTTAAAACAGACTGCCGAGTAACCCAAGGCCAGCACCAATACCGGCACCCCACGGAGTCGACGCACCAATAGCGCTGGCAATACCGCCGCCCAACATAGCCCCTGATGCCCCGCCGCCTATTGCCTGCTGGAAACCTGACGGACGGTTAGCGTTAGCCGCTGCTAAAGCAGCCTGCTGCTGATAAAGAGAGCCCATATTGTTGGCGTAGTTCTGCCCGGCGTTGGCCTGCCCCTGTAATGCACCGAGGCCGATATTTGCCAGATTCTGTGCACTGTTCATCTGATCGCCAAGCCACGCCTGACCGAGCGACGGAGCGATAGCCGCAAGTTGGTTGCCGGTCGCTGTTGACCCAAGCCCCCCCGTCGCTTCAGCTGCATTCAGAGCCTGATAGCGAGACTGGTCAGCCTGCCGCTTGTACATGTCTGAGCCATAGAAACCCTGTAACGCCTTATCCTGACCTTCCAGTGTTGACAATCCCTGCATCTGAGTAATGTACTGCTGCGCTAATGGCGTGAATGGAGCAAGGTTTGTCATAATCCGGTTGAGTTGAGCGTCCTGCAAATCGGCGGAATGTCGCATTGCATCAGCCTGAGCGCCTGCGCCATTATCGCCGCCACCCTTGCCGCCTTTTTCAGGGAACAGAGGTTCTTCACCGGCAATCTTTCGTGCCAGTTTAAAAATATATCCGGACATAATTATCTCCGCTGATTACTGAGGAATTTGGTTAATTCTTCACGGGTTGCTGAGTAGAAAGTGACGTCATCAACGCCTTTGAAATACTTTATGATGGTGCCCACGCGGCCAAGCCCGATACTTGCGCAGTACATCTGGCCGTGGCGGAATTTACGCGCCGCAAACGATGTCACGCACTGGACGTAGGTTGATGAGAGGATGAACTGCAAGAATGCCAGGCCAATATCTTTGCTGAACCCCCTGGCCTCAGGAAGATACATAGCGTGACACTCGAACGTCATCGGCTGCACTTCTTCGTAATACACGATGCCGCCGAATTTCCCGTGAACGTCAACCTCAAAGTGTCTGCGTTCCTGTTTATAATCGAACCCGTCCCCGTTGTTACTCCCGGCAATAATGTCAGGATGATTACCAACGGCCTCAATCAGGTCGATATTCCTCGTTGGTTTGAATGTAATCATGATTACCTCAGTCAATCAGTCCGTGTGAGCGCATGGCATCCTCAAGGGCTTTTATGCGTTGTCGTGCAGCAGTAAGGCCGGACGCCATCGCCTGTACTTCTGATTGCGTATATGTGGCGCTTACCGCGTATGCCTGACTGGCATTAAACGCACCTTTCAGCGCTGAACCGGTTGCCGGAGTGAAGCCGGTAACGCGACTGCCTACCACCTTAACGCCGTTAACCTTGTACGATGATGAG
>NZ_VKKS01000001.1:1699591-1924834 GCF_019402645.1 Morganella morganii
CCCCCCCCCCCGCCCCACCCCAACCTGAGCCCGGACAAGATGAGCTAGGCCATCACTAGCGATGACTACCTGAGAGTTGACTACCTGAGAGCTGCCGACCTGAGACGTGCCAACCTGAGCGATGCCAACCTGAGCGATGCCAACCTGAGCGGTGCCAACCTGAGCGATGCCGACCTGAGACGTGCCGACCTGCCTGATCGCACTTTCATTATCTTCGGTGAAGAGTACGCAGTAACAATCACCAATGGCGAATATGTCCGTGCTGGGTGTCAGAATCACCCCGTCGACGCATGGCGCAAGTTCAGTAAGCGCGAGATTGCAGAAATGGACGGACGCAGAGCGCTGAAATTCTTCCCGCGCCTGCTGGATATCATTGATTTTTATCTCGGCAGGGGTGAGCGTCCGGAATGGATTAATGAACCTGAAGCAGGCGACGAATAACAAACAGGGAAGTGCATAGGAGGAAGTATGACAGATAAAACAGGTGGCTCGGCGTTTCCAATGCTTGGCAGTGTTGCCTACAACTCAGATTGGAGTATCGACCCAGGTATGACGCTGCGCGACTACTTCGCAGCCAAGGCTATGCAAGGTGATTGGACAAATCAAAACTCAGAAGTTGGTTACTTTGCAAATTGCAATGACGAGCAGCTAGTTAACGCTGCAAAAATATATTACCGCATGGCAGACGCAATGCTCAGAGCAAGGGAGAAGTAACAATGTCAGGGCATCCACATGCTGACCTTATGGCTAAGGCAGCAGAGATAGCAAAGACGGATAAAGAGTGGTGGAAACACTTTGAGGTGCGCTGCCTTACAGCACCAGAGACGAACCGATGGATGGAACCGCACGGGGCATTCATCTTCAATATGAACAGTGAATACCGGCTGAAACCTCGCTACATCGACATTAACGGGCATCAGGTTCAGGAGCCGGTGCGGGAGCCACCGGAGGTCGGGGATAGGTATTGGGTTATTACTCTTGAATACGGCGCATGCCCTCACGTATGGACAGGCTCTGATCAGGAGATTTACTGCTGGATTGAGCGCGGTCTCATTCACTTAACCCAAGAAGCAGCAGAAGCCCACATAGCCGCCATACTCTCTTTCACACAGAAGTAACCCACCCTATCCCACCCCGGGATATCAGCAGGTAAACAACATGGACATGCTTAAACAGCAAGAGCATCGCTACAAGCTTTGTAGTGAGAGTTTCGCACGTAAAAAATCAGGCTTAAAGCCGGTGTTAATTACATTTCTGGCGCTGACGGTTGTTCTGTTGTTCGCCAGATGAGGGGGATTTATGTACCAGGACTTAACAGTAAGTTATCGCTCATCACTTCATTCACGCACAAACACCGACAGAGAACAGGAAATTCACTTTGATGAAAGCTGCGGACTGAGTGTTACCGCCGGGAGCATGGAAGCGCTGGCAAAAGTCGTTGACCGGAATTTCGATGAGTTAATCGAACACGGCATTTCACGGACGGATCCGGATGTTATCGCCGACATGCTACGGAAAGCAGGGAAAGACAAGGATGTTCTGGCAGCACTGTCAGGAAGGAGCGCAGCATGAACGCATACGCAGCACAGGATGCTCAGGAAGAGCGGCGGCTGGAGCATGCAGCATGGCAGGATGCCGTAAACGATGCTCTGTGTATGGATGCTGACGAGTTCATGGATGGACTTCCAGAGCATATCTTATCGCCGGAAATGGAAAAGATAATGGATCCTATCTTCATCAATAATGGCAAATCACTGGATGCATTACTCGAAGGGATTCGGAATGCGTACCTCATCTGGAGAGAGCAATGAGTACCACAATACAAAAAGTGTACGAAACAATAAACCCGCTCAAAACGGACTTTGAGCAGGTTTGCAGTGAACCGAGCATAGCATTCAAAAGGGAATCTGAGTTCGCTATGCAAATATTTGCCAATAACGATTACCTGGCAAATGTGGCCGTGAGCAATCTCGTTTCGGTACGCAGCGCAGTGATGAATATTGCCGCTATCGGCATCAGCCTGAATCCGGCACAGAAGCTGGCTTATCTTGTTCCGCGAGATAGAAAGGTTTGCCTCGATATCAGCTACATGGGACTGATGCACATTGCACAGCAATCAGGCGCAATAAAGTGGTGCCAGTCCAGTATTGTCCGCAAAAACGATAACTTCCAGCTCACATCTATCGATACCGCTCCTCGCCATGAGTACAACGCTTTCGCACCGGCAGAAGAACGCGGTGATATTGTCGGTGCGTATGTCGTGGTGAAAACAGATGACGGCGATTACCTGACACACACAATGCCGATTGCTGATATCTATGCAATCCGTGACCGCTCATCAGCCTGGAAAGCATGGAAATCAAAACAAAAGTCCTGCCCGTGGGTAACTGATGAAGAACAGATGATACTGAAAACAGTCGTGAAGCAGGCGGCTAAATACTGGCCTCGCCGCGAACGGCTTGATCAGGCCATCGATTATGTGAACACAGAATCCGGCGAGGGTATCGATTTTAAAGGTGAGCAATCACAGGAGCGTGATGTTACACCGGCGGGAGAAAATCAGTTACAGGATATAGCTGATCTGATGATTAAGGTTGATGGTGAATGGAGCGATAAATTCCTCGAATTCATCAGCAAAAAATTCAACCGCCCCATATCACACCCGGAACAACTCACCGTATTTGAGGCCAACGCCATCATCGACATGCTCAGGAAAAAGGCAGGCGAATAATGATCAGTAACGACATCATTCTCAGCAAAACCGGCATCGATTTATCAAAAATATCGCAGGGAAGCGAAGAATGGATGTCGCTGCGTCTCGGGGCGATCACAGCCTCAGAGGTTTGGAAAGTGCTCACAAAACCCCGCTCAGGAACGACATGGAGCGACACCAAAAAGACATATTTCAATACGCTTATCGGTGAAGTCTGCACCGGCGTGAGCAAGGATGTTAACGCCCGTTCACTGGAGTGGGGAAAGGATTACGAGCTCGAAGCACGAATGACATTCGAGTTTTACAGCGGCCTGACGGTCACGGAAGACCCGATAATTTTCAGGGATGAATCACTGCGGACGGCCTGCTCTCCTGACGGAATTTGCAGTGACGGCGCTGGTCTTGAGCTTAAATGCCCCAAGACAACAGAAGTCTTTATCGACCTGGCTTTAAACGGAATTAAGGCCATGAAAAGGGAATACACCGCTCAGGTTCAATATTCAATGTGGATCACCGGAAAGGATGTCTGGCACTTCGCAAACTACGACCCGCGCATGCCGGGAGGAAAAGAAATTGTCCACATCCCGGTAGAGCGTGACGAAAAAATGATGCAGGAATTCGACCAGCAGATACCGGAGTTTATTGAGGCAATGGATGCTGCTTTAAACACACTCGGCATTGAGTACGGTAATCAGTGGAAAGGATTTCAGCTTTAATAACCCCACCGTTTCAGGATGAAGCGTAATGCAGGGATGCTGAGATAAGGAGAGATGATGGAAATTACTCTGACAGCAGAGCAGATCAGAATGATGGCTGACTTTGCAGGAATGACCGTAAGAGCACCGGAAGTTGACATGGAAACTGAATTTACTTTGCAGACTGACTTCTATGTTGAAAGCGAAAACAGAAGCACAACAATCTTTTATTGCACTGAATATCCTGATGAGGGGGCAGTTGAAATATAACTGCATCAACCAGCAGGGATGCTGATAACAGAGGAATGAATATGAAAGACAGAATCAAATTCAGCGACGAAATGTTAGCGGCTGTTATTGACGGCAGGAAGACGCAGACGCGGAGACTGATGAAGCCTCAGCCGGTATTAAACGGAAACTTCTATGAGGTCTTTGGCGCGGGCTGGAGTAAAGGTATCAAGCGTGTAACTGTCGCACCAGGTCACAGTTTAGAGCGAAACTTTCCGTATGTGCTGGTTGATAAAAAAATCCCGTTCGCAGACAAAGACGGCAATATCAAAGGTAAAATTGAGATTGTCGATGTCTGGTTGCAGCAGGTGCAGGATATTACCCTGGGCGACATTTGCAAAGAGATTGGACGCGGGCTTTATGATTTCAAACCGGCCCACTACGGCTTCGAAGTTTTTGCGGATATCTGGTCATCAATCTACGGAAGAGGAAACTGGCTGACCAACCCGTGGGTATGGGTTATCGAATTTAAGCAGATTCAGGGGTGAATATGTCGCGACCAATCGACTTAATCGCAGATATCACGGATGAGTATATCGCCAGGCATTTTGAAGGGACTAATTTCGGGCATACAAATTACCGCGATATCGTAGGAAATGGATGCCTGAAGGTAATGGCTGGATATCACAACGGATATACGGCACAACGCATACTGGTAAATATGGGACTAATCACGGAGAAGTTACGCCTGACAAAGCGCGGTCGTGAATTTCTGTTCTGGCATTTTAACTACCAGTCTGTTAATGGGCGTGAAATTGATTAAGCAGATTCAGGAGGGGTGATGGATAGTAAAATATTAGAATTAGCGAAAGAATTAAAACGGCAGGCGAAAGAAAGTATCGGAATATCTGACATTGAATTAGCGCCTGATGTTGTTATTGAACTGTGTGAGTATATAGAGAACACACAAATCAGAGCCGCTGAGTGTGACGATATAATTAAAGCAGCATGTGACGATGATGCTGAGTGGCATAAATTGCTTGATGATAAAGAGCATGAACGCGCATTACTGGTAGCCTTAATAATAAGTCTTGCCGATGCGCACACAAAGGTAAGGCATCAGCTTGACGATATTAATAAATTAGTACCATCACTACCGGATAATATTAAGTGCCCTACCGCGCCGGAATTAATATGGTTACAGGTTGATCCAGAGCCGGAAGATGAAGGTAAGCCTGTATTCCCTGATTGCCCGTCATGTGACGATATTACCACCTGGTGCTCAGACAGAATAAACCCAACCGATACACTGTATATCCGCGCTGATTTAATATCCGGAAAGTAGCCAACCATGACAATCGGATTTGTATTACTGCTGGTAATGCACGGCTCTGCTGTGCCTGCAATTCACTTCTGACAATTCAGGAATAATCAATATGGTTTTATTTGATGAAAGGCCACCTTTTGAAAAGGCATGGCTCGCTACCTCATTCCGCGTGATTATGGCCGGAATGGGTGATGATACGGTAATGCTCATTGCTGAAATGTATAAGCGCGGATATGAGCCGCATGAGATTGTATTTTGTGATACCGGCTCTGAGTTCGAGCATACCTATAATTTTATTGGCTGGCTGAGAAGCTGGTGCAATGAAAGGAAATGGTCGAAAGTCGTTGTTCTGAGAAAGTGGGATAAGGACGGTGAGCCATTAAGTGTTATTGAAACAGCGGAGAAAAACAACACTCTTCCTCCTGCTGCGTTCGGCAGCAAATCATGCTCACTGCGATTTAAAGTCGAGACGGCCGATAAGTATTTTCATAACCACCAGGAGTGCTTAAAAGCATGGGGCGTTGAGAAAAAAGGCGTTCCGCTGGATTCTCACACCGGAAGTATTCTGCGTATTATCGGGATTAATGCCGATGAGCCGCAGCGTGCCGAACGCTGGAAGCCGGAACATAAATGGGTGCAGGTATTTCCTCTCGTCGACTGGAATATTGGGGAGAGAGAATCATCAGCGGTTGAGGAAGTCGGCCTGTATTATCCCGGTAAATCATCCTGTATCTGCTGCCCTCACCTTACCGGCTCTGAATTAATTATGTTACGCGACAAATACCCGGAAGATTTCGGACGCATTATCGCAATGGAGAATAATTATATTCGTCACGAATTCCGGCCTGACTCAACAACAAAAGGAATGTGCCGCAGAAAAACAATAAATCAGAAAATAGATGAATATGAGCGTGACCAACTGGATATTGCAGAAGGTCAGTGTCAGTTGTGTTTATTGCAGTGAGAGCTGCGCAGTGCAGGCAAGGGCTGTGCGGAATGTTGAATTAGTGTGTGCGGAGGTGGTGCATGGAAACTATGACCAATAGAGAATTAGTTGATGCCGCAATTAAAATGGCTGGCAAGTTTTACAACATGATGGGATATGTGCGAAGAGATGGCTTTGAATACTGGAAGTCACCGCACCCAATGGAGCGACGTGTCTTTGATATGGCATGCGTGGCATTTGAAGATATTCGTGGCTCCGATGTAATGGATGCTATTTGTGATTTAGAGAGTGAAAGCAATGAACAAATATAGTGACAAATCAGACTTTGAGATTAATAAGGCTGTGGCTGAGAAATTGAAGTTAAAGTATGAAGTTGATTATGGCATGAGAATTGTTGTTATATGTGGACATGTCATCTATAACCCCTGCTTAAACCCCAGTCAATCAATGCCGATTATTAAAGACAATCTCATATCACTGGAACATGACGGGATAGCTTGGCAGGTTAGCTGCGTACGGCATCCTGAAATAAGCGTTTGGGACGGATGCGAAAACTACAATGATAATTTTTATCGCAAGGCTATGGAATTATTTTTGCTGATGAAGGATGCGGAGAATGAGAATAACAACAACAGTTAAAAATAAAGATGATGTTGAATTAATTGCATACTCACACTGGTGTTTATCTACTTTCATTAGCATGCAACATAAAGACTGTGCTTACGGTCGTAATGACATGCAAGTGTGGATTGTCAGAAAGAAAAACGGGAACATCTCAGTTAAAGGGTATCGAAATTAATTAAATAGCATAGGTGGTATATGACACCACAGGAAGCAGAGAACGGACGCAGACGAATAGCAAGGGATTGCCTGACGGAATTAATGCAGTACACATCAGACGAACAACACACCGCAATACTCGACAAATACACACCGAAATTTAAACCACTTAATCACCTGCGCTTTCCGGCAAAGAGAGTGCTCGGGTATTACGTGCGTACGTTACAGAAGGAGATGAAGGATGGAGGTTGCAACTAAACCGACTTTAGCCAAACCCCGCGCACTAACTTTGTGCAGGACGGCGGTAGACTCCTACCCGATGGATAGCCGTGAAGCGTGTGTCTTCATGGGGATATCTTACCCTACTATGAAAAAATGGATTGATGCCGGCAGGCTGACTGGTGCGAGAAAAGACCCGCTTAAGCCTAAATCGCCGTGGCAGTTCACCAGGGCAAATTGCATTGCAGCCATCAACTACAAAATGCACAATACGCCTGAAAGCGTGATTAGTGCGGAAGAGGAAAGGACATGTCAATCTTCCGGAGAGGTGAGACCTGGTACGCCAGTTACTCGCACAATGGTAAAAGAATTAAGGAGTCGCTTGGTACAACGGACAAAAAGCAAGCGCAGGAGTTGCATGATAAACGAAAGGCCGAGCTGTGGCGCGTAAGCGCACTTGGTGAAACTCCGAAGGTTACTTTTGAGGTTGCCTGCACGCGGTGGCTTGAGGAAAAATCAGGTAAAAAATCACTTGATGATGATAAGACCAAAATCCTGTTCTGGCTCGATCACTTTGAAGGGATGCACCTAGCAGATATTGATGAAATTAAAATCTATGATGCTGCCAGTAAGTTGAAAAATCAGAAGCAGGAAGAGAATTGGGAAAAGCATGTTGCCGGCAGGAAACGACGTGCTGTCAGTAAGAAATCAGAACCGGTTTCTGTGGCAACCAAAGCGGCCTACCTGGCTTTTATAAAGTCACTGCTGCGCGCCGCCGAACGCGACTGGAAGTATCTCGATAAAGCTCCGAATATCAGGGTGCCGAAACCGAAGAATAACCGGATCCGCTGGCTGGAGCCGTGGGAAGCGAAACGACTGATCGATGAATGCAGTGAGCCGCTTAAATCTGTCGTGACATTTGCTCTGGCTACCGGCCTGCGGCGTTCCAACATTGTTAATCTGGAATGGTCGCAAATAGATATGCCGAGAAAAGTGGCGTGGATTCACCCGGATCAGACCAAATCAGGGAAAGCGCTGGGTGTTGCTCTTAACGATACTGCGTGTCGTGTCCTGCGTGAGCAGATAGGCAATCACACAAAGTATGTTTTTGTGCACACGAAGGCCAAAAACAGATCTGACGGCTCAATGACTCCGGTTGTCAGAAAAATGCGCGTTGACGGCAACACCGCGTTCAGAACTGCACTTAAACGCGCCGGCATAGAGAACTTTCGTTTCCACGACCTTCGCCATACGTGGGCAAGCTGGTTAATTCAGGCAGGAGTACCGCTGTCTGTATTGCAGGAAATGGGAGGATGGGAATCAATAGAGATGGTACGCCGGTATGCTCACCTGGCACCGGGTCATCTGAGTCAGCACGCACAGCAAATTGATGCTGTTTTTGGTGATGATGTCCCAAATATGTCCCACCATACGCTTATCGTGGTTGGGGAGCATAAATGAAAAACCCGCTAACTGGTTGAGAGTTAACGGGTTTAATATGGTGCCGGCTACCGGAGTCGAACTGGTGACCTACTGATTACAAGTCAGTTGCTCTACCAACTGAGCTAAGCCGGCGAATTTGGCGGAAGGATAGAGATTCGAACTCTAGGACGGTCTCCCGTCGGCGGTTTTCAAGACCGCTGCCTTAAGCCACTCGGCCATCCTTCCATGGGGCGCGATTATGCTGAAAAATGAGGAACCTGTCTACCCCTATATGCAAAAAAATCCGTTTTTTTCGCTTGTCTGCTCAACATTCATGCATCAGACCGGTCTGAGAGCTGAATACTGCTGTTATTGTGACGGGAATTAGTATGATAGAATTAAATCCCGGTGAATTTACAGTCAAGTACTTACAATAAGGTCACAACGGAACATATGTACAGACAGTCACATTCCAAGCCTTATGCGATACCCGGCTTTTATGCATCATTTGTTTCGTTATTAGTCTTATCTCTTTTTTTATACGGATATAACTATTACGATGCCTGGCTGGGAAGCAAGAAAGGCGCACTATACAGTTTCAGCAGCCGGATAGAACATCAGGTTGAAACGTACCGTTATCAGTCCGCTGAGCTGTTCAGACTCGCCAATACCACTGATACTGAGAAACGGCCGGAGCTCGTTCCGCCGCATAAGATCCTGAATGATATTTACTGGATTGACAGCCGTGTGCCGGTTGTGGATGCCATTCTGTTCGGCCAGACCAATGATGAGACATACGCCATCGCGCGGCGTTTTTCCGATTATCTGACCATTTTGTGGGGCGGTGAGAATCAGTTTAATTCCGTATATTACCTCAACGGGCTGGATAACAGTCTGCTGCTGGTAACATCCCACTCTGCCCTGCGTCCTGAGCTGCGCTACCGCGAAAGCCCGCTGACACTGGGTGCCGATGAAAAACGTGCTGAAATGCTGGCGGATTCCACTGCACTGGATGAGCGGGAAACCCTATCTTCCTTTACCAAAATGCCCTCAGAATCAACTTATTACTATACCTACCGTGCGATGTTTAATAACCCCGGTCAGCTGACCAGCGTGGTGGCGTTTGATTTACCGGTGAATAACCTGGTACCGGATAATCTTGATCTGTCCAATCTGTCACTGATTCCGGCCGGTTCTCATACACTCAGCAACCGCCCGAACGCGGTGCAAATCAGTATTAACGGCCTGTCACTTAAACTCAGTTACCGCCTGCGGGAAATGCCGTATCAGGTGGTTTATCAGCTTTCGCTGCTGTCACTGGCCGAAGAAATGCTGACCGCCAATATCTGGCTGTTAATTTCCGTCTTCCTGTTCAGTATGCTCTCTGTCGGCGGCCTTATTTATATCCGCAAGCGATTCATTTCCCCGCTCAATACATTAGTCCGCCAGGCCAGAAACAGTGAAGCGATAACCAGTGAAATTGTGGCACAGCTGCCTATCGGGCTGGCAATTTATGATTTTTCAGCCAATAAACGGCTGGTCAGCAATACCATCGCCAACCAGCTGCTGACCCTCAGTGACCTGAACAAAACCCGCGATATGGCCCGCGAACATCAGGGGCGGATTCAGACTACCATTGATAACGTGGTGTATGAGGTCAGTATGAATCCGGTCCGTAATATGAATGATACTTATCTGATTCTGTTCCGGGATGTGGACCAGGAAGCGCTGACCGCCCGCCGCCTGCAACTGTCTGACCGCGAATATAAGAAAAGTATCAAGGCCCGTCAGTCCGTACTGTCGAATATCCGCTCGGAGCTGGTGGTACCGGTCAAGCAACTCAGTAATGACCTGCATACGCTGACTCAGTATGTCACCGATCCTGCCGGCAGCCAGCTGGTGGATAAAGTCGTGGCGGAGTCCGGTTACCTGTGTGAGTGGATCGAAAACATTATTCTGCTGGCAGATTTGGAAACAGATGGCTGGAAACCGGTCAATGATGAATTCCTGTTATCTCAGACGGTGGAAGATGTTGTTAAACAATTTTCACATCAGATAAATGACAAAGGTATTCCGCTTTATTTCCACAACGAAATTAACAAACAACTGAGTTATATTGGTGACGGTCCAATTATCAGTAAGATTTTTTTATTATTACTGAATTACGCTGTTAGTAATTTAAAATATGGAAAATTAACCATCCGCCTTAAGAATATATTTAAAGATGAACATAATAATATCAAGTTAGAAATAATTGCCAGTGGTTCCGGGCTGCCGCAATCTGATCTCGTTAATCTGCACGATCCGTTTATGTTTCAGGTCGCCGGTACAGAAGGTCGTCCGAATTCGGGGCTGGCATTCTATTTGTGTGATTTATTATGTAAAAAGCTCAACGGAAAGCTGAAAATTGACAGTAAACCTGACATCGGCACTCACTATACCGTTGAGCTGCCGCTGCCTGCCACGGAGATGGCCGGTGAGCCGTCAGAGATACTGGAAGATACGCTGTTTAAGATTAATATCATTAATCCGAGTATTCGGGAAATAATTAACACAATTATAATTGAAAACAGCGGAATTTTATTTGATAAAAATCGCGCATTATTGCAAGATGAATACGACATCCTGATAACTGACTTTGATAAGAAAGCGAGAAAGCCAATACTCTTTTTACGCAATGACATTACTGAACATAAAATGATTACGCCTTCCCTGGTGGAATGTAATTATAATTTCAATGATGAAATTCTGAATGCTATTACGCTGCTTATCGAACAAAGCTTAACTTCGGATGAGTTTGATGATAGATTCTTACCCGGAAATACGGGTATTAATACAACAGCGCTTTCCGTCGGGGAAGTTGTTGCATTATATAAAAATCAGTTGGCACAAAGTACGTATAAAGATTTGTTTGCCACCACAGTACCTCCTGATATAAGTAAGATGTACACGGAAGCAGAATTAAGTGAATTGCAGCCACTGGCGCTGACAGTACATCGGGTCAAAGGGGTCTTTGCTGTGCTCGACTTTGATTATCTGAAATCACGCTGTGAAGATATAGAACGCTATATCGCTGACAAAAACAAAATGAAAGTGGATGAAGGTATCCGGGAAATTGATGCCATTGTCACTGAATTGCTGCAGCAAGGTAACCAAGAGTATGAATAACCTGAATGTTATTATCGCTGATGACCATCCCATTGTTCTGTTCGGGATAAAAAAATCCCTGGAACAACTGGAAACGGTTAATGTTGTTGGTGAATTTGAAGATTCCACTTCACTGATCAACAATTTAGCACGTCTGGATGCAGATGTTTTGATCACTGACCTCTCCATGCCGGGAGATAAATACGGTGATGGCATCACGCTTATCAAGTATATCAAGCGCCATTATCCTGACCTGGCGATTATTGTGCTGACGATGAACAATAATCCGGCGATCCTCAGCGCCGTACTGGACCTCGATATCGAAGGGATCGTACTGAAGCAGGGTGCGCCGGCTGATTTGCCGAAAGCACTGGCTTCTTTGCAGAAAGGAAAGAAATTCACACCTGACAGTGTTTCCAAACTGCTGGAAAAAGTGAATGCCAACGGATACGGTGATAAACGCCTGTCTCCGAAAGAAAGCGAGGTTCTGCGTCTGTTTGCCGAAGGGCATCTGGTCACTGAGATTGCACGTAAACTGAACCGCAGTATCAAAACTATCAGCAGCCAGAAAAAATCTGCCATGCTGAAACTGGGTGTGGATAACGATATCGCTCTGCTGAATTATCTTTCGTCTGTCACTATCGACAGCCACAGAGATGAGTGATCCGGAAACGGTTTACAATACTGATAAAAAAACGCCATTCATCTGAATGGCGTTTTTATGCGGCTCCCCGTTATTCGGTCCCGGGCGGGGCGACCTGCGGGATGTAATGCTGCATCATGGTGCGCAACGCCTCCATCGATACCGGCTTAGAGAGACAATCATTCATGCCGGAAGCCAGGCAGCGCTCACGTTCCTCCGCCATGGCGTTGGCGGTGATCCCGATAACCGGCAGTGTCATCCCCTTCTCTCTCAGTGTGCGGGTCAGGTCATAGCCGTTCATATTCGGCATGTTGACGTCGGACAGAATAATATCCACCTCATGGGTTTCCAGGAAATTAAGCGCATCCAGCCCGTCATCCGCTGTCGCAGTGTGGAAGCCGAACAGATGCAGCTGGTCAGACAGCAGATGCCGGTTAATCGGATGGTCATCCACAATCAGGATCCGGACATGCAGTACCTGCCGGCTGTCCGGTTGCGGCGGCGGAGGCATATCATCCGCTTCCTGACGACGGTTATTCAGACGGTCGGAGACAAACTCAAACAGCCGGTCAAGCTGATGTGTATTATGCCGCCAGTGCTCGCCGCCCTGCGGCACCGGTTTGTCGGTATAACCGGCATCCAGTTCAATCAGCAGACGAGCCTGTTTCATCGCCGGGGTAACCACATCTGTTATCACAACTGCACAGGAAACATCACTGCATTCTGACAACGGCACCGGCGCCGGGGCAATACTCTGCCAGTAACGCTGCATATAATCCGCCAGTACCCTGTTGCGGAATTCAAATACCAGCGGCACTGTCAGCGGCACCACATCCGCATGACAGCCGGACGGATATGCGGTATAGCACGGAAAGCGGATCCCGAACAGGCTGCCGACTTCTTTCTGCGACTCCACCATCATATCGCCGTCCATCAGCGAGATCAGTTTTTCACAAATAGGCAGCCCCAGCCCGGTGCCCTGCGACGGGCTGTCTGTGTTCGGCATAATCTGATAGAACGGGTCGAATAACTGACGCAGTTCGTCATCGCTGATACCGCCACCGGTATCCTGTATATCCACATGCAGATACTCACCGCAAACATAGACGTGAATGCACACCATCCCGACGTAAGTGTATTTGATTGCGTTATTAAACAGGTTCGCAATCACCTGCTGCATCCTCACCGGGTCATTACAGACCAGCTCCGGCACATCATTTTCAATAAAGCAGTACAGAGAAAGGCGTTTTTTCGCCACCAGCGGCAGATAGTTTGCCACCACAAAATGAATATGTTCGCGGAAGTTAAACTCTCTCGGCTCAATTTTCAGCTGTTTGGATTCAATTTTAGAGAAATCGAGAATATCACTGATAATTTTCAGTAATAATGAAGAGGAGTTATTCATGGTGCCGAGCAAACGCTGAGCATCCTGTGAATGTGCCATGGACTGTAACAGTTCCAGGTTGCCGATAATACCGTACAGCGGTGTGCGAAGTTCGTGACTGACAGTGGCGAGAAACATGGATTTGGACTGATTGGCCTGCTCTGCCGCCTGTGCCGCATCCTGTAAAGAGCTTTCCAGCTGCACACGGGCGCTTATATCCACCAGTACACAAATCGCCACTTCTTCGTTCTGATAACGGGAATGAACAAAACTCACCTGAAGGTGCCCGCCATTACGGGTCACCATATCTTCCATTCCCTGCCGTTTGTCTTTTATCAGCAGGCCGATGCGGTTGCGATCCTCAAACGAAAGCATTCGCCAGTAATTATGAGCCAGCTCATTACTCAGCAGTGCTGTGCCGTCGAGAGTGCGCAGAATACAGATCCCGACCGGCGCGGAGGCCACAATCTTATGGTTAAACTGCTCGTGCTCTTCCAGACGCATCGCGTTGTTTTCGGCCGGCATAAATATCCGCCGTTCCAGCAGCCAGGTGAACAGCCCGATAATAATAGCGGAGATCAGATTAAGAATAGCGCCGTTGAGGATCTGAAATTTCAGTTTTTCATAAATTGAGCTCAGCGGCGTGGTATATACAACACTCAGCAGGGACGGCGTCAGTCTGCGTTTAAAGACCAGCCGGGTGAATCCGTCGTCGTAGCCGAAATAATTATCGTCCACCAGATAGCGGTCTTTATTTTTCTGTGTGTTGATTTCTTCCGGATAGGAGAGCACAACATCATCCTGCTCATTAATTATCGCCATATTGGCCGGAAAACCGCGCAGACGGTTAAAGTTTTCCAGTTGCAGATTACGCTCGATTCCCATCAGTGCCAGGAAACGCCCGTCATAATAAAGCGGCATCATCACAAACAGGCTGGCCATTCCCTGATTACTGCCGGGTGCCGCCCAGTAAATCGTGCGCTCTTTTCCCTGACTTTTCAGGCGGAAGTAATTCTGAGAGTAATCATTAACCATTCTGCGCAGTGTTTCGCTGCCGGTGGAGAGATTCCGGATCGGGAATGACACCATACATAAGGTTTTTGAGCCGACCAGAAAGGCCTGATTCAGTCCCATCGGAGCAGCGATATTATTCTGCCAGTATGTCAGGAGATCTTTGAATGCGATAATATAAGAGCCGCTGCCGGTGCGGAAAGCCACGCAGTCGCCTTTGGTATTCAAAGCCCGGTAATCGATAAAAAATCCGTCGCTGGTCCTGTCAGCAGGCTCTCCCGGCCGCACTTCTTTATTTTCGACAAACCGTTCATTCATATAACGGATATCACGGGCCATATCGGTGGATTGCCGGAAATAGGCTAACAAGGCATCGTAATCGGAATAATATTGCTGACGGATATCATTACGCATCCCGTTATAGATATTCAGTAAATAGAATACCGTCAGCAACGCCCCCAGCCCCCATAACATCACACCGACGATCCGGAACAGGTAACGCGAAATTTTCAGTGACGTCTGGAAAGATGAAAAGTATCTCAAAGGGGCTCCGCCAATAATGAATCTGATATATTCATGAGGTTTCAGACTGTTATGTCTAGGATATACCACTGTGCAATGTTTACAAAACCCCCGGGGTAAATAAAAAGCAGGAACAATACTATTGTTCCTGCTTTATCAGTTTTCTGATTTTATATTACCGGAAACCGGTGATATTAATCGTTATTCTCTTCTGCATTATCATCCGGTGCCGCATCAGTCTCTTCACCGTCGTCAGAGAAATCATGTTCATCCTCTTCCGGCTCTGCGACACGCTGTAAACCGACCACTTTCTCTTCTTCTCCGGTACGGATCAATGTCACACCCTGGGTGTTACGACCCACGATGCTGACTTCAGAGACACGGGTACGAACCAGTGTACCGGCATCGGTGATCATCATAATCTGATCATCTGCGCCCACCTGGATAGCACCGACGACTTTCCCGTTACGCTCACTCACTTTAATGGAGATAACCCCCTGAGTGGCACGGGATTTGGTCGGATATTCCGCTTCCGCAGTCCGTTTGCCGTAGCCGTTTTCAGTGACAGTCAGAATTTCACCTTCGCCACGCGGAATAATCAGCGATACCACCGCATCGTCGTCACTCAGACGAATACCGCGGACCCCTGTGGCAGTACGCCCCATGACACGGACAGCATCTTCCGCAAAGCGGACAACTTTACCGTCAGCAGAGAACAGCATCACTTCATTACTGCCGTCAGTCAGATCAACACCAATCAGCTCGTCGCCCTCATTGAGGTTGACGGCAATAATCCCGGCGTTACGCGGACGACTGAAGTCCTGAAGGGAGGTTTTCTTCACAGTACCGCTGGCGGTCGCCATAAAGACAAACTTGCCTTCCTCATATTCACGGACAGGCAGGATCGCGGTGATACGCTCGTTCTGTTCCTGATCCAGCGGCAATATGTTGATAATCGGACGACCGCGCGCTCCGCGGCTGGCTTCCGGTAACTGATACACTTTCAGCCAGTACAGCTTCCCTTTGTTGGAGAAGCAGAGGATGGTGTCGTGGGTATTCGCCACCAGCAGACGTTCAATAAAGTCTTCTTCTTTGATACGGGCGGCAGATTTGCCTTTCCCGCCGCGGCGCTGGGCTTCATAGTCAGTCAGCGGCTGATACTTCACATAGCCCTGATGAGACAGTGTTACCACAACGTCTTCTTCGCTGATCAGATCTTCGATATTGATATCGGCGGTATTTTCCGTGATATCGGTGCGGCGTGCATCATTAAACTGCTCTCTCACCGCCGCCAGCTCCTCACGGATAACTTCCATCAGGCGCTCAGGGTTTTGCAGGATATGCAGCAGACCGGCGATCAGTTCCAGTAATTCACGGTACTCATCGAGCAGTTTTTCATGCTCCAGGCCGGTCAGTTTCTGCAGACGCAGATCCAGAATTGCCTGAGCCTGAACTTCGGTCAGGTGATACAGACCATCGCGGATACCAAACTGCTCATCCAGACCTTCCGGACGCGCGGCGTCATCACCTGCACCGGCCAGCATTGCGGCAACAGTACCCAGTTCCCACGCCTGTGCCAATAAGCCGGCTTTCGCTTCCGCAGGCGTCGGCGCACGGCGGATAAGCTCGATAATCGGATCGATATTTGCCAGTGCAATCGCCAGACCCTCAAGGATATGAGCGCGTTCACGGGCTTTGCGTAATTCGTAGATTGTCCGGCGGGTCACCACTTCACGGCGGTGGCGCACGAACGCACTGAGAATTTCTTTCAGATTGAGGATCTTCGGCTGTCCCTGATGCAGAGCAACCATATTGATACCGAACGTGGTCTGCATCTGTGTCAGCAGATAAAGGTTGTTCAGCACCACTTCGCCGACCGCATCGCGTTTGACTTCAATCACAATGCGCATACCGTCTTTATCGGATTCATCGCGCAGTGCGCTGATGCCTTCCAGACGTTTCTCTTTAACCAGCTCGGCGATTTTCTCGATCAGACGCGCTTTGTTCACCTGATACGGAATTTCATTAACGATAATGGTTTCGCGGCCGGATTTTTCATCCGTTTCCACTTCAGCGCGGGCACGGATATGAATTTTACCGCGTCCGGTACGGTAAGCGTCGAGAATACCGCGGCGGCCGTTAATAATGGCAGCAGTCGGGAAATCAGGACCCGGAATATGCTCCATCAGACCTTCGATGCTGATATCTTCATCATCAATATAGGCCAGGCAGCCGTCGATCACTTCACCCAGGTTATGCGGCGGAATATTGGTTGCCATCCCGACAGCAATACCGGATGAACCATTAACCAGCAGGTTCGGAATGCGGGTCGGCATCACATCCGGGATCATTTCGGTGCCATCATAGTTCGGCACAAAGTCCACAGTTTCTTTATCGATATCGGCTAACAGTTCATGGGCAATTTTTGCCATACGGACTTCCGTATAACGCATTGCTGCTGCGGAGTCACCGTCGATTGAACCAAAGTTACCCTGACCATCCACCAGCATATAGCGCATTGAGAACGGCTGAGCCAGGCGGACAATCGTTTCATACACAGCACTGTCACCATGAGGGTGATATTTACCGATCACGTCCCCGACCACACGGGCAGATTTTTTATAGGCTTTGTTCCAGTCATTACCCAGTTCTTTCATCGCAAATAACACGCGGCGGTGAACCGGTTTCAGACCATCCCTGACATCGGGGAGTGCGCGTCCGACAATAACGGACATGGCGTAATCCAGATACGAGCTTTTCAGCTCTTCTTCGATGTTAACGGGCAAGATTTCTTTGGCATTGTCGCTCATGGAGCCAGTATCCCTCATTACTCCGGATTCAAAGGTGTGGAACTATACCACAAATCGTCAATGTTTAAAAAAAGAGATATAGAAATCGGGAGAGTATTTTATTTCTGACGCATTCCCGCCCGGCATTGTATACTGACGCCAACGCGTATTCCGGCAGGTTCTGCCGCAGCAAGAGAGAGAAAAAGACCATGAATGACACAGCTTCCCCGCTGACAGCCAATGTCGATCCTGCGGAAATTAAAAAGTTTGAGGATGTTGCCTCACGCTGGTGGGATCCTGAAGGTGAATTTAAACCGCTGCACCGGATTAATCCGTTGCGTCTGGCCTATATTCAGCAGCGGGTTAACGGTGTGTTCGGGAAAAAAGTGCTGGATGTCGGCTGCGGCGGCGGAATTCTGGCGGAAAGTATGGCGCGGGAAGGTGCAGACGTGACCGGGCTGGATATGGGTACCGAGCCGCTTCAGGTTGCGCGTCTGCATGCACTAGAAAGCGGTACAGATATCACCTATGTGCAGGAAACCGTTGAACAGCACGCGGAGCAGCATGCACAGCAGTATGATGTGGTGACCTGTATGGAAATGCTTGAGCACGTACCGGACCCGGCCTCTGTGGTGCGTTCCTGTGCCCGTCTGGTCAAACCGGGGGGCGATGTGGTGTTCTCCACCATCAACCGCAACAAAAAAGCCTGGTTTATGGCTGTTATCGCAGCAGAATATATTCTGAAGATGGTACCGCCCGGTACGCACGATGCGAAAAAGTTTATCCGTCCGGCAGAACTGATTGACTGGCTGAATAACACCGGGCTGCGTGAGCAGCATATGACGGGCTTACATTACAATCCGTTAAGCGATAAATTCTGGCTGGCACCCAATGTGGATGTAAATTATATGTTGCATACCCGTTTTATTTTCTAGTGTCAAGTTAATTGCTCTGCCGATTAATAAAACGCCAAACAAATCGCATTTTTCTAAAATTATCGGTTTGCGTAATAAGGTAAGCACAGTTTCATTTTGTCAGTGATCTCAGTGCTTACCACTCTGTCAGCAGGTGACTATCCTCAAGTTATCCACAAAAGATCCTGATTTTATACACTTGATCCTGAGCGCATTTATCATTATCTTGTTACTCATCTTTTACAGACACACTACATCTTGTGTTTAAATCGCTCAGCCCCCGCTATTGACTTTCCCGGAATATTTGTTTCAGGGATCGTTTTTTATCGGGCAGATACACGTTATCAGCGCGTTATTCACGGTAAGGTGTCATTTTCAAAACAGGGTATATCAACTGATGAACCAGAATCTGCTTGTTACCAAACGTGATGGTCACAAAGAACGTATCGATTTAGACAAAATCCACCGCGTCATTACCTGGGCGGCTGAAGGCCTGAATAATGTCTCTGTATCCCAGGTCGAATTACGTTCCCAGATTCAGTTCTACGACGGGATCCGTACCGCAGATATTCATGAAACCATGATTAAGGCCGCCGCTGACCTGATCTCCGCTGAAACACCGGATTATCAGTACCTCGCTGCCCGCCTGGCCATTTTTAACCTGCGCAAAAAAGCCTACGGCCGGTTTGAACCGCCGGCTTTATATGCCCATGTGCAGAAAATGGTCGCCGCCGGTAAATATGACAAAAATCTGTTAACCGATTACACCGAAGCTGAATTTGACCAGATGAATGAGTTCATCGATCACTGGCGTGATATGAATTTCTCCTACGCCGCCGTCAAACAGCTGGAAGGGAAATATCTGGTTCAGAACCGTGTTACCGGTGAAGTGTATGAAAGTGCACAGTTCCTGTATATCCTGGTTGCGGCCTGTCTGTTCTCCCGTTACCCGAAAGAAACCCGTCTGGATTATATCCGCCGGTTCTATGACGCCACGTCAACCTTCAAAATTTCTCTGCCGACACCGATCATGGCCGGTGTCCGCACCCCGACCCGTCAATTCAGCTCCTGTGTGCTGATCGAGTGCGGCGACAGCCTGGATTCCATCAACGCGACCTCCGGGGCGATTGTCAAATATGTGTCCCAGCGTGCCGGTATCGGAATTAACGCGGGCCGTATCCGCGCACTCGGCAGTCCGATCCGCGGCGGCGAGGCATTTCATACCGGCTGTATCCCGTTCTACAAACATTTCCAGACCGCCGTGAAATCCTGTTCCCAGGGCGGCGTGCGCGGTGGCGCGGCCACACTGTTCTACCCAATCTGGCATCTGGAAGTGGAAAGCCTGCTGGTACTGAAAAACAACCGCGGGGTTGAGGGCAACCGTGTCCGCCATCTCGATTACGGCGTCCAGATCAACAAACTGATGTATGAACGCCTGATCAAAGGCCAGGATATCACCCTGTTCAGCCCGTCAGATGTTCCGGGGTTATATGACGCATTCTTCGCCGATCAGGATGCATTCGAGCGTCTTTATGAGCAGTATGAGAAAGATCTGTCTATCCGTAAACAGACCCTGAAAGCGGTGGAACTGTTCTCCCTGATGATGCAGGAACGTGCCTCTACCGGCCGTATCTATATTCAGAACGTGGATCACTGTAATACCCACAGCCCGTTTGATCCGTTTATCGCGCCGGTACGCCAGTCCAACCTGTGTCTGGAAATCGCCCTGCCGACCAAGCCACTCAACGACATGAATGACCCGAACGGGGAAATCGCACTGTGTACCCTGTCCGCGTTTAACCTGGGGGCTATTGAGAACCTCGATGAACTGGAAGAGCTGGCAATTCTGGCGGTACGCGCTCTGGATGCTCTGCTCGATTACCAGGATTATCCGATTGAAGCGGCACGCAAAGGTTCAATGGGCCGCCGTACTCTGGGTATCGGGGTGATTAACTTCGCGTACTATCTGGCGAAACACGGCGTGCGTTATTCTGACGGCAGCGCCAATAACCTGACTCACCGCACCTTTGAAGCTATTCAGTATTACCTGCTGAAAGCCTCAAATGAACTGGCGAAAGAGTACGGTGCATGCCCGTGGTTCAACGAAACCACCTATTCACAGGGCATTCTGCCGATCGACACTTACAAAAAAACCCTGGATCAGCTGACCAGCGAGCCGCTGCATTATGACTGGGAAGGCCTGCGCGAAGAGATCAAAAAACACGGTCTGCGTAATTCCACCCTTTCTGCCCTGATGCCGTCAGAAACATCATCGCAGATCTCCAATGCCACCAACGGAATTGAACCGCCGCGCGGCTATATCAGTGTGAAAGCCTCGAAAGACGGTATTCTGCGCCAGGTGGTGCCGGAGTATGAACGACTGAAATCCGCGTATGAACTGCTATGGCAGATGCCGGGTAACGAAGGCTATCTCCAGCTGGTGGGGATCATGCAGAAGTTCGTCGACCAGGCGATTTCATCCAATACTAACTATGACCCGGCCCGGTTCCCGAACGGCAAAGTGCCGATGAACCAGTTACTGAAAGATTTGCTGCAGGCTTATAAATACGGTGTGAAAACACTTTATTACCACAATACCCGCGATGGCGCGGAAGATACCCAGGAAGATCTTCCTGAGGAAGTGGTCATCGCCGACGATGATGGTTGTGAAGGCGGCGCGTGTAAAATTTAAGGTAAATAAATAATGTCCTATACAACATTTTCGCAGGTACATAATGATCAGCTGAAAGAACCGATGTTCTTCGGGCAGCCGGTAAACGTCGCCCGTTATGATCAGCAGAAGTACCCGATTTTTGAATCACTGATTGAAAAACAGCTTTCCTTCTTCTGGCGTCCGGAAGAAGTGGACGTATCCCGCGACCGCATTGACTACAATGCCCTGCCGGATCACGAAAAGCACATTTTTATCAGTAATCTGAAATACCAGACCCTGCTGGATTCCATCCAGGGCCGCAGCCCGAACGTGGCACTGCTGCCGCTGATCTCCATTCCGGAGCTGGAAACCTGGGTGGAAACCTGGTCTTTCTCGGAAACCATTCACTCCCGTTCTTACACGCATATTATCCGTAATATCGTGAATGACCCTGCGGTGGTATTCGATGATATCGTGGCGAACGAAGAAATCATCAAACGCGCGGAAGATATCTCCGGCTATTATGATGACCTTATCCGTATGACCAATGAATATCATATGTTCGGTGAAGGGACTCATACAGCAAACGGTAAAACATTTACTGTTACTCTGCGCGCCCTGAAACGTCAGCTCTACCTGTGCCTGATGAGTGTTAACGCGCTGGAAGCGATTCGTTTCTATGTCAGTTTCGCCTGCTCTTTTGCTTTTGCCGAACGTGAGCTGATGGAAGGTAACGCGAAAATCATTAAGTTGATCGCCCGTGATGAAGCACTGCACCTGACCGGCACCCAGCATATGCTCAACCTGCTGCGCAGCGGCCAGGATGACCCGGAAATGGCGGAAATCGCCAAAGAGTGCGAACAGGATTGCTATGATCTGTTTGTCCGCGCAGCAGAGCAGGAGAAAGAGTGGGCAGATTATCTGTTCTGCAACGGCTCCATGATCGGTCTGAACAAAGATATCCTGTGTCAGTATGTGGAATATATCACCAATATCCGCATGCAGGCGGTCGGTCTGCCGCTGCCGTTCAAAGTCCGTTCGAACCCGATTCCGTGGATCAACGCATGGCTGGTGTCAGATAACGTCCAGGTGGCGCCACAGGAAGTGGAAGTCAGCTCCTATCTGGTCGGTCAGATTGACTCTGAGGTCAACACTGACGAACTGAGTAACTTCGAGCTCTGATGCCCCGCTACAAAATCACCCTGCATGGCAGCATGCAGGGTATTCAGCTGCATTATGTCAGTGAAGAACACAACAATCTGCTCAATACACTCGAACAATCCGTCCCGGTGGAATACCAGTGCCGTGAAGGCTATTGCGGTGCCTGCCGTGTCCGTCTGAAACGGGGTAAAGTCGGTTACCGGCAACGGCCGGTTGCATTTATTAATGATGGTGAAATTCTTCCCTGCAGTTGTTACCCGCTGAGCGATATCGACATCGAGTTGTAATCTGTTTTGTGACCGGATCTGCAATCCGGTTTTTTTACGCCACCAGCGTAACGATAACTTTACGTTATACGTAATTTAAATTTGACACATTTCCTGTTTTTCATTACGCTTGGCGCACATATTATTGATTGAAATATCATGAGGTTTTGGTGAAAAATCGTACACTCGGCAGTGTTCTGATCGTTGCAGGCACGACGATCGGTGCCGGTATGCTGGCAATGCCACTGGCTGCCGCAGGGATCGGTTTTCCGGTCATTGCCGTTATTCTGATCGGCCTCTGGGCTATCATGAGTTACACCGCATTACTGATGGTCGAAGTTTATCAGTACAGTTCACCGGACACCGGCTTAGGCAGCGTCGCCCGTCAATACCTCGGATTACCGGGTCAGATCCTGACCGGCTTCAGTATGTTATTGCTGATGTATGCACTGACCACCGCGTATATCGGCGGCGCAGGGGAAATGATCGCCGCCAGCCTGCAAAACTGGTGGCAAATATCCGTTACACCGGGCACGGCCACCATTATATTTACCCTGGTTGGCGGCCTGGTGGTTTGTGTCGGTACTCACTCTGTTGATTTTATCAACCGCATCCTGTTCACCGGCAAAATTATCTTCCTGATCATCATGCTCGCCGTAATGATGCCGCATGTGAATATGACCAACCTTGTCAGCATGCCGATTCAGAACGGGCTGGTGCTTTCCGCTATCCCGCTGGTATTTACTTCATTTGGTTTCCACGGCAGTGTGCCAAGCCTGGTGAATTACATGAACGGCGACAGCAAAAAGCTGCGTTTTATCTTCCTCACCGGCAGCGCCATCCCGCTGGTGGCTTATCTGCTGTGGCAGGTTGCTACCCTCGGTGCGATCCCGTCTGATACTTTCTTCGGCATTCTGGCGCAAAAATCCGGCCTTGACGGGTTACTGGCCGCACTCAGTGAAACTGTAGCCAATAAATATGTGGATATCGCCGTCAGCCTGTTTATGGATCTGGCACTTGCCACTTCGTTCCTGGGCGTAGCGCTGGGGTTATTCGATTACCTGGCCGACCTGTTCAGACGTAAAAACTCCGCATTCGGCCGCACACAAACCGGGATTCTGACTTTCGCCCTGCCGCTGGTCTGCGCCCTGTACTACAAAAGCTTTACCGGCGCACTGGCGTATGCCGCGATGGCACTCTCCTTCCTGGCGCTGATCCTGCCATCATTATTAACATGGAAAGTACGGCAGAACCCGAAAGCCGGTGCTTACCGGGTTGCAGGCGGAAATGGTGTACTGCTCTTTATCTTCCTGTTCGGCCTGCTGGTGATCTCCATTGAGTTCATAAAAAGTGCCGGTTATCTGCCGAACATTTAATGTTTTTTTCTGAAAATAAGCCCGGTGATGCCGGGTTTATTTTTTCTCAGTGCGCACCATTCAGCCGTTCAAATCCGGCGGTTAAATCCGCAATCAAATCCTCTGTGTCTTCCAGGCCGATTTGCAGCCGCAGTGTCAGTCCGTCCGGCTGCCAGCGGGTGACTGTCCGGTAACGGCTGCAATCGAACGGTATAATCAGGCTTTCAAACCCGCCCCAGGAATAACCCATAGCGAAAATATCCAGGTCGTCGAGCATCGCCGCCAGGTCATCTGTGGTGTATTTCGCATCCAGTATCACAGAAAACAACCCGGAAGAACCGGTGAAATCCCGTTTCCAGATCTCATGCCCCGGACATTCCGGAAATGCCGGATGCAGCACTTTGTTTACCTCCGGACGGGACTGTAACCACTCCGCGACTTTCAGTGCCCGGTTCTGCGCTTCTTTCAGGCGGATATGCAGTGTGCGCAGCCCGCGCAGTACCAGGAAACAATCCTCAGCCCCGGGCAGCATCGCCATCTGATCATAGGTTTTACGCAGTTCCGGCCACCAGCGGGCATTGGCGGAGATCAGCCCCATCAATACATCTGAATGACCTCCGGGGTATTTGGTGCCGGCTTCAAGGGAGATATCACAACCGTGCTCATGGGCGCGGAAAAAGAGCGGTGTCGCCCAGGTATTATCAATAATGGTCGTAACATTATGACGTTTGGCCACAGCAGTGATCGCCGGAACATCCTGCACCTCAAAGCTCTGGGAGCCGGGAGATTCAAGAAAAATGGCCGTTGTTTCCGGGCGGATAAGGGCTTCAATTCCCGCACCGGTCAGCGGATCATAATACGTGGTGGTGATCCCCATTTTTGCCAGCAGTCCGCCGCATAACTGCCGGGTCGGGTGATAAACGGAATCCGTCATCAGCAGATGGTCGCCGCTTTTCAGGGTTGTCAGCAGCGCCAGTGTCACCGCCCCCAACCCTGACGGAGACAAAACCGTTCCCGCGGCACCGGTCAGTTCACTCCAGGCGTTTTCCAGTGCGGCAATCGTCGGTGTACCGTCAGTGCCGTAATGGAATTCTGCACGACGGTTGATCAGTGCATCATATGTCGGAAAGACCACGGTGGAACCACGATACACCGGAGTATTCACAAATCCGTGCTGTGATGCGGGGTTACGGCCGCTCTGCGTCAGCCGGGTTTCTGTCCGCAAAGGATGGCGTGCTTGTTCTGACATAATCACCTCAATAATAGTCTGCCTGGTTATGCTGTTATCCTGCCATAAGGGCGGCCGCTTTCCTTAGTCGCTTTTCAGCTAAGATATGCCGTTATCCGCACTGTCCGCGGTATAAAGAAATATTTAACGATTTTGCCGCAACACTATTATTAATAAGTGACGAAACCTTATATTATCAACAGATTAATTTTTGCATGACGGAAAGGATATGGAATCAGAAATCAGGGACCAACGTCCGATCAAAGCCCGGCAGACCCGCATACTGCCAGCTGATTTACGTAAGGATAATAAAGGATGACCCGTAAAACGTTTTCGCCGGATCAAAAAGTTGTTTCAGCACTGCTGGTATCGGTATGCCGGTTTCTGACCGGGATCCGTGCAAAACAGAATGCCCCGCTGCCGGAAGGCAAACCCTGTATTTATTATGCCAACCACTCCAGTCATCTCGACGGGCTGGTGATCTGGTCCTGTCTGAATAATACGGCACGCAAACATGTTCATCCGGTGGCGGCTCAGGATTACTGGGATAAAACCCGGTTCCGCCGTTATATTGCCAAACGGATCTTCGGTGCGGTTCTGATCGCCCGTGGTAAGAAAATCGAACCGGCAACAGATGAGATTCCGCAGGATACCTCCCCGGCAGAGAATCCGCTGGACGTGATGCAGAATGTCCTCAATAGCGGGGATTCACTGATCCTATTCCCCGAAGGTACGCGCGGTGACGGCGAAAAGATTCAGGATTTCAAAGCCGGACTCTGGCATTTATCACGTAATAATCCTGATGCGGTACTGGTACCGGTCTATCTGGAAAATCTCAACCGTGTACTGCCGAAAGGCTCGCGGCTGGTTGTGCCGATTATCTGCACTGCCACATTCGGTGCTCCGGTTGAACCGGCCGGAGAGGAAGAAAGCAAAGCGGACTTTTTAGTACGGACCCGCCTGGCATTAGAGGCAATACATCATGAAAGATAATGAATTATTCTGGATCTTCAGCGGATTGTTCGGGTTCCTGGCCGTGGCTACCGTTATCGGTCTGATCCTGAAACAGATTAAGGGAAACACCTCTGTTATCAGCAACCTCAATGCCCGCATCCGCGCCTGGTGGCTGATGTGTATTATCGCCGCTGTGGCGATCAGTATCGGGCCAATCGGCTCAGTTGTGCTGTTTGCCTTTATGTCTCTGCTGGCACTGCGCGAGCTTATCACACTGACGCCGACACACCGCGCCGACCACGGTGCGCTGTTCTGGTGCTTCTTTATCATCCTGCCGGTGCAGTATGTACTGGTCGGTATTCAGTGGTATAACCTGCTGGCAGTCTTTATCCCGGTGTACGCATTCCTGTTTATCCCGACCCGCATGGTGCTCTCCGGCGACACCCGTCACTTCCTGGAGCGCATGGCAAAAATTCAGTGGAGTGTGATGATTGCGGTTTACTGCCTCAGTTATGCTCCTGCACTGCTGGTATTGCCGATTCCGGATTTCACGGACAACATTAACCTGCTGCTGTTTCTGATGATCGTGGTTCAGATTTCTGATGTGCTGCAATATGTGTTCGGCAAACTGTTCGGCAAACACCCGATTGTGCCGAAGCTCAGCCCGAACAAAACGGTCGAGGGCTTTATCGGCGGGATCCTCAGTGCCGGTTGTGTCGGGATGGCGCTGTGGTGGGCCACACCGTTCAGTCCGTGGGCAGCCTTCCTGCTCTCACTAATGATTTGCCTGGCCGGTTTCGCGGGCGGATTGTGCATGTCAGCCATCAAGCGGGACAGCGGGATCAAAGATTTCGGTGCCATGATTGAGGGGCACGGCGGCATGATGGACAGACTGGATTCTCTCTGCTTCGCGGCCCCGGTCTTCTTCCATGTACTGAAATATTTTTATACCTGATGGCTCAGGAAATCCTGCTGATCCGCCACGGTGAACCGGTGCCGGATAAAAAAACGCCGCTGGCGCTGCGCGATCTCCGTGCCTGGCTGACGGAATATGACGCGGGGGGAATTATTCCGCCATCCTCCCCGCCGTTTTCCCTGTCCGCAGAGGAATTATCCCGTTATTTCCCGGTAGCCAGCCCGCTTTTCCGCACGTCCGCGTCACTGGCAGTGCTCGGGATCACGCCGCGTGCGATTGTAAATGAGCTGCACGAAGCAGATCTGCCTTTGTTTTCCCCTGCACTGCTGATGCCGCTGAAACTGCCGCCGATGTGGTGGGTTACCGCTTTCCGTCTGTTATGGCTGGCTGGTGGCGGAAAATCCGTTCCCTCTGTGACACAGGTGCGTGAACGGGCGCAGTGCGCTGCACAAATCCTGTCCGGTTATGCACAGGAACACGGTGCTGTGCTGGCGATGGCGCACCGTATTATCAATCACGCCCTGTGCCGCGCACTGGAACAATCCGGCTGGCAACTGACAAAAAAAACACACAACAGTTACTGGGGAATGATGCGGTTCACCCGCGCGGCATCACGCCCGTAATCTCTGTCGCCGGATATCGCAGCGTTATTAATCTGTATAAATTATTACGTTCTGCCGCACGTTCCGCCACATCCGCTCTGTTTTGCCCGCTTTTCCGTATAAGACTCTGCCCGCTTTGTTCCTCAGACTGATTATCTGCTGCTGCCTTGCTTATTTTTAAATAGTTATTGCCATTAAATGAATATTTATGTATTTTTATTTAAAAATCACGCATAAAAATGAGGTTGTCATGTTTAAGAAATTAGTCTTTGCAGGCTGTTTATCACTATTAGCATTCACCGGGGTAAGTCAGGCCAAAGAAACCTATGTGGTCGGCGCCGGCGGCACATATCGTCCGTTTGAATTTGAAAACAGTGAAAAACAACTCGAAGGATTTGATATCGATATCATTAAAGCGGTCGCTGCCGCCGAAGATTTTGATGTCAAATTGATCAACACGCCGTGGGAAGGTATTTTTGCCACACTGTCTGCCGGGGATCGCGATATTTTAATTTCCGGTATTACTATCACCGATAAACGGAAACAGATGGTGGATTTTTCCGCCCCGTATTTCCCGGCAGAACAGGCCATCGTTGTGAATGAAAATTCACCGATAAATTCACTGGCAGATCTCAGCAAATATAATGTCGGCGTGGTCAACTCCAGTACCGGGGATATTGTGGTCTCTGATGTACTCGGTAAAACCAGCACGGCTGTTAAACGCTTTGATAACACCCCGCTGCTGTTACAGGAATTATATGAAGACGGCGTGAATGCAGCGGTCGGGGATGTCGGTGTGGTGAAGTTCTATATTAAAACCCATCCGGATAAGAAATTTAAACTGATTTACGACAATCATTTTGAAAAGCAGTATTTCGGGATTGCCGTCGCCAAAGGCAACACAGAATTACAGGAAAAAATTAACCGTGGTCTGGCAAAAATCATTGCTGACGGTACTTACGCCAAGATCTATCAGAAATGGTTCGATAACGACGTACCTTCCCTGCCCGCGCAGTAATTCATTATTTATCTGATTGAAAACCCGCTCCTGCGGCGGGTTTGATCTGTTTTTTCAGGATGGATGTTATGTCAGCTTTCCGCTGGGAAATTATAGAAGAATACGCCCCGTTATTTATGGAAGGGGCACTGATGACGATAAAATGTACCATTATCTGCGTCATCTTAGGGACCCTCTGGGGACTGACTCTCGGCCTCGGCCGGACAGCCCGCGCAGAGCGCGGCGCGGCCAAATGGCTGCTGCTGTTTTTTGTGCAGTATCCGGTACGGTTTTATGTCAGTGCATTCCGCGGTACACCGCTGTTTGTGCAGATCATGGTGGTTCACTTTGCCCTTGTACCACTGTTTATCAACCCGCGTGACGGTCTGATGGTCACCGGCGGCATTATCTCTTCCGACACCGCCAGAATGCTGCGTTCGGACTACGGCGCATTTCTTTCCTGTATTGTTGCTATCACACTCAATGCCGGGGCTTATGTTTCAGAAATTTTTCGTGCCGGGATCCAATCCGTCGATCGCGGACAGACAGAAGCCGCCCGCGCACTGGGTATGAGCTGGGGAAAAACCATGCGCAAGGTGATCCTGCCGCAGGCTTTCCGCCGTATTCTGCCGCCGCTGGGTAATAATGCGATCGCCATTGTCAAAGATTCCTCCCTGGCCTCCGCTATCGGCCTTGCCGACCTGGCCTATGCGGCACGAACCGTTTCCGGCGCGTATGCGACTTACTGGGAACCGTACCTGGTCATCTCCGTTATTTACTGGATGCTGACATTCCTGCTGGCGCAGTTGGTTCAATACACCGAAAGAAGGTTGAGCAGAAGTGATTCACGTTAATAATTTACAGAAAAAATTCGGCAATACCCATGTGCTGCGCGGCATCAGCTGTGATATCCGCCCGCAGGAAGTTGTCTGTGTGATAGGGCCGTCCGGTTCAGGAAAGAGTACCTTTCTGCGCTGTCTGAATGCCCTGGAGCGGCCGGATTCCGGTGAGATTGTGGTTAACGGCACCGATGTCTGTGATCCGAAAACGGACCTGAACAAGATGCGCGAACATGTCGGTATGGTATTCCAGCGCTTTAATCTGTTTCCGCACATGACCGTGCTGGATAACATCACGATGGCGCCGCTGATGGTGTCCGGACTGAAAAAAGCCGATGCCCTGCTGAAAGCAGAACAGTTGCTGGAAAAAGTCGGCCTGCCTGACAAAATTGATGCCTGGCCGGAGAGTCTATCCGGCGGACAGCAGCAGCGCGTAGCCATCGCCCGCGCCCTGGCAATGGATCCGACCGTGCTGCTGTTTGATGAACCCACATCTGCCCTCGACCCTGAGCTGGTCGGCGAAGTGCTGAATGTGATGAAAAATCTGGCGCATGAAGGTATGACCATGGTGATTGTGACACATGAGATGAATTTTGCCCGTGAAGTGGCAGACCGCGTCTTTTTTATCGATCAGGGAGTCATTCAGGAGTCCGGCACACCGGAGCAGATATTTAATCATCCGCAAAACCCGCGCACCGCCGCGTTTCTCAGCCGCGTGCTGTAGCTTATAAGGACAGAGACTGGTCGTCTCTGTCCTTTTCCGTTTACGCGGTTAACTCACTGTGTGTAAAAACAAACTTATTCACATCATATAACCCGAGACTGGTGAGTTTCAGTGCCGGGATCACCGGCAGAGACAGAAATGCCATCTGAATAAACGGCTCATCCGGCATCACCCCGCAGTCACGGCAGGCCGCTTTCAGTGATTCAATTTCGGCCGCAATTTCTTCCGCTGTTTTTTCACTCATCAGCCCGGCTATCGGCAGCGTGGCATGGCTCAGAACCCGCCCGTCAGCCACCACACACATACCGCCGCCGCCGGCAATCAGCTGATTCACCGCCAGCGCCATATCCATCGGATCAATACCGGCCACCACAATATTATGGCTGTCATGGCTGACAGTTGACGCCAGTGCCCCGCGTGTCAGACCGAAATTGTGTAACAGTGCAGTGGCTGGTGGTGTCTGGCGACCATAGCGCTCAATCACCGCAAGCGAGCAGATATTATCGCAGTCATAGCGACGCCCGTCCCAACTGACCCGCTGCTCGCAGGTGATCAGTTCATTAGGGATCACACTGATGGCGCGATACTCACGCCCGGGAGCCGGCACAAAGGCCAGAGATTGAGCTGTCACTGCCTGACGGAGGACAGTATTCTGCATTGGCGGACGTGATGCCGCCTGTTTAGCCTCCCGCTCACGCAGCAGCGCTGCTTTATCCACCCAGCGCCCGCCGCACATAACGGCTTGAATATCGACGGTTTTCTCATCCCGCAGTAATACCAAATCTGCCTGTTTGCCCGGCGCCACCAGTCCCAGATTTTTCAGTCCGAAATGTCGTGCGGCGGACCAGCTGGCAACCCGGTAGGCCACATGTACCGGAATCTGATGCTGATTGATCAGACGATATACCAGCGCATTCATGTGCCCCTCGTGAATGATTTCCCACGGATTGCGGTCATCGGTGCATAGCATACACTGCGGGCTGCTCATGGCCGTGATAAGCGGTGCCAGTGCATCCAGATTCCGTGCCGCCGAACCTTCGCGGATCATCAGCGCCATCCCCAGCGCCAGTTTTTCCAGCCCTTCCTCATAGCGGTGCGATTCATGGCAGTTTTCTATCCCTCCGGCAATATAACCGTTGAGATCTTTTCCGGTAACCATCGGACAGTGACCATCCAGTGTCATATCACGGAATGCATCCAGTTTATCCAGTGTTTCCTGCTCTCCCGCAATCACCGCCGGAAAATTCATCATCTCCGCCAGCCCCGCCACATGGGAATGATCTTTGTATTTGAGCATCTCCGTCAGCGGAAAATCCGCGCCGTTCACATCGCAGCCCGGCAGAGCAGGTACACAGGAACTTACCTGAACAAACTGATTCTGCTGCGCGGTCTCCGCACAGCGCAGAAACCATTCAATTCCTTCTTCTCCCATCACATTCACTATTTCATGCGGATCACACACAATTGTCGTGACACCCAGCGGCAGTGTGGCACTTTCAAACGTGACCGGTGTCATCATGCTTGATTCAATATGCAGGTGCGCATCAATGAATCCGGGGACGACCACCGCATTTTTGCCGTCGATCACCTGATGCGCGGGTGCATTCTGATAAACCGGGCCGACACCGGCAATCGCATTCCCGCTTATCACCACCGGACCGGGAAATTCCCCGCCGTTAATCAGATCCAGTATCCGGACATTATCAATACGATAATCCGCAGGTGCCTCACTGCGGGCCACGGCAAGGAGTGTTGTCATTTCTTCACGGCTGCGCGTGCAGGTGCGCTTATTTTTCTCACTGTTCATCACTGTCCCCTGTTTTTCTCTCACATTGATAATGTGAATTCACGGTGTTCTCTCTGTCCTGTGAGACGTACCGGAATAAAAGTGATCACCGCCGCAATTGTTACAAATTATTGCGGCACAAACGGATGATTACGGTTTCTCACGGAAAGTCATTACGATGCTGGCATTGATTATGCATTTATCAGACCAGTTATCTTTTCCCCGGGAGACAGGAGCATAAAATGGATAGCCAAACACCGGAAAGCATCCGGGAAACAAGTGTACCGGGACGGTTATTCCGTTTACAGGCACACGGTACCACTGTACGAACCGAAGTTATCGCCGGTATAACCACCTTTCTTACCATGGTGTATATCATTTTTGTTAACCCGCAAATCCTCGGCGCTGCCGGGATGGATACACAGGCTGTCTTCGTCACCACCTGTCTGATTGCCGCATTCGGCTGTATTCTGATGGGCTGTCTGGCAAATCTGCCGGTCGCGCTGGCGCCGGCAATGGGGCTGAACGCCTTTTTTGCTTTCGGCGTGGTTTCCGCCATGGGTTACTCCTGGCAGATCGGGATGGGGGCTATCTTCTGGGGCGCGCTCGGCATGCTGCTGCTGACCGTCTTCCGTATCCGATACTGGATGATCGCCAATATCCCGCTGGGTCTGCGGGTGGGGATCACCAGTGGTATCGGGCTTTTTATCGCGATGATGGGGCTGAAAAATATCGGACTGGTCGTGCCGAACCCGGACACGCTGGTCTCCATGGGGGATCTGACATCCCATTCCGTCTGGCTCGGCGCACTGGGCTTTTTTATTATCACTATTTTAGCATCGCGCCGTATTCACGCAGCAGTGCTGATCTCTATTGTAATCACCACGCTGATTGGCTGGCTGCTGGGGGATGTCACTTATAACGGTATTTTTTCCATGCCACCGGATGTCACCAGCGTGCTGGGGAAAGTGGATGTGACCGGGGCCTTTAATATCGGGCTGTCGGGGATCATTTTCTCATTTATGCTGGTTAACCTGTTCGACTCATCCGGTACCCTTATCGGGGTAACCGATAAAGCCGGGCTGGCAGATAAAGACGGCAAGTTCCCGAATATGCAGAAAGCATTGTATGTGGACAGTGTCAGCTCTGTGCTCGGTGGCTTTATCGGTACATCGTCTGTCACCGCTTATATTGAAAGTACCTCCGGGGTCTCTGTCGGCGGCCGGACAGGACTCACCGCTGTGGTGACCGGTCTGCTGTTCCTGCTGGTGATTTTCCTCTCCCCGCTGGCCGGTATGGTGCCTGCCTATGCGGTCGCCGGGGCACTGATTTATGTCGGGGTGCTGATGACGTCCAGCCTGGCGCGGGTAAACTGGGATGACCTGACGGACGCGGCACCTGCTTTTATCACGACGATTATGATGCCGTTCAGTTTCTCAATCACTGACGGTATTGCCCTCGGTTTTATCTCTTACTGTGTGATGAAGCTGGGCACCGGGCGCCTGAAAGAACTGAATCCCTGTGTAATTCTGGTCGCCCTGCTGTTTGTGCTGAAGTTTGTGTTTGTTGATCACTGACGTTTCTGCCGGATGGCGGGCATTCCCGTCATCCGGATGTTATTCTGTTTTCTCTTTCAGCCGACGGTGCAGCGCCTTAAACGGAATAGCCAGCCCGAGTGTCAGGAAGATAAGGAATACAAACCCCATATTGACATAATCTTCCCGGCTGTTTTCCGTCACAGGTTCCGGGTCCGCAGCAACCGGTTCGCCTTCCTCATCAATCCCGAAATCTCCGTGATGATAGTCTGCCAGAATATCCTGAGCTCTGGTTAACTCGTCCTGATTAACCAACAGTTTCACACCACCGACAGCCTGTGCGTACATCTGGTTATTCCAGACAATATTTTCATCCAGCAGCATCACCTCAATCCCTTCGGATTGCAGTAATCCGGCCTCAATCCGGGCATCCAGCGGCGACAGATACTGAGCCAGTAATGCATAACGACTGCGTGTCGGGTGTATGTTCCACATAATGCCTCCTTCAGCCGGCTGTATTTTCCTGACTGAAAAGCCGGGATTCAGACATGCCGCGCACGTATTTTAGATAATGCTTTGATTATAGCGGGAAGACGTTTACCGGCCAGTGCAGTAATAACATTTTAAATCAGTATCTGTTATTAAAGCGATATAAAAAACGTCAGTTGCCTCTGTTTATGACATCGGAAATACCAATTTCCGGAGAAAATAATTTTTGATTAATGAAAGATGAAGGACATTGTTTTTACAGTCATTGTATTACTATACAATATCCTTTAGCATTTGGTGCTGAAAAATTTCTGTGACTATTCTGAATATTGACCTGATGCTGAAAAAATATAAATACCCTCTGTTATTCATTGCTATTATGCTTCTGAGCTACCTCACCAATACATTTTTGTATCAGCGTGATTCAACCGGTCCGCATTTAGCCACCCTGTTTTTGATTTTATGCACACTTATTCTTCTGAACAGTAAACACTGGTTACCTGCTGTTGCCGGATTTATTATTACGCTGATTTTTTCACTGGAAGTTGCTTATTTTATTGAATTTTGTGAAAAAATCTCCTTAGGCGTCCTCGATTCAGCACTGGAAACCAATAATTCTGAAGCAAGCCTTATGCTGGGGCACTACTTATATTCAATACTGTTGCCTGCTCTGTGCATCAGTGTGTTGATTTTTGTCTGCTTCCGGAGACGAAAACTCGTGCTTCCCCGGTGGTTCAAATTATCACCAGTGATCATTTTCAGCTTTCTGATGATTTCCCTGCTCAGAGAAGTCATCCCGGAATATCACAATTTATCCATTAATTTTAATGAGGATCCTCATGAGCTGGGTATATATCTCCGGGAGAAATTTCCTGTTGTCACCGGAAATATTATGTACCTTTCTGCTGTTTCGCTCAGCGCTGATAAATATGCGGAGAATTATTCTGACCGGAAACCAAACCCGGTGCTGACGTCTGCCGGAAAACCACAGAATAAACTCATCATCTTTATCATCGGAGAATCATCATCTCCGTCCAGGTATCATATCTATGGATATTCCAAAGAAACAACGCCTGAAATGGAACGCATTTTTAAGGGTGATAATGCCTGCGTTACAGATAAAGTGCATTCATCTTCTCCGATAACGCGAAACTCCATTTCATTGTCACTTTCATTTTACACGCCGGAAAGTGAAGAAAATTTATTCCGCCAAAAATCGGTTATTGAAATAGCACAGGATCAGGGGTACAAAACCTACTGGCTGGGCGCTCAGTCTCTGGTCGGTGTCAACGGTTCAAAATATGGCTATCTTGCCCGGCGGAATAATACTGTTATTGTGGAAGAGAACAATGACATGAAACTGCCTGAGTTATTAAAACAGGCGCTGGCTGAACCCGATGAATATAAGTTCGTTATCCTGCATTTATGGGGTAACCACATGCCCTATACAAACTATACAGAAACAGAAAAGCAACAGCTGAATAATGCCGATGACTACGATCTGACCATTCGTCATACCGACAATGTGATTGGACGTCTTTATGATGAAGTGGCATCAGCGACAGATGATTATATTTTCATCTATACCTCTGATCACGGAGAAATTGTCGGTAAAGGTCATGGTTTTTCCAAAGGTGCGGAGCAATTCCTGATTCCGTTTTTATATAAATCAGGTAATCCGTCTTATGGCTGTGAATTTGTTGAAAAATACCGCAATCAGGGCGGATGGCTCAGTGGATTAATGAACAAATATATTTTGTCCGAACTGCTCGGCTATTCATTAGACCCGTCAATTGCGGAACCGGACAAACAGCATGACCGGGTGCTTTCAACAGACGGCTATGCTATTCCGTTTTCTTCTTATTTTAACAAAAATAAGTAAATCAAGGCGTTCCGGTCAGTCATACACCACCGGACAGACCGGTCTGTCACTTCAGATATGTCCCCGTGCACCTGACGCCTCTCACCATTAAAGATTGACAGGACAAAACAGAAATGGTTTATTTCGTTGCAAGAATGATTTTTACATCAACATCAGACATATGAAATTTTTTGTGACTGAATAACCCGCTATATACCAAGAGTCGATTATATGGACAGCAACGCTTTAGTCTCGGTCATCATTCCGGCATACAACGCTGAAAAATTTATCGGCCGGTCACTGGACAGTGTGATAAAACAAACCTACCCGGCAGTTGAAATAATCATTATTGATGATGGTTCGTCAGATAACACCGCCACCGTCTGCCGGGACTATATGAGCCGATATGAGCACATCCGGTATATCCGAAAACAAAACGGCGGTGTTTCTTCCGCACGTAATGAAGGTATTAACGCAGCATCCGGGGTCTGTATTTGCTTTCTGGATAGCGACGATACATATGAACCGGACTTTATCAGTACACTGACGAGTAAAATTGCACAGGATAACCGGGATTTTGCATATTGTTTATTCCGGAAAATACATTCAGACAGCCATATTACACAGTCAGTATGCTATGACAACACGGATACCGTTATTACTGATTTTTTGAATTTTGATTATTTTGACATCTGCTGTTTAATGCTGAAAAAAGCATTTATTGAAGAACAAAATATCCGTTTTGACTCATCCATGGTTGTGGGTGAAGATGTTTTATTTATCCTCGAGTGTCTGAATAAAGGTTCTTTTTCCTATATCAAAGAGTATTTGTATAACTATATTTATCACAATGAATCACTGATGAATAAAAAATGGAAAAAAGAGGATTATATCAGTGACCTGGATGCCTGGAAAAAAATCCTTTCTTATATCGGCGATACTTATGAAAAGCCTGATAAATCCTTTGTTTTCAATAAAATACGTGCAAAAATATTAAGCCTCCGTATTCAGTTCATGTGGAACATGCTTGCCACCGGCCTTTATGTGGATTTAAAGTCCTATATTAAAGATTTCAGCTATCATAAATCTGATTTTGCATTAATCAAAAAACTCGGAAAAAATAAATTCCGGCTGGCTATTATATTATCCGGTAATGTTTTTGTGTGGCGTATGGCAAGAAAAATTCTGACAAAGAAAAAGAATGTCATCCCTTTATGATTAAGTATATATAACAAGGAATGTCAGGCTGTGATGCTATCTGAACATTCCTTGTCATCCTGTCTGCATTTGTTATGACAACCTTCATCAGATTAATCTGCAAAAATCTGTTCATTTCTTTTATCCCGGTATTCTTTTTTCATTCTGTTTTTGTTTAAACAGCGTAATCAATACTACCTCTGTTTTTCGTAAACATCCTAAATTATCACTGTGACTTTTATGTTACCGTCGGTACACGGTAAATATACAGGGAACCGTATTTCCATGAAGAATTGGATATTTTTAGCATGGATGCTGAGTGTTCCGTTTACATCCTATGCTTATACTAATACAGAATTTGCACCGAAAGATCGGGCTATGTCGTATGTGATTAAATACTCCGGCAGCAAAACGGATGAAGGGAAAGAAAAAGCGCTGGATCAGTTTGATACACTGATCAGCCAGTACCCTGATGATATTGCACTGCGTCAGCTCTACAGCGATTTGCTGATTGTGGATAACCGCTATGAAAAAGCGATTACACAACTGAAAATTGTGTATCAAAATACCGGCGTTCCGTCGCTGAAACTGATGGAGTGCATGTTAACTGAACGCATTAAATTGCCTCATAATGTGTGCTACCGGGAAGTCATTTCTGTATTTGAGCAGAGCGATGTCCGGGATTTTGACTATCTTCTGGCGCTGTATCTGGGTGAGTCACCTGACTTTGAGAGTCATAAGGCCCGCTGGCTGGAAACGCACACATTATCAGAAGAGCAGAAAAAAGTAATTGCATTACAGCCGCGTATGCTGGTCAATGTCTATTACCCTTAATATTATCCGGTGCAGGTTACATATGAGCAATAATACGTAATCAGCCGTGTTCGTTATTCTTCCGGGAAAATAAAATCAGGAGTGTTACATGCCGTTTTTACATAAAAGAATGCACCTGACCGCAGGTGATACAGTGGTGGTGGATTGCGGTCGTTCGTGCAATGTTTTAATGATGACAAAAATGAATTTTAATCAGTTCCGGAAAGGCATGCCGTTCCGGACACATGGCGGCAGCGGTTTCTTCCATGAGCTTCCGGCCAGGATGGTGGTACCTTTTGATGCGGACTGGAATATTACCCTGGATATTGAAGAAGGGGCACAAACTGTTGAACACTCAATCAGCGTCGAACCACGCACCGATAAAGCAATTGCAAAAAAATAACCTGCCGCTTCTGCAACCGGAATAACATATGTCCGGGAAACGCCCCGCAGATAATGTACACTGCGGGGATAGTTTCATAATACCGGTAATTCATCGTCGTACCCCGTGTTGTTTTATCCGTAAATACGATTCCGCAATAAAAAATACCCCCGTGATATATCATCGGTATAACCGGAAAAACCCCAAAATATACTATTCTGACCCGTAACCACTGATTTGAGTTTTCTTATTAATGTTACTGCAAAAAATGCCCTTTTCTGCTGTTATGTAAACGGACACGAGATTAACTTCACCCACAAAAAAACTAATGCGAAACAATAGCATTAAGCCTATATTATCTATCAACTCCATGAATTTAACGGAAAATTTTCCGTTACTCATTCTGAGAAATGTGTCACACTATTCGCTGATAACACCATTTTTGAATGAATAAAAATAATGGTTATTTTTTAGCTTAACGGATTTGTTTATGGACGAAAAAACGCCTGCCGCGCCTCCGCGCGGCGAACTCAAACGCAGTTTAACCAACCGGCATATTCAGCTGATTTCAATCAGCGGCGCAATCGGTACCGGGTTATTTATGGGCTCCGGTAAAACTATTTCGCTGGCAGGTCCTTCTGTACTATTTGTCTATATGATCATCGGGTTTGTATTGTTCTTTGTAATGCGGGCAATGGGCGAGATCCTGCTGTCAAACCTGAATTATAAATCTTTCAGTGATTTTGCCGGTGACCTGATTGGCCCGTGGGCCGGTTTTTTTGTCGGCTGGACGTACTGGTTCTGCTGGGTAATAACCGGCATTGCCGATGTGGTGGCCATCACAGGATACATCATGCACTGGGCCCCCGATTTTCCGCGCTGGGTCAGCTCACTGCTGTGCATTCTGCTGTTATTGTCCCTGAACCTGGCGACGGTTAAATTATTCGGCGAGATGGAATTTTGGTTCTCTATGATAAAAATTGTCGCTATTGTCGCGCTGATCATTATCGGCGGCATCCTGATCGGTACGCATTTTGTTTCACCGGAGGGGCATCAGGCGGCATTATCCAATATCTGGTCTGACGGTGGTATGTTCCCGAAAGGGATAATCGGGTTCTTTGCCGGCTTCCAGATAGCGATTTTCGCCTTTGTCGGTATCGAGCTGGTGGGAACCGCAGCAGCGGAAACCCGTGACCCTGTGAAGTCACTGCCGCGCGCCATTAATGCTATTCCGTTCAGGATCATTGCATTCTATGTGCTGGCGCTGATTATTATTATGTCCGTCACACCGTGGCGCTCAATTCCGGCGGATAAAAGCCCATTTGTGGAACTGTTTATTATGATCGGGGTTCCGGCAGCGGCAAGCCTGGTCAACTTTGTGGTGCTGACAGCTGCCGCGTCTTCCGCAAACAGCGGCGTATTTTCCACCAGCCGGATGCTGTTTGGATTAGCCAAACAGGGCAGCGCACCCAAACAGTTCTGCCGCCTGTCAAAGCAGGCTGTTCCGGCCACCGGGCTGATTTTTACCTGCATCTGTTTGTCCGTCGGGGTCATTCTGCTCTATTTTATCCCTGATGTGATGCATGTATTTACCCTGGTAACCACAGTATCGGCTATTCTGTTTATGTTTATCTGGAGCATGATTCTGTACAGCTACATTATGTTCCGCCGCCATCGTCCGGAACTGCATGTCGCATCCGTCTATAAAGTACCGTTCGGCAGTTGGATCCCGTGGGTGTGTCTGTCCTTTTTTGCCTTTGTGATCGTTCTGCTGACACTGGAGACAGATACCCGCCAGGCGCTGATTGCCACTCCGTTATGGTTTATCCTGCTGGCTTTCGGTTACCGGAGTGTCAAAAAACGCCGCCTTGCAGAAGCACAAAAATAACCGGCAAATAAAAATCCCGGCAGCGCCGGGATTTTTATTTTTGTATTATGTTATTCAGTCCGTCCGAGGTAACGATCTTCCGCCTCAGCAAAACGCCCCTGAACCGATTTATCCGGCTCACGGCCTGCCAGGCTGACGACCACAATCGCAATACTTGCCAGAATAAAGCCCGGAATAATTTCATATAAATTAAACCACTTATATTCTATCCAGATAAGAACGGTAACCGCACCGGTAAACATACCCGCCAGGGCACCGTTGCGGGTCATCCTCTTCCAGATAACCGAGAGCAGGATAACCGGTCCGAATGCCGCGCCGAACCCGGCCCATGCGTTACTGACCAACCCCAGCACTTTATTGTTTTTATCCATCGCAATGTAGATAGCAATCGCCGCAATCACCAGCACCATAATACGCCCGACCAGCACCATCTCTTTCTGTGAGGCATTTTTGCGGAAAAATGGCTTGTAGATATCTTCCGTCAGGGCGCTGGCACTCACCAGCAACTGGCAACTCAGGGTACTCATTACCGCTGCCAGGATAGCGGAGAGCAGAATACCGGCAATCCACGGATTAAATAAGATAGAAGTCAGGCTCATGAAAATCCGCTCGCGGTTTTCAGTGACCGCCCCTGCCAGTTCCGGATTTTGCAGGAAGAAGGCAATACCAAAGAAACCAACACAAATTGTTCCCGCGAGGCAGAGCACCATCCAGGTCATACTGATACGGCGTGCGCTGCGGATGGTATGGTGAGAATCCGCCGCCATAAAGCGCGCCAGAATATGCGGCTGTCCGAAATAGCCCAGCCCCCAGCCCAGAAGGGAGATAATCGCGACAATATCCAGCCCGCGGAACATATCCACATACTCCGGGCTTTTCGCTTCGATAATCGCCAGTGCGGTATCAAACCCGCCGACAGATACAATCACCATAACGGGTGTCAGGATCAGGGCGAAAATCATCAGAGTGGCCTGCACGGTATCCGTCCAGCTGACGGCCAGGAATCCGCCGAGGAAGGTATAGGCAATCGTTGCCCCGGCCCCGAGCCACATGGCTTTTTCATAACTGATGCCGAAAGTGCTTTCAAACAGCAGACCACCGGCCACGACGCCGGAGGCACAGTAAATGGTGAAGAAAATCAGGATCACTGCCGCAGAAACAATCCGCAGGATACGGCTTTTATCCTCAAAACGCTGCGTAAAGTAATCCGGCAGGGTCAGCGCATGGTTGACTTCCGTCTGAAGGCGCAGACGTCCGGCAACAATCCGCCAGTTAAGCCAGGCACCGATACACAGGCCGATGGCAATCCAGGATTCAGAGATACCGGAGAAGAAAACCACCCCCGGTAACCCCATCAGCAACCAGCCGCTCATATCGGATGCACCGGCGGATAATGCCGTCACAAAACTGCCCATCCGGCGGCCGCCGAGAATATAGTCGTCAAAATTATTGGTGGAGCGGTAGGCCATATAGCCGATGAACAACATCCCGGCGATATAGACAATAAATGTCACAACCAGCGGTGTGGTCAGCGTCATTGTCATAATTAAGTTCCTGTACTGAATTTATAGTCCGTCATGTATCAGCATTGCGTGTACCAATCGCTGTACAGGATGTGCGTCACATCAGTATCACTGTGTTGCACATCGCCTCAGCCATCCCTGGTCTGCACAGACAATGCCCCGTTAGTTATCATTATTTGTTAACTCTGTGATGCGTTGTGTTCAGCCCGATAGTAACGACAACAACAATAAAACAACAATTAATTAACGATACTAAAGTGAAAATTTGTGATTTTTATCACGGGACATATCAACAGAAAGTGATGAGGTTAATCATCTGATTTAATCATTATACACCTTGTAATACGTAATATACCATTGTTATATAATGACTTTATTTTAACCAGTACGGTTTATTTCTTAATAGTTTTATCAGATCAATATAAAACAGCGACATTATTCACATTTTATACATCTCCTTATTTAACAATGTTGCACAAAGTTGCAACCTCATGGATATTAATGTGCAACGCAGGACCTGTTGCCGTTTATGAGGAGTGAACATGGTGAGTACCACAATGGGCGTCAGACTGGATGATGAAACCCGTGAGCGGATTAAAACCGCCGCACAAAAAATCGATCGCACGCCGCACTGGCTGATCAAACAGGCTATTTTTGATTACCTGGCTCAGCTCGATTCTCTGCCGGACGGCACATTACCCGCTGCCGGTGCCCCTTCCGCACAGGAAGATGAAACCGCACCGGCTGAACCGCAGGTCAGTTGCCAGCCGTTTCTGGAATTTGCCGGCGATATCCTGCCGCAATCCGTCATCCGTGCAGCCATCACATCCGCGTACCGCATTCCGGAGCCGGAAGCGGTGGCAATGCTGCTGCCGCAGGCACAACTGTCCCCGGATGCCGCTCAGGCAACCCATAAACTGGCTTACGGTCTGGCAGAAAAGCAGCGTAATCAGAAAAACAGCAGCGGGCGCGCCGGGCTGGTACAGGGACTGCTTCAGGAATTCTCTCTCTCCTCTCAGGAAGGGATCGCACTGATGTGTCTGGCAGAAGCACTGCTGCGTATTCCGGATAAAGCCACCCGCTATGTGCTGATCCGCGATAAAATCAGTCACGGTGACTGGAATTCCCACCTGGGTCAGAGCAAATCAATGTTTGTCAATGCGGCCACCTGGGGACTGCTGTTTACCGGCAGGCTGGTTGCCACGCATAATGAGGCAGGACTGAGCCGCTCACTGAACCGCATCCTGGGCAAAAGCGGTGAGCCGCTGGTGCGCAAAGGTGTGGATATGGCAATGCGCCTGATGGGAGAACAGTTTGTCACCGGTGAAACCATAGCGCGCGCACTGGCAAATGCCCGTAAAAATGAAGCCAAAGGTTTCCGTTATTCCTACGATATGCTGGGTGAAGCAGCACTGACAAAGGCAGATGCACAGGCCTATCTGGTCTCTTATCAGCAGGCGATTCATGCCATCGGCAAAGCCTCTGCCGGGCGCGGCATTTATGAAGGACCGGGCATTTCCATTAAATTATCTGCCCTGCACCCGCGCTACAGCCGCGCCCAGTATGACCGTGTGATGTCGGAACTTTATCCTGTCCTTCGTGACCTGGTGGTGATGGCGCGTCAGTATGATATCGGTATTAATATTGATGCGGAGGAAGCTGACCGCCTGGAAATCTCCCTCGATTTGCTGGAAAAGCTCTGCTTTGAGCCGCAACTGGCGGGCTGGAACGGCATCGGTTTTGTTATCCAGGCTTATCAGAAACGCTGCCCGGCAGTAGTGGATTATCTGATTGACCTGGCATCACGCAGCCACCGCCGCCTGATGATCCGGCTGGTGAAAGGCGCATACTGGGACAGCGAAGTCAAACGCGCCCAGGTTGACGGACTGGAGGGATACCCGGTGTATACCCGCAAGGTTTATACTGATATCTCTTACCTCGCCTGTGCCCGCAAGCTGCTGTCAGTACCGAATCTGATCTATCCGCAGTTTGCCACCCACAACGCCCACACGTTATCTGCCATTTATCAGCTGGCGGGTAATAACTATTATCCCGGCCAGTATGAGCTCCAGTGCCTGCACGGCATGGGTGAGCCGCTGTATGAACAGGTGGTCGGCAAAGTGGCAGACGGCAAACTGAACCGGCCGTGCCGTGTGTATGCCCCTGTCGGCACACATGAAACACTGCTGGCTTATCTGGTGCGCCGCCTGCTGGAAAACGGCGCGAATACCTCCTTTGTTAACCGGATTGCAGACGGCAGTATTCCGCTGGAGATGCTGGTGGAAGACCCGGTCGCCGCTGTTCAGGCGATGGCCGCCAAAGAAGGCGCTGTCGGCCTGCCGCACCCGAAAATTCCGCTGCCGCGCAACCTGTACGGTACCACACGGGTCAATGCTGCCGGTCTGGATCTGAGTAATGAGCACCGGCTGGCATCGCTGTCGAGTGCCCTGCTCAGTCACGCGGGTGATAATCTGTTCTGTGAGCCGCTCACCGGCGGAACATTTACGCCATCCGCACCGTCAGATACACAGCCGGTCAGAAACCCGGCAAATCATCATGATATTGTCGGGCGGGTTCGTCCGGCTGCCGAAGACGAAGTGGATCACGCACTTGCCACTGCATCAGATGCGGCGGAGATCTGGTTTGCCACCCCGGCACAGGAACGGGCGGAAATTCTTATCCGTGCCGCACAACTGATGGAAGAGCAGTTACAGCCGTTGCTCGGGATCCTGGTGCGTGAGGCCGGTAAGACCTTTGCCAACGCCATTGCCGAAGTCCGCGAAGCAGTTGATTTCCTGAACTATTATGCTTCTCAGGTGAAAACCCGTTTTGCCGGTGATACTCACCGTCCGCTGGGACCGGTGGTCTGTATCAGCCCGTGGAACTTCCCGCTGGCAATTTTCACCGGTCAGGTTGCCGCCGCCCTCGCCGCCGGAAACCCGGTACTGGCGAAACCGGCGGAACAAACCCCACTGGTGGCATCGGTTGCCGTTTCCCTGCTGCATGAAGCGGGTGTACCGCGCGAAGTACTGCAACTGCTGCCGGGTGACGGTGAAACCGTCGGTAACCAGCTGGTGTGTGACCCGCGTGTTCAGGGGGTGATGTTTACCGGCTCCACCGCAGTTGCCAAAATTTTACAGCGCAATCTGGCTGCCCGCCTGAGTACCGAAGGCCGCGTGATTCCGCTGATCGCCGAAACCGGCGGCCTGAATGCAATGGTCGTAGATTCTTCCGCCCTGACCGAACAGGTGGTAACCGATGTGGTCAGTTCTGCCTTTGACAGTGCGGGACAACGCTGCTCAGCGCTGCGTCTGCTCTGTATCCAGGAAGATGTGGCTGACCGTACCATTGAGATGCTGAAAGGCGCGATGGCGGAATGCCGCCCCGGTAACCCGGACGTGCTGGCGACAGATATCGGCCCGGTGATTGATGAAGAAGCGCACAACGGTATCCGCCGGCATATTCAGCAGATGCGCGGCAAAGGCAGACCGGTGTATCAGTCTGCTTTCGGAACAGATACCGGTTTGCCGGAACTCCTTAACGGCACCTTTATCCCGCCGACACTGATTGAGCTGGATGATATTTCTGAACTGACACGGGAAATTTTTGGTCCGGTGCTGCATGTGGTCCGCTACCCGCGTGACACCCTGCCGCAACTGGCGGAGAAAATTAATGCCGCCGGTTACGGGCTGACATTCGGTATCCACACCCGTATCGATGAAACTATTGCACGGCTGACGCAACAGATTGAGGCCGGTAACATCTATGTTAACCGCAATATTGTCGGGGCGGTGGTCGGGGTTCAGCCGTTCGGCGGTGAAGGGCTTTCCGGTACCGGTCCGAAAGCCGGCGGACCGCTCTATCTCCACCGTCTGCTGGCAGAACAACCTGATGATTCTGTGGTAAATATTCTCGCAGAACAGGATGCTCTCAATCCGCCGGATGTGGCAGTGCGGACACAGTTACTGGCGCCGTTTGATACTTTCCTCGCCTGGCTGGAGGCACAGCGCCGCCACGATGTGCTGGCAGCGGTTATCCGTTACGGCGAATTAACACAGGCCGGAACCTGCCGTCTGCTGCCGGGGCCGACCGGGGAGCGTAACAGTTATTATCTGCTGCCGCGCGGGACTATTCTCGGCCTGAATGATTCAGAACAGGATGCCCTGCTGCAGCTGGGGGCAACCCTAGCATCGGGCTGCCGTCAGCTCTGGCTTGCCGCGGAACACACTCGCTCACTGTATAACGCCCTGCCGGACAGTGTCCGTGCGCAAATCACCCTGACAGAAGACTGGTCAGCGGACGCCGTGGTCTTTAACGGTGTGATTTTCCACGGTGACAGCGACCGTTTACAGGAAGTAAACCGGGAGGTGGCAGCGCGCGGCGGTGAGATTGTGCCGGTTGCCGGGCTCAGTCACGGTGATACACAGATCCCGCTGATGCTGTTACTGCACGAGCGTGCTGTCAGTGTAAATACCGCTGCAGCAGGCGGGAACGCCAGCCTGATGACAATCGGCTGATAATCAGAAGGTCATAAACGGAAAAAGGGAACAAAAGTTCCCTTTGTTTTATCAGTAAATGATAAAGAACGGTCTGACAGACAAATCAGTGTTTACCCTGCCAGTCAAGATACTGTTCGTACTTGCGCAGTGCAATATTGTAGTTACTCAGGGCTGAGTCAGATAAATCGTCACTCAGTTGTGCCTGGATAATTTCAGTGGAGAATTCCGTGGTGGCCGGGAAAGCTTTGGAGGACAGCAGCTCATCGAGACGGCGCAGACGGACAACATATTCGCGCACGGTACTGTGGCTCATTTCCGTTTCTTCAAACAGATACTGCTTGAATGCCATGATATCGAAATAATCCGTTGCACTGTTGCAGTAGATCTCGCTGCAGAAACGGCAGAGTGCCACAAATTTATCCTGCAATCCCATCCAGGTGGTGTCATCAATCATATCTGTCATTTCAGAAATAGCTTCTTTATTAATCAGCTGGCCATTGAAGACCAGAGAGATGCGATCGAGGGTTTTGTGACAATGACTGCAATGAGTCTGACTGTGTTTGAAGTCTTTAATGTAACGGCTTACGGGCCGTTTCTTTTGTTTTGAAACAGACATATTCTGGCGCCTTGTGTAGTCTAGTCTAATAAAAATAAATCAAAGATAAAGTCAAAGTTACTTCATGGATTTTAAGCGCGCCCGCAGCCTTTTGATTGCCTGGCTGTGTAACTGGCTGACGCGGGACTCCCCCACTTCCAGCACTGCGCCTATCTCCTTGAGGTTCAGCTCTTCCTGATAATAAAGAGTCAGAACCAGTTTTTCACGTTCAGGCAGTTGTTTTATCGCCTCAACCACCTGGTGACGCAAACTCTCGTCTACCAACAAACCAAGCGGGTTGCCACCGTCATCATCATCGCGGACGGGTTCGCAGCTCTCACCGTGGATTTCGTGCCACTCATCGTAAGAAAACAACTGGCTGTTATTGGTATCGGTTAAAACCTGACGGTACTCTGCGATATCCATCTGTAACGAATCAGCGATTTCCTGTTCAGTGGCTGCACGCCCCAGAGATTGTTCGAGCGCGCGCACGGCTTTGGTTATTTCCCGCGCCTGACGGCGCACACTGCGGGGTGCCCAGTCTCTTCCCCGCAATTCATCCAGCATTGCCCCGCGGATCCGTTGTACCGCATAGGTTGCAAAGGTGGCACCCTGCATGGCGTCAAAACGTTCAACCGCATGCAGTAAGCCGATACCTCCGGCCTGAATTAAGTCGTCAATATCAACGCTTGCCGGTAATCTCACCTGCAATTTCAGGGCTTCGTGCCGGATAAGGGGATAATAACGCTCCCACAGGCTATTTTTGTTGATAACACCTTCGGCGGTATACAAATCACTCACAACCTGAAACACCCTTCGAGATTCTTGAAAGGCTTTTATTATCGTGCCCGAAAAAGAATTCAATCCGGTGAGTAGTGAGGTAAATCACGCCTTATTTGCCTTATCCTAAATCACCTCATTAACAAATAGCAATACTCTCTTTCATTTTTATCATAATTTTTGCAAAATTACGGTTATTTTATATGACAAAAAGAAAAATAGGCGTTCATTAATAGAATAAAAAAACAAATAGTTAGAATATTATTTGTTCTGTTATGGGTAACACCTATAAAAAAAGGTCAGAATATTCTGACCTTTTAAATACGTTAAAGCAACTACGTAAATTAACGTAACAGACTCAGAACACCGTTAGGAACCTGGTTTGCCTGTGCCAGAACAGCGGTACCCGCCTGTTGCAGGATCTGACCACGGCTCATGTTAGACACTTCTGTTGCGAAGTCAGCATCCTGGATACGGCTGCGTGCGGCGCTCAGGTTGTTAACAGAGTTGTTCAGGTTGTTAATGGTAGACTGCATACGGTTCTGGAATGCACCCAGGTATGAACGCTGGCTGTCAACATCAGACAGTGCTTTGTCCAGTGCTCCCAGAGGACCTTTCGCATCCAGGGCTTTTTGTTCAGCGGCATCTAATGCAGCCGGAGCAGAGAATACCAGGGTAGCAGCTGTTGCTCCGTCAGTTCCGGAGGCCGGTGTTGCTGTAACGGTTGATTTTAAGGTTACATCCTTACCATCAACTTTACCCTGAATATAAACTTTAGTTTTGTCCACTGAACCATCAGCTTTGGTCTGGTAAGACACTTTTGCACCTTCAATATCTTTACCACCAAACTGAAGACCATCTAATGCTGTTTGTGCAACAACTTTGGCCGCCGCACCACCATCTGTTGCAGTACCCACCAGGTCAGCAGCAAAATCATCAGCAGTTAAAGTCTTACCAAACATAGTACTGCTTGCATCGAAGTTTTCCAGACCCAGTGTTTTGCTGTCGATTTTTTTCAGATCCAGAGCAATATTTTCACCATCGTTAGCACCAACCTGGAATTGCTTGGTCACGTTTTCACTCAGCACTTTCACGCCGTTGAACTGAGTTTGTTCAGAGATACGGTCGATTTCTTTCAGACGCATATCAACTTCTTCTTTGATTGACTTCAGGTCAGTTTCAGAGTTAGTTCCGTTCTGTGCCTGAACAGTCAGTTCACGAACACGCTGTAAGTTATCGTTGATTTCGTTAACAGCGCCTTCAGCGGTCTGTGCGATAGAAATACCGTCGTTGGCGTTACGGGAAGCCTGAGTCAGACCTTTAACGTTAGCGGTGAAGCGGTTAGCGATAGCCTGACCGGCTGCATCGTCTTTTGCGCTGTTGATACGTGAGCCTGAAGACAGACGCTCGATTGCAGAGCCCAGTACGCCCTGTGAACGGTTTAAGTTGTTCTGAGTAACCAGAGACAGAACGTTAGTATTGATAACCTGTGCCATGATATATGTCCTTGTTATTGAAAATAATAAACAGCGTTTATCTGTTTGGCTTTCTGATTTTCGCCAGCAATAACACTATCGGCACCCTGAGAGTCCACTTTAGGTTTTTTGGTAAATATTTTTAGAAAATTGTCGCAGAAATGATTTTCTCAGATATAAAAAAAGCCGGAACACAGGTTCCGGCCAAATAATAAAACAGAGGAATTGCTTGATTTATAATGAAATAATGATTAACGCAGTAAGCTCAGTACTGACTGCGGTACCTGGTTTGCCTGTGCCAGCACGGCAGTACCCGCCTGTTGCAGAATCTGACCGCGGCTCATATTAGACACTTCGGTCGCAAAATCCGCATCCTGAATACGGCTGCGGGCGGCACTCAGGTTGTTCACCGAGTTGTTCAGGTTATTAATAGTGGACTGCATACGGTTCTGGAATGCACCCAGCTGGCTGCGCTGACTATCAATTTTAGCCAGCGCTTTATCCAGCGTGCCCAGAGGGCCAGCAGGCGCTTTCGCAGTAGGAGCCAGCACTTCCACCTCTTTACCGGTCGCTTTAAACTGCGCTGTAACCGTATTACCGACTTTTTCTGTTTTATCGTATGTTACTTCCAGCTTGACATCTTTACCTGCGGCAGAACCGTCATCAACTTTGCCGACAACATAATATTTATCAGCAACAATCTGGCCGTTCTCATCTTTTACTGCATGTATATCGCCGGCGGCCGGTGGTGTTTTCCAGGTCATCCCCGCCGGCGCTTCTACCGTTGCTGCTGTTGCAGGAGCATTGGCACTGTCCTTGAAACTACCAAGGTTAATTGCACCACCGTCCCATACATAATTTTTAGCCACGGCGGCCACATCCACATCTTTCAGCCCCAGAGACTCACGGTCGACTTTTTTCAGGTCTATATCGATAGTCTCACCGTCATTAGCACCGACCTGGAAAGTCATTTTACTATCGCTGGCCAGCACTTTAATGCCGTTAAACTGTGTCTGCTCTGAAATACGATCGATTTCTTTCAGACGTTGATCCACTTCTTCTTTGATAGAGGCACGGTCACTTTCAGAGTTTGTGCCGTTTTGTGCCTGTACCGCCAGCTCACGGATGCGCTGTAAGTTATCATTGATTTCATTCACCGCACCTTCCGTTACCTGTGCAATAGAAATACCGTCACTGGCATTGCGGGAAGCCTGAGTCAGACCTTTCACATTGGCGGTAAAACGGTTGGCAATGGCCTGGCCGGCGGCATCGTCTTTTGCACTGTTAATGCGGGAACCGGAAGACAGGCGCTCAATCGCCGTGCCTAAGACGCCCTGGGAACGGTTTAAATTGTTCTGGGTAACCAGTGACAGAATATTGGTATTAATAACTTGTGCCATAATGATACTTCCTGTTTTTGTATAATATTACGAGGGTTATCTTCAGCTTAATTTGCTGTCGTAATGTTATTAACGGTAAGATATTTGTATTATTTACAGATAAAAAGCCGTCATGTTATTAATATCAGGCATTTTATACCAACGATTTTCCACAAACACAAAAAAGCCGGAACACAGGTTCCGGCCAAACGATAAAACAGAGGAATTGCCTGATTTATAATAAAATAATAATTAACGCAGTAAGCTCAGTACTGACTGCGGCACCTGGTTTGCCTGTGCCAGAACCGCGGTACCCGCCTGTTGCAGAATCTGACCACGGCTCATGTTAGACACTTCGGTCGCGAAATCCGCATCCTGAATACGGCTGCGGGCGGCGCTCAGGTTGTTCACGGAATTGTTCAGGTTATTGATAGTGGACTGCATACGGTTCTGGAATGCACCCAGCTGGCTGTGCTGACTGTCGATTTTTGACAGTGCTTTATCCAGTGTGCCCAGCGGGCTTCTGTCATCCAGTACTTTTTGTTCAGCAGCATCTAATGCAGCTACATTTTTGAATTCCAGTTTTGCGGCCGTTGCACCTGCAACACCTGCTGCTGCAGTCGCAGAAATATCCGCTTTTAACGTAACATCTTTACCGTCAACCTTCCCCTGAATATAAACTTTTGATTTATCCACATTACCGCTTGAGTCTATCTGGTAGGAAACTTTCGCACCTTCAACATCTTTATTGCTAAACTGAATGCCTTTCAGTGCATCTTCTGCAACTTTTCGTGCATCCGCTTCTGTACCTGTACCTTGAAGATCTGCGACAAAGTCATCGGCTGACAAAGTCGGCCCGAATTTAGACGCTGCGATATCCAGCTTATCCAGACCCAGCGCTTCGCGATCCACTTTTTTCAGGTCGATATCAATCGTTTCACCATCATTGGTGCCGACCTGGAAGGTCATTTTGTTATCACCGGACAGCACTTTAATACCGTTAAACTGTGTCTGCTCTGAAATACGGTCAATCTCTTTCATGCGCTGATCAACTTCTTCTTTAATAGAGTTAATATCGCTTTCAGAGTTTGTGCCGTTTTGTGCCTGTACTGTCAGCTCACGGATACGTTGTAAGTTATCATTAATTTCATTTACCGCACCTTCCGTCACCTGCGCAATGGAGATACCGTCGCTGGCATTGCGGGAAGCCTGAGTCAGACCTTTCACATTGGCGGTAAAACGGTTGGCAATGGCCTGGCCGGCGGCATCATCTTTTGCACTGTTAATACGGGAACCGGATGACAGGCGCTCAATCGCCGTGCCTAAGACGCCCTGGGAACGGTTTAAATTATTCTGGGTAACCAGTGACAAAATATTGGTATTAATAACTTGTGCCATAATGATATTTCCTGTTTTTGTATAAAATAATGTGAATTATTTTCTGCCGCTGCTGCGGGGTAATACTGTTAACGGGCGATAATTCACTTTATTTACAGACAAAAAGCCACCTTATTATCAATATCAGGCGCATTTATCCGCGCATTGTTTTTTTGTGCATATTGAAACCAGATTGTTAATCCGGAATGGCTGTTTTGCTTCTTTATCTTAATAGTGACAATAGCCCCGCTTTCTCTGCGTAACTCCGCCCATCATTTTTTGCTGTTAACGCTAAAATTCTTCCGCTTCCAACCGATAACTATGTAAAACCAATTCAATTCAGGAGAAGTACATGGCAGGCATAGCAACGTTAGGAATCGGTGCGGGGATGGATCTCAATGCACAGCTGGAGATGCTGGAAAAAGCAGAAATGCGCCGTCTGGAACCGTTAACAGCCCAGAAAACAGCATGCGATGCTCAGATTAGTGCTTTTGGTAAGTTACAATCAGCATTAGAGAAATTAAAAACGGCTGCGGAAGATCTGAAAAAATATGGTGATATCAGCACCACCAAGGTCACTGAAGACAATAAATACTTTGGTGCCACCACCAACGGTAAAGCACAGCCCGGTTTATATGACATCAGTATCGAGCAACTGGCCAAAACTCAGACACTATCAAGTGGCGGTGTAAAAGACAGCAAAACTGCAATGGGCGACCCCTCTGTTGGTGAGCGTACCATTTCGTTCAGCTTTGGTGACGGCAGCGATCCGAAAAAGAATTTTGACATTAAATTAAGCGGTGACAAAACCTCACCAATTGAAATTGCTGATGCCATTAACCGCGCAGATAAAGGTGTTAGTGCCAGTGTTATTCAAGGCAAAGACGGCCAGTTTCATCTGGTTTTGATCAGTAAAAACCAGGGAACAGATTCTGCAATCAATATTTCCGTTGCCGGTGATAGTAAGCTGAATGATGCTATCGGCGGTAAATCTGTAAAAGATCCCGGCACTGGTAAAGTGAGCTTTGTCGCTGCAGCCTCAGGTAATATGGAGCAAACCACGGCACCGCAAAATGCATTATACAGCGTAAACGGTATTCCCCGGGAATCGCAATCCAATGAAGTTAAAGATGCATTTTTTGGTCTGACACTGACATTAAAAAAAGTCACTGAAAAAGACAGCGCCGGTAATCCGATTACTGAGCCGCTGGTTGTATCCTCTGATATTGAACCGGCCAAGAAAAAAATTCAGGCATGGGTTGATGCGTATAACGAATATCAGAAACTGTGCAAAGATCTGACTAAATATACTCAGACAGAAAGTGGTAAAGAAGCCGATAAAAGTAACGGACCATTAATTGGTGACTCAACTCTGCGCGGTATTCAGAATACAATTCGCGGGCAAATAAGAACACCACACGGTGATGGCCAGATAAATACCATGAGCAAGCTGGGTATCCGGCAAAAAGCTGACGGTACGCTGGAAGTGGATAACAAGCTACTGGAAAAAGCACTGAAAGAAAATGGTTCCAGTGTAAAAGAGTTCTTTGCCGGTGACGAAAAAGAGACCGGTTTTGCCACCGAAAACTTTAATTATCTGAAAAAGACATTAGACAGCCGTGAAGGTACAATTCATAACGCAACCGACGGTCTGGAAAAAAAGAAAAAAGGTATTGATAAACGTATTGAACAAACCACCAAACAGATTGAAAACACGATGGATTTATATCGCCGTCAGTTCCAGAATCTGGACAAAATGATGAACTCCCTGAGTGGCACAACACAAGCACTCGGCAGAATGTTAGGTTAAAATAATGTATCAGCGCAAGGCAAATCAGGCTTATCAGCAAGTTAATCTTGAAAGTGAAATTACCAATGCCTCGCCTTATCAGTTGATCCGGATTTTGTTTAACGGGGCGCTCAGCGCCCTTCGCCGCAGCGAAATCTTTATGGAGCAAAATGATATTGCCGCCAAAGGTAATGAGCTGTCAAAAGCCATTAATATTATTGATAATGGTCTGAAACAGGCTCTGGATTATGAGGCCGGCGGTGAGCTGGCACATAATCTGGCCTCTCTGTATGACTATATGATAGTGCGGTTACTCAACGCAAATATCGAAAATAATAGGGCCTACGTAAAAGAGGTCTATCAACTGCTCTCCGATCTCGCAGCAACATGGCAACAAATCGGGGCAAACGTGGATGAAAGATAATCAGGTGAGTATTCAAACAACCATCAATTTACACGATATATATCAACATGTACTGGCACTGAGTGAAGAGCTCGTTACCCTGGCCAAAAACAGTGAATGGGATGATTTAATTTCCCGCGAAACTGATTATGTTTGTGCGGTTGAACACCTGACACAGTTATCTCATGAACTGGAAAAAGAACAGCCGGTTACCGGCGAACTGGTGAAGATATTGCAGGCTATCATTGAGAATGAACGGGTAACAAAAATCTATTTACAGGATCACCTCAACTTTCTGAGTAAAGAAATAAAACAGCTTGACCAACAACGGGTGATTAATAAAAGTTACGGGCAATTCAGTGACCCGGATTATTCAATTAATGTTAAACCAGTGGAATAAGTTTTTCTGATCAGCGCAGTGTCTTAAAATAATGAAAAAATGGCCTGATCTGTTCCGGCCGGTCCGGTCGTTCCCGGTCCGGCCGGAACGTTTTGCTATCCCGCAGTATTTTTCACGCCCGGTTTCACACAATTACCCAGAAATAATCCCGCCATTACTGCGGCAAAACCGCCGATCACACTGACCAGCAGATAGGTTATTCCGGTACCCAATAACGCCGGGGATGACATTATCTCAAAGGTTCCGTACACAAAACTGCTGAAAGTGGATAAACCGCCCATAATACCGGTTGCTACCAGCGCATTCACATACTGATTAATCCGGTTACGCTGTAATAATGCCGCCGTTATTCCCAGCAGAAATGATGCAATAATATTGGCCGCCAGAATATCAAGCGGAAAACCGTCATGCAGGGACGGTACACCGAGCATCAGTAATTCGCGGCAGATTGCGCCGAATGCCCCGCCAATAAAAATAAGAATGACCATATTCATATTGTTATCCTCATGCCGCCAGCCAGACACCCAGTGCAGCGGCAACCAGACCCGCCACAACAGAGATCAGCAAATACCCGAAAGCCAGCATCCTCTGCTTTGTATTCACCAGTTTAGCCGCATCCAGCTGCATACTGCTGAATGTGGTATAACCGCCGAGAATCCCGGTCAGAATAGCGGCGTGCAGGAATGAGCCGAAGCGATCATGCCAGTCAATGACAAATAACGTGCTTAAAAAACCGATAATAAAGGCACCGGAGATATTAATAATAAAGGTGCCCAGCGGAAAATGACCGTGATAATGTTCACCTGCCAGTTTACCGACCCACCAGCGCAGTAATGACCCGCTGCCACCGCCGATACCCACCCAGAAAATATCAATTGCTGTCATATAGCCTCACCTGTAAATACCATCGCCGGGAGAAATACGTACAGCTGATAGTGTAGATCCTCTCTCTTTACTTCACAATTCCCTGAGTGAAACCGGCTGAATTTGTATAAAGATTCCGGATATGACGTCCGGTTACAGGTTATACCCTGTAATATTCTGTATTTATACGGAGAATGGATACCAGTAACTGACGGTCAGCAGAAAAATAGCCACGCCGCCTGTCAGTGCCGCCGTCATCAGATAAAAACGATGCCGTGGCGAGTTTATTACCGGTTGCCGCCGGAGATTGCGGTAAAAACGGATCAAATCACCCAAAAGTATCAGCAGCAGAATGACCAGCAGAAATTTACCTGCCGGATAAAACGAATCCCAAAAATCAGCGGAAATATACGACTCCCGTTGATTATTATTTATCCATTTCGTCAGCATAATTCCGGTGATTGTATACAGCCATACTCTGAAATAAAAACCAGCCAGTATTATTATGTTTTTCATCAATAAGTTATACCCTTTCATTTATATCCTTTATGCAGATAAAAAACCGACAATACGGAACTAATACCATTTTTACACTGTCGAAAATAAAGTGAAAGCACACTATTTTAACACACATATTAAGGACAACTGATGAAATCAGCCTATGTTATTGCCCCGCTTTTCTTATTACTGGCAGGATGCAGTCAGAATAGCCTGACAGACACGGTAGCAGATAATACCAAAACACTCTATATTGATTCTGAATTGGCAGACTGCGTTGGTGTCGCGCCGATGAAATGCATGAAAGTAAAAGAATCACCGGATGCAGACTGGGAATTTTTCTACCAGAACATTGACGGTTTTACTTATGAACCGGGCTACCAGTACCGTGTATCCGTCAAAACAACGAATGTCCCTAATCCGCCTGCGGATGCATCCAATATCCGCTATCAGTTAATCTCCGTACTGAATAAAGACCCCGTGCCGGCGAAAGATAAAAAAATTGGTATGGCAAATCCGGCATCGGTTTATTGTGAACAATCCGGCGGTAAAACAGAAATTATCAAAGAGGCGTCAGGCCGGACCGGTTACTGCAATTTACCGGGCGGTGAGCGGGTTGAAGAATGGACTTATTATCGCAAAAATAATAAATAAACAGATCAAAGAGAGCGGGAATTCCCGCTCTCTTTGTTATTTCAATAAGTTACAGGTACGGCCTTTATCTCCGGCAACACGCCCTTTCACCGCATCATCTTCCGGAAAGCAGACAGAAATTTTACGCATCGAATGCGCCTGCAAACGAGTAATACAACCTTGCTCAGGGCTGTTTTTTTAATCTCTGCGCCTTTGTTTCCCGTATTGCAGCCATCAGCGATACGGAGTTTAACTAATGGCATAAGCATTATCCTGGATGATTTATCTAATATTATTTCCATAGAAAACGTGTATCCTGGAATGGTAGTTGTTTAAAACTATGTATTGTTATTTCAATCTATAACCTTAGATATTATTTGAATATGCCATTAGCCTCTTTCACCTTAAGGGGCTTTTTTTTGCCTCTCCGCTTTAATCTCCCGCATTGCCCGCTTACAGGATTCAACGGCAGAAAAAAGATATAGCCACATAGTTTTTGCCGGCACTATCTTCCGTTCTGTTTCACCCTGCCAGGAATAGTTTTCATCTGGTACATTCGGTTGAAGTCGTCATCGTTTCTGTCGAGAAAGCAGTCAGTGCGCTCAGATTGGTTTTTTATCCGGTTACATTTTCGGGATATGTCAGCGCTCTTATCATGCATGGCTCTGACTTCTGCCTTTTCTGCCGGAGTTAATTCCCGGTAATTTTTCCCCTGGCATCCGGCGAGAAGTAATGGCGTCAGTAGTAATAAAGTGTATTTCATATTTTTGCTTTGGTTAAAGTTTGCAGGCAGCGAATATTAATCTATAAGTGATGAAAAAGAAATTTAACATGATAAATCAAGAGGGCCATCACCTGCCGCACAGGCAGAAATTGACACCAGTGTAGCGGCTATGCCTGCCAGCGCAGCCAACACTGGATTTCCTGTTATCAAAGCAGCAAACTTAGAAAACGCTTTCCGCATCAGTGCAAATGAAGCTTCAGACGCTTTGCCGGGGCCACCAGCAATGCCTTTAAGCAGGTTAAGAGTAAGTAGTGCTGGGCTTGTTAAGAGACTCTGTCCAAAACTAAATATCAGCTTACCAATAGTGCTAAACGCCCCGGTAACCTTACCCGCACCACGGATCAAAGTGATTTACTAAAAATACGCAATAACCTGCTGACCTCCCATCAGTTACCAAATAGAACCGACAGGGTTATCCATCTTGTCGACGCTGCATTCGATTGCCTGAAAAACCAAGCGGCACACACAAAATTCACTCAACAGATTGATGTCACTGTCAGCACCAGAGAGTTCAAAAAGTTCAGAACAGACCAGTGCACTTTTGTGTTTCAACCATCCCCGGTCGGCGTTAATGGCTGCGATGTTAAATGGATGCTGAGTGCCGGAACAAATCCGGCATTCATAGCGACACAAATGGGACATGCTTCATCAAAGATGGTTCACGGTGTTTATGGTGCCCGGATGCCTGAGAACGACCAAGACCAAATTTCACTCCTGAACAAAAAATTGAGTAATTTTGTCCCCTGTGTGTCCCGGGGTAACAACAAAAACCATTTAATTCGTTTAATTTCAATCGGTTAACACTATCACACCGGCATTGACATAATCTCCTGGTAAGCAGCCACCAGTTTGTTACGCACCTGAATACCCATTTGCAGGCTCAGGCTCGCTTTCTGCATATCCACCATCACATCATTAAGGGAAATATCCGCTTTGCCGAGTGTGAAATCTTCCGTTTTTTTTGCTGAATTAACGCGGGTGGTATTGATCTCATTGACTGCTGAGATCAGGTGATCACCAAACCCCGGTGCATCAACGACCGGTTTCGTCTGGCTTGCTGCCTGTGCTGCTGTTACATTCAGCTGGGAGACGACTCCCTCAATTGCCTGAATTGTCATGTTTTTTCTTCCGTTAACAGGGATAAATGTGTACTCCGGAAACCACTTTCTGCTGAAAAAGGCACCGGTCACATCCTATTGCCTGCATACCCTAACACACCCTTTTTAACTTGAAGCCCGTAAATAACACCAAAATCACAGGCTGATTCTGTCATTAGATTTGTGATTTGCAGGGAATAATAGCAACGTAAAAAAGTGACGTTACAAAGAGGGAAATTACGTTGTTTCGCCAAAACTATTTTCACCCGTCAAATCTGCAAGGCAGGGAATGTATATGAGTGCCGCACCACAAGACACCGGAGATACCAAAAAGGGATTCGCCCTGATTATTGACCGTATTAAGGCTGATCCGAAAGTTCCGCTGATGGTCGCCGGCGCTGCTGCAATCGCCGTTATTGTTGCACTGTTTCTCTGGATGCGCAGCCCGGATTACCGCGTTCTGCTCAGTAACCTGAGTGCCAAAGATGGCGGCGATATTGTCGGTCAGCTGACACAGATGAATGTGCCTTACCAGATCGCGGATAACGGCAGTGCTATTCTGGTACCTGCTGATAAAGTGCATGAGCTGCGTCTGAAACTGGCACAGGCCGGTCTGCCGAAAGGCGGTAATACCGGTTTTGAACTGCTGGATAAAGAGCAGTTCGGTATCAGTCAGTTCAGTGAGCAGGTGAACTACCAGCGTGCCCTCGAAGGGGAACTGTCACGCACCATCGAATCACTCAGCCCGGTGCAGACCGCGCGGGTGCATCTTGCCATTCCGAAACCGACCCTGTTTGTCCGTGAGCAGAAATCACCGACAGCATCCGTCACCGTCGGACTGCTGCCGGGCCGCGCACTGGATGAAGGTCAGATCAGCGCGATTGTGCATATGGTTTCCGGCAGTGTGTCCGGATTAACCTCATCCAACGTCATTATTGTTGACCAGGCCGGACGACTGCTGACAAACAATGATAACAGCCAGCAGTCTGTCAGCACGTCGCAGATGCGTCTGACTCAGGAAACCGAAGCGCGCCTCAAGCAGCGTATTGAAGACCTGCTCGCCCCGCTGGTCGGGCGTGCCAACGTGCAGGCTCAGGTGACCGCTCAGGTGGATTATTCCAAAATCGAGCAGACCGCCGAAGAATATAAACCAAACCAGCAGCCGGATTCAGCTGCTGTCCGCTCGCGTCAGAGCAGTCAGAGCCGGCAAAACAGTAACGGCGGCCCGGGCGGCGTGCCGGGAGCGTTATCCAATCAGCCGGCCAGTGCCCCTTCCGCTCCTGTCGAAACAGCAAAAGCGGATGAAAAAGACACTAAAGATAATAAAAATCCTTCCCGTGCCGATAATAATCGTAACAGCAACATTAACTCGCAGAGTGATGAGACCACAAACTACGAAGTGGATCGCAAAATCAGTCATACCCAGCGCCAGATTGGTGTGGTTGACCGTCTCTCTGTCGCGGTGATTATTAACTGGCTGCCGCAGAAGAAAGAAGACGGCAGTGAGGAAATGAAGCCGCTGCCGCCGGAAATGCTCAAAGAGATTGAATCACTGACACGCGAAGCGATGGGGTATTCCTCCGATCGCGGTGACAGCCTGAGCATCACCAACTCACGCTTTACCGATGAAGGTCAGCTGACCGAAGAGCCGTCTGTCTTCACAAGCCCGGTCATCATTGCGCAGGCACTGGAGTACGGCAAGATTCTGCTGTTGTTACTGGTAGGCTGGCTGCTGTGGCGTAAAGGTATCAGACCGCAGTGGCAGCGCTACCGCAAAGCACAGCAGGCGGAAGCGGAAGCCCGTATGTTTAAGGCGACTCAGTTGAAAGCTCCGCTCGTGGCTGATGATGTTATCAGTGACGACATGGACGAGAAAACCCGCCGCCGTCTGACCCGTCAGCGTGTCAGCGCCGAAATTCAGAGCCAGCGTATCCGTGAGATGGCGGATAAAGATCCGCAGGTTGTGGCAATGGTTATCAGTCAGTGGTTAGGAAAAGCACAATGAATTTAAGCGGAACAGAAAAGAGCGCCGTCATGCTGATGACGCTCGGTGAAGATCAGGCCGCCGAGGTCTTTAAACACCTTAATAATAAAGAAGTCCAGCAACTGAGTATGGCGGTGTCCAACATGCGCCAGGTCTCCAACTCCGAACTGGCGGAAGTCCTGACTGAGTTTGAGGAAGCAGCGATTCAGTACGCGGCGCTGAACATTAATACCAATGATTATCTGCGTTCCGTGCTGGTCAAAGCGCTGGGTGAAGACCGTGCCGCCAGCCTGCTGGAAGATATCTTTGAGAAACACGAAAGTGCCTCCGGGATCGAAAGCCTCAACTATATGGAGCCGCAGACTGTGGCCGATATTATCCGCGACGAGCATCCGCAGATTATCGCCACCATCCTGGTGCATTTAAAACGCAACCTGGCCGCCGATGTACTGGAGCTGTTCGACGAACGCCAGCGCAACGATATCATGCTGCGTATCGCCACCTTCGGCGGTGTGCAGCCGGCGGCACTGGCGGAACTGACCGAAGTCCTCAACAACCTGCTGGACGGCCAGAACCTCAAGCGCAGCAAAATGGGTGGCGTAAGAACCGCAGCCGAAATCATCAACCTGATGAAAAGTCAGCAGGAAGAAGGTGTTATCGATGCAATGCGCGATTACGACGGCGAACTGGCACAGCGTATTATCGACGAAATGTTCCTGTTCGAGAACCTTATCGAAGTGGACAACCGCAGTATCCAGCGCATCCTCCAGGATGTTTCCAACGACTCGCTGGTTATTGCACTGAAAGGCTGTAACGAAGAGCTGCGCGAACACTTCCTGCGCAATATGTCGACCCGTGCAGCTGAGATTGTCCGTGATGATCTGGAATCCCGTTCGCCGGTGCGCATGTCACAGGTTGAGAATGAACAGAAATCGATTCTGCTGATTGTCCGCCGTCTGATGGAAACCGGCGAAATTGTGATTGGTGGTGGTGACGATGTCTATGTCTGATAAGGAAAACACCGGCCTGCCGTGGAAACGCTGGCAGCCGCGGGAGCTGAATCAGTGGGATCTCAATTCCTCTGTGCTCCCTGCCCTGTCTGATGAGCCGGAGCCGGAAAAAACCAAAGTTCCCTGCCTGGAACCGAAAGAGGTACTCGAGCAGATCAATCTGCTGGATAACCTGAAAGAAGAGGCGCAGCGCAGCGGTTTTCAGTCAGGCCATGAACAGGGACAAAAAGCCGGTTATGACGCCGGATTTGCACAGGGTTTGCAGGATGGTGCTGAACAGGGGAGACAGCAGGTTCTGGCAGAACAGCAGCCGGTCACGGAAGCCTGGCAGAAACTGTTATCCGAATTCAGTTATTCACTCGACAGCTTTGACAGCGTGGTAACCACCAAACTGTTGCAGATTGCCCTGACCGCCGCCCGTCAGGTACTCGGTCAGCCTGCGGTATGTGACGGTACGGCGCTGCTGGAAGAGATCAGCCGCCTGCTTCAGCAAAAACCGCTGTTTGCCGGTCAGCCGGAGCTGCGGGTCAACCCCGCACATATTGAGATGCTGGAGCAGCATATCGGTACCCAGCTCAGCCTGAACGGCTGGCGTCTGGTGCCGGATCCTCAATTGCATGCGGGCGGATGCCGTGTGGTGGCCGATGACGGCGAGATCGATATGAGTGTCGCCACCCGCTGGCAGGAGCTGTGCCGGTTATACGCGCCGGAGACTTTATTATGACAGCCCGGATTGGCCGCTGGATAGGCGCGCTGGAAGGATTTGAATCCCGGATATCCGGCGTGGCGATGACCCGCCATTACGGGCGTCTGACAAAAATCACCGGACTGGTGATGGAGGCCGAAGGCATCAAAATGCCGCTCGGTGCCACCTGTTTTATCGAGCGCGTGATCAACGGGAACACAGAAGAAGTCATCTGCGAAGTGGTCGGTTTTAACGGACCGCGTATGCTGCTGATGCCGCTGGCGGAGCTGGAAGGTATCGCGCCGGGAGCCCGCGTGTATGCGCAATCCACCGGAGCCGGCGGGCAGACCAGTCGTCTGCTGCCGCTGGGTGATGAGCTGCTCGGCCGTATCCTTGATGCGTCCGGCAACCCGCTGGACGGCAAAGGGCCGCTGGAGGCGAAAACCCGTGCTCCGCTTATCACGCCGCCGATCAACCCGCTGGAACGGTCGCCGATTAAAGATGTGCTGGATGTCGGTGTCCGAGCCATCAACGCCCTGCTGACGATCGGACGCGGTCAGCGTATGGGACTGTTTGCCGGTTCCGGTGTCGGGAAAAGTGTGCTGCTCGGTATGATGGCGCGTTTCACGCAGGCGGACATTATTGTCGTCGGGCTGATTGGTGAGCGTGGCCGCGAAGTAAAAGATTTTATTGAGAATATCCTCGGTGCGGAAGGGCTAAAGCGCGCAGTGGTGGTGGCCGCGCCGGCAGACGTTTCCCCGCTGCTGCGGATGCAGGGTGCCTCCTATGCCACGCGGATCGCGGAATATTACCGTGACCTGGGTCGCAACGTGCTGTTAATTATGGATTCACTGACCCGCTACAGTATGGCACAGCGTGAAATTGCGCTCGCCATCGGAGAACCGCCTGCCACAAAAGGCTATCCTCCGTCTGTGTTCGCAAAATTACCGGCGCTGGTCGAACGGGCCGGTAACGGCAAGAACGGCGGTTCTGTCACCGCGTTTTATACTGTTCTGACCGAAGGGGATGACCAGCAGGATCCGATCGCTGACTCCGCGCGGGCAATTCTTGACGGACATATCGTGCTTTCACGTTCTCTGGCTGAATCCGGACACTACCCTGCTATCGATATTGAAGCCTCCATCAGCCGTGCCATGACCGAGCTGATTGAAAAAAGTCATTACCGGAAAATTCAGCGCTTTAAACAGCTGACTTCCGCTTACCAGCGTAACCGCGACCTGATTAATGTCGGTGCCTACGCAGCAGGCAGTGACCCGATGCTGGATGAGGCCATTCAGCTGTTTCCGTATATGGCGAAGTTTCTGCAACAGGATATCGATGAACGCTGTGACTACCCGGCAGCCTGTGAGCAACTCAGTCAGGTGATACCGGACGCATAACGAGGTCATCAATGTCAAATACGCATGCACTCACCACACTGTTAAATCTGGCCGAAGAAGCCGCCGAAGAGGCCGCTAAAGTACTGGCTCAGGTTCGTCAGACACACACGCAGATGAGTCAGCAGCTGACTATGCTGGAAAATTATCAGTCGGATTACCGGAAGAAACTGAACCAGACACTGTATACCGGGATGGCTGCCGATAAATGGCAGAATTATCAGCAGTTTCTGGTCACGCTCGAGCTGACTATTGAACAGCAGCAGAACCAGCTGACACTGTGGGAGCAGCGCGTCAGTGATGCCAACCGCCACTGGCAGGAAAAACAGCAGCGCGTCAATGCCTTCGACACCCTGATCCGCCGTGCGGATCATGCAAAAAACCAACGACAAAACCGGCTGGAGCAAAAGCAGATGGATGAGTTTGCCCAGCGTGCGACTTTATGGAGAACCCGTTAATGGATGTCAACGCCGGTACAAAAGTGGTCAGTTCTGCTGACAACGCATTGAATAAACAGGAGTCACCGCGTGCGGAAGATGCACAGGCAACCATTCTGCCGTTTCAGGCAGTGATGGATGCACAGCAGCCGCGCCCGGAAAAACCGGCACAGGCAGTAAATGCGGCGGAACAGAGCCGCAATGACACTACCGCTCATAAACAGGCCGCAGACAGCAAACCTGTTTCCGCACAGAAAAAACAGACCGGAGCAGACACCATGGCACAGCTGAATTTCTCCCGCCGTCTTGCGGGAGATGCTGCCGCACCTGAGCTGGATGCAAAACTGCTGACCACCGCGGACGATACTTCCGCACTGCCGCAGGCGGAAGGTGAAACCGGCAATGCGCTGCTTACGGCACTGAAAGAGCGGCTGGCCGGTCAGGAAAGCCGCGCGGCGGATAAAACACAAATTGATGACAGCGGAAAAAACAGTACCAAAACCGCAGAACAGCCGGAAGATGCTCTGGCTGAAACCAGTGATAAACCGCTGCTCACTGATGAAAATAATGATTCCCGCACCCTGTTTGTTGATAACAAATCAAAGCCGCGTGTTGATCAGCCCCGTTTTTCACTGACCGATGCACAAAAACCGGATCAGAAAACCCTGCCGGATGATTTTCTGCCGCTGAATAAGAAATCCGCGGATACTTCCGTGCCGTTATCTCTGGCTTCCGCCGCCGGTACCGGCAACAGCGCGGATAACAGCAAAAGCGCATTCAGTATCAAAACGGAAAGCAGTGCCTTTCAGACAGTAACAGCACCGGGCAGCCATACCACTGCGCAGAGCCCGGTACTGATGCCTGCTGCGGCACAAAGTACCGCTGCTCAGACCAATGCCCCGGTGGCGCAGCCATCCGTGCAGCTGACCGCTCAGTTGGGAAGTGAGCTGTGGCAGCAGCAGGTCAGTCAGAATATGATCTATTTCTCCCGTCAGGGATTGCAGCAGGCACAGCTGCGTCTGCATCCGGAAGAGCTGGGATCACTGAATATCCATCTTAAAATTGAGGATAATCAGGCGGTGATGCATTTCGTTTCCCCGCACAGCCACGTCCGTGCGGCTATGGAATCCATGATGCCGGTACTGCGTAACGCCCTTCAGGAGAGCGGGATCCACCTGGCGCAAAGCTCCGTCGGACAGGAATATCACGGTAATCAGCAAGGCTCCGGTGATGGTCGTCACAGCAGCGGCAGTGCTGATGGTATTGCATCCGCCGGAGGTATCAGCGGTGTGAATATCAGCACGGATACCCTTGTCCGCCCGGCGGCACTTCATGATGCCCGCGCCCGCGGCGGGATCGATACCTTCGCCTGATCCCGGTGTATAAAGGCGGTACGGGGGACTAAAGCCCCGAGTTACCGCCTTTTTGTTTCGTTTTTCCCCCCTTTAGTCCTTCAGAAGCACGCCATAATGGATGGGCTTACAGAGTATGAAACCCCTGACGGGTTTTGCTATCAAGAAATAGGAATTCAGTTAACATGTCGTCTTCACGTAATGCCTCAAAAGGTTCCAATACCGGGTTACTGGTTATCTTCGCCCTGATTGCCCTCGCAGGAGCAGGTTTCGGAGGTTACAGCTGGTGGTCTTCTCAGCAGGACAGCACCACTGCCGGTACCGCAGACGAAAAACGGGCCAACATGCCTGAGCCTATCTTTATGGGCATTGAACCGTTTACCGTGAATCTTCCCGGTATGAACAATGGCCGTGATCGTGTGCTGTATATTGATATGACACTGCGTCTGGCCAACGAGCGTTCCCGCAAACAGCTCCATGAATATCTGCCGGAAGTCCGCAGCCGCCTGTTACTGCTGCTCTCTCAGCAGTCACCGCAGACCCTCGGCACTCATGACGGCAAACTTCAGCTGATGAAGGCAGTTAAAACCACATTATCCCCGACCGTGGTACAGGGACAGCCGGATCAGGAAATTTCGGATGTGTTATTCACCACCTTTATTCTCCGGTAAAACTGATGAGCGATAATATTTTATCTCAGGCAGAGATTGACGCGCTGCTCAATGGTGACTCCCCGTCAGAGCCGCAGCCTGCCGACACGGCACAGAATAAAAATAAGGACAAAGTCCGCCCTTATGACCCGAATACCCAGCGCCGTGTCATCCGCGAGCGTATGCAGTCCCTGGAAATTATTAACGAGCGTTTTGCCCGTCAGTTCCGCATGGGATTGTTCAATATGCTGCGCCGCAGTCCTGATATCACTGTCGGTGGTATCAAAATTGAACCTTATCATGAATTTGCGCGTAACCTGCCGGTGCCGACCAACCTGAACCTCGTGCATATGCCGCCCCTGCGCGGAACCGCACTGTTCACCTTTGAACCGGCACTGGTCTATATCGCCGTGGACAACCTGTTCGGCGGAGACGGTCGTTTTCCGGTCCGTTCGGAAGGTAAAGAATTTACCAATACCGAACAGCGCATTATCCACCGCATGCTGAAACTGGCACTGAACGCGTACCGCGATGCCTGGAAACCGATTGCCGAAGTGGATGTGGAATATGTGCGCTCTGAAATGCAGGTGAAATTCACCAATATCACCACCTCTCCCAACGATATCGTGGTCACCACCTCCTTCCTGGTGGAAATCGGCAATACCGTGGGCGAGCTGAGCATCTGTATTCCGATCGCAATGATTGAACCTATCCGCGAGCGGCTGATTAACCCGCCGATGGAACACGGCCATCAGGAAAATGAAGCCTGGGTATCCAGCCTGGTGACTCAGGTGAAACATTCCGAGCTGGAACTGGTGGCGAATTTTGCTGAAATCCCGATGCGGATATCTAAATTACTGCAACTGCAAAAAGGGGATGTGATCCCGGTGGAAAAACCGGATCGCCTGATCGTCAGCGCAGACGGCGTACCTGTACTGACCAGTCAGTACGGCACCCGGGATGGCCAGTATGCGTTGCGTGTGGAACATTTGATTAACCCTGTATTAAACACTCTGGACGAGGAAAAAACCAATGAGTGAGGCGAACAACACTCCTGATATGAACCCGGAACACGATGGCGAGTCTCTGTGGGCAGAGGCAATGGAACAACAAAAAAAAGCAGAAACCGGGACCAGTCAGGCGTTTGATAATCTCGACAGCCAGAATCCGCTGAACCAGCTGTCTGATATCAATCTGATTATGGATATCCCTGTCCGTCTCTCTGTTGAACTGGGACGGACAAAAATGACCATCAAGAAGCTGCTGAGTTTATCCCAGGGCTCTGTGGTGGCACTGGACGGGCTGGCCGGTGAGCCACTGGACATCCTGATCAACGGCTATCTGATTGCCCAGGGTGAAGTGGTGGTGGTCTCCGATAATTACGGTATCCGCATCACCGATATTATCACCCCGTCTGAACGTATGCGCCGCCTGAGCCGCTGATATGACACTGACCGCTTCCGGAAACCCCGTTTTACCGGGCGCAGAAAAAACGGCAGAGAGTGCCGTTTTTTCTTCTGCTACCCTGCCGCCGCCCGCCGCTGGTTCTCAGGCGATTAACAGCACAGACAGCCTGCTTCAGGTGTCCGGTGCTCTCAGCGGCATTATTCTGCTGATCCTCGGACTGACCTGGTTTGTCCGCAAATTCGGCTTTACCGCTAAACTGGCCGGTAAAAACCCGCTGCTGACTATCCGGAGCACCTGCTCTCTGGGTAACAAGGAGCGGCTGGTGGTGGCAGAGATTCAGGGGGAATGGCTGGTATTGGGTGTGACCGCGCAGTCGGTTAATCTGCTGCACCGCTGTCCGGCTGACCCGGCGGCGGTCACTGATGCCCCTTCCGCCTTTCAGGCGCTGCTGAAAACCAAACGTGCCGCAAATAAAGATGCGGTACCGGCTGACGAACCACGCTGAGATTTTTCATGATGTCATTGCTCAAACGCGCCATTCCCGCACTCGCTCTGTTTCTGCTGGTTCCGCAGGCACAGGCTTCGCTGCCGGGTGTCGTCAGTCATGTGCTGCCGGACGGCGGCCAGAGCTGGTCTCTGCCGGTTCAGACCCTGCTGTTTCTGACACTGCTGGGCTTTATTCCCGCCCTGCTGCTGATGACAACCAGTTTTACCCGTATCATTATTGTGCTGGGCTTATTACGAAATGCTCTCGGTACACCGTCCGCACCACCGAACCAGGTTCTGCTGGGACTGGCACTGTTCCTGACCTTTTTCGTAATGTCGCCGGTGTTCGATAAAGTATACGAAGAGGCTTACCGTCCGTTCAGTGAAGACAAAATCAGTCTGGAAACGGCACTGGATCGCGGAACCGCACCGCTGCGTACCTTTATGCTCGGCCAGACACGCGAAAGCGATCTGGCACTGTTTGCCCGTATCGCCAAAACCGGAGAGATTCAGGAAGCCAAAGATGTGCCGATACGCATTCTGATCCCGGCCTTTATCACCAGTGAGCTGAAAACAGCCTTTCAGATCGGCTTTACCCTGTTTATTCCGTTCCTGATTATTGATCTCGTGGTCGCCAGCGTACTGATGGCACTCGGGATGATGATGGTGCCGCCCGCCACAGTTTCCCTGCCCTTTAAGCTGATGCTTTTTGTGCTGGTGGATGGCTGGCAGTTACTGCTCGGTTCGTTATCACAAAGCTTTTTTTAATCAGGAGAGATTATGACACCGGAATCCGTAATGGCGATGGGCACCGAAGCCATGAAAATTGCCCTGATGCTGGCAGCCCCGCTGCTGCTGGCCGCCCTGGCTGCCGGTCTGCTGATAAGCTTATTACAGGCCGCGACCCAGGTGAATGAGATGACCCTGTCATTCATTCCGAAAATTCTGTCTGTTATCAGTGTAATCGTGATTGCCGGTCCGTGGATGCTTAATCTGCTCACTGACTATATGCGCGCACTGTTAACCAATCTGCCGTTTATTATCGGCTGACCTATGTTAAGCATCACCAGTGAAACACTGACGCTGTGGCTGAGCCAGGGATTTTATCCGTTTATCCGGGTACTGGCGCTGCTGGGAACCGCACCGTTCTTCAATGAAAAACAATCGATCAGTAAAGTACGGGTGATGCTGGCCTTCTTTACTGTGCTGATTGTTTCCCCGCAGTTGCCGGTAGTAAATATTCCGTTGTTTTCCGCCCCCGGTCTGTGGGTGATTTTACAGCAGGTGGTGATTGGTGTGGCGATGGGACTGACCATGCAGATGGCCTTTGCCGCTGTCCGTCACGCCGGGGAAGTGATCGGCCTTCAGATGGGTTTATCCTTCGCTACCTTTTTCGACCCGAGCGGCGGGCCGAACATGCCGATTCTGGCGCGAATCCTGAACCTTATCACCCTGCTGCTGTTTCTCGCATTTGACGGCCACCTGTGGCTGATCCACATCGTGATAAGCTCGTTTGACCTCATCCCGGTACAGGTCACCCCGCTCAACCGTGAAGGGTTCCGTATGCTGGTGCAGTCTGCGAACCACATTTTCCTGAACGGATTAATGCTGGCGCTGCCGTTTATCACGCTGTTCCTGATTCTTAACCTGGCGTTAGGCATTCTGAACCGGATGACACCGCAGCTCTCTGTTTTTGTGGTGGGTTTTCCGCTGACGCTGACTGTCGGTATCAGCATGCTGGGGCTGATCATTTCCGTTTTGCCGGGTTTTACCGAGCGTGTCATTCATCAGGCGTTCGGGCAGCTTTCACTGATTTTTAACCTGTTTGCCTCTCACTAACCGGTTATGACTCATATCCGGCATCAAATATCCGCTTTCTGTCCCTTAAATAAAAAACCGGTAATCACCGAAAAAGTGATTACCGGATCCGGTAATGGCGTACAAATGAATATTGCTGTGTATAATCCGGAAAACGACTTGAGAAATAACACGGTTACCAATTTCCTGCTGAATAACCACCATCAACCGGCATTACAGTGCCGTTAATATAGTCAGATTTCAGCAGAAAACGAATACTTTCTATAATATCATTAATAGTTCCGACTTTATTCGCCGGTGATACTAAATTAATAAAATCCTGGCTGAGTTCTGTATTCAGCGGGGACTCAATATATCCCGGTGCCACCGCATTAACACGGATATTTTTCTTTGCATACTCCAGTGCCAGTGCTCTGACCAGTCCGTGAACACCTTCTTTTGCCAGCACACTCAGTGCAGCAGGTATTTTCTGCGAGGGTTGCAGGGCAATACAGGACGTTACCACGATAATTTTACCACCGTGGTTTTTCAACATATTTTTAATCGCTAATTGACTCAGATTAAATAAACTATAAATATTGCTGTTTATTAAATGCATGAAATCATCTGGCGTTGTTTTTTCATAAGTTTTGCTGAGAAAAGCACCGGAATTATGAATAATAATATCGATATTTCCGAAACGAATAATACCCTGTTGTATCAGTTGCCCGGCAAAATCCGTACAATGGCTTTCACCGGTAACAGGGAGAAAGGCAGTTTTATTATCCAGTTCCTGTAAAAAATTCTGCTTATGTTCATCGCTGCTGAATATGCCAATCACATTGTAATGCTCATCAAGCAATGTTCTGACTAATGCTTTCCCCAGACAACTTTCTGCATCAGTGATGATTGCAGTTCGCTGTTGTGGTTTCATAGATAGCCCGTGGTTATGATTTAATGCTTGTAATTGATGTAAATTATTATATTTCTTCACTACGTGAAATAAACTACTCTGATATCACTTCATTACCAACCTGAGGTTAACAATGCCACGCCACTTTGATGATCTGATGCTGGGCACGCTGGAATTGTTCTGCCGTGCGGCTGAACTTCAGAGCTTTTCACAGACTGCACAGGCGCTGAATATTTCCCCTGCGGCGGTCAGTAAAACCATTGCCCGGCTGGAACAGAAGCTGGGCAGCCCGTTGTTTGTGCGAACCACCCGTCATGTGCGGCTGACAGAAGCGGGAGAGCAATACCTCCGCTATTGTAAAACAGCACTGAACGCAATGTATGATGCAGAAAATGCATTACAGGACATGAAAACCATTCCTGCCGGGAAAATCCGCATTTGTCTGCCGAATGATTATGCTTATCTGAAAATTTTTCCGCTGATGCCGAAATTCCGCCACCGTTACCCGCAGATTGAGGTCGATTTTCACCTTCGCTTCCGTATTCCGCGCCAGGACAATACGGATTGCGATGTGGTAATGACCAGCTGGCTGGATTATCTGCCGGACTGGGTGGCTACCCGTATTGATTTCGCCATGTTCCGGATTTATGCCTCACCCGGTTATCTGCAAAAAGCGCCGCCGCTGAATACACCGGATGATCTCCGTCATCACAACTGCCTTCAGATGCATTTGCAGGAACATACCAAACCACTGCGCTGGCCGCTGGTGATCGGCAACGACATAGTGCATCTCGAAACTCAGGGGGATACGGCATTTTTTGAGGATGTTATGGCGGCATACTATATGGCGCTGTCGGGTAACGGGATCGCGATGCTGCATGACTTTATTGCGCGGAAAGCCGTCGCAAACGGACAATTGCTCCCGGTTCTGGAGCCATGGACTACCGTGTCACATATTTATCATATTGCCTGTCCGGCAGAATCACGAAAATCCCCGCGCATCCGCGCATTCATTGATTTTCTGACAGAAGAGCTGCGGCCGGCAAGTGCTTTTCCGGAACATTCGGTGATAATACCTGTCCGCTGAACATGAAAAGGCCGCCCGGAAGGCGGCCCCGGAGAGAGAAACAGATTAACGGCCGAACAGCGACATACTGTTAAGGTCTTTAAAGATATCCTGTGAGGCCTGGAACATCGCCATCTCTTTCTGATAATCCGATACCGTGCTGGTCCAGTCGGTATCGAGCAGGCCACTCAGGCGGCTTTCATTCTGGATCCGGCGGGTCTGTGACAAGAAGTCCAGGCTGTCGATCTCCTGTAACTGCAAGCCTTGTTTGGCTTCAATATTGGAGATTTTATCCATCCCCGCTTTGATACCACGGTTTGCTTCATCCATCCCGGCTTTCGCGCGGTCGAGGTCAGCCTGTGAGGCATTCTGCTGAGGAATTTTCAGTGCTTCCAGGCCTTTGTTGATCGCTGTGAACATATCAGCGACCTTTTCGCCCTTCGCGTTGGTGGTGGTGGCAAACACTTCCGAACCGGCAAAATAACTGGTCATCTCGCGGTCACTGCCCACGTTCTGAGTAATGGATTTATCGCCGCCTTTATAAAGAACTTCGCCGGTCGTTGCATCCACTTCGAACGGCGGCTTATCCGACTGATAACCACCGAAAATATAACGCCCGTTACCGTCAGTAGTGTTCCCCAGAGAAACCAGCTGATCTTTCAGACCCTGCAACTGTTCTGCCAGTGATGCGCGGTCGTTGTCACTGAGCGCACCCTGGTTGGCAGCCTGAATTACGGTGGTATCCATCTGTGTGGACACTTCATTCATCTGAGTCAGAATACTCATCTGCAATGTCATCCCGGTTTTGGCATAACCACGGGTAGAGGCATACTGCTGGTTACGATTCTCAGACTGACCGACACGCACCGCCTGTGCTGATGCCTGCGGATCATCCGACGGCTTGCTGACCCGCTTGCCGGATGCCAGTTTACTGCCGGCTTCCATCCAACGGGCAGTGACATTGTTCATATCCGTTACACGCTGACTGAACATTAAATTAGTGCTGAAACGCATGATAGTTTCCTTCTTAGTTCAAAATCAGAACGCACGCATCAGTACGTTGAATAATTCATCGACAGTTGACAGCACTTTGGCATTGGCGTTAAAGAATTGCTGCATTTTTTGCATCTGCACACTTTCTTCGTTGGTGTTAACCCCTGAAATAGCCTGTTCCTGTTCATAGAAACTGACGGTCAGTTTGTTCTGCACTTCAGAATCAATCTGTGCCTGACTGGCTTTGCTGCCCACGTCATTAACCAGAGACGCGTAGAAATCTGACAATGTTGATGTACCGCCGACCAGTTTCTGATCCTGCAATTTCACCAGCTCTTTGATATTTTCATTGTTACTGGCGCCACCGGTGCTGTCTGCGGCAGCAAAGTCCGCAGCATCATTAATCAGCGTGCTCATACCACCGATCACATTATCCACCGGCTTTAACAGGAAGCTGTCGCCTTCCTGCGGTGTACCGCCGCTGAGTTTGACATTGACACCATCAAAATTCAGCGTGCCGGTACTGCTGTCAAATGTTGCATTTACTGCGGTGCCTTCCGGCAATTTGGTCACATTCCATTTACCGCCTTCATAACGGATATCATAATTACCGCCATTGACCTTAGAAACATCGCTGTAACTGACGTCAAATGATGCGTCACCTTTGTTATGGCTGTTAGATACCACGCTACCACTGCCGATCCCGAAGAAATCTTTCCCGGTATTCCCGTTCGCGTCATACCCTTTGCGGTGAATTTCATTGAATTTCTCCGCGAAGACCAGCGCCATCTGGTTCAGTTTTTGTCTTGCCGGGTCGATAATCTCACGGCGTGAACGCAGAACACCGCTCAGTTCACCACCACGGATCTGATCGTCTTTGATTTCGCGGACATTACCGGCGGAATCAACAAAACCGACACTCAGACGGCTGTCATCTCTGGATGACGCGACAGCCTCCAGCCGGTTTGATTTGCTGCCGGTAACCAGTGGCAGACCGTTGGCAAATGAGAGATTAAAATTACCATTTTGCTCAATGACTTTTACACCTACTACAGAGTTCAGCTCACTGACCAGACGATCACGAACATCCAGCAAATCATTCGGTTCTGCACCATTAACTGCACGGGCATTGCTGATTTGTTCATTCAGTTTGGCAATTTTTTCCGCGTAGGTATTAATATCATTGATTTTATTATCAATCTGATGATTAACATCACTGTCCATCTCGCGCAGCCGGCGATCAGTTTCTTTAAACTGACTGACCATCGCTTTTGCTTTGCCGAGAAAAACATCAATCAGTGATTTATCACTTGAATCGCTGGCGGCTTCATCCAGAGCCGTGAAAAAATTCCCCAGCATACCGGAAAGATCATCGGTACTGTTAGATAGCAGGTCATCAACCCCGCTGGCATTTTTCATGTAAGCTTCATAGTCGCCGCTGCGGGAACGGGCATTGTTATACTGGGCATTAACAAATTCATCGAACTCACGGCGGACATGACTGAAATAGGTACCGTTGCCGAAATAGCCGTTGGTTGTCATGGTGCCCGGGTTTTCCCCGAATACCGCGCTCTGACGGTGATAATAACCGACCCCGGCATTCGCCAGGTTGTTGGAAATAACACTCAGCCCGCCCTGAGCCGCGTTAATTCCGCTTAATGCATTATTCATTACATTATTCAGCATGTGTTTTTCCTTTCTCTGGTGACTGCTTTCCCGGCGATTTACTGAAAAATGCAGCACAGATAGCATCCGTTTAAAATTATCTCTTCTTTGGTTATCGGAAAGACGGCGCAAAAATTTAGTGTTTACCGTATTTTTTTACGCCGTGAATTTGTCAGAAAATATCACTCAAATCGAGGGTGTATGCCTGCACCGCACGGGAGGCTACCGGTGCGGGTGCAGCGGTGCCGCGGATTTGGTTGATCAGAACAATCAGTTTGTCCGAATATCCGGGGTCAGTGGCATAACCGGCTTTGTGCAGACGCTGTGCCGCCTGCTCCGGGCTCGCCGCCTGTTTCACGCCGTGATAGCGCGGATTTTCGGTCAGCAGGCGGGTATAATCGGCGATCGCCTCTTCATAAGAGCCGTAAACCCGGAAATTATCCCGCATTTTGATAGTCTTACCGTTGATAACCTCTGTGGTCATAATATTGGTGACCGGCCCTTCCCAGCCTTTCCCGGCCTTGATACCAAACAGGTTGTGACTGGTTTTGCCGTCAGCGGTCAGAATTTCCCGCTTTCCCCAACCGCTTTCCAGTGCCGCCTGCGCCAGAATCAACAGATGATGCACGCCGCTTTTCTGTGATGCCGCTTTTGCCGGTTCCGTTAGTTTTGCAATAAAATTCTGACTGTTAAGACCCAGCCCGCGCACTTTTTTCAGCGGTGCACTCAGTGTATCCCCCGCAGAACTGAATGTGCGCATCAGCCGAGCCATCGCCTGCTGCGGCATGGACTGAATGACCGCAGCATCATTCAGCGGCATCATCGAAGAGCGCAGCGGCAGATCCGGTTCATTCCCTGCAGAAAGCTGTTTATACATCATATCGCCGAAGCCCAGCCCCTTTTCTGACAGGTTCTGGGCTATCTGCTGGTCATACATGCTGGTCAGCATCCGGGTCTGGTCGCTGGAGAACAGTCCGTCCTGCGGCAGTGCGGCCCGCATGCTCTTGAGCATCATCTGAACAAAGGTCGCTTCCAGTTGCTGCGTCACCTGACGCAGCCCCTCCTGCGGTTTTTCATTCAACTGCTGTTTCAGGCTGCCCAGCGACTGCACATCGTAAGCCGCACTCTGCATCAACTGCATATCACTCATCAGATGATCTCCAGTTTCGCCCGCAGACAACCGGCACTTTCCATCGCCTGTAAAATCGACATCAGGTCAGTCGGTGTAGCGCCTAATGTATTGAGCGCCTGAATAACCTGATTGAGATTCGCCCCGGCATTGACTTTTTTCAGTGTGCCGTCCTGCTCGCGGATCCCGACATTGGTATTGCGGGTTACGACTGTCTGCCCGCCGGCAAACGGCGTATCCGGCTGACTGACCTGCGTCTGACGATCAACAGTCACGGCCAGACTGCCGTGAGCGACAGCACAGCTATCGAGCGTAACCGTCCGGTTAATGACGACAGACCCGGTGCGTGAATTGAGGATGACTTTGGCTTCATTCTGCGGCGGACGGATATTCAGATCCTGCACCCGCGCCAGGAAACGCACCTGATCACTGCTGCTCTGCGGCACCCGTAACTGTACAGTACGGGAATCCAGCGGCGTCGCGGTACCAAAGCCGTTCATACGGTTCACCGCCTCACTGATATCCTGTGCCAGCGCAAAACTGTCTTCATTCAGCTGGAGATTAATCACGCTGCTCCGGCCGAACCCGCCCGGCAGTTCACGTTCGATCGTCGCCCCGCCGCTGATGCGGCCGCCGGCCAGCTGATTCACTTTGACACTGCTGCCACCGGCACTGACACCGGCACCACCGACCAGAATGTTCCCCTGAGCCAGCGCATATACCTGACCATCCACCCCTTTGAGCGGTGTCATCAGCAGTGTGCCCCCGCGCAGACTTTTGGCGTTACCCATTGAGGAAACGACCACGTCAATCGCCTGGCCGGAACGGGCAAACGGCGGCATTTTGGCCGTAACCATCACCGCCGCCACGTTTTTCAGCTGCATATTAGTGCCGGGCGGCACGGTGATCCCCATCTGCGACAACATGTTATTCAGACTTTGTGTGGTAAACGGCGTCTGCATGGTCTGATCACCGGTGCCATCAAGGCCGACAATCAGCCCGTAACCAATCAGCGCATTCTCACGCACCCCCTGCACAGTGGTCAGATCTTTAATCCGCTCACTGTGTGCGGGGATACTCGCCACGCCTAAAACCGCAATCAGCAGGCCGGTCAGTACTTTTTTCATTTTCACTTTACCTCTGCTCAGTACGGTGACACATTCAGGAAGAAACGCTGTAACCAGCCCATATTCTGCGATTCATTGATATAGCCGTCGCCGACATACTCAATACGGGCATCCGCCACCTGGGTTGAGCTGACACTGTTATCCGCCCCGATAGTGCGCGGGTTGACCACACCGGAGAAGCGGATAGATTCCGTTCCCTGGTTGATGGCGATCCTTTTTTCACCCACCACATGCAGGTTGCCGTTTGCCAGCAACTGATCCACGGTCACGGTAATCGTACCTTTAAAGGTGTTCTGCGCGTTTGCACCACCTTTACCGGTGAATTCGCTGTTACCTTTCACATCCAGCTCTGTATTACCGCCGCCGAGCCAGCCCTGCATAAAGCCCGGCAGGATAGCGGCCAAAAATCCGGTTTTTCCGGCACGGTTGGCATTCGCGGAGGAGTTTTTGCTGGCGCTGACATTTTCCTGCAAATTGATGGTGAGGATATCGCCGGTGTTACGCGGACGTCTGTCCTCAAACAGCGGCTGATAGCCGTAATAAGCCGGCTGCGCACTCTGAAAAATAGCACCGTTCGCGGCCGGGGCAGTCGGTGCGACCGGCAGCGCGGTGGTATGGGTATCCACCAGCGGTTTGGGTTTGATGTAAGCACAGCCGCTGAGTGATACGGCAAGCACTGCCGCTGTCACCAGTCCGCGCCCGCAAACAGAAGTTGCAGGAGAACTTGCGCAATCCTGCTGCCGTGAAACAATGCCGCTTTCTGTCATCTTAATACTCTTGCTGTTCTGTGCGTGTCTCAGTAAAAAGCCCCGGCCGCGATAACTTCACGACCGGGACAGGGATTACAGTTGTGTCAGACGCTGTAACATCTGATCAGAGGCGGAAACGGCCTTACTGTTGATTTCATACGCGCGCTGCGTCTGGATCATATTCACCAGTTCTTCCGCTACGTTGACGTTCGAGGTTTCCACCATCCCCTGATACAAACGGCCTGCGCCGTTGGTTTCAGGAGCACTTTCTGTCGGTGCGCCGGAGCTGGCGGTTTCCATATACAGGTTTTCGCCGATACTCTCCAGTCCCGCATCATTAATGAAGGTGGTCAGGGTGATCTGCCCGATCTGTTGCGGCTGGCTTTCGCCGTACATGGTGACAGAAACCGTACCGTCACGGCCGACTTCCATCTTCTGCGCCCCTTCCGGGATCATAATGGCAGGCACAACCTGATAACCGGATGAGGTCACCAGCTGACCGTTCTGATCCGGATGCAGTGAGCCGTCGCGGGTATAAGCATCTGAACCGTCCGGCATCTGAATATGAATAAAACCCTGACCGCTGATCGCGATGTCTGTTGAGGTGCCGGTTTTATTCAGGCCGCCCTGCTCGTGGATCCGGGTGGTCGCCACCGGACGAACACCGGTACCCAGCTGAAGGCCGGTCGGCAGAGAGGTTTGTTCGGAGCTCATAGCACCCGGCTGGCGGATGTTCTGATAAAGCAGATCTTCAAATACCGCACGCTGGCGTTTAAAACCATTGGTGCTGACGTTGGCCAGGTTGTTGGAAATAACATCCAGGTTTGTCTGCTGGGCTTCAAGCCCGGTTTTGGCAATCCATAATGAACGGATCATGATAATTCCTTACTGAATATTAACTCACCGCAAGCAGCTGATTGGCCCGCTGGGCGTTCTCATCCGCACTGTGAACCACTTTCATCTGCATCTCGAAATGACGCGCGTTGGCAATCATTTCCACCATCGCCTGTGCCGGATTGACGTTACTTCCCTCCAGCACACCGGCGGAAACTTTGCCGCGCTCACTCACCGGCAGTTCATTGCCGTTAGCGTTACGCGCCGCAGCGGTGAGATGAAACAGCCCGTCTTCGCCGCGCAGAACATCCTGCGGTTTCGCTTCCACTACCTTCAGACGACCGACCTGACCGAGCATCGTCGGCGGATCTGTCGGGATCAGTGCCGTAACAGTACCGTCACCGCCGACTGTCAGCTGTGCATGAGGCGGAACATCAATCGCACCGCCGTCACCCTGCAGAAGGTGTTCACCCAGCATCAGCTGACCATCCGCTGAAATCTGAATGCTGCCGTTGCGGGTATAGGCTTCTTCCCCGCCCGGCAGCGCAACCGCCAGGAAGTGGCCTTCATTGAGTGCCACATCCATCTGACGGCCGGTGTAGTTCAGCGGCCCCGGTGTCATGTCCGCCCCGGGGGTCGAGGAAACCACCAGTGTCCGGGTCTGCTCTGTATCACCGTTTACCGGCACAGCCCGCATGGCGGATAACTGAGCCTTAAACCCGGATGTCGAGACGTTGGCAATGTTGTTCGAGACAATGGCCTGATTTTCCAGCGCATGTTTAGCGCCGCCCATTGCCGTATAAATGACGTGATCCATGGCCACCTTCTGTCTTTATGCTTAACGTAAGTTAACCAGCGTCTGCAGCATCTGATCCTGCGTTTTGATGGTCTGCGAGTTGGACTGATAGTTACGCTGCATCACAATCATGTTGATCAGTTCCTGGCTCATGTCCACGTTGGAGGCTTCCACCGCACCGCCGGTTAATTTACCGAACTGCCCGGTTCCCGGAACACCGTCCATCGGGTTACCGGACGCATTGGTGGCTTTCCAGACGTTACCGCCCTGGGATGCCAGACCATTATTGTTGGCAAAGGAAGAGAGTGCGATTTTACCGACCGTCCGCTTCTGCTGATTGGAATAGTTGGCGGTGATAGTGCCGTCATCTTCAATTTTGAAGCTGGTATATTCACCAGCCTGGTAACCATCGATATCAATCTTGCTGACTGAGGACTCGGATACTTTCTGCTGACGGGTTTTATTCAGACTCAGATCGATAGTGCCGCTATCAGCCCCGTTCAGGCCGTTATAATTGAATTTAAAATCAGCTGTTCCGACTAACTTACCGTTACCGTCAAATTCCATGTTTCCCAGATCCTGAACAGTTGCCGCAGGATCAGTAGTATCTTTCGCTTTGACGGACCATTTGTTATCAGCGGTTTTAACGAAATAAACCGTAACTTCATGAGAATTACCCTGGCTGTCATAGGTCGTCATGGTAGTGCTGAAGTTATAGCTGTCAGGATTATCCGGATCAAATGTTGTGACAGACGGTACTTTATCATCTGAGTTCAGGTTGATCGTTAATTCACCTTTACCTGATGCTTTGGCATCCATCATGTCCGTCGGGATATTAACACCCTGCGGTACACCACCGGTCTGGATCACAACATTGCCGTTAGCATCAATACCGGCCGGAAAGCCGGTCACAATCATGCCCTGGTTATTAACCAGATTACCGCTTTTGTCACGATGGAATTCACCGTCACGGCTGTAAACCACATCACCGTTGCCATCCAGCAGACGGAAGAAACCATTACCGGAAATCGCCACATCTGTGGCACGATCTGTACGGGTAATCGAACCATCTTTAAAGTTCTGTGCTACCGCAGCAACGTTGACCCCCAGACCAACACCGGAACCGGCAAACATATCAGCAAAAGACGCATGTGCACCTTTAAAGCCGTTGGTCGCTGAGTTCGCAATATTGTTACCAATCGAGTCAAGCCCCGATGATGCGGCATTCAGACCGCTGACTGCTTGTGAAAAAGACATGTCACCTCCATGACAATTGGGTTTAATATTAATTAGTTAGGGTAAACTTTAAAAACATCACTTAATAAAATACTATTACCTATTCCGACATCCAGTGCCGGTGCTCCGAGGTTTGTCGTCACCCCGTTCACATGAACCATTTTTAGCTTGTGAATTGTTTTGTCCGCAAGAGCCTCCCCTTTATTGGACGCTTTAATCTCAAAGGTATATTTACCTTTCGTATCTTTTACAAGCTCACCATCGTCCTTGCGGCCATCCCAGCGAAGGTCATAAACATCCGCCTTGCTTTCTTTTTCGATAGTAATATTCCTGACGATGCCCTTATTAGAATCACGAATCGTAATTTCGATTTTGTCTGCCGGTTTCTCGTTGAAAAAGCCAAATGGCGTTGACATATAGCCGGTGACTAAATCATTGTCAGGATCTTTATCTTTATCTTTATCCTGATCCTTGTCTTTTCCATCTTCTGCATATTCAGAGATGCTGTTGTCCGGATCATCGCCTGTCGCTGTATAATCGGTATCATTAATCAGTTTCAAATTGGTACGAACCGGCGCCAGAACCAGCTCATTACCATCTGTCAGAACATTTTTTCCGACTAACTGCGCTGCCTGGAGCGCTTGTGTTCCCTGAATTTGCTGTGAAATAACCATAATTTTTTCATTCAGGTTGTTCATACTTTCCAGGGTAGCAATCTGAGCCAGCTGACTGGTCAGATCCGTGTTATCCATCGGTTTGGTCGGATCCTGATTCTGCATCTGCGTGACAATCATTTGCAGAAAGGTATCCCGCATATCATCACTCTGGCTTTTCTGCGGTTTTTTCTGAGCATCAATATCATTGTTTGTCGGCTCATTGTTTGTTGCATTAATCCCCATGACTGACTCCGTTACTGTCCGAGGGTTAAGGTTTTCTGCAACAGCACTTTAGCTGTGTTCATCACTTCCAGGTTGGCCTGGTAGCTGCGGGAAGCGGAAATGGTGTTGATCATTTCACCCACAGTGTCCACATTCGGCATGCGCACATAGCCTTTTTCATCCGCCAGCGGATGGCCGGGTTTGTATTCCAGACGCGGCGGTGCCGGGTCTTCGATCAGCTGGCTGACTTTCACGCCGCCGATGTCATAACGCCCCTGCGGCGCAGTCTGAAACACCACCTGTCTGGCGCGGTACGGTTCGCCGTCCGGCCCCGCCACACTTTCGGCGTTCGCCATATTACTGGCGCTGACATTCAGACGCTGGGACTGTGCGGTTAGCGCAGAGGCGGAAATATCAAAAATACTCAGTAATGCCATAAGGATTACCCTTGCTGTAAGACAGCCAGCATGCTTTTCACACGGCTGTTAATAAAGGTCAGGTCAGCCTGATATTTCAGGGTGTTATCAGCAAACTGACTACGTTCAACATCCATATCCACGGTATTACCGTCCATCGATGTCTGATACGGAACCCGGTATTTGAGATCAACCGCCGGCGGCGTTGCAGCACCGTGCCCGCTGATATGACCTTTCGCGGTCACTGCCATCGCCAGGCCGCCGTTTTTCATGGTGCCGTTATTCATCGCTTGTTTCAGCTGACGGCTGAAATCGATATCCCGTGCCTGATACCCCGGGGTATCCGCATTGGCAATATTGGATGCCAGGATTGTCTGACGCGTTTCCCGCAGCGAAAGTGCCTGCTGCTGGAATGCAAACGTGGCATTTAACTTATCAAGCATGTCTGCCCTCTGTTGATGTGTTACGCCTGTTTTAGTGACAGGTATATTATCCGCCCCGTGAAAATCTAATGGCGGGATAAACGCGAAATAACCAACCTATTTACCGGATTCAACAGTGCGGAAATTGCGTAAACTGCCACCATCAAAAATAACCGCGCTTGTGAAGGAGAGGAAAATGACATTCCGTTACCGCACCCTGTTTATCAGCGGATTACTGGTCTTTTCCGCCTCAGCACAGGCCGGATTACCGGAAGATATCAGCCGTTATTTCCGGCAGTTACATCCGAAACCGTTGCAGGTGTCTGTTGAAATAAAAACCCCGATCGACCGCTGGCCGGCCTGCAAAGATCCGGTACTGCAACTGCCCGCGGGCGGGCGTAATACCGGCAATGTCTCGCTGCCGGTGTTATGCGGTAAAAAACGCACGTTTATGCAGCTGACCGTAAATGTTACCGGTCAGTATTACGTGGCGACCCGTCAGATTCAGCGCGGTGAAACTGTTCAGTTTGTCGATATCGGCACAAAGCGTGGTTTACTTCACAAATTGCCTGCCGGTACCGTTACCGATAAAATGGCACTCCGCGGTGCCGTTGCTCTGCGTAATATTGACGCCGGACAAACCTACGTTGCCTCCATGACCCGCAAAGCCTGGGCAATAAAAGCCGGACAAAGTGTTTTTGTCATGGCGGACGGTGATAATTTCTCGGTAAAATATGAAGGCCGTGCCATTAATAATGCCGCCACCGGGTCAGCTATCCGTGTCCGGCTGCTGAATGGCCAGGTTATCAGCGGGGAAGCTCTTGAAAATGGCAGTGTGAAAGTGTCACTGTAGTTATAAGCTGAGTGATAAATTTAGTTATAAAGTTTCAGATAAGATTGCCGATAAACAATGAGCACAAGGGAGGCGCCCCTCCATCTCATACAGATCGGGAAAAGGAAAACAGATATGGCAATTGAGCAAACATCCGCGATTTCAGCACTGACCAAAGTGACTAACCGCGACCCGAAAGAACTGACCGCGCCGGTGCGCGATAAAAAAGTTCAGGCCGAAGAGACTGTCCGCGAAAGCGCATTTTCGCCGAGTGAACTTCAGAAACAGCTGCTTGCGCCGGGTAAAAATGATATTAATACTGCACGGGTGGCAGAAATCAAACAGGCGCTGAAAGACGGCACATTACGGATGGATGCCGGTAAAATCGCTGACGGGCTGCTGCGCGATGCGCATGAATGCATGTTATCCATGGACAGCGCCGATAAAAATGACTGATCAACTTCTGCCGCTGCTGGATCAACAACTCTCTCATTTACAGTCACTGCATCAGGTGATGAAAAATGAAGAGTTGTTACTCGGTTATCCGCGTGTTCCCCAATCTCCGTTTCAGGAAGCCACGGAACAGAAACGGTTTCTGGTTGCCGCTATCGGCCATAATGAAACCCGCCGTCAGGCGCTGGAGCAGGAAACCGGGCTGTTTGCTCCCTATGAAAATAATGAGACCCTGCACACTGTCTGGAGTTCGGTTAAAGACCTGACCATCATGCTGAAAGAGATGAATTACCGCAATCATCAGATGCTGAAGCTGCATATGCAGTTTAATCAGGAGCGGCTGGATTTTATGAAAAAGCATAATAACCAGGCAACTTACGGCTCTGACGGACAGGAATCCCGCACACCGGTACTCGGCAAAAAAATCTCCGTCTGATAATTAACTGCCTTCCTCCGGCAGTTAATTCCCCTGCTTATTATCCCTCTATTTATCATTCTGCTTTGCTGCTGTATTTTCCTGATATCACACAGATAAACCTGGCATTCTCACACCATGCCTCTATTCACCTTCCGGCAGCCGGAAATGCCGGCGGAGAGCTATCAGTACCGGGTTTTGTCAGTCGCTTTCTCCGTATACCGGCAGAGATTAAATCGCGGACCCGAAAATGACCCGCTGAATATATAACAAAGGGGAACCAGCTTGCGCGGGTTCCCCTTATCGTGGTTATGTTGTCCGGCCTCAGCCTCCGATCATGGAAGTCATCCGTATCTGACGGCGGTCATTCAGTTCAAGGTTGGACATCACCGCCAGCTGCGGCAGACTGCGACGCAGGAAGCGGGATAAAATCAGACGCAGTGAGTGATTGACCAGCAATACCATCGGTGCGCCCATAGCCTCCTGGTGCTGTACCGCACTCATTGCCTGCATTTCAATATTCTGTGCCAGGTTCGGCTCCAGTCCGCCGCCGCTTTTCGAAGCCTGCAACAGGATCTGCTCCAGCCCCGCATCCAGACCAATCACCTGAATTTCCCCGGATGCCCCGAACCACTGCTGGGTGATGGCGCGACCCAGTCCTATCCGTACCTGTGAGGTCAGAACATCCGTATCTTTCTGCTCACCGTTCTCACCAACCTGCTCTGCCAGCGTTTCAATAATGGTGCGTATATCGCGGATCATGACATTTTCAGTCAGCAGGTTTTGCAGCACGCGGTGGAAAATAGTCAGTGACAAAGTATCCGGAATCAGATCATCAGCCAGCTTCGGCATCTCTTTCTTCACGCGGTCATACAGCATCTGTGCTTCCTGGCGGCCGAACAGGTCACTGGCGTATTCCAGCAGGATCTGGTTAAAGTGTGTTGCCACCGCCGTACTGGCAGAAACCACCGTGTAACCCTGAATCTGTGCCTGCTCACGCAGATCATCATCAATCCACACCGCCGGTAAACCAAATGCCGGTTCCTGTGTGGCATCCCCTTCCAGAGCGCCCGCCGCATTACCCGGGTCAATCGCCAGCCAGCGGCCCGGCTGAGCCTCGCCGCGTCCGACTTCCGCCCCTTTGATCAGAATGCGGTAGGCGGTCGGTGCCAGCTCGAGGTTGTCACAAATATGCACCACCGGCGGCAGATACCCCACTTCCCGGGCAAATTTCTTGCGCAGTCCGCGGATACGCCCGAGCAGCTCACCCTGCTGGTCATTATCCACCAGCGGAATAAGCCGGTAACCGACTTCCATCGCCAGCAGATCTTCCGCCACCACATCATCCCAGGTCGCTTCCGTGACTTTATTCGCCTCACGGAACTGCTGCTCCTGCACATTAGTTTCGGTTTCTTTGACCGGCTCTTTGCTTTTCTTCACCAGATACCAGCCAAGTGATGCCAGCGCCACCGTAAACAGCAAAAATACAAAGTTCGGCATGCCCGGGATAAGCCCCAGCAGCCCGAGAACCCCGGCACTCAGCCACATTACGCGCGGGTTATTGAACAGCTGGGTAACCATCTGTTCACCGGCATCTTCATCCGTTGCCACGCGTGTGACAATCACACCGGCTGCTGTTGAGATAATCAGTGCCGGGATCTGTGCCACCAGACCATCACCGATGGTCAGCAGGGTATAGGTGCCGGCCGCATCGCCCAGCGGCATATGATGCTGAGCCACACCGACAATCAGACCGCCGATCACGTTAATCACCATGATCATAATCCCGGCAATTGCATCACCGCGGACAAATTTGCTGGCACCGTCCATTGAACCGTAAAAATCGGATTCCTGGGTCACTTCGGCACGGCGGCGTTTGGCCTCTTCATCATTGATGATCCCGGCGTTTAAGTCCGCATCAATCGCCATCTGCTTACCCGGCATGCCGTCGAGCACAAAGCGCGCACCGACTTCAGCGATACGTCCCGCCCCCTTGGTGATAACCATAAAGTTGATTAACACCAGGATGACAAAGACCACAATCCCGATAGCAAAGTTACCGCCGACGAGGAAATGCCCGAAGGCTTCCACCACCCGGCCTGCTGCTGCGGGACCTGTATGCCCGTCCATCAGGATGATACGGGTTGAGGCCACGTTCAGCGACAGACGCAGTAAGGTGGAAAACAGCAGAATAGTCGGGAATGCGGCAAAATCAAGGGTACGCCGGGTGAACATTGCCACCAGCAGCACCATAATGGAGAGCGCGATATTAAAGGTAAACAGTAAATCCAGCACAAACGCCGGCAACGGCAGTACCATCATTGACAGAATCATCAGGATGAGGACCGGCCCGGCAAGTAACTGCCATTGTGCTCCCTGCATCGTTTTCGGTAATCTCAAAAGTGCAGCCAGATTAGCCATTTCGGGTATTTTCTCCAACAAAATCAAGTGCCTTCGGCACCGGTAAATTCTTCGGTTTTTTCGGTTTCAGGCCGCCCTCACGACGCCAGCGGCGCAGCTGAAACACCCATGCCAGCACTTCCGCCACAGCGGCATACAGTGCCGCCGGGATTGACTGCCCCACTTCGGCATGGCGGTAGAGTGCCCGCGCCAGCGGCGGAGCCTCCAGCAGCAGAATGCGGTTCTCCGCACCAATCTCTTTGATCCGCTGTGCCAGTACCCCGGCACCTTTGGCCAGCACTCTCGGCGCGGTCATTTTTTTCTCGTCATACTTCAGGGCAACGGCGTAGTGTGTCGGGTTGGTCACAATCACATCCGCCTGCGGCACATCCGCCATCATGCGGTTACGTGCCATAGCACGCTGCTGCTGACGGATTTTTGCTTTTATCTGCGGGTCACCCTCCTGCTGTTTAAATTCATCCTTGATTTCCTGGCGGCTCATCCGCAGCTTTTTCAGGTGCGAACGAATCTGCCAGAACACATCAAACGCCACCATCGGGATCAGCATAAAGATGATCAGGTAACCGGCAAAAATCACTTTCTGCATAGCATTCGTCATTGCTGTTGACGGGGATTCCATCGCCAGATGCAGTAATGACGGCCACGCCTGCCATAAAAAAATCCATGCACCCAGGCCAATCAGCAGAGATTTGAGAATCGCCTTGAATAATTCGGCCAGCGCATTCATGGAAAAAATACGTTTAAAACCCTTCAGCGGGTTCAGTTTTGTCAGGTCAAATTTGATGGATTTGGTGTTAAATGCCAGGCCACCGACCAGTGCCGAGGCGGAAATACCGACCAGCGCCAGTCCGCCGACAACCGGCAGAAGCGCAAACAAGGCTTCACCAATCACTTTTCCGAGAAAACGCAGCATCAGCCCCGGATTCTGTAAGTAAAAGTTATCAAAGATAAATCCCTGACGAAAAATGTCACGCAACTGTCCCGCCAGATGGCCGCCGCTTAACCACAGCAGGCTGACTCCCGCCAGCATCATCATCAGTGAGCTGAGTTCTTTGGAGCGGACAATCTGTCCGTCCTCTTTGGCTTTCTGTCTTTTATGGGGGGTGGGTTCTTCTGTTTTTTCCACATCACTTTCATCAGACACACACACCTCCGCCGTCTGCCGGGATTTTGCTTATGGCTATAGCATGACAGAGTGCGGCAAATTCAATGGTGGAAAATGACCGATCTTAACGGTGTAATTCCCTGATTAAAGCAGGCGTGGCGGATTTATCAGCAGAAAATCACTCTGTAACACCCATGGACAGTGGTCAGCAACGCAATATAGTTAATTTCCGGCGCTTAACCTGATGAAAGCCCGTATTTCGCACGGGTTGTTAAATTAGGAATAATTCCGATAGGCACTTATTACCGGTACTTTATAATTTACCACGGTTTTATTCCACGATAATCACAAGGTACTCACTAATGAAAAAAACAATTTTAGCCTGCTCTCTGGGTTTAATGGCTCTGGCTCTGACTGCGTGTTCCGGCGAAGAAAAATCAGCATCATCCGTTCCGGGTGCAACTGAAACCTGTAACAAATACTTTGCTGAAGTTGACGGCTTAGTGAAAAAAGCCAGCGAAAACGAAGCGGCTAAAGCTCAGTTAGAGCCGATGATGAAACAGTACGACGAAGCGAAAAAACAAATCGCAGCAATGCCGAAAGATCAGCAGGATGCGGCATGTAAAGCAGGCAGCGAAGCTCTGGCTCAGGTTAAGCAGGCTATGGGTCTCTGATTTCCGTTCTTACGGACTGGAAGATCTGAACCGCAGTGTCCCTACTGCGGTTTTTTATATCAGAAACCGAGCTCATCCAGCAGGTCATCTACCTGTGACTGTGATGACATCACATTCGTCCCTTTCGGGTCAATCTGCGGCCCGTTTTTCAGGCTGTCAACCGGATGTTTTGCACGGATTTCGGCCGGGGTGTTTTCCATCAGCAGAAACAGCAGCTGTTTCTCCGTCTCTTCCACCACTTCCATCATTTTTTTCACGACCTGACCAGTCAGATCCTGGAAATCCTGTGCCATCATAATTTCCAGCAACTCACTTTTGGTCACCGCACTGCCGTCAATCACCCGGCGGATAAATGCCATGGTGGATTCCTGCAATGACGGGTCAATCTCCGCAGACGGGCAGGACTGCCAGCGCGCCTGCAAATCCAGTGCATCCTCGTGCATTTTCACCTGTAACGGCTTGATGGTGTCAATGCCGTTGAGCGTTTTTTCCGCCGCCTGTGCGGTCATCTGAGCGATGTAACGCAGTCTGTCTTTTCCGTCCGGAATTGTCGCGACCGCCTGCTGCACGCCCTTTTCTAATCCCAGTTCACGCATGCTTTCTCTTAACATCCTCGTTAAAAAACCGACTCTGGTGATGATCTGTTTTAAATCATCATCACTGTTTTTGTTTCTGTCCGTTGATTTATTTTCCGTCATCCTGCTTTCCTTCTGCTGATGCCCCTCAGTTCAGACCCATCTTTTCGAAGACTTTATTCAGTTTTTCCTCGAGGATAGCGGCAGTGAACGGCTTGACAACATAACCGCTGGCACCGGCCTGAGCGGCGGCAATAATATTTTCTTTCTTCGCTTCGGCGGTCACCATCATGACCGGGATGTGTTTGAGTGCATCATCCGCACGGATGGTTTTCAGCAGCTCCAGCCCGTCCATGTTCGGCATGTTCCAGTCCGCCACCACGAAATCAATCTGACCCGCACGGATTTTCTCCAGGGCATCCACACCGTCTTCCGCCTCTTCAATTTTGTTGTATCCCAACTCTTTTAAGAGGTTACGTACAATACGGCGCATTGTGGAAAAATCATCAACTACCAGAAAATTCAAATCTTTAGCGGCCATAACCACTCCTGCAATAATACAATGAATAATTGCCGGTTCCGTCAGGCGGAAACGGCAGCAAGTCTGCCCAGCACACTGGGGGCAATTTTGACGAGATCCTGAATTTCATCGACCGCATTCAGTTCAATCGCTGCTCTCGGCATGCCGAAGACCACGCAACTGCGCTCATCCTGGGCATAAGTGATCGCCCCTTTCTGCCGCAGATTCAGCATACCGCGCGCGCCGTCCATGCCCATACCGGTCAGCAGGACCGCAATACATTTGCGGGCAGCACATTCGGCCACGGAATCAAACAGTACATCCACAGACGGACGGTGACGGTTTACCGGCGGCGTTTGCTGAAGTACCACCTGGTAACCCCGGCCCTTATCTGCGATCAGCATGTGGGCATCACCCGGGGCAATATAAGCATGCCCTTTGCGCAGCACATCGCCGTGTTCCGCCTCTTTTACCGTCAGCGCACAGAGTTTGTTCAGACGCTCAGCAAATGAGCGGGTAAAACCGGCCGGCATATGCTGAGTGATCACCACCGGCGGGCACTCCGGCGGCAGCATCTCCAGGAACTGACGGATAGCCTCCGTACCACCGGTCGATGCGCCCACCGCAATCAGGCGGTTATGGCAGACATACGATGACAGCGGTTTACTGACCACCGCCGGGGCTGCCGTCACTTTTTCCTGACGGCGGAAGCGGTTCCCCTGCGTGATTTTTGACATCGCCGCCGCACGGATTTTTTCACCGATAAGATCGCGGTAACTCATCATGGTTTCGCGGATCCCGATTTGCGGTTTGGTAACAAAATCCACCGCGCCCAGTTCCAGCGCTTTCAGGGTCACTTCCGAGCCTTTGGAAGTCAGCGTGGAGACCATCACCACCGGAACCGGGTGCAGCCGCATCAGTTTTTCCAGAAAGTCGATACCGTCCATCCGCGGCATTTCCACATCCAGCGTCACCACATCCGGTTCATGCTGTTTAATCAGATCACGCGCAACATACGGATCCGGTGCCACGTCCACCACCGTCATATCCGGATGGCTGTTAATAATTTCACGCATTAACTGGCGCATCAGCGCCGAGTCATCAACGCAAAGCACTTTTATTTTTTTCATCACTTCTCCCGGCCGCCTGAATGCTGTAAACGGTCTGTCCTCTGATGACATAACGCGAAGATAACTGTGATAAGTTCTCCGAATGTCCGATGAACAGCAGCCCGTCAGGCTTCAGTAGCGGAACAAAACGTTCCAGTAGTTGTTTCTGCATGTCCTTATCGAAATAAATCATGACATTACGACAAAATATGGCATCAAACTGCCCCTGAAACTGCCAGTCATTGTCCGTCAGATTCAGATAACGGAAATCAATCATCCGGCCGAGCGCCGGTTTCACCCGGGCATAGCCTTCATATTCCCCGACCCCTTTCATAAAATGGCGCTGGCGCTGAAGGGCGTTGAGGCTTTTCAGCTCTTCGATACGGTAGACGCCCTTGCGGGCCTTCTCCAGAACTTCGGTATCGATATCACTGGCGATCACTTTGGCATTTATGGCGTTCGCACCGAGAACATCACTGAGTGTCATGGCGATCGAATACGGTTCTTCCCCGGTTGAGGCTGCCGCACACCAGATAGTGATCGGCTGGTTACGGCGGGGACGGATAAAGTCAGTCAGCGTCTGAAAGTGATGTGGCTCCCGGAAAAATGCGGTTAAATTGGTGGTCATTGCATTAATAAACGCCTGCCATTCCGGGTGCAGCGGCTCCCGTTCCAGCAAACGCAGGTATTCGGCGAATGTGCTCATATTGCAGTCTCTAAGCCGCTTTAACAGGCGGTTGTAGACCATATTTTTTTTATTCATGCTAAGGACGATGCCTGACTTTTTATGAATAAACCGGCACACCCGACCAAACTCATCATCTGTGAGTGGTTCTATCTGTGGCGCAAAAAGCATCGTACTTGTTGTCCTTTCGGTAAAAACGATTCAGTGACAGTTTTCAATACAAACAGATCGGTTACCGCCCGGCACCGGGCTCTGCGATACGAACCGGTGCCGGGCGGGGATCAGGGCTGTCAGCCGGCAAAGCCGGACTGTGTGCCCCTGTTATCCGGCAGCTCAAAGAAAGCGACCGTATCGACCAGGTTATTCGCCTGATCTTCCAGTGCGGCTGTTGCGCCGGTTGACTGCTCAACCAGTGCGGCGTTCTGCTGGGTAACCAGATCCATCTGGCTGACGGCGGTTGCCACCTGCTCGATACCGCGGCTCTGCTCATTGGAGGCAGACGCGATTTCGCTCATCAGTTCCGTCACCCGGTTCACGGCGGTAACCAGTTCTTCCATCGTTTTACCGGCGCTGTCCACCAGTTGTGTTCCCTGCCCGACGCGGTCAACAGACTCATCAATCAGGGATTTTATCTCTTTTGCCGCTTCGGCACTGCGCTGTGCCAGTGCACGCACCTCACCGGCGACCACGGAGAATCCGCGTCCCTGTTCACCGGCGCGTGCCGCTTCCACGGCGGCGTTCAGTGCAAGAATGTTGGTCTGGAAAGCAATACCGTCGATTACGCTGATAATGGCGCTGATCTTCTGCGAACTGTTGGCAATCGAGGTCATGGTTTCGATCACGCTGTCGGTGATCTGCCCCCCCCGGCTGGCGGTTTTCGATGCCGTGACCGCGAGTTCACTGGCCTGACGGGCGTTATCGGCGTTCTGTTTCACCGTCGCGGTCAGCTCTTCCATACTGGCGGCAGTTTCTTCCAGTGATGCCGCCTGCTGTTCTGTACGTGATGATAAATTATTATTGCCCAGGGCAATCTCGCGAATTCCGGTATACATTTGGTCTGTATTCAGGCGAACGTTTGAGACAGATTCTGCCAGCGATTCCTGCATCAGTTTGAGCTGGCCGAATACCACGCCGATTTCATCGCGGGTGGTCACCTCTATCTTCTGGTTCAGTTTGCCCTGTGCAACCTGCATAAAGTGCTCGCTCATGCTGGTGAGCGGATTAATCACTTTGTAACGCATCCAGAAATGGGCAAGGCCTGAAATCAGCAGAATGGTGGCGGTCACCGCAAAAAACATAATCCACGCCAGCCGGTTATAGAAAGTACCGGACTCAATCGCACTGCGGCTCTCTTCATCCAGCAGTGCCAGATAGTCATTCACCACGGCACCCATTCGGTCCTGATACATCTGGGTCGGATGCTCCACATATGCGGGGATATTGGCGTGATCAATGTAACCGCGCAGTTCTTTAATCACACCAAGGTAAGACTGATACTGCTCCTCAATACCGGCAAAATCCTCTTTCTCACTGAGGACCGGCCGGGATTTGAAGTTATTGTAATCTTCCGCCGCTTTATCCAGCAGCAAATCAAACGCGGCTTTAACCTGGCGGATGTCGCTCTCTTCAGAACCGACTTTGATATGAACAACAACCTGGGTAAGCAGGTTACGGGCCTGCATCAGATCTTCATAAGAAGACACCAGCAAAGCCCGTTTTTTTGAGCCGAGATCAACCCGTTCCAGTGACGATAATTCTGATGAAACAATCCCCAGCGATAATCCGCTGGACACTATCTGCATACCGCAAAAGAAAATAAGCAGCAGATATAAACTGACAGAAATCCGTATTCTCTTACCAAACATAATGCTATCCCCACTGCGTCCGGCCGGGCTCACCTGCTTCGATTATTATTATCGCTGTGATGCACAAAAGCGCCGTCAGGTTTCCCTGACAGCGCAAGGCTGAAACGCGTCGTTAAAAAGTTTCCCAATTGTCATCATCTTGATGATTCTTCGATGATATTTTGCTGAGATCCGGAGTTTTCACGACATTAGAAATCGTTCTTGCCGCCGGTTCAGTATGTTTATCGTCCCTGTGCTTCAAGGCCGGTAAGCGGAAAATAGCTATCAGTTGTGACAATTTCGCCACCTGTTCTTCCAGCACATTTGCCGCCACCGCAGACTGCTCAACCAGTGAGGCGTTCTGCTGCGTCACTTTGTCCATTTCAGCAACTGCAATACTGACCTGTGAAATACCTTTACTCTGCTCATCGGATGCCGTGGCAATGTGCGCCATGATGTCGGTGACACGGGTGACGGATTCCACAATCCTGGTCATGGTTTCACCGGCATCTTCCGCCTGACGGGCACCGGTTCCGGTACGGGATACCGAATCTTCGATGAGGATTTTGATCTCTTTCGCCGCATCCGCACTACGCTGTGCCAGGTTACGGACTTCATCCGCCACCACCGCGAAGCCACGGCCGTGCTCACCGGCGCGGGCAGCCTCAACCGCCGCGTTCAGCGCCAGGATATTGGTCTGAAACGCAATGCTGTCGATAACGGCAGTGATATCGGAAATTTTCTGTGAACTGTCAGCGATATTCAGCATGGTGTTCACCACGTTGGAGACCACTTTGCCGCCTTCGCGGGCAATGTCAGAGGCCTGACCGGCAAATTCACTGGCCTGATGGGCATATTCGGTGTTCTGTTTGACCGTTGCGGTCAGCTCTTCCATGCTGGCAGCGGTCTGTTCCAGACAGGCGACCTGTTCCTGGGTACGGGCAGACAAATCATTGTTACCGGCGGCGATTTCGCTGGTTCCCTGATAGATGTTTTCACTGCCGTCGCGCACACCGCGCACCGTATTAATCAGTTCCTGCTGCATATGCTGTACGCCACGGCCCAGGTCAGCAATTTCGTTATTACCGTTCACAGAAACTGTCGGGGTCAGGTCACCGGCAGCAAAGATCCTGATGCGATCAACCAGACCATTGAGCGGAAGAATGATACCGCGCTGCACATAGCGGTAACTGATAAGACTGATCAGCGCGAGGATAACCGCCAGGGCAATCAGCATATACAGTGATTCACTGAAGTTATTTTCTGCATTCTGCACCTCACCCTGAAACGCCGCAGAAATACTGTCGAAGTAAGCATTAAACTGCTCTTCAAACTTCATCTGATAACCGGATGTGGCATAGGTGTAGAACTGTTCCAGCTGATCATCCCGGACATAGGACATCAGCCGGGTCAGTGCATTGCGGTATGTTTCATAGGTGGACAGCAGCTTTTCAAACTTCGCCTTGTCATAACTGGTGCCTTCCATCATCTTCATGTAGCGGGCATACGCTGCATCCGCATCCGCTAACTGACGGGTGGCCTGCCTGATAAGCTCATCCGGGGTGGCATCGTCTTTAAAAGCATGCTCTCTGAGTAAAAAGCCGTTTGCCGCCCGGTTTAAATTGGCACGGGCCTGGATCAGATTCACCCAGCTTTGGGTAAGAACCTGTCTCTGGTTCTGGAGTGAATCCAGAAAATGAATACTGTCGCGGTTTTCACCCAGTTTGCTGAACATCAGCCCGCTGGATGCCAGCTGCAACAGTACGAATATAAGAATAACGGATAAAAGCCCTGATACAATTTTAATTCGGCTATACATAATTTTTTACTGGCATAGTGTTATTGTATTTTTGATATCGGTCACCCGACAAAAAACTTTAGTGATGGATTAACCAAAACTATATGGCTGAGTTATCATTCAGCCATGCTGTCGATGAGTGCCATCTCCTCGCTGGAAAGCAGCTTTTCGATATCCACCAGGATCAGCATCCGGTCACCGATGGTGCCCAGGCCGGTCAGATATTTGGTCGATAAGGTGACCGCGAAATCCGGTGCCGGAGCAATCTGCTCATCTTTGAGCACCAGCACGTCAGACACGCCGTCCACCACAATGCCCACCACGCGATCTTTGAGATTAACCACAATCACCACGGTGTTGTCGTTGTAAGTCACGTTCTGATGAGAGAACTTCACGCGCAGATCAATAATCGGGATAATCACACCGCGTAAGTTGGTGACACCCTTGATAAAATCCGGCGTATTCGCGATACGCGTGACGTGCTCATAACCACGGATTTCCTGTACTTTCAGGATCTCAATGCCGTACTCTTCTTCGCCCAGGGTAAAAATCAGATACCCTTCGCCGTTTTTCTCTTCATCGAGTTTGTTTAAATCTTCATCCATCATCGACATGGTTATTTACCTTTGTTTATTGCATCACGACGTGTGACGTGTTCAGTTTCTTTTTGCACAAAATTTCGTTGTTCATCCGCTGTAATTCCGCCACATCAATAATCAGTGCGACAGAACCGTCGCCCATGATGGTGGCAGCAGAGATCCCCGGAATTTTGCGGTAATTGCTTTCAACATTTTTCACCACCACCTGCTGCTGTCCGATCAGCCGATCCACCAGCAGGGCGTAACGGTTACCGGCGTTCTGAACAATCAGGGCGATGCTTTTCGCCAGATCACGCTCAGCATCTTCAATACCGAAGACCTGATGCATTTCCACCAGCGGCAGATATTCACCACGCACCAGCAGCATTTTTTCCTCACCGGCAAGACGATAAATATCTTCCTGGCGCGGCTGGAGTGTGCTGATAATGGCGCTGAGCGGCACAATAAAGACATCATCCGCCACTTTGACAGACATGCCGTCGAGAATAGCCAGAGTCAGCGGCAGCAGAATCCGGGTCACGGTGCCGCGACCTTCAGTGAAACCAATCTGAATGCGGCCGCCCATGTCCTGAATATTCCGTTTCACCACATCCATGCCCACACCACGGCCGGACACATCGGTGATCACTTCCGCGGTGGAGAAACCCGGTGCCATAATCAGCATCGCGATTTCATCGTTGGTCATGTTGTCGTGAACATCCATACCCTGCTGACGGGCTTTGGCCAGGATCCGCTCCCGGTTCAGACCGGCGCCGTCATCCCGCACTTCAATACAGATATTGCCGCTCTGATGTTCCGCCGCCAGCGTCAGTGTGCCGGCCTCCGGTTTGCCGTTAGCCGCGCGGACTTCCGGTTTCTCAATACCGTGGTCGAGACTGTTGCGCACAAGGTGTGTCAGCGGGTCGATAATCCGCTCGATCAGACTCTTATCAAGTTCAGTGGAGCTGCCCTCCACTTTCAGTTCGATTTTCTTATTCAGTTTTGAGGCGATATCGCGCACCATACGCGGGAAGCGGCTGAAGACATAATCCATCGGCATCATGCGGATAGACATGACCGATTCCTGCAATGCCCGGGAATTGCGTTCCAGCTGGACAATAGAACTGAGCAGATCCGCATATTCGGCCTGATCCACCTGCTGGCTGTGCTGGGTCAGCATCGACTGGATAATCACCAGCTCACCGACAAGGTTGATCAGCTGATCAACTTTCTCTACAGCCACACGGATACTGCCGCTGTCACCTTTATTTTTCGCAGCCACCGCGGGAGCTTTACGTGCTGCCGGTGCAGAAGAAGGAGCCGGAACCGGTGCTGCAACCGGTGTACTGACCGTTTCCGCTTCTGCCGGGGTACTGTCTGCGGCCAGAATAGCGGTTAATTCCTCTGCCGGTGTTTCTTCATATGCAATCTGTGAATCATCAACCACAAAGCAGAGCACGCCGCTGATGTCATCAATTGCGGTATTGGTGCCCAGCCAGACTTTCAGGGTGTCAGTACCCTGTTCAGTTTTGTATACCGTGCCGAACAGAGACAGCTCATCCGCCAGCAGAGAGACTTCACTCTCTTTTAACTTACTGAGTGTAAAAGTAAAATGATGCGAAAAACCGGTTTCCGGTACCGCGCCGGTCCTTCCTGAAGATGCGGTATTGTCAGCGGCTCCGGTGACCGGTTCAGAAGCGGCGGTTTTCGTGACAACAGATGCATCCGCCACACTCTGCTCCACATGCCCCAGCACCCCGCAGATGCGGTTAAAACTCTCTTCATCCGGCAGTGTATCGCTCTTATAGGCACACAGCTGAGAGCCCATCACATCTTTGGTATCAAGGAAGACATCAATGATATCCGGCGTCAGCGTCAGCTCATCGTGCCGGGCTTTATCGAGCAGATTTTCCAGAGTGTGCGTGGTTTTCTGTAACAGCGTGAACCCGAATGTTGCCGCACCACCTTTAATGGAGTGCGCGCTGCGGAAGATAGCATTGAGCTGTTCACTGTCCGGATCCCGGGGATCAAGCTCCAGCAGATGCTGTTCCATATCCCGGAGCAGCTCGTCGGCTTCATCGAAGAACGTTTGATAAAACTCGGTTATATCCATCGCGGTTATCCAATTTTTTTCTTGTGTTACGGCTGACAGGTACTGCCGGAAATCCGGCAGTACCTGTCCATCCTGTTTATTGTGTTGTGTCCGCCGGCAAGGCACTGCTCTGCGGTGGTGTCAGGTCCGGCCCAGCCGGTTCAGGCACCACTTCCGGCGGGATCTCCGGCGGTAACGGGGTTTCGCTGCGCTGCGGCAGCGGCGGCGGCGGCAACTGCTTCAGCTGCTGTAAATCTGTAATGGGGACGGCACCTTCGTATTCATGGAGAATATTCTCCATCTCGGATTCATTCAGAACGATGATACTGATGCGGCGGTTCACCGGTGCAAACCCGTCGTTTTTATCCAGATGAATGGAGGATGCCATCCCGACCACCCGCAAAATTTTGTTTTCTGCCATGCCGCCCCGGACCAGTTCCCGGCGGGAAGCATTGGCGCGCTCAGCGGACAGTTCCCAGTTGCTGTAGTTGCCGCCATTGGCATACGGCAGGTCATCAGTGTGGCCGGAAATACTGATACGGTTCGGTACGTCATTCAGAATGGGGGCGATGGCCCGCAGAATATCCCGCATATACGGCTCGACATGGGTGGAGCCGACCATAAACATCGGGCGGTTGGCACTGTCAACAATCTGGATCCGCAACCCGTCATCGGTGGTATCAATCAGCAGATGCGGCTTCAGTTCATTCAGACGCGGGTCTTTGAGGATGGCCTGTTCCAGATCCTGTTTCAGTTTCTCAAAATGACCGTTTTCATCCTGTCCCTGCTGTTCCTGCATACTGTCCGGATCCGGCAGTGTGTCTCCCTCTTTATAAATGATGTCTTTGCCGCCGCCCGGAATCGGGTTGGTGGCATCGCCGGTTTTTGTTCCCGGATTGATCGCCGTTTTCAGGGGGGTACGGAAGTATTCCGCAATCTGAGTCAGCTCCTGCGGGCTGGAAATAGAAATCAGCCACATCACCAGGAAGAACGCCATCATGGCGGTCATAAAGTCAGCGTAAGCAATCTTCCATGACCCGCCGTGTCCGCCGCCGTGTCCGTGACCGCCCCGCTTTTTGACACGGATAATATGCGTATTGCCCGGTTTCATCGTCCGCTTACTCCCCGTCCTGTGCTTCGGTACGGTGGCTGACTTTCACCTCACGGACTTTGTCTTCCAGTTCGGCAAAGGAAGGACGGTCAGCACTGAACAGCACTTTACGGCCGAATTCAACTGCGATTTGCGGCGGATACCCCTGTAAGGAAGAAAGAAAAGTGACTTTAATACATTCCAGCATTTTCAGCTGCTCACCGCTGCGCAGGCGGATCAGTGACGCCAGCGGCAAAATAAAGCCATAGGCGACAAGAATACCGAGAAATGTTCCGACCATCGCATGGGCAATCAACGCCCCCAGCTCACCCGCCGGACGATCAGCAGAACCCAGTGCATTCACCACCCCGAGAACGGCGGCGACAATACCAAATGCAGGCATGGAATCCCCGACCATATTCAGACCGGAAGCAGGCACTTCGCTCTCCTGACGGAATGTTTCCAGTTCCTCATCCATCAGGGCTTCGATTTCATGGCTTTGCAGGTTACTGGTGATCATCAGACGCAGATAATCCACCAGAAACATCAGTGCTGCCGGGTCTTTAAGAATGCGCGGATACTGGGAAAAAATATCGCTTTCCTGCGGATTTTCGATATCTTTTTCCAGAGCAAGCAAACCCTGCTGGCGGGATTTATTGAGTAACTGGAACAACAGCGCCATCAAATCCATTGACATCGCTTTGTTGTAGGAGGAGCGCCGGAACAGACGCGGCAGGACTTTACCCAGGGCAACAATGGATTTCCCGCTGTTACCGACGACAAATGCACCAAAACCGGCACCTAAAATAATAACAAATTCAGCGGGTTGATAAAGTGCGCCCATATGGCCGCCAACCATCAGATAGCCGCCGATGACCGTGCCCGTAACAATGATGTATCCGATGAGTATTAACACACTATTCCCTTTAACTCAGTTAAGTATCGGATGGCCGTCAAAGGGAATTTTCAGGAAGGACAGGCAAAACGGATTTGCCTGTTTACCAAATCAATCCAGTCACATTACCGCTTTGGCAATGCCATCCTCTCGATATAGCGTAATATCGGCGGGAAACGCGGAAAGTTTACGTTTTTTTATTGCCCGTGAAGGCGGCTGGCACAAACTACAGGTAAAACTGTTTTCAGGGATATGTGCATAGGTGACAAATGAGCCGCTGCAACAACTGCAGACAGAGCGCTGGAGCATACCGCTCTCCACAAAACGTACCAGTGTCCAGGCCCGGGTCAGTGCCAGCAGCGGCTCTTCACTGGGGGCCGGCGGACACTGCTCGAGGTAGAGCCGGTAAGCCTTTACTATCACATCAACACCGGAACACTGTCCGCTGTTCATCAGAAACTCGTAAGCGTTATAAAACATGGAGGCGTGAATATTTTGCTCCCATGTCATAAACCAGTCGGTGGAAAACGGCAGCATGCCTTTCGGGGGCGGACATCCGCGCAGCTCTTTGTACAGGCGGATAAGACGTCCGCGGCTGATTTGAGTTTCACTTTCCAACATCTGAAGACGAGCACCCAGAGTGATTAATTCCATCGCGAGACGGATATCCTGAGCCTCTTTGATGATACTTTTTTCGGCCATGATACTTATCTTTTTCTTGCGTGTGAGTCAGTGCCAGCCGCGCCGTGCGTTTGCAGCAGACGGGTTGACAGTAAAATACCGGTATGAACCTGTTGTAATTCATCCACGCGGGAATCGCGTGTGAGTTTTTCGATGGTTTCGCTGCTTTCAAATCTGAACTGACAGATTAGCTGGTTGGTTTCCGCTAATTTGACCAATTGAGAGAGCGTAAGGTTTGCTAACGTAGTTGCCATTGCATCGTTAATGCCTAAGCGGAACATGGCAGAAGCTTTTTCCTGAGCAATAAGTTTTTGGGCTAACAGCAGGTATGAGAGGTTAATATCATAAATATGCTTCAGAAAATCAGTCGTCTGGCTCATTTTTTTTCCTTTCCGGATATCAGCAGCATCAAAGTACAGCAGAAACTATCTCCGGCGCTGTGTGATACCGGAGATCCTGTTTTACGTAATGTTATAAATACCGGAGAAGCTCATTCCATTGTTTACTGCCAATCCATATAAATATCCGGCATGCATGTGAAACATGCAAAAGTAAACTTAAATTAAATGCACATCAGGAATACCTGTAAACAATAAAAGTAACGATTAAAATCAGCACCAGCTTATTTAATCTCTGAATCATCTTATATCATTTATAGACGTTATTTATTATGCACCACAAAATTAACTATTCAAGTCACTGATGTTTTTTTTAGCTGAGAAAGATAAATATCCCATCATGCATTAGTACAATTTTACTATTAATTATATTTTGTCTCACCATATCTCAAATACTCGCCGCACTTATCACTCCCGTAAGTCAAATGTCAGTAATCTTCAGGTAAATATGACTCAAAATGTGTGTGACTCAAGTCCATTACACCAATCATATAATACGATTATCTATATTGATCCAGATCAAGAAGACTTATTGGGAAACTCTGCTTTACGCCATTCACTCAGGATATACTTAGCAAGAATAGCGGCAGAAAACACTTATTTTTCACCAAAACGATGATATAAAGTGCGTTTTAGTCCATTTTCACCCGGTTTATGACTTCAATATAACACAGTGTAAGCAGGAACATTACATGATTCCCTTGCGGATCAATGTTTAGTTATTTTTAACAAAAAATGACCTGCCAGAAGACGGAAACATAAAATTATCTTATGTTGATAATGTTTCTTTATTCAGCAGAGAAGTAATTAAAGACGAAATGAATTTAATTCATTGTCCTGATTTTCTATTCTGAGTACTCTTTATTTCTTTTTAAAAATAATGCTTCTCTTTTTTTATATGCTCACTTATTTGTCTTTCCGGAGCGGATAAGGTTATGTATATACGTTCAGCTGATACTTTTATAAACTCAGCAGCCTCTCTGATAACCCGCCTGCTGTTCTGAAAAACACATTGACACCCGGTTGTCACAGAAATGCCATTACGTCATCATAATCCCGGCTTTTTCCTATTAGCAAAATCGTTAATTAAATGTAACATTATCGTGTAAAAAATTCGCGAAGTAATCACTTTAAGTATAGTAACATATGGTTACTATATACTTTTGTTTTTACAAATTAGATGTGTATTACAGCTGTATACAAATTTTGAGTAAATATTTCACGCCATTCTCCCCGGGTCGCAGCGTATTCTCTCCTGTAGCAGAGAGAATCAGTAAGCAGATCAAAATTTGCGATTTTGCGCTTTTTACAGCAACACCTGATTACAGGAAAAACGTTGCCAGGTTGTGATTTGCATCACAGCATATTATTTTTTTTCTGAAAACTTTCTCAAAGCCAGCGCTATATTTATGACAGAAATCACGTTATCCGTTCCGGAATCCCGTTTTACTGCCACGGAAAATTCTTTGCAGTGTGACACTGTTCCGGCACTTTCCATCAACCGGACAACTGATGATTTGGTTCTTTATTCTTAAAATAAGTAAAAAACAACCCGCCCCCTATCAAAAAATATCACTAAATATGAATATTCTGTTGATACACAGAATAAAGCCGGTGGAATAACCACCGGCACAAACCTTAAGAATTTATTAAAATAATGATGATAGTTGTCATGCCCCGCACAAAAAGACATCAGACAGGCAGTTCAGACGCAATCATCCAGTTTACCGCACTGACACTTTTCTCCAGACTGACCCGGCAAACAATACCTTCAATCTCCTTTTGCTCTGCCGGTGTGGCACGGACTTCTGCACAAACCTCCAGCTTTCCGCCGGAAGTATCCGCGCTGCTGAGTGAGTGCAGCCGGACATGTGAACCATTCAGTGCCTGAAGGATCACGGTTCTGACCAGAATTTCATCTTTTTCATGGCAAATGACCCGAATTTTATAGTCCTGCACAAGGTCAGTGGCGTGAATTACCGGCCTGGCATTGATGCGTAGTGCAGCTTCCCGCAACAGAATATTGGCGCACAAGATAACCAGTGCCGCCGTCACCGCCGGACCAAACTCCCCCAGTCCGCACAGCACACCAATACCTGCGGAGCACCATAACGTAGCGGCAGTGTTCAGTCCCCGGATATTCATACCTTCACGCATAATGACCCCGGCACCCAGAAAGCCGATCCCGGAGACCACCTGTGCAGCTATCCGCCCCGGGCTGTCCGGTGATGTGGTGACCGAACTTAAGATAAATACTGCGGCACCTACTGCCACCAGCGCATTGGTCCGCAGACCGGCCATCCGCTGACGCCACTGACGTTCCGCGCCAATTAGTGCGCCGAGTGCCAGCGCAGCCAGTAAATTAAGTAAATAAGGAATTGCAAACATAGTAACCTCCACCCGAAAGACGCTATGGCGTCAGGTGTTAACAGCAGAAAATGTAAAAATGACTGAAAATTCTGCTCAGTAACCCGGAGGAAAAAGTGCGTGAGAAACGATAAACATACTGCATACCTGTAGCGATGATACGCCGGGGAACCGGTGTATCATCTGTATCAATAAAAAGTGCAGTACCACAGAGAGGTGCTGCCCGCCATAATCGTACCGGCAGACAGTTTCAGAAAAGAAAGGTGTGCCGGATCAGTTATTAATTGAGTGATAACTGTGACTGTCCAAATCCGGGTCCTCTGTTCAGTAAAGATGCGCGGAGTATAGGGTGTCCGCTGAAATATGTAAAGTCAGAAATTATTTTTCGGCGTGATGAATACACCATCCCCGCCCTCTTTTTCATTGAAAAACCAGATACCGTCCGGATATTCCGGCAGCGCCACCAGATACATCACACCTTCACTGAAGGGTTCTATCAGCAATATCCGGCCTTCGCGCGGCTCATTCGCATCCGTTTTGACATAAACCGTGTCGTTAATCTGCATAATCCGGCTCCCGGTGATCACAATAAGGCGTTCAGCATAAAAATCAGATACAAAAAAAGCCCGCCACTTACGCGGCAGGCTTGGAATTCGGTTTGGCTATATCTTACAGCGGAGTTACGTTAGCTGCAGCCGGGCCTTTAGCACCATTCTCGATGGTGAATTCTACTTGTTGGCCTTCGCCCAGGGTTTTGAAACCTGCGCCCTGAATGGCAGAGAAGTGAACGAAAACATCTTTGCTGCCATCAGCCGGAGTGATGAAACCAAAGCCTTTAGATTCGTTGAACCACTTAACTTGACCTTTCATTTTGTCAGACATGTGACTTTCCTATATATAAATAAATGCATTGCCGTTTTGGCAGGTACTGGCCGGAAGCAAAAACTAAATGGAGGCACACAGCATATGAAACGGTCAAAGGCTATCCTGGATAACACTCAACTTAAACGCTCAAACTCAGTTGTCATACATAAAGCTGCTCTTTTTATCGGGCCGCGAACATTAACTCATGAGTGAGGATGAATAGCAACTGATTTATTACCGTGAATTTTAAAAAAAGTGAAAGAGCTCATATTTATTAACTTTCACCCTGCTAATTGCCTGCAATTTCAGCGTATTGAACGAATAATCACGCCGGACTTAAGCCAAATAAGACTATTCTTAATAACCCGCGCGTTATAACAGTTGCCTCTTACAAACCCCGTAACTGTTCTGCACGGTTGTGTTCCGGATATGTTAATATAATGTATCAGAACAGTCAGCAGACCTCCGGAGGTCATTCTATGGATGTCGTCAGAACACTTATTACCGGCGCCCTTGATAATATCAACCAGCGAGAGAAGCGGGACGGAAAACCCCGCTTCAGCAGTCATTTTATCCGCACCTATCCTTATTTATGTCTGGCGATGGTCGTGTCCTATCTCGTACTGGGTGTTCTTATTTATTATGCACCCTACTTTGGTTTTTACTGGCTGCTCGGTTTCAGTGCCCTGTTCCTGGTAATGGCTGCGGTTTTGCTCTTTGAGGTTAAACCGGTTTATCGCTTTTCCGATATCGGTGTGCTGGATTTACGGGTGTGCTACAACGGTGAATGGTTTGTCAGTGAAATGGTACCGCCGGATACCCTGGCAGCATTACTTGCGCATCCTCAGGTCAGTGATTCGCTGAAACAGGACATCCGTCATATGACAGAAACAAAAGGTACGATGTCATTTTATGACCTGCATCTGATGGCGTATCCGGAAGCACATCCGGAAAAACCACGCTCCCACTGGATGAAAGGCGCGGCTTAACCCACTGTTTATGCCTGTTTTTCACCCACCCGGGTTACTTGCTGAACAAACAGAATAAAATTGTCTTTTTTCCGTTGACACAACCGGGGCACCCCGTTAATATGCGCCTCGTTCCCACAGGAACACGCTTCCTCCATAGTTCAGTCGGTAGAACGGCGGACTGTTAATCCGTATGTCGCTGGTTCGAGTCCAGCTGGAGGAGCCAGATTTAAGAGCCCGCTCACTGAGCGGGCTTTTTGCATTTCCGCCCTGCTTATCCTAAATTGTTCAAGCCTTAGCCATTCAGCCATTTTTTTGCATTTTGCCCTTTACAAGCCGCCGCAGGATAGCTATGATTCACCCCGTTCTCACGAGAACGCAATTCCTCCATAGTTCAGTCGGTAGAACGGCGGACTGTTAATCCGTATGTCGCTGGTTCAAGTCCAGCTGGAGGAGCCAAATTTAAAAGCCTGCTCAGTGAGCAGGCTTTTTTCATTTCTGCTGCTTATCTTTCCCCGCCCGCCATTCTTTGCATTTCCGGCAGGACAAAACCCGGAGTTCTGCCTGTTAACCCTGTGATTTTGATGATTATTCCGCCGGAGTGCTCACAAGTGCAGCAAACAGAACACATTCTCTGATTTTCGCTTTGACAATCCGTTCTGACCACATTACTATGCACCCCGTTCTCACAGAGAACACGCTTCCTCCATAGTTCAGTCGGTAGAACGGCGGACTGTTAATCCGTATGTCGCTGGTTCGAGTCCAGCTGGAGGAGCCAGATTTAAGAGCCCGCTCACTGAGCGGGCTTTTTGCTTTCTGTCACTCCATCATTGTTATTTACCTGTTTTTATTTTCAGTCAGCGACTGATTTACAGGAAAAAATTCTGCTTTTTGCTGTTATTTTCCGCAAAATGATCACAAACAAAGTGAACGATTCAAAAAATCATTTTCCGTTTTGACAAACCCTTACCGGCACTCTGCTATACACCCCGCGTTAAAGATATTCCTCCATAGTTCAGCCGGCAGAATGGCGGACTGTTAATCCGTATGTCGCTGGTCCGGGTCCGGCCGGGGGAGCCAATTTAAGGAAAGCAGATGTTCACTGACATCTGCTTTCTGCATTTATATCGGTTGGTTATCCCTTCTTTCACGTTCACCCTCGTTCACTAAAAACCACTCGAAGCCATACCCATTTGCTGGTAAATATGTTGGTAATGGTAGTTCGATTGCATTTTTACCAACAAGCGGGGGATGCCGTTATGCCACTTACTGATACTAAAGTAAAAAACGCCAAACCCCTTGATAAGGAATACAAGCTGACCGATAGCTTTGGTATGTTCCTTCGCGTTACCCCTAAAGGTTCCAAATACCGGCAAATGGCTTACCGCTTCGAATGGAAGCAAAAAATCTTCGCCATAGGTGTCTACCCTCCTGTTTTACTTGCTGATGCAAGACAGCGCCGTGATGAAGCCAAAAGGCTTCTTGCTCAGAGAATCGCCCCTAACGCCAAGAAGCAAGCCGAGGTTAAAGAGCTAAAAACAAAACGCAATAACACCCGTTCTTTCAGAGCTGTTGCCAAAACGTGGTTTACTACCAAAAAAATGGTCTGAAGATTACCAGAACACTCTCAGGAGCCGCCTTGAAACTTATATATTCCCGGATATTGGCAACAGAGACGTAACCGACCTTGCCACTGGCAATCTGTTAGTCCCCATAAAAAAGCAGAAGCCCTTGGTTATCTCGAAGTTGCTACACAAGCTAAGCAATACGTGACGTCCGTTCTACGCTATGCCGTTCAACAGCAATATATCCGTTATAATCCGGCTTATGATCTGGAAGGATCCAGAAGCTGAACATCGTCCAGCGCTGGAACCTGAAGCAATACCTCAGCTACTGGGGCGTATCAATATTAGACCGTTGGTGGTGATAGTAAGTGGATCACTTTTTAACCGTTGTTGACAACTCACCACGCTGGCGATTCAGCTTAACCTGCTGGTGTTTGTGCGTTCCAGTGATACGCTTCGCGAGATGGTCTGAGATCGATTTCAAGAGTAAGCAGTGGGTTATCCCCGAACATAATGAACTTGAAGTTTAGAGGTAATAATAAAAAATCCCAAAAACACTAATAAGAGCTTTAAAAAACGCTTTTTAGCATAAATTAGAAAAGGGCCTTTCGGGCCTTTCTCTTTTCCTTTGAGGGAACATCCCACTGAGGTGAAATACATAACCCCATACTTTGGGCAATCAAACACTTCATGAAATGAATATTCTCAAGGAGCACTAATATTAAATACTGATTGTCAAATTTATTTCTATTAAATTCTTTGCCTTCCATATTTATAAATACTATTCCATTGATACAGTTCTACTACGAACAACACACTACAGCATAAAATGCATTGTTCTTAGTAGTCCGTATAATATTCACCGAAAATTTTCGTCTTCGTACATTGGCAATGAGTCAATCGCAGCTATTTTCTTTAGTTGAGCCAAATAATCTGGATTATTATCTACTAACCAATTTAATACGGCATAATTAGAAAGTAATCTCTTAATGTGGCCTATAATCACAGCCAGCTTTAAATTATTTGTACCGTAAATATTTTCAAGTTGCTTAGTCTCCATTTCCATTGCCGCCATTTCTCGTTCCATTCTGGCAAAATTTTTCGCTATATCTTGTTGCTTGAGTTTCGAATCCTTCGGATTTTTCAACATCTCATCGGGAGTGTAATGTAATAGTGACAAAGCAAATTTACGACTGAAATTATTTATACTCATCATTGTAGATACCGCTTCATGCTGTCTTTCTGGCTTCATTTTACGTAAAATAGCAAATATAGCTTGAGGAACATGTTGATTCGCTAATAAAGCAGCGGTTTCCGGGCTTATCCCATCAAGTAATCTAAACTTTGCCCTTAATGTATCTACTGATATATTTAGAGATTGGCTTATTTTTTCTTCTGAAACACCAGAATCCACAGCCTGTAATATCATACGATACTCCTGAATAACAGGTAATCTATTGACATACTTGTTATAACTATAAGATTCTTCATCCTCTGAGATTAAACAAGGTATGGTGGGTAGCCCGATATCCTTTGATGCCTCAACCCTTAAATGACCATCAAGTATGATCTTTTCCGATTGTTTATTAATATAAATAACTATTGGTTCTATGATGCCAACGGTTTTCACTGTTGAAAGTATCTGAAGATATTTAACGCTTGATTTTACATTAACAGGCAACTCTTTTCCGTATGTCAAATCGGAAACATTCATAATGAAAAATTTATTCCCGAAGTTATGTTTATTCATTTTCAAGTCCTCGTTCGGGGTCAACGTTATCCAAAATAAATGCCGGGACGGAATTTAGGCTCTCAGCAGACAAAAGACCTGAAAATTTTTTATCTTGCAATAAATTTATCATTATCTCCTTAACAATCATTAAGCTAGATATTGTAAACTCAGATCTTGTATGGATAACTTTGTGCCTTTTAACATTTTCTTGATAAAGTTCTTTCAATTCTTCAGAAGTAATCCGCTTTCTTTTTGCGCCCTGAACGAAAGCATTATTATCACTTCCCTTGCCTGATGTTTCCCTCTGAGCTAAAATTTTTTTAATTACAGCTATTTGCTTGGAGTTAAGCTCTCCAGAATTGAAACCTTCTAAAAGAAGGTTTTGTATGTCAATCCCTTTAGTTCTTGATATTTCCACAGCTAGATATATCGGTATTCTTCCGGATTCAACAGCAGCAAGCAATTTATCTTCACCATTTTCTTTTAATGAAACAATAGAACTTACCCAAGTTCTAGAACGACCAATTTTATTTGCAATCTCTAACTCAGTAAAACCTTTTTTCTTTAATTCTAAAATACTATTGAGAAGTTCAGTAGAACGTGGTTTTCTTCTGGCAATATTTTCTGCAAGGCTCATAATATGACCATCTTCATGATCAACAGACTTTACTATTGCTGGTATTTGTTTTTCACCTAATATCTCATAAGCCTCAATCCGCCCTTGCCCACAAATCAAATCGTACAGATACTTCTCGCAGGGATAATCAGATAATCTTATAGTAATTGGCTTTTTTAAACCTATGTATTTTATGCTTTCAACAAGTTCATTATGGATAGATTTATTTCTGGATCGTGGATTGACAATCCTAATCGCAGAAATATCTATAAGCTTTATTTCTTCATGTTCTTTCATCAGAGGGTTCCTTTTATAAAATATCACGTTTAAGGATCTGTAAAAAAGGTATCAAGTCATCATATCGATAAAACTCTAACTGATAAGGATTTAACTCTTCAAAAACAAACTGATTATCTAATAGCTCAATTGAAGGAAATATATAGTAATCTTTCGTGTTCACGTTTTGACTATCAAGTCTAACAACAATACAAATATCATAACTGAACTTACGCTCAAACCGTACCCTCCAACGCTTTCTCGTGTTATTCATGAAACAACGCGAAATAATCACAGACATTTTAACTTCATCATTAATAGTAAATAATTTAGAATCCTCATTATAATCAACATAACACCCCCGCTCCGTAATATCAAAAATTAATTTTCCAATTAATTTATTGTATTTCTCTCTTAGTAAAGAATTTATTCGCAAATAGTCATAATCGTGCTTTGGTTTATAGTTAATCAATTTATAAGCCTGTAATAGACCACCAAAACGTTTCCTATAAACAGATGAGGATGGTGTATCATCATCCTCATCTATAATTATGCCGGAGAGTTTTCCTTTGCTTTTAAAAAGATCTGAGAGTTTATCAAGTAAATCCTCATTACTAAAATGAATACTTCTATTTCTAATAATCTCCTGCGCTTGTAAAAATAACTCAGGAGTAATAATAGCCTCAAAAGCATTTTCACATCTGATCCATTGGTGTTGCGGGTTATGGATAAGACGCTGTTTTAATCGAGAAGAAGTGCGATTGTAGATATTATTACCAATATATTTTTCGTTAGTTAATATCTCATGTATTTTTCCTCGGGTCCATTTTTTACCATGTTCAGCGACTATTCCTCTTCGATTAAGTTCAGAAGCAATCACTCGCTCAGGTTTAAAAAAATCAATAAATTGCTCATATATCCATCTTACAACGGCGACTTCATCCTCCGGCCCTAATACTAAAATTATTCGATCAGTCTGGATGCTTTTCCACTCTTTATATTTAAGTATCCCTTTAAGTTTCCGATTTTCATCTATCAACATCCTGCGCAGGCCATAACCTGCTGGCCCACCTTGGTGATACCCACGACCAGCCAAATTTGCCTGACCAAGAAAAACCTTTTGAGATAAATTACGGCTGAATGAAGATGCTTCTTTTCGACCCATGAATAATTGAAAATCAGCATAATCATTGTCAACTTCATCGATAGGATTTGCACAATAAATAACTTTTACGCCATGCATTTCAAGTTGACGAGTATAATAACCATACTGGTCTATTCTCTGAAACCGACCAAACCGGCTTATATCGTAAATTAGAACAGCTTTAATATTTATTCGTCCACTCACCACATCATCTATTAGTTGATTGAATGCATCTCTGCGATTCGCAGTTACTCCACTTTTACCTGAGTCATCGTAGGTATACATAATAGTCATGCCATATTCTGAAGCATATTTACTTATGCATTGAGACTGATTAAATAATGAATATTTCTGGTAGGCTGTAGACATCCTAAGATACTGAGCAACAATGATCTCATCCATAACATCCACCTCATCTCAAAAATAAAGATTGTGGTGTTATGAAAAACCAAGTTTCTAAAAAACATTTTTCCACAATACTCTATCGATAAAAAACCTAAGCTAAACTACACCATAGAGTGTATTGATTTTCATGATCACGGTCGCAAAACTGAACGCTATTTAGCCAGGCACTTATGTTGTTCTGGAAAATACATTTTTATTTTATTAAAAAATGTGTTTATTATCATGATATTATATTGAGACTGGTTTGAATACTTATTCCTGTCGACCAACCATATATTCAAGAAATCTTTTTCCTCGCAATTTAATTCTTACTTTAACCTCTTCATTGATATTCGAAAATTGTAATAACATCCCCAATAAAAACTCCTTATCGACATTTCTACTTTACAGCCAACTTCTTTAGCCACTTCCGCCAAAAGAATTATCTTTAAATGTGTATAAATACTCCATAATAAGCATTTTTATTTATTATTAAGGTAATTAAAACACATCTGTACTGAAGCTATTTTTTGCTTAACTATTATTTCTGTTCTTGATTTTTTATTTTTATCGCTCTCATTCATCAATTATACTCCTTTATAGCGAATAATATATTTTATATTAAATTATTATTTTCACTCAGTCATATAAAATGACATAAGCACAGAGAACGTCATCTAATTTCCAGTATCTACTGGTATACCAAAACAGCTTTCCCGGATGAAAACCGATTAGTCAGGTTTGAGATATTCGCCCCATGCCAACACTACTAAATCTGTATTTGTTGTGCTTAAATCTCAAACATAAACCAAATAAAAATAAAATATTTAATTATTTTTTATTTCGTGAAACTCCTTAAAACCCTGACAATATGATGTTGAGCATAAAAAATTAACAAATAGTAACAGACAACAAGTCATGACAACAACTAATTGTTTTTATAGACAGGATTAAATAATACTGGCAGACGTGTTGGTATAAAAAACACTTAAAAAATTAATTCAATAATAACAGGAGATATAGATGAAGTTCGAGCCCAGTCAGACACGTTTATCTCTCCTGTCTGTTTCTCTGTTTTATCCGTATTACCCCGTTATCAGACCCTGAACATATAGTGCGTGCCAGCCGGCAGCTTAACATCAATATTTCGTTTTCCGCTGGTGTTTCCTTCACTTTTTTCCGCCGCTAACGCAGAAACGCAAATTAACATGGTATTTAGCGGCGAATCGTTCTATCATTCTTTTCCGGCTTATGGCACCCGCCATCAGGTTATCCTTTTCTTATTTCGGAGCCGGTTCAATGACTCATCCTGTTACTTCCCTGAAAATCCGCCGCCCTGACGACTGGCATATCCATTTCCGTGATGATGCAATGCTCAGTACTGTTGTGCCTTTTACCAGTGAGTTTTTCGGGCGCGCCATTGTGATGCCGAACCTGGCTCCGCCGGTCACCACCACCGATGCCGCGATTGCGTATCGCAAACGCATTCTGGCCGCTGTGCCTCAGGGGCATAATTTCACCCCGCTGATGACCTGTTATCTGACCGATAACGCAGATGCGGCAGAGATTGAGCGTGGTTTCCGCGAAGGTGTGTTTACCGCCTGCAAACTGTATCCGGCGAATGCGACCACCAACTCCGCGCACGGCGTGTCAGATATCCGCAATATTTATCCGGTGCTGGAGATGATGTCCCGCAACGGCATGCCGCTGCTGGTACACGGTGAAGTAACACATGCCGATATTGATATTTTCGATCGCGAAGCCCGTTTTATTGACGATGTGATGATCCCTCTGCGCCGTGATTTCCCGGCACTGAAAGTGGTGTTTGAACATATCACCACCAAAGAAGCGGCTCAGTATGTGCTGGACGGGGATGAAAATGTTGCTGCCACACTGACACCACAGCATCTGATGTTTAACCGTAACCACATGCTGGTCGGCGGTGTTCGTCCGCATCTGTTCTGCCTGCCGATCCTGAAACGTAATGTACATCAGGAAGCGCTGCGTCAGGCAGTGGCAGGCGGTTGTAAACGTTTCTTCCTCGGCACTGACAGCGCCCCTCACGCACGCCACCGTAAAGAGTCTTCCTGCGGCTGTGCCGGGGTGTTCAATGCCCCGACAGCGCTGGCCGCTTATGCCACCGTATTTGAGGAACTGAACGCGCTGGAGCACTTTGAGGCATTCTGTTCACTGAACGGCCCGGCATTCTATGGCCTGCCGGTGAATGAAGGTTTTATCGAATTAACCCGCCGGGAAATTATCACACCGGAAACCATTAACGGGGCAGAGGATATTTTAGTACCTTTCCTGGCCGGAACCGATGCCCGCTGGGATGTTAAAACCTGTTGTTAAGCAAAATAAACCCGTTATAAATACCCGGGTCTTTGGTGCGGTAAGGCGAAAAACGTCTTATTGCACTATTATAATGTTCAGAGAAGATGAATTCCCCGTTTTTTGCATAATAAAAGTCTGATCCCACCCTTTTTACTTTGTGAAAAGACCTTATACTGATATTACCCGTTATTAACGGGACGTTAGCTCTTAGTCAGAGATACTTGACCATCTTGCAGTATGATTAGGAGGTTCCATGGACGATAAAAAAACCGTGATTCAGACTCATCCGGTCATCGGATGGGATATCAGTACCGTCGACAGTTACGACGCCATGATGCTGCGCCTGCATTATCTGCAGGATCAGTCCCAGTCTCCCGAACATGCAGAAGTGGATAAAACCATGTGGCTGACGACCGATGTCGCCCGCCAGTTGATTGACATACTCCAGGCCGGTATCGATAAAATTGAATCCGGCGAATATTATAATCAGTCAGACAATATCAGGCACTGACGCGCAAAGACTGCACAAGAGGGACACCATTTGGTGTCCTTTGTGTTTTCTGTGATAAAAAAGACCACCCGCAGGTGGTCAGAAGTATTGTATTACGACTTTATAGTCATTACTTGTTGAGGCAGATACTGTTATCAGGCTGCGGAAATCCGTTCCACCTTCGCCGGCAGTCCCTGCCGGACAGAAGCACCGGTCACCCAGTCCAGCCAGGTATTAGCCACCTGACGCGTCGGGTCAGCGAAGCCAAGGTCGTTGATATTAATTCCGGATGCAATGCGTTTATCCGCCGCCAGCGCTTCGCCGTCAAGATAGTGCTGACGTGCGCCCATTTCGTGATGTCCGTAGCCGTGTTCAATCGCCAGCACACCCGGCATAACGCCGGTCAGCAGGCTGATTTGCGCTTCGGCGCTGCCGCCCGGTGTGGTGATACGGACCAGATCCCCGTGCTGTATGCCGAATTTTACGCCGTCCGCCGGGTTAATCGCCACCAGGTTTGACGGTTTCACATGATGCAAACGCCCGATCATGGTGGCAGAACTGCTCATCACATGTGATTTAAAGGACATCAGTTTCAGCGGCCAGCTTTCCGCCGGATAGACGCGGTCAATATCGCTGCCGTCAGACAGACGCGGCGGGTAATAGGCCGGACATCCGCTGAAACGCTCACCGGTGATGGCATGACGGTTCTGCGCCACTTCCGCATTCCAGATTTGCAGCGGCTGTTTCCACTGCGGTCCGGTTTTCTCCCCGTCCCGGCCCTTCTCATACGGTGCAAAACGACCACCACGACTGTAGAGATACGCCACCCGGCTGATTTCCTCTGCTTTCAGTACCTGCTGTATGGCAGGCATAATACGATCCACCCCGGAAAGGCGGATATCCGCCTCTTTGGCTTCCGGTCCCGGTTTTTCACCCATAAAGGCAGTATTGGCGGCCACACGCAGATAATAGTCCTCCGCCGTGTTCAGCGGCCAGCTGTTACCGTCATTGTCCGCAATAGCATTGTCACCAAAGCCCGGCAGATTCAGGGCTTTTGCCACGGCAATACAGAAAGACTCCATAGCAACCGGCTGACCATCCGCCGTTTTTGCCACACGCGGCTCAACAACCGGCCAGCGGGCGGTGGTGGCTTTGGTCTGCACACCGGACCACGGCGCACTGAATCCCCAGCTTTCAAAGTTATGGGTATCCGGGACAATATAGTCCGCCAGCGCGGTGGTTTCATTCATAAAGGCATCAATGCCGATAATCAGCGGCAGATGTGCCGGGTCTTTCAGTTTTTCTTCCATCACCTGACGGATCCCCGCAATACCATACAGCGGGTTCGTCATATTGGTGATCCAGGCTTTCAGTTTGTGCGGATACCCTTCCAGCGCAGAGCCGAGCTGCTCGGTCAGTTGTCCGGCCGCCAGCGGATACCACGGCGCTTTGGCCGGATACGGGTTCTGACCGGCAGAGACTTTATTTTTGTACTCATCGGATTTTTCATAAACTGACTTGCTGCGCGCCAGATTCATGCCTTTCGGCTTCACTTTGCCCGGGAAACTGTCCATTTTGTAGCATGGCCCGTCATTGGCACCGTTAAACTTACCGCCACCGACAGACACGCCGCCTTTCAGGTTCATGTTGCCGATCAGTGCGTTAAGCATGAGCACCGCCCAGGCGTTATAGAACCCGTTGCCGGACATCATACCACCGTGAGAAATCACGGCTGCCTGACGGCCGTATGAAGTCAGTGTTTTCGCCAGTGCGGCAATTGTTTCTTCCGGCACACCACATCGGGCACTGTATTCCGCCGGGGTAAAACGTTGTGCGGATTCTTTCAGCAGCAGGAAGCTGCTCTTCAGATTCACTGTGGTGCCGTCTGCCAGGGTGACCGGCTGACTGACTTCCGGTACCGCGCGGTCACAATCGTCCGCCGGAACCAGTTCACCCTGCTCTGTCAGCACCATATAAACCGGTTCTTCAGAAATCTGTCCGTACAGCACTTCCGCCGTCAGATGCTGGCCGGCCAGCGGGTGTGCATCATCAGTGATGACAAGATGTGTGGCGTTTGTCCAGCTGTTCTCACCCACACGTTTCATTGAAACTTCCCCCGGAACGGCGAGATACTCCGCGTTATAGCGGTTGTTCTCAATCATCCAGCGGATCATCCCCATCACCAGTGCGGAATCGGTCCCCGGTGTGATCGGGATCCAGTGTCCGTGGTCATTGGCGAGCGTGGTGGTCAGCGGCAGTGCCGGGGAGACAACCGCATAGTTAAAGCTGTCACGTATCCGTGCATTGGCTAGCTGACGCCCCTGCCGTTTGAACGGGTTACCGGACTGCGCCGGAGAGGTACCAATGAACAGGGCAAACTTTACATAATCCCAGTCCGGTTTAACGTGGGCGTTTTTGTCCAGGTCGTTCATCAGCGCACCGGAACCGGCACGATAAGCCAGCCCGCAATATGAACCATGTGCACCGAAGTTTTTGCTGCCGAACGCATTCAGGGCAAAACGGCGGATAAAGGTATCGCGCCCGTCATCCCCGGCGTTGGTCACCAGCAACTGGTTCGCCACCGGGCCGAGTGCCGGCTGCGCCGGGTCGATCAGCGTACCGAGGTCACGGATAGCACGCAGCCCGTCCACATGGCCTTCACCGAACAGATCACCGCCTTCTGTCACTTCTTTAATCAGTTGTTCAAAGCTGATGCGCTGCCATTTACCTTCCCCTCGTTTACCAGCGCGTTTCATCGGTTCCAGGATACGCAGCGGGCTGAGCAGCCCTTCCATCAGTGCCGCGCCGCGGGCACAGGCGGTGGAACGTCCTTCCAGACCGCTTTCGCCGCCCATATTTTTCAGGGCTTCCGCCAGCGGCGTGTTATAGGCGATATGACGATCGTGAGAAAGCGGATGATACGGATTACCGGCAATGCGGAGCACCTGATTGGTTTCGCGGTCAACACGGGCGCGGATCCCGCACTGCGTCCAGCAGCCGAAGCACTGTGTCATCGATACCGCCTGCGCATTTTCCGCCTGCCAGCCATTCAGGGCATTCCCTTCCGGGAGCAGCGAGTTACCGTTAATGCGGTGCAGAGTCACTTTACCGGAAGTGCCGTTCATCAGCCCGTCAACGGCGCGCTTCGCCACATCGCGGTAGCTGTAACCGAATGCTGCCAGTCCGCCGATCGCCAAACCTGCTTTTAACCACTGACGTCTTGTTGACTTAGCCATGTTGTACACCCCCGTCCTGCGCGACTCTCTGTTTATTATGTACTTTGTTATTAACCCAGCGGATACCTTCACGGAATATAATCACCAACGCTATCCATAAACCGATCGTACCGATAATGGCCTGAATACCATCCGTCCCCATCGGCAGGCTGTACGGATTGTGCATGACATTGTATTTCGGCAGCGTCTGTACCTGCATCAGCAGCAGCCAGCGCAGCGACCAGGTCAGAAACAGCGCCAGCAGCGTGTGAATGGTGACATACGCTACTGAACCACGATGAGTCAGCAGACGAACCGCCAGCACCATCAGGGCAATCCACAGAACGATTTCACCCATGGCCAGTGTCCGGGCGGTTGTGCCGGAACGGAGCTGTTCACGGACAGCTGCACCGGAAATGGTATCACCAGCGATCCAGAACCCCATACACACCGCCAGCAGCAGCAGGGAAACCACCTGCAAACGTGCCAGTTGTGCCTGGTACTGCGGCTCACGGCGGGCACCCAGCATCATCAGCGCAGGTAGTGCCTGTAATGCGCTGAAAAATAGCAGCACCGGAATCCAGTAACTGAACCAAATCGGATGAGCACGCACCACAGAAACTTCACGGCCGGTATACAGCAGCAGCCCGATGGCTAATACGGCACTGCCGAGTGCTATCCAGCGGGTCAGCTTAAATTGCTTATGCCAGACTTTGTCCGCCACCAGCGCCAGGAAATAAAGGCCGGTACACCCGGTAAACGCCGGCAGGAACAGTGCCCCCCACGGCATCCATGACCATGGTGTCGGGTAGGCATAGAAATGCCAGACACGGGCAGTCTGATGCAGATCCGCCGTCAGTGCCATCGGCGCGGCGATCCCGAGGGTGATACTGATAAAGACCGCGAGCATCTCCGGGCGCGCATCCCGTTTGTCTCCGCGCCAGCGCTGCCAGCAGGCATACAGGGCGGCACAGGCGGCGATCCCTATCATAAAGAAGTATTGCACCGCCCACGGCAGCCAGGTGATTTCCTGCGGCCGGGCCAGCACTTCCTGAATTAACATCGTTTGTTCAGTCATCAGTGGATCTCCTGCCATAATGCGGGCTGTCCGCGATTTTCCAGCGGACGGACAAAAGCCTCATCCAGTCCCAGATAGAACACCTGCGGCAGTGTGCCGTTTTCCGGTTTCAGTACTTTAATCGCCGCTTCATGCTCTCTGAGCATTTTACTGATGGTGGCGGACGGATCTTTCAAGTCACCGATAATACGCGCGCCGCCGACACAGGATTCAACACAGGCCGGTAACAGACCGGCTTCCAGGCGATGAGCACAGAATGTGCATTTATCTGCGGTTTGTGTACTGTGGTTAATAAAGCGGGCGTCATACGGACAGGCCTGCACGCAATAGGCGCAGCCGACACAGCGGGTGTTATCCACCACCACAATGCCGTCTTCACGCTGGAAAGTCGCCTGCACCGGACATACCGGCACACACGGCGGATTATCACAATGGTTGCACAGACGCGGCAGCAGCACGTTGGTTGTTGCCTCTTCATTGCGGATCTGAATCTGATACTGGCTGACACTGGTGCGGAACTGCCCCTGCGGGCTCTGATTTTCAACAGAACAGCTGACGGTACAGGATTGACAGCCGACACAGCGGCGTAAATCAATCAGCATGCCGTAGCGCTTTGACGGGTCACCTTCACGGCGGGCCGGTGAAAAATGCAGACCTGCCTCCGCCATCGGAACCAGGGCCGTACCTGCTGTCAGGACGCCCAGGTTTTGCAGAAATTTTCGTTTGCCAAGATCCATACTGCTCTCCGGTGTATTTGGAACTTCATTGCCCGTCGTATTCAAACTCAACCAAAAAGGAATAAACATGTTGTTGAGTAAAGGGATATGTCATTATGGGGATTGTAAAAATTACCGGAGACTTCCCCTATTGTGGTTAACCACATAACGGGGAATATGTTGATCTAAAACAACAGGTTTTTCACAGAAAACTGACTCAGGACGCATTGAACCCGGGACATATGTAAGATGGCCGTACGCACAGGGTTGCTGACCATACTGTTATTTTTTGCCTCCTTTTCGTTTGCCGCACAATGGACTATCGGTGTGCTGGCTCTGCGGGGGGATGCACCGACACGTCATTACTGGGAGCCGCTGACAGAGCAGCTCAACCGCGCGCTGCCAGGCGAACATTTCACGCTGCTGCCGCTGACGCTGGATCAGATGCGGGAAGCGCTGCACAATAATGAGGTGCAATTTGTCCTCACCAACCCGGCACAGTTTATCCAGCTGGACAGCAACTTTCCCCTGCGCTGGCTGGTCTCCCTGCGTTCGGCTTATGAGCCGGATGATGCCACCCGTAATGTGATCGGCAGTGTGCTGCTGGTGCGCAAAGAGAGTCCTTATCAGACACCTGCGGATCTGACCGGTAAAAAAGTCGGTGCGGTCGCACCGGATGCCTTCGGCGGCTATCTATTAGGCTATAAAGCATTGCGTGATGCGGGTATCGATCCGCCGCGTGATTACCACCTTCAATTCTCCGGTTTTCCGGCCGATGCGCTGCTCTATCTGTTGAGGGACAAGGCGATTTCCGGGGCGATTGTCCCGGCATGCCTGATTGAATCTATGGATAATGAAGGACTCATTCACCGTGATGATTTCCGGCCGCTTCTCGGACGTGACAGCACCATTCCCTGCTGGACCAGCAGCGGGTTATACCCGAACTGGTCATTTGCCGCAGGTAGCGATGTACCGGATGAACTGGCGGATGAAGTGACCCGCGTGCTGCTTAACAGTCACAGCGAAAAAGCCATGCGCTGGGGCGCGCCGTCATCCACCCGCCAGGTGGAAAATCTGCTGCGCGAAGTCAATCAGCACCCGCAGCAGCGTCAGTTCTGGCAGGAGATTATCAGCTGGATCCGGAAAAACAGCTGGCTGCCCGGCTCGGTTACCCTGGTTTTCCTGCTGCTCGGCATCAATCATGTGTGGATTGCTTTCCGTGTGCGCCGCCGTACCCGCCAGCTGGAGGCCGCTCATTCACAATTACAGCGTCAGCAACTGGTGCTGGAAAAGGCACAGCAGCTCAGTGTACTCGGGGAAATGGCATCCGGCTTTGCGCATGAACTGAATCAGCCGCTGTCTGCCATCCGTCATTTTGCCCGTGGCTCGCAAATCCGGCTGGAACGGGATGATCCCGCGCATCCGCTGCTGCCGGTCATGACACAGATTGACAACCAGGCCGAACGCGGTGCCAGCATTATCCGCAATCTGCGGCTGTGGGCAGGAAACAGCCCGTCTTCACCGGAAGGGGCGCCTGTGCCGCAGAATGTGGCTGCGGTGCCGGATCTGGTCTGGAAGCTGCTGCGGATCACTGAGCGATATCCCGCTGCGGTTTTATATAACACCGTCGCCCGGGACGCTGTATTACACTTACCGCCTGCACTGCTGGATCAGGTTCTTTCCAATTTGTTCAGCAACAGTTTACAGGCCGGAGCAGATTGTATCCGGGTAACCCATCACCACACCCCGGGCGGACAAATCCTGGTGGTGCAGGATAATGGCGGCGGAATGGATGAGACACAACTGGCACAGCCTTTCTCACCGTTCCGCTCCACCCGCGCGGAAGGTCTCGGGCTCGGGCTGGTGATCTGCCAGCGCCTGATGCGCAGTCAGGGCGGTGATATTCATATGGAAAATTGTAACAGTCCGGACGAACAGCCCGGCTTATGTGTTACCCTTATCTTCAGTGAACTGACAGAGGAGCCCCCATGCCCGTGATCCACCTGGTTGATGATGATGTTGCTGTAACACAGGCGTGTCAGTTTTTGCTGGAGAGCCTCGGCTATGAGGTATGTGTCTGGAATGACAGCCGGACATTTATTGCACAGGCACCGCTGCACACTTACGGTATCGTATTACTGGATATGCGCATGCCGCATCCTGACGGCAGCCGGGTACATCAGATCCTTCAGGAGCAGCACAGCACGCTGGCAGTAATTTTTCTGACCGGCCACGGTGACCTGCCGATGGCGGTTGAACAGATGAAACTCGGCGCGGTGGATTTTCTGCAAAAACCGGTTGCCACACAACCATTACAGGCGGCGCTGACCCGTGCCGCCGCCGTGACCTGCAAAGCGGTGTCCTGTGCGCAAATCCGCAGCCGTTTTCAGACTCTGACGCCGAAAGAGCGTCAAATCGCCGGTTTTGTGGCACAGGGATTAATGAACCGGGAAATCGCCGGTATCGCCCATGTTGCGGTAAGAACCGTCGAGGTGCACCGCGCCAAAGTGATGGAAAAAATGGCGGCAGGCAGCCTCGCGGAACTGGTCACACAGCTCAACAGTATTACGGACGCTGAAAACAGCACCGCAGAACACTGACATCTGCGGCCGATACAACGTATAATTTAGTGTTATATCATTTACATGAACCCGCATCTGCTGATGCTTCTGATAATAACGATGTCTGACTATGATTACAGCTCCTGAATTTCAACGCTCGTTTCTGCATCCCCGCTACTGGCTGACCTGGTTTGGCCTGGGGGTACTGTATGTGCTGGTGTTGTTGCCGTATCCGGTGATTTACTGGTTAGGTTCCCGCCTGGGCCGCCTGTCCATGCATTTTCTCAAACGCCGTGCGGAGATCGCTGACCGCAATCTGCAATTGTGTTTTCCGGATATGCCGGAAGAAAAACGCAAAGCGATGGTGGTGGCGAATTTTGAATCCGTTGGTATGGGGTTGTTTGAAACCGGAATGGCCTGGTTCTGGCCGGACTGGCGGGTAAAACGCTGGTTTAAGGTGGAAGGCCGCGAACATATTCAGAAAGTGCAGGCATCCGGACAAGGCATTATCGTTATCGGTATCCATTTCCTGACCCTGGAACTGGGCGCGCGGATTTTCGGTATGCTCAATCCCGGCATCGGCGTTTACCGCCCGAATGATAATCCGGTGATGGACTGGATGCAGACCACCGGCCGCCTGCGCTCCAACAAATCCATGCTCGACCGCAAAGATGTCAAAGGGATGATCCGCGCCCTGCGTGACGGACAGATTTTGTGGTACGCACCGGATCACGACTACGGCCCGCGTAAAAGTGTGTTTGCCCCGCTGTTTGCGGTGGAGAAAGCCGCCACCACTACCGGTACTTCTATTCTGGTCAAAGCCGGCCGTGCAGCGCTGATCCCGTTCACGCCACGCCGCCTGCCCGGCGGAAAAGGTTATGAATTGCTGATCCGGCCCGCTGCGGAAGGTTTTCCGGAAGATGATGACGTCGCGGCGGCGGTCTTTATGAACCACGTGGTGGAAAAAGAGATTTTACGTGCCCCGGATCAGTACATGTGGCTGCACCGGCGCTTCAAAACACGGCCGGAAGGCGAACCGTCCCTCTATCATGACCGGGATAAAGTCCATTAAAAAAGGAATAACATCACTACACTAATGCGGAATAAAGCACCCAATCGTAACTGGAAACGAAATCTTTATGTTGTGTGGTTCGGCTGTTTTCTGACCGGTGCCGCCTTCAGCCTGATCATGCCCTTTCTTCCCCTCTATGTGGAAGAGCTCGGGGTGACAGACCATGAGGAACTCAATCTGTGGACGGGGGCGACATTCAGTATTACCTTCCTGTTTTCTGCCATTGCCGCCCCCTTCTGGGGTAAACTCTCTGACCGCAAAGGCCGTAAGCTGATGCTGCTGCGCTCAGCGCTCGGTATGGGCATTGTGATGCTGCTGATAGGTTTTGCGCAGAATGTCTGGCAGTTACTTTTTCTGCGCGCCCTGCTCGGTCTGCTGGGCGGCTTTGTGCCGAATGCTAATGCCCTGATTGCCACCCAGGTGCCGGTCAAACGCACCGGCTGGGCGCTGGGCACCCTCTCCACCGGTGCTGTCAGCGGCGCACTCATCGGCCCGCTTATCGGCGGTTTCCTGGCGGATCACACCGGATTGCGTCCCGTCTTCTTTATTACCGCCACCGTGCTGTTTATCTGCTTTTTTGTCACCCTGTTTTTTGTCCGCGAAAATTTCACGCCGGTCTCACGCAAAGATGCCCTCAACACAAAGCAGGTCTTTGCGGCGATAAAGAATCCGCGCCTGGTGATCTGTCTGTTTTTTACCACCATGTGTATTCAGATAGCGGCCGGCTCGGTCAGTCCTGTTATCACCCTCTATATCCGTGAACTGGGCGGGCATCCCGAAAATCTTGCGTTTATCAGCGGATTAATTGCCTCTGTACCGGGGCTCGCGGCGCTGATCAGTGCCCCCCGCCTCGGGAAACTGAGTGATCGGATAGGGCCGGATAAAGTGCTGATTGCCATGCTGGCGGTGTCTGTTTTTGTCATCCTGCCGATGGCCTGGGTAACCCATTACTGGCAGCTCGGTGCCCTGCGTTTTCTGCTCGGCGCGGTCAACGCCGCATTACTGCCCGCGGTACAGACACTGATTATTTATCATATCACTCATGAAATTGCCGGACGGATTTTCAGCTATAACCAGGCACTGCGCGATGCCGGTAATGTTACGGGACCGTTAATGGGTGCCTGGGTTGCTGCTCATTTCGGCTTCGCTTCTGTCTTTTATTTCACCGCCGCCGTTGTACTGTTTAATCTGTTTTATTCGTGGTGGTGCATAAAATCGCAGAGCACCCCGAAAATTAAACCGGCCGATATCGGGTAGATATCGCCGGTTTTCGTCCGGTTACTTTTCACTGTCAGCAATTTGTTACTGAAATTTCATCTTTCCGTTACTCATCAAATTTAACTTGTTGATTTAAAATAATTTTACAAATATACGTAAGCCTCATAATCCACATCTTCTGTCAATAGACCTCATCACATTTTGTATAAATAAGTCTTGTGAAATGAGATTTTTGTCGACATTTCATCTAAAAAATGGTTTATAAAATAGAAAACGTGCTTTAAGTGAATACGATTCACGATAAGTGTGTTAATAATACTTTAATAAGACAGGATGTTTATTGATACACAAAAGTATCATTTTGTTAACAGGAACTGTTTATCCTTACCATTTTCAGGCTTATTCTCCGGAATAAACTTTTGGGAAATTACAGATGCAATCAACAACAAACAAAAAACGTACTTTCTTCGGGCACCCTTACCCGCTGAGTTCACTGTTCTTTACCGAGATGTGGGAACGATTCTCCTTCTACGGTATCCGTCCGTTACTGATCCTGTTTATGGCAGCCACCGTCTATGAAGGCGGGATGGATATTCCGCGTGAACAGGCCTCCGCTATCGTCGGTATTTTTGCCGGAGCGATTTACCTGACCTCTCTGCCCGGCGGCTGGCTGGCGGATAACTGGCTGGGGCAGCGCCTGGCGGTCTGGTACGGCTCAATTATTATCGCGCTGGGTCACCTTTCGATTGCCTTGTCGGCAATCTGGTCACCAAAGCTGTTCTTTGTCGGCCTGCTGTTTATCGTTATCGGTACCGGGTTATTTAAAACCTGTGTGACGGTAATGGTCGGTACGCTGTACAAACAGGACGATACACGCCGTGACGGCGGTTTTTCCCTGTTCTACATGGGGATTAACATGGGCTCCTTTATCGCGCCGCTGGCGACCGGCTGGTTAGTCCCTAACTTCGGCTGGCACTGGGGCTTCGGTATCGGTGGTCTGGGGATGTTAGTGGCTCTGCTGGTCTTCCGCTTCTATGCGGTACCGCTGATGCGTCAGTATGACAGTGAAGTGGGTCTGGACTCCAGCTGGGATCGCCCGACTGTCGCGCGTAAAAATGTCGGTATATGGGTTGGTCTGGCAGCGGCTGTTATCGCGGTTGTCACTGCGCTGATCGCCACCGGAGTTATCCCGTTCAACCCGATGCTGGTTGCCACCAACATGGTTTACCTCATCTCAGGGATGGTTATTCTCTACTTCATCTACCTGTTTGTGTTTGCCGGTCTGAAAAGCAGTGAACGCATCCGGTTGTTTGTCTGTTTTATTCTGTTAGTCACCGCCGCCCTGTTCTGGTCTGCGTTTGAACAAAAACCGACCTCATTCAACCTGTTTGCGAAGGATTATACTGACCGTAACCTGTTCGGTTTTGAGATCCCGACAGTCTGGTTCCAGTCCATCAACGCCCTGTTTATCATTCTGCTGGCACCGGTGTTCAGCTGGTTATGGCCTGCCCTGGCGCGCCGTAATATGAACCTGAGCAGTATCACCAAGTTTATGTTTGGTGTGCTGTTTGCGGCAGGTGGTTTTGCCGTGATGATGATGGCTTCTGAGCGCGTGATTGAGACCAGTGCCGGTGTCTCCCCGATGTGGCTGACCTTCAGTATCCTGCTGCTGACACTTGGTGAACTGTGCTTAAGCCCGATTGGTCTTGCCACCATGACACTGCTGGCACCGATGAAAATGCGCGGCCAGGTGATGGGGCTGTGGTTCTGTGCCAGTGCGCTGGGTAACCTCGCAGCCGGTATCATGGGCGGTAATGTGCGTCCGGATCAGCTGATGAATCTGCCGGGCTTCTTCTCACACGTTTCTGTTGCTCTGCTTATCTGTGCCGCAGTGCTGTGTGTGCTGATTGTGCCGGTACGCAAAATGCTGCAAAGCGCAGACAACAAATCTGCCTGACAGCGATAATATATAAAGACAAAAAGAGTAAAAGGGTGAGCTTCGGCTCACCCTTTTTTTATGCGCAGACTGGCAGGCGTATCACCGTAAAAACGGCGGAAAGCACTGGTCAGGGAGGATTGGGTACTGTAACCGCAGCGCAGCGCAATTTCCGGCAGTACCAGCGTGCTGTGGCAGATAAGGTGATGCGCCCGGCGCAGGCGTATTTCTGTCAGAAAAACCACCGGTGTTTTGCCGGTGGCCGCCAGCAGACGGCGCTGAAGGGTACTGGCCGATAATGCACAACACGAAGCCATCTCACTGACCGTCCACGGATACTCCGGGCGCGCGGTCAGCAGTTGTGTCAGTTTATGCAGCCAGCGCCTGTCCTGCCCGCCCAGCTGCAACTGCGCCGCGAGCTGTTCTGCCAGCAGGATGCGCGCACTTTCCGGATGCTGCTCAATCATCGCCGGATAACCGATAAGCCAGTCTACATAAGCACGGGTAGCATCCGGCAGTACAGACCACAGCGAATCAAGGTGAGTGATAGAAAAGCTGTCAGCAGGCAGTTCAAGCACCACCTGCCGGTTATGACCGGTGCCGCAGAAACGGTGATGATACCCCGGCGGGATCGCCGCCATCCGTCCCTGCTCCACCGAACCGCTGTCACTGCCGACCGTCAGTTCCATTGCGCCGCTGCCGCCCAGCACCAGTTGCCACATGTCATCATGATGGTGTTCCAGCATCTCATGCTGATAAGTGCGTAATGAAATAACAGGTCGTTTCATGGGATATTGACCCTGACTTGCGGAAAACGACAGACGGCAGTGTATTACATCAGGCGGTGACCGGCAGGTACCGGCAGGGAAAATTCCGCGAGGACAATATCCCCGTCCGCATTGGCGGCACCGGTGATCAGCACCTCAGATTTCACGCCTGCCACCCGTTTCGGGGCAAAATTGCATACACATAATACCTGACGCCCGATTAATTCTTCCGGTTTATATAATACAGTGACCTGTGCACTCGAGGTTTTTACCCCGGACTCACCAAAGTCTACAGTAAAGATATAAGCGGGCTTACGGGCTTTCGGATTAAGCTCTGCAGTCAGTATCACACCGACCCGCAATTCCACTTTTTCAAAATCGGCCCATTCAATTTCTGCTGATGTCATATGTCTCTCTGTCTGCTGTACAGCGGTTAATCAGGGTAATGTTGTGTCATTATACCGGTGAGACATCACCGCCGCTGTTGCCGGACAGTCAGATTTTATCGCCGGACAGGCAACTCAGCGATAAGCCTCTGAGCCGGGCAGTGACTCACGGGTCAGCCCGAGAGAGCGCATCATCTCCTCAACTTCCTCATCCAGACGGCTGAGTTGCAGTACGCGGTCAACCACAATGTCTTTCTTATCATTATTCAGCAATACCACCGGAACCGCACGATAGCTGTTAATCATTTCAATCGCTTCTGACAGCGGGATATTATTCAGCACCAGTGAGCCGGATAACCAGTCGATATCAGTATATTTGCGCTGAAACACTTTTGCGCGGCCTTCCGGCAGAATTTCCAGGCGTTGTCCCGGCCCCACCGTTTCGGTTTTTCCGTCAAAAAAGGTGGTGACGGTTTCATCCAGCGGACAGACGGATACTTTGTTATCTGCAATATCCACCACAAAATTGCCGTTATCAGATTCCACCCGGACACCATTAGCGGTGACCCGGAACGGACGCTGCTCCTCACGGTTTTCGCTGACAGCAAAACGAGCCCGTCCGGACAGTAATTTCACCACACGACTACCGTTATCATAGGCCACCACAGCGCGTGATTCGGTATCCAGCTTCAGCTGACTGCCATCCCGGAGAGAATACTGCTTAATCTCTCCCCGGTGAGTGTAATGCTCCTCAACCCCTTTTGCTTTCATCAGGATGGCGTTATATATCCCGTAACCTGCCGGGATAATCATAAAAACAAATAATATGATGAGCAAACGGCGTCGCCGTTGTCTGAAAAATAGGCGTTTCAACTGCAATCTCCTGCGAATTGTAAGCGCCGGAACCGGCCTTTCCGGCGTCACATATATCGTCCGGCAACCGGACTGTCCCGGCCACCTGTTGATAAGAAATTCCGATTAATCACTGCCGTTATTTTCGCAAACTGCCGATGTAAGCTGTTATTGTTATCTGTCCGCAGAAACCGCGCACACAGTGATAAGTATCAGATAATTATCATTTACAAAGAAAAATAAGCTCGCGGATATCCGGCGATATCCACAAAAAAAATAAGGCCGAAATTAAAATATCATCTTTTAATTCAGCTAATTAATCGATAATACGGTAATATTGATGCTGCTGAGTATAATACACTTTGCCTGATGTAAAGCGGCACTTTTACGTTTTGTTACACTATCTGCCATCCGGAAACACTCTTTTAATGTGTACTCTTTTTCCGCCTGTTTTTTATACCTGACAGATAATGAAGTGAGTAATTCATTATAATTATTAAACAAGTTTATATAATTCAGCTTACCAATATATACATACAAATAACCGGTAAAAATGTCATTTGCCAGAAGATCATACTTAATGGCATTATATCCGCCATAATATAACGTTTTCTCTGACAGGGAGGGCTGTCACATGCTGGATATTATCCATTACCCGCTGTTTTTACTGTCTGTTTTTATTTTTGCAGTAACGCCGGGGCCGGATATTGCCTATGTACTGGGACAAAGCCTGGCCAACGGCCGCAAAGCCGGTATTTTGTCCGCACTGGGCGTAATGCTCGGCAGCAGCGTACATGCCATTGCCGGCGCTGTAGGGCTGGGAGCGATTATTGCCGCGTCTCCGACACTGTTTACGGTGATTAAGTATCTCGGGGCATTTTACCTGGCATTTCTCGGTGCCAGAATGATCCTCGGTACCCTCAGAAAACGCGGGCAGCCTGCTGATGAGAATGAAGACATGGTGATTCAGAAGGCAGCCGCAAAATCAATTTTGATCCGGGGATTTATCACCACACTGACCAATCCGAAAGTACTGCTGTTTTTTATTGCCTTTTTCCCGCAATTTATTGCGGCAGGCGGCAATTATTATGCAGAATCGTTCCTGCTGCTCGGTGCAACTTATGCCCTGCTCGGGTTCTGCACCGATACCACGCTGGCGCTGATTGCCGGAACACTGGCTGCACGGATTTCCGGCAGTCAAAAAGCCCATTACTGGATTGACCGCCTCGTCGGTACCACCTTTATTGCACTTGGTCTGCGCCTGGCGTCAGTGGCCCGCTGACGGTTCAGGCCGGAATATTCGCATCCGGATGGGCGGGATACCGGCGCCGTAGTGTCTTTTATACTGCGGCGCCGGTTGTCAGATTCAGCGGAAGAATTCATCTCCCTGTGACATCAGCGTGGATTCTGTCAATTCCAGTAATTCCAGCATATTCGCCATATGTGCTTTAATTTCACAACTCGCTGCATCCAGCAGCGTACACATATTGGTGACCTTTTCAACATAGTGCAGGCTTTCATGAAAACTCATCGCCAGATCAGTCAGTTCTCCGCGAATCATGGATAAATCATGACTGCCCGGATGGTTGTGGCTGTGCGCACTGACCTGATCAATACGCTGCTGCGTGCTCTGCCCGCGGCTCTGTAATACCACCACAGACTGCTTCAGTTTATACAGGTTACGCTGTAAATCGCCGCCGAGTTTGCTGAGGGTTTTGCAGCTCCACTTGGCGGATTTACGCTGCGCTTCAGCTTCCCCGGTTTCCGCTGCAACCTCTTTTTTATTATGACGATAATGTTTAATTTTGCGGCTGCGGCGAATAGACTTACCCTGTTCCATCACGGTCAGCGCGCAGGAGGCGACCATTTTACTGATCCCGCCGTCCGGGATTAACGCCAGCGGGGCTGTCAGGCCGGATGCCAGATTTTGTTTCAGCCGTACACGTCCGGTATCGGCAGCTTTGCGCATGATCCGGTAGGTGCGCCGGCTGCGGCCTTTTTCATAATAATCTGCCGTTTCCTCCAGCAGATTTTTTCCGCCGATAACCTCTCTGTCAAGATGTCTACGTTGTGCGCTGTCCGCACTGATCATCACGGCAGTATGTGTTTTGATGCTCAGCGCCTGAGAAATATAGGTCGCATACATTTTCTTCACCGATTGTGCAATTTTGGTGCGTTCTGCGGCCATGATTTTTTCATCAAGTATTGCCAGTGCACCATCCAGCGCACCTGCCCCGGCGATAGTATCAATGTGTCCGAGACCCGTTTTAATATCTTCTGCTGTTATTGCCATAAAATTCCCTTTTTATTGTTGGAGTCAGACTATCCGCCGATCAGCACGGCCGGCATTCCGGAGACAATGATGCCGCCGTGCGCCGTACTGTCCCCCATCCGGGCGGCGGGTTTATTGTTGATAAGAACCGTCATACTGCCGGTGATGATACTGTCCGGCACCCCGGTACACAGACACATTTGTCCCAGCGTGGCTGCCGGTAACCCGCCAATCAGGACCGTCGCCGGTGCAGGCAGTACCGGACCGCCGACATGCGGCACCGGCAGAGGAGGTGTCTGTGCCGGACACATATGCATATCACCGCTTCTGGCGGCCGGTTTCATTATTTATCTCCACGGGCTACGGCCAGCCCGTGCGCCAGAAATGACCGGTAACGTTCCGTAATGTGCGCGCCGTCCGGCATTACCGCCATCAGGTTTATCGCACCGCTCAGTGCCTGCGCATATAAAAACGGCGGTGCGGCTAACGGGGGTTGTCCGGCATCCAGCATGCTGCCGGTACTCCAGAATACCGCCTGTGCCAGCCATCCGGCTGCTGAGGATAATCCCTGCTGCTGTGCCGCATCGCCGCAGGCACGGCGTTCAGATTCACCGGAACGGGTTATCCAGTCACGGACAATATCCAGTACACCACGTTCCTGATCATTCCATTCAGTCAGTTGCTGTGCGCAATGGTACCCCCACCAGAGTGCTTCTTTCAGCGGCAGACCGTGTGCCAGAAAAAGTACGGCGTCGCCGTAATGCGTCTGCTGTTGCGCGGCGATCAGAAAATCAGCCGGGGCCGGATATTGCGCCGCCAGGGTGGTTGCCTCCGCGGAGGGCGTATAGTTTTTCATCACCAGCATCGCGCTGCGGTAAGGCATTTTATTCAGCATCGCTGTTCCTTAATTAATCTTTGTCAGCGCACCACTGATTTGCACCATCGCCCCGGCTTTGATTTCTGTCATCGCCGAACCATTGAGTTCAACCAGTGCTCCGCTCAGTTGTGCTTTTGCCTGTGCAGCCATGGTCAGCACTGCACTTTCCAGTCCGATTTTGCCGTTCCCTTTCAGGGTGATCTGTGGTGCCTGTAAGGTGATCCCGGAGGCGGAAAGCTCGATTTTGCTGCCGCCGGCTGTCAGCGTCAGTGTCTGTGATGCGGATAAGGTGATCGTTTTCGCATCTCCGGAGAGTGTGCTGTCCGCCTGTAATGTCAGGTTTTTTCCGCTGTTCTGGGCTATCCCTTCCGCCGCTTTCAGTTGCCACTGTTTATCACTCTGGTGATGTGAATTTTCTTTGCTGCTGATGGTCAGATTTTTTTCTGTTTCACAACGGATGTTACCTTTAATAAGAGCTGTCCAGTCATTATTGGCACTTAACAGCAAATCTTTTTGTGCCGCCAGCGCCAGACACTCTTCATCCCGTTTATCCTCAAAACGCAGCTGATTGCCGTCTCCCCGGCTCCCTGCCGGGGATGACCGGCTGTATATACCACCGGTCAGCGGATCGGTAAAAGGACGGGCATGGTTCTGATGCCAGAGTGCGCCTGTCACCACCGGTTTATCAGGGTCGCCGTTGAGAAACTGCACCACCACCGCATCCCCGGCACGCGGCAGAAACTGAATCCCCGCGCCGGCGCCTGCACTGTGCGAGAGCACCGGCAGCCATGCCTGTGATAACCCGCTGCCCTGATCATCGTCTTCCCAGTGAAAACGGACTTTGACCCGCCCCTGAGCGTCATAACAAGTTTCATCCCCCTCAGGAGCAACCACGGTTGCCGCCTGAAGTGCAGCACAACGCGGCGCGGCAACCGGCGGCAGACGGAACGGTGTGCGGGTCTGATGACAACGGAAGGTGTTGTTGTATACGGGGCTGCCGCTGCTTTCACTGCAATCAATACTGTGCGTGATGTCGCTGATATAATATTCGCCGTTATATTCCCCGGCAGGATGATCATTCAGCCGGAAACGCATACCGGCACACAGCGCCATCACCGCCGATCCCGCCTCATAGTAATGAGCCGCAACAGCAGCTGCTTCACAGGCAAGGCGGGCAGCGGCAGGCTGCCCGTCATAATAGTGCATCTGCTGTGTGGTACCGCTGCCGGTGAGTGTCTGCCGGTCAGTGTGGCTGTGATGCCGTTCCTGTGACCAGTTTTCTGCTGAAAATACGCTGCTGCCGGCCCGGTGGCAGGCGCGGAACGGCGTGATAAGACAGGCAGAAATATCTCCGGCGGACGGGGCATGTTGTAATCCGTCTGTGATTGTCCACTGTGTGATATTGACGGGATTGCGCAGACAGAACCAGCCTTGTCCCGCCATGATCCGCCTGATCATGGCGCTGTCGCTTTCATCCATCTGACACACACAGGGATGGGTTTCACCTTCACCACTGAGGGCAAAACGGATAAATGCCGCCAGTTGGTGCAGATTGAGCAGTGTGCTGATCTGCCCTTTGCTGTTCTGATTCTGGAATAAGCGCCGCTGACGTCCGTGGCTGAGAAATGTCAGCGGATCCACCGCCGTGATGCGGTAAAAATAGAGCTGTTTATCCGGATGAAAGCCGTCACATTCAATCTGCTGCGCCAGCCCGGCAAATGTCCGCTCACGACAGGTAACAACCACCATTTTACCCGGCAGTGCCTGATCCGGCGGCGACGGGCTCAGAAAATGAACTTCCAGCCATGTACCGTCTGATAACGACTCCTTTGCATGCAGACGGGTCGCCACATACGGCGCACTGTTATCCAGAGTCACGGTAAGCGGACGGGGCTGATCGGCATAGTTTTCCATAACATCATACTCATCATTCAGCCTGACAGAGCACACAGTGTGCCACTGTGCGGCAGCGTTCAGCCTTCACCTGTCAGCGGGATTTTGTGGATTTTCAGCGGAATTTCCGTTGCTGAACAGTGACGCCGGCAGGTGGTAATCCGCAAACAGCGCTGCCGGTGACGGTACCGGTCTGCCGTTGATCCGGCTGCGGAACCGGAACATATAACCGTTTTCCGCGATCACACTTTCCGGCGAAGCGGCGCGCCCCTGATACTGTGCTGTCAGCAGCCAGCGCAGCAATCCCCATTCCCCCGGATAGGAGGAGGAATAAACCGGTTTACCGTGACGGAAATAGTCCGCTGTCAGCGGCTCTGCATCCGTGGCAGGCGGCCAGAAAAAATCCTGCCAGACCGCCGGGCCGTGCTGATAGAGCAGCACATCAGTGCCCTGTGCCAGCCGGAAACCGGACAGTTGTGGTGTCAGTGCCACCGGGCGCAGTGAAATCCGCATATTCAGTGCCGTGCGTCCATCCGCATAAAACAACTGCCGTAACTGCTCAGTCTGTGTTTCCGGCTGTCTCAGTACCGCATACAGCGGGTTACTGTGATAATCCGGCGGCAATGATTGCATAAAAGTGTCCATCACACCGCCGGGGGTCAGAAAAGTATGCAGATCATCCGGTTTCACACCCTGTGCATTGCGGCTGAACGGATAGTAAGGAGCGAGGCGATCACGCCAGAACGGGTACACCGTCGCCTGCCATTGTCCGTCGAGATAGCGCGCCGCCATACCGGCCTGTAACTGTACTGAGGTCAGCTGCCATTGCCGCAGCAGAGTATCCAGAACCGGCGGAACATTTCCCGGCACGGTTTCAGGTTGATCTCCGCCGTGCATTATCTGCTGATAACCCCATGCCTGCGGATCGGCGGACGCCATTCCCTGCTGCCAGTATTGCCGGAGTGACGCCATCAACTGCTGCCGGGCAGCCAGCGCCGGTGACGGTGTGCCTTCCGGCGTCAGCAATGAATGCCAGACGGAAAAAGCGCGACTGATGTTTATTCCTGCCGGTTCATCCGGTTTCCTGTATTTGCTGAACGCGGATTGCAGCCGCCCTGCTTTTTTCAGTTTGCTGCTGACTTTACTCATCCCCAGCAGAAAGGCAGTCTGCTGTCCGGATTTCAGATCCGGCCCCGTTTCCGTTTTTGCCGCCGCAAAGACGGTATTGCTGTTAATTCCCTGCACCAGTGCCATCACCGGATCACGGAACGGCTGCTCTGTCAGTTGCAGTGCCGCAATCAGTGTTTCCGGTGAGCCGGCGCGGCGCGGTGTCAGCGATGACAAAAACTGCTGCCAGTAGCGGATGTATTCCTCATCATACTGCCGGTTGATTTGTGCAATAACCGTCTCCGGAGTAACCTGTGTATTCTCCGCCCAAAGTTGCAGAAGATCAGAAAACCGGGACTGAAAATCCGCGTCATCCCATTGTGCCTGCCAGTCTGTATAGCCTGCTTTGGTCATCGTGTACGGGACAGATACAAACCGGTTGTCCGGCTGAAACAACGGTGTGATATCCGCCGGAAACAGGGTGGCCAGCGGCACCGGGGCATGATCCCGGAGAAACTGCTCCCGCAGCACCGGATAGATCCACTGCGCCGGGTCAGACACTGACACTTTCTGCCGCGCCTGTGCCACCAGTCCGGCATTGTATAAACGCCGCTCTTCCTGCGTCAGCAGCTGTAACGGATAATCTTCCAGCAGAGAAATGATGTCATCACCGCTGCCGCCATCACTGATAAGCGTTCCCCGGTGTTCATCCGCAAACAATTGCCGGTAATCACTGATAGATTGCAGCAGTTGCGGCGAAGACGCTGCCACCGCCTGTTGCAGACGCTGTTCCCGCAGTGCGGCCAGCAGCGGAAATAATATATTGCGGATTTGCTGCTGATAATCACGGTACAGCGGCAGTAAAGAGGATGAAAACCAGCGGTTGTTATACTCACGGCGGATCTCCGCAATCACCGGCTGCAACAGATACAGGCGGTGAATGCGCTCTCCGGCCGGTGCTGCCGCAACATGCGACAGATAATCAAGGTGTCCGTTCAGTAAATCTCTCTGTATCTGAAAACTGTGCCACTGCATAACTCCCGCAGCTGCGGTGCCCGCGAGACACACCATCACCGCCAGACAGTAGCCTGTCAGCCTGCGCCGTTCACGCCCCTGACAAATAACGTCATCACGGCCATGGATGACCCGTTCAAACAGCGGCGTGGCAATATGCTGATGTGAACATTCCGCCGCACACAGCAGCGCTGATGACAGCACCAGATGTGTGCCCGCCGTGCGCTGATGCTGTAAGGCCGCCACATACAGTGTCCACCGGTGAAGATGTGTCTCTAATTGTGCCGGGAATGATAATACGGCAGCATTATGCTCCGGCTGTTCTGCTGTCAGCGCAGTGAATTGCTCCCGCTGAAATGACAGCATTAATTCCGCAGTAAACTGTGCGAACGGGGCATCCGGCAGTGTCTTCCGCTCACGGCTGAAATCGGTACTGTGACAAAACTGCGCCCGCTGCGGATCAGCAAACCAGCGGCGCAGTGCAGGTACACTGCCGATCCCCGGGATCATCAGATGCAGCGGCGGGCGGCATCCGAGCAGAACAGAAAACGCAATACAGGCTGTATGGTGCTGCCGTCCGGACTGAATCACCTGCTCATCACTGAGCGTTGCAAATGCGGGTGCCGGAGAAAGTAAAATAAAACCGTTCAGCGGCTGAGACGGATTCCGGCGCACCAGCTGCCGGGCACTTTCCCGTCCGCCGTCACCGGTGAGCCACGCCGGTGTGCTGATACGGACGACAGTGCTGCCCGCCTGATAGCAGAAAGGCTCCTGCTCCTGCGCCACCGGCGTAAACCCGTGCTGACGCATACAGGCCTGCGCCTGCGGCAGATCCTCACACAACAGCCAGTAAGTGCTGATACGGCCCGGATCCCATAACGGGGCCCCGCCGCTGCGGCGCAAACGGCGGTGTGTTTGTTTCAGGTAATGGCGCAACTCACGGCACTGTTGCTGCCGTTGCAGTTGCTGCACATCCGGCTCAGCCCGCCATGCCGTTTTTATCAGTCCGTAAACAGCAAGACACAGACTCAGCAGGGAGACAAATACCGGCAGCAGCACACTGCCGCCCTGTGTCAGCCAGTAATACCAGGCAGTCGCGGTCAGTCCGGAAAGCAACAGGATCACCAGCGCATACATCATTGCGGTTCTGATTTTCATCACCAATCTCCGTTGTTCAGAACAGGGCCGTCAGCGAGTCACTCAACTGCTGTAATAACTGCTGATAACTGAGATCCGCGGCCGCCCGGAATGCCGCACACAGCAACAGTGAACCGGAAAAAATCAGTGATAACGGAAACCGTTTTACAGGACGGTTCCGGCCGGAACAACGCTCCGGCGGTGCGGACAGCGCTTCCGGTCTGCTGCTGATCAGGATATGGCGCAGCCGGGTATAACAGGCAGCCAGTGCCTCCGGTTGCGTGCGGTATTCCCCGCGGAAACCGAGTGCCAACAGATAAAACTGTAATTCGAGGAAATCCCGCAGCGGGACAGGGTTATGAACCGCCAGGTGCAGATAGCGGAAAAATTCCTCTCCGCCGCGCCGGTTCTGAAACACCGCCCCGGTCAGCGTATGTTCCTGCCAGACAGATTCCGCGCCCCACCGCGTACTCAGTACCGCCTCATCCAGTGCGGCACACCAGACAAAGGCGCTTTTCCCGGTCAGGGAAGGATGGATCTGATGTACGGCACAAATCCGGTAAAACCGGCTCACACCCTGTAACATCTGCTGACGGAACAACGTAATATCCGGCGGCGTTCCCCCCTGTACCAGCATAATCAGTGCCTGAAGCAGCGGTTGCCCTGCTGTGATCAGCACATTATGTCCGGCTTCTGCTTCTGCGGCTGTTATTGCGGAACCAATCTCCATGATGTATTACCTCCGGGTTATCAGGACGGCATTCAGCCGGGCATGCGGCAGCTGGCCGTCAATATGCAGCGCCAGAACCGGATCGTCCTGTGCCATCTGTGCCCACAGCGGGCTGCGGATATCCGGTTCAAAATAAATCACCCCGGGATGAGCCGTGATCCCTTCAGGGGCGCTGCTCAGTGAAAGTAGCGGTATGCCGGTCAGCCCGTTATTTACACAGGCCGCTATCCGGTTATTTCCGGCCAGTTTCAGCAGACGGGCTGTCCGGTCAGCATCCGGCGGCCTGCCGCTGTCATCACCGTATTCCAGGATCAGACGGCTGTGTTCCGCGAAAGCAGTCTCCGGCAGGGCAAGCCGCAGTAAGCGGCGTGTTGCCAGCAGCCGGGTATCCCAGTTCAGCGGCTGCACATGCTGCCGGGTCTGCGGGGCAAGAAGCTGTTTCAGTGACTGAATACAGGGAGCAAACAGCCCTGCGTGATCCTCATTGCGCCACGGCTGCGGTTCAGGCGTTGCGGTATCAGCCAGTACACACAGAACAGATTGCAGATGCAGACAAAAACGGTAGAAATCCCGGCAGGTCATGCGATCACCCGCCGCCAGACTTTGCAGCTGTGTCAGCAGCGGCTGTAAGTGAAGACAGGCCGTTCTCCCGGCCGGAGTGTCATAAAGCCGTTGCAGCCGCTGTGCCAGCAGCAGCCGCACATCCTCCGCCCGGCGGTTCAGCCACGGATTGTCCTGTACAAACAGATACGGCACACAGAATTCCGGCTCCGGCAGCGGGTATCCGGCGCCGTCCCGGCAATGCAGCCGGGTCACCGCCAGCCCGGTTTCATCTCCGCGGCACTGTGCGGCGCATTTCAGTTGCAGATTCAGGTGCGCGGCACTGGTCACCACCGGTTCACGTGTCTGCGGTACCCGGTTTTCACTCACACTGAGCGGTTTTGCGGTAAAACGATCCGGCGAACTGCTCAGCGGCAGTGTCAGCAAAAAGGTCATATCCCCTGACAATCCCTCCAGACTGATACTCAGCGGCACATCTGTGATAAACGGCGTCCCGTCCGGCATCACACCGTGCGCCTGTAACAGCGTCAGTTTTCCGGCTCCGGTCAGGGATTCATCGGTTACCAGACGGGAGAATCCGGCCATACCGCCACTCAGCTGTTGTGTCACATCCCTCAGACAATGACTGTGCAGACGGCTCTCCTGGATAAAATGCTCCGGCTGGAGAAACAACCCTTCCTGCCACCAGATACCGGCGGTTTCATTATTCATCGTCTGCTCCCGCCGAGAGTGACAGTGTCTGCCCGTCCAGAGACAGAGACACCTGCATCACCGGTAGCGGTAACACCGCAATAACCTGCTTATTTTTGGCCTGTGCCGCCGCAGAAAAACCGGCAAGAACGCCGATATGTGTCGTACCGGGCTGCAACATCAGCAGCAGCGTTTCCCGGCTGCCGGGATAGACCGGCTCCGTCACCTTTCTGGCCAGCAGTTGTTCTTTGAGTAACACCTGATCCTGCTGCCACAGCGGCATAAAACGCTCGCGCTGAAAGATTTCATCACTGCTGAGCTGATAGATCCGCAGCACAACCGGCGCCGGCTGATGATCCGCATTCGGGTTACTGTTTTCCGCTGCCCGGATCAGCACCCGTAACACACCGGTTTCCGGCAGTGTCCCGAACCGGCAGGACACCGGCCCGAAGAACAAAAATATAAAAATAAACAATGTGATACGTCGTTTCATGATGACTGAATAATTTGGGTATAAAATTCACTGCGGAAATAATCTGTCAGCTTATTTTTCAGATGGTCATCCGCAATCTGCTGACTGAAGAAACGTTTGTAGGTCTGCCAGTAATCGATTTTTCCGGCAATTTTCTGGTCGCGGTGCAAAGCTTCCAGATGCTGCGGGGAGATATCACGGATAATTTTTTCCGCCGCCAGGTTCAGCGCCCGGCTGATTTCCGGCAGCAGCGATTGCAGCAGTACCAGTTTGTCACCGGTCAGTACCTGCGGCAGCGGAGTTTCCGGCGGTAAAACAACCGGTTGCGGAGCGGTGATCACCGGGGCGATATCCGGTTCCGGAACAGGCTCCGGTGCAGGCTCCGGCCTGCCGTAAGGCCTGGCCACCGCCGAAAAACGGTAACGGATATCATGGGGTGCCTGTTTTTTCACCGGTGCGGGACTGAGAAACGGATCATCATCAAAACAGGTGTTGTCATCCGCCGGGGAGAACAGACTGCGCAGCGCTGTTTCTTCATTAGTGGTATTCAGCGGCGGCGACGCAAGGCTCAGCGGGGAAAAGCAGGACACCAGAAGGCGGAAAGACCCGATACCGAGCATATCCCCGTCCTGTAACAGGTAGTCCGTACCGTGCCCCAGCGCATCGTGCCGGTTGTTGATAAAAACCCCGTCACGGCTGGTGTCCGTCAGAATATAGCCGGCGGCCGTGCAGCGAAATGTGGCATGGGTATCCTCAATACGGGAATGCGGGTCATCCAGTACAATATCGCCCTGTGCATCGCGTCCGATGGTGCCGCCTCTGCCGTCAAAACAGTATTGTGACAGACTGTTACTGTGCTCCGGCGCGCTGACTATCCGAATCGTCAATGACATAACGGTGATCCTGTTTTTAATCAATAGAGACAACAGGTTTATTATCAGTGACTGATAATGAAACCCGGGTGATGGCAATCTGCTGCCTGCGTTTTTCAATACAGGCTTCGGCAATCTGCGGCAGAAGTTTACCCGTCACACCCTGCTCGACAGCTCTTGCGCCGGTTTCTGATGAATAAGGCAGCGATAACAGATAAGTAATCAATTCATCTGAATAATTAAATTCACACTGATAGGTATCCTGAATGCGTTTACCCACCCGGGCCAGTGACAGCCGGGCAATTGCCGCCATTTCCGCATCACTGAGCGGGTAATACGGAATAATGGTGGTACGCCCGAGAAACGACGGACGGAAATGACGCAGAAGCGCCGGGAAAATCAGCGGCACCAATTCGGCTGTTCCGGGACGTTCATCCCGGCAGTGTGCCGTAATCTCTTCTTCCGCCGCGTTGCTGGTCATAATGATGATCGTGTGACGAAAATCGATTTCCCGCCCTTCGCTGTCCGCAATGCGGCCTTTGTCAAAAATCTGATAAAACACGTCATGAATAGCCGGATGGGCTTTTTCCATCTCATCAAGCAGCAGAATAGTGTATGGGTTACGGCGCACGGCCTCGGTTAACACACCGCCTTTGCCGTAGCCGGTATAGCCCGCCGGAGCACCCAGCAGCATGGAGACTTTATGCGGCTCTTTAAATTCGGTCATATTGAGCGTCACCATCCGCCGTTCGTCGCCGCAGAGTGCCTCACAGAGTGCCAGCGCGGTTTCGGTTTTTCCGGTGCCGCCCGGGCCGCACATCAGAAAAACCCCCTGCGGCCGCAGCGGGTTGTTCAGTCCGCTGCGGGCTATGCGGATAGCCTGCGCCACCGCCGCAACCGGTGCAGTCTGGCCGATCACCCGTTCCGCGACCCTCGCTTCCAGGCTGCTCAGGCGGGAAATATCATCCGCCGCCAGATGCCCCGCCGGAATGCCCGTCCACAGCGCAATAACCTCAGCAATATGGTTGTCATCCACCGCGTCTGCCGCACTTTCCGGTGTGACTGAACGCGAGACTGACAACCCGGCACAGGCGGTATCCAGCAGGCTGATGGCCTTATCGGGCAGTTGCCGCTCCGGCAGATAGCGGACAGAGAGCCGTACCGCAGCCTCACAGGCGGCTTCCGTCACCGGCAGGCCGTGATGCTGTTCCAGCACCGGCTTCAGAGTATTGAGGATAGTCAGAGTGGTGGCCTCATCCGGCGGCGCGATTTTTACCGGCTGAAAACGCCGGGTCAGTGCCGGATCCGGCTCAATAAATTGTTTGTATTCAGACCAGGTGGTGGCGGCCAGTGCTCTGAATTCCCCCCGCGCCAGCGCCGGTTTGAGAATATTGGCGGCATCCCCCTGTCCTGCCGTGCCGCCTGCGCCGATCAGCGTATGCGCTTCATCGATAAAGATGATTTTTTCGGTGCTGCCGGAACCTATCTCTGCCAGCAGGTTTTTCAGGCGCTGCTCAAATTCCCCTTTCATGGCCGCTCCCGCCTGTAAGGCAGTCAGATCCAGTTCCCATACCTCACAACCACGCAGACGCTCCGGAACGCGGCCGTCACTAATCTGCTGTGCAAGACCTTCCGCGATGGCGGTTTTCCCCACTCCCGCCTCACCGACCATAATCGGGCTGTTCTGACGGCGGCGGCAGAAAATATCCAGAATCTGCCGGATTTCACCGTCACGACCGATGACCGGATCGAGTTTTCCCGCCCGCGCCAGGGCAGTCAGGTCGCGGGCATACGTCGCCAGCAGGGTTTCACTGCCGGTACCGCCCGGCGCCGCCGGGGCGGATACCTGCGGCAATGCGGTTATCTGCTGTGCCAGCCACTGAGCATCCACGGATTGTGCCCATGCCGTTACCGCAGGCGGAATGCCGCTGCACGCCGTCTGCCGCAGCAATTGTAAAACATGGACATCACTGATCTGCTGCGCGCACTGATTCAGCGACACATGCAGCCAGAGCTGTTTCAGCAGTTCCGTCAGGTCAGGGGCAAACACCGGGGAAGTCTCTGCCGTCTGCGGCAACAGTGCCAGCGCGTCATTCAGGCTGTATTGCAGCGCGGAATTATCCGCCGGTGCAGCATACCAGGTCAGTTCACGGCAGCCTGCTATCACCAGCAGCCAGTGCAGCGGAGTGACCGCACGGTGACGACGACGGACACACTCCTGTGCCGCGTCCTCCAGTGCAGTCACCAGCGGCGGCGATAACCGCCGGATAAGTTGATGTAAATCGATAGTCAGCATAGCGGTTCCTTGTCAGAGGCGGGCATTTCGTCCCAGTCGTGATGTGGCGGCAGCAAGTTGTGCGGGCATCATGTGTGAGTCATCCGTCCGGAAAATAACGCTGAACGTCAGCGGACGACGAAAAAAGGTGCGGATAAACTGCCCGAGATAATGGTGATATTCCCCTCCGGGCTGCCAGTTGTCGCGGGGTTGCAGCGGGTCAGTAAACACCTGTACCCGCAGATGTGCTGCCCGCAGATAGCAGTGCGTGCCGGCCATCGCACCGCCGCCGAGGCTGTTTCCGGTTCCGGCGGGCGGGTGATACGGCATACGGACCGGCGGTGCATACTGAAATTCAGTGCGGCAGGCAAAAAAAGCGGATGCCGTCCTGTTCAGTGCCCGCAGCCGGGTATTTCCGCTCCATACCCGCGCTGCCGCCGGATAACAGACCGCCGGTTCCGGCAGCAGTGTCTGTATCAGTCTTGTCAGCGGTAATTCAGCGGCGGCGGATTGCCCGGCGTGTTGCTTGTCTGCTGTCTGTTGTAACCGGCGGCAGGCTGCCTCAAAAATCAGAAAAAAGTCCTGCGGGGCGGTTTGCTGATGAGCCTGCGCATATTCCGCCACCGGCCCGGTGATATAACGCGGCAGCACACCACCGGTACCGAGCAGGCCGGGTCTGTCAGAATGGTTCATCGGCAATTCTCAGCGGCCCGTGATACGCCGCGCGGCTGTCATTGCGGCGGCGCAGTGTGAGCTGAATAAATTCGTGGTCATCACTCAGTACTGTGAAGAGCGCTTCCAGCAGCGCGGCAAAAAAGGCTGTTCCCGCCACCGGGACATTCCGGGCCAGTATGACGGTTATATGCTGCCCGGGAATGGTCAGCGGAAGATGATGATAAAAACGGACTGTCACGCCGGGCGCGGATATGACGTCTTCAATGGCGGCAATCAGCCCGGAGATCACCGGCGAATTCTGGCGGTCATACAGCGACAAAAAGGCTTTCAGCGGCACCGCACCTTCCGGTGAATGAATAAGATCAGATAGCCGGGCCTGTCTGAGCCGTAAAAAAAGTGCCCCCGGGTCCGGCTGTGCCGGCAGAGGCAGCCGCATTGCCCGCCGGGTGGCAACGGTATGATAAGGCAGCGGCTCTGCCTGCTGCGGTGTGACTGTCTCTCCGGTAACAGCGGTTGCCAAAGCACCCTGGGTACCGCGGCCGCGTACCACCCATAGCCGGGACTCATCCTCCCCGCCACCGCTGCCGGATAACAGACAGTTAAGATGTGTTACCTCACCTGCGGTGCCGCACACCGGCTGCCAGCAGCAGGCGGACTGCTGAGTGAGCGGCTGATGATACAGCTGCGGCACCGGCTGTGCGGGCAGCGTGGTGATATCCGTCACCGCGTCAGCCGAATGCAGAAGCACGTCAGCCCGGATATCCGCGCACAACGGGTGCGGATTACTATCCGGCGATACCCGCAGCGGCTCACTCTGATGTGCAAAGCAGTTTGTCAGCACGGTACGGAACAGTGCAATGCTGTCATTACGGGAAAAACGCGCCGGATGCGGCAGCATGTTGCGGAAGAAAAAAGTCAGCGTGAAGGTCTGCCCGGGGCACTGTTTCAGCAGATCCGCCAGTAGTATCACCGCGCCTGCTGCCTGTTCCGGATACCACAGTGCGTCATACAGCAGCGCCTGTGCATTTTCCTCTGCTTCTGTGCGATACGTCAGCGGCAACCGCTGACACACTGCGGGCGGCAAAAAGATATCTGTTTCCCCGGTGTTCAGCCGGATGGCGGCACACTGCCGGTGTACCGCATCATCGGTCAGCCAGGGAAGATCCCCGTCGCCGGTAAAATGCAGTGTCAGGGAAGTCAGGTTCAGTTCTGACACGGAAATCCCCGGCGCTGTCACCGAGAATGTCAGTTGCAGGGAACAGGCGGCAGTGCGGCTCTCTTCCTGCTCCCGGTATACCGCGGCCTGCGGGATAAACTGTTGCGCCGTGATCGCCAGCGGCATCAGCGTCACCGGGTGCTGTGTCCGCCAGTGTATGGTTTCCCCGGCGGCAGTTTGTGTGGTGAACGGCGTATCCGCCGCAAGCATCTGCATTTGTGCCGCCGCCTGCGGCGTGAACACCACCGGCAGCAGCGCCGGAACCGGACGCAGATAATCCGGAAATACAGTACAGACAAGGGTTTCCGTCAGCTGCGGTGCATTCAGATCCAATTGCTGCGCGGTCAGTCCGGTCAGGTACGCCACACCGTCGAGAAGCGCCCGCATCTGCGGATCAGTAATAGTTTGCCCGCGGATCCCCAGCAACTGCGCCTGATGCGGATGCTGACGGCAGAAACTATCCAGTCCGTCCAGCAGGTGCTGCCGTTGCTGCTCAAAGTAGTACAAAGTGCTGTCACGCACCGGCGGCCTCCGGGTTTATCAGTTGTCCGGCATTAAAATCCAGGCAGACCGGCAGACACACTTCCCGGCCGCCGCACAACGCTGTAATCTCAAAATTAATCTGATGCTGCCGGTATGAGTGCGGCACAATGGTGACACTCACCTGCTGCAATCGCGGCTCATAACAGCGGGTCAGGCTTTCAATCTCCTGCGTGATTGCGGTGAGATGAAATTTCCCCTGCGCCCGCAGCAGATGACTCTGGCCAAACCCGGCAATGCCGCTGCCTTTCCCGCCGTCCGCCCAGACCGGCGCTCTGGCGTTGATGATCCGGTACAGATGCGCCGTGACCGCCCGTTCAGTACAGGGCTGATACGCCGGTTCATCCGCCTCATGACACAACCGTTCCAGCAGGCTCATAGCAGCATCTCTCCCTGCGGCCGGGAAAACCAGAGTGTGAGATCCACATTTGCCTCACTGATATCATACTGATACTGCGGTTGCAGGCAGATACGGCACTGATAGCGGGTCGGATCCGACGGGTCCGCACTCATGATCACCGCCGCACGGCGCAGCGGATAATCCGCCATAATGGTATCCTCACCATAATCAACATCACTCACATAGCGTTTCAGCCACTTTTCAATGGTACGCTGACAGGCAGCAAGAGAGTCAAAATTGCCGATTTTGTCGCGGATCTGTGTCCGGATAGCATGGGCAAACCGGCATGCCATCAGATTCACCGGCAGCATGGTCAGTTGCCGCCAGCGCGGCTCCGGCGGCTGCCAGACACTGTAGTAACTGAAAAAACCGGACTGTCCGCTGAGATACAGTGAAGTACAGGCTGTCAGTCCCTGTTCTGCCCAGAAATTATCCTGTTCACAGGGCAGGTCGGTTTCGGTGATGATATCCGGCGGCGTAAGCACATCCCCGGCCACCAGCGGAGCTGCAATCGCCCCCTGTGTGCCGCGGCTGTCGTAGCTGCGCAAAAAACCAAACCAGCTTATCCGCTCAAATTCACGGATAACATTCATCACCACCAGCCAGGCGGCATTGCCCCATAATTCCCCGCCGCTGTGGTTATCCGGCTGATAAACAAAGCCGCAGCGCGGTGTTTTATGCGGATAACGCAGCAAAAAACGCGGCAGAGCGAGGTAAAGAAAGCGTGACTGTTCGTGACAACGTAACTTTTGCCATAAACAGTAATCAGGACTGCTCAAAATCCGGGCTATTCTGTGTTGATCCGCCGAAAACCAATGCAGGTCATCCCCGGTAAAATACGGGTCAGTGCCGGTGATCACCGGACATAATGACATTTCACCCAACTCAGCCAGCCGGGTGGCGGTATAAAGTTCGTCATACTCACCGCCGCCGGTAAAGACCATCTGGTGATCCACCAGAAGCAATCCGAACGGCAATCCCCCCGCCGTATTCAGTTCGCGCTGATACAACAGGCGGTACAGCAGGGTATGGCGGATATCAAAGGCGGTATTCAGCTCCCGTGCCAGCGCCGGCCAGGAGAGATCCAGCAGGCGGATAACCACCCGCCGGGGCGATGTGACCAGTGCAGTCAGATGACACAGACTGCGCCAGCGGGCTTCCAGCGCGCAAAAATCCGGGTGATGCAGCACCTGTTGCAACTGTGCGCTGCACAGGTGGTCGATGCTGTGAACAGCGTGATTTATCAGCGCACAAAACTGACTGTGATCCTGCTGAGCCGCAGCCTGATGCAGCGCGGTCTGAAAATCCGTCCTCCGTGACATCCTGCATTACCCGCCCGGTATATCCGCCACCATCCGCAGCGAGGCAGTAAGGGCTTCCATTTGTAACCACGGCCGGATCCACGCCACCGCCGCATACATACCGGGGCGACCAGGTAAATCCGTCACAGTAACTTTGGCTTCCGCCAGCGGGTGGGTGGCTTTGGCCTCATTGCCGATAGCATTGGGATTGACATACTGATGCAGCCAGCGGTCGAGGGATTTCTCCACATCCGCTGCCGAGAGATTTGATCCGACGCGGTCACGCCCTATCACCTTCAGATACTGCGCGATACGGCTGCTTGCCATCACATAAGGCAGTCTGGCGGAAATCGCCGCATTGGCGGTCGCAGCCGGGTCAGTATAGATTTTCGGTTTATGCACTGTCTGCGCGCCCATAAAAACACCATGCGCGGCATTTTTGTAATGCACCAGCGGCAGAAAACCGAGGTCACTGAGCTCTTTTTCCCGCTCATCGGTAAGATTCACCTGTGCCGGGCAAAGCTGAACAGCATCACGGGCATCATTGCGGTAGATATAATTCGGCAGATTATCCACCTTGCCGCCATTCTCCGCCCCGCGCACCGCCGTACACCAGCCGAAGCGGCGGTATGCCTGTGTCAGCAGCAGCCCGTATGCATAGGCCGCATTGCTCCAGACAAACTGATCCTGCGACGACACCAGCGCAGAGCCGTCTGCCCGCAGCGGCAATTCCTCAAACTCAAATCCGCTGATACTTTTACCGCCGGTGCCGTAAGGCTGGCGTGCCAGGGTTTTCGGCAGCGTCAGTGCAACATAGCGGGATTCATCTGCGGCTCGGAAGGCATTCCAGGAGGCATACGCAGGCGCATCAAACCCGGCGGCCACCGGTTTACCGTCAGCAAATTGAGTTATTGACTGAAAATCAAACATCGACTGCCCGGCCGCCGCCACAAACGGTGCATGTGAGGCACTGGCCACTTCACCGATATAACGCAGCAGTGCCACATCCTCGTCGCCGTAACCAAACTCAAAATCCCCGAGCAGCACGCCATAAGGCTGACCACCGGCAGTGCCGAACTCCGCCTGGTAAACACAGTTAAAAAACGGGCTGCGGTCAATCGCAGGTGCATTTTCAAACTGTTGCAACAGCTCGGTTTTGGTGTAATCCGCCATGCGGATTTTCAGATCAGCCCCCGGGTCACTCTCCCTGACCAACTTGTGCAGCCCCAGCCAGCTGCCTTCCAGCCGCCGGAAATCCGGGGCGGTCATCACTTCGGATAACTGTGCTGAAATCTGTTTATCAATCAGCGTGATAGCTTTCCGCAGCGTGAGTGTCAGGTTTTTGTCCCAGCTCACTGTACCTGCCATTGCCTGGCGGGTCAGTGCCGCCATCAGGTCACGGGTGGTGTCCGGCGGGGTCTGCACGGTAGCCTGCACCGCACGATCCAGAAAACTGAGTTCCGCTGTGCTCTGCGGTGCCGCCGGCTGCTGCTGTAAGGTGTCACTCATCAGCCCGCCTCCTGCACAGCCAGTTCGGAAGTCAGAGAACTGAGTGCTTCGGTATTTTGCAGGATTTCTTTGAGCAACTGCTCCAGGTCGCGGGAGCGATCCGCTTTACTGAGCAGGGTTTTCAGCTGGTTGCGGGTTTCGACAAGGGATTTGAGCGGCGCTATCTGATTCACCAGGTTTTCCGGATGAAAATCCGCCATCGATGTGAAAGAGAGCGCCACCGGGAACTCGCTGCCATCATCACTGAGTGTGTTTGTGACATTAAAGGTCAGTTCCGGGTTTATCTGCACCATCACATCATTAAAATTGTCGTTATCAATGCCGGTAAATTCCCGATCCTCCGGCGCACATTTTTTATCCGCCGGTTTATGTCCGGAAAAATCACCGACCACCCCGACGACGAACGGCAATTCCCGGTTTTCTGATTCACCATTTACTTCAACATCATAGGTAATACTGACGCGGTTTTTATTCACCCGCTTGTGCTGTGCATTCATTGCCATAACATTTTTCCTGCGGTTATCAAAAAAGCGGGAAGCCCTCAGGCCCCCCGTTCAGTGTTATTTCGCGCCGGACAACAGTTTGCCCTGAGGCAGGTTGTAGGTGACAATGCCGCCCTCTTTCAGCTCACCACCTTCCAGCTCATAGGAATGCTTCTGGGAAATCTCCACATAGGAGAAAGTGATCATTTCATGCGGCTGCGCACCGTCATAACCACTGACGTTGTAACCGATGAGACGGGCATGAGAGAGTTTGATCTGGAAATAGACTGATGCGCCTGAGCCGTCGGCTTCCGGTTTGGTGAAGGCGATTTCCACGGTTTTGCCCTCTTTACCCGGATTAAACAGGAAAGAAAGCAGATCTTCCGATGCACCATCAATCTGTTTTGCCACGCTGACCGGCTGAATCGCGACCATGCCGGAATCGGCATTATTGCCGTTACCGATATCCATCGCCACATTGCGGGAGCCGCCCCAACTGTAAGAATCCACCGCAAACCAATTTGCGCCGTCCAGGCCGATAACTGTTGCGCCGCCTTTAATATCAACACCATCAATTCGCATATAAATACTTGCCATAACTATCCTTATTATGTGTGTGTTGTAATTACCAGCGCAGCGCGGTATTGCCGTGCTCTGCCGGTAAAGTTGGGTTTTCTTCTCCGGACGCCGTGCCGGATATGCGGCTTTCCGGCTCCGGTAATTCTGTCATCTGCATATCATTCAGACCGGTCAGTGAAAAAATCCGGTCCAGCAGTGTGCTGTTGTCTTCCAGTAATATTTCCTGCCACAACCCCGCCAGTGACATCTGTCCCCAGCGGATAGCTTTTTCCAGCAGGTAAGAGATCGGGCTGTGAGGTTCGCTTTCCCTGAAGTAGAGGGAGATCTCACGCAACTGCCGTAATGCGGTATCGCGGTTGTGGTGATTGCGCTGACTGAGTGCCGGAAAATCCGGGCAGCCGGTCTGTTCCGCAACCGGGGAGACCGGTTTTTCCGGCAGGTGTTCCGGCTGAGCCTCTGTTACCGGCGGCACAGAGAGCGGCAGGCCGCTGACAGCCATTACCGCACAGCGGTAATCTGTCAGTAATTGCGTAAAAAAGGCGGGATATACGGTACTGCCGGCACCCCGTCCGGCAAAAAAACCGGCCAGTGGCTGTAAGTGCGCCAGACACTGTGTCAGCACATCAATACGCTGCCGGGCGTCTGCCTGTGAATTCGCGGCGTGCGGCGGGAGATCCGGTACAACCCCCCGGTGCTGACATTGTAAATAGTGGTAGTACGGGATGTCCTCCGCCACCGGCAGCAGTAATACCGCACTGTAAAACAAACAATTTTCGGTGCCGGTGCCCAGAATCAGACTCAATTCCTGTAATTTTATCTGCTCCGCCTGCGGGTCTTCCGTATGCTGCGGCGGCAACTGCTCCCAGTGTTCTGTCATCTGAACAGCAAACCAGGCGAGCGACTGCTCAAGAGCACGAAGTGACGGATCCTGCAAAATCTGACACCAGAGATACCAGCCGGAGAGGCTGATATCACGTGCAGTATCTGTCAGCACCGGGAGCAAAGCATCCGCCAGGGCAGCCTGGTCAGCCAGCATCTGCTGCCGGTGCTGCTCCCTGCTTTCTTCATCCGTCTGCTGTAATAAGCGGCGCAGCGAGGACTGAGCAATATTGAACAGATTACGCAGCGGCCGGTAACGGGCGCTATCCGCTTTTAAATACGCTCCCTGTGGCTGTATTTCACTGACGGGTAACCACAATGCTTTCTGCTCATCCTGAGACAATGGCATACCTTTCCCTTTGCTTTCCGCCGCTGTTTTCCGATGGGAAAAGTAAACCACACTTAAACAAGCACCACTGTCAGCAACATTATTGATTTTTTTAGCTTTGCGCCGTACCACAACAGCATATTGCGCAGAGAGAAACTGCCGGCGGGGATTTTATTTTATCTTTTAAAAACAGAAATACACCTGCACATTTAGTAAAATATCTCTTTTATTTATTATAAGAAGGATTACTATTTTAATTCTATTCATTATTTTGTGATCTGGTGCTGTTTATTTTTATTGAATTCATGCGGAAGAATCAAAATAATAATTTGCCCTGTCAGTTTATTCAGGACAAAAACCGGTCAGCGGTGAGGTTATCACCGCGTTTGCATAATGTGGTTAAATATCATGAGCAATGTAATTGCGTTTACTGATGCGGACACCAATCCCTGTATGCAGTGCGGGGCATGCTGTGCCTATTTCCGGGTCTCATTTTATCACGGGGAAACGGATATCACGGGCGGCGTGGTGCCGGCAGAGATGACAGAAAAAGTGAATGATTTTATGGCCTGTATGAAAGGCACTAATCAGAATCCCCCGCGCTGTATCAATCTTCAGGGGGAAGTCGGTCAGTGTGTGGCATGCAGCACTTACGCGCAGCGCCCGTCTCCGTGCCGCGAATTTGATCAGTCGTGGGTCAGCGGCGTACACAACGCCGCCTGTGACCGGGCAAGAGCCGCGCACGGCCTGCCGCCGCCGGAACCGCCGTCCCGCCACAATGATCACGCCGCCTGACCACCGCCGTTTTGCACTAACGTTTTTACGGCGGTTCAGGTAGGATAACAGTATTAAAATCAGACTGAATAAGGACAGCCGTATGAGCGATTATGCACAGAGTATTGCTGACGTGGAAAAAGCCATTGAAAGCAACAGCATCACTGAAATGAATGAACTGATGGTCAGCCTGGGTGACAGTAATCCGCTGCCGTATGAACAGCGTTATGAGTTACAGCAGCGTCTCCGTCAGGCGATAATGGATCACGGTAAAGAGCATAATTAGTTAATTCCTATTCTGTACCGGCTTATTTACAGAATAATATGCCGGTACAGAGTGTCATGTTTATTCCGTTAATGTCAGCTTTTGCAAAAATCTCTGTCATTCCTGTACTGACGCCCCCTTAATCCGCTATCCTTTCTCTGTCAGCTATCCCATTCATTCATCTGATTATTATTTATAACAAATCAATCTTATCTGTCCGTTAATTAAAAACTGAAAATAAAACATAGTATTTCATTGTTTTATATTACTATTTTATAAAATTTTTTATTTTTTCTCCTGCTGAAAAATACCTTATTTATCTGTAGAGGAAAGAGAATAATCAGCATATGATATTGAATATGTTTCACCGACATAGCTATTTAAAGGTGCGTTGTATGTTGTGTTCTGTTTTTGCTGAACACCGGCCGGATTTGTAAGGAATGCTTATTATGGAAGTATCAAACTATTCACCGTTACTGAGCTATTACGCTTACATCAAAAAGTTTATTGTGTCTCCGGCAACTATGGGTACCATCACCCCCTCATCACGCTGGTTATGTCGTGCAATGGTCCGCCATGTCGACTGGAACGGTGTTCAGCATTTTGCTGAACTGGGTGCCGGTACAGGGGTTATTACCCGCCGGATTCTGGATCAGATGAACCCGCAGGCAAAACTGGATGCCTATGAAATTGATCCGTATTTTGTCAGTCTGCTGAATAAGTTTCAGGACAACCGCCTGGGGATTTTTTCTGACTCGGCAGAGAAACTGAACCGCCCGTATAATGTGATTTTTTCCGGTCTTCCGTTCCTTTCAATCGACCGCCGGACCGGGTTACGTATTCTGAAAGCAGTACGTGACAATATTGAAGTCAGTGACGGGCAGTTTATTCTGTTCCAGTACACCACCAAGTTTGAGAAATACCTGCGCCGGTATTTCCATTTCCGTAAAGAGCGTGTATTGTTCAACGTTCCTCCGGCCTGGGTGTATATCTGTACACCAAAGAAACGTTATACCAATAACTAATCACCCGCAGTGTGTCCCGGAATACCGGGACGCCAGCCATCTCAGTACCTCTGATTTACGGATCTCTTATGTTAACTGTCACTTCTGCCGAACCTGAATGTGGTGGTGGCACAGGATGAAAGCGGAGAGATTCACGGCTTTCCCGGCACAAACGGTAAGCGGATTGAGATGCTGTTTGTGGATGCGGAAATACGCAGCAAAGGTACCGGTAAATTCCTGCTGAATTATGCGGTTGAGCAGTTACAGGCGGATGAGCTGGATGTGAATGAACAAAACCCGCAGGGCGTTGGTTTTTATCACCATATGGGTTTTACACAGACAGGCCGCCCGGAACTGGATGGTGAGGGAAACCCGTTCCCGCTGCTGCACATGAAATACACCGGCAAAACAGCGGGATAATATCTCAGCCAAAAACGCCGGTCGAGAGATAACGGTCGCCGCGATCGCAAACCACGGCGACAATTACCGCCCCCGGGGTCGCTTTTGCAATCCTCAGCGCACCGGCCACCGCACCGCCGGAACTGACCCCGCAGAAAATCCCTTCCTGCTGCGCCAGCTGACGCATCGTGTCTTCCGCTTCCTGCTGTGTTATATCCAGAATATCATCCACCAGCTGCGGCTGAAAAATCCCCGGCAGATACCCCGGTGACCAGCGGCGGATCCCCGGAATCTGGCTGTTTTCCGCCGGTTGCAGACCGGTAATATTCACCTGAGGCGCAACCTCTTTCAGGTAACGCGCCACTCCTGTGATGGTGCCGGTGGTCCCCATTGCGGAAACAAAATGTGTGATACGCCCGTCCGTCTGCTGCCAGATTTCAGGGCCGGTTGTCCGGTAATGCGCCAGCGGGTTATCGGGGTTATTAAACTGATCAAGTACATAACCTTCCCCGGCCTCAGCCATCTGCTGCGCCAGATCCCGGGCACCTTCCATACCCTGCGCCCGGCTGACCAGCACCAGTTCCGCACCGTAAGCCTTCATGGCAGCCTGACGTTCGGCACTCATATTTTCCGGCATCAGCAACTTTAGTTTATATCCGCGTATGGCGGCAATCATGGCCAGCGCAATACCGGTATTGCCGCTGGTGGCTTCAATCAGCGTGTCACCGGGACGGATCTCCCCGCGCTGTTCGGCACCTTCAATCATACTTTGCGCCGCACGATCTTTTACCGAGCCGCCGGGGTTGTTCCCTTCCGGCTTGATCCAGATTTCCGCTCCGCTGCCCTCACCCAGCCGTGCAAGCCGGAAAAGCGGGGTATTACCGATACCATTACTGATAGATGCCACGTTGTTCTGCCTCCTGATCCGTAAACTGAAACCATACCGCCGCCGCAAGGCAGTATGCAACCGGATTTATTTTCATGTTTATGCGCACTGCGCCTGCGGCGGCGGCACAAGTTCGTCTTCGCCGCGAAACAGCCTCAGCTCTCTGATTGTCAGCCAGACGGTATCACCGGCAACGGCACGGGTATCCGGCGGTACAATCACCGTCACCTCATCCTCTGCCGCCGCCGTTGTCAGCACTGCGGTGCGGTAGTGTCCGTGTGAACGGAGAGTCACGACCCGGGCGGCAACAGCATCCGCTGAGAAGGTATGCTGCAACGTCAGTGACCACGGCCGCACAAATACCGATACCGGCCCGGAACCGGCAGTCAGCGCGGCAACCGGCTGGCGCACACCGCCAATCCGCACCATACCGTCAGCACCGATATCACCACGAAAAATATTTATCTGACCAAGAAATTCCGTCACAAAGCGGTTACTGTCATCATTCCCGAGGCTTTCAGGTGCCGAGACCTGTTCAATATGCCCGCCGCGCATCACCACAATGCGGTCAGCCACTTCCAGCGCCTCTTCCTGATCGTGTGTCACAAATACGGCGGTAAATCCCAGAGACTGATGCAACTGGCGCAGCCAGCGGCGCAGTTCGGTTCTCACGCCTGCATCCAGGGCACCAAACGGCTCATCCAGCAGCAGGATACGCGGCTCTGCCGCCAGGGCTCTGGCCAGCGCAACCCGCTGTTGCTGTCCGCCGGAAAGCTGCGCCGGATACCGATCCGCCAGATGCGGCATCTGAATTTTTTCCAGCAGCGACATCACTTTATCCCGGATTTGTTTTTTTGACGGCCGTGTTTTACGCGGCAGCACTGTCAGCCCGAACGCGATGTTATCAAACACCGTCATATGCCGGAACAGAGCATAGTGCTGGAACACAAACCCGGCACGACGCTCTCCCGCCGCCAGTCCGGAGACCTCTTCCCCGCTGATATACAGCTCTCCGGCGGTATGAGGTGTCAGCCCGGCAATAATGCGCAGCAGCGTGGTTTTTCCGGATCCGGACGGCCCCAGCAGCGCCACCATTTCACCGTCCGCCACCGATAGCGAGATATCCTGCAATACCGGCTCCGCGCCGAAATGGTGTGTCAGATGACGGATCTCAATGCTCATATTTCCTCCGGAATCCCTGATACGCCATCACGCCGTGGCGGATGCACAGGGTCACAACAGCCATCAGTGCCAGCAGGCCGGATGCGGTAAACGCCGCCACGGTCTGATAATCCTGATGCAATAATTCCACCTGCAACGGCAGCGTGAAGGTTTCCCCGCGAATCGCGCCGGAGACCACCGACACCGCACCAAACTCCCCGATAGCGCGGGCGTTGGTCAGGATCACACCGTAAAACAGCGGCCAGCGGATGTTCGGCAGTGTCACCCGCCACCAGATCTGCCACGCACGGGCACCCAGCAGCACGGCAGCCTCTTCTTCCTGCGCCCCCTGACTGAACATCACCGGCACCAACTCTCTTACCACATAGGGACAGGTCACAAAGACAGTGACCAGCACAATTCCCGGCAGAGCAAACATGATTTGGGTATCCAGCGAGCTTTCAAGAAAACCGCCAAACCAGCTGTTTGAGCCGTACAACAACAGATACAACAGCCCGGCGATCACCGGCGACACCGCAAACGGCAGATCCGCCAGAGTCAGCAGCAGCTGACGGCCGGGAAAACGAAACCGCGTCACCAGCCACGCCAGCAGTGCGCCGAAAAGCAGGTTTACCGGTACGGTGATGAGCGCCACAATCAGTGTCAGCCAGATAGCGTGCAGCATATCCGCATCCGCCAGCGCCCTGACCACACCAGCGATGCCGTCAGACAGCGCGGTAACAAAAATCCATACCAGCGGAATAATCAGAATAAAAAGCGTCAGCAGCAGGCCGGCGGAGATCAGCAGCCATTTCTGCCACGGAAAACGCCTGCGGCGCAGCGAATCAGCCATGTGACCTGCCTGTGCGTAATCCGGCGCGGCTCTGGATAATATTGACAGCCAGCAACAGCACCAGTGACGTCATCAGCACCACAGAGGCAATAGCCGCAGCTGCCGGATATTCAAATTCCTGTAAGCGGACAAAAATCAGGAACGATACCACTTCCGTCTGCCACGCCAGATTACCGGCGATAAAAATCACTGCGCCGAACTCCCCCAGACTGCGGGTAAAAGATAAAACGGTTCCGGCCAGGGCTGCCGGGGCTATTTCCGGCCAGATCACACGCCGGAATATCTGAAAGCGTGAAGCACCCAGTGTTTGTGCCGCTTCTTCATATTCCGGCTTCAGGGTTTCCAGCACGGGCTGTACCGTGCGGACCACAAACGGGATACTGGTAAACATCATCGCGACGGCAATACCTATCCAGGTATTCACCACCGTGATATTAAACGAATCAAAAAAACGGCCGTACCAGCCGTTCGGGGCAAAGAGTGTGGCGAGTGTCAGCCCCGCCACCGCCGTAGGCAATGCGAAGGGCAAATCCATCAGGCCGTCGAGAATGCGGCGGCCGGGAAAGCGGTAGCGGGTCAGGATCCAGGCCATCAGCACACCAAAAAATGCGTTAAACAGGCTGGCGGCCAGCGCGGCGAGCAGTGTGACTTTATACGCGGCAACTACCTGCGGGCCGGTGATCACCTGCCAGTACTGCCCCCAGCTCATCTGCGCCAGTTGTAAAACCAGTGCCGTAAGGGGCAGCAGCAGGATCAGCCCGCTGTAAAGCAGCGTAAACCCGAGGGACAGGCCGAATCCCGGTAATACCTGCCTTGCCATATCAGCGTCCCTGAGCCATCAGGGTGTCAAATTCACCGCCTGAATTAAACCGGCTTTCCATCACTTCAGACCACGAACCAAACTGATCTTCCACTTTAAACAGGGTAACAGGCGGAAATTGTCCTTTGGTCGCGGCCATCACATCCGGATCAGTAACACGGTAATTAAACTGTGTCATTTTTGCCTGCGCCGCAGGGCTGTACAGGAAGGTCAGATACGCATCGGCAACCGCCTGTGTACCGTTCTTTTCCGTGTTTTTATCCACCCGGGCCACCGGAAATTCCGCCAGAATATTTGACGCCGGAACGATAACATCATAATTATCCGCGCCATATTCATTGCGGATATTATTCACTTCTGATTCAAAACTAATCAGCACATCCCCCAGCCCGCGATCAATAAATGATGTGGTGGCTCCCCGGCCACCGGTATCAAATACCGCGACATTGCTGAGGAATTTTTTCATCTGTTCCTGTGTTTTCGCACTGTTTTTACCGTTTTTCTGCTGCCAGAAACCTTCCGCAGCCAGATAAGTATAGCGGCCGTTACCGGAGGTTTTCGGGTTCGGAAAAACAATTTTCACATCATCACGCAGCAGGGAATCCCAGTCTTTTATCTGTTTCGGATTTCCTTTGCGTACCAGAAAAGCCATGGTGGAATAATACGGGGAGCTGTTATTCGGCAGACGTGCCTGCCAGTCCGCCGCCAGCAGATTCCCTTTATTATGCAGAACCTGCACATCGGTCACCTGGTTATAAGTCACCACGTCCGCCCGCAGTCCCTGTAATATCGCCAGCGCCTGTTTTGAGGAGCCGCCGTGAGACTGACGGATAGTGAGCGGATCGTCAGGGTGTTCCGCGTTCCATTGCTTTTCAAACAATGGATTGATTTCCGTGAACAGCTCACGGGCAATATCATAGGAGCTGTTCAGCAGCTGAGCAGCTCCGGCAGCGCCGCTCCACACAACAGAAAGAAGCAGCAGACCGGCAGGTAATACAGCGTTGGCAGACAATTTCACGGCGGAGAACCTCATTATGATGATGCATTTCAGGTAACTCCGGCCAGTTTGCATATATCAGTAAAGTGATACAAGCCATTTGCTTATACCATTATGGAATTATATATAGTGATTATTTACTTCACGATATTATGCCCCGACATGTTTTTTTCTTCCTGCTCTGCGGGTCCTTTTTCATTATGCTGATTATGATCACAACCGCCGTGTGAACCATATCCACAATGCATAAAGAAGTGCATCCGCAGGCAAGCCGGCTGCATAAGCAGAATCCCGTTTTCTCTGAAAAATTCAGGCATGGGAACCCCCTGTGTGATGTATAAACACAGGATAGAGGTTGTCCTCAGGGAAAGTATGAAGGTGACAACGGGCAAAGGAAACGAAAAGCAGGCGCGCCATGGATGTATTCACAGCGACTTTTCGTTTTTGCCCGTTATCAGCCGGTTCCGTGCTTAAAGTGACATCCGCTTACAGCGCACTCAGCTGTTCCAGCGACGGCGCATAGTAGTAAGCACCGGTTTTCGGTTTACTGAAACGCAGCAGGTCATCAAATTTACCGTCAGTTTCACCGAACATACTCAGCAATTGCTGCTCAATATTATGCAGACGACCGCAGTAAGCGATAAAGAACAGGCCGTGCTCTCCGCTGGCGGTGCCGTAAGGCAGGCTCTGACGCAGGATGGAAAGCTCTTCGCCCTCTTCCTCAATCACCACACGGGAGACATGGGATGTTACATTGCGCACATTTTCATCCAGTTCGGTACTGTCCGCTTTGGTACGGCCAATCATTTTTTCCTGTTGTTCTTCGGAAAAACGTGTCCATTTATTCAGGCTGTGCGCCCAGCGCTGCGTAAGGATATAACTGCCGCCCGCATCTTCCCCTTCAGGGATAAGTGCCACATCCGGACGCTCGTCTCCTTCCGGGTTTTCAGTACCATCGATGAAGCCGCTCAGGTCGCGCTCTTCTGTCCGGCGGAAACCGTGCGTTTCGCCCTGAATCTCAACCGCATCAGCAAATGCCGCCACTGCCGCCTGTGCCAGTGAGAAGTTAATATCATGACGCTGAGAATGAATATGGATCAATAAATCATACTGTGTGGCCGGTGCCATGCCGCGCCCCAGTTCCCGGAAGTTCTTCAGTTCCGGTGCGCTGCTCCGGCTGCCCAGCTGACGCCACAGATCATGGCCGAACGCCACCGTTGCACTCAGTTGATCATCCGCAAACTGCGCCTGTAATTTTTTCAGGGCCGCCAGGAAAACCTGACAACCGGGCCGGATTGACTGCAAATCGCCTTTGGTGTTTGCTTCAATAAAAATACCGAAACGGCAGTGTTCCGGCAGAATACCACTTTGTGCCTGTGACATGTTGCTCCCTTTGCATCGTCAGTCTGATCAGGAAATGGCCCCATCATAAATCACTGACGCGGAATTACTTTGTTATTCCGCAAGTTCATTTATTATTCCGGATTATTTATTTGCCCAGACTATATAACTGACTGTCCAGTTTTTCAGAATATCATCTGACGGCATCAGTGTTTCAGGGCCAAACCAGACACCGCGGAAAACATAAGAAATGCGCTGGGTTTGCGGTGAACGGCAGATAACCTGTGCGCTGTCGTCAAATTCTGTGGTCAGGGTACAGGCACCGGCAACGGCCTGCGGATAGATATCAGAAAAGAGGGTTCCGGTTCCGGTGCCCCATTCGGTACGGATATCCGCATCATTGGCGACAATACGCTGCACTGTGCCGTTTTCCGGCCCGGACAGACGGATAACCGTTTTATCATCTTTCCGGCCTTCAAAAATTTTAACGATTTCACCCTGCTCTGTCTGCATACCGCCGCGCAGTGTATATTTATCGTCCAGCCCCTGACTGATTGCACTTTCAGTCAGGGCCGTCTGATTATTTACGCCGCCGACACCCTGTGCCGTCACCGTGAGTGCGCTGCTGCTGAACCAGCTTACCGGTGATAATGATGACCATGAAAACGAACTGCACCCGTTCAGCATCAGTACGGTACCGGCCACGGCGGCCAGTTTCATTGCCTGATAACACTTCATTTATTGCTCCTTTGCATTCAGTTCAGATATCAGACTCCGGAATTGACAAAACATTCATTCTGAATTATTACATCAAATAACTTTATCGAAATAAGTATATTTACGAATTCAGTAAATCAGCATTTCCGATAAGATATCTCCCGGTGTATAACCAACATTCTCATTTACCGGCGTCGTAAGCTATGGCTAAACTGACATTGACATCATCGTCTTTTTACTTGTTTTCAGCGATTGCTCTGACAGGATTGTTCTGGTTACAGTCTGCTGCTGCCCTGCCGTCATTTTCCGCATATGAGTATCATCAAAGCACAGTCAAATGTGAAACACCACAGCGTTTTATCATCAAGCAACTGCCTTATCTGCAGGATAACAGCCGCGTGATTCTGGAAGGTAATATTCAGACTCAGGTTTCAGCAGAATACTATTTACTGGGGGATTACAGCGGTATTGTCGAAGTAAAAATTCCGGCTGATTTATGGGGGAAAAAGATTATCACCCCTAATGATACCATCCGGATCGAAGGCGGAATGGAAAAAGACCGCCATGCTATTGTGGTTACTGCCGATACACTCAGTGTAGTGAATCCCGGCAGTTAATATTCCGGGTCAGTAATCAGCCGTTTGCTGTATGTCAGGCTGTCCTGCTGACACTCGTCGTAGGCCAGCTTGTCAAACATACTCAGCGTGGCCGTGTTATCATCCGGGATAGCCAGCAGCAGTTGCGGGCATCCCCGCGCCAGCAGTTTTTTTTCAAGCCTCACCACCATCGCATTGGCAATTCCCCGTCCCTGAAACTCCGGGTGCACTGCCAGATAATAAGCATAGCCCCGGTAGCCGTCATAACCGCCCAGCAGTGTCCCCACCACTTCACCATTGACTTCCGCCACCAGAAACAACGCCGGGTCATGCGCCACTTTCCGCTCAATCACGGTTTCCGGATCATCCGGGGGTGTGACCAGATCACAACGCTCCCAGAGCGCAACAACCTCTTCGAAATCACCTTGCTGAAATGTGCGAATGTCCATACCGTTACCTGTCTGCCGGTTGTCTGCCCGTGTCCGTGACGGAACGGGTGTGATATCTTATAAAAACAAAATGATATACTAAAGTTTATCAGCAGCTCAATGGTCGTGATGTAATGAATATCCCTGATAGTGACAGTGTTAAAGATTTTTTTCTCCGATTGCAGGATTCTCTTTGCGGACAACTGGCCGCCTGTGACGGCGGCGCGGTGTTTACTGAAGATAAGTGGCAGCGGGAGTGCGGCGGCGGCGGACGCAGCCGGGTACTGAAATCCGGTGCTTTATTTGAGCAGGCCGGTGTTAATTTTTCACATGTCAGCGGGGACAGCCTGCCGCCATCCGCCACGGCACACCGCCCGGAGCTGGCCGGACGCCGCTATCAGGCCATGGGTGTCTCCCTGGTGCTTCATCCGCATAACCCGTATGTCCCGGCCGCACATGCCAATGTGCGCTTTTTTATTGCCGAAAAAGCAGGCAATAATCCGGTCTGGTGGTTCGGCGGCGGTTTTGACCTGACACCTTTTTATCCGTTTGCCGAAGATGCCGTGCACTGGCACAGCGTTGCACGGGATATCTGCACGCCGCTGGGTGAGAATGCCTGGCCGCGTTATAAAAAATGGTGTGATGACTATTTTTATCTGAAACACCGCAACGAGGCCCGCGGCATCGGTGGTCTGTTCTTTGATGACCTGAGTCAACCCGGTTTTGAGCCGTGCTTTGCCTTCACTCAGGCCGTCGGCAACGGCTTTACCCGGGCTTATCTGCCGATCGCGGAAAAACGCCGTTCCATCCTTTATGGGGAGCGTGAACGACAGTTCCAGCTCTACCGGCGCGGCCGCTACGTGGAGTTTAATCTGGTGTGGGATCGCGGCACACTGTTCGGTTTACAGAGCGGCGGCCGGACAGAATCCATTTTGATGTCAATGCCGCCTCTGGTGCGCTGGGAATATGACTACCAGCCACAGGCCGGCTCCCCGGAAGCCGCACTGAACGATTTTCTTGTTCCGCGTAACTGGGTCTGACACTCATTCACAGTGTGCTGACTGAAAAGCAGGCTGATAGTCGGCTGCGGTGAGTATTTTTCTCCGTAAAAATGGCGATTCCAATCAGAGGAGAAACGCCTATGTCAGCACATGCCCCGCGCTATTCATTTCTGCCGCCATGGATCCTGAAAAAACGCCTGATTCATGAAGGGGAACACGAAGAAACTCAGTTATGTTATCAGCATATGCAACTACTGCTGGCTTACCGTCACCCGCCGGAAACCGATACCGGGCCGCGCAGTTATACCATCCTGCCGGAAACCGGGGGCTATCCTCCGGTACACCGGCGTGTGATGCATCTGAAAAACCTGACCATTGTTCCTAATCTGTATTACCGTGAAGACCGGAAAGCAGAAAGTCCGCCGCATTATCCGGCTGGCCGGCGGGACACGGACACGGATAATATGTTTGAATATCTTGATATCATTTACGGGTTTTTCAACGACGTTTTTGATTACAAATCCTTCAATGACAGTAATGCTACTATCTCCGCCATGACACATTACGGACGCGGCTATTGCAATGCTTTCTGGAACGGTGCACATCTGGTTTTTGGTGCCGGTGACACCGGGATGAGTGTCACACCACTGTTTCTGAGTTTTGCCCAGTTGGATATCGCTGCGCACGAGTTTTCCCATGCCGTGATTGATCACCTTTCCCCGCTGACCTACAGCCACCAGTCCGGTGCTCTGAATGAATCGGTCTGTGATGTGTTTACCGTGATGCTGGGCCATTACCGCAGCCGCCACGCCAGCCATCAGGGTGACTGGCATATCGGCAGAACATTGTTCAATAAAAGAAGCGGAATCAAAGCATTACGTTCATTATCCTCTCCCGGAAATGCCTATAACCATCCGGTGATCGGTAAAGATAAACAAGTCGCACATATGCGGGATTATATTGAACTGCCGGATGACCCGGAAAATGATAACGGTGGTGTACATTGCTACTCAGGTATCCCGAATCATGCATTTTACCATTTCGCCTCCGCCCTCGGCGGATACAGCTGGGAGATTGCGGGACAAATCTGGTTCGACACCCTCCGCAGAGGCAATCTGCCGCCGGAGTGTGATTTCCTGACCTTCGCCCGCGAAACCCTGACCGTTGCCTGTGATAATTATGATGAGGAAGTTGCTGCTGTACTGATGAGTGCCTGGAACGCCGTCGGACTGGAGCCGTGATAACTTTCCGGAATAAAAAACCCGCACTTATATGCGGGTTTTCTGATTAACGGCCTTTTTTAATATGAGACATCAGACGCTTACGTTTACGTAACTGTGTCGCTGTCAGTACGTTTTTCTTATCCGCAAACGGGTTTTCACCCTCTTTAAACTGGATACGGATAGGAGTTCCCATCACTTTCAGCGACTGACGGAAATAGTTCATCAGGTAACGTTTATAGCCATCCGGTAAATCCGACACCTGGTTACCGTGGATAACAATAATCGGCGGGTTATAACCCCCTGCATGCGCATATTTCAGTTTGACACGGCGTCCGCGAACCAGTGGCGGCTGATGGTCGTCTGCTGCCATTTTCATAATACGGGTAACCATTGCGGTACTGACACGGCGGGTTGCACAGTCATAGGCTTCCTGTACCGAGTCAAACAGGTTACCGACACCACTGCCGTGCAGCGCAGAGATAAAGTGAATCCGGGCGAAATCGACGAAACCGAGACGCAGTTCCAGCATATCTTTGACATGATCGCGATCGTCGGCGGTCATACCATCCCATTTATTGACGGCGATAACCAGAGAACGTCCGGCATTGAGAATAAAGCCCAGCAGTGACAGATCCTGGTCTGAAATCCCCTCACGGGCATCAATCACCAGCAGCACCACGTTAGCATCCTCAATGGCCTGCAATGTTTTGATAACGGAGAATTTTTCAACCGTTTCAGTAACTTTTCCGCGTTTACGCACACCGGCAGTATCGATGATGATATACTCACGCCCGTCGCGCTCCATCGGAATATAGATACTGTCGCGGGTCGTGCCCGGCATATCATAAACCACCACACGCTCTTCCCCGAGGATCCGGTTGGTCAGTGTGGATTTCCCGACATTCGGACGCCCGACAATCGCCATTTTAATCGGCTGGTCGATCGGGTTGAAATCATCTTCCCCGTCATCATCTTCCGTTTCCGCAGCCTGTGCCAGTGCCTCCTGCTCTGCCCAGTAAGCGGCGTTAGCCTCTTCTTCGGTTAACTCTCGCTCATCATCCTCACTTTCCGGCTCGCCGTAAAACGGTACCAGTGCGCGGGTAATAAGCTGACTCACGCCGCGTCCGTGTGATGCGGCGATAGGCACAACGTCACCCAGACCCAGGCTGTAGAATTCACCCAGAGCCAGATCCTGATCAATACCGTCAATTTTGTTCGCCACCACAAAGGTGGTTTTGTTATCGCGGCTGCGCAGATGTTTGGCGATACCGCTGTCCGCCGGCATCAGACCGGAACGGGCATCCACCATAAACAACACGATATCGGCTTCTTCAATCGCCAGCAGTGACTGCGCGGCCATGTGGGTTTCAACACCCTCTTCCGTACCGTCAATACCCCCGGTATCGATAATAATAAATTCCTGTCCCTCAACCTCTGCACGACCGTACTTACGATCCCGCGTCAGGCCGGGGAAATCAGCAACCAACGCATCGCGCGTACGCGTTAAGCGGTTGAATAATGTGGACTTCCCGACATTGGGACGCCCGACCAGAGCAACGACAGGTATCATGCTTTTACTGCCTCATAACACTGAAAAAATCCCCCGCACCATACAGGAGATTAAAGACGAAACGGCTCCTGTCATTCAGGAGCCGTCAATGAAACCACTCCGCAGTCAGCCGCCCTGCGGGAGTGATGCCGGAAACAGCGGTTTACTGTCAGCGGCGGAGCAGATACAGGCGTCCGTCACGGGCCTGTACCATCAGTTTATCACCGGCAATTGACGGACGGCTGAGAATGCCGGAACTGTTCAGCTTATTCTGCGCCACAAACTGTCCGTTGGAAGTATCCAGCCAGTGGAGATAACCTTCACCGTCACCCACGACCAGGTAGCCGTTAAAGATTTCCGGTGCGGAAAGATTACGGTGCAGTAATTTATCCTGTGACCACATGGTGACGCCATCCGCAGCGCGCAGACCATAGACGTTATCATTCTGATCAACAACATAGAGGGATTCGCCATCCAGCACCAGTTCATTGACTGAGCCGAAATCACGTTTCCACAGGATCTGCCCGCTGCGCATATCCATCGCCACCAGATTACCGTTATAGGCGATAGCATAGACACGGCCGTCAGCAACAACCGGGGTCATATCCACATCATTCAGACGGCTGATTTCGGTGGTGCCGGTTGTTTGTGAAATACGCTGCTGCCAGATAATCTGACCCTGGCCGAGCATTACCGCACTGACACGGCCGTTATCACCACCGACAAATGCCGCGCCCATTGCCACAGCTGGTGCGGATTCCCCACGGACGGACAGGCTCGGGGTATCCAGGTTCAGGCTCCAGCGCTGTTCGCCGGAGGCGGTATCAAATGCCTGCAACAGACCGTTACCGGTATGCACCAGCACCAGTCCGTCACTGACTTCCGGACGGGACAGCACTTCACCACCGGCGTTTGCCGTCCATGCTATTTCGCCGTCATTCGCGTTCAGAGCGATCAGCGTACCGCGCTCAGTACCCACATAGACATGTTCACCGGAAACGGTCAGACCGCCGGATAACATCGCCGGGATATTGGCGGATAAGAAACCGGTTTTTTCCGCCAGATTCACTGACCAGATTTCAACACCGGAGTCTGCATCCAGGGCTTTGACCAGGCCATTGCGATCGGCCGCATAGACACTGGATCCTTCCCATGCCGGGGAAAGATGAGAATAGTATTTACCGATACCATCACCGACAGATTTGTCCCACACCGTTTCCGGAGTGAACTGGCTTGTCACTTCCGGCAGTGGTGACATCACGATAGTATCCTGTTCACTTGAACAGCCGGCCAGCAGCACAGAAGCGACTAATCCTACCAGCAGTGTTTTACGCAGTTGCATTATCGATAGTCCCCTCACCCGGCTAAGTTATCGAGCTTGAATGTCATAACGGATTTGATAGTCCCGGCGCCTTCACTCTGAATACCGGTGGTATAGGCTTCCTGTGCACCTTTCACGTCCCCTTTCTGTAACAGGGCGTCACCGCGGATATCCTGTGCGTAAGCTGCCCAGCCTTTCCCTTTCACTGCCGCAACGGTTACCAGTGCGGCATCCGGTTTTTTCTGTCCCAGCTGTACGCGGGCCAGACGTGCATTAATCAGGTCTTGCAAATCTTCATTGTCGGTTTTTGTCAGCGCCTGACTCAGGGCGTTTTCCGCCGCCGGGAGGTCGTTGCGGTCAACCGCTTTCATCGCCAGGTCAAGACCGGCGATAGCACCATAGTTATTGTTGGCATCGTTCGCAAAAGCCTGCAGACGGGCTGCCTGCTCCTCCGGAGTCCCTTTCGCAGCGGTCGCCGTTTCATAGGCAATAGCCGCATCCTGTAATTTGGTGACCTGGTGAGACTGATAATAGTTCCAGCCGGCAATACCGCCGATACCGATGATCAATCCTGCCGCGATTGCTTTGCCGTTTTCAACAAAGAAATTCTTCAGCGCTGATACCTGTTCATTTTCTGTGGTATAGACTTCCACACGTCTCTCCTTAACCTAAAAGTTCGCTCAGACGAGCGGAAAGCCCGCTCTGTGCCAGCGTCTGCTGCTCACCGGTGGCCAGTTCTTTGAGAGTGACTGTCCCGTTAGCAATTTCATCCTCACCTAAAATCAGGGCGATACGCGCACCATTTTTATCCGCACGGCTCAGTTGTCTTTTAAAGTTGCCGCCGCCGTAGTTGGTCATGATACGTACATCCGGCAGGCTGTCGCGGATCTGTTCCGCCAGTATCATCGCCGCTACCTGGCTGCCTTCACCGAAAGACGCCAGATAAATATCGGTCACTGCGGTTTCGCTCACAAAGTCAGGATTCACGGACTGCACCAGCAGTACCATACGTTCCAGGCCCATGGCAAAACCAACCGCAGGGGTATTATGACCGCCGAGTTGTTCAACCAGCCCGTCGTAACGGCCGCCCGCGCAGACAGTCCCCTGTGATCCCAGTGCAGTAGTCACCCATTCAAACACCGTGCGGTTGTAGTAATCCAGACCACGAACCAGACGCTGGTTGATGCGGTACTGAATACCGGCAGCATCCAGGATAGCGCACAGGCCGTCAAAGTGAATTTTTGATTCTTCATCAAGATAATCAAACAGTGCCGGTGCATCATTCAGGAGTTCCTGAACGACTTTGTCTTTGGAATCCAGCACACGCAGCGGGTTGGTGTACATCCGGCGTTTGCAGTCTTCATCCAGTTTGTCTTTGTGCTGTTCCAGAAATGCCACCAGTGCTTCGCGGTAGTTTGCGCGCGCCTGCAATGAACCGATTGAGTTCAGTTCCAGGGTGACATGCTCCGCAATACCCAGCTCACGCCACCAGCGGGCGGTCATCATAATCAGCTCAGCATCAATATCCGGGCCGCTCAGGCCGAAGACTTCGGCGCCCAGCTGATGGAACTGACGATAGCGGCCTTTCTGCGGACGCTCATGGCGGAACATCGGCCCGATATACCAGAGGCGCTGTTCCTGATTGTACAGGAAACCTCTTTCAATCCCGGCACGAACACAGCCCGCTGTTCCTTCCGGCCGCAGTGTTAAACTCACATTTTCTTCACGGTCCTGAAAAGAGTACATTTCCTTTTCAACAACATCGGTCACTTCACCGATGGCGCGCTGAAACAGGGGGGTATGCTCGACAATCGGTGTACGGATTTCGCTGATCCCGTAGCTTGTCAGAATGCGTTTAAGCGTGTTTTCAATACGCTGCCATACAGCAGTATCAGCCGGCAGATAATCATTCATGCCACGAACAGATTGGATTTTTGTCGCCACGTTAATTCTCTTAACTCAATGAAATATGTTTCCGATTATAAAAGCGACCCTGAGCGGGCGCAATATCGGGAGGCGGATATATCGTCTTAAAACAGCATATCTGCCAAAACAGACAAAACCGGCCCATCAATAATGAGCCGGCCAGCGATTACTCTTTCTCAACCAGACTGATATCAATCCGGTTATTCTGATCCAGCATGGCCGCTTTGGCACGGATTTTCGCTTCAAGCTGATCAATCATATCGGTGTTGTCCAGACGCTCTTTCTGGCGGACACCGTCTTCGTAGAATCCGCTGCGGGTTTTCGCGCCGGTCACACCCAGCGTGGAAACTTCCGCCTCGCCCGGGCCGTTGACCACACAACCGATAATCGACACATCCATCGGCGTGATGATATCCTCCAGGCGCTGTTCCAGTGCATTAACAGTGCCGATCACGTCGAACTCCTGACGGGAGCAGGTCGGACAGGCAATAAAGTTAATACCACGTGAACGGATACGCAGGGATTTCAGGATATCAAACCCGACTTTGACTTCCTCCACCGGATCAGCCGCCAGCGAGATACGCAGGGTATCACCGATACCTTCCGACAACAGCATGCCCAATCCGATAGCCGATTTCACAGAACCTGCCCGTGCACCGCCCGCTTCGGTAATCCCCAGGTGCAGCGGCTGATCAATTTTCTGAGCCAGCAGACGGTAGGCACCGACTGCCAGGAAAACATCAGAGGCTTTTACACTGATCTTGAACTGGTCAAAATTCAGACGATCGAGAATATCCACATGGCGCATGGCTGATTCCACCAGGGCTTCCGGTGTCGGTTCGCCATATTTTTCCTGGATATCTTTTTCCAGTGAACCGCCGTTAACCCCGATGCGGATAGGGATATTATAATGACGCGCGCAATCCACTACCTGACGGATACGCTCCTCACTGCCGATATTGCCCGGGTTGATACGCAGACAATCCACGCCGTATTCCGCCACTTTCAGCGCAATGCGGTAGTCAAAATGAATATCAGCGACCAGCGGTACAGATACCTGCTGTTTAATCAGTTTAAACGCTTCCGCCGCATCCATGGTCGGCACTGACACGCGGACAATATCGACGCCGACGCGCTCCAGGGATTTAATCTGTCTGACGGTGGCCTCTACATCCGTTGTCCGGGTGTTTGTCATTGACTGCACTGCGATTGAAGCACCATCACCGACCGGCACATTTCCCACATAAATTCGGGTGGATTTGCGTCTTTTTATCGGGGATTCATTATGCATATATCTTTCTCCGGAACATCCTTGTGTCCTTAATCATTGCTGTGTTTATTGTGTAGTAAAGATTTAATTTATAAGTCAATTATTCATCGGCTTTCGGCACACTCAGTTTTGCCACTGTGTTTGCCTTGATGAAACGGCTCAGATCCACATTCTGACCTTTAAACTGCACATCCACGGCAGCCGGTGCGCCGATTTTCAGACGGTAAGGTTCTGCGCCCGCAAATTCCAGGGTATCCCCTTTCTGTTTGGTGCCGCTGAAAATTTTTGTTCCTTTGTTATCGGTCACTTCCAGCCAGCAGGTGTTTTTGAAGGTCAGTACCAGACCATCCTGTGACTGTGTGGTGGTCGGCAGGGTTCCTCCCTCGCTGTCCACGGCGCGGTTAACGACCGGCGGTACGCGGTCACTGCCCGGCAGCGGTACAATTTTGCTGCTGTCAATTTCCTGTTCCTGAGGAGTAGCCGCCGATAATTCCAATGCCGTGGTATTGATATCGTCTGCCGGCACGGTGTCCGGCGTCCCGGCCGGGGTATTCAGTACCGGCGGTGCGGTGCTGTCTGCTGGATCTGTCCCCGGTTCATCTGCCGGGGCATTAACTGTGATATCATTCTGCTGTGCCAGTGATGCAATATCTGCCTGTTGTGCCTGATACTGCTGCCACCACCACACCCCCACCAGAGCCAGTACCACCAGCAGCACCAGCCAGGTAAATTTCATCAGCCAGCCTTCGCGTTTTTTACGCTGACGCCCCAAAGCCACACTCTTCATCGGCTGGACTTTGGTCATCTGTGCGGGAGCAATTTTATCAAGATAAGGCATGATTGCAGATTCAGGGATCTGCAACAGCTTAGCATAAGCACGGACATAACCGCGGATAAAGGTCGGGTTGCCTTCTTTCAGTGCATCTTCTTCAATTTCACGCACTGTAGTCAGTTTAAGACAAAGTCTGTCGGCGACTGTTTCCCGTGATAACTGAAGTTGTTCCCGACGTTGTGTTAAGAATTGGCCAAGAGTGAGTTGGAAATTATCTTGAGATTGAGAGTTATTCATGAGTTTCAGGACACAAACAGTTCTGGTTACGAGAAAGCGCGGAGATCTGCCCTTCCGCGCACCGAAGTTCCGTATTCCGGCATACTTCATGCCACCCGTGATGATAAAAATAATCCGGAAAACAACATCACTTTTATATTGTTTTACAGACTGTTATCCGGCGGACACTCATAAGCCAAAATGTACTGTACCACACTATCACTGCCTGACGGGGAATTCACGGCTAAATTCAGGTATTTTTCCGCGATTTCAGGCTGCTGATCGCATTTTGCACTCAGCGCCGCGCCTGTCAGCGCACCGGTATGCTGCGGCTGTGCTTTCAGTACCCGCTCAAAATGGTACCGTGCTGCATCGTACCGGCCGGCCTGAAGGTAAGCCTCACCCAGTGCAAGACGGGTGCCGGTCGCAGCCGGCACTGTCTGTGTCACGGGTGCTGCCCGGCATCCTGCCAGCAACATTACTGCAATGAATCCCGGAGAATACGTCCTTATCATACTGCCTCCTTGTCTGTAAGGCAGGTATATTAACGTAAACAGTCACCGGGGAGTGTTACTTAATATTACTGTCAGACTGCTTTGACAGCGATTGGTTCACCGGCCATGCGTTTTTTCAGTGTCCGTTTAGTCCGGTCGATAACATCACCGGCCAGCTGTCCGCAGGCAGCGTCAATATCATCACCGCGTGTTTTGCGGACAATGGTGGTAAACCCGTATTCCATCAGTACCTTGGCAAAGCGGTCAATCCGGCTGTTTGAGCTGCGCCCGTAAGGTGCGCCCGGAAACGGATTCCACGGAATCAGGTTGATTTTGCTCGGCGTGTCTTTCAGACAGGCTGCCAGCTGATGCGCCTGATCAGTGCTGTCATTGATATGGTCCAGCATGACGTATTCCACCGTTACACGGCCGCCGTTCGCATTGGATTTTCCGAGATAACGGCGCACAGACGCCAGGAATGTCTCAATGTTGTATTTTTTGTTGATCGGCACGATTTCATCACGCACGTCATCCGTCGGCGCGTGCAGGGAAATGGCGAGCGCCACATCAATCATATCGCCGAGTTTATCCAGCGCCGGAACAACACCGGAAGTGGAGATAGTCACGCGGCGCTTGGAGAGACCGAAACCGAAGTCATCCAGCATGATCTCCATGGCCGGGACAACATGGGTCAGGTTCAGCAGCGGCTCCCCCATCCCCATCATCACCACATTGGTAATCGGACGGCGGCCGCTGGATTTCAGTGAACCGATAATTTTTGCGGCACGCCAAACCTGGCCGATAATTTCCGATACCCGCAGATTGCGGTTAAAGCCCTGTTGTGCAGTTGAGCAGAATTTACATTCCAGTGCACAGCCGACCTGGGAAGAAACACACAGCGTGGCACGGTCATCTTCCGGGATATACACGGTTTCCACTTCCTGATCACCGACACGAATAGCCCACTTAATCGTGCCGTCCGCAGAGCGTTGTTCTTCTGACACTTCCGGGGCACGGATTTCCGCCACGGCTTTCAGTTTGGTACGCAGCACTTTGTTGATGTCGGTCATCAGATCGAAATCATCATAACAATAGTGGTAAATCCACTTCATTACCTGGTCAGCACGGAAAGGCTTCTCACCCATATCGGCGAAAAACCGGCGCATCTCTTTGCGGGTCAGGTCGAGTAAATTAATTTTTCCGTTGATTTTTTCAGGAGCAATCGGAGCGGAGCCTGTTGCACAGGCGTCCGGAGTGGTCAGTTCTGACATTATTAACATTGCCTCGTTGTTACACTTTCGGCGGTGACACGCGGCACGCATCACAGATACAGGAATAAGAATAGCCGCTGAAACGGACTGCGTCACGGATACGGCGGGAACATAAAAGCCCCTTATCATAACGGGGCGCGGCATTGTACAAACATTAACGGTGATATGGCAAATTAAAACTCGTAAATGTAAATCTATTTATTGAATAATAGTGCTTGTTTAAATCATTTTTTTAGATATTAATAATATCAACACTCATCTTTTACAGGTAATTTAATCTGAAACAAAGGAGTTGTTATGCACAAAATTATACTGGTTCCGATCGATCTGAATGCCGGTGCGTTATCTCAGAATGTCATTACTGAAATTAACGACTATGCCAAAGATAAAAATGTGAAATTTCATTTTGTTACGGTTATTCTCCCTTCTGAGCAGCTTTTTGACTACGGCCTGACATTCCCCGTGATGACCGAAAATGCCAAGTCAGAAGACCAGCGTATTAAAGCACTGCTTGAGAAACTGGATGCTGCCACAGAAAAATTCGCCATACAGAAAAACCAAATCTCCACGGGTGTTCTTATCGGAAGTGCAGCAGAAGCCATTCTTGAAAATGCAGAGAAAATTAAAGCCGACCTGATTGTTATCGGTTCCAAAAACCCGACCATGAAAAGCCGTTTCCTGGGCTCCACCGCATCCGCACTGATCCATTACGCGAATATCTCAGTTCTTGTAGTCCGGTAAAAAACAAAAGCCCGGTAATCCGGGCTTTTCAGCATTACGCTTTTACAGAAACCAATGAGCCGTTCCTGCGGCAGATTGCCGTCTGATACAGAGATCAGCGCGGGCAGATTTCATCTTCCGTGAAGAAATACGCGATTTCACGGGCGGCGGATTCTTCCGCATCAGAGCCGTGTACGGCGTTTTCAGTAAAGCTGTCTGAGTAATCAGCACGAAGTGTACCAGCCAGTGCATTATCCGGATTGGTGGCCCCCATCAGGTCACGGTGACGCTGTACGGCATTTTCCCCTTCCAGCACCTGAACCATAATCGGGCCGGACGTCATAAATTCCACCAGACCATCAAAAAACGGACGGCCTTTATGCTCCGCGTAAAACCCTTCCGCCTGCTCACGGGTCAGGTGCAGCATTTTGGCGGCGATAATACGGAAACCGGCGCTTTCAAAACGATGGTAAATCGCCCCGATAACATTTTTCTTTACGGCATTTGGTTTGATGATAGAAAATGTGCGTTGTACAGACATGAATTGACCTCATTGTGCGCAAGTGCGCTGTTGTCATTGTTATTTGCGGCTGACGGCAGACCGGTCCACACCTTGTGGTAAGGCGGTGATTATACGGGCTCACCTCTGTTTTTCCTACAGTTACGCAACATTTTTGCAAAGTATTCAGCATAACAGATCACAGATTTTCCGTCTGTATCACACTTTTTCCGCTGAACTTTCCGTCGTTTTTGCTATTTCAGGGTAAAACTGACCGAACTGACCTGCCCGCTGAGATCCAGCACCGTCAGCTGATAACGCCCCGGAGTATCCAGGGTCAGCAGCAGCGGTTCGCCGGATTCGGTACTGCCGGCCTGGTCACCATTAAGAAACCACCACTGTGTGCCCTCGCCGCCCTGCGTCATCACCCGCAAATCAAGCGTTTTAGCCAGTGGCAGACGCCGCAGCACATCCCCTCCACGGATACCGGAAATCAGCAGGGGAGCAGCCTCCACCCGCAGCGGCGGACAGGTTTTGCTTACCGGCGGCAGACGGTGACTGCGGCGCTCACCCGGCGGCAGCCAGCTCTCCAGCGCTATCGGCCACAGTGCCACAGTTTTTTCCTGTGCATCCGGGCAATCCGGAGCCACCCGTTCCCCCTGCCCGTTAACCCAAATCACCGCATTAGTGCCGGACAGGCTTTCCTGCCCTGCTGACGGCAGGGTCGGCGGCACGGTATTATCCAGTACCAGCGCCATCCGCTGCTGACGGCAGTTCGGATCCTGTTTATCTGCCGCCAGTCCGGACGGCCAGCAAATCATTTTACTGCTGACACTGACGGGTTTCGGATCCGGTAATTTTTTGCCGCCGCGCGCACGAAGATAACTATCCACCTGATACAGGATAGGAATTGCCGTCGCAAACCCGGCCTGTCCGGCAACCGGGGTGCCGTCCGGACGCCCGACCCACACGCCGATGGTATAGCGGTTATTCACCCCCAGAGCCCAGGCATCGCGGTAGCCGTAACTGGTACCGGTCTTCCACGCCAGCGGCACATCCTGCGCCAGACGGTCATCCGCCAGCGGCCTTGTTTCCCCGGCCATCACCCGCCGCGTGATCCATGCCGCTCCCGGGGATATCAGTTGCCGCTCTGCCAGCGGATCGTCCGGCCGGAAACGCACCGGCGCCACTTTCCCCTGCCTGGCAAACGCACTGTAGGCGGCGATCAGCTGATCCATCCGCGCCCCTGTCCCGCCCAGAATCAGCGACAGGTTCGGATCACTGCCGAGCGGAAAACGCAATTCCAGGCCAACATTACGCAGTCCGGCACTGAAACGCTTCGGGCCATAAACATCCAGTAACTGAACCACCGGCAGATTCAGTGAACGGCGCAGTGCCTCACTGACACTCACCGGCCCGCTGAATCCGGTATCAAAATTGCCCGGCCGGTAATCATTAAAACGGCGCGGCACATCCTGCAATAAGGATTCACTGTGGATAAGCCCGTCATCCATCGCCAGTGCATATAAAAACGGCTTCAGTGTTGAGCCCGGCGAACGCCAGGCGCTGTTCACATCCACATGACCGAAACGGGTATCATCGGAAAAATCGATAGAACCGACATAGCCCTTCACACTCATGTCGCGGTTATCCACCACCATAATGCCGAGGGAGGTTTTTTCCGGCAGCTGATACTTACGGTTACGGGCCATTTCCTCCAGCTGCTGCTGAATAGCGGGGTTAATGGTGGTACGGATCACCGGGGCTTTCACTCCCGATGCCACCCGTCGTGCCAGAAGCGGTGCGGAATGCGGTACCCGGCGCGGTGCCAGCCAGATACTTTCCTGTTTTAGCTCATTTACCTTCGATTGCGGCCACACCTGAAACTCTGCCAGCCGGTCGAGTACTTTATTGCGGGCAGCTTCCGCACGCTGCGGATAGCGATCCGGCCGCAAGCGGCTCGGGGCCTGCGGCAGTACCGCCAGCAGTGCCGATTCCCCGGCGGTCAGTTCCGAAGGTGGCTTACCGAGATACATCCAGCTCGCCGCACCAATGCCTTCCACGGTACCGCCATAAGGGGCGCGGTTGAGATACATCTCCAGAATCTCATCTTTGGAATAGTGCCATTCCAGCTGAATAGTGCGGAAAACCTGTTTCAGTTTGCCGGTCAGGGTGCGGTCATGAGGGTCAAGCAAACGGGCGACCTGCATGGAGAGTGTGCTGCCGCCGGACACAATGCGTCCGGAAGTCAGATCCTGCAATGCCGCGCGGCCGATAGCCACCGGGTTAATGCCGGGATGCTGATAGAAATAGCGATCTTCATATGTCAGAAGTGCTTCAATAAATTCCGGTGATACATCCTTCAGTGTGACCGGGTAGCGCCACACGCCGTTACTATCGGCAAAACGCCACAGCGGTGATCCGTCTTCGGCCGTGACCGTGCGCGCCATCACCACCTCATCCAGCGGCAGAGGCCAGATTTTATCCGCCAGCCAGAGCAGCGGCGGCATCAGAACAATTGTTATCAGACCGGTCAGCGCAAGACGTTTAAACCACACTTTCATGTATCAAACCGCATCATAAGAATTCTTAAGATAAAAATGCCCTTATAACAGATTATAAGGGCATAAAACACATTATGCTGCCGCAGCCCGGAGAGGTTGCGGACAACAGACCGTGCCGTTAACGAACCACTTCCAGTGTCGCCGGTGTCACACCGGTAGCGCGCCAGGCCGGAATATACATCGATTCCACCTGCGGAGCCGGAACACTGTATTTACCCGGTGTGACGGCACGGGCCAGATAGACCAGCGTTACCGGACGGTACTCTTCCACCGCCACCTGGGAAACAAAGCGATCATCACGGTACTCGGTATGACGGATATTGGCCTGTTGCATATCCTGAACAGCTTCCGCCAGGTTCGGCGCACTGTCAGCCAGGCTTGCACTGGCTGCCGCCAGGTTCTGGTTTTCCAGTTCCAGACCAGCCGGTAACAGATCCACCACCAGCGCATCCGGCACGTTGCGGTCTGCCTGAATATCCAGACGGATAGCCACCAGGTCGCCGCTGCTCAGACGGTCAATGCTGATCGGATTACCGTTCAGATCCATATACGTCCGCTTGATCTTCAGCACTTCGGATGACGGATGCGGCGCCTGTAACGGATAGCCGGTGATATTCACACGGCCGAACAGTTCCGTATCACCCCGGTTCGCCACACTGATACCGTTGTTCAGCTGTGCGGCAGTGAGTGTTTCACGCAGCGCACTGTCACGGCTGATCGCCGGGGCTTCCCCGTTGATCAGGGCAGACCACGGTTTTTCGCTCTGGTTAATATACTGACGGCCTGCCAGATACAGCGCATTGCTTTCCTGAGTGGAGAAGTAACGATTATTCTGTATCTCCGCAGAAAGCGCCTGCAACTTGCCGTAACGCTGATCCGCATTGGAATCCGCCTCACTGAGCAGAGCAATAATCATCGCATCATCACGGATAGTGCTGCCGTAATCACCGGTGTAGACGCTGTCACGGTTTTTCATCACACCCAGACGGATAGCTTCGTTACCGCGATCCGCATCCCCCATTTTCTTCAGGGCGATACCTAGCTGTACCAGAGCCAGACCACTTGCGGCATCGTCACGGCGCTGATACACCTGACGCAGTGCCCCGAGCGGTGCTTTCTGCTGCTGTGCCAGAACATAACCGGCATAGGCCTGTACTGCAAAGCGCATCTGGTCGCTGTTACCGTAATAGTTGCTGCTGATCACCGAACGATCCTGCAAATAGCGCAGCAGCCGGTTATTGGCATTACTCAGGGCATCCGCCGGGACGTCAAAACCGCGCTGTCCGGCACGGAACAGGAAATCTGTCGCATACGCTGTCAGCCACGGCTCTTCCGCACCGCTGTTATCCCACAGGGAGAAACTGCCGTCGCTGCGCTGCATACCGAGCAGATGCGGGATACCCGTCATCACTGCCTGACGGCGTCCGGCATCAGTCTGGGTTTTGATGCCCAGTTTTTTCAGCTCAGCCTCAGAGGAATACAGGGACGGATACAGCCCGCTCACGGTCTGCTCCAGACAACCATACGGATAGGCATAAAGTTCGCGGATATAACGCGAAATATCCAGCGGCGGACGGCTGGTCAGCACCATTTCACCGGAAACGGTATTCCCGTCCAGATAACCGATCTGATCGGCAGGTAATACCCATTCCCCGCCATTACCGAGCGACATAGAATAAGAAACCGTTTCTGCCGGATAAGCCGGACGCACGCCGATTTTCCAGCTGTTTTTGTAGGTGTTGCTGCTCTCATCAGGCAGTTTCAGCCCTTTGACCGTCATAAACACCTCGCCCTGACCAAAGCCGTTCGCGGCTTCAACCGGGACATTCACGGAAGTGCGCTGACCTTTCGCCAGAGTGACTTCTTTTTCTGCCCCGCCGTTGAGATGCACCATACCGTCCGCGCTGAAATTCACGGTCAGATTCTGTGTTTCATCGGTCAGGTTGGTCAGATCAAGCGTCAGCTGAGAACGGTCACCACCGGCCATAAAGCGCGGCAGCGCCATCTGGCTGATCACCGGTGCGGCAACAATCACTTTATTCTGCGCGTGGCCGAAATCTTCATCCGTCCAGGCCTGCGCCATCAGACGCAGTTCGCCGTTAAAATCCGGTATCGGCAGAGTGACAGTACCTTCGCCCTGCGCATTCAGTTCCACCGGTGTCGCCTGCTGCGCGATAATCTGCACGTCTGTCAGTGGTTTCAGGCCGCCGCGATCCGGTCCATCGCCACCGTCACCGCCGAACCGCAGAGTGCCGGAACGACCGCCGCCCTCGATCAGCTGACCATACACATCATACTGATCAACGCTGTAACGTTTGCGTCCGAAGAAGGCGTCATACGGATCCGGCGTTTTGTAGCCGGTGATATTGAGCACACCGGTATCCACCGCAGAAATCAGGACATTAACTTTTTCCGGAGCCGGTTTGCCGTCCTGCGCTTTCGCTTTGATTTTCACGGTCAGATCCTGATTCGGACGAATGCGTGCCGGAGTATCCAGCACCACATCAATCTTACGGCCCGGATCGGCCATCGGGATATGCAGGATGCCCACCGCACGTTTGATGGTCGCCTGGCGGGAACTGTCACCCGGACGGACAACCACGGCGGTCGCGTACAGGTCGTGGCGCGTCCACTCTTTGTTCAGCGGTACTTCCACATCAGTGCCGCCTTCCGGCACATCCACTTCCTGCCACCATAGCGGACCGTCACTGGACTCCAGCAGCACATAGCCTTTACCGGCCTGTGGTGCAGTCACATTCAGTTTAACTTTATCACCGGCGTGATAATTTGGTTTATCCAGTTTCAGTTTCACCTGATCCGGGCGAACCGCGCCGGTACCGCCGGTGTTATCCTGCCAGGAATATCCAGCCCAGAAACGCACGCTGCTGGTCAGCCCGGTGGACGGATCCACCACTTCCAGACGGTATGCTCCCCAGGAAACCGGGACGGTCACTTTTGCTGTGCCGTCTTTGGCGATACTGATTTTGTCATCAGACATCACGAGGTCTTTCTGATCATAACCGGATGACCAGCCTTCGGAATCAGACCAGCGCCAGTAATAATCACGGCGCTCATAAATCAGGCGCGCATTCAGATCATCGGCGTTTAATTTATTACCCTGACGATCGGTATAAACAATTTCAAATTCAGCCAGTGAATCTTCATCCGTGCTGTACTGAGACACATACTTATCAGTACGGTAGTCATACACCTCTTTTTTGGCGAAGATCGGGCGGATACCGGCCATTTTCGGTGCAGGCCATACCGCAACATCCGCACGGCGGGTCACCGGACGACCGCCGGTTTCCATCAGGCTCGCCTGAAGGATCAATTTAAACGGCGATTTCACCTCTTTCCAGTAGTCATTACTGATGGTGAATGCCGCCTCCCCGCCGTCATTCATGGTTTCATCAAACTCATCCAGGGTACGGGTCAGGTTTTCTTCCTGAATATTACCGAATTCAAACCCCGGCAGTTTGGCGGACGCTTCGCGATCCGGACGCATAAAAAGTTGTCCGGTCAGTTGGTTACCGGCCGCCGGCGCACCATAGAGATAATGACCTTCAATCTCAAAATCAGCGGACTGCTGCGTGGTGATTGGCTGCTTATCGGTTTTGATTTCCATTGCCATGCGTTCAGGCATGAAATCTTCCACATTGACGCTATAAAAGCGCGGCGTGTTATCCCCGAGGTCAAAACGCAGCGTCAGTTTGCCGGTTTCGATGTTTTCCGGAATCACATACTGATATTGATAGAGCCCGTTTTCCGGCTGCCAGACGAAGGTGGATGCCACCTGACCGTCATTTTTCAGCACATCCGCTTTAACCGGCTGGTCTTTGAGCGGATGGCCGTCGCCGTCACGCAACAGGCCGTTGATAACAAGGGTTTCCCCCGGACGGTACAGATCACGCGGCCCAAAGACGAAAAATTGTTTTGCGTAACCCTGCGGACCGGCGATATCGAATTCTGCCAGGTCAAGTGCCGGATTTTTCAGGTCGATCATACTGGTCTGGCCGTTGTTAATCGCCAGTAACAGCGCGGCATCCGCCCCGCGATCCAGTTTTGCGTGACCGCTGCTGTCCGTTTCCGCTTTGCCCAGAAGCTGACCTTTGCTGTCGAGCAGGCGGATTTCCACTCCTTTCAGAGCACTGCCTTTGGCCAGCGACTGTGTGAACACATCCAGTTCATTCAGGTAGCTGTGCATGGAGACGCCGATATCACTCAGGGTAAAGAGCGTTGCAGGCATGGTGTAACTGTAACGTCCGGCCTGCTGCATTACCGCCAGATACACCCCTTCTTCCTGTAACTGCTTGATATCCTTCAGCGGAATCTGCATATTTTCGCGGGTGTTCTTCTGCGGATTCAGATCAAAACGCCCGGTATAGACCAGATCGGTATTATTCAGCAGATCATCCGAATTCCAGTACTGGAGATTGTTGCCGTACTGCCAGCTTGCGAGGAAAGATGCCAGGGAATCCGGTTTGATGCGGTAAAAATTGACATCAATGCTGTCCACATTCAGCGCGAATACCGGCAGTCCCTGTAAGATATCCGACGGGAACAGTGAACCGCGGCTGGCAAAGCCGACACTCGGTGTCACATCCGCAGTGGTCAGTTTTAAATCATAGCCGTTAACCAGCGTGCGTTCGTTAATGCCCCGCACGCCCCGATCGATACTCAGCTGCAATTCCCGCGACGGCGGCAGATGCCGCATACGCAGTTCCATCAGGTTATCCGACAGCTCCCACGCCCCTTCCAGCTTGCCGTTTTTCACATCCACCAGACGGGCAAACTGACTGAAATCCTGATTCGGATCCAGCGGAACAGAGAATGTCACCACCATCGCATTCGCGCCGTCGAGCTGAAGCTCAGAGGCATCGATGATAGTCACATCTTTCCCGGCATAGCGTTTGGCCAGCTCTGCCAGCGATGCGGCATCATGTGCTTTTTTCGGAGACTGAGATGAAACGGATGAGGAAGACGTGTTTTCTTTATTATTGGCTGGTGCGCTGTCATTACTGCCAGCCGCCGTTGTTTTACTGCCGGTGTCATCACAACCCGTGAGCGCCAGCGCTGAAGCAAGCAGCACTGCAATGCAGCGCTTTTTGCCGGGACCCTGTCCTGCAATCGGAGAACGCATAATCAATCCTTTCTGGTGAACCCGGAAAACGGGCACTTGTTCGGTATTATTTCACGAAGTGTAAACAAAGCCTAAACAAGCGTATAGTGCATTATTCTGAATATATGCAATATTGATATTCATTGTCAGTGATAAATTATCATTACGCTTCAGTTACCGGAATGGCATTGCGCAGCCAGCCACCGAGACGGCGCTGGTAGAATGCCTGTATGTGTTGTGTCAGGAAGTGCGTCAGTCCGTCATTTTCATCCGGGTTTAACAGACAAAAATCAATGTGTTCCCCGTCATCAAGATGATCCATTGCTGCCTCTGCCGCCTGCCGGATCACGATGTCCGCATCCTGCTCTTCACTGAGTTCCAGCACAATCAGTAATGCCGCCTCATCCGGGACAGAATTGTTTTTTTCAGCTGCCATCACCCAAAATGCACGGCGCACCGGTTTATGCTGTTTAAACACGCTGGTCAGTGCATCCAGCACCGCGTCCGGTTTATTTTCCGGCACACTCAGCAGCAGTGCAGTGCCCTGTTCAATCATCACTTCCTGTGCCGGGAGTAGATCCGCCATCACAGAACTCCTTATGTCAGTTTCTGTCTTTTTAAACATCACAGAAAAACGGTCACACCTGTGTGTGACCGTTTTATAACAGAATCAGTATTGCGATACCCGGTTATTGTCCGGCTTTTTTCAGCAGCAGTGCTGCCACGGTACGCACACCATAGCCGGTTGCACCCGCTGACCATAATTCAGACGGCGCTTTGCGGTAAGTCGCTGAGCAGTCGATGTGCAGCCAGTTTTTGCGGTAATCTTCCACAAAATGAGACAGGAATGCCGCTGCGGTACTTGCTCCGGCCGTATTCGGGGCCCCTGTGTTGCACAGATCAGCAAAGGAGGACGGGCACTGACGACGGTGGAATTCTGCCAGCGGCAGACGCCAGAACATCTCTTTTTCCTGATCAGCGGCTGACATCAGTTCATTGTACAGCGCGTCGTCGAAGCTCAACACTGAGTGATAGTCGTTACCGACGGCGGTTTTCGCCGCACCGGTCAGCGTGGCGGCATCAATGATAAACCCGGCGTTATCTTTGTCCGCTTCAATCAGACCATCCGCCAGCACCAGACGCCCTTCTGCATCGGTATTCATGATTTCAACAGATTTACCGTTGCTGTAACGGATGATATCACCCAGTTTGAAGGCATTGCCGCTCACCAGGTTATCCGCGATACACAGATACAGTTTGACGCGTTTTTGCAGGCCACGGCTGATAGCCATCGCCAGTGCGCCGGTCAGGGTAGCAGCGCCGCCCATATCGGCTTTCATGGAGTCCATAGAAGAAGACGGTTTCAGGCTGTAACCGCCGGAGTCAAAGGTGATCCCTTTACCGACCAGACTGGCAAATACCGGTGCATTTTCCTGTTTACCCGGATTGTAATCCAGTGCCAGCAGTACCGGCGGACGCACAGAACCGCGGCCGACCGTGTGGATCCCCATATAACCCTGCTCGCGTAAATCATCCCCTTTGATGATACGGTAGCCGACGGAATTGCAGGAAACGCCGCACAGCAGATCAACTGCGCGCTGCGCCAGCTGTTCCGGACTCAGTTCTTCCGCAGGGGTGTTGATAATATCACGTACCCAGTCGATGATGCGGATACGGTGTTCCAGCTCGGTTTTATCCGCTTCCGGTAATTCCGGCCATTCAATAGAACGCGCTCCTTTCGGGCCGCGGAATCCCTGCCAGAATGCCCAGCTGGTTTCCAGATCCCAGTTACTGCCGCTCAGCACCACATTGCGGATGCCCTGACCATCGATTTTGCGGCCTGCGCTCTGCACGGCGCACAGCATCCCTTTACGGCTTAAATGAACAGTCATTCCCTTGTCAGTCGCGCTGACCAGGGCTTTCTCTCCCCACGCCGGAGAAGCAGGTTCATACGATAAGGTTACAGGCATGATGAGTTGCGTCATTTCGTTCTCTCTTTTGACTTTTAGACTGCCGTAACAGTCAGATTTTATTTGAGGAATGCACGGCGTGCTGATCTGCAACAGCATACGCGCATCAGAGACCGCACGCTAACACAATTGTGCGGCCTGATGCGCGTAACAAAAGACATCATTCAAATTCGTCGAGCCAGACTAACAAAATTGCTTCTAATACTTTTTCGTTAGATTTTTCCGGTGCATCGTCAAATTCATCCAGTTCGCAAATCCACTGATGCATATCAGTGAAGCGCACGGTTTTCGGATCCACATCCGGGTACAGATCATACAGAGCTTCGCCGATTTCACGGCTGTCCTGCCATTTCAGTCCCATTTCAGGCTCCTTTATCAGTGCTCGCGCGCATGGTTAATGGTGTATTTCGGGATTTCCACCACCAGATCTTCATCCGCGACTTTCGCCTGGCAGCTCAGGCGGCTTTCCGGCTCCAGCCCCCAGGCTTTGTCCAGCATGTCATCTTCCAGCTCACTGCTCTCTTCAAGGGAGTCAAACCCTTCGCGGACGATACAGTGGCAGGTGGTGCAGGCACATGATTTCTCACAGGCATGTTCAATTTCGATACCGTTACGCAGGGCAACATCCAGAATTGACTCACCTTCATTTGCGTCGTATACCGCACCTTCAGGGCATAATGACTCATGCGGTAAAAAAACAATTTTAGGCATAATCTTCCCGTTATATCTCATCCACAGAGTGACCCGTGAGTGCCTTGCGGACAGAATTGTCCATCCGGCGCGCCGCGAATACCTGTGTTTGCTTGTCCAGTTGTTTAATTGCGTTTTCAATCGCGACAGGAGAGTCGCCTTCAACGCTCTCAATAAGCACACCGACTGCCGCATCAATGGCAGCATTTTCGTCGTCGCTCAGTAAATTGCCATCCTCTGAAAGCGCCTGCGTCAGGCTCTCCAGCAGGCGGGCGGCTTCCACTTTTTGTTCCGCCAGGCGGCGGGTGGATAAATCGTTTTCTGCGTTTTCGAGTGAATCTTTGATCATCCCGGCGATGTCAGTATCGCTCAGGCCGTAAGACGGTTTGATCCGGACGGAGGCCTGCACACCGGTGGATTTCTCCAGTGCGCTGACACTCAGCAGTCCGTCCGCATCCACCTGAAAGGTGACACGGATATGTGCGTTACCGGCTGCCATCGGCGGGATCCCGCGCAGCGTGAAACGCGCCAGGGAACGGCAGTCGCTGACCATCTCGCGCTCACCCTGTAACACATGAATGCTCATGGCGGTCTGGCCGTCTTTAAAAGTGGTGAATTCCCGGGCACGGGCCACCGGAATGGTGGTGTTGCGCGGGATCACTTTTTCCACCAGGCCGCCCATGGTTTCCAGCCCGAGAGAGAGCGGGATCACATCCAGCAGCAGCATTTCGCTGTCCGGCTTGTTACCGGCAAGAATATCCGCCTGAATCGCGGCACCGATAGCAACCACTTTGTCCGGGTCAATCGACGTCAGCGGCTCTTTACTGAAGAATCCGCCGACCAGTTCACGCACCAGCGGCACGCGGGTTGATCCGCCGACCATCACCACTTCGCGGACTTCATCCTGATCCGTACCCGCATCTTTCAGGGCGCGGCGGCAGGTCATCAGGGTTTTTCTGACCAGCGGACGAATAAGATCCTCAAAGGTTTCACGGGTCAGTACACCCTGCCAGCCATCCAGAGTGATGGTGGTTTGTACCGCATCAGACAATGCAATTTTGGCCTCAGCCGCCGCATTTAGTACTTCGCGGTGCCGCGAATGGCCCTGTGACTGAATGCTGCGCTGTTCATAAATCCAGTCTGCAATCAGGTTATCGAAATCATCACCACCAAGCGCGGTATCACCACCGGTGGCCAGCACTTCAAACACACCCCGGCTCAGACGCAGCACAGAGATATCAAAGGTACCGCCGCCGAGGTCATAAACAGCAATCACGCCTTCCTGAGCGGAATCCAGTCCGTAGGCGATTGCCGCAGCAGTTGGTTCATTCAGCAGACGTAAAACGTGTAATCCGGCAAGACGGGCAGCATCTTTGGTGCCCTGACGCTGCGCGTCATCAAAATACGCAGGAACCGTAATCACCACGCCATCCAGCTCACCGCCGAGGGTTTCCTGTGCGCGCTGTGCCAGCACCGATAAGATATCCGCCGAGACACGGACAGGGTCTGTCAGCCCGGCCGCAGTGCGGATGATTGGCAGGCCGTTTTCGCCCGCCTGTAGCTGATACGGCAGATCAGGGTAGCGCTGAGTGATATCCGTCAGCGAGCGTCCCATCATGCGTTTGACAGAGATAATGGTATTCTGAGGATCCGTTGCCGCGTTTGCACGGGCATCCCAGCCGACCAGGCGGTTATCCGCGCTGTACTGCACGACAGAAGGCAGTAAATAGCGCCCTTCGTGATCGGGCAGAACGTCTGTTTCACCGCTTCGCACAGTGGCGACCAGTGAATGTGTCGTGCCTAAATCGATACCCGCGGCAAGGCGGCGCTGATGCGGGGCGGGAGCCTGTCCCGGTTCGCTGATTTGTAACAGTGCCATATTCTTCCCCTAGAAACTGTCGAACAAACGTTCTTCAATATTTTCAATTTGTTGCGTCAGTTTACTCAAAAATCGTAATTTACGCACGCTGTCCGCAGCAGCGCTCCAGTCTTCGTCATAAAGCTGACTAACCATCTCTGCCATTCGGGTTTTTGTCATTTTAGTGATATTGGCAGCAAAACCGGCCAGTGCGTCACTGTCCTGTTTCTGTTCGATGATATCGAGGGCTTCACGCAGCTCCATCTGTTCCATCAGAAATACGGTGTCATGCATCGTGTGCTGTTCATTATTGATATCAATATCATGTAACAGCAGCATATATTCCGCACGTTTCAGGGGATGTTTCAGGGACTGATATGCTTCATTGATGGTCGCGGCCATTGTCAGTGCCTGCGCCTGCTCTTTTGCATCACCGGCGGCAAATCTGTCCGGGTGATACTGACGCTGCAAATCCTGATAACGACCGGCAAGTACCTGTGTGTCAAGGTCATAACGCACAGGCAGGCTGAACAAAGAAAAATAGTTCATAATGTACTCTTCGCGGATAAATGGATCAGTTAAACGTGAAAACTCTCGCCGCAACCACATTCGCTGCCGACGTTCGGGTTATTGAATTTAAACCCTTCGTTTAACCCTTCCTTCACGAAATCCACTTCAGTGCCGTCGAGATAAACAATACTTTTACCATCGATGATCACTTTAACGCCGCGATCTTCAAACACAATGTCATCATCATTAATGACATCGGCAAATTCAAGCACGTAAGCCATACCAGAGCAACCGGAGGTTCTCACACCTAACCGCAGACCCACTCCTTTACCGCGGTTTTCCAGAAAACTGGTAACCCGGTTTGCCGCACTTTCTGTAAGAGAAACGGACATTACACACCTCGCTCTATAAACCAGTATGGCGGATGACCGATGGGATCAGTATCCGCCATTATTTTATTGTTTTACCTGCTGCACACCGGCAGCGGCGGGCTATTAGTTGCCCCGGCGTTTACTTTTGTAATCCGCAATTGCTGCTTTAATCGCATCTTCAGCCAGAATAGAGCAGTGAATTTTCACCGGCGGTAATTCCAGTTCTTCCGCAATCGCGGTATTTTTGATGGCTTCTGCTTCATCCAGGGTTTTCCCTTTCATCCACTCAGTCACCAGTGAGCTTGACGCAATCGCCGAGCCGCAGCCATAAGTTTTGAAACGCGCATCTTCAATTACGCCGTTATCGTCAACTTTGATTTGTAACTTCATCACGTCACCACAGGCCGGTGCACCCACCATACCGCTGCCGACAGTCGGGTCTTCGTTGTCGAATGAACCAACGTTGCGCGGGTTTTCGTAGTGATCGATTACTTTATCGCTATAAGCCATTGTTTATACTCCTGAAACCGTCTGATTAATGGTGTGACCATTCAATGCTGTTAATATCAACACCTTGCTTATGCATTTCCCACAGCGGGGAAAGATCACGCAGGCGGCCAATTGCGTTATGGATAAGTTTGATAGCATAGTCAATCTCTTCCTCAGTCGTGAAACGACCCAGAGAGAAGCGGATTGAGCTGTGCGCCAGTTCGTCAGTCATTCCCAGGGCACGCAGAACATAAGACGGCTCCAGGCTGGCGGACGTACAGGCAGAACCGGATGATACCGCGAGATCTTTCAGCGCCATCATCAGGGATTCACCTTCAACATAGTTGAAACTGACATTAAGAATATTTGGTGCAGTGTGGTCCGGGCAACCGTTAAGATACGTTTCTTCGATATCTTTGATACCGTTCCACAGACGCAGACGCAGTGCTGACAGGCGCTCAGATTCCGCCGCCATCTCTTCTTTGGCAATACGGTAAGCTTCCCCCATACCGGCAATCTGATGCACTGCCAGTGTACCGGAACGCATACCACGCTCGTGACCACCACCGTGCATCTGTGCTTCAATGCGGATACGCGGTTTACGGCGGACATACAGTGCGCCGATACCCATCGGACCGTAAATTTTATGGCCGGAGAAGGACATCAGATCCACTTTCAGTTTGCTTAAATCAACCGGCACTTTACCGACGCTCTGGGTTGCATCCACATGGAAAACGATCCCTTTACTGCGGCACAGTTCACCAATGGCTTCGATATCCTGAATCACACCGATTTCATTATTCACATGCATGACGGAGACTAAAATCGTGTCCTCACGCATTGCCGCTTCCAGTTCAGCCAAATCAATCAGGCCATTACGCTGCGGCGCAAGGTAGGTCACTTCAAAATCTTCGCGCTCTAACTGACGGCAGGTATCGAGTACTGCTTTATGCTCAGTTTTACAGGTAATAATGTGCTTGCCTTTCTTTTCATAGAATTTGGCTGCACCTTTAATCGCCAGGTTGTCAGATTCAGTGGCACCGGAGGTGAATACAATTTCACGCGGATCAGCACCAACCAGATCAGCAATCTGATTACGGGCAATATCGACGGCCTCTTCGGCCTGCCAGCCAAAGCGGTGAGAACGTGACGCCGGGTTGCCGAAGACGCCGTCCATTGTGAGGTATTGCATCATTTTTTCAGCAACACGCGGATCAACCGGGGTGGTTGCTGAGTAATCTAAATAAATCGGTAATTTCATCGCTCAATTGCTCCATGAACTACGGTTGCGTTGTTAACGCAGGTTTCTGCTTATGCTTGCAGATTGATAATCGTTTCGTTAATTGCCAGATTATGTGTACGACGTTTATCATCCTGGCGATCAGCAACATCAATCACTTCTTTATGATTTACTAACTCTTCCAGACTGATACTGCTTAAGAAATCCGTAATACGGTCACTCAGATCACGCCACAGCGTATGTGTCAGACAGCGGTCACCGCCCTGACAGCCTTCCCGGGTTCCCTGACAGCGTGTCGCATCAACAGATTCATCGACGGCCGAGATGACCTGAGCAATGAAAATCTCACCGGCACCGCGTGCCAGCAGATACCCCCCACCCGGCCCGCGAACACTGGAAACCAGTTCGTTTTTACGCAGACGGGAGAAGAGTTGCTCAAGATAAGAAAGGGAGATACCCTGACGTTCAGAAATGTCAGCCAGTGGTACGGGCCCCTCATGGGAGTGCAGCGCTACGTCGAGCATAGCGGTTACCGCATAGCGCCCTTTTGATGTCAGTCTCATAACCGGATCCCCGTGATAAATGGTGAAGAAATTGTGTCATTCCTGAGTAATTTAGTCAACTATTTAACCCAGTAATTTACTCAACTATTTTTTCGCCCATTTCTCAACAGAAGTCAGGATACCACGCAGGATATTCAGCTCCTGCATTTCCGGATGCGCGCGGGTAAATAAGCGGCGCAGACGGTTCATAATCTGACCCGGGTGTGCTTTGCGGATAAAACCGGATTCATTCAGTACCGATTCAAGATGGGTGTAAAACCGCTCCATATCATCCGCCGGCGGATAGTGTACCTCATCTGTGTCATCATTATTTGCCGGTTCGCTCTCAGTGTGAGAGGCAAGAAATGCCATCCGGATCTCATAACTGACCAGTTGCACCGCCATCGCCAGATTCAGCGAGCCGTATTCCGGGTTGGTCGGGATATAAAGATGATAATTACACTTCTGTAATTCATCGTTGGTCAGCCCGACACGTTCACGGCCGAAAATAACAGCGACCGGTGCGGTCTGTGCAATTTTAACACTTTTTTCTCCGCATTCACGCGGTTCGACCATCGGCCACGGCAATGTGCGCGACCGGGCGCTGGTACCGATCACCAGTTCACAGCCGGCAATCGCCTCATCCAGTGTACTGACAATCTTTGCATTGCCGATAACATCACTGGCACCGGCGGACAGCGCGATGGCGTGAGAGTCCGGTTGCACCTGCGGATTGACCAGATAAAGATTGGATAACCCCATTGTTTTCATAGCCCGCGCTGCGGAGCCCATATTGCCTGTATGTGAGGTTTCCACCAGGACGATTCGGATATTTTCGGACATAACACACTTTATCTGAGAAATTATCGCAATATCTTAACACAAGAATAGTCAGATTGACGATCACCTGTTATACTCTGCCGCGTTTATTTTCGTTCTTTAACATCCCGGTGGACAACCCCATGCATCCGATGCTTACCATCGCCATACGTGCTGCACGTAAGGCCGGCAACCTGATTGCCAAACACTATGAAATGCCTGACACTGTTGAGACAACTCAGAAAGGTTCCAATGACTTTGTAACCAACGTGGATCGCGAAGCCGAGCAGATGATTATTGAAATCATCCGTAAATCTTATCCGAAGCACACCGTTATCTCCGAAGAGTGCGGTGAATTAATCGGTGAAGAACATGATATGCAATGGGTGATTGATCCCCTGGATGGCACCACCAACTTCGTCAAACGTCTCCCGCACTTCGCTGTTTCTATCGCATTCCGTATCAAAGGCCGTACTGAAGTGGCTGTTGTTTACGATCCGATGCGTAACGAATTATTCTCTGCGGTCCGTGGTCAGGGCGCACAGTTAAACGGCTACCGTCTGCGCGGTGCAACTGCCCGTGATCTCGACGGCGCGGTACTGGCAACCGGCTTCCCGTTCAAAGCCAAACAGCATGCTGATACCTATATCAAAATGGTCGGTAAACTGTTTACCCGCTGTGCAGACTTCCGCCGTACCGGCTCTGCCGCACTGGATCTGGCTTATCTCGCCGCCGGCCGTGTGGACGGTTTCTTTGAAATCGGTCTGAAACCATGGGATTTCCTCGGTGGTGAACTGCTGGTCCGTGAAGCGGGCGGTATCGTCACTGACTTCACCGGTAACCACCGTTATATCGACAGCGGTAACATCGTTGCAGGCAGCCCGCGTGTGGTTCGCGAACTGCTGGCAGAAATGCGTGATGAGCTGACTGAGTCGCTGAAACGCTGATTCTGTTCCGCCAGATATGAAAAAGGGTTATGACGCAGGTCATAACCCTTTTTTATTATACGTTTTCCGGGGTCTGCGCCCGGACTTTCGGGCGCAGAAACAGCGCCGGAAGTACTGTCAGGGCCATCAGGTAAAATATCCCGCCGTGGATATCCTCATAAAGATACCCCGCCAGCAGTGTCATTACCGCAATCGCCCCGCCCATCGCCAGCGCGGAATATGCGGCCTGTAACGGAATGATTTCCGTGGATTTGCGCGCGCCGATAAAGCGCATTGCCGCCAGATGGCACACGGTGTAAGTGCCGCTGTGCAGGATCTGAGCCACAATCAGCACCGGCAACGCCGCAGACATCCCCAGCAGCGACCAGCGCAGAATACCGCAGATACCGGAAAGCAATAACAGGTTTGCCGCACTCCAGCGGCGGAACAGCTTATTACTGAAGGTAAAGACAATCACTTCCGCCACCACGCCCAGCGACCACAGGTAGCCGATAGCGGCATCAGAATACCCCACCTTCTGCCAGTAAATCACACTGAAGCCGTAATAAGCAGCATGTGCCCCCTGTAACAGGCTTACACACAGCAGAAAGCGGACAACTGCATTGTCTTTCAGCAGAACACGGAATTGCACCTGCGGTCCGCGCTGTTTCATTTCCCCGGCCGGCATAATACGCGGACGCAGCAGCGATGTCAGCAGCAGTGAGCCGGTACTGACCACCAGTGCCGCCAGGATCACCTCATGTTTCCAGATATCCATCAGCATCCCGGTCACAGAAGTGGCAATAATAAAGGCCACAGATCCCCAGACGCGGATCGAGCCGTAATCCATCGGAAACTGTTTTTGCCAGGTGGCGGCGAGTGAATCCCCCAGCGGGATCATCGGTGAGAAAAAGAGGTTGAATCCGGCCATCACAAAAAAGAGCCATAGCCAGTGTGAACCGAAATAAAATGCCACCGCAAACAGGAAAGAGCAGAACGCCATCATCCTCAGGGCAAAAATCAGCCGTGACGGGTCTTTAAACAACGGTGTGATAAACAGACTGCCGATAAAACGCGCCACCAGCCCCACACTGAGCAGCATACCGACCGTTGCCACATCATGCCCTTCACCTTTCAGCCATGCGCCCCAGTAGGGAAGAAAAATCCCGTAGGAAAAAAAATACGTAAAATAATCAAGCGCCAGCCAGAGCGATGACGGAACAAACATCTGCCTCTCCTTTTTAGGAATACAAAAAACCCGCTCGCGGCGAACGAAGCGGGTTTTGGTTATATCAGATTGGTAACGCGATTATGCGTAAACCGGGTATTTCGCGCAGATAGCCAGAACTTTTTGTTTCACAGCTTCAATGGTCGCTTCATCATTGAGATTATCTAACACGTCACACATCCAGCCGGCCAGTTCACGGGCTTCTGCTTCTCTGAAGCCGCGGCGGGTAATTGCCGGGGAACCGACACGGATACCGGATGTCACAAACGGGCTCTTCGGATCGTTCGGTACACTGTTTTTGTTCACAGTGATATTAGCACGACCCAGTGCAGCATCGGCATCTTTACCGGTGATGTCTTTATCGACCAGATCCACCAGAAACAGATGGTTCTCAGTACCGCCGGACACCACTTTATAACCACGGTTCAGGAAGACTTCAACCATTGCTTTGGCATTTTTCACAACCTGAACCTGATTTGCTTTGAATTCAGGCTCCATTGCTTCTTTTAACGCCACTGCTTTACCGGCGATAACGTGCATCAGCGGACCACCCTGGTTGCCCGGGAATACCGCTGAGTTCAGTTTTTTGTACAGATCTTCATCACCGCCTTTCGCCAGAATCATCCCGCCGCGCGGACCCGCCAGGGTTTTGTGCGTGGTGGTGGTGACAACGTGTGCATGCGGAACCGGGTTAGGGTAAACACCCGCAGCAACCAGACCGGCAACGTGGGCCATATCAACAAACAGGTAAGCACCGATGCTGTCAGCGATTTCGCGCATTTTCGCCCAGTCAACCACACCAGAGTAAGCAGAGAAGCCGCCGATGATCATTTTCGGCTGATGTTTTTTCGCCTGAGCGGCGACATCGTCATAATCGATTTTACCGGCAGAATCGATACCATAAGGGACGATATTGTACAATTTACCGGAGAAGTTTACCGGAGAGCCGTGAGTCAGGTGACCGCCTTCCGCTAAATTCATCCCTAATACTGTATCGCCCGGAGACAGCAGTGCGGAGTACACTGCGACGTTAGCCTGGGAGCCGGAGTGCGGCTGAACGTTGGCATAATCTGCGCCGAACAGTTCTTTTGCACGATCAATCGCCAGCTGTTCCACGATATCCACATATTCGCAGCCACCGTAGTAGCGTTTGCCCGGATATCCTTCCGCATATTTGTTAGTGAGCTGGGAGCCCTGAGCTTCCATAACGCGCGGGCTGGTGTAGTTTTCAGAGGCAATTAATTCAATATGCTCTTCCTGACGACGATCTTCGTCTTTCATCGCCTGCCAGAGTTGTGGGTCGTAATCTGCAATATTCATTTCACGCTTTAACATTAGCTTCTCCTGACTCGCCTGATGCCGATAAAAAAACACCCCTTTCCGGGGACGAATGCCCTACAGTGTAAACCCTTTTTCTGAATTGAGATAGCCCCGGAAACAAAAAATACGCAAACGATTGCATAGTGGTAAAATCAGGTAATTAACACATTTATTATTTCATCAGAATATCCTGTTCATCGGACGCAATACCAGATTTGTGCTCCCCTCCTGCCCCCGCTCACTGATCAATTTCGCTATTTTCACCGGATTTTCAGAAACAGCAGAAAAATTTATGCTTTACAAATTCCGCCCTGTATTATAAGTTGCATAAAAAATACATGTTATAAGTTTCACACTGATGTGATGCTTTTTCAGGAGCCCTGCTATGCTCGATGCACAAACTATCGCCACTGTAAAATCCACCGCCCCTCTGATTGCCGCCACCGGCCCGAAACTGACCGCGCATTTCTATGACCGTATGTTTCATCAGCATCCTGAATTAAAAGATATCTTCACCATGAGCCACCAGCAGAACGGTGCACAGCGTGAAGCCTTGTTTAATGCAGTCTGTGCCTATGCCATGAATATTGATAACCTCAGTGCACTGGGCGCGGCAGTGGAAAAAATTGCCAACAAACACGCCAGTCTGATGATCAGACCGGAACATTACCCGATTGTCGGGGAAAACCTGCTTGCCACCATTGAAGAGTTACTCAATCCGGGTGAGGAAGTCCTTTCCGCCTGGGGTAAAGCCTACGGCGTGCTGGCTGATATCTTTATTCAGCGCGAGGCCGGGCTGTATCAGGAAAAAGCGGCTTCACAGGGCGGATGGGAAGGTTTGCGCGAATTCCGCGTGATCCGCAAACAGCCGCAGAGTGAGCTTATCACCAGTTTTGAACTGGCGCCGGTTGATGGTCCGCCTGTCGCGGATTACCGCCCCGGACAATATATCAGCGTCTATATCAATGATGATTCACTGGAAAATCAGGAGATCCGCCAGTATTCCCTGACACAGGTACCTGACAGCAAAACCTACCGGATTGCGGTTAAACGTGAGGATAAAGGCACGATTTCCGGCTGGCTGCACGCCAATGTGCAGGAAGGCGATATTGTGAAACTGACACCGCCGCTGGGAGATTTCTTCCTGGACGCTGAAAAAGAAACCCCGGTGGTCCTGATTTCAGCCGGTGTCGGCTTAACACCGATGATGGCCATGCTGCAAACACTGGCCGCAGAACAGCATCCGGCGGATGTGATCTGGCTGCATGCGGCAGAGCACGGCGGCGTACATGCCTTTGCGGATGAAGTAAACCGGTTTGGTGCTCAGTTACCGGCGTTCAGTCAGACTGTCTGGTACAGAGAGCCGCGTGCTGATGAATCACATCCGCACCTGACCGGACTGATGGATTTAACGGCTCAGCAGGATGCCCTGCTCAGTAAAACCCGCCACTATTACCTGTGCGGGCCGGTGGCCTTTATGCAGCATATTGCGCGTCAGCTGACAGCAATGGGGGTTAATGCAGACCAGATCCATTATGAATGTTTCGGTCCGCACCAAATTTTATAATCGTGACAGAACAACCATAACAACACGCTGAATCTTCAGCGTATGTGCTTAAGCTAAAGCACATTTGAGTAACAGTGACATAACCGCCGAATTTATATCTATCCCATCCTTTCGCCCAGTTCACTGTTACTCTTTTTTTGCCCGTCAGTTTTTATATCCGGCCCGGTTCACACATTTCTTTACCGCCAGTGAGAAATACAGCACCCCGGCCGAATTAATACATTCTTCCGGCTCGTCGCTTTCTTTTTTATTTAAATTCATCCCGGAAACCTCTGCAAAAAGTGCCGGTAATTCATGACAGATAAAAGAATCCGGCGGTGTCAGAAATGACAGCCGCCGGATAAGTATGATTTGCAGGGATGTTCAGCAAAACTCAGATAGCATCTTCATCCTGTTCACCGGTACGGATCCGGACTACCTGTGCCACATCAAACACAAAGATTTTACCGTCACCGATTTTACCGGTCTGCGCCGTCTGCATAATGGTTTCCACACAGGTTTCGAGAATATCATCGGCAACAACAATTTCAATTTTCACCTTCGGCAGAAAATCCACCATATATTCCGCACCGCGATATAGTTCCGTATGCCCTTTCTGACGGCCGAACCCCTTCACTTCTGTCACCGTCATCCCGGTGATCCCCACTTCAGCCAGTGCTTCGCGGACATCATCGAGTTTAAACGGCTTAATAATTGCCTCAATCTTTTTCATTGTCAGATCCTGTTACCAATTTTTGCGGCCAAACCCGGATGTAATCGGGTAACGGCGATCTTTGCCAAAGTTCCGGGCGGTAATGCGCGGCCCTACCGGTGACTGGCGGCGTTTGTATTCATTGATATCCACCAGCCGGATAACCTTGCGGACCACCGCCTCATCAAACCCGGCGGCAATCAGTTCATCTGCGGACATGTCTTTTTCAACATATCCGGAAAGCAGTGCGTCAAGGATGTCATACGGCGGCAGGCTGTCCTGATCCAACTGCCCCGGCGCCAGTTCCGCTGACGGGGGACGGGTGATAACCCGCTCCGGAATCGCCGGCGACAGAGTATTGCGGTATCTTGCCAGTTCAAACACCATGGTTTTCGGCACATCTTTCAGGACGTTAAAGCCCCCGGCCATATCCCCGTACAGTGTGGAATACCCGACAGCACACTCACTTTTATTACTGGTAGTCAGCACAATGCGGCGGCGTTTGTTGGACATTGCCATCAGGATCACCGCCCGGCAGCGTGCCTGTAAATTCTCTTCGGTAGTATCCACCGGCGTTCCGGCGAATTTCGGCGCAAGTTCGTGCATAAAGGCATCAAACACCGGCTCAATCGAGACCACATCAAATTCCACACCCAGCAATTCCGCCTGCTCACGGGCATCGTGGATACTGATATCAGAGGTATAGCGGAACGGCATCATTACCGCCTGCACTTTGTCTTTACCCAGTGCATCAACGGCAATGGCGACGGTCAGGCCGGAGTCAATCCCGCCGGACAACCCCAGCAGCGCTCCCTGAAAACCATTTTTACGGACATAATCCCGCGTTGCCAGCACCAGCCCCTGATAAACCTGCGCGAGAACAGATAACGACGGCGCCGGATCCGCCATCGGTGTGATGGTCAAATCCGTAAAGTGACATTGCACGATTTGCTCTGAAAATGCAGCAAGGCGATGTGTTACGCTGCCATCGGCGGCAAAAACCGCAGAATCACCATCAAAAATCAGTTCATCCTGCCCGCCGACCTGATTAAGATAGACCAGCGGCAGCCCGGTACGGCGGCAGTGTGCCTGTATCAGCACATCCCGAGTATCAATTTTATCAGTGGAATACGGCGATGCATTCAGTGTCAGAATAATTTCGGCCCCGGCAGCTTTCAGGGCATCCACAGGACCGTCAGTCCAGATATCCTCACAAATGAGTAACCCGAGCCGGTAGCCTTTGAAATCGATCACACAGGTTTCTGTACCCGCCGTAAACCAGCGTTTTTCATCAAACACGCCGTAGTTCGGCAGTTCCTGTTTGAAATAACGGGTGCGGAGTTCCCCCTTCTCAAAAAATGAGAGGGCATTATAAATGCGGCCGTTTTCCTGCCACGGATGTCCCACCAGCACAGCACAGTCACCACCGGCCTGTTGAATCCGGGTGAGGCTCTGCACTATCCGCTGATGAAAGTCGGGACGGAAAACCAGGTCTTCCGGTGAATATCCGGACAAGGCCAGTTCGGAAAACATGACCAGGTCAGCCCCGGCCGCCTGCTGTTCCGCCATGGTTTTCAGAATACGTTCACCATTGCCTTCGATATCTCCGACCAGAAAATTCAGCTGGGCCAGGGCGATATTAAGTGTACGACGCATAAAATCCTGCTCTCCCGGGATATGTCTCACCGTATGTAAAAATTAATAATAAAACAGCTAATAATGAAGATAATAGCAAAATATGCCGGTCAGAGCCGATTCTTTGCTTATTCTTTAAAGTCGGCCGCATCCAGCTCATGACGGGACAGAAGTTTATAGAACTCGGTCCGGTTACGCCCTGCCAGCCGGGCAGCATTGGTTACATTGCCTTTGGTCATCTGGAGAAGTTTGCGTAAATAATTGAGCTCAAACTGGTTGCGGGCTTCCGCAAAGGTCGGCAGCGCCGTGTTTTCCCCTTCCAGTGCCTGAGTGACCAGCGCCTCACTGATCACCGGCACGGTGGACAGCGCCACACATTGCTCGATAACATTAAGCAGCTGGCGGACGTTACCCGGCCAGCTTGCGCCCATCAGACATTTCATGGCATCCGGAGAGAAGCTGCGGACAAACGGCTTATGTTTTTTTGCCGCTTCGCGCAGAATATGATTGGCCAGCAGCGGGATATCCTCAGCCCGCTCATGGAGCGTCGGAATTTTCAGGTTAACCACATTGAGGCGGTAATAGAGATCTTCCCGGAATTCGTGTTTTTCCATCGCTTTGGGTAAATCGCGGTGCGTGGCGGAAATGACACGGACATCAATATCAATATCGCGGTTACTGCCGAGCGGGCGCACTTTGCGCTCCTGCAAAACGCGCAGCAGTTTGACCTGCAGCGGCATCGGCATATCCCCGATTTCATCGAGGAACAGTGTGCCGCTCTCCGCCGCCTGAAACAGCCCTTCCCGGCTGCTGACCGCGCCGGTAAAGGCACCTTTGGCATGGCCGAACAATTCAGATTCCAGTAACTGCTCCGGCAATGCGCCGCAGTTAATGGCAATAAACGGTTTTTTCGCTCTCGGACTGGCTTTGTGGATGGCCTGCGCCAGTACCTCTTTCCCGGTACCGCTTTGTCCGTTAATCAGCACACTGACATCAGACTGCGCCACCATCCGCGCCTGTTCCAGCAGGCGCAGCATCAGCGGGCTGCGGGTGACAATGCTCTCACACCAGGATTCATCGCTGACCGTGGTGGTGGAGAGTGCCAGTGCATCGTCAATCGCTTTATATAAGGCATCGCGATCCACCGGTTTGGTGAGGAAGCTGAAAACGCCCTCGCGGGTGGCAGCCACCGCATCCGGAATGGAGCCGTGGGCGGTGAGGATAATCACCGGCATACCGGAATGGGTTTTCTGGATCTCGGCAAACAGAGCCATACCATCCATTTCATCCATCCGCAGATCACTGATGACCAGATCGATTTTTTCTTTACTGAGTACTTTCAGCGCTTCAGGGCCGCTTTCTGCCGTTGACACACGGAAACCTTCACTGCTCAGGCGCATCCCCAGAAGTTTCAGTAAGCCCGGATCATCATCAACCAATAATAAGTTTGCGCTGCGGCGTGCTGTCATGCCGGGGTTACTCCTTTTTATCCTGTGCCGGTTTTGTTTCTGCGTCTTTCGGTTCTGCCGGTTTGGCTTCTGCCGTTTTAACCTCTGCTGGTTTCGTTTCAGCCGGTTTTACTTCCGCCGGTTTCTGCTCTGCCGTACCTGCCGCCTCTTCTAATGCCTCACGGCGCTCCTCAAGAGTATTCTCCAGTTCTGCATCTGCTTTGGTCGGTTGTTTACGGCCGGCCAGCTGGCGCTCAATGTTGCTCAGATTATCCAGCTTACGGGTGGTATTCTGTAATTCAAACAGGAGCCGGGAATTTACTGCTCGCAGTTGATCAATCTTGCCGTCAGTATCGCTCTGCAAACGGCGGTAGCGCTGACGTTCATCGCTCAGGGCAATCGCCTGTTTCAGTTGATCACGCCACAGGGTCATCAGCGGGCGCAAAGATACCGGGAACCCGGCGCTGTATGTATTCAGCGTATCAAGCACCTTGCGTTTATCATTGGCGGAAGTACCGGTGTTATTAAGTAAAATACTCTGACGCAGTGCGGTATCCCAGCGGCCCGGTGTGATTTTTCCCGCCATAATACGGGCCGTGTCACTGCTGAGCAGATCAGCGCAATCCATCATCCGCAGCCAGTAAAGGGCGTTTTCTGTCGCGGCCGCAGAGTTGAGTTCCCAGATAGCGTGACAATCCGCAATCCGGTAATCGGCCGTCCGCTCCTGCGGCAGGACAGCAGAGGCCAGCGCAGAGAGATCCGGCGGCGTTGCGGTTTTTACGCAGCCGGCCAGCAACAGCGGGACGGCGGCAATCAGGGACTTAAATATTATTTTCAAGTTAATGCTGACCTGTTATTCCAGTAAGGTGTGGAACGGAAGCTGAATACGGAAGCACACATCCGCACCTTCAGAACCGACTAATATCAGTTCGCCGCCCATCCGGTTAATACAATCCCGGGCAATACTCAGCCCCAGCCCGCTGCCTTTGACAGCGCCTTTGCGCTGAAGCGAACCCTGGTAGAACGGTTCAAAAATCATTCCCTGTTCTTCCTCCGGGATCGGCGTACCGGTATTGGCGACATCAATCTGTATATGCTGACCGGCTTTCCGGCTGGTTATCCGGATCTTACCCGATTCAGCGCCATAGTGTACCGCATTTGAGTAGAGATTATCGAGTACACGTGTTAATAAGATGGGTTCAGCCCAGACACTTGTTTCATCCAGTGCAACGTCCGTAGTGATTTCTTTGCTTCTCGCCGGTAAGCAGTGGGCATTGACCACCTCATGTACTACCGTATCCAGGTTAACCCATTTTGCTTCAGTCGGGCTGTCCACCAGAGTGCGGTTATACTCCAGCAACTGCTCAATCAATACCTGTAAATGGCGGCTGCTTTCACTCAGAATAGACACCACATCTTTCTGATCGGGCGTCAGCGGCCCGGCGACTTCATCCGCCAGCAGTTCAGCCCCTTCGCGCATACTGGCCAGCGGGGTTTTCAGTTCATGTGAAATATGGCGCAGAAATTCATGGCGCTGAGATTCCAGCCAGTCGAGACGTTCACTCAGCCAGACAATCCGCAGCGCCAGCGATCGCAGCTCTCTCGGGCCGTTAAAATTATCAAGGCGCTGTATCAGATTACGGCCTTCCCCCAGCCGGTTAACCATCCGCTCAATAACTTTCACCGGCCCGATAATCATCCGGGTAAACAGGATGATAAGCCCGGTGCTCAGGACAAACACCAGCAGACTTTGCCAGCCGAATGACTGCCCTTTACGGGCGATGGCGTTCTGGAGTTCTTCACCGCGCCGGAAATTAGCCTCACGGATAGCCTGTACCAAATCAGCATTACTGCGGGCAAAGGCTTCCAGATGTGTGATCATCGCTGCAACCGGCTCGCCGTTTTCACATTGCAGGACAGACAGTTGCCCCAGACTGTTGGCGATGTCATCAGTATAGCGCGGATCCGGGGTGGATTGCCTCTGACGGGCGAGATATTCCTCATAGCGGAGATACTGTTTATGCCAGACATTTTTCAGGGTTTCATTGCCCAGCACACAGTACTGGCGGTAGCTGCGCTCCATTTCCAGCGCCAGGCTCGACATTTCCTCACTGCGCCGTGCATCCTGCACTGTTGAAATGCTGATTTGCGCCGCCTGATTACTCAGCTCATCAAAACTCTGATACGCCTGCCATGCCAGTCCCAGCAACGGCAGTAATACCAGACAAAATGCCACCACAACCAGCTGACGCAGCGAACGCGGAAATAATCGCCATTTTTTCAAGATTATCATCTCTTAACCTGTTGTCATGTGCATGATGCTAACCGGATCCGGGATAAGAGAAAAGGATCAGCGTGCATCTGTGCGAAAAAGAGAACAGAAAGAATGCAGGGAAGGTCTGAAATGATGACGGGACGACAGTTTCCTGCCGTCCCGTCAGTGAGATTAAGGTGGTGCCTCACTCAACGTGTCGCCCTGTGTCTGATAAAGCTTGCGCAGTTATCGGTATTAACGGACGGTAGGCACCTTACTCTGGCATCATTCCCGGGCTTATGTGGCATGTTTCCGCCCATATTGCGGGCCGACATAAAAAATTGAATGAGCAACTACAAAATACATTGCAACTGTCATGCCAACTTTTACAATTAAAGATTAATACATTGTTATTAAAGACAAAATATTTAATATTATCCTTCTGATATTTTCCGGATGCTGCCATAACCGCATAATTTCCCGGTTTTGCTACTGTTTTGTGAAAAACCGTCTCTGATTTGCGACAGTCTTTTTTGCTCTTTTTTACCTCTTTATATATCAATGCATTACGTGTCTCTTTTTGGAGACATCAAAAGGGACGACTGTCGTTATTTTATGACACAGGTGTTTTTTCACACCGGCTGATATTTACCGGCAGTCCCGGGTGCAATTTTATCCGGTATCCTGTTTCCCGGACTTTTAATCACCGCAGGGTCAGAAAGAACGCCGGTTCAGGAAATACTGACATTAAGATCAACAGCCGCACGATCGGCTATCGTCAGGTTATGAATAAATAAATTATTGAGCAACAGGGGGATTTATTATTACGGTAAGTAAAAAAACCGCGGGTAAAACTGAAAAGTCGTACCCGCGTTTTTATCAGCCTAATTGTTTGCGGGCATTACGGAAGATCCGCAGCCACGGTCCGTCCTCACCCCAGTTCTCCGGATGCCAGGAGTTACTGACAGTACGGAAGACCCGCTCAGGATGCGGCATCATAATGGTAGCGCGTCCGTCATCGGTAGTGACTGCCGTGATACCTTCCGGTGAACCGTTCGGGTTAGCCGGATAACGTTCAGTCACCTGCCCGTAGTTATCCACATATTGCAGAGCCACCAGGCCGCGCTCCATCAGCGCCTGCTGATGAGCCGTATCGCGGAATTCCGCCAGCCCTTCTCCGTGAGAAACCGCAATCGGAATCCGCGAACCGGCCATGCCACTCAGCAGCAGTGACGGGCTTTGTGCCACTTCAGCCAGGCTGAAACGGGCTTCAAAACGTTCTGAGCGGTTACGGGTGAAGCGCGGCCACAAATCTGCGCCCGGAATCAGGTCACGCAGGTTTGACATCATCTGACAACCGTTACATACCCCGAGCGATAAGGTGTCCGGACGTGCAAAAAACTGCGCAAATTCATCCCGCACCTGCGGATTAAACAAAATCGACTTCGCCCAGCCTTCACCGGCGCCCAGCACATCCCCGTAAGAGAAACCGCCACAGGCTACCAGCGCCTGAAAACTGTCCAGCGGGAGATGCCCGTTCAGCAGGTCACTCATATGCACATCAATAGCATCAAATCCGGCGCGGTGGAAGGCAGCTGCCATTTCCACATGGGAGTTAACTCCCTGCTCACGCAGCACCGCAACCTTCGGACGCACGCCTTGTGCAATATAAGGAGCAGCGATATCGTCATTCTGATCGAACGTCAGTACCACATTGAGGCCGGGGTCTGTCAGATCCTGTTTGGCTTCATGCTCCTCATCCGCACAGGCCGGGTTATCACGCTGACGCTGCATCTGCCAGGTGGTTTCCGCCCACATCATCCGTAATTCACGGCAGGACTGGTGATAGACTTCAGTATTGTGGCTGCGGACAATGAAATCATCCCCCGGCACGGCATCACCAAGAATGTGCAGCATGTCTGCCAGCCCGGCATCGGTGAAGGCCTGTACAACGCCATCCAGATCCGCTTCACGCACCTGGAGTACGGCACCCGGCTCTTCAGTGAACAGTGCACCGAGGATATCCTCATCGAATGCACTGATATCCGCATTCATACCACAGTGCCCGGCAAACGCCATTTCCGCCAGCGTAACAAACAGACCGCCATCCGAACGGTCATGATATGCGAGCAGTTTTTCATCCTGCACCAGGGTCTGCATAGTGCCGAAGAAAGCACGCAGCGCCTGCGGATTACGGAGATCCGCGCCTTTTTGTCCCAGCTGACGATAAACCTGAGCCAGCGCGGTCGCACCGAGAGTATTACGGCCTTCGCCCAGATCCACCAGCAGCAGACGGTTCGGCACATCTGCACGCAGTTGCGGTGTAACCGTCCGGCGCACATCATCCACGCGGGCAAATGCCGTGATCACCAGCGACAGCGGCGAGGTCATCTCACGCTCTTCACCCTGCTCACGCCAGCGGGTTTTCATCGACATCGAATCTTTACCGACCGGAATCGTCAGGCCGAGCGCCGGGCATAACTCCTCACCCACTGCTTTTACGGCCGCATATAACCCGGCATCTTCTCCCGGGTGTCCGGCTGCCGCCATCCAGTTAGCCGATAATTTAATCCGTTTGATATCACCAATCTGCACACCGGCGATATTCAGCAGGGCTTCCGCCACCGCCATCCGCGCAGAGGCGGCAAAATCAAGCAGCGCAACCGGCGCACGTTCACCGATGGACATCGCCTCGCCGTAGTAACTGTCGAGGCTGGCTGTGGTCACAGCACAGTCCGCCACCGGAATTTGCCACGGGCCGACCATCTGATCACGGGAAACCATGCCGGTCACCGTGCGGTCACCGATAGTAATCAGGAAGGTTTTTTCCGCCACCGCCGGTAAGTGCAGCACACGTTTTACCGCTTCATGCAAATTAATATCACGGCGGTCAATCGGTGTGCCTTCCGCTGTCAGTGTGGTGACATCGCGGCGCATTTTCGGGGTTTTACCCAGCAGGATATCCAGCGGCATATCAATCGGCTGATTATCAAAATGGCTGTCATTGAGGATCAGGTCACGTTTTTCTGTCGCCTCACCAATTACCGCATACGGTGCACGCTCACGCTGACAGAGCGCCTCAAACAGCGGCAGTTGCTCAGGTGAGACGGCCAGTACATAACGTTCCTGGGATTCATTGCACCAGATTTCCAGCGGACTCATGCCCGGTTCATCGCTGAGGATATCGCGCAGCTCAAAACGCCCGCCGCGCCCGCCGTCACTCACCAGTTCCGGCATGGCGTTGGACAAACCGCCCGCGCCGACATCATGGATAAACAGAATCGGGTTGTTATCCCCCAGTTGCCAGCAGGCGTCGATCACTTCCTGACAGCGGCGTTCCATTTCCGGGTTATCACGCTGCACGGACGCAAAATCCAGATCCGCATCTGACTGACCGGATGTCATTGATGAAGCTGCGCCGCCGCCCAGCCCGATATTCATTGACGGGCCGCCCAATACAATCAGTTTTGCCCCCGGCGGGATATCCCCTTTCTGCACGTGATCGGCACGGATATTACCGATGCCGCCCGCCAGCATAATCGGTTTATGGTAACCGCGCAGTTCCTCGCCGTTGTGGCTGCTGACGTTCTCTTCATATGTCCGGAAATACCCGAGCAGCGCCGGGCGGCCGAATTCGTTATTAAATGCCGCGCCGCCGAGAGGGCCTTCGGTCATAATGTCATACGCGCTGACAATGCGCTCCGGTCTGCCGAAATCCTGTTCCCACGGCTGGGTAAAGCCCGGAATACGCAGGTTGGAGACAGAAAATCCGGTTAATCCCGCTTTCGGCCTGGCACCGCGCCCGGTCGCGCCCTCATCACGGATTTCACCGCCGGAGCCGGTTGCCGCCCCCGCCCACGGAGAAATGGCGGTCGGGTGGTTATGGGTTTCCACTTTCATCAGGATATGGGTCTCTTCCTGATGATACTGATAACTGCGGGCTTCCCCTTCCGGGAAGAAACGCCCGGCAGACGAGCCTTCCATCACCGCCGCATTATCTTTATACGCGGACAACACATGATCCGGTGTCTGTTCAAAGGTATTTTTAATCATCTTAAACAGAGATTTCGGCTGTTCTTCACCGTCGATCACCCAGTCCGCATTAAAAATCTTGTGGCGGCAGTGTTCAGAGTTTGCCTGGGCAAACATATAGAGTTCAGCATCAGACGGGTTACGGCCGAGCCCGGTAAATGCTTCCGCCAGGTAATCAATTTCATCTTCCGCCAGCGCCAGTCCCAGCGAAATATTGGCCTTTTCCAGTGCTGCCCGTCCCTGCCCGGACAGGTCAATCACCGTCAGCGGTGCCGGCTCATGGCGGGCAAACAGTGCCTGCGCCTGTGACAACTCACTGAAAACAGTTTCTGTCATGCGATCATGCAGCAGCGCACTCAGTTGCTGATGTTCATTCTCACTCAGCCCTGTGGTAGTAATGTAGTAGGCGATCCCCCGCTCCAGCCGGGTGACGGCTGACAGACCGCAGTTATGCGCGATATCCGTGGCTTTCGAAGACCATGGAGACAATGTGCCCGGACGCGGAGTGACAAGAAACAGGATCCCTTCCGGCGCATGCTCCGCCAGTGACGGGCCGTAGCGGAGCAGCTGCTGTAATTTGGTGTGCTCATCGTCGGTCAGGGGTGCGGAAAGATCAGCAAAATGCACATATTCCGCATAGATGTTGGTCACCGGCAGGTGGTGTTCAGTGAACGCGCTGATAAATTTTGATACGCGAAACGCAGATAACACAGGTGAGCCACGCAAAATTTCCATAGTTGTCAGTTCTCTCTTTTTAACACGCAGAGCCATCGGCCCGGAGGGGAAACGGGCACATTATAGAGCAATACTGACGCCGACGAAACCGTTTGCGTGACGTTTTTTCCCATAGGGATTTTTCCCGGATTGCAGCCCCGGAAAGCGGAATAAAGTTGCACCGTGACAAAATGTTGAGCAAAATGTCCGATTACTGGAAATATAACCATGGTAATTTATGCTCCTGAATGAACCCTTTTGTGTAACCGGTGAGACACGCCTTTGGTACATAAAAAGCTAAATTATGTCGTCATCGTCGTCGTCGCGCTGTTCGCTGCGGCGCTGATCGCCATCAATATCAGCTGGCCGTCGCAGCAGCCGCAGCTCAACCGTATTCTTGCGCGGGGGGAACTGCGTGTCAGTGCAGTGACATCACCGCTTATCAGCTTTAATAAGCAGGGACAGGCCAGCGGTTTTGATTACGAACTGGCGCAGCGTTTCGCTGACTACCTCGGTGTGAAACTGGTGGTACAGGAGCGCGACGGCGTCAACGACCTGTTCAGCGATCTTGCCAATAACGACGCCGATCTGCTCGCCGCCGGGCTTATCTATAATGAAGACCGCCTGGAAACCGCTCTGAGCGGTCCGACTTACTACACCGTCGCGCAGCAGCTTCTCTACCGCATGGGTAACAAACGTCCGCGCGATTTGGGCGATCTCGGCTCACCGGTCTGGGTCACTGCCGGCAGTGCGCATGCCCGCCTGCTCCGTCAGCTCAAAACGGAAAAATATCCGGATCTGGAAATCCGCGAAGTCGCGGACAAAAACAGCAATCATCTGCTTCAGCGGCTGGCAAAAGGCGGAATTGATTATGTCGTCAGCGATTCTGTCAGTGTGGCGCAGGAGCAGCATATTCACCCGAATGTCACGGTGGCCTTTGAGATAACGGAAAACCAGCCGCTGACCTGGTATCTGAAACGCAGCGAAGACAGCAGCCTGAACGCCGCCCTGCTCGATTTTTTCAATCAGACGCGGGAAACCGACACCCTGGCACGTCTGGAAGAGAAGTATTTCAGCCACATGAACCAATTTAATTATGTGGATACCAAAACGTTTATTAATGCCATCAATACTCAGCTGACCACTTACCGTCCGTTGTTTGAAAAGTATGCGGGAAAAATGGACTGGCGGGTACTGGCGGCGATTGCCTGGCAGGAATCACACTGGAACCCGACCGCCACCTCACCGACCGGCGTGCGCGGCATTATGATGCTGACCCGGCCGACGGCGGATTTCTTTGGTATTGAGGATCGCCTTGACCCCGAGCAGAGCATCAAGGGGGGCGGGACTTATATTAATTATCTGATGGATAAACTGCCGGATTCTATCCCGGAGGATGAAAAAATCTGGTTTGCACTGGCGGCTTATAATATGGGCTACGGCCATATGCTGGATGTGCGTAAGCTGACCGAGATGCAGGGGGCGGATCCTGACAGCTGGCTGGATGTGAAATCCCGCCTGCCGCTGCTGAGTAAAAAAGCCTATTACCAGTCCCTGCCGTACGGCTATGCGCGCGGCTATGAAGCTTACCGCTATGTGGAAGGGGTACGCCGTTACCAGCTCAGTTTACAGGGTTATCTCGATTTACATCAGGAAGAGCTGCGGCTACAGCAGCCGGAAGAAGAAACGGCAGAGATACTAACCTCTGCCGCACCGGAGTGATCATTCATCCTCTGCCGGCCGATTTTCCGCATTCTGTTTTTTCAGGGCTTTTTTCTCTGCCCGGCGGCGGCGGAAAAATTCACTGATCATCGCCGAACACTCCTCCGCCAGCACGCCCCCCGTCACTTCCATATAGTGATTGAGACGCGGTAAGGTCAGTAAATCAATAAATGACCCTGCGGCTCCGGTTTTGGGCTCTGCCGCACCGTAAACCAGACGTCTGATCCGGCTGTGGATCAGTGCCCCCGCACACATCATGCAGGGTTCGAGGGTGACATACAGTGTGGTATCTGTCAGACGGTAATTTTCCAGCGCTTCCCCGGCTCCGCGCAGTGTGATAATTTCGGCATGAGCTGTCGGGTCATGGCTGAGGATAGGCTGATTAAAGCCACCGGCAATGCACTGATTATCTTTCACCAGCACGGCTCCGACAGGGATCTCCCCGGCCAGCGCGGCCTCTTCTGCCAGTGCCAGCGCCTGTCTCATCCAGAATTCATCATTATTATAAGGTGTTGTACGGTCAGTCACGTGAATACCTGCTTATTTAAAATCATGCACAGTATAGCGTCACTGTCGTCAGACAGGCAGTTTCTTTACGCTGTAAACAGCGCCAGTTTGGCGGCAAAGCCCATAAAAAACAGGCCGATGGTGCTGTTACCCACTTTCGCAGCCTGTTTTTTGTGGCGGAAGAACTGCGATAATTTGGTGCCGCTGTAGATTAAAAAAGAGAGATACAAAAAGCTGACCGTTTCCAGAATCAGTGCCAGCACACCATAACTCACCACCGGATGGGCATAATTAAAATCAATAAACTGGATAAAGAAAGAGACATAAAACAGAATCGCTTTCGGGTTTGTCAGGCTCAGAATCAGTGCTTTATTAAAGGCATTTTCCGCTTTCAGCGGTTTATCCTCATGGTTCCTCTGTTTCTGCATAAAAGTGGCATAGAGAATTTTCAGTCCAAGATACAATAAATACGCCGCACCGAGGTAACGCACAGCAGTAAATAATGCCGGAGAAGCTTTAATGACTGAGGCAACCCCCAGGAATGACAGAATGATCAGCACTGCATCGCCGGTAAATACCCCCAGTGCGGCCCGGTAACCTTTTTTATACCCGAATGCCGCACTGGATTTCAGGACATACAGCGAGTTCGGCCCCGGCACAAGGATAATAAAAATAACACCGATGATATAAGTACCGATATTCAGTATGCCCAGATTTTCAAACATAACGCCTCCGTGGTGTGTGCAGGTTCAGATTAATTAATCATAAAATACATGCCACGGATATACCTTCTCTGTTATAAGGTTATTTTCCCGTTTTCCTGCGGAATTTTGCGGCGGCGGGGGTAAAATATCAGGACAAACACCCATACTGCCGATAATGCTGCGCCGGCCATCGCCAGATTAAACCCGCCCGCAAAGGCTTCATAAATGGTGTTCTGCACTGCGGCTGTCAGTTCCCCGGTCTGTGCGCCGGTAATAAGCTGCTCTGCCTCCGGCAAACGGCGGTGCTGCGCAATACTGACCGCACGCTGTATCATCAGTGTGCCGAGCAGTGCCACCCCCAGCGTCATGCCGGTCTGGCGCATCATATTCAGTGTCGCCGATGCCACACCGGAGCGCGCCGGATCAGCGGCGTGCATAATCAGTGCGCCGGTGGCGGGAATGGATAGCCCCATGCCGGTGCCGAGCATAAACAGTATCAGCCCCGTCAGCGGATACGGTGTATACGGCGTCAGCAGTGTCATCAGTCCGCAGGCCGCCGCTGTCAGCAGCAGGCCGGTGCCGAGGATCAGGCGGATACTCAGTTTACGGGCGATCCGCCCGAATGAGAACGCAAACAGCGCCATTGCGATAAATTCCGGCGACATCCGCCAGCCCGCTTCCAGAGCATCCCAGCCCTGCGCTTTCTGTAAAAACAGTGCGATAAAAAACACATTGGTATATGCCGCAAAACCAATCACAAACGAAGCCAGATTGTAGTGCCGGTAATCCCGGCGTCTGAAATCCGTCAGCGGCAGAAGCGGTTTTGCCACCCGGTTTTCGGTGTACAGAAACAATAAAAGGAAAATAATCCCGCCTGTGACAGTAAACAGAATTACCGGATGCAACCAGCCATGGATACCCGCCTCGGTCAGTCCGTACGTCACACAGCCCAGCGCTGCGATACTCAACAATTGTCCTGCCGGGTCAAACGCCGCTTTCTCCGGATCCGCGCTTTCGCGGATACCGTACTGCCCGAGCAGAAATGTGATAATACCGACCGGAATATTGATAAGAAAAATACCTTCCCAGCCGGTGGTATGCACCAGCACACCCCCGAGGATCGGCCCGACAATCAGTGACAACGCACTGACAGATGACCAGATACCAATCACCCGGATACGCTGCTGGTTGTCCGCAAAAGTATGCGTGATCAGTGACAGAGCCCCGGGAATAAGCAACGCCGCCGCAATCCCCTGCACAACCCTTCCTGCCAGCAGCAGCGGCAATGTACCGGCCAGTGCGCAGAGCAGTGAGCCGAGAGTAAAAATCAGCACCCCGGCCAGCCACATTTTTTTGCGCCCGTAACGGTCACTCAACGGACCGGCGGACAGAATAAGCGCAGATAAACACAATGCATAAGCATCAATCAGCCATTGCAATGACACCATCGGCGCATGTAAGTCATGCTGAATGGCCGGCAGTGCCACATTCACAATACTGATATCCAGCGTTGCCATAAAGGTACCCAGGCAAATCGCGGTGGTAACGGCAAAATAACGAAGTCGGTTCATGGTGTTCTCCTTTCTCAGAGGCAGAATACACATCGACCGACCGGCGGTCAATTAAAATGAGAATAGATTTCATTTGCGTGTTTCTTTCGCCTTCATACCCCGGAAATGGCATAATCGGGGTTTTCTGTTATAAAAGGCGCGTTTATGACTCAGTCAGCAGAACACAAACCCCGTTTTAAACCTGCCGATGTCCGGATCAATGAACTGATGGATGCCGCCGAATCACTGTTTCTCGACAAGGGATTTGATGCCACGACCGTCAGTGATATTGTGGCGCGGGCCGGTGTCGCGAAGGGAACCTATTACCACTATTTCGCCGCCAAACCGGACATTTACGAGGCATTGCGCCACCGTTATATGGACTGGTTTCTGTCGCAGACTCAGCAAGCGATGGATGCCTGTGCGGCGGGCGATGCGGATGCCAGACTCGCGGCCTGGTGTGATCGCTCTGTCACGGCTTATACTGAAAAGCAGGAGCTGCATGATGTCCTGTTTCATCAGGGGTTTCACCAGCAGGGTAATGACCATGAGAATGCCGTGCTGAATCAGTTGCTTGCCCTGATCGCAGAAGGTGAACAACACAGTAACTGGCGCACGGTACATCCGGATATTACGGCGATGATTATTTATCACGGCATGCATGCCGCCGTGGATACCCTGCCGCAATCCGGACACTACACGGCGCAGACGCTGGGCGGCGTGCTGTATGAACAATTTCTGCGCTTTCTGAAAGCCTGATAAAAAAAGCCCGGTCGCAGCCGGGCTTTTCACACTCTGTTGTTTATACAGATAAAATCATCGTAATGTTTCATCCGCACGCAGAGTTAACACTTCATAGCCGGTCGCGGTCACCAGAATGGTGTGCTCAGACTGCGCGGATAATTTTTTATCCCGCGTTACCACAGTCCAGCCATCTTTTTTGGTTTTGATTTTGGCACCGCCCTGGTTAATCATCGGCTCAATGGTAAAGGTCATCCCCTCTTTCAGTTCCGTTCCTTTACCGCGCACACCATAATGCAGCACCTGCGGGGATTCATGCATCTCACGGCCGATACCGTGACCGCAATACTCGCGCACCACACTGTATCCGCGTGACTCCGCATAATGCTGAATAGCAGAACCGATATCCCCCAGCGTCGCGCCCGGTTTCACCTGCTGAATACCTTCCCACATGGCATCATAGGTGGTTTTCACCAGTTTGCGCGCCAGTGGTGAGGCTTCCGGCATCACATACATTTTGCTGGAATCCGCAATAAAGCCGTTCTTTTCCAGAGTGATATCCACATTAATGATATCTTTATCTTTCAACAGCTCATCCGCTTTCGGAACACCGTGACACACCACTTCATTCAGCGAGGTATTCAGCACATACTGAAACCCGTACTGCCCTTTACTGGCAGGGCGTGACTGAAGGGTATTCACGATATAATCTTCAACTTTGTCATTAATCGCCAGCGTGGAAACACCCGGTTTAATGAAATCGTCCAGCATGGCAAAGACCTTTGCCAGCAGACGGCCTGATTCCCGCATCAGCTCAATTTCTTCGGGTGTTTTTATAACGATACTACTCATGCTGTTCTCCTTTCCGGCTGACAGATTCTTTTTCCAGCATTTCGCTGACAAGCATTGTGAAGGTTTTATCAGGATTCATTTCAGCCTGCATTCCGATTTTGATCCAGAATTCTGCCTGAGCATTGATAGAGCGCGACATCACTGTGCTCGCCCGGCGCAGATATTCATGTAATTCATCGGAGATTTTAACAATACCCACGTGAAATCCTTAACTGATAAACCATATATAAAACAGATATGGTTTGTATAATAGACCTCACGCAAACGGGAATCAATCGCATCCTGTTAATTCCGCATATTCGGTCAATCAGAAGAGCTGCAACCCCATCCCCCGCTTTACCTGATCCAGTGTCTGCTGTGTTATTTCCCGCGCTTTTTCTGTTCCGCTGCGGATCACCGAGAGCAGATAAGGTTTATCTGCCATCAGCCGCGCCCGCTCCTCACGGATCGGCGCCAGCAGTGTTTGCAGGCACTCATTCAGTACCGTCTTGCACTCTCTGTCACCTAATCCGCCGGCCTGATAGCGGGCTTTCATTTCTGCCACCCGTGCCGTATCCGGATGAAACGCATCAAGATAGGCAAACACCACATTACCCTCAATCCGGCCGGGATCAGACACCCGCAGGTGCTGCGGGTCAGTAAACATGGCATTGACAGCACGGGTCAGTTCATCCGCACTGACAGAGAGATTAATGGCATTACCCAGTGATTTTGACATCTTACCGTCAATCCCCGGCAGGCGTCCGGTTTTACCGACTTCCGCACGGCAATGAACCAGTAATTTCTGCCCGGTAATATTATTGATTTTGCTGACAATTTCATTGGTTTGTTCAATCATCGGCAGCTGATCCTCCCCGACCGGCACCAGATCAGCTTTAAACGCGGTGATATCCGCCGCCTGGCTGACCGGATAAATCAAAAATCCGGCGGGCAGTGTGCGGGAAAACTGCTTCTGAATAATTTCCTGTTTGACTGTCGGATTTCGCTCCAGCCGGGAAACTGTCACCAGATTGAGATACAGCAATGTCAGCTCAGCCAGCGCGGGCAGTGCAGATTGCAGACAAATCACCGAACGGGCGGGATCAATCCCTGCCGCCAGATAATCTGCCGCCACATCATAAAAATAACGGTTTACTTTTTCCGGCTGCGCACCGTTATCCGTCAGTCCCTGCATATCGGCCATCAGAATATATTGCACGGCAGAATGCTGAAGAGTAACCCGCTGCTGCAACGAGCCGGTATAATGCCCGAGATGTAACGGCCCGGTAATGCGGTCGCCGGTCAGAATGACGGATTGAGTGTGATGAACAGACATACGAATTCCTCTTTATATTATGATCAGAGGCCGCCGGAATGCATACAATATGTCTGAAATGAAATCGCCGCACTCCGGCGGCGATTTTTGAAATTAAAACTGAATAACAAAACCGGCGCCGCACGTTGTGCGCCACCAGAAAGCATTATGTGAAAAACCGACTGTAATTTTATTATTCATCATGCTGACAATGTACAACTTTTATATCCTATTGCCACCTTTTTTTACCGAGACGGATGTTTTCATTTTTGCTGTTTTTATTTACATACTTTATTCTTTGTCAGCACACCACGGGCAAACATGACAAATAATGACAATAAATTAGTTTTCTTTCATTGAGTTACCGGCTCTGTCCGGTAGAATCAGTTATTGAGAACACATTATGATCTATCACCTTCTGCCGGAGAATTTTTATCGGATCAGATTAAAGTTATATTAAGGGGAATATATGTTTTTACTGACACTCGGATTTATTATCTTATCCTGTCTGTTTGCCACAGTTATGAGCCCGAAATGGGATGATTAAATGAACACAGACTTATTGTCTCTCTGAACGCCTTTCAGTCTGGTATAAAGCTGAAAGGCGTTTTTGTTTATTCCCCTGTCTGGTCTGTCAAAACACACTTTTTAGCCAATCATTTTTTGACTAATTCATGTAACTTAACTATCTTTAGCATGTTACCAAGCTGAAAGTAACACCTGACGCCTCTGAACCGGCTTCGTTTGTTCAGAGGCTTTTTTATTTCCCGGGAAAAAGGCTGATTAGTATCCTTACAATAGACTGTATTTGCTGAGAAAATCACATAGCTTTTCAGGTTTACGGCCTGATAGAAATCGCTACGTGTAAATACTGAAAATAAACACAGAGATGTTTTTATGCTGTACATCCTCCGTACAGCGGCTATATTAATAAGCAGTTTTAATTAATTGATATTCACATTACTGACCTGCACCCGACTGTGCGGTACTCTTTTTCTGACATGATTTACCCGCACACTCACCTGTGCGGGTATTTTTTAAACCACTGACAGGCATTCACCGGCATTGGAACAACACATATGATTATCATACCTATATCCTCTCAGCCCGGTCACGTATTATGCCCCGGTTTTTTTATCCTGTTTCCGGCATAAAAAAGGCCACCGGAGTGATCAGGAAATCCTTTTTTATGCCATGACAAAATTAAAATTATCAGTATGTTTAGGTATCTGTGTTAATTAATCTGTCGTTTTATTTTTTATTCATTCCGATGATATCTATTACAAATAACAGGTATTATAATTAATTGTTATACCTTAGTTTTTTCGAAGAAGAACAAAAGTAAATTCCGGATATAATTAAGACACCACTTAAAAAATGATAACTGTGTAATTTTTCACTAAGGAAAATAACACCAAAGAAACCGCCACTCAACGGGATCAGGTGTGAGAAAATTTCACCTCTTGTTGCTCCTATCGTTAATATCCCTTTATTCCACAGCAAATATGATAGCCACGACGGGAAAATAACCAGATAGGCAAGCCCGGAGATAAACAGCGGTGAAGCATAATGACCAATATTGCTGATCTGAAAATCGTGTAAAAACAGATAAATAATCAGTATCGGTAACATCATCAGGCTGCCGGTTACCGAACTGATAGCCACAAATGCATTACCGTTCACCTCACGGGGTTTCAGTCTTAAAAAAGCACAATATAATGCCCAGCTGATGGCTGATCCCAGTGCCCACAAATCCCCTTTATTCAGGTGACTGATAACTTCTGAAAAATTAAGGTCACCTTTAAATATCAGATAAATCACACCTAACGTACTTAATAATACGCCGATATAATTTTTTCCCTGAATTTTTTCTTTAAACACCAGCATATTTATCAGTAAAACAATCGACGGCGTTGCAGACATATAAATCGCAGCATTCAGTGCCGTGGTATATTGCAGACCGATATACAGCGTAACCGGGAATAAAACCTGTCCGCACAATGACAGAAACATAATTATCCCTTTCGCCTTTTTCATAAATGCCCACTGCTGTTTCACCTGACTGAAATACAGCGTCATCAGCAAAACCGCCGTTACCAGCCAGCGCAGCTGAGATAAAATAACCGGGTCGGCTTCAGATACCAAAAGATGTCCGACAACATAGTTCCCGCCCCAGAAACACGCCGCCAGCGTTAAGAATAAATAAGGCATATTCCGCTCCCCGTCAGGTCAAGATTCTCCGACCGTAACATGGCCTCCCCGGAGCAGGCTTGTTATTTATCAAAATAGTTATGGATTTTAAAAAAATTTTTAATACATTCCTCACCGGGGCTATGATAAGAAAAAAATAAGGAGGTAATATGTTCAAACCAAACAGTATTATTTTGTATGTCAGAGACACAGAGAAAAGTACCTGTTTTTACACCAAACTACTCAACGCTGAACCTGATGAGCAATACAGTGAATTTTCTGTTTTTGCCTTATCTGATAACATGATATTAGGACTTCAGGCAAAGTCCGGCATCGATCCTGCACCACAACCCTGCATTGGCGGCGTGGAAATATGTATGTCAGATGTCAGCAACCGGGAAGTTGATGATATCTATCGCAGATGGTGTGAGCCGGGTGTGAAAATTATTATGAAACCGGTGATACTGGATTTCGGCTATACTTTCGTGGCAACCGATCCTGACGGACACCGTCTGAGAGTCTGTACGACCGACACTACAAATATTGATGGATAATCACTGTAAATTTTTTGTTGTTCGTATTAATCTTATAGCCTCGCTACAACCGTATGTTATAAAAAATTAATATAGTAATTAATGGATGATATATATGCTCTATATTGATGACACCGGAATCGTTAAATCAAATCGTATTAAGGTTAAAATATTCAGTAAAATAGAGTATGACCGGATGGATAAAGTCACCGGAATTGTGGTACACCAAACGAATACACCATCTGCAAGTCACACATTTAACAGTTACACCCATCCCAAATCTGATGGTGCTCATTTTCTGGTTAACCGGGATGGGACCATCTGCCAAACAGCATCATTATTTAAAACAACCCGGCATGTCGGATTGATGCAATCACTTTGTATTGTGACGAAAAAATGGCTGATATCAGAACTCCCGGATACCCCGGATATTTCTCCCTCTGAGATATATCGACATCCTGACATCGGAAGGAAAAATCTGACCGAAGCGAGTACAGCATCATGGTAAAAAAATCGGTTGTTATTCCGGTAATGCTCTGTTTAATTCCCGGTTTTATACAAGCAAAAACTGTCGCTGACATTCAGATTAATAAAGTTGGTATTGCATACTCTGACAGTAAAAATATCAATGAAATAAAAGCATGCAAACAATTTAAACCAAATCAGACACAGTTGATAAACTATTTTAATACCACCGAAGAATCAACTGAAAATAAATGGATGCATGAATATTACTCTGCCTGCATATCAACCGGCCATATCAAATTTAGTGACGGAATGACAGGCAGATGGACAGTCCAGTCAGGCGGACTGGGTTATGTCACTACCGCAGATAAAAAGACTATTTATTTTTTCCGTAAAGATAACGGATGGAATGATCCGAATGCCTGCACTTACGGCTTAGGTGATGAACCTCAGTGTTGAAGCATTCCTTTTCCTCCGTCATTTTTGCCGAGCCTCCGTTATGACCCGTACTATGTTTAATAACCTACCCATGACCGGTTCAGTCGCCTGAACCGGGATTGTTGTACTTTTTAAAGTTCTCCAGCACTCAGGTGACAGACCAAAACCGGTTTTGTCACCTCAATGTTGTTTTTTTATAAATAATATCAATGAATTATCTGACCTGCTGCTGACAGCATGAAAATCCGAAAACAAGCCGTTTCCCACGAAGCCGCCGCCCCGTGGTAAGGTTCCCCCTCTGGGAGCACCTTTTAATAAATACGCATATAAACAATTAGTTATAATATTCATGGTGATTTTCCCCTGCTGGTGGTTCTCACAGCCTGTTTGATATGTTCGTTGCAGTAACCACTGCGATCGGTAGTTGTCTTTGCGCAGCCACGTTTGCGGCAGGCACGGGGAATGCGTGGTGGCATCATATCCTTCGGTTATAAAGCCGGCTCATTATTATGATTGGTTCCTGTCGTTTCTCCGGCTGTCATGCCTTACAACTCCGGCAGCTGACGTTGCTGCCTACATCAGTAACTACACCGTGGATTCGTTGTTTTTGTTTCTCCCCGTACACTCTCCGCATGAAGTGGACGGGTCACAGCTAACACAGGAAGACTGCGACCACACGGCACATAAAAAAACCCCGCTATTTAGCGGGGCGTTTTATTTTAATTATTTCAAATATTAAATTTTATTAATTTGCTGAAGAATTAATTCAGGTCACAGTTAAATGTTTTTTTGTCATTTCCATTGATAAAACCTTCGATGCAATTGATTTTATCAACTAACGCTTTTGACTCAGATATAGATAAAATGTTAACCTCATTATTCACATCAAATGCAGATTTATAGTAAGGCAATATTGAAACCAAGAATGGTAACCTTACCGCCACAGCTGAACCCGAATCGCAAAAAATTGTCTCTTTTGTACTCCGTTCTGCGCGATTTTTTGCGATAATTTAAGATAGTGGCGGCTGCAATAGGCTTGTGTTGCTGATTTGTGTTCCTGAAACAGGAAAACCAAGGTTATAATACTGGTTATATTTACAGAAACCGGTTAGATAGTAACGTATAAGTGCAAGATATAAGTTACTGAATTTTAAATAATTTATATGGTGATAGCTACGATGGCGTTACTGATTACCGAACGTTGCATAAATTGTGATATGTGCGAACCCGAATGCCCCAACGAAGCAATTTCTATGGGGGATTCAATCTATGAAATTAACCCTGATTTATGTACTGAGTGTGTCGGACATTATGACAAACCGACCTGCCAGTCAGTCTGTCCGATCACTAACACAATCATTATCGATCCTGCGCATACTGAAACACAGGAGATGCTGTGGGATAAGTTTGTACTGATGTATCACGCCGATAAGATTTAAGCGCAGGTATGCGCCCGCGCCGGGCGCATCTGTCAGGTGTTTGTTTCGAGAATAACTGTTGCACAGGCGTAATGACGCTCGTCGGCGATCGAGACATGGTAGTGCGTGACTTGCCGGGCGGCGGCCAGTTCTCCGGCGTAGCCGAGGAAAGTCAGATTGGGTTTCCCGAGTAAGTCATTACTGACTTCAAACTGGTTAAATGCCAGCCCCCGGCGGATCCCGGTTCCCAGTGCTTTGGATGCGGCCTCTTTGACAGCAAACCGTTTTGCCAGAAAGCGCACCGGCTGTTTATGCTGCCGGTACACGTCCCATTCCGCGTCACTGAGGATCCGTTTTGCAAAGCGGTCACCGGAACGCCCGATAACCGCTTCAATACGCCTTATTTCAACAATATCCGTACCAATGCCGACAATAGCCATTAACGACGGGCTTCCCGCAGCAGGGTTTTCATATCCGCAACAGCGGCAGCCAGTCCGCTGAAGACAGCCCGGCCAATAATCGCGTGACCGATATTCAGCTCATAAATAGCCGGCAGTGCCGCAACGCGCTGAACGTTGTGATAGTTCAGGCCATGTCCGGCATTCACTTTCAGGCCTTTACCTGCCGCATAAGCAACCGCATCTTTGATACGGATAAACGCTTTATCTTCTTCCTGAGAGGTGTCCGCATCCGCATAAGCGCCGGTGTGGATTTCAATAAACGGTGCGCCAACGTCATCCGCTGCATCAATCTGGGTATGATCAGGATCGATAAACAGGGAAACCTTAATACCGGCTTCTGTCAGGCGTTTAACCGCGCGGGCAATTTTTTCTTTCTGACCGGCGACATCCAGCCCGCCTTCCGTGGTGACTTCCTGACGTTTTTCCGGGACCAGGCAGCAGAACGCCGGTTTGATACGGCAGGCGATATCCACCATCTCATCGGTGACAGCCATTTCCAGGTTCATACGGGTCTGAATGGTTTGTCTCAGCAATTCCACATCACGATCGGTGATATGACGGCGGTCTTCACGCAGATGCACGGTAATACCTTCCGCCCCCGCCTGTTCCGCGACAAATGCCGCCTGAACCGGGTCCGGATAATTGGTGCCGCGTGCGTTACGGACAGTTGCAATGTGGTCAATGTTTACACCCAATAAAACTTCACTCATTTTTTATCATCCTCCGGGTAACTTTTGTTATTCAGTTTAACCTTTTTCAGACGAAGAGGAACCACTGCGGCCATTTTCTTTTGAAACCAACGGCGGGCGCACAAATTGACGAAATAATTCACGGCTTTTCAATGGCTTTCCGCCGAGATAGGGTTTTAACGCGATGCGGGTGAAGCGTTTGGCGGCACGTAAAGTTTCCGCATCCGGAAATTCCCGGGCAGCAAGCGCTTTCAGTTCACGGCCGGTGAAACTACTGTTATCCACCACCAGGCTGGCGATAAAGCCTTTTTCCTCGCGGTAGCGGTACGTCATGGTGTCAGAGACTTCCTGACCGCTGCCCGCGCAGTGGAGAAAATCCACGCCGTAGCCGATGTGGTGCAGCAGTGCCAGCTCAAACCGGCGCAGTGCCTGTTCCGGTGTGGTATCGCTGGCCGCGAGGTACTGAAGGCAGCGCAGATAATCAAAAAATAATGCGGAACAGGTGACGCCGTTAGCCAGCACACGGGAGAGCAACTCATTGATATATAAGCCGCTGTAAAGCACTGTGCCGGTCAGGGGTAAAGCGAGGGAAATAGGATCCGCGTCGCGCAGGGTTTTCAGTTCCCCGCGCCCGCCCCAGCGGATCAGCAGCGGCGTAAAGGGCTGTAATGCCCCTTTAAGACCGGAACGGCGGCGGCGTGCCCCTTTCGCCAGCAGGCGCTGCCGCCCTTCCTGTTCAGTGAACACATCCAGAATCAGGCTGGTTTCACTGTAAGGGCGACTATGGAGTACAAACGCGCGCTGCCAGCCGTCCATCACTATGTTACTTCAGGTCGTCAACATAACCCAGGCTGCGCAGTGCACGTTCATCATCTGCCCAGCCGGCTTTAACTTTCACCCACAGTTCAAGGTGAACACGGGCATCAAACAGACGTTCCATATCAATACGGGATTCAGTCCCGATCGTTTTGATACGGCTGCCTTTGTTGCCGATAACCATTTTTTTCTGTCCTTCGCGCTCAACGAGGATCAGGCCGTTGATCTGAAATACGCCGTTGTCCTGTACAACAAACTGTTCGATTTCCACGGTCACTGAATACGGCAGTTCATCCCCCAGGAAACGCATCAGTTTTTCACGGATGATTTCAGAGGCCATAAAGCGCTGTGAACGGTCAGTGATGTAGTCTTCCGGGAAGTGGAACGGCGCCTGCGGAATGTGCTGACGCACAATTTTCGCGATGGTATCGACATTCATTTTCTTCCCGGCACTGAGCGGCACCACGTCGAGGAAATCCATCTGCTGACTGAGAAACGCAATATGCGGCAGCAGTTTGGTTTTGTCTTCCACGTTGTCCACTTTGTTGATGGCAAGCAGAACCGGGCAGCGCAGAGAGCGGACTTTATTCAGTACCATCTCATCGTCCGGCGTCCAGTTAGTGCCTTCAACCATAAAAATCACCAGCTCAACATCACCGATGGAACTGCTGGCCGCGCGGTTCATCAGGCGGTTGATCGCCCGTTTTTCCTCAATATGCAGCCCCGGGGTATCCACATAGATGATCTGATAATTATCCTGTGTATCGATCCCCATAATGCGGTGCCGCGTGGTCTGCGGTTTCCGCGAGGTAATAGAGACTTTCTGCCCCAGTAACTGGTTCAGTAAGGTGGATTTGCCCACATTGGGGCGTCCGACTATCGCGACAAAGCCGCAATAGGTGTTTTCTTCGCTCATTCAAGCTCCAACAAAATTAATGCTTGTTCCGCCGCGGCCTGTTCGGCTTTCCGGCGGCTGGAACCGGTTCCTTTTACCGGCTGTTCAACACCGCTGATTTGGCAGTGAATAGTGAACTCCTGATCGTGAGCTTCACCTTTTACCTGAACAACCAGATAGTTAGGCAGAGGCAAATGCCGCCCCTGAAGGTATTCCTGTAACCGGGTTTTCGGGTCTTTTTGCTTATCCCCGGGCGAGATTTCATTCAGTCTGGACTCATACCAGCTGAGGATAATCCGCTCAATTGTCTGAATATCACTGTCGAGAAAAATTCCGCCAATAAGAGCTTCCACGGTGTCCGCGAGGATGGATTCACGGCGGCTGCCGCCGCTTTTCAGTTCCCCCGGCCCCAGACGCAGACATTCGCCGAGGTTAAATTCGCGGGCCAGTTCCGCCAGGGTATTTCCGCGCACCAGTGTGGCGCGCATCCGGCTCATATCCCCTTCATCCACTTTCGGGAAACGGTGATATAAATCATTGGCAATAACAAAACTTAAAATAGAATCGCCGAGAAATTCCAGGCGTTCGTTATGTTTGCTGCTGGCACTGCGGTGAGTAAGTGCCTGCATTAATAAGTCCTGACGGGTAAAAGTATAGCCGAGTTTTCGCTGCAGCTGGTTTATCACTATCGGGTTCATGTGCGACCAAAAATTAGGATGTTTATAAAACGCACACGCAACAGACCTGTAGCCGCGGGAAACCGCGATACAAAACTGTTGCGTTTGCACTGGCTCCCCGTGTACCGGAGAGCCAATCATTTTGCGGGGCATATTCTACACTGTGATTACATGTAATGCTCAGCAAATTCTGTTTTTTCTATTCTATCCGTCCGAAACGGCTCAGGCGCAGACCGGTAGGCCATTCACCTTCCTGTTTTTCAAGGCTTAACCAGATAAAGCTTGCACGGCCGACCAGATTCTGTTCAGGCACAAATCCCCAGACGCGGCTGTCCGCACTGTTATCACGGTTATCACCCATCATAAAGTAATGCCCTTCCGGCACCACCCAGGTGTACTCCGGTAACCCCGGCTGACGGAACAGACGCTGCCCGCTGATGCTGTCCGGTGTGATTTCCGGTACGGTCAGAATATGATGTGCAACCGGCCCGAGGTTTTCAATCCGTTCCGCCTGACGGCGGTAACCGACTTCCATATCATCCTCGATCGGGAACTGACGTGCACCGCCGCTCATAAAGGAGCCGCCCAGCGGGGATTTTTCCCAGCGGATAGCCCACTCGCTTTCATATTCCTGACCATAGGTGACCGGCAGTGTTTCACAACTGCTCTGCTCTTTGGTGCAGCCCGGATAGACCTGTAACTCTTTGGCATACGGATCATAAATAACTTTATCACCCGGCAGGCCAATCACACGTTTGACATAATCGACACGCGGATCTTCCGGATATTTAAACACGACGATATCACCGCGCTTCGGCTCCCCGGTTTTAATCAGGGTAGTCTGCGTGATCGGGTCTTTTAATCCGTAGGCGTATTTTTCCACCAGCATAAAGTCGCCGATTAACAGCGTCGGCATCATAGAACCGGACGGGATCTGAAACGGCTCGTAAATAAATGAGCGCACGATCAGGACAATCGCCAGTACAGGGAACAGGGACGCCGTCCCTTCCACCCAGCCCGGTTTGGCCACTGTCTCAGCCAGATGAGCCTGATCCATGGTTCCTTCTGTCAGCTCCGCCATGCGCGCCAGTTTTTTCTTACGGGCAGGCTGAATTTTAAATTTATTCACCGCCCAGATGATCCCGGTAACCAACGTTGCCAGGGTCAGGATCAGCGCAAAGGTATTCGCCATTATGTCTCCTTACAACCTGCTGAATTATTAATCTTTACCGACATGGAGAATGGCTAAAAACGCTTCCTGTGGTAACTCAACGTTACCGACCTGCTTCATGCGTTTCTTACCGTCTTTCTGTTTCTGTAACAGTTTTTTCTTACGGCTGACGTCACCGCCGTAGCATTTCGCCAGAACGTTTTTACGCAGCTGTTTCACTGTTGAACGTGCAATAATATGAGTACCGATAGCAGCCTGAATTGCGATATCAAACTGCTGACGCGGGATCAGATCTTTCATCTTCTCAACCAGTTCACGGCCACGGTACATGGAATTATCACGGTGGGTGATAAGTGCCAGCGCATCCACGCGATCACCGTTGATAAGCACATCCACGCGCACCATATCAGACGCCTGGAAGCGTTTGAAGTTGTAATCCAGTGAGGCATAACCGCGTGAGGTGGATTTCAGGCGGTCGAAGAAATCGAGTACCACTTCCGCCATCGGGATTTCATAGGTCAGTGCAACCTGATTGCCGTGATAAACCATATTGGTCTGCACGCCGCGTTTTTCGATGCACAGGGTAATGACATTACCGAGATACTGCTGCGGCAGCAGCATATGACATTCCGCGATCGGCTCGCGCAACTCTTCAATATTGTTGAGCGGCGGCAGTTTGGACGGGCTGTCGACATAGACGATTTCGCCGCCGGTGGTTTCCACTTCATAGACTACGGTCGGTGCAGTGGTGATCAGATCGAGATCATATTCACGCTCCAGACGCTCCTGGATAATCTCCATATGCAGAAGACCCAGGAAGCCGCAGCGGAAACCGAAGCCCAGCGCAGTGGAACTCTCCGGCTCATAGAACAGAGAGGCATCGTTGAGGCTCAGTTTACCGAGCGCATCGCGGAAGGCTTCATAGTCATCAGAGCTGACCGGGAACAGACCCGCGTAGACCTGTGGCTTGACTTTTTTAAAGCCCGGCAGCGGTTTGTCCGCCGGTGCACGTGCGCCGGTTAAGGTATCCCCCACCGGTGCCCCGAGAATGTCTTTAATCGCGCAGACCAGCCAGCCCACTTCACCGCATCTGAGGATATCTTTATCCACCTGTTTCGGTGTGAAAATCCCCAGACGGTCAGCGTTATACACCTGGCCGGTGCTCATCACTTTGATTTTATCGCCTTTGCGCAGTGTGCCGTTTTTGATACGGATCAGAGATACAACCCCTAAATAGTTATCAAACCAGGAGTCAATAATCAGTGCCTGTAACGGTGCATCCGGATCGCCTTCCGGCGGCGGAATATCGCGCACCAGACGTTCGATCACATCGGTCACACCCACACCGGTTTTCGCTGAACAGCGCACGGCATCTGCCGCCTCAATTCCGACAATGTCTTCAATCTCTTCCGCCACCCGCTCAGGGTCGGCAGCAGGCAGGTCAATTTTATTGAGAACCGGCACCACTTCCAGGTTCATTTCCAGTGCGGTATAGCAGTTTGCCAGCGTTTGTGCCTCAACCCCCTGCCCCGCATCAACCACCAGCAGCGCTCCTTCACAGGCCGCCAGTGAACGGGAAACCTCATACGAGAAGTCAACGTGTCCCGGGGTGTCGATAAAGTTGAGCTGGTATGTGTCGCCGCTCTGCGTGGTGTAATCCAGTGTCACACTCTGTGCTTTGATGGTAATGCCGCGTTCGCGTTCCAGGTCCATTGAATCCAGAACTTGTGCCGCCATTTCACGGTCGGATAACCCGCCGCAAATCTGAATAATGCGATCAGATAACGTAGATTTACCGTGATCGATATGAGCAATAATGGAAAAATTTCGGATATGGTTGATTTTCAAGATAAAATTCTTCTTTGTAATGCCCTATAAAACTAGCTTTGGACACGATTACGGACACAAAGCCAACACTCTATATTGCTGGTTAATTGGTAATATTGGCAGCATTCTACATGCTACAGACAGCCAACTCAAAGAAACGTTCATTCTGTTGGGAAAAAACATCTTAACGCCCCATCAGTAACAAACAATCTTGACATTACCGCCATCGTAAATTTACATTATGCTGTATATTTAACCAGTACCCAAGAGGTGATCACATGCTCCGTATTGATGTTATTTTCAGCAGAAACCAAAAAGAGATAATGCCGCCGGGTATATTTGAGGCGCTGGAAAAAGAAATAGACAGAAAGTTCCGGACTCAGTATCAGGATAAGGAGAAATGCCGCAACCGGGTTATATGTTTTAAACAGGTTAAAGTGAGGTGGCTGCGGCATTGTTCGGTAATCCCACCAGCGGCGGGAAAGCAATAAAAAGAGCACTGTAGCTGAATACGGATTAGGTAATGAGCCTGTCGTATTCCAATGCTCTTATTGTTGCTGCAATAAAAAAGGCCTCCTGAGCGACCTGTGATTTATATATTGCTTTCGTCTATTTGACATTCCAGGTCAAATACCTCTGCACGATATGACAAAATCACATGCGTTATGGCTGATTTTTGCTGTTCTCTAAATGAATTCCACAGGTTAAGCAGCGGCTGATCGTGATGTGACCACGCCTCACCAATTTCAGCCTTATCATTACTGTTTTTACTCACTATCAAATCAACATCACCGTCATCCTGATCGCCACCTGTTATATTATTTTCTGCTGGTAATCGCCCAACCATGCATACTGTTTTATTGGCTTTATCTTTAATAACTAATGCACCATTTTCATAAAAATACCCGCGAGGCAAAAATGAAACGTCATGTTTTTAATAAGTTTTTCGATTCTAAGAAGATTGAAGAATCCATATTGACCATATGCAGATCAGAGGAGCCTCTTATTTCTGTACTCACTCTGCACCTAACCTGCGAAAGCTTTTTAGAGGCATTTATATCTGGGAAACTTGATATAGAGGACTTATTCGCGAGTAGACCCAAAAACCATGATGATGTTAGTTTCAGGATGTCATTTGAGCACAAAAATAAATTAGCCCAGCGGCTGGGAATGCCAAGAGCTGCATACGAGGCTCTCTCTGAATTGAATCAAATCAGGAATCAGTTTGCACACAGGCTACTACATGCTGAAATTCCATCTAAAACAATAAATAAAATTATAGAGCTGATTGATTCATTTAAGGGCACCGAAACTGAGATAAAACTAAATGACGAGGGGGTTACGTACCGGCCAGTAGATGGAGATAATCAGTTTACATATAAGATGTCTGATCCAGGCACCCCAGAAACGATTAAGTTGTGTATCGCATATTTCTCCATGTTTAGAAGGGTTGCAATGGGATTATCGCACTAAATTGCCAATAAAAGCCGCACACAGCTCTTGTGTTAAGTGATAACGAGGTGATTGATACTGTGACAGCGTATATGAGCCATTCCGGAGATATCAACAAAATGGCAGAAACAAAAAAAGCTGCACTTGGCAGCTCTTTGTATTGCTAAATAACATTATTAACTTATTAAAAACTCGATTCGCTTAGTGACGCCGTTTTCATCAATGACGGTTTCTGCTTTATAGCTGTGTTTGCTTTTTGCTGCACTAATGATTTCGTCAAAATCAAAACCTTTATCTTTCAATGATACGGCAGCTTGATTTGGTAAAATTCCATTAAGCATAGAAATAAAGATGACCGGAACAGTTATTTCTTCATCCAAGCTATCCCCAATATATTTTTTAATAATCAATGTTTTCATTTAATTTACAACCGTTAATTTGACTTAGGAGCACTATACTATTAATCAGATAAAAATCATAGTTAACCGAACATGTGAACTATCCGGAAATTCCGGAGAGTTGAAATAATTGCGGAGGCATACGCTGAGAGTGTATGCGTTCAGGTTCCCCATGGCGTGTATGCTTCTATCCTGATAAGTCGACTGGGTTGTTCCAGTGCTCATACCCATGCGAGTTAGCCGATCAGCCCCGGCATTCTCCACAATGAGAACCCCACTCGCTTTAATGCCGCCGCGAGTAAGGCGGAAGCTGACAAATAGAGTTTTCGTTTAAAATCAATTAGTAATCAGTGCAACGCGCATTTTTGTGAGAGAGTACAACAGATACAAAAGCGCTCCAGTGCAGTGTCGAGCTACAAAGGGGCATAACAAACATACAGGGTGTTACAGGCATAAAAAAACCCCGCGAGTGCGAGGTTTGGAATTTGTGTAGTGCGCTAACCGTAAAATGCCCACTATTTGGAGTGATAAGGCAATTCCGGACAGAATGCAACTACCATGATGGCCGGTAGCCAAATACAGCATTGTTCTTTGAGACTCTGTACACGATTTCCATTACATTTTTATGGCGGGGATGAACACAAAAAAAGATCAGTTGTGTAATACTGAGTAAAGAGGTCTGTTGACGGACATTTTTGATAGCCATTTGAAGTTAAATAAAAACTGAGATACCACGTTATAGGCAATGACAATACAAACCATGATACAACAAAAAAACCCTTTTTATTATGTTCTTTTTTACTTTCTTTCTTTTTGTTAATTAAACAATAAATAACTTTAATTGAATCAGAAAAAAAAAACATAAGTAATTACTGGTATTATCATACATAAAATAGAGCCATAAGACATTTGCAATATAGAATCTTTATATAATATAGATAAAATAGATTTTAAAGATATTTCAAAAAAAACAAACAACAAGCCAGGGCATATTATTAATATAAAGAAAGCACATGCAATTATTTTTTTCTTATCCATTGCCTGTTTCCTTTCCAATATTTATCAACCTCAGGTATATCTTTAACTTCTCTCATTTTTTTTATTAATGACTCAGTAATTTTATATTTATTATCAAGTTGATTGAAATAAACAGCCAAACCAAAACCAATAACAAAAACACCAACTGCAATCCATAGCGGGCCGGCGGACGCAAAAGCAATAAGTCCTATTGTCCCGCTCCCCCATGCCGCAAACGAAGCTACACCTAACTTAGCCACATCCATCGTAATATCCCCAATAAAATTATACAAATCATAATCTTTTTGGAAGATAAGTTGTAACACACGGAATCCCGCTGCAGCGATAAAAGTATAACGCATACCGCTAATTGTCGCGGCATTGAGTCCCTGCTGACCAATACCCATGCCGATTAATTTACCGTTATTCGCAAGATAATGAGTGGCATTC